>NZ_FOKP01000046.1 GCF_900112185.1 Allobosea sp. CRIB-10 | reverse complement strand
GCGGGCCTTCTGGCGGTGGACGCTGCGCCGGGTGATGCCGGCGCGGCGCGCGGCCTCGTTGGCCGTCGTGCCCTCGGCCAGCGCCTCGCGGACCAGGCGGGCGCGGCGGCGGCGGTCGGCGAGATAGGAGCCGCTCGGCCCGAGCGGGACCTCCAGCTGCACCCGGCGCACGCCCGAGCCGAAATGATGCGAGAGCGCCAAGGCCTTGTCGCGGCCGATCGCCCGCACCAGCCAATGATCATCGGCCATGCGCGAGGGGATCGAGACCGCCTGCCCGCCCTTGGCCTCGGCGATCGCCAGCGCCGCGTCGATGCCGACGACATCGGCGATCTCAGCGAGCAGAGCCGGCAGGTCTGGCCAGCCGCGGCGCGTCATCGCCGGCGCATCCGTTGCTTGGCGCGCATGCCGGGATCGAGCACGGTGACGACGACGCCGGCCTCGACGACGAACTTCAACCCGTCCGCGACGATGACATAGTCGACAAGGCCGATGCGCTCCGCGGCGCGGCGGCCGCGCTCCAGGCCCGCGGCGATCGTCCAGCGCAGCTGCTCGACATCGGCGGCGCCGGAGCGCTGCAGGAAGCGGACCAGGGCGTGGTCGGTGACGCGGATCATCGGGCCGGGTCCTTCAGGCGCTTTTGCCAGGCTTTGAGCTGCTCGATCGCCTCGCGCGTCTGTGCGGGCTTCAGGAACTCCGGCGCCGAGACCGAAAAGCGCTGCTGGACCCATTTGCGCAGGGCCTCGCGATCGAGCGGGCCGGCATGGAGCGCGCCCCAGAGCGCATAGACCATGCGCAGATCCGCGCGCTCCGCCGGCGCCCTGGTCGCGGCCTTCGGCTTCCAGCCCAGGCGCTTCAGCTCGGCGAGGACGGCGTCGGCCTGGCTGTCGGAGAGATCGCGCGAACTCGCGACGCCGGCGACGCGCCGGAGCAGGCCGCGATAGGCGTCCTCGTCGAGCGACAGATCCTTCCTGGCGATGTGGATCTTGGCGAGCATGCCGGGATGGCTCATAGACCGGCCTTTCTGATCACGCCCTGCAGCTCGACCGCCCGGCGGGTGAGACGCTTCAACTCGGTTTCAAGGACGGTCGACCGGCGCGGCTTCACGCCTTCGATCACCGACATCAGCCGCTGGCGCTTCTCGTTGATCTCGGCGAGCTCGGCGCGCGCGAGCAGCGCCATCAACGGCGCGGCATCGGACGGGGCTGGGCGAGAGCCGAAGAAGCGCGACATGGCTCAGGCGGCCTCCGCGGCAGCGCGGTAGGCGGCATAGAGCCGCTCCTGCTCGCGCTCGGCACGGGCTACTCGAATGCGACAGCGATCGCGGCGCTTCTCGGCCGCCTCGCTGGGTAGGAGCGTCTTGCCGGTGCGGATGTTGATCCAGGCCTGCCAAGCATCGAGATAGGCGGACTCCGCCTCAATTTCCGCTGTTCGGGCTGCGTCGGTCTTCTTTCCTGCGAACAGCCATTGCGCGAAGAGCAAATCCGCGACGGTGAACAATGGCTCGCGCCATTCCAGAAGCTGCCGGAGCTCGTCGGCGTTCAAGTCTCGCCATGATTGCGGGCGCTGCGTCATGGTCAGGCGGCCTCGCTGTCGAACTTGCCGGCCTCGTCGCCCCAGGCGGTCCAGCCCGGCCTGGTGCGCCGCGAGAAAATGTCGGCGCGGCGCAGCGCCTGCGGCATCATCCGCTCGGCGATGTCATAGGCCTCGGCCGGTTTCTCGCTGTGTCGCCCGATCGGCGCCAGGAAGGCGGTGCGAATGTTCCGCACCGACTCGGGCCGGCCGAGCGTGCAGATGATGAAAGGCTCCGAGGCGCAGCGCAGGCGATAGCCCGTGCCGAAGCCGAGCTTGCCGTTCACCGTCGTCTTCACCCAGACGCCGGTGGTGACGAAGTTGAGGTTTAGCCGGCGGCAGAGCGCGACCTGCTGGTCGATCATGGGGTGCGTCGCCCAGACCCAGAACAGAGCATCGCCGCGGCCGAGATCCGCGATCGGGAAGGCTGCGCACTGCTCGATCGAGAGTGTCTTGTAGTGCGCCTCGGGCGACTTTCGGTTCTTGCCGGCCGTGCCCCATGCCTCGAAGCGCCATGGGAAATCGACCATGACGAAGTCGAACGACATCGGAGTGAGAGAGCCGAAGCGCCAGGTCATCGCGCCGGCTCCCAGCAGATCAGCACGCCGGTGAAGCGCGCCTCCGGGTCGGAGGACTCGGGATGTGCGGCGTGCCAGAACGCCTGCAGCTCGGCCCAATGAAGGAAGCCGTCGCGGCGCGCGAAATCGTCGAGCTGGCGCGGCACATGAAAGAACTGGTCGCGGCCGAGGAAATGGACGTAGCACATGCCGGCGAGCGCCATCCGGACCGGCTCGACCGCGACGCAGACGGGATCGGCGATGATCTTGTGGCAGTGTTTCGTCCGCATGCCCTGGTAGATCTGCAGCAGCTCACCCGGACGGGCATGGCGCGCGCGATCGGCGCGAATGGTCTGGCGCTTGACGACGCCGGTGGCGGGGTGGCCGGTCGCGATCGGCTCGACGAAGCGCTTGTTGAAGGAATAGGCGACCATCAGCGAACAGGGCCTCCCGCCTTGGCGATCGCCTCGCGCTTCGCCAGCTCCAGGCACATCTGACCCATCGTCATGCCATGGCGGAGCACGGCCTCGCGGGCATCTGCCGGCAGGGTCAGGAAGGCGCGGATCTCGTCCTCGTGCTGCTGCAGCCATTCGAGCGTGCGGGCGGCGGAACCGAGGCGCTGCATGTCGTATTCCGCCTCGCGGGGCGGGCGCAGCTCGCGCAGGGTGTCGCCGCCAATGAGAGTGCGCTGGCGGGTCTCGGCGAAGCGGACCGCCTCGATCTGCTGGCGCAGCGAGATCTTCTTCGGGGTGTCGGTCATGCCGGCCTCCCGAACAGGCTGTCACGGTCGGCCTGAAGGCGCAGGTGCTCGGCGATCGCCTTCATCATGGCGATCTCGTCGGCGGCCTTCTCCCGGGTCATCTTCCGGTCCTGGACACGGCGGGCGTAGACACGCTCGCGAAAGCGAACCTCGCGCTCGGCCGCCGCCGCGAGCTGGTCGAAGGAGAAGCGTTGGGCAATCATGCCGTCACCTCGAAAAGTTCGCGTTGGAACGGGCTGAGGCCATCCAGATCGCCCCATTGGTTCGCCATGGCGTCGGCGATGCCGGCGAAGAAGCGCGAGCGCTCGCGCCCTCGATCGAGGCCGCGACGGCCCCAGCCGGTGTGACGGTGCACACGCGCTTCACGACCCGGAACGATCAGCGTGGGCTGGAGCGGCGGCAGGTTCTTCAGCCAGAAGCAGGTGCGCTTCACCTCGCCATGGCCGAACTGCCATGGCTGCACGCTCTGGGCCGGCTCGCGATAATTCGCGATCCGGAGCTTGGCGTGCCGGTGCATCACCGGGTTTTCGACACAGATGCGCTCGATCGGCGCGTTCCAGAAGGCCGAGAAGAGCGCGGCGCCCTCATCGAGCTCACGCCACATATCGTCGAGCGAGCGGCCGGGGGGCGGGGTCGAGAGCCAGCGAACACCGCTGTTGCACAGGCGGGTGCAGGGCGGGTGGGCGACGATCAGCAAGTCCCAGCGATCATCGAGCAGATCGCGCGCGTCGCCGACGTAGTGGCGATTGCTGCCGTCATCCGCCGGAACGAGATCGCACGACCAGGCATCGTGCCCGCGAGCGGCAAATGCCCGGCGGACGATCCCGGAGCGCTCACAGGCGATGAGCGCCCTCATGCCCGCCTCGAAATGTGAGCGGTGGCCGCGGCCTCGCGAGCCGCCTTTGCGGCGACGAGCTCGGCGAAATACCGGCCGGTGCTGGTGAGACGCGCCCGCTTGCGGCAGCGGGCTTGCTCGATCACCGCGAGCCCGCGATCGGCGAGACGCTGATAGGTCGAGGGGCGGTCGCGGGTGATGTCGAGCGTGCTGAAGTTGCTGGCGAGCAGGTTCAGCTTCACCAGCGCGCGCTCTTCCTGCTCGGTAAAGCGGCGCATGGTCAGCGCTCCGGATCTAGCAGCCGGCAGTCGGCCGCCGGCACGATGAAGATCAGCCCGTCATCGGCGCGGACGCGCAGATGCGAGACGCTGGACCGGCTGACGACGCGGGCCTTGAAGCAGAGCTCGCCCTGCTCGTGATCGAAGGTCCGGACCTCAATGAGGGCCTCCCTCGCGAAGTCATCGACCGGCGCCGGCACATGGCTGAAGGTGCTGCCGCGAAGCCACATGTCAGCGGCCTCCCTGTTCGATAAGGCGAGCCCGGCCCGCCGCGCGATGGCTCGCAGTGGGGCCGAGGTCGACGTCACCGCCTCGAAGGGTTTCGATCTCGACCTTGCAAGCCTCGGCCTCGCTGATGCGCCAATGCGGCCGCTGCGCGGTGTAGGTGCGCTCAAGCGGGACAGCGCGGGAGAGGATTTCTAGAACGCGCATGCCCTCCTTCAGTCGAAGGAGGAAATGCTCGCCGCGGATCGTGACGGCGCAGTATTGCGGCGCGGCTGCCATGTCAGTTGGCCTCCGCGGTCTCGGGCTGCGCCGCCGGCTCGTAGGCGACGCCGCAGAAGGGGCAGAACGTCGGGAACATCCCGACGGCGCGGGCGCCGCGCTTCTTCTCGATGATCTCGGTCGCGATCATGAGGTGGGTCCCGAACGGCCGCAGGGTGATGGCTCGCACCAGGCGCGTGTTGCGCTCGGCGAGCTTCGCATCGACGACGTCGATGCAGTTGCAGGATGAGGTGCTGTCGCTCATCGCACCCTCACGCCGATGCAACGTTGAGGGAGATTGTCGACCAGGCGCCGTCCGCATTCCTGAACCGGAAGCGCAGATAGGCCTTGGTGCCGATCACGCGGATGGAGTCGCGGATCGCGTCCATGGCGCGCTGCCAGCGCTCGTCGGCGATCTCCATGGCGAGCATCGAGAACAGCTCGCCGCGGTTGATCTGGCCTTCCTTCTCGACGCTGAAGACGCGGTTCACCAGCGAGCGCAGGGCCTCGTGGCTGTCGGCGCCCCACTCTTTGAGGCACTCGTCGACCAGGCGCTTCGCGGCCTGCAGTTCCGGACCGAACGCGATCTGGTCGGCGATCTTCACCTCGACCTTCAAGGTGTCGTCATAGGAGGTGTAGGTGCAGTTGCCCTTGCCGTCGCTCGGCGGCACGCCGTACTGCTGCTCCAGCAGCGACTGGAATGCGGCGAGATCCTCGAAGGTGTGGCCTTTGAAGCGCCGGATCTGATCGGACAGGGCGCGGGCGTAGAACATGACCTTGCGCACCATCTCGTCTTCGAGCTGACGCTGCGCTTTGATCGTGCCGTGGGCCATCAGGTTGCCCCTGGCATCGCGCATGAATTTCTCGCCGCCGACCTCGATGACGCCGGCCTTCATCGCCTGCTGCTTGCCGAAGACGTCCGCGGCGAGGGCAGCGAGGCCGAGTTCCGTCAACATATCCTCGCCGGCGGCGCACCAGCGCTCGCGGTCCTCTTGGTCGAGCTCGCCCCATGGGACGATGCGCGACGGCGCGAATTCAGCTTTCGCTAGGGCGGCATAGATGGCCTTGCCAGCAATCTCGCGCGATGCGGCAATCTCACGCTGCATGTTCGGTCTCCTGGTTGGGTTCTGACGGCTCGCCATCGGCCTGCTCGACGATGAGCCTGGACATGGCGACGATCTCGTAGATCGAGACGCGGACGGCCTCGCGCTCGGGTGCCGAGAGCACGCGGCGAGCGGCGGCGAGCGGGTCGATCGAGGCGGCGAAGCGCAGCAGGCCGGCGCGCTCCAGCGCCTGCAGCGTGCCGAGCAGCGCGTCGGTCGAGAGCCGGAAGCTCTCGCTGGACGCCCGCAGCTCCTCGGCCCGGCGCAGGCCATGGACGATGGTGGAGTGGTCGCGATCGCCGGAGAGGCGGCCGATCGTGGTCAGGCCCAGCGCCGTCATCTTGTCGGCGAGCCACCAGCAGGCGAAGCGGAGATGGGCACGCTCATCCGTGGTGCGGCCGGCAGCCATGATTTCATGGCGGCTGACGCCGGCGACGGCGCCGACCGCCTGGACGATCATGTCGAAGGTGACGTGACGCTCGCTCATGCCGCGTCGCCTCCGCCATCGAGGGACGGGTGCGGGGCGCGCGGAAAGCTGACGACGTTCGTCTCGCCGATCGGCATGGCGAGGGCGGCGAGGCCGGGACGCGAGACATGCACCGGCCCGCCGCCGTCCAGCTGGCGCTGGAGCTCGGCCTGCTGCGCCTTCAGCGCGGCCTGATAGGAGGGCGCCGGCTCGGGCTCGGCGGCGCCGGCGACAAGCAGCAGCTCGTCTTCGAGCTCCTCGACATCGCCGGCACAGGCCTGCAGCTCGTCGGCCTTGCGGGCCGCCAGCGAGACGAGCTCGGCGAGCCGGAGGCAGTTGTCGACCGGCAGATCGACACTGCGGCGCCAATGCTCGCGCAGCAGCTGGGCGATATCGCGCAGATCGAGGGAGAGAGGCTTCGCCTGCATGGTCAGCCCTCCCGGCCCGGCAGGGACGGCGCCCGGCCGAGATTGCGGCCATGGCGTTCGGCCTCGTCGCGTTCCAGGTCGGCGAAGGCGAAGCAGCCGACCAGGCTAAGGGCGACGCCGGCGAGCAGGAAGAAGGCGTAGACCTCCCATTGCTTGACGTATTGCAGCGTCACGCCGGCGAACCAGCCACCCAGCGGAACCATGGTGAGAAATGCGAGCTTGGCACCGGACCGGATCATCAGGCGACGTCCTTCTGCTGGCGGTTGGGGCAGCGGCGGCAGGCGCGATAGAGCCGCGCGCGCGCAGGATTGGCGGTGCTGAAAGGCTTGCCCTGGTTGTCCAGGCACTGATCCTTGGTGATCTCGCCGAGGATCGGGCACTCGACCGTCTCGCCCATGAGCGCGCCGCGGATGCGGGCGAAGAGCTTGGGCAGGTCGCCATTCTGATACTTGTTGGCGAGCGCGAAAGAGACGGTCGCGTCGGAGTAGCCTATGCGTTTGGCGACACGCCGCGAGCTCTCGGCCTTGCAGGCTTCGGCGAGCGCCCGGATCTCGGGCGGCATCGTTTCACCCCAGCCGCGGCGGGCGCGCTCGATCTGGTCGACCTTCGGAGCGCTCATGCGGCCCTCCGAGGCGTTTCCGGATCGGTAACGTTAACGGTTTTGCCGCTGTTGAGATCGAAGACGAAAGCCGTTCCGACCACAGGCGCGCGCGGCCCGGTGTCGGCAGAAGGCTTCAGGCGCCAGAGGCCGCCGCGATCCTCGACCAGGCCAGCCTTCTGGAGGGAGCGGCTATAGGTCCGCACGGCATGCGCGGTGACCTCGCATTCCTCTGTCGAGGCGGCATCGGCGAGGCCGTCGGGCTTCCAGCTGCGCATCTTGCGCATCGCAGCCCAGATCTGGCGCTGCTGCTGGGCGCCGCGGCCATTGGTCATGCGGCCGAGCGGCGGGGCATCGCCCTGCACCTGGACGGCGTAAGTCGGGCCGTATGTGCCGGAGCCGACGATGTCGAGCACGCGCTCGCGATGGAGCCACTGCACCCATTCGGCGATCGGCGGATAAGCGGCCGGCGCCAGAGCGGCGATCGTCGCCACGGTGAACTGGCCATATTCGGCACTGAGGACGCGCATCGTCCGCCAGGCGATGGCGCGCGCGTCGTCGGGAAGGCGGGCGGCGCTGACCATCACGCAGCCCTCGCCGCGAGAACGAGCTTGCGGATATCATCTTCGTAACGCACGGCAGGCGCCCTGCCGGTGTGCATCCGGCCGCCATAGTTCGAGCGGTTCAGACTCGTCAGACCGGCCGTCTGAGCGAACTCCTGGATGTGGGAAACCGTCGTCGAGATTCGCCGCGCGACGCCGCCGCTTTCGATCCGCACCAGCTCCAGCAGATCGTCGGCGATCTGCAGCTGCGGCGCGTAGGCCGTGGCGAGCTTGCGCGTATCATCCAGATCGCAAGGCTGCGCCGGAACCCAGTCGAGCACGCGATCATGCACGCGTGGCGTCGGTTTAAGCTTGGAGACGAGCTCTTCCTCGCCGATTAGGATGATCGGCGTGTTGCTGTTGTCCTGGAGCTCGCGGATCAGCTCGATCCAGCCCTTGTCGATAGCCTTGTCGGCCTCGTCGATCAGGAGCGGGCGATCTATGTTCTCGCCAAGCCGGAGGATCGCCTTCTCGGTGAGATCGGCAACCGTTCCTTTGGTCTTGCTCTCGTGAAGTTCTTCCAGGAGCTTCTGGAGGAACTTCTTGCGGGTCCAGCTCTCCCCGATGGTCAGGATCGGCGCCTGGCACTTGTTGTGGACATAGATCGCCGCCTTGGTCTTGCCGAAGCCCGGAGGGCCATGGAAGACGCCGAAGCCGGGCAAGTCGTCGTTGCGCTGTTGCAGACGGTTGACCAGCGTCCAAAGGGCGGTCACATTCTTGAGCGGGGCGAAGCGCTGCTTTTCTTTCTCTTGCATCTTTGATCCTCTGTATTCTCATCTTCTCGAAGGGCTCGCCGTTGCAGCGGCGGGCCCTTTTTCCGGCGGCTCAACGCAACGCCGCCTCGCCGAAATCCGCTTCGATCGTCGCGTGAGCCCGGTATTCGGGCGTGTTCCGGTAGCCACCGAGCCAAACGGCGTCCGCCGTCGCCAGCTCGACGCCGTCCGCCATGCGCGTCTCAAGCTCGCGGGCGCGGCGATAGCGTTGGTGGGGCGTCTCGGCGGCTCGCAGCGGAGTGATGTTCGGCGCCTCGGCCACAGTCAGATCGGCCTCGATCTGCGCGTGGATGGCCGCATCGACCGGTACCGGCGCGAAGCGATCGCCGCGGCGGATCGCCGCCGCCTCGAAGCCGGCATCGAGCGCTGGCGTGGTGTGGATATCGGAACGTGCCGGGAAGGCGACGAGCTTGCCGCTGGCGATCGCCGCCTCGGCCAACCGGCCGTCGAGCACGGTGCGCTCGGTGACCCGCTTCTTCGTCAGCGTGCGCACCTCGGCCATCTGCTCGTCGATCGCCGCCCGCTGCGCCGCCCTGGTCTGGGCCAGCAGCGCGGCCGGATCGACGCCGGAAAGCTCGGCATTGACGCCACGACCCAGCAACTGGTCGCCCTCGGCGTCGAAGAGCCAGATCGTGCCCTTGTCGGCGGGATCGAGCCGGACGAAGACCTCCGTGCCAGGTAGGATTCCGGGCGTGAGATAGTGCCAGCCGGCGACGCGGACGCCCTGCTTGGTGACGGTGCGCAAGCCGCGCGCGTCCGGCGCCTGCATCAGAAGGATGGCGAGCGCATCGGCATCGACAGTGCGGATCGGCCGCAGCGAGCTCGCGGCGCGCGCGAAGGGCGTGATCCTGCCGAGCCCGCCATGCTCGCGCTGCGCATAGATCTCGTCGGCCCAGCGATCGACGATCACCTGCAAATCGTCGCCGGTCATCGTGACGTTGAAGGCGGAGTTCTCGTCCTGGCCGAGGCGCTGGCTGAAGGCCTTGCGGCCCTCGATCTTCTTGCGCTGAGCGACATTGTGGCCGACGAAGCCCGGCAGCATGCGGGCGCAATCGGTCTGGAAGGTGCGGATATGGCGCTCTACGTAGCCCTTCTGCCAGGGCGAGAAGGCATCCGAGCGGATGGCCTCGACCTGCAGCTTGGCGAAAAGGCGGACCGTGGCGCGGGCGACGAAATCGCTGCCGTTATCGGTCTTCACCGCATCCGGCACGCCCCAGGCGAGGATCGCCTTCCGCATCAGCAACTGCACGGCCTCGGAGCGCGGCGTCTTCGAGACGAAAAGGACCAGCCGTCGCGACCAGACGTCGATGCAGACATAGATCGAGTGGCGGCCGTCGACGCAGAGCGCGTCCACCGGCGAGGCGTCGATCTGCCAGAGGGCGTTGAGATGCGGCGCCATATGGGCGTAGGAGCCCGAGGTCCGCATCTTCGAGCGGAAGCCGTCAGGGTCCATCATGCGCAGCAGCCCGGCGGCGTACTCCTGTTTCCAGGCCTTGAAGCGAATCTCGAAGGCACGCAGGCCGGGCAGAGCCAGCCCTTCGCCGGCGAGCCGGGCCGAGAATTCGCCCTGCACCGTCTCGTGGATCTGGCGGGCGGTGTAGAGCTCGTTGAAGGAGTGCACCGCGAGCGCGAAATGCTTGATCTCGCCGTCAAAAGCACTGTCGAGCACGCCCTGGCCGCGCCGGCCGGCGCCGCGATCGACCGCGAGGCGGCCGGTCTCGCCCTCGCGGGAAGCCGAGAGCCAGCGCAGGACGGTCCGGGTCGAGAGGCGCGGCAGGATGGCGGCCGCCCAGGCCGGCATCTCGACCCTGCCGAGGTTGTAGAGGTCGACGAAATAGCTGATCGCAACCGTCTGCTTCATCGCGGACAACCGGATGAAGGCTCGAAGCGCGCCGAGCACGGCCAGGCGGGCGTCGAGCTGCAGCGTGGCGGCGCTGGTGGTGCCGGCGGCCGGCTCCGACGCAGCCTGGAGCGCCTCGCCGGCGACGGGAGCCGGCGCCTCGGCGCCGAAATAGGCGATGCGCGCTGCGACCGGCAGCAGATTGACATGGTATTCGAGCCCTCCGCCCCGGCCGGCGCGCTGGCGGCAGAAGGCCGAGAAACGCGCCCAATCCTCACGCTTGGCGAGCTCGACGACGTTCTGACGCGTGGTCGGCATGCCCGGAAGCGCCAGATCGGCGATTTCGGAGGAGGTCAGCCAGAGTTTCACGCCGTTTCGCCCTTCTTGGCGCGGGCGGGCTTGGTTTGCGGCGCTTTCGCTGCGACGACCTTGGTCTGGATCATCCGGTATGCCGCCTCCAGCTGGCCGGGCGACAGGCGAGCAAGCAGCGCTTCAAGCTTGGCGAGAGGCTGATCCTCCTCACGCACGGCGCCGCCCGCCGGCACCATGCCCGCCGAGACTTTCGCCTTGGCGAGATTGGCGGCGCGCCCCTCGGCGATCTCGCGCGCGACCTTCACCTGATCAGCAGGATCAAGCGCGGCGAGCGCCTGCAGCTGGGCCTGATTGTCGGCGACCTTGGTGCCGCGGATCAGCGTGACGGCTTCGGGGGAGAGCCCAGCGGCGAGCTCGCGGGTGCGGCGGATCGAGCGTTCGGCCAGACCAGTGCGGCGAGCGGCTTCCTTCGAGAAGCTCGACCAGTTGGCCAAGTTGGCCAACTGATTTTTCTCGCGCCATTTCTTCGACTTGCGGTCACCGCCATTGCGCGCATCCGCGTGCTCGGCGGCGAACATGTCGGCGAGCCGGCCGACGAAGATGGTCCGGTCGAGCGCAGTGAGCTCGTTGCGGATCAGATTGGCATGGATCTCGTGCCTCTCTCGCTCCTGCAGCGACAGGGGGCGGATGCGAGCCGGGATCTTAGTTCTGCCGAGCAGTTTGAAGGCTTCGAGACGGTGCTCGCCATCGACGAGGATGTAACGATTACCGCCGGCCGGCGTCGTCGCCACCGCGATTGGCTGGTGCAGATAGCTCTCCGCCACCGAGGCCGCGATCATCTCGACGTGGGCGCGATCGACGAGGCGCAACCGGTCGACGACGTCGATCGCGGCGATCTCGATCTCGATTTCGTGGTCGGGAGCCGAGGGAGGCGACGAGATGTCGAGGACGTCGCGGCTGGCATCGGGATAGGCGGAGGCGTCGCGCATCAGGCGGCTTTCTGGACAGAGATCAGCGGCGGAAGCGAGCGGGGTCGTGCCGAACGCGGAACGACCACCGGGATGAGGCGAATGGCGGAGCCATGGCCGCACGCTCGCAGGAGCGCGACGGTCTGCTCGATCGAGGCTCGCTCGGGGTTGCGGCTGTTGGGCTTGCCGGGCCGATAGATCTCAACGCCGGGCCGCAAAGCGCCCGAGCCGTCGTAGTGGTTTGGCCAAAGCTCATTTGGCGAGCGACCGGTCAGGGCGGCCACCGCAGATTGGACCCGCGGAACCGCCCGGCCGTTGCAGTGTAGCGCCGTATTCCATTCTGAAGCGGAGCAGCCGAGCACGATCGCGACACGCTCCGCACTCAAGCCGGCCTCGTGCAACGCGGCGACAACGTTTGCTTTGATCGACAGAGCCATCACGCGGCCCTCTTGTGGCCGCGGCGGACGAGGCGCTTGCCCGACGCGTCCCAACGATCCGGCCAAAGGATATGAAGCGGGATGCGCAGCGCTTCAGAAATTGCCCTCTCAGCTCCGCGTTGCGGGCGGTGCAGCGCCGCGCGCAGAGCCACATCGGACACGCCGTAGCGCTCGCCAATCGCGGGCAGGAAACGGAACTTGGATTTTCGAACAGCGGCAAGGATGTCGGCTTGGTGCATGCGCAGCTATCCAATTGGCGGCACGGGCCGCTTTCTGTTAACCATCGGAGTAACGAAAGATACCGTACCTATCTTTTTGGATATAGGCAAGCCTGATGTCGAAACGATCGGATGATTCAGACGCCGAAGAGGTCGATGAGGCTCTGCTGCAGCGCTTTAAGGAGGTGGTCGAGGCCGCCGGAACGCGCCAAAGGGCTTCGGAACTGACGGGCTACTCGACTCAACAGATATCCAAATGGATCGCTGGGAAGGCGCGCATCCCCTTTCGGCAAGCAGCGATTCTCGCAAAGGCGGCCAATCGCTCCTTGGACTGGCTTGCTAGCGGGAATGGGTCACCGTTGTTGGGACCGGATTTTTCCGAGCAGAGGGCATCGCCCGAAATTGAGGGCGACGATGACGTCGTGTTCATCCCGCTGCTCGAAGTCATCGCGAGCGCCGGCCCAGGCATTGAGAACTCGAATCCGGTCGCGAAGGACCACCTGCCGTTTCCGCGCCGCTGGCTCGACCAACTCAACCTTCCAGTGGAGTTCGCCCGCTTCCTCGACTCGCGCGGGGACAGCATGACGGAGACGATCAAGGAGGACGCGATCTGCCTGGCGGATATCCGGTGGCAGAGGCCTCGGCTCGACGCGATCTTCGTCGTGGTCCACAACAACGACGTGCGGATCAAGCGCATTGGCCGCGGCATGGAAGGGCGGGTGACGCTGATCAGCGACAACCCGCGCTATGAGACCGAGGTGCTCTCGGAGCCGGAGGCGCGATCGCTCAAGATCGCCGGCCGGGTCGTTTGGGCTGGAGGGAAGATATGAAGACAAGTCACATCGGGTTTGGTTGGGTCGTCGGTGCGATGATCGCGACGTGCCTGTCCGCCACTACTGTCTTTGCGCAGTCCGCCAAACCCTCAAAGAGAGATGCGCTCGGCTGTATGGAAAAAGAACTCCAAGATCGGATAGCCAAGATTGCCAATTCTGGCGATCACGAAGCCTTTAAAAAGTTGGCTGGAGCTGCGGTTATCGCCGGAAAGTGCCGGGTCGTGAGCAAGGGAACCATGCTTTTCGTCGAGGACACGGCGGTTTGGTCCGGATTGTTCTGCTATCGTCCCGTTGGCGACGTCTCGTGCCTCTGGATGTCGAGCGATTTAACCAGGCCTTGAGGGCGGCTTTTCAGCCGCCCTCGACAGTTCAAGCGACCTTGAAGGCGCCTTCGCCAAGGCCCCAGCTGTCGAACTCCTCTTCGCTGGCATCGGTCATGGCATCAACCTCGGTCGAGACGATCCCGTGCCGGGCAATGATCACGGCGTCCTCCCACTCTCCCGTTGCGGGATCGCCGGTGCGGCGGAACGCGACGACGCCGGCGCGGCTCGGCTTGAAGCGCTCGAACATTCGAACGGCATGGTCATGATCGCGCGCGGGGACCGGTTCCTCCGCCGAGATCTTGCCCCTCGACCCCTTCACG
>NZ_FOKP01000052.1 GCF_900112185.1 Allobosea sp. CRIB-10 | reverse complement strand
GCCGTCACAGCCATCTCGGCGGCATCAGTCCCGAAGCGTTCGAACGCGCGTCGGCGTGAGGCTCGGCTTTGTCCACGAAACCGGGGACCGTCCAAATCCGACCTTCTTTTCGAACTCGACCGGGCTGAGATAGCCGATGGTCGAGTGCCTGCGCAGGGCTTTGTAGAACCGCTCGATGTAGTCGAACACGTCGGCCCGCGCCTCGTCGCGCGTCCGGTAGGTCTTGCCCCTGATCCGCTCGGTCTTCAGCGAGGAGAAGAAGCTCTCCATGGCGGCATTGTCCCAGACGTTGCCGGAGCGGCTCATCGAGCAGGTGATGCCGTTGTCGGCCATCAGCCTCTGGAACGGCTCGCTGGCGTATTGGCTGCCCTGGTCCGAGTGATGCAGCAGCGCGTCGGGCCTGCCGCGGCGCCAGATCGCCATCACGAGCGCATCGGTGACGAGCTGCGCGGTCATCTCGGCCTTCATCGACCAGCCGACGACGCGGCGGGAGAACAGGTCGATCACGGCCGCCACATAGAGCCAGCCCTCTGCCGTCCAGACATAAGTAAAATCGGCGATCCAGCGCTGGTTCGGCCGCTCGGCATGGAACGCACGGTCGAGCCTGTTCGGCGCGATCGCCGAACGCTGGCCGTCATCCTTCGGCAGCCCGCGTCCCGTTTCGGGGTCGGGATTTCGACGGCGATCCGATGGATTGCGCGAGCCAGGACGGGAGAATTGGCCGCGCGGGTACAAGGCAGGCGTCGCGGGTCGAGCCTTGATGCGCATGAGGCCTTCATCGTCGCTCTGATCGAGGAACAGCGGGACATCACGCTGCACGAGATGGCGGCCCGGCTCCTGAGCGAACGCACCGTCTCGATCCGCCGCAGCGCGTTGAGCGCCTGGCTTGGAGGCCGAGGCTGGACGTTCAAAAAACGTATGGCTCGCCCCGCCTGCAAGGGATTTCTTTCCGGCTCTTCAGTCTGCGCCAACGTATCCGGTCTCGAGGTCGTGCCTCGGCCAAGATGGAGCTTTCGCGCGTACCGATCCTCATAAAGCCGTCGGCGTCTAACGCCATTTTTTTGATCAGGATCACGGCACGCCGTTCGACTGTCAGGCCATCTTTCCAATCCACTCACAGACAACGCTGGCCTGAAGGACGCTCCCCTAAGGCCGAACTCTGATCATCCAGCCGATGGCATCGCCTCCACCTGGAAGGGGCGCCCGCTTCTCAACACGGCCCAGATGATCCTGGCCATCTTCGCCGCGAGCGCGACCACGGCGGTGTTGATATGCGTTCGCGCGAGCAATCCCCGCAGCCATTCGCCGAGCAACGTCCGCCCCTTCGCCAGGGACGGCAATGCCGCTCGCGCGCCGTGGATCAGCATCCTGCGAAGGTAGCCGTTGCCGCGCTTGCTGATCCCGAGAAGCTTAGGTCTGCCGCCGGTCGTCATCTGGCGAGGTACCAGGCCGAGCCAGGCGGCAAGATCCCGGCCCCGGCCAAACGTCTCCGCCCTTCCCACCGAGGCGACGAAGGCGGTCGCATTCAACGGGCCGACCCCCGGGATCGTCGCCAGGAGCTTCGTTGCGGCATCCTCGCGCGCGATCGCAACGAACTCGGCATCGAAGGCGCCGATCCGCTCGTCAAGGGCGCGCCACTGGGCCCGCATGTCCTCGACGAGCTGTCTGATCCGACGGCTGATCGCCACCTCGCCAGCAAGGAGTTGATCCAGTCGAAGTTCGAGCTTGCGCCGTCCCTTCGCCATCACGATCCCGCGCTCCAGAAGGATCGCTCGCAACTGATTGATCAGCGTCGTGCGCTCGCCAACCAGCCGATCCCGCGCCCGATGCAGGCTCTGCATGTCGAGTTGCTCGTCGCTCTTGAGATCGACGAAGCGCATCGTCGGGCGGGTTGCCGCTTCCGCGATCGCCTCGGCGTCACGGTCGTCATTCTTCTGAGCCTTCACGTACGGGCGAACATACTCTGGCGACATCAGCCGCACATCGTGACCCTGCTCGCGAAGCAGGCGGCCAAGATGATGGGCGCCGCAGCATGCTTCCATCGCCATGACGCAGCTCGGCATTCCTGACGCCAGCTTCAGGATACTGTCGCGTCGCATCCGCCGACGCAGCAGCACCTGCCCCGCGCTGTCGAAACCGACCACGCTGCAAACGTCTTTGCCAAGATCGATTCCCAGAACCCTGATCTCATTCATCGGCTCACCTCCGTGCCATTTGCGGCCGACGCAATCTTGCGCCGAGGGTAAGGGGCGAGCCATTCCATAAAGTCCGCCCATGCACTGGAGCAGGAGCGCCCCGACGTCCTGAAGCGGCGGCGTGACTGGTTCGAGGCCCAGCCCGATCTCGATCCACAGAGCCTTGTCTTCATCGACGAGACCGGGCTCTCGACCAAAATGGCCCGCCTGCGCGGTCGGGCTCCGCGCGGTGAACGCTGCCGGGCCGGAGTGCCTCACGGCCATTGGAAAACGACCACTTTCGCCGGAGCTCTGCGTCTCGGCGGCATGACGGCGCCCTTCGTCTACGACGGTGCCATGAACGGCGTCGTCTTCCTCGCCTATGTCGAGCAGGTGCTGGTCCCGACACTGAAGCCTGGGGACATCGTCATCATGGACAATCTGCCCGCCCACAAGCCGGCCGGCGTCCGCGAAGCCATCGAGCGCGCAGGCGCGACGCTGTCCTTCCTGCCGCCCTACAGCCCAGACATGAATCCGATCGAGAATGCCTTCGCCAAGCTGAAGGCCATGCTGCGAGCCAGAGCAGAACGCTCTATCAGTGCCTTGTGGGACGCAGTCGGCGCAATCGTCGACCTCTTCTCGCCGACCGAAAGCCGCCGGATATGACCCAGATTAAACCGGAAACGCTCTAGATGTCCGTGATGTCAGTGCTGATGTAGCGGGGTTCTTGTTGCTCGCTGCTGTCTCGAACTCACGACGCGCGGCAGAACTCGTCGAGTTGTCCCCTCAGCTTAGATCGAAATGCCGCATTTTGCATGCTGCTCGTTCTTGTAGCCAACTGCTGACTTCCCGGTCGGGGCTTTCCACTGGCCTTGCGCATTCTTCGCGGCGTAGCTCGCAAAAACATCGGCATCGCAAGTGGTATTCGAGTATCCACGCTTTTTCGCAATGGCCATACCAGCCTGGTGCGCGGTCCTGCCTTCTTGAGCAAAAACCGGAGAAGCTAAAGCCAATGCTGCTGCAGCTATGACATAGAGTGATTTGGAAACTACTTGAAATATCCGGTCCCATATGCGACTTAGAATGTCGTATCTTAACTATCTATCGCTTGCAAACTGTCACTTGCCGATCGAATCGAGCGCCGCTGGTAACTCAGTTGTGCATAAGTAATGTTGTATTTTTGCGTGCCAAGCTCGTATTGGTAAGATATTGATCTTTTAAGATTTTCTACCTACTAGCGAGTAAAGAGCTATGCATAGATTTTGGCTTGCCGCTCTCTCGGTAATTATTGCTCAGGATGTAAGTGCCGGATGCAATTCAAAGCCGGTTCGATTTAACTTCGGCTACGAGGCAACGGTATCCTCAGTCACCGACACCGGCCGCTGCACACATTCAGTCTCCAGCCTTACTAACACCACCCTGTCTCCGCCTTCGTTGATTTCGGGCCCTCGATCGGGGACCCTTTCATTCGAAAGTCTTCGGGTCAGATATCGCGCAAACCCAGGGTTCTCGGGCAGTGACAGTTATGCTTTCAAGCGATGTACTGGTGATGGAACGTCCTGCGCCACCTTTCGCGTAACGATTGCTGTCACACAAACAGAGCAGTCTGCGCGGCACCCGGGCGCGGTCCGAAAGAAATGCGCGCAGGACCTTCGGAGACGGCTCAGTCTTGCTCGCGAGGATAAGCTTCCGCTCGGAAGCGGAGCGACACTCGATCGATGCGTCGCTGCAGGCGGCCCCGTCTAATCGACGACGAGATTGTGGCAAAGGAAGATGCTCAAGTCCTACAAGCTGTCACAATCCGCTTTGGCGCTCGCCGCCTGCTCGTGCCCGCCGCGCCGGCCGGGAGGTCTCGACCTGCTCGGAAGAGTGGAAGCACGAATGCGAGGTCGCTTATCTCGCGGGCATGAAGCCGGAGAAGATGCGGGCGATGCTCTACGGCCTGCAGGGCGCCAAAGAGGAGAGCGCCCGAGGCATCAAACAGCACCGCGGCGACGCGGCCGTGGCGCAGCTGGTCAGCGAGATCGAGCGGTATGCGGCGCTAACGGACAGACGCGCGTGCCTGGAATGGTCCATGGTTTCCTCCTCAGTTAGGTGTTCATTGAACGAGTGGCGACACCACGGGTTCCGCAATAGAAAAACCCCGCCGGCAGATGCCAGGGGGCAAGGCATAGTCTCACATGGCCTATCGGAGACGGCAGCAGATCGCTCATCGCGCGCGCCGGTTCCCGCGCAGCGAAGCGCCCTTCAGAGCGACTGCAGCATCAAAATTGTGTCGAAAACTTGCGAAACCTGTGTCTGAATGTTCCGGTGCGTCTAGCACGCGTACGAGGGGCAAACGAAGGCATGACCTCTGCAATTCGATTCGACGGCTTGCAAAGCTTGAGAGGCCTTGCCGCGACCCTGGTGCTCGCTGAACACACCGCTAATGCAATCTCGACCCGCTACATGGGATTTGGTCCGAAGGATGCGCCGATGGCGGTCTTTCCCTTCTCCGCAGGCGTCGACATCTTCTTTGTGATTTCGGGATTCATAATCGCCTATTCTGGCGACTCTCTCTTCGGAAGAACGGGCGCGTGGCGAAGCTTCCTGCTGCGGCGTGTCGCGCGCGTTGGGCCGATGTACTGGCTCATGACGGGCGTGATGATCTGCGCCTTTAGCCTGATCGGTAGCCGTGCTTGGAGCGATGCCTCGTGGCCGTCTGTAGCGGCATCGTTCCTTTTTCTGCCAGTTGCGAATGCCGATGGGCTCACATTTCCCATCCTGACCATCGGCTGGACACTGAACTACGAAATGGCCTTCTACGCGATCTTCGCAGCCGCACTCTACTTTCCGCGGGCGAAGGCGCTGGTCATCATTGTAGTGACGCTGGTGCTCTTGGCTGTGCTAGGAGCGCTGTTGCATCCGTCCAATCCGACGCTGCAGTTTTGGACCGACCCAATTATCCTGGAGTTCGCTGCGGGGATTTGCCTTTACGGGCTCCACCGCTCCGGCAAGCTTGCTCTTCCCGGCGTGATGAAGCTCCTACTGGTGCTGGCGGCGTTGCTCAGCTTAGCCGCGTTTCGCGGTGATCCGGGATCTTGGCGTTGGATCATTTGGGGCGGCCCCGCGACGCTTCTTGTGGCCTCTGCTCTCGGAACGACCTCATTTCAAGGCATGTTCGCGAAGGTAGCGAGCCGGGCCGGAGACTGGTCTTACGGCATCTATCTCAGCCATTTCCCTATCGTGATGATTGGCGCGATGGCTTGCCAAGTTTTCCTACCTAAGACGGGTTGGGTTTGGTTCGGCCTTTTTCCGGTATTCGTGCTGGCTACAACTCTTGCTGCATCAGCGCTCCTACATCGTTTCGTCGAGCGGCCGTTCATCGACCTGGCGCGTCGAGCCGCGGCTAGTGACGAAAGGTTCCGCCAGCCGAAGCCAGCGATCCTCAGTCCAGATCCGGTCGTGGCTCAACCCGAACTCGTGACCATCAGCCGCTCAGTATCGTCAAGGGCGTGATTGCGCCACGAACGAGGCGCAGAGCTTCGTCACAGACCTTTTCGCCGCGTTCGGCGTCACGCCGAATTGTACGACGTCCTTGCCTGTAGCCTCGGCGGTTTCGTCAGCGAACGACCGAGTGTACAAGTTGTCCACTCGATCGGATCGGCGATCTCCACCATGCGCCGTCTCGGGGTGCAATTCCAAATTGATCGCGTTGCGCCGGGCCGTTTGGCTGGCCCGGTCAGCGGGGGACAGTTCGGCACGGCGCATGATCTCTTCTTTCGTATTGTCAGCGAATGCCTCTGAATGTCAGCGAATGGCTCGACGCAACTTGGCTCAACCTATTGAAATCGCTTCATAATTATCTCTTTTGGTGATATCCTGCGTTTCACACAGGAGGCTATCATGCGTCTCAATCGTTCGAAGCGATCCACGTTGAATCGTCGCTCGTGTAGTGACCACCAGCAACGCGGGCAGGCCGCTGGCAGGGTTAGCGTGGCGCGCTCTGCCGTCGGCCGAGATTGCAACAGCTCCTCCCACGGGAGTTCCGCTGGCGGGTAATTGTCGATAAAGCGGCACGTCAGGCCGAAGTTGATGAGGTTCTGGCCGAATTTGGCGGTGATGCGCGCGCGGCGATTCGTGCTCTCCTCGAAGATCAGGCGATGCTTGTGGCCGATGCGGAGGAGGCGATTTAGCGCGGGTTCCTGCGCGGCCGGCTTTCTGATAGCGCCCGCCCGTTGCCTCCGGTCGATGAAGCGTGATGGTTCAGCGATCAAAACTGAGCATGTCGCCGGAGAGAGCACGTGAGATGCACGACGCGACGAAGGCGTTCTTGCACACGTGAGACGCTGGTCGGGCGAGGTGCCGATCAGCAATCGTATCTATCTCGCGCTCGACGTGCTGAACTTCGACCTCAATCTCGCGATGAGCCACTTCAATGCTGAAAGCGGCAGCAATACCCGATCCATCCCTGCCCCGAGATAGATTGGATGTTGATGCGGGGGAGGATTGAAAAAGAACCACACGTCAACGAGCCGATAATCGCGCTATGGGGGCACGTCATCTTTTCAGCCAACAATCGACGAATCAGGGAATTAGATCGTCGAAATCAGCCAGCTCGATTCCGGCGTCGAGCTTGGTTGGCTTTTCCAACGAGGACCTTTGACCGCATGCTGAGTGCCCTTTGTTTCCGCAATGCCGCGCCGCTCATCGCGCTCTTCTCAGGAAGCGTTGCCTCTGCCCAGGAGCTACCGCGCTTCTCGCTTCCGGTCGCATGCGAAGTGGGGCGCAGTTGCTTCATTCAAAACTATGTCGACGCTGATCCCAGTTCCTCGGCCAAGGACTATCAATGCGGTAGCCGGAGCTATGACGGCCACAACGGGACAGATTTCCGCTTACCGACGATGGCCGCACAACGAGCAGGCGTTGACGTGCTGGCGGCCGCTGACGGGCAGGTTCTTCGTCTCCGCGACGGAGTCGAGGATATATCCGTGCGCGAGCCCGGTAGGGCCGCCGCGGTAAAGGGGACCGAATGCGGCAATGCCATCATCATCGAACATCCAGATGGCTGGCAAACGCAGTATTGCCATATGGCCCGGGGCAGTCTGCGTGTGAAAGCGGGTGACCACGTGAAGGCCGGCCAAACGATCGGGAAGATCGGCCTATCTGGCTTGACCGAGTATGCGCATCTCCATTTTACAGTCCGCCATCGCGGACAAGTGGCCGACCCATTTGCCTATAGCTCCCCGCCTGGCTCGTGTGGAGAAGGCCAAAGTCTCTGGCAAAGTTCGCTTCGTCCCTCGCTCGCCTACAAGCCGCGGGCCATTCTTAACTCGGGTTTTGCCGCCGCTGCGGTGCCTATGGCGGCGCTAGAAGCCGGAGACGTACAGCAGCAGCAGCCCGATCTGGCCAGCCCCGCGCTTGTCGCCTATGTCCGGGGGATCGGCCTCAAGCAGGGCGACGTCCAATCATTGATCCTTAAAGACCCCTCGGGTCAAACACTTGTCGACAATCGAGCCAAGCCGCTTGAGCGGGATCAGGCTCAGACCCTGCTTTATGCTGGCGCCAGGAAGCCTGCCGCGGGTTGGGAACAGGGCCTTTATCAAGCCACGTACGCAGTCATCCATGGAGGCAAGATTGTTCTGGAACGCAGTTTCGATATCCACCTGCAACCTGCGCAGTAGCAGCGCTGGCCGCCACGGAGCGCCCCAGATTGTCCCGGTGGCCGCTCCCCGCCCCCTCCACAGTTCAGAAGATGCCGGGTCGTCGGTACGCCTGCCTGCCATCTGGCGCGCGAAGGACTTCAGGCTGCTCGACATAATCATGTTGCGAGCCCAAGCGCCCGAGGGCTCCAGCGCCGCCTCGCCGATATGCCTGGAGTTGGAGTTGACCCGGTTTTGTGGACACCTTTGAAGTCATTTTCTGGAGTGTCCGATGCCGCGTTTTCGAGCTGCATATCCGCCGGAGTTCCGACGGCAGATGGTCGAGTTGGTCCGATCCGGGCGAACGCCTGAAGAGCTGTCGCGGGAGTTCGAGCCGACCGCGCAATCCATCGCGAACTGGGTCCGTCAGGCTGATCGCGACGCCGGCAAGCGTAGTGACGGTGCGACGACTGCGGAGCGCGAAGAGCTGATCCGCCTCCGCCGTGAGAACCAGCGCCTGCGCCAGGAGCGCGATATCCTGTCAAAGGCGGCAGCCTGGTTCGCGCGGGAGAGCAAGGCGAACCCGAACGGGTTTTCCGGTTCATGAGCGCGCACCAGGCCGTCTTCCCGATCAAGACCATGGCCCACGTCTTCAAAGTCTCCGCGTCAGGTTATTACGCCTGGCGCGGCAGGCCCGCCTCGGCGCGGGCGACAGCCGACCTCGACCTCACCCGGAGGATCCGCACGATCCATGCCGCCTCGCGCAAAACCTATGGCGCACCGCGGATCCATGCCGAGTTCAAGGCCGAGGGAGTGGCCATCGGCAAGAAGCGTGTGGCCCGCCTGATGAGCGCGGCAGGTCTCGTCGGCGCCAGCCGGCGCAGGAGCGTCACGACGACGAGGCGCGACCCCGATAATCGGCCAGCCAATGATCTTGTGCGCCGCAACTTCTTCGTCGAGAAGCC
>NZ_FOKP01000044.1 GCF_900112185.1 Allobosea sp. CRIB-10 | reverse complement strand
CGTAGTGACGGTGCGACGACTGCGGAGCGCGAAGAGCTGATCCGCCTCCGCCGTGAGAACCAGCGCCTGCGCCAGGAGCGCGATATCCTGTCAAAGGCGGCAGCCTGGTTCGCGCGGGAGAGCAAGGCGAACCCGAACGGGTTTTCCGGTTCATGAGCGCGCACCAGGCCGTCTTCCCGATCAAGACCATGGCCCACGTCTTCAAAGTCTCCGCGTCAGGTTATTACGCCTGGCGCGGCAGGCCCGCCTCGGCGCGGGCGACAGCCGACCTCGACCTCACCCGGAGGATCCGCACGATCCATGCCGCCTCGCGCAAAACCTATGGCGCACCGCGGATCCATGCCGAGTTCAAGGCCGAGGGAGTGGCCATCGGCAAGAAGCGCGTGGCCCGCCTGATGGGCGCGGCAGGTCTCGTCGGCGCCAGCCGGCGCAGGAGCGCAACGACGACACGGCGCGATTCCGACCATCGGCCGGCGAACGATCTGGTTCGAAGGAACTTTTTCGTCGAGAAGCCGAACGAGCTATGGGTCGCCGACATCACCTTCGTGCCCACGCTCGCCGGCTTCCTGTTCCTGGCGGTCGTGCTGGACGCATGGTCCAGGCGGATCGTCGGCTGGGCTTTCTCAGCCGATCTCAAGACCCGTGTCGTGCTCGACGCGCTCGACATGGCGCTCGCCGCACGCAAGCCCGAGAACGTCATCCACCATAGCGATCCGGGCTCGCAATATACCTCGCTGGCTTTCGGCAATCGCTGCAAGGATGCCGGCGTCAGGCCTTCGACCGGCTCGGTCGGCGACGCCTACGATAAGGCGATGTGCGAGAGCTTCTTCGCGACGCTGGAATGCGAACTGCTCGATCGGCATCGCTTCCGCTCGCACAGCGAAGCCCGGATGGCGGTCTTCAGCTTCATCGAGGGCTTCTACAATCCGTCACGCCGCCACTCGGCGCTGGGCTATCTCTCGCCCATCGAATACGAAAGGCTCCACCATGAACTGACCTGACCCGCCATAGCCGTGAAAAGTCCACGAAGACGAGTCAACTCCAATCCTGCTGAGGGCGCTCTTTGTGGATATGAAGGCTGCGGACGGGCGACCGGCATTGAAGCCAGCTGATGTCCATCCCAAAATTCAAAGCATTGACGCGGGGAGTGCGAGGGCGGGCCGGTGACCTGGTTGCAGGGAGAGTGGGAGCTTCGCCAGCGTCGTTGTAATCTTCGATTTCTGGGCTGGTCATTTCGACGCAGTCCATCAGATTGACCTTCCGAGTTGGGCCTACGCTCGGAAGCTTGCCTCGATGTAGATTAGCCCTGCCGCGCCGAAGCGAGACTGGGCGAACCTTAACTTGCAAGTTGGGATTGGTCAGAAGCGGTTCACCGCCGGTCCGTGGAAAAATGCCGGCTAGGATGGGTCGAACGCCCTCGCCAACTTAGCTGACAATCGCGCCCTCTAGCAAAATGCTCCCCCCGCCCGACAACGCAATAAGTATACCCCCTGATACGGCCTGCTGTGAGCTATTTTCGCCCATCAAGTCGAGGACATCGCCTTCTGCGCTGTTAAATCCTCGTATGGTGTCCGCTCCTCTACCAAGGCCGAAGATGAACCGATCAGCTCCTTCGTTGCCATAGAGTAGGTCGTCACCTTCGTTCCCCCAAATCGTATCGTTTCCCTGCCCGGCGAATACGGTGTCGTTACCTTGGCCTGCGAAGATCGTATCATCTCCTTCATTACCGAAGACGAAATCGTCGGCCTCATTGCCGAAAACGAAATCGTTCCTTTGCCCTCCGACAACGATATCTTTGCCCTGGCCGCCAACGACGATATCGTTTCCCTGATTACCGAGCACAATATCGTCGTCCTGGTTGGCCAAGATCACATCGTTGCCCTCCCCTCCGCTTATTGCGTCGCGTCCAAAGCCACCGACGATAGAGTCGTTCCCCATCCCCCCGATTATCGTGTCGTCGCCACCGCCAGCCACGAAGACATCGTTGCCGGACAGCAACGTAATGTAGTCGGCCCTCTCTGTAGCAATGGCAAGCCCGATATCTTGGGCGACCGCGATGTCGGTGTCCGTAATACCGCGTCGATCTCCCCACCCCAAAAATGAATACATCAGGTCGCTGGCATCGGCGAAATGCGCCACATTACCGGCGCCAGCCAATGCGACCCCACCAGAAACGAGATTACTATTTGGACCCGAGAATCGTGCGGAATTACCATTGATCGTCACGAAGGTATCGTACACTTGCTGGTAGGGGCGAGATCCGCCCGGCAGTGCCCCACCAGAACCACGGAACGAATTGACTGCAAGTCCATGGCCGAGTTCGTGCAAAAAAATAGTAGCTGCATCGAACTTGTTGCCAGGCACAGCGGATGACATGGTCGGATCGAAAAACATCTCAGAAATTCGGTCCGCATTCAGTGTGACGATTAGGTCGGGGGCCGTGCCATTGACATCAATGCCGGTCTGCAGTTCCCAGGGCGCGCCCTGCTGCAGGATTGTGATCCCCTTTGCTTCTCCGACATAAGCGGATGATGCCGACCCGCCGGTCGCTAGGAAATCCGCCCCGCTGGTGAAATTGACCTGAATATCGATGGATCCAAAGCCTTGCACGAGGTTGAGCCAGCGCCCAGCCGCCGCTTCTGCTGTAGCCTGGATAGCCGATCTGTACATGCTGGCCATATTTGCTGGATCGTTCAGAGAGACTTTATAAGTAGCCATTGCATTACCCCCCACCACCTCGCTTCGACGCCCATCGAAGTTACGCTACAATGGAGAACGACAAATCGAGTCTCAATGGTAATTTCTAGCGCGCGTTTGGGATATCGTCGGTACTGCTCGCGCTCCGTTGAGCGTGAGACTGGGCACTCGGTGGAGTCGAATTCGAAGCTCCTTTCGAAGAAGCTGGCCGAGAGGTAATAGGACGCAAGAATGGGCTGAGCCCCTTTCGGAGCCCGACCCAAGTTTAGAGCGGAATCGCCCAAGGAGGGCCGCCGTTTACGCCGGCCAGGCGATCGTCGGTGAGAGTTGGACATCAGCCAGGCAATTCCGATCAGGGCGGTTTGGGCGCCCGCTCCATCATCATTCTGTCCAGAACGCTTCGATCCGGCTGACGTTACGTGAAGTACCGCGCAGCACGGCGGCCATCTCCGCGATCTTCTGCCGATCCTCAGCCGCGGCGCGGCGAGCCTCGCGTGGTTCGGCCTCGACAGTGTCGATCCGCCGCTCGATACGCGTGATCGCATCTGCGGCGCGGGTAGCAGCCGCCCGACTATCCACCTACCAGACGGAGCCAGCGATCGTCAGGCTGATTGCGACCGGGATTGCCGATGCGACGAAGCGATCGAAGAACTTCCCATCCTGATTGACGCGTAGGCTCATCGTTCGACTCTACATCCGTAGACCTTCGCGCCCTTCATCTTGTGAACGGCTATCTGGTTTTGCGTTCCGCGCGTATCCTGAGATGACGCCACGATCGGCCCGAAGACCTGCAGTCACCGCCGCCAGGGGGCTGGCAGGATGCAAGCAGGATCTCTGCTCCACAGAGCGCCATCAGGTTCCATTTCCCGCGCCGTATTGGCCGCCTCCGTGTTTTTCTGCGCCACCTTGGTCAGCGCGAGCCTTTCGCCGTCGATCCGGCGTTGAGGTAAACGCCGCAAAAAAAGCGCAAGCGTCCCTGCGAAGGCTATCGCGATGAGGGAGAAGCGCGGCATATCGCCTTGCTCCTGTTGATCGTCAGGCGCCCCCGTAATCGCCAACCAAAGACCCACGCCGCCTGCCACCATGGTCAGGACGAAGGCGGCAAGTGCCCAGGGGTTCTGAACGGCCGCCAGCAGCGAGGCGAGCGCGGCGCCGCTAGTGGTCGCGGCAACCGTCCCGAGGCTGTCGGACTGCTTTACAGGCACGTCGTCTGGTTTGGCGTCCTCAGGCTTCGCGTCGGACGGCATCTGCTTCTGCGTAGCTTCGAGCGCGTCGAGGAAGTTCTTGTGATAGCCGACGATCAGCTTCGCCTTGTCGGTGCAGTTAACGGTGCGCTGCGGGATAAACGAGCGTGGACTACCTGCCGCTATCGAGCAGTTTTGCCTCTTCGGCCGGCGACAAGGATTGGGCACCACGTCCTGTGAGAAAGGCGTCGGCGCCGGAGTCGCCACTCGCCGGCGCGTAGCCGGCCGCCAGCGGCGTCTTCGCCGTGAAGAATTCAGTGCGCCAACCGCCGTCGTCACGGCAACCGACCGCGTCCCACCCCGTACCTGCGGCGCGCGTCAGCGTGTACTCCCGGCAGAGACGCCCGTCTTCCAGCTTGTAGGAAGCAAGGACGCGTAGCTTGCCGCCGGGCAGGTCGACCTCTCTGCCGCTGGCGGCTCGCGACAAGGCCGCCTCGATACCGTCGCGGGAAAAGCCGGCCAGCGCGGTGCCGGCGCCCGAGTGCCCGGCGCTGCCTGCGAGATAGCCCGCAAACCCGCCGGCCACGAACAGGAAGCTGGCGGCGAGTGGCAGGGCAAGTCGCGGCCAGCCGCGGGCTGGCGGCGTCTCCGAAGCTGTGGACTTTCCCCCCTCGACCACCGTCAGATGCTGATACGGTACGGCCGGCGGAGGGGCCGCTGTGACGAGGGGCGCGACGAGAGGGCCGGGCACCGCCGGCGTCTGCATCGGCTCGCCTTCCAGCAGGAAACGGGTTTCCGCGAGGATCGCGAAGCGCTCCGCGAGATCGGGGTCGGCGACGACGAGCGCATGCAGGCGCTCGGCCACATCCGGAGCCAGCTCGCCATCAGCCAGCGCCATCAGCTCCTCGTCGGTCACAGCGAGGTTCGTCATGTCGGCTCCATTCCCAATCTCTTCGCCAGGCCGAGCCGGGCGCGCGACAGACGGCTCATCACGGTCCCGATCGGGATCGAGAGCCGGTCGGAGGCATCGCGGTAGCTCAGGCCGTCGACGCAGACGAGCAACAGCAAGTCGCGTTGCTCGGCCGGCATCTCCTCCAGCGCCTGCCGGATCGAGCTTGCGGTCAGAGCGGTCTCGGTGACCTGCCTGCCATCCTCGCCCTGCAGCTCCGGATGCAGATCCAGCGCCTCGCTGGCCCCTTCCCGATGCCGCTTGCGCAACTGGTCGATCCAGAGATTGCGCGCGATGCTGAACAGCCAGGCGTCGAGCCGCGTCCCCTCCTGCCACTGCGCCTGCGCGCGTAGCGCCCGTTCGCAGGCCGCCTGCGCCAGATCCTCCGATTCACTGGCCGAGCGCGTCAGCGTCATCGCATAGCGCCGCAGGCGCGGCAGCAGCGCGATCAGCTCGCTCGCGAAGGCAGAAGGCGCCGCTGCCGGCGAAGGGGCGGCATGTCCCTGCGGGGTGGTGCCGGTCTCATGCATCACCGTGGCTCGCTTCCGTCACGGGCTGCAGGAGAGCCGGCCCCAGCCGAAGACCGGGTCGTGACCGGGCTCACCGAGATCGCGCGCCTCGACCGACAGGGCGGCGAGCACTGTCTGGGGCTTCACCACGTCCTCTCGGGCGATCCGCTGCGCGAACGCCAGGGTGACCAGCGGCGCCGCATACGAGGTGCCGGAGCGCGGGGCCGCCGGCCGCAGCGCCTTGTCGCTCAGCTGGATGCGCACGCCCGGCGCGGCGAAAGCGATGTGGCTGCCGCGATTGGCGCGGGCATAGATGCGCTCGTCACGGTCGATCGCAGTGACCGCGACAGCCCAGGAATAGGCGGCGGGATAGCGCGCCTCGGCGCCCGGTCCGTCATTGCCGGCCGCCGCCACGAGGACGGTGCCGCGCTGCTGCATTGCCTGTCCGATCCGTTCGAGCAGCGCATTGGCCGGCCCGGCAAGGCTGAGATTGACGACACGGACATTGCGCTGCGCCAGCAGGTCGAGCGCGCCGACGAGGTCGAAGCTGTCGGCATTGTCGCTTCCGCCACGCCGGTGGAATGCGTCGATGGCGATGATCTGCGCCTGGTCGTCAGTCTGGATACCGCGCGTCAGCAGGATCGCGACATCGGTGCCGTGCTGCGTGCGCGCGGCCGGGTGGCCCGGTCCGCGGACGGTCTGCGTTTCGATCGGCCTGCCGACGAGTCCCGGGTGATCGGCGTCGAGGCCGGTATCGACCATGCCGATGATGCCGCGCGGAGCAGGCGCCGTCGATCCGTGCATCCTGCGCCACCAGCGAGAAGCACTGGTTCTCAGGACAGGCTCTGGCAGCGCCGCGATAGAGATGGTTGAGATCGACCAGCGCAGAAGGGGCCAGTGTGCGGATCCGGTCGATGGCGCGCCGCATCGAGAGCCGAACGGGGGCCCGCAGCCTTACGGTCAGATTGGCGAACAGGCCGAGATTGCGTTGCGCGACGACGCGGAAACCCTCGCCGCTCAGGATGTCGAGCTCGGCCTGGGTCAGCCCGGCGGCCACGATCTCGCGGGACACGGCAACCGCGGCCGGACGCGGCGCGCTGCGCCTTGCCTGCCGAGGCTGGCTCGTTTCGACGCCGAAGAAGCGCAGCAGCCGTCCAGGATCGATCCGATGCTCCCCGCCGGTGCGGAAGCGGCCCGTGCTGCCGCCACCGCCGCTCTGGCCGCCGCCGCTACCACCGCTGCTCCCGCCGCCGTCTCCGCCATCGTCGCCATCGCTGTCGTCGGCCAGCGCAGGAAGGATGCGGCCTGCGCCGTCTGGAACGCCCAAGAAGGGCGTAACGGCGAGCGCGAGGCCGAGCAGCGAGGCGTGCAGGCCGCGGCGAAGGCGGGCGCGGCTCATGCCGCCACCTTCTCGCGCCGGAGACGGATGCCGACACCGATCATCCGGATCGCGTCCTCGGCGGCGCGGCGCAGCAGCTTCTCCGATTCGGCGATCGCTTCCTCCAGCGTGCAAGGGCGCTTGAGGATGCTGGCGAAGGCGTCGATGCCATGCTCGAAATTGATCCGGACCTTGCCACAGCCGATCGTGCCGGCCAGCGCGACGACAGGGATGCCGCGAGCCCGCGCCTGGCGCGCCACCTCGGCCGGGATCTTGCCGAACGGGGTCTGCTCGTCGAGGCAGCCTTCGGCGGTGATGACCAGATCGGCCCGGCGCAGCATGGCTTCGAAGGAGAGATATCGCATCACGATGTCATAGCGCGGGTGGAGCGTCGCACCCAACAGCGCGTGCAGACCGGCGCCGAGGCCGCCGGACGCGCCGCAGCCGGGAGCGGTCGAGACGTCAAGGCCGGTCGTCTCTCGAAGCATCCCGGCATATGTATCGAGTGCGGCGTCGAGGATTTCGACCTGCTCGGGGCTGGCGCCCTTCTGCGGGGCGAAGACGCGGGCGACGCCGCGCGGGCCGAGCAGGACATTGTGCCAGTTGACCGCTGCGTCGATCCTGACGGTGTCGAGACGTGGGTCGCGCCCGGCGAGGTCGATGCGGGCGAGTTTGCCAAGCGCCGCGCCACCGCGACCGATCGGCGCGCCCTCGGCATCGAGCAGGCGTACGCCCAGCGCTTGCGCCATGCCGGCGCCACCGTCATTGATGCCGCTGTCGCCGCAGCCGAGCAGGATGCGCTCGGCCCCGGCATCCAGCGCCGCCGCGATCAGCTCGCCGACGCCATAGCTCGTCATCAGGGTCGGATCGCGCCGGTCGCGCGGGACCAGCGCCAGTCCGGCGGCGGCTGCCATCTCGATCACCGCCGTCTTCGGCCCGGCTCCGCCCAGGAATCCAAAATGCGCCTCCAAGGGATCACCGACCGGGCCGGTTACGGTGCGCTCATGCAGAACGCCGCCGGTCGCGGCGCAGAGCGCCCGGGTGAAGCCTTCGCCGCCATCGACCAGCGGCGCCAGCATCGTTTTCGCCTGCGGCATGGCCGTCTTGACGCCATCGGCGATGGCCCGGGCAACGTCGCTGGCGTCCAGGCACTCCTTGAAGCCGGAAGGGGCGATCAGAATGTTGAGGGTCATTGCAAATCCTCTCGAAATCCCAAGGCGTCACACGCCTCTGCTGCTGAAAACGAGGGTCTGGGCTGCTTATTCCGTTGCCGGCTCAAATTTTTCGCGAAGGCAGTCAGCGCAAGGACAGGCCGAGCAATGGCCAGATCCAGAGCGAGAAGAGCAGCAGCAGTGCGCCCATCATCGGCAGCAGGAGCAGCGACAGCCCAGTCAGGTCGCGTGGCCAATAGGTTTCGTGCTCGAGATCGGCATAGAGCGCGATGGGCTTGGCGCTGACAGGCAGGCTCTGGCAGAAGCCGGTCCCCATCACGATGAGGATGGTGACCGCGCCAAAGTCATAGCCGAGGGCAGCCAGAGGCGGCGCCAGCAGCGGGATCAGCACCGTCGCCCGGGCGCTGCGCGAGGTGATCAGCAGATGGGACAGCAGAGCGACGGCAGTGACCAAGGCAGCGATCGTCGCGGGATGTGACAGGGCGCCGGGAGGCAATGCGGCCAGCAAGGGCTGCAGCAGGCCGCTCGCGGCACCGGTCTCGATCAGCGCCTGCCCCATCAACGTGGTCGCGGCGAGGAAGAGAATGAGCTGCCACTCGACGGACTTTACCGCCTGTTTCATCGAGATCGGCGCGAAGGGTTTTAGCGTGAGTGTGATCGCGCCGCACAATGTCACCAGCGCAGCGTCGACGCCGTGCACGGGCTGTGTGCACCAGCCGATGACGACCAGCCCCACGAGCGCCCCGACATAGCGCTGCTGGCCCGACAGCGTCCCGGCCGCGGTCGGCGGCAGTTCGATCAGCTGGGCCCGCTCTGCGGGGTGCAGGAATGCGTACAGGATGACGAAGGCTGCGCCGAAGCTTGCCAGCAAGGCGAGCGGCATCCCGAGCAGCAGCCAGCCGAGATAGCCATGGCTCGCGCCGCCGCTGCGCTGGATCATCTCGATCGCGATCAGATGCGCGCCGGCGCCGATCAGGGTTCCACCGGCCGAGAGCAGGATCACGGTCGGGAACAGCAGAGCGAGCGCCCGCCGGATGCGCCTGTCCTCGATGACGGCGGCCAGAGCGAGATAGACCGGCAGCAGCAGCGCCGCGCGTCCCGAGGTCGAAGGCACGAAGAGCGCGGTCGCGACGATCACGCCGGTCGATGCGAGGAACAGTGCCCGCACAGATCGCGTCCGGTTCAGCACCGCCGAGGCCAAGCGCTCGGTCAGGCCGGAGGCGCGCAGCACCGCCGCGATGATGAAGGCTCCGATCAGCAGCCAGGTCAGCTCATTGCCGAGCGCCGCGTGCAGGCTGCGGGCGGATGTCAGCCCGCAGAGCACGAGGGCGACGGCGGCGGCCAAGGCGATCAGCGTGTCGTCGAGATCGGTGAGGCACCAGCCGACGATGGCGAGTGCGAAGACGATCAGCGCCATCCTTGCCCGCGGATCGAGCGGTAGACCGAACCAGATGGCGGCGGCGAGAGCGCTGGCGATCAGGATGGGGAGGCCGAGGCGGAACGCTGCCCGGACGCTGCGCCAATGATCGGATCGGAGGCCGCTGGCCATGATGGGACCAGCGGAGGTGGGGGAGGAGAGCATCGTCATGGCACCGGAAACGTTGCAGGCGGGCGCTTATTCCATGGCGGGCGGCAACAATTCGATGGACGGCGTCACGCGCAATCGGCCGTCATCGTCGCAATTTGGCCGGCGCGCGGTCCGCGCGAGCCGACGTCGGTAACGAAGCCTCGACATCGACATCGCAACGCAAGCGTGAATCGGCCTCCGGCAGGCTCGCGCTTCGTGCGCTCCTGCCCCCGGATGAGGCGAAAGCAAGGAGGACGCTAAATCTTTTATCACGTCGGCTACTGACATCGGCCGCGCGCTGGTTATTCTGATGCCGCTTTCAACCGGCTCGCCGGTCTTGCCTGGGCGAGGGGCTCGCGCAATGCCGGTGATCAGATCGCTAAGAAGAAGGACCTGGCATGACCTCTCCGATCCTCTCGGTCTCGAATCTGACGACCTCGTTCCGGGTCGAAGGACTCTGGAAGCCGGTCGTGCGCAACATCTCCTTCGACATCAAGCCCCAAGAAACGCTGGCGGTGGTGGGTGAATCCGGCTCGGGCAAGAGCGTCACCGCGCTCTCGATCATGCGCCTGACCCCGCCGAGCTCCAGCAAGATCGAGGGCTCGATCAAGCTCAACGGCAAGGAGCTGCTGACCCTGCCGGATGCGCAGATGCGCGAGATCCGCGGCAACGAGATCGCGATGATCTTCCAGGAGCCGATGACCTCGCTCAACCCGGTGTTGACCATCGGCTTCCAGATCGCCGAGGCGCTGATCCTGCATCGCGGCCTGTCCCGTTCGGAAGCCGAGGCCGAGACGGTGCGCCTGCTGGAGAAGGTCAAGATCCCCTCGGCGAAGTCGCGCTTCCACGAATACCCGCACCGCTTTTCCGGCGGCATGCGCCAGCGCGTGATGATCGCGATGGCGCTGGCCTGCAAGCCCAAGCTCCTGATCGCCGACGAGCCGACGACGGCGCTCGACGTGACGATCCAGGCGCAGATCCTCGAGCTGATCAAGCAGCTGCAGCATGAGGAGGGCATGTCCGTCCTCTTCATCACCCACGACATGGGCGTCGTCGCCGAGATCGCCGACCGCACCGTCGTCATGTACAATGGCGACGAGATCGAGACCGGCCCGACCGAGGACATCTTCGCCAACCCGCAGAAGCCCTATACCAAGTCGCTGCTCTCGGCCGTGCCGCGACTTGGCTCGATGGAAGGGCGCAGGCGGCCGATGCGCTTCCCGGTGGTCGATCGCCTGACGGGCCAGTCGGACGTCCCCACCGAAGTGCCCGATACGGTCCAGGCGGCCGAGCGTCCGGTGCTCGAGGTCGCCGGCCTCACCACCCGCTTCGAGATCCGTTCCGGCCTGCTCTCCTCGGTCAAGGGCCGGGTGCATGCGGTCGAGAACGTCTCCTTCAGCCTGAAGGCGGGCGAGACCCTGGCCCTGGTCGGCGAATCCGGCTGCGGCAAGTCGACGACCGGCCGCTCGGTGCTGCGCCTGGTCGAGCCGCTCTCCGGCTCGGTGCTGCTCGACGGCGTCGATGTGCTCAAGCTCAGCCAGGGCGAGTTGCGTGAGCAGCGCAAGCGCATGCAGATGATCTTCCAGGATCCGTTCGCCTCGCTGAACCCGCGCATGAACGTCGGCGCGGCGATCGCCGAGCCGCTGCTGATCAATAACCTCGCCAGCCGGTCCGAGGCGCGCGACAAGGTCGCCGACCTGCTGAAGCGCGTCGGGCTGCTGCCGGAGATGGCGAACCGCTTCCCGCACGAGTTCTCGGGTGGCCAGCGCCAGCGCATCTGCATTGCGCGCGCGCTCGCCGTCGAGCCGCGCCTGATCGTGGCGGACGAGGCGGTCTCGGCGCTCGACGTCTCGGTGAAGGCGCAGGTGGTCAACCTGATGCTCGACCTGCAGGCCCGCATGGGTCTCGGCTATCTCTTCATCTCGCACGACATGGCGGTGGTGGAGCGCGTCAGCCACCGCGTCGCGGTGATGTATCTCGGCGAGATCGTCGAGATCGGCCCGCGCGAGGCGATCTTCGGCAACCCGCAGCACCCCTACACCAAGCGGCTGCTTGCGGCGGTGCCGATCGCCGATCCGGCCCGGCGCCTGCAGAAGCGCCCGGTCTCGAACGACGAGATCAAAAGCCCGATCCGCCCGGCCGACTATGTCCCGCCGGTGCGCCAGTATCGCGAGGTCTCGCCCGGCCACGCCGTGATGATCTGGGGCGAGGAGTGGGAAGCCAAGCCGGTCATCGCCAAGGTGGCGTGAGCGGGGTTCAAGCGCTGTCTTTCCGGGGCAGGCCGAAGGCCTGAGCCCGGAATCCATGGACACGACAGGATGAGATGGAGCGCCAAAGAGATCAGGCGTTCTCTTCCTGAAAAAGCGCGGGTCGTCCCGGGCGGAGCGAAGCGCAGACCCGGGACCCATTCCGGAACGGCGCCGCTGACGCGGCTTGTCCGGGATGACAGCATGATGGGTGTGGACGCCTGAGCTTGGTCCGACCCTCAAGCCGCCGTCTTGGCCAAAAACGTCTCGGCGTAGTGGCAGGCGACCTGCCGTCCGTCGATCTCGCGCTGCTGCGGACGCTCGGTCCGGCAGCGATCGGTGACGAAGGGGCAGCGGGTCGAGAAGACGCAGCCCGTGGGCGGGTTGAGCGGCGAGGGCAGCTCGCCGCGCAGCACGATCTTCTCGCGCTTGTCGCCGCCGACGCGCGGCGTCGAGGCGAGCAGTGCCTGCGTATAGGGATGCAAGGGGCGGGCGTAGATCCGCTCCTTCGGCCCGTGCTCGATGGCATTGCCGAGATACATTACCATCACGTCATGGGCGATGTGCCGGACGACGCTGAGGTCGTGCGAGATGAAGAGGTAGGCGAGCTTGAGCTCGTCCTGCAGGTCGGCGAGCAGGTTGAGCACCTGCGCCTGGATCGAGATGTCGAGCGCCGAGACCGGCTCGTCGGCGACCACCACCTTCGGCGAGAGAATCAGCGCGCGGGCGATCGCGATGCGCTGGCGCTGGCCGCCTGAGAACATGTGCGGGTAGCGGGCGTAATGCTCCGGCCGCAGCCCGACCTTGGCCATCATGGCGCGGGCCTTCTCGGTGCGCTCGGCCTTGGAGAGATCGGTGTTGATCAGCAGCGGCTCCTCGAGGATCGTGCCGATCTTCTTGCGCGGGTTGAGTGAGCCATAAGGGTTCTGGAAGACGAACTGCACGGTGCGGCGCAGGCGGCGCTGCTCGCTCGCCGGCGGCGAGACGGCGTCGAGCCCGTCGAGCGTCAGCGACCCCGAAGTCGGTTTCTCGATTAGCGTCGCCATGCGCGCCAGCGTCGACTTCCCGCAGCCGGATTCGCCGACCACGGCCAGAGTGCGCCCGGCCTCGACCGCGAAGGAGACCTTGTTCACCGCTTGCAATTGCGCCGGCGGACGGAACAGCCCCTGCCTGACCTGATAGGTCTGGACGAGGTCGCGGGCTTCGATGACGGGAGTGCTCATCGGGCCGTCTCCTTTGCCGCGCCGGCTTCGTCGCGGGCGCGCTCCGCCTCGCGCTGGGCATCGCCGAGCGGGTAATGGCAGCGGACATGCCCGTCCTGCCAGGGCCTGAGCTCGGGCTGGACCGTGCGCGAATGCTGGGTGGCATAGGCGCAGCGCGGGCTGAACAGGCAGCCCTTCGGCCGGTCGTTGAGGCCGGGCACCATGCCAGGAATGGTGGCGAGACGGCTTTCGCCTTCGCTGCGCTCGGGCAGGGCCGCGAGCAGCGCGGCGGAATAGGGATGCTGCGGGGCGGAGAACAGCGCGTCGACCTTGCGCTCCTCCATGATCTGCCCGGCATACATCACCATGATGCGCTGCGCGGTCTCGGCGACGACGCCCATATTATGGGTGATCAGGACGAGCGCCATGTCGCGCTCCTTCTGCAGCGTCATCAGCAGGTCGAGGATCTGCGCCTGGATGGTAACGTCGAGCGCGGTGGTCGGCTCGTCGGCGATCAGCAGGCGCGGATTGCAGGCGATCGCCATGGCGATCATGACGCGCTGGTTCATGCCGCCCGACATCTGATGCGGGAAGGCCTTGAGGCGGCTCTCCGGGGCGGGGATGCCGACCTGCTCGAGCAGTTCGATCGAGCGGCGCCTGGCCGCCTTGCTGTCCATGCCCTCATGCTTCTTCAGGGTCTCGGCGAGTTGGAAGCCGATGGTGAAGCAGGGGTTCAGGCTGGTGCTCGGCTCCTGGAAGATCATCGCCACGTCCTTGCCGGTGAGCTGGCGGCGCTCGCGGGCGGACATGGTCAGGAGGTCGCGCCCGTCGAAGCGCAATTTGTCGGCGCGGACGCGGCCAGGATAGCCGACCAGGCCCATCAGCGCGAGCATGGTGACCGACTTGCCGGAGCCGGATTCGCCGACGACGCCGAGCACTTCTCCCTCGTCGAGGGTGAGGTCGATGCGGTCGACCGCGCGCAGGGTTCCCTGGGATGTCGGGAACTCGACGCTGAGGTTTTCGATCTCGAGCAGGGGCATGGGGTCAGCGCTTCAATTTGGGATCGAGGGCGTCGCGCAGCCCGTCGCCGAGCAGGTTGAAGGCGAGCACGGTGATCAGGATGGCAAGGCCCGGGAAAGTGACGACCCACCAGGCGCGCAGCACGAATTCGCGGGCGTCGGCGAGCATCGTGCCCCATTCCGGCGTCGGCGGCTGGGCGCCGAGGCCGAGGAAGCCGAGCGCGGCGGCGTCGAGGATCGCGGTGGAGACGCCGAGCGTCGCCTGCACGATCAGCGGCGCGGCGCAGTTCGGCAGGATCTCCGAGAACATCAGCCTTGGCGTCCGCGCGCCGCTGACCTGGGCGGCGACGACGTAGTCCTTCGAGGATTCGGCGATGACGGCGGCGCGGGTGATGCGGACATAATGCGGCAGCACGACGATGGCGACCGCGAGCATCGCATTCATCAGGCCAGGGCCAAGGATGGCGACGATGACGATGGCGAGCAGCAGGCTCGGCATCGTCATCAAGATGTCCATCAGCCGCATGATCGCGATGTCGGCGATGCCCTTGAAGAAGCCGGCGATCAGGCCGAGCACGATGCCGACGACGATGGCGATGGCGACGACGGCGATGCCGATCACCAGCGAGAGCCGCGCGCCATAGAGCAGCCGCGAGAGGATGTCGCGGCCGATCGCGTCGGTGCCGAGCGGATAGGAGAGCGAGCCGCCCTCCTGCCAGAACGGCGGCTTCAGGAAGACGGCGTTGTTGGTGAGATTGGGATCGTGCGGGGCGATCAGCGGCGCGAACAGCGCGCAGAACAGCACGAGGACAATGACGATGAGCCCTGCGACCGCGCCGCGATTGGCGCTGAAATAGGTCCAGAACTCGCGGGCGGGATGCGGCGGCGCGACGCTGGTCGCTGGAGCTTGCAAGGTCTCGGTGCTCATGGGCGAAGGCTCCGCTGGGAGCGAAGGGACAGAGCGTTCATCGGGCGTGCCTGATGCGCGGGTTGATCAGGCCGTAGGCCAAATCGACGAGGAGGTTGACGCTCATCACCACCATGCCGAGGAGCAGGGTTCCGCCTTGCAGGACCGGATAGTCGCGCCGGCTGATCGCCTCGATCAGCCATTTGCCGACGCCGGGCCAGGAGAAGATCGTCTCGGTCAGGATTGCGCCGGTGAAGAGCGTGCCGACCTGCAGGCCGATCACGGTGACGACGGGGATCAGCGCATTGCGCAGCGCATGCAAAGCGACGACCCGCAAGGGGGCCATGCCCTTGGCGCGGGCGGTGCGGATATAGTCCTCGCCGAGCACCTCGAGCATGGCCGAGCGGGTCATCCGGGCGATGACGGCGAGCGGCACGGTGCCGAGCACGATCGCCGGCAGCACGAGATGCGACAGCGCCGACCAGAAGGCGTCGATGTCGCCGGCGAGCAGGCTGTCGATGGTGAGGAAGCCGGTGACCGGCTCGATGAAGTACTGCACCGCGATACGGCCGGAGACCGGGGTGATGCCGAGCTGGACCGAGAACAGCAGGATCAGCAGCAGGCCCCACCAGAAGATCGGCATCGAATAGCCGGTGAGCGATATCCCCATCACGCCATGGTCGAAGATCGAATTTCGCTTCACCGCGGCGATGATGCCGGCCGGCAGGCCGATGATCAGCGCGATCAGGATGGCGCAGAGCGCGAGCTCGATCGTGGCTGGGAAGAGCTGGCCGAATTCGGAGAGGACGCTGTCGCGCGTCACGATCGACTTGCCGAGATCGCCCTGCACGACGCGCTCGATATAGCGGCCGTACTGGACGAAGAGCGGCTGATCGAGGCCGTACTCCTTCAGGAGCTGCGCATGGCGGGCCGGGTCGATGCCGCGCTCGCCGGCCATGGTCTCGATCGGATCGCCCGGCACGAGCCGGACCAGGAAGAAGGCCAGCAACGTGATGCCGATGAAGGTCGGAATGACGAGGCTGACCCTGGTCAGGATGAAGCGAAGCATGATTGCGCCAGTCTCATGGGCCGGGCGTCTCGTCGCGCGGCGGCCTGTCTTGTGATCTTAGTCGAAATCGAATTCCGGCGCAGCGCAAACACCAGAACGCCGCAAAGATCAAGAACGCGACAGCAAAATCGGTGGATCGCCATGATGACGAGTGACGCGCGTTACTGTCTCGCGTGAAACAGCCGAAAAGGATTGATGCTCGAAAGCGCAACAATGGAATCGAAAAGCGCGCCGGCGAAGCAATGAATGCTCCGCCAGCGCCGGGATTATTTGACGCGGACCGTCACTTGCCGATGTCGACGCCGTAGAAGACGTGGCGGCTGAACGGCGAGAGCTTGAAGTCGATCACTTCCTTGCGGACCGGCTTGAGCTGCACCGCATGGGCGATGGTGAACCAGGGCGCCTGCTCCTTGAAGATCACCTGCGCCTGCCGGTAGAGCTTCTCGCGCTCGGCCTGGTCGGTGATCGTCTTGGCCTTCGTCACCAGCTCGTCGAAGGGCTGGTAGCAGAACTTGGCGACGTTGCCGCCATTGTTCTTGGAAGCGTCGCAGCCTAGCAGCGTGTGCAGGAAGTTGTCCGGGTCGCCATTGTCGCCGGTCCAGCCGAACATGCCGGTCTGGTGCTCGCCCGCCTGCAGGCGCTTGCGGTATTCGCCCCATTCGAAGGTCTTGATCTCGGCCTTGATGCCGACCTTGGCGAGATCGGCCTGCATCAGTTCGGCGATGCGCTTGGCGTTGGGGTTGTAGGGACGCTGCACCGGCATCGCCCAGAGGTCGATCTCCAGGCCGTTCGGATAGCCGGCATCGGCCAGCTCCTTCTTGGCGGCTTCCGGATCGAAGGGGTCGTCCTTGATGGTCTCGTTATAGGACCACATCGTCGGCGGGATCGGGTTGGTCGCCGCGACGCCGCTGGTGAGATAGACCGCGTCGATGATCGCCTTCTTGTTGATCGCCTTGTTGACGGCGCGGCGGACCTTGACGTCGTCGAAGGGCTTCTTGGCGGTGTTGTAGGCGAGGTAGCCGATGTTCAGGCCCGGCTGCTCGAGGATCTGAACATTGGCGTCCTTCTTGATGGCGTCGAGATCGGCCGGGTTCGGATAGGGCATGACATGGCATTCGCCCTTCTGCAGCTTGGCCCAGCGCACCGAGGCGTCAGGTGTGATCGCGAAGATCAGGTCGTCGATCTTGGCCTTGCCGGCCCAGTAGTCGGGGAAGGCCTTGTAGCGGATGATCGCGTCCTTCTGGTACTGCACCAGATAGAACGCGCCGGTGCCGACCGGCTCCTGGTCGAGCTTCTCGGGCGTGCCGGCCTTCAGCATCGCATCGGCGTATTCCTTCGACTGCACGCCGGCATATTGCATGGCGAGGTCGGCGAGGAAGGGCGCCTCGGGCTGGTTCAGCGTGATCTTGACGGTGTAGTCGTCGACCTTCTCGACCGCCTTCAGCAGCTTGGGCATGCCCATGTCGTTGAAGTAGGAGTGGTTCGAGCTGGTCACCTTGTAATAGGGGTGCGCCTCCTTCCACTGCCGCTCGAACATGAACAGCACGTCGTCGGCGTTGAAGTCACGCGTCGGCTTGAAGTTCTTGTTCGAATGCCACTTCACGTTCTTGCGCAGGTGCAGGGTGTAGGTCAGGCCATCAGGCGAGACCTCCCATTTCTCCGCCAGGGCCGGCTGGACCTTGACGCCGCCGCGCTCGAACTGGACGATGGTGTCGTAGATCTGGGTGTTGGCGTCGAAGGACGTGCCTGTGGTGTTGACGCTCGGCGCGAAATTCTCCGGGCTGCCTTCCGAGCAATAGACCAGCGTCTTGGCCGCCAAAGGCTGCGCCGCCATCAGCGCCGAGGCCGACAGCGTCGCCAGCAACAATTTCTTCATGGGATCTCTCCTTGAGCCACGCTTCGCCTCGTAAGGCGAACGTTTTCCCCGTTGGACCGGAAGCCTCGCGGATGAAATCCCGCCGGCCGCCTTGCCAACAGCTTATTGAAAGACGGGCAGCGCGAACAGCCGCCGGCGCGCACGTCGAGCGTGTGTTTTCGCGTCGCAGGTTGCACAGAGGCCTCACCCGGAAGAACCACGGTATCGGACTGGCCTTCGCCAGTGCATAAGCCTATGCCAAGCTTCGAGAATCGATCAGCCGGACCCGCCATGCGCATCTGGATCAGGAACCCGCTCGCCACCCTCGCCGAGAAGGCCGAGGGCGGGATCGTGATCGAGGACGGGGTGATCGTCGAGCTGGTCGCGAGTGGCGCCTACCCGGCCTTTCCGGTGACCGAGAGCTTCGATGCCTCCGGCCATGTCGTACTGCCGGGGCTGATCAATACCCATCACCATTTCTACCAGACGCTGACCCGCGCGCATCCCGCTGCGATCGACCGCGAGCTGTTCCCCTGGCTGAAGGCGCTCTACCCGCTCTGGGCGCGCCTGCGCCCGGAGGATTTGCGCCTCGCGGTGCGCGCCGCGTTGGTCGAATTGATGCTTTCCGGCTGCACCACGGCGGCCGACCATCACTACCTCTATCCGACCGGGCTGGAGAACGCCGTCGACATCGCGGTCGAGGAGGCGCGGGCGCTCGGCATCCGCGTCACCATCTCGCGCGGCTCGATGAACCTGTCGCAGAAGGATGGCGGCCTGCCGCCCGACGAGGTGGTGCAGGACGAGGAGACCATCCTCGCCGATTGCGAGCGGGTGCTCGGCCTGTTCCATGATCCCAAGCCCGGCAGCATGGTGCAGATCGCGCTCGCGCCGTGCTCGCCCTTCTCGGTGACGACCTCGCTGATGGCGGCCTCGGCGGAACTGGCGACGCGCTTCGATGCGCCGCTGCATACCCATCTCGCCGAGACGGAGGACGAGGACGCCTATTGCCGTGAGGTCTATGGCAAGCGCCCGCTCGACCTCTTGGAGGAAGCCGGCTGGATGCGGCCGAAGACCTGGCTGGCGCACGGCATCCATTTCTCCTGCGAGGAGTGCGAGCGGCTCGGCAAGGCCGGGGTCGGCGTCTGCCATTGCCCAACCTCGAACGGCGTCCTCGCCTCGGGCTTCTGCAAGACGCGCGAGCTTGAGACGGCCGGTGCGCCGGTCGGCCTCGGCGTCGACGGCTCGGCCAGCAATGACGGCTCGAACCTGATGGAGGAATTGCGCCACGCGCTCTTGGTCAACCGGCTACACTACAGGAGCGCCAGCGCGGTGACGGCGCGCGACACGATCCGCTGGGCGACGGAAGGCTCGGCGCGCTGTCTCGGGCGCTCCGATATCGGCCGGATCGCTATCGGACTCCAGGCTGATCTTGCCTTCTATCGGCTCGACGAGCTGCGTTTCTCGGGCGCGCATGACCCTATCGCGGCGCTGGTGCTGTGCGGCGCGAACCGGGCCGACCGCGTCATGGTCGGCGGGCGCTGGCGGGTGATCGACGGCGCGATTCCGGGGCTCGACCTTGCGAGCTTACGCCGGGCGCATGGGCTCGCGGCGGAGCGTTACGCCTGAGGCGTTGCGAGCGGGATGGTCTCGCTCGCCCGCATCAGCGGCTTCAGGAATCCCGTCAGGTCATCCGTGACGAAATGGACGTGGCCGGCCTCGACCACCGCCTGCTCCGAGGCGTCGCGGAAGGGGTCGGGCGTGCGCGGCACGATCAGGACCGTCTTCATGCCGAGGTCACTCGGCACGATCAGGTTTTTGTCGATGTCCTCGAACATCGCCGCCCGGGCGGGGTCGACCGCGTGCCTGGCGAGGAAGTTCTCGTAGGTCGCGCGTTCGGGCTTGGGCAGGAAGCCGGCCTCGACGATGTCGAAGATGTCCTCGAAGTGGTGGAGGATGCCGAGCTTGCCGGCGACGTTCTCGGCATGGCCGCGCGAGCCATTGGTCAGGATCAGCTTGCGGCCGGGCAAAGCGGCGATCGCCGCGCCGAGATCGGGATTGGGATCGAGCAGCGTGAGGTCGATGTCGTGGGCGAAGGCGAGGAAGTCGTCGGGATCGACGCCATGCTCCGACATCAGCCCGTTCAGGGTCGTGCCGTAGCGCTCGTAGTAATAGCGGCGCAATTGCTGCGCGGATAGGCCGTCGAGGCCGAAGAGGTGGAGCAGATAAAGGCTGATCCGCTCATTGACCTGCGGCCAGACCTGCGCCTCGTGCGAATAGAGCGTGTTGTCGAGGTCGAAGATCCAGTGATCGACATGGCCGAACGCTGCCTGCTCCGGCAGGAGCGGGATGGCGGTTTCTGGAATGGTCGTGTTCTGGTTCATTGGGTCATGTCATGTGGGACGCGCCATCATGACATGCAAGATGCTTGCAAAACGGTTGCGACGATGAGGTCGTCCAAGCGGGGGAACCGCGACCGGAACCCCTCTCCCGGATGGATTCCTCTGCGAAACGCGGCTGAGGCCGATTGTTTGGGGTGCTGGTTTGGTGGGCGGTCTTCAGCGGCTGGCTTGGAGGGCTCGCAGTCGGCC
>NZ_FOKP01000025.1 GCF_900112185.1 Allobosea sp. CRIB-10 | reverse complement strand
CGCGACCCGCTACGACAAGCTCGCCAGGAACTATCTGGCCTCGCTCTGCCTCGCCGCTCTCGTCGCCTACTGGCTGCGTTGAGTCTCGACCATAGAGCAACTCCGTGTTTCTCCGAATCACGGAAATGCTCTAGCCCTTTGTTTTGTCGCATTTTCTTCGCGCGAACCGGTATCCACTTCGCTCGAAAATGCTCTAGGCCTGTAGGTGGTCTTGCGGGCGGCGGTTCGCGTCACACCCCGATATTGTCGATCAGCCGCGTCGCTCCCAGCCGCGCCGCGATCAGCAGGCGGATCGGGCCGTCGGCGCGCGAGGTCACCGGCGCCAGCGTGTCGGCGTGGCGGGCTTCGAGATAGTCGAGCTCGAAGCCGGCGGTGATGATCTCGTTCTGTGCGTCTGCGACCGCCTGGAAGAGCGGATCGTCGTTGCGGATGCGGGCGGCGAGGGCTTGCATGACCCGGTGGAGGGTCGGAGCGAGCGCACGTTCCTCAGCCGAGAGGTAGCGGTTGCGCGAGGACATGGCGAGCCCGTCGGCCTCGCGGAAGGTCGCCAGCGGCACGATCTTTATGCCGAGGTCGAGATCCCCAGCCATCCGCGTCACCACCTTGAGCTGCTGGTAGTCCTTCTCGCCGAAAATGGCGAAATCGGCCTTGCTCTGTGTGAACAGCTTGCAGCAAACCGTTGCCACCCCTTCGAAATGCGTCGGGCGGAAACGATCCTCCAGGCCGACCGCGGCCGGGCCGAGCAGCAGCACGCGGCTGGCGAAGCCTGGGGGATACATCTCCTCGACGGCGGGGAAATAGATCGCGTCGGCATCGACCGCCTCGAGCTGGGCGCGGTCGCTCTCGAACGTCCGCGGGTACTTCTTGAAGTCCTCGTGCGGGGCGAACTGCGTCGGGTTGACGAAGATCGAGACGATGACGCGGCGGGCGTGCTTCTGCGCCTCGGTGACGAGCGCGATATGGCCCTCATGCAGCGCCCCCATGGTCGGCACCAGCGCGACCTTCTCGCCGGCTGCATGCCAGGCCGCGACCGCCTCGCGCATCGCCTTGACCGTCTCGAACACCGCGACCTGCGACATAGCGCTTCTCCCTGACGTTCCGGGACGGGTAGCAAATGCCGGCGGCGCGGCCAATATCTCTGGCATGAGCGAATCCCGGCGAAGAGCATGACGCGCGACAACGGCAAGGCGGTAGGCAAGGCGGGCGAGACGCGCCCGGCCGAGAATGCTGCGCGCTCGAAGCCCGGCGAGATCGACCGCTTCCTCGCCTCGGCCAAGCAGCTCGCGCCACTCGCGACCGGGCAGGCCGGGCGGCTGGTCTTCGCGCTCGACGCCACCATGAGCCGGCAGCCGAGCTGGGAACTCGCCTGCTCGCTGCAGGGCCAGATGTTCGAGGTCGCGGCGAAGACCGGTGGGCTCGCGGTTCAGCTCGTCTATTTCCGCGGCTTCGACGAATGCCGCGCCTCGGGCTGGCTCGGCGAGCCGCAGCGCCTGACCGGGCTGATGAACAAGATCGACTGCCGCGGCGGGCAGACGCAGATCGGCCGCGTGCTCAAGCATATCCGCGACGAGGAGCGGCAGGTGCCGATCCGCGCCTTCGTCTATGTCGGCGATGCGATGGAGGAAGATGTCGACCGGCTGTGCGCGCTTGCCGGCGAGCTTGGCCTGCGCGGTGTCAAGGGTTTCCTGTTTCAGGAAGGGGCCGATCCGGATGCCAGCGCCGCCTTCGCCGAGATCGCACGCCTGACCGGCGGGGCGCATGCGCGCTTCGACGTCAATGCGCCAAACTCCCTGCTCGATCTCCTGCGTGGCGCTGCGGCCTATGCCAGCGGTGGACGCGAGGCGCTGCTGAAGCTCGCGGGGCAGAACGCCGCGGCGCAGAGGCTGCTGACGGCGATGGAGGGCCGCAGATCGTGACGCTGCTCTATGGCATCGCCACGCTGATCCTGATCTGGTGGCTGGTGAAGCTCTTCGCCGGCGCCGATCCGAAGAAGCTGGTCAGGCTCGGCAAGGTGGTCGGCGGTACGCTTTCGCTCGGCGTCGCGGCGCTGCTGATGCTGCGCGGGCGGCCCGACATGGCGATCTTCCTGGGCGGGCTCGGCGCCTGGCTGCTCGGCTGGAGCGCTTATGGGCCGGGTGGCCTCAAGATGCCGGAATGGGCGCGGGACTGGGGCGGGACCGGCTCGGCCGGTCGTTCCAAGGTCGCTTCGGCTCTGCTGGAGATGGAGCTCGATCACGATAGCGGCGGTATCAAGGGCAAGGTCGTCGCGGGCGCCTTCGCCGGTCGCGATCTCGACGATCTCACGCCGGCTGATCTCAGTGCGCTCTTGCGCGAATGCCTTGCCGGGGATCCCGACGGGGCGCGCCTCCTAGAGGCATATCTCGACCGCCGGGCGCCCGGATGGCGTGAAGACGCTGATGGTCACCGCGACGCGGGGCAGCGCGGCCCGGCGCGCACGGGCGCGATGGCGGACGAGGAGGCCTACGAGATCCTGGGGCTTCAGCCGGGGGCGGGCCAGGAGGCGATCCGCGAGGCCCATCGGAGCCTGATGAAGCGCATCCATCCGGATGCCGGCGGCACCAGCGGGCTTGCCGCTCGCGTCAACCAGGCCAAGGATACCTTGCTGAAAAAGCATGGCTGAATCCCTTTCCCGACTGGTCAGCTACGGGTTGCGAAGCAGGAGAAGCCGCCGCGCTTGAGCTGGGCGCAGGCCTTCTCGGCGTCCTTGGACTCCTCGAAGCCGGCGAAGCGGGCGCGGAACAGGGTGGCGCCGCCCTTCTCGACCTTCTCGGTGAACGGCGAGGCGTCGGCGAGCGAGCCGGAAGCCTTGGCGCGGGCCCGGGCCAGGATGTCCTTGGCCTTGGCCTCATCGTCGGTGGCGCCGAGCTGGATCACCCATTTCGAGGCGATCGCGGTTTTCTCGGCCGGCTTGGTTTCGGGCTTGGCTTCAGGCGCCTTGGCGACATGCGCCACCTTGACCGGTGCGGGCGCCGGCTCGGGCAGGCGAGCCTCGACCTTCTTCGGCATGGGCTGGACCTCGTCCTTGGCCGCCGGCTCGGCGAGCTTGGCGATCGAGGAGGTGGTGTCGACATTCGCCGGCGGGCGCAGGACCTTGCCTTCGGCCGGGGCGGCACCGATCGACCAGCGCATGGCCGACGGCGTCGTGGTCGCGGCGACCGGGCGCATATTGGAGAGGGCGAGCGCCTGGGCGCTGCCGCTCAGGGCGCGCGGCGGCGTGATCTGGGCGGTGGTGGTCGTCGCGGCATAGGCGCGGGCCGCGGCCGGGACCTCAGGCTCGGCGCGCGGGCGCGGCACCGGGATCGGCGCGGGCGCCGGGGCGGGCTCGGGCGCCTGGGCGACGAGCGCCGGGCGGGCCGGCGGCTCGGGAACGGGAGCCGGGGCGGGCGCGCGGTAGCGCTCCTGCTGCGGCTCGGAGGCTTCGGCGATCATCGGGGCGCTGCGGCCGCCGGCGCTGGCGCGCGGCAGGCTGGCGAGGACGAGATCGGCCATGATCTTGTCGCGCGAGGCGCCGGAGCGGCCGCCGAGCACGATCGAGACGATCTGGCGGCCGTCCGCCTTGGCGGAGGTCATCAGGTTGAAGCCGGAAGCGCGGGTGTAGCCGGTCTTGATGCCGTCGACGCCCTCGATGCGGCCGAGCAGCCGGTTATGCCCGCGGATGGTGCGCGAACCATACTGGAAGGAACGCATCTGGAAGAGCGGGAAATAGCGCGGGAAGCGCTCCTGGATCGCGCGGGCCAGGATGGTGAGGTCGCGCGCCGTGGTGATGTTCGGCGGCGAGTTCGGCAGGCCGTGCGGGTTGTAGAAGCGGGTCGACTCCATGCCGAGCGCGCGCGCCTTGCGCGTCATCTGCTCGGCGAAGGCCTCTTCCGAGCCGGCGATGGCCTCGGCGACCACGACCGAGGAGTCGTTGGCCGACAGGGTGATCATGCTCTTGATCGCGTCCTCAACCTCGATGGTCGAGCCGGCCCGCAGGCCGAGCTTGGTCGGCGGCTGCGAGGCGGCATAGGCCGAGACCTTAAGCTCGGAATTCATGGTGAAGCGGCCGCGCTCCATCTGCTCGAAGAGCATATAGAGCGTCATCACCTTGGTCAGCGAGGCCGGGATGCGCGGCGCATCCTCGTTGACGGCGTGCAGCGTGCGGCCGCTCTTCACGTCGACGACCATCGCAGCATAGGGCGGGGCGTAGCCGCCCGAGACATGGCGCCGCTTCTTGCGCGCCGCCTCGGCCGGAGAGATCGTCGCTGTCAGCACGACGGCAGCAGCACTCACCACCCCGATGAACGCAAGCCAGCGCCCGCGTCGGGACCCAACGCAACCAGAAGCCATGCAACTCGCCTCAACTAACCCACCCGTCCGTCGCAGGCTTTGCAGCGTGGCGCGAAGGACACAGGAGAGGAGGTTAGGCGGATGCGGTTACGGAGGAGTTAAGCGAAAAAAATCCAGCATTGAAGCTGTCCGGTTGCAAACCGTCGCCGATGCACGCCGGGGGGCTCTGCGCTTGGTGCATTGCAGCGCGATCTTGACTTTTATGTTGCGGTGCACAATATCAGGGTCGTCCCGGTGATGAGCCCTTCATCTGACCTTGGGGACACGGAACCTGGGCCGTCAGGCTCGTCAGCAGAGGCGGCGCCTGCGAGCGTCGGAGGAAACCATGATCCAGAATTTCGAAACCATCCAGAAGGCTTCCAAAGAGAACGTCGACGCCGCCCTGAAGGCTTTCGGCGCCACCTCGAAGGGTGTGCAGGCTCTGGCCGTCGAGACCACCGACTACGCCAAGAAGTCGTTCGAGGCCGGCACCGCCGCGATCGAGAAGCTTGCCGGCGTCAAGACGCTCGACAAGGCCATCGAGATCCAGTCGGACTACGTCAAGACCGCTTTCGAGGGCTATGTCGCTCAGGTGACCAAGATCGGCGAGCTCTATGCCGCGATCGCCAAGGACGCCTACAAGCCGTTCGAAGGCATCGTCGCCAAGGCCGTCCCGACCCCGGCCAAGTGATTTTGGCGCGGCCGGCTTCGCCCGGCCGCAGCTGATCACCTGAGAATTTCAAGAAGCCCGGCCTCGGCCGGGCTTCTTTGCGTTTGCGCTTCGGCTGTCTTTGGTCCGCCTGCGCGGCAATGCTCTCGCAACCGGCGGGCGGCTGTCTGCCTGCGTCGCGTCCGGCCTGACGGCGGCGACAGGAGCCGGGAGTCGCAATGAGCCGTTCGACCATCGCAGCAGACACATCGGGTGCCGCGGAAGCGCCTCCGGCGAGCGACTTCCGCGAGCCGCCCCGTGAGGCCTGGTACTGCGTCAGGAGCAGCGGCAACCTGGCGACAGGGGCGATGGCGAGCGTGACGGTCCTCGGCGAGCAGATCGTCATCGGTCGCACCAAGCTCGGCAAGCTCTTCGCCTTGCGCGATCGCTGCCCGCATCGCGGCGCGCCCCTGTCCGAGGGGCGTTTCGACGGCGTCGCGATCACCTGTCCCTTCCATGGTTGGCGCTTCGGCGCCGATGGCCGCTGCCGGTCGATGCCGACGCTGGTCGATGGCGACGTCGCCGATCCCGGCCAGGTCAAGGTCGGCGACTTCCCGATCGCCGAGAGCGACGGCATCATCTGGCTCTATCTGGGCATGCGGCCGGAGCAGGCGCCTCCGGTGCCTGTGCTGACGCTCGCGGCCAAGACACGCTGCCGCGTCGCCGTCTCGGTTCTGGTCGAGGCCTCTTATGATCTATGCGTGCTCAGCCTGATCGATCCCGGCCATGTCGGCTATGTCCATAACTCCTGGTGGTGGCGTCCGACAGCGACGGCACGCGAGAAGGTCAAGGATTTCGAGCCGCTGCCCTTCGGCTTCCGGATGAAGGCGCACAAGGCGGCAGCCAATTCACGCGGCTATCGCCTGCTGGGACGGCCGCAGACGGAGGTCGATTTCCTGCTGCCGGGCCAGCGCATCGAGCGCATCCGCATGGGCGAGCGCTCGATCGTCAATGCGACCTTCGCCACGCCGATTGATGGCGGTCGGACGCTGCTCACCAATGTGCTGCTCTCCGACCTGCCGCAACTCATGCCGCTCGCGCCGGTGATCAGATGGGCGGGCCATGCCTTCCTGCGCCAGGACCAGCGCATCCTCGAGCTCGCCCAGCAGGGGCTCGAGCGCAAGCCGACCATGCTGCTGCTCGGGCAGGCCGACCGGCTGGCGCAATGGTATTTCCGCCTGAAGCGCGACTACGCGATGGCCCGTCGCGAGGGCAAGGCTTTCACCAATGTGCTGATCGCCGAACGGCTGCGCTGGCGCACCTGAGAGCGACCGCGGCGCCGCAAGCCCCTGGGAAGCCGGGCTATTCCAGGCCTGGTTTTCGTTCGTCCGGTTCAAAAATGTCGGTTCGCTGTGGCCTGCGGCCGCAACGGGCTGGCGAAGCAGGTGAGACGCCTGTAAATTCGTGAGCGAAGCACTATCTTGAGGTCAGCCTTCGGGACGGACATCTTGAGCCAAGCAGCCACGACGCCAATCGATCAGGACCTGCCAGCCGGCAATACGCCGCGCGAGACCGTGTCCGCTTTTGCGCCGCGTCTGGCTTCGAAGCCGCGGGCGCCATCCGGCCCGACCGACGGCGACCGTGGCACCGGCACGGCCGTCCTGACCCGGACACGGACGCGCAAGCCCAATCTCTACCGCGTGCTGATCCTCAATGACGATTACACGCCGATGGAGTTCGTGGTGCATGTGCTGGAGCGGTTCTTCAACAAGGACCGGGCCGAAGCGACGCGCATCATGATGCATGTCCACCAGAACGGCGTCGGCGAATGCGGCGTCTTCACCTACGAGGTCGCCGAGACCAAGGTCACCCTGGTCATGGACCTCGCCCGCAAGCACATGCATCCGCTGCAATGCGTGATGGAGAAAAAGTAGCTTTGAACATCATCCTCTCGAAACTGGATTGGGAGCGCTGACCTTGCCGAGCTTCTCGCGTAGCCTCGAACAGGCGCTTCACCGGGCCCTCGCGCTCGCCAATGAGCGCCACCACGAATATGCGACGTTGGAACACCTGCTGCTGGCGCTGGTCGATGACCAAGATGCCGCGGCGGTGATGCGCGCCTGCAGCGTCGATCTCGACACGCTGCGCCGCAACCTCGTCGATTACATCGATGCGGAGCTGACCAATCTCGTCACCGACGGACGTGACGATTCCAAGCCGACCGCCGGCTTCCAGCGCGTGATCCAGCGTGCGGTGATCCATGTCCAATCGTCCGGCCGCGAGGAGGTGACCGGGGCCAACGTGCTCGTGGCGATGTTCGCCGAGCGCGAGAGCCACGCCGCCTACTTCCTGCAGGAGCAGGACATGACCCGCTACGACGCGGTCAACTACATCAGCCACGGCATCGCCAAGCGTCCCGGCGCCAGCGAGAGCCGGCCCGTGCGCGGCGCCGAAGAGGAGCCGGAGCAGCGCGAACAGCGCAGCGAACAGGCCCAGGACGGCGACAAGGACAAGAAGAAAAAAGAAAGCGCGCTCGACGCTTACTGCGTCAACCTCAATCGCAAGGCGCGGGATGGCCGCATCGATCCGCTGATCGGCCGCGAGGCCGAGGTGCAGCGCACCATCCAGATCCTCTGCCGCCGGCAGAAGAACAATCCGCTGCTGGTCGGCGACCCCGGCGTCGGCAAGACCGCGATCGCCGAGGGCCTGGCGCTCAAGATCGTGCGCGGCGAGGTGCCGGAGGTGCTGGAGGACGCGACCGTCTTCTCGCTCGACATGGGCACGCTGCTCGCCGGCACGCGCTATCGCGGCGATTTCGAGGAACGCCTCAAGCAGGTGATGAAGGAGATCGAGCAGCACCCTAAGGCGATCATGTTCATCGACGAGATTCATACGGTGATCGGTGCCGGTGCGACCTCGGGCGGCGCGATGGACGCCTCGAACCTGCTGAAGCCGGCGCTGGCCTCGGGCTCGCTGCGCTGCATCGGCTCGACCACCTACAAGGAATACCGCCAGTATTTCGAGAAGGACCGGGCGCTGGTCCGGCGCTTCCAGAAGATCGACGTCAACGAGCCGTCGGTGCCGGACACGATCGAGATCCTGAAGGGGCTGAAGCCCTATTTCGAGGAGTTCCACAAGCTGCGCTACACCAACGACGCCATCAAGGCGGCGGTGGAGCTGTCGGCGCGCTACATCCATGACCGCAAGCTGCCGGACAAGGCGATCGACGTGATCGACGAGACCGGCGCCTCGCAGATGCTGGTGACCGAGGCCAAGCGCAAGAAGACGATCGGCGTCAAGGAGATCGAGGCGGCGATCGCGACGATGGCGCGCATCCCGGCCAAGACCGTCTCCAAGGACGACGCCGAGGTGCTGCGCAATCTCGAGACCACGCTGAAGCGCACCGTCTATGGCCAGGAGAAGGCGATCGAGGCGCTGTCCTCCTCGATCAAGCTCGCCCGCGCCGGCCTGCGCGACGGCGAGAAGCCGATCGGCTGCTATCTCTTCGCCGGCCCGACCGGCGTCGGCAAGACCGAGGTCGCCCGCCAGCTCTCCTCCTCGCTCGGCGTCGAGCTCGTGCGCGTCGACATGTCGGAATACATGGAGCGTCACACCGTCTCGCGATTGATCGGCGCGCCTCCGGGCTATGTCGGCTTCGACCAGGGCGGCCTCCTGACCGACCAGATCGACCAGCATCCGCATTGCGTGCTGCTGCTTGACGAGATCGAGAAGGCCCATCCCGACCTGTTCAACATCCTCCTGCAGGTGATGGACCACGGCAAGCTGACCGACAACAACGGCAAGCAGGTCGATTTCAGGAACGTCATCCTGATCATGACCACCAATGCCGGCGCCGCCGACATGGCCAAGAACGCCTATGGCTTCACCCGCCAGAAACGCGAAGGCGACGACACCGAGGCGATCAACAAGCTGTTCGCGCCGGAATTCCGCAACCGGCTCGACGCGACGATCTCCTTTGGCCATCTGCCGAAGACGGTCGTGGCCCGCGTCGTCGACAAGTTCGTGCTGCAGCTCGAAGCGCAGCTCGCCGACCGCAACGTCACCATCGAGCTCTCGGACGAGGCGCGCGAATGGCTGGTCGAGAACGGCTATGACGAGGCGATGGGCGCTCGCCCGATGGCCCGCCTGATCCAGCAGACGATCAAGACGCCGCTGGCAGACGAGGTGCTGTTCGGCCGACTGAAGAATGGCGGCGCGGTCAAGGTTGTGGTGATCCAGTCCGAGACCGGCATCAAGGTGCTCGGCCTCGAATTCCCGGACGGGCCGGTCAAGCCCAAGCCGGAGAAGGACGTCGCCGCCGCGGCCGAGAAGCGCACGCGCAAGCCGCGGGCCAAGGGGTTGACTAGGACGCCGGGCAAGGCCAAGTCGGCCGGATCGGGCGGCGCCAAGCGCGGCCCGAAGCCGGATGCTCCGGTCGAGCCGCCCAAGGCAGCGCGTAGCGTCCGTACCGTTCCGAAGGTTCCGTTGACCAAGGCCTGATCCGGTGTTCTTCAAGCGCAAGTCGGAAAGCGTCTGGGCTCAAGAAGGCGAGGTCGCCGCTCAGGCGGCCGCTCCGGCGCCCAAGGAAAAGCTCGGCTGGTTCGAGAAGCGGGCCCGCCGCCGCCGGCGCCGGATCATCTTCGAGGAGGTGCTGGGCTGGATCATGGTCCCGGCCTTCCTCTATCTGCTCTATCTCGGCTATCGCGCGGTCGGCGGCATCCCGAAGGAAGCGATGGATTTCTTCCAGGAGCTGATCGGGCTGGCGATGAAGAGCTTCTGATCGCTTGCGCTGGACGCAGAGCGGGCGCGCGGTCTGGTGGCTGTCATGCGACCAGCGTCATGCGCTTTAAGCGAAAGGGCTCGCAGCTGCTGCGGGCCTTTTTCGTATCTCTCGGTCCGATGATCCGATTCTCAAGCCACAGCTCGAACGCAAGGCAGTCGCTCGGCAGTCAAGCGCGTTCCCTTCCCCCCGCTTGCGGTGGGGAAGGAGCAGAGCCTATTGGCAATTGGCGCGGCTGGTTTGTGCGAAACTTCGCGCGTCGTTCCGAGGCACGCCAGAGACCTGAGCTAGGAACCCAGAACCGCTCCGGTTTCGAAAAGGGCTCCGTCATTCCGGCCGTAGCGAAGCGGAGCGCCGGAATCCATTATAGGACTGGGCGCTCTACGATGGATTCCGGAGCTGCGCGCCTGCGGCGCTTGTCCGGAATGACGGCCCGGTTTTCATCGCTCTCGGACAGCGCGATGACAGCATGACCGAGGCTGCCCCAAATCAATGGCTGCGACCCTGGGCGCGCGGTTTTCGCGATGCGGCGATGCTGCCGGCCTGGATTGTCGGGCTCTCGCTGATGGGCGTCGGCACATTGGCGCGCGATGTCGGCTATCCTGTCGAGGCCGCCGTACTCTCGACGCTCCTGGTCTGGGCCGGCCCGTCGCAGGTGCTGTTCTTCGCTTCGATCGCCGCAGGCGCCGCCTGGAGCGCGATCGCGCTCGCCATCGGCTTCGCCTCGCTGCGTTTCCTGCCGATGACCGTGGCGCTGCTGCCGCTGCTGCGCCGGCCGGGCCAGAGCGTGGCGCAGCAGATGCTGATCGCGCATTTCGTCGCCGTCACCGCCTGGGTCGAGGCGCTCAGGCGGCTGCCGAACATCCCGCCCGAACAACGGGTCGGCTATTTCCTCGGCTTCGCCAATGCGCTGATCGCCGTCAGCGCGTTCTGCACCTATGCGGGCTTTCATCTCGCCGGCGTGGTGCCGGCGCCGGTCGCGGCCGGATTGCTCTGCCTGACGCCGATCTTCTTCCTGTCGTCGATGGTCGCCGGCATTCGTGGCCTCGGCGACACCATCGCGATTGGGCTTGGCCTCGCCCTTGCGCCGGTGGCGAGCTGGGCGATCGGCGGCGGCTTCGACCTGATCGCCAGCGGCATCGCCGGCGGCAGCATCGCCTTCCTGGTCCAGCGCTGGCGCAAGGCGCGGAAGGCCGGCGCATGACCCAGCCGATCGCCTTCCTCGATGGCCCGTGGTGGCCCTATCTCGCCCTCGTCCTGTTCGCGGTGCTGCCGACCGAGATCTGGCGCTGGCTCGCCGTCGCCTTCGCGCGGAAGCTGGACGAAAGCTCGCCCTGGCTCGAATGGGTCAGGCTGGTCGCGACGGCGCTGCTGGCCGGCGTCGTGGCCAAGCTGGTGCTGGCGGCACCCGGTGCGCTCGCGGGGGTGCCGCTGACGGTCAGGCTGGCGGCGCTGGCTGTCGCTGTCACGATCGTCCTCGCCTGGCGGCGCCGGGTGATGCTGGCAGTGCTCGCCGGCGAGGCGGTGCTGATCGGCGGCGCTGTCTGGTTGAGCTGAACGCCGGGCTGCGCTGTCCAATGCCTTCCATATGAAAACCGGCGCCCGCGGGGCGCCGGCCCGATGAGGCGTCGAGATGCGTCCGCTGCAGCGCTTATGCTGGCCGCGGCGCGAAGCTCGGGCGGATCGGCTGGCTGGCGGCCGGCTGCGTCTTGTACCACTGCGTCACCGCCTCGACGCGGCGGGTGTGGCGCGGATAGTGCGAGACGATCTTGAGGAAAAAGCCGGAGATGCCGGGCACCATCTGCTCCTGCTTCTGGAAGGAGTCGGGGTTCATCTGGGCGTTCAGCCTGACGCTGCCGCAGGCCAGCATCTGCAGGCCGGTGCGCGCGGCCTGGAGGTCGCGGGCGACGAAGGCGCCGATGCGGTCGCAGGTCAGTTCGCGGCCGCGCGAATAGGCGGCGCCGAGGAAGGGGACGATGTGGCCGGGGAAGCGCAGATAGCTCCAGGGCTCGTCGAGATGGCCGGCGACGTGATGGCCGAGCTCATGGCCAATGACGAAGCGAACCTGCTCGTCATTGTCGGCGTCGAGCAGGGCCGAAGTCAGCCAGATATAGCGCTGGCGGCCGACGAGGCGCAGCGCCATCGCGTTCAGGACGCCGCTGGAGTTGTAGACGAAGGTCTGCGGGATCTCGCGCAGGCCGAGCGCGCGGGCGCCGTCCTCGACCATGCGATGGATATGCGGGAACTGGTCGGGCCCGACCATGACGAAATGACCCATCATATAGGCGCGGGTGAGGGCGCGGGCCCAATAGGAGAACAGCCAGAAGGCGGCAAAGTAAATCAAAGCGAGCATCGCGGCATAGAGCTGGCCACGGAGCAGGCTGAGCATGATGAAACCGATGACCAACGCCCAGATCAGGACGCCGACGGCGAGCATGATGCTACCATAGAGCTTTTCTTTCGGGTGCTTCACTTGGGAAATGTCAAAATTCATAGCGCAAGGCTCCAGCGTGGATGAAATCAGCTAGCTGAAGCGCCTTGTCCACATTTGAGCCATGATCGCGTCGGTTCGCGTGTGGTTTGAGCTATTTTCGCTCTGACGTTGCGTCATTCCAGAGTGACAGAGTGCGTTGAGTTCCCTCGGAATCACCGTCGTCATCCTGGGCGAGCGAAGCTCGGCCCGGGATCCATCGGAGGGCTCCGGAGCTTTACGACGGATCCCGGAGCTGCGCGGCTAAAGCCGCTTGTCCAGCATGACGATGTGTTTCCGAATAAATCCGCAGGTCCTAATCGGCCGCCAGCGTGATGTGCCGGAGTTTGTCGGGGTTGCGCACGACATAGATCGCGTGGACGCGGCCGTCGCGGATGTCGAGCGCCGTCGCCTGCAGGGTTTCGCCGCGCTCGAGGCTGAGATAGCCGGGCAGGCCGTTGATCATCACGGGCTTGTAAACAGTGGTCGATTTCTGCTGGCTGATCACCTTGCGGGCGATGCCGGCAAAAAAACGCGCGACGCGATCGATGCCGTGGAGCACGTTCATGACTGCCAGCACCTTGCCGCCGCCGTCGCTGTGGAAGGCGACATCCTGTGCCAGCAGCGTCTGAAGATCGCTGGTGTCGGCCTTGTGGGCGGCCTTGAAGAAGGCGTCGACGAAACGCTTCGCCTCGGCGGGATCGATCTTGTTGCGCGGCGGCATGTCGATGCGGACATGCTCGCGGGCGCGCTTTGCGAGCTGGCGGCAGGCGCTTTCGCTGCGATCGATGGTGCGGGCGATCTCGGCGAAATCCAGCTCGAAGACGTCATGCAGCAGAAAGGCGGCGCGCTCGAGCGGCGAGAGCCGTTCGAGCGCCAGCATCAGCGCGATCGGGGCGTCGAGCCGGGTGTCGGCATCGGCTTCGGCCGCGCCGATCTCCTCGACCAATGGCTCCGGCAGCCAGGCGCCGACATAGAACTCGCGCTTGCTGCGGGCCGACTTCATCTGGTCGAGGCAGAGGCGCGTGACGGTGCGGGCGAGATAGGCGCGGGGTACCTCGATCTCGTCCTGCGGCACGTCGCGCCAGCGCAGCCAGGCCTCCTGGACGATATCCTCGGCATCGCTGACCGAGCCGAGCATGCGATAGGCGAGGCGGGTCAGGAAACGGCGATGCGTCTCGAAGATATCGTCCGGGGCGGTCATGGCAAGCGTCTCAGGCAGCCGTCGCACCGGCCTTGGCCGGCCGGTCGCTGGGATGGCTGGTGCGGAAGCCGATGGCGATGCGGTTCCAGGTGTTGATCGTGCCGATCAACAGAGTGAGCTTCACGGTTTCCTCCGGGCTGAAATGGCTGACGACCTCGTCATAGGCCTCGTCCGGCGCATGGGTTTTCGCGATCAGCGTCAGCGCATCGGTCCAGGCGAGGGCGGCGCGCTCACGCGGCGTATAGAGCGCCGACTCGTGCCAGGCGTCGAGCAGGAAGAGGCGGGCCGGGCTCTCGCCCTCCTTGATCGCGTCGGCCGAGTGCATGTGCAGGCAATAGGCGCAGCCATTGATCTGCGAGGCTCGCATCTTCACCAGGTGGATCAGGCTGTGCTCGAGGCCGCTCTCCTTGATCGACGCTTCGAGCGCGATCATCGGCTTCATGGTCTCGGGGGCGGTGGTGTAGGGGTTGAGGCGCTTGCTCATGATGGGGCTTTCGGGCTGAAGCATTTCCGGCCCGGCGACTGCCGGGCCAGCAGGCTGTTCGATGCAGCGTCAGGCCGCGGCCTTCTCGCGGCGACGATCATTCGGGTGCAGCGTGCGGAAGCCGCAATTGATCCGGTTCCAGAGATTGATCATGCCGATGGCGACCGAGAGGTCGACGCAATCCTTTTCGTCGAAATGCTCGCGCAGTTCGGCGAAGGCCTCGTCGCTCGGGCTGCGGTCGACGAGCCGCGTCAGCTCTTCTGTCCAGCGCAGGACGGCGCGCTCGCGCGGGGTGAAGAGCTCGGATTCCTCCCAGGCGCTGAGCAGGGCAATCCGGATCTCACTCTCGCCGGCCTTGCGCGCATCGGCGATGTGCATGTGTAGGCAGTAGGCGCAGCGGTTGATCTGCGATGCCCGGATCTTCACCAGCTCGAGCAGGCTGTGCTCCAGCTTCGACTGATTGATGTAGTCCTGCAGGCCGAGCATGGCCTTGTAGGCGTCGGGGGCGGTCTGGAAGCCATTGAGGCGCTGGGTCATCGTTCTCTCCATCGGGTTCGATGAAGACAGGACGAGGCGGCCAGCGCCCGCGTGACATGCCGCTCAAATATTTTTCAGCGCGGCTCGAATTTTTTCGGCGGCGGCCGCCAGATCCTCGGGCTTGGCCATTTCGCTGGCCGGCGGTTTCATCGCGGCGCCGTCATGGCGCGGAATGACGTGGACGTGCAGGTGGAAGACGACCTGGCCGCCGGCGCTCTCGTTGAACTGCTGCACGGTGATGCCGTCGGCATCGAAGGCCTGCATCTGTGCCCGGGCGATGCGCTGGGCGATGGTCGCGACATAGCCGAGATCGCCGGCGTCGATGTCGAGCAGGTTGCGGGCCGGGTTCTTCGGGATCACCAGCGTGTGGCCAGGCGCGCGCGGCATGATGTCGAGGAAGGCGAGCGCCCGGTCGTCCTCGTAGACGCGGTGGGCCGGCAGTTCGCCGCGCAGGATCTTGGCGAAAATGTTGTTCGGATCATAGGCGGTCATCAGCTGATATCCTGATGGTTCGAAGGAGGTCAGAGGTGGTCACCCTTGCGGAAGGGGCTCTCCTCCGCAAGCGCAGCCACTGCAGAGCTGATCTCACGCCGTTCGCCGGGCAGATAGGCGGCGACGGCGCGGGCGAAACCGGGATCGGCGAGGAGATGGGCCGAGCGGGTGATCACCGGGCGATAGCCGCGGGCCAGCTTGTGCTCGCCCTGGGCGCCGGCCTCGACGCGGACGAGCTTGTGCGCGATCGCGTAGTCGATGGCCTGATGGTAGCAGAGCTCGAAATGCAGGAAGGGGTGGTCCTCGATGCAACCCCAGTTGCGGCCGTAGAGCGTATTGCCGCCGCGGAAATTGATGGCGCCGGCGATGTTGCGGCCGGCGCGGCGGGCCAGCACCAGCACGATGCGCTCGCCCATGCGCTGCCCGATCTCGGAGAAGAAGCGGCGGTTGAGATAGGGGCGGCCCCATTTGCGCGAGCCGGTATCCTCGTAGAATGCGTGGAAATCGTCCCAGACGCTCTCGGTCAGGTCCGAGCCCGAGAGGACCGCAACCTCGATGCCGGCCGAGAGCGCCTCGCGCCGCTCGCGCTTCAGCGCCTTGCGCTTGCGCGAGGCGAGCAGGCTAAGGAAATCGTCATAGCTGGTGAAGCCTTCGTTCTGCCAATGGAACTGGATGTCGTGGCGTTCGAGGAAACCGGCATCGAGCAGCGCCGCCATGTCCGGCTCCTGCGCGAAGGTGACATGGATCGAGGAGCCGCGGACCTGCTCGCGAAGTGCGTCCAGCCCGGCGATCAGCGCTTCGCGCGCCTCGGCTGCTTGCGGCCCCTCGGCGACGAGCAGGCGCGGGCCGGTCGCGGGCGTGAACGGGGCGGCGACCTGGATCTTGGGGTAGTAGCGCCCGCCGGCGCGCATATAGGCCTCGGCCCAGCTATGGTCGAAGACGTATTCGCCCTGGCTGTGGCCTTTGACGAACGAGGGCGCGGCGGCGATCAGGCGGTCGTCCGCATCCTCGACCAGAAGATAGGCCGGCGACCAGCCGGTGCGGCCGCCGACGCAGCCGCTCTCCTCCAGCGCGCGCAGAAAAGCATGCGAAACGAAGGGGTTGTCCGGGTCTGCTTGAGAGATTGAGTCCGCTTGCTCGGGCGCCGAAGAAGGCACTTCTCCTCCCCCTTGTGGGGAGGAGAGAGAGGTGGGGGGCGAGCCGCCTGGTGAGCCGTTGACGACGAAGCGCTCACCCGGTCGTTCGCCCCCCATCCCCAACCCTTCCCCACAAGGGGGAAGGGAGGAGCCCTGCGCCGCCTTGGAAGGAGCTTCAAGCGAATGGGGATTGGCGCAGGCGTCCCAGGACGCGGCCGGGACGCCTTTCAGCGAAGTGGCAACGCGGACCCTGAGAGTGTCGCGTATGCCGGTTTCGCTCAAGGCAGGAAGCCCTCGAAGACCATCTGGTCGGCATGCGCGGCGGCGCGGGCGCGGTCCTCCGGCGTGCGCACCGTCCAGCTCATCAGCGGCAGCCCCAGCGCCTTGCGGCACAGGAACGGCGCCGCGCTCGGCAGGTCGGCGACCTTCCAGGAGACGAAGTCCGGCCGGCTCTCCTCGAAGTGCAGGAGGTTGGCGAGCGCGTGCTTCTGTGTGGGCGAGAGATGGTCGTAGTCGGCGTAGGCATATTCGTTCATGGCGACGATACCGCGGGCGAAACCGGGCGCGAGTTCGCGCAGGGCTGCGACGATCACCGGATCGAAGGATTTCAGCACGATCGGCTGGCCCTTGTGGCCGGCGAGGATCTCAGCGGTGCGCTTCGCCAGCCGCAGGTCGCCGTCGAAGCGGCTCTTGATCTCGATCACCAGCGGGGTCCGGCCGCCGATCGATTCCAGGAAGCCGGTCAGCGTCGGGATGCGGTCGCTGGCGCCCTTCAGCCCGATCTGCGCGAGGTCGGCCGCCTTGCGGGCGTCGACGCGGCCGCTCTGCGCCGTCAGGCGGTCGAGGACGAAGTCGTGGAAGACGACCGCGTCCTCGTCGGCGCTGAGCTGGACGTCGCATTCGATGGCGAAGTTGCCGGCGATCGCGCCCGCGGCGGCCGAAAGCGAGTTCTCGATCACGCCGCCGGCGGCATCGTGCAGGCCACGATGCGCGATCGGGCGGGCGGTGAGCCAGGCCTCGGCAGCCATCAGGCAATCTCGAACATGGCTTCGACCTCGACGGCGGCGTCGGCCGGGAGGTTGGCGACGCCGACGGTCGAGCGGGCATGGCGGCCGGCATCGCCGAGCACTTCGACCATAAAGTCGGAGGCGCCGTTCATGATCGCCGGCAAAGCGGCGAAATGCGGGGCGGCGTTGATGAAGCCGCCGAGGCGCACGCAGCGCTTGATCCGGCCGAGATCGCCGCCGAGCGCCGCCTTGGCCTGCGCCAGCACGTTGATCGCGCAGAGCTTGGCGGCTTCCAGCCCGGCCTCGTTGAAGATCTCGCCGCCGAGCTTGCCCTTGTGCGCGTCGGAAAGCTTGCCATCGAGGCCGAAGCAGATCTGGCCGGAGATGATCAAGAGGTTGCCGGTGATGACATAGGGAACGTAGTTCGCAACCGGAGCGGCCGGGGCGGGCAGGGTGATGCCGAGGGCGGCGAGCTTGGTGTCGATGGCGTTCATGATGAGAGGCTCCCGGCCTGCGCTGGACAGGAGCCTTTCATCGCCGATGGCAGACAAGCTCGCAAGCGCAGTGCGGCTTGGCCGATGCGCCTGCGGGGCAGGGCAGGTCAGGCGGCGTCCGAGTGCTTCGCCAGATAGCGCTCGGCCGGCCGGTTGCGCGAAAGATTGGGGCCGAGCGCCAGCCGTGCCGCCGTATAGCGCTCGAAGTCGGCGGCATCCGGCAGCGAGGGAATGGTGACGAACTCGCCCTGGTCGAAGCCGGCCAGCGCTGCATCGACCATATCATCGACCTCCATGATCATTTCGGGTGGGAAGCCGTCGACATCGACGCCCGCGCGGGCCCAGATCTCTGTGCGGGTGGCGCCCGGCAGTACGGCCTGAACCTTCACTCCGGCAGGGGCGAGTTCCTTCTGCAAGGAGAGGCTGAGGTTCAGCACATAGGCCTTGGTGCCACTATAGCTGCCATTGAACATCTCCGGGGCCAGCGCCAGCACCGAGGCGATGTTGACGATCGCGCCGGTCTTGCGGGTCACGAAGTTGCGAGCTGCAGCCGCGGCGAGGCGGGTCGGGGCGATGACGTTGAGCTCCAGCATGGTCTGGAAGCGGTCGATGTCGCCTTCGACCAGCGTGCCGGAGACGGACATGCCGGCATTGTTGACCAGCAGGGTCAGGCTTTTGTCCTCGCGCAGGCGCTGCTCGACCTGAGCGAGGTCCGCCTTCGCCGTCAGATCGGCCTTGAACCACTCGACCTTGCGGCCGGTCTCGCTGCGAAGACGTTCGGCCAGTGCGCCGAGACGGGCCTCGTCGCGGGCGACGAGGACGAGATCATAGCCACGGCGGGCCAATCGGTCGGCGTAGACGGCGCCGATCCCGGTCGATGCGCCGGTGATGAGGGCGGTGCCGAGCTGCTGCGTAGCCATGTCCAACTCCTGTTCGGTTTCAAAGGGTTCTTTTTCATGATTATCATCATGATTGAATTTAGATGATCAACATCATATAAAGAGTCAAGAGCCTGGATCGCTGATTTTTGGAAGGAGTGGATCGATGCGCGTGAGCCGCGAGCAGATGGCGGAGAACCGCGAGCGCATTCTCGACACGGCCGCGACGCTGTTTCGCGAACGGGGCTTCGACGGGGTCGGCGTCGCCGATGTGATGAAGGCGGTCGGCCTGACCCATGGCGGCTTCTACGGGCATTTCTCGTCGAAGGACGATCTTGCCGCCCAGGCGCTCGGGCGCGCTTTCGTCGATTCCAACCGCTGGGCCGCCGAGGCGAAAGCGACGGAGCCGCAGGTGCCGTTGCGAGGGATCGTCAATCAGTACCTTTCACCAGCGCATCGCGACGATGCCGGCCATGGCTGTCCGGTGGCGGCGCTCGGCAGCGAGGTGGCGCGCCAGGGCGGCGCGTCGCGCCTTGCCGCGACGGAGGGGGTGCGCGCGGCGATCAAGGGCCTCTCCGCCGTCGCACCGGGTGCGACAGCGGATGAGCGCCGGGCGAGCGCCATTGCGAGCTACGCCACATTGGTCGGCGCGCTCGTCCTCGCTCGCATGGTCGACGACGCGGCTTTATCTGACGAAATCCTCGCTGCGGGCAGGGCTGCGCTTTGTTCTGCCGAGACGTGACGGACGCAACCTGCGTTGCCTCGCCTTGTTTGCGCCATTGCCGCAATGCACCTAGATTTGAAGGGCTGCAGTTCGCCCCGGTTAAGAGCGCGAATCGAGGATCGGCATGAAGACGTATCGCGGCGGGATCGCAGGCTTGGCGCTGGTGGCTGCAATGGGAGCCTGGGCGCAGACCCCGGCCTCGGCGGAGCGCGTCGTGCTGGTGCCGCACCGGGCTGTCTATGATCTCGTGCTCGACGACGGCAAGCCCTCGCGCGACATCACCACGGCACGCGGCCGCATCGCCTTCGACTTTTCCGGCGATGCCTGCGACGGCTATGCGCTTTCCTTCCGCCAGGTCACCGAGCTGACCAGCGAGGCCGGGCCGCGCGTGATCGACGCGCGCACCACCAGCTTCGAAGAGGGCGACGCCAAGAGCTATCGCTTCAAGACCGAGAGTTCCGCCGCCGGTGCGCCGGCCGATGTCGTCGACGGCACGGCCAAGAAGGCCGAGGCCGGCTATGAGGTCAGGCTGCGTGCACCCAAGGCCGAGACGCACCGCGAGGCGAGCGCGGCGATGTTCCCGAACGAGCAGATGAAGGCGGTGATCCAGGCGGCGCGCGAGGGCAGGAACACCTTCAATGTCCGCCTCTATGACGGCGCCAACTCCGGCAAGGACGTCTACGACACGCTCTCGGTGATCGGCCGCAAGATCACGACACCCGCCGCCGAGGCGCCGCTGCGCAAGCCCGAGTTCGAGAAGCTGGCGCGCTGGCCGGTGACGATCTCCTATTTCAAGGTCGGTTCCGGCGAGAGCACACCGGCTTACACCGTGTCCTTCGAGCTCTATGAGAACGGCGTCACCGGCGCGATCCGGCTCGATTACGGCTCGTTCGCCCTGCGCGGCACGCTCACGCGTCTGGATCTGCTTCCGGCGAGCGACTGCTCGAAGTAGAGCGGCGGCGCGTATCGCGCAGCGACAGGCCCTTCTCGATCGCGGCGTCGCCGAACTTGGCGCGGACCTTGTCGAGCGCGTTTTCCATCGCCTTCAGCTTGGGCGTCTGCTGGTCGGCGAGGTCGCCGCGATCGGCCTCGGCCGGATCGGAGAAATCGCTCATGCCGATGCCGATCAGCCGGTAGCGCGGCCCGGTGCATTCGCGCTTGAGCAGGTCGCGTCCGGCCGCGAACAGGCGCGCCGCGAGCTGGCTCGGCTCGGGCAGGCGGGCGGCGCGGGTGATGATGTGGAAATCATGGGTCTTGAGCTTGAGGGTGACGGTGCGCCCGGCAAGCCCCTGCGCCTTCAATCGCTGCGAGGTCCGCTCGCAGAGCCGCCAGAGGATCGGCTCCAGCTCCTCGAAACGGGCGAGGTCGACATCGAGCGTCGTCTCGGATGAGACGGTCTTGGCCTCATGCTCGACCGTGACCTTGCGCGGGTCGATGCCCAGCGCAAGGTTGCGCAGGCGCGGCCCGTCCTTGCCGACCAGGCGATAGAGCGTGGCGATCTCGGCCTTGGCGAGGTCGCCGATGACTCGGAAGCCCGATTGCGCCAGCTTGGCGGCGCCGGCCTTGCCGATGCCGGGGATCATCCCGACCGGCTTCTGGGCCAGGAAGGCGACGGCCTCGGCCTGGCCGATGATCGAGAAGCCGCGCGGCTTGTCGAGGTCTGAGGCGACCTTGGCGAGGAATTTGGCATAGGAGAGCCCGACCGAGATGGTGATCCCGATCTCGTCCTCGATCCGGCGCTGGAAGCGGGCAAGGGTGAGGGCAGGGCTGGCGTGATGGAGCCGCTCGGTCCCGCCGAGGTCGAGGAAGGCCTCGTCGATCGAGAGCGGCTCGACCAACGGCGTCAATTCCTGCATCAGCTTGCGCACCTGGCGCCCCACTGCGACGTATTTCGCCATGTTCGGCTTGATCACGACGGCTTCGGGGCAAGCTTTCAAAGCTTTGAACATCGGCATGGCCGAGCGGACGCCGGACATGCGGGCGATGTAGCAGCAGGTCGAGACCACGCCGCGCTTGCCGCCGCCGACGATCACCGGCTTGTCGAGCAAGGAAGGGTCATCACGCTTCTCGATCGTGGCGTAGAAGGCGTCGCAGTCGATATGGGCGAGGTGCAGGCTGTCGCGCTCGGCATGGCGCAGCAGACGCGGCGAGCCGCAGGACGGGCAGCGCCGCACCGGCGCGCGCGCCTCGTCATGATCGCGCAGGCAGTCGCGGCAGAACGCCCGGGAGGAGCCAGCGAGGCCGACTTCGGCGCTCACGGCTCGTAGGCTTCGGGCGGGCCTGCCAGAATCTCGCGGGCCTGTGCGATCATGTCGGGCTTCAGGCTCAGGTTTCCGGCAAACTCGAGCAGCAGCGAATCGCTGGCGCAGAGATGGTCGAGCACGCCGAGGAGGAAGCCAGGCTCCTGCGCGGCGCTGCGCAGCGTGGCGGGGCCGAGGCCGGTGGCGGCGAGGAACGGCTCCAGGCGCTCCGGCTCGGAGGCCAGGAAGGCGAGGGCCTTGAGCGCGAGAGTCTGCGCTTCCTCGCTGGTGATCGGGTGCGGCATGGCCATCTATCTATGATCGGAGAGTCGGGTTTCGGGTTTGCGTTTCGTCAACTGCTCGCATGTTAAACCTAGCACTGAACGCGGCCGACAGCCCGGAAAATCCGGGACTGTGCGGAATGGGGGACAGATGAAGAAGACGGTTCTGATCGTCGAGGACAACGAGCTCAACATGAAGCTCTTCAACGATCTGTTGGAGGCCCACGGCTATGCGACCCTCAAGACGGCCGACGGCATCGAGGCGATCGAGCTCGCCCGCACGCATCACCCAGACCTGATCCTGATGGACATCCAGCTGCCAGAGGTCTCCGGGCTGGAGGTGACCAAGTGGATCAAGGAGGACGATGCGCTGAAGTCGATTCCCGTGATCGCGGTCACTGCCTTCGCGATGAAGGGTGACGAGGAGCGCATCCGCGAGGGCGGCTGCGAGGCCTATATCTCCAAGCCGATCTCGGTGGGCAAGTTCCTCGAGACGGTCCGCGCCTATGTCGGCACGGCCTGAGGGGAAAAGCTGAGCCATGTCCGCACGGGTCCTGGTCGTCGACGACATTCCCGCGAATGTGAAGCTGCTCGAGGCCAAGCTCGGCGCCGAGTATTTCGACGTCGTCACCGCGACGAACGGGATCGAGGCGCTGGCGATCTGCGAGCGTGGCGAGGCCGACATCGTCCTGCTCGACGTGATGATGCCGGGCATGAACGGCTTCGAGGTCTGCCGGCGGCTGAAGAACAGCGCGACCACCGCCCATATCCCGGTGGTGATGGTGACGGCGCTCGACCAGCCGAGCGACAGGCTGAAGGGGCTCGACGCCGGCGCCGACGACTTCCTGACCAAGCCGATCGACGACACCGCTTTGTTCGCGCGGGTGCGCAGCCTGGTCCGGCTCAAATCGGTGACCGACGAACTGCGCCAGCGCGCGCTCGCTTCGCGCCAGCTCGGCATCGCCGATCCGCTCGCGGCGGCCGCGGCAGAGACCGGACTCAACGGCCGCGTCCTCCTGATCGAGGATCGGCCGCTGATCGCCGAGCGGCTGACCCAGGCGCTCTCGGCCTTCCACTCGATCGAGACGGAAGCCGATGCGCAGGCTGCGCTCACGCGCGCCGCCGAGGGCGATTTCGAGATCGTGCTGGTGAGCCTCGACCTGCGCAATTACGACGGCCTGAGGCTGTGCAGCCAGCTGCGTTCGCTCGAGCGGACGCGCAATCTCTCGGTGCTCCTGCTCGGCGAGGCCGAGGACAGGTCGCGCGTGCTGCGTGGGCTCGAGATCGGTGCGCATGATTTCCTGGTCCGCCCGATCGACCGCAACGAACTCCTGGCGCGGGCCCGGACGCTGGTCCGCCGCAAGCGCTTCGCCGAGCGGCTGCGCGATAGCGTGCAGTCCTCGATGGAAATGGCGGTGATGGACCAGCTCACCGGCCTGCACAATCGCCGCTATCTCGACAGCCGCCTCTCGGTCCTGTTCGACGAGTCGGCGCTGCGGGCGCGGGCGCTGTCATTGCTGGTGCTCGACGTCGATCGCTTCAAGGTGGTCAACGACACATGGGGCCATGACGCGGGCGACGAGGTGCTGCGCGAATTCGCCGACCGGATCCGCGCCTGCACGCGCGGCATCGACCTGGTGGCGCGCATGGGCGGCGAGGAGATCGTCGTCGTGCTGCCCGACACGGCGCTCGACGCGGCGCGGGCGGTGGCCGAGCGCATTCGCGAGAAGGTCGAGGGCGAGCCGTTCCAGATCCAGCGCGGGCAGCGCGCAATTCCCGTGACGGTGTCGATCGGCGTCGCCAGCCGGCGGGCAGGCGATACCGGGCCGGTCGAAATGATGAAGCGGGCCGACGAGGCGGTCTACCGGGCCAAGGCCGCCGGCCGCAACCGAGTCATCGTCGCCAGCGCCGCCTGAGCAGGTGGCGCGGTAAGGTTTCCAAGTAGGGTTAAGTTTCGATGAATATTGGTGAATCAATCGTCTCCGATTGATTCGAGGGGGCTTCCGCGTAGGGTGATTTCCAAGAGAACGGCTGCCGAGCGGCCGTCCGGAATGCCCTTCGGGAAGCCCAGGTTCCGCCGCATCTCCTGGGTCACCGCTGGGCTCGGCCGGTCGATGGCGGGATTCTGGCCTCCTCAGATCCGTCGTCGGCCGGCCACCATCCATTCCGATGTCCTGGCCGTCAGTCGCCGCCTCCGCCTCAGTGCAGCTGGCGCTCGATCATTTCCGGGACCCAGTAGCCGAGCAGGCCAAAACCGGCGAGCAACAGCAGGAGGAGCAGGGCAGCGCGCAGGCGATGCGTCCAGCGCCGCGACTCGTCGACCTCGACGATCAAGCGCAGGAAGCCGCGCACCAGCCCGCCGGGGCGCCGATGCGGTTCAGTCGGATCGGGATTGCTCAACAGGGGCTCCGGCAGACGAGGCGGCGGGCCAGCGCCGCATGGACAAGATAGAAGATCGAAGCATCCGGCGCCAGCGACGACAGGCAGAACCCGAACCTGCCTGCTACGTTCAAGTCGTCAGGCGCTAATTTCGGCAATTACTGGCCAAGGATTGAGCGTCCACGGCGATGTAAGGTCACATTAACCATCGTCGTCTCATGCTAATCTGACGACGATTCGCATGCCCTGCTACTCGGCTGCGAAGCTGCTGGCCTGACATCCTCGCCTAAGGAGCGACCCATGCGTCTCACCGCATCGGCGCTCTGCCTCGCGCTGTTGTCGTGGGGCGGAGGGCCTGTCCACGCGCATAGCTGGTACCCCTATGATTGCTGCAGCGATCGCGATTGCTGGCCCATGGGCCTCGACGCCGACGCGAGGGAGCCCGACCCACGCATCATTCCAGGCGGATACCTCACCCATGACGGGCATTTCGTGCCGGAGCAGGCGACGCGTGTCTCGAAGGACGGGCGGTTCCACATCTGCCGCAGCGGCGGAATGCCGACCGGAACCGTGATCGCGCCATCGCAGCGGCCGTTCTGCCTGTTCGTACCGAAGCCGGCGTTCTGACCGCGGCGCCTCGCCCGGAAGAGCGAGGTAACCCGGTCGCGGTGCAGCGTCAGGGCCATTGAATTTGCCTCGCCATGGCGCAAATCTGCTGCTGCTTGGAAGGCGACCAAGACTGCGAGCCCCGCCTTGCGTCCACTGCAATGCTGACGGCTCGCTGCTGGCATCGAGGACGACGGAGACAGCAGCCATGGCGGACAACGGCAATCGCGAAGCGCTCGACGATCTGATCGCGCTCCTGCGCAGACAGATATCCGATCTGACGGAGCAGGCGACCGCCGCATCCGGATCGGGAAGCGAGGAGAGGCTGTCGGACCTGCTCAACGAAAAGCAGGATCGCCTCAATGAACTGCTGAAGGAGCGCGCGGCCGGCGAAGGCTGAGGTCGCGGCGAAGGCTGGGAGCTTCGCCCCGGTCGTCGGGACGGCATCTGCGCTGGGAACAGCAGAACGGCCGATGCCATGCGATTTCGCGAGCAGGCTATGTCGGCTGGCGCAGGCGCCCGTTTTCATCAAGCCGACCGGGAAGGAACACCGCGTCGAGCGTGCGCGTTCACTTCGGATGGGAGTGGAGCGCATGATGAGACATCTCTTTCTTTCCCTCGCCGCTGCGGTTCTTCTGGCCGGCGGCGCAACGGCCCAGACGATCCATCCGCCGACAAAGGAGGGTGCAGGCGCAAAACCGGATTCCGCCGAGGCGAAGCGTGAGCGCATTCCCGAACCGCCGGGAGCAAATCGCCCCGAGGCGCGAGGTGGCGCGGAGTCGCAGCAGAATCGCGACTACGGGAAAGAGACGCAGCCGGAAGGCAAAAATCTGCATGAGGGGCTGCCGGCCACGTCCAAGCCCTAGATCTGCAGGCCCTAGACTTGGGTCAGCACTGCGCGCAGCGCTGCTGCGCTCGCTATCCCAACGAAAAAACCGCCCTGCGAGAGAGCGGTTTTTCGTAACCAGACAATCAAATTCGCAGGCGCAGTGCCTTACTTGATCTTGGTTTCCTTGAACTCGACGTGCTTGCGCGCGACCGGGTCGTACTTCTTCTTCGACATCTTCTCGGTCATGGTGCGCGAGTTCTTCTTCGTCACGTAGAAGTACCCGGTGTCCGCGGTCGAGATGAGCTTGATCTTGATGGTCACGGCCTTGGCCATGGCGGAGCCCTCGAACAGATGGGGCCGCCGTCGGCCCGCGCAAAAAACAAAACGGCCGGGCGAGCCCGGCAATCCGATGGGCGCCGGAATGCCGTATCGGGACGGCCAAGTCAAGGAATATCGGGCGGGTGCACGGATTTTCCGCTGCCCGACGCGTCAGAGCAGCTCGCGCACGAAGCTGCCGCGCTTCTCCCAGTAGAACGGAACCGGCAGATACGGGGCGAATCCGGCCTTCAGGCGCTCCTCGACCTCGGCGATGATCACCTTGGTGATGGTCGGCAGGTCGAGTTCGCGCGCCTCGTCGAAAGTGACGGAGACGAGGTCGGTGAGCTCCGAATCGGGGCCGATCACGCCCTCGACCTTGCCGGCGACGGCACGGGCATCGACGGCGAAGAAGCGGGTGTCGAAGCGCTTGGGCCGGCGCGGCGGCGTGATGGCGCGGGCGACGAAGGTGACGGCGCCGAGGTCGGGGAAGATGCCCTTGGCGGCGAACTCGGCCCAGACGCCCTCGGGCGGGCTCTCGGGGGCGCCGTACTCGGCGGTGCCGAAGAGCAGGCCGGTCTCCTCGAAGGTCTCACGGATCGCGGCGAGCGCCAGGGCCCGGCCGCGCTGGACGCTCGGGCGCACGCAGCGTGCGAGCAGGCGCTGCTCGCACGGGCCGGCGAGGGCGCCGGTCGCGGCCATGCGGCGGTCGCCCGCCTCGATGCGTCCGCCCGGGAAGACGTATTTGCCCGGCATGAACTTGTGGCCGGCATGGCGCTTGCCCATCAGCACCCTGGGCTTCTTCCCGGAATGATCGAGAATCAGCATGGTCGCGGCATCGCGCGGGCGCAGGTTGACGTTGGTGCGCGCCCGTTCGGCCTGGGTCAGGGTGATGGTGTGGTCGCTCATCTGCCCCCTAAGGCCTTCATGGCGGGCTGGCGCTCGGGTTTGGGCATGGCTCCGCCGAAGCCGTGCATGCGCAGGGCCCATTGCAATCCGATGACCGCGCCCTTGGCCGGCTGCATCAGCGCCAGGCTGAGGAAGACGGTCAGCGGCAGCCAGACCCAAAGATGCAGCGCGATCGACCAGTCGGCGTATTTCTCGGCAAGCAGGATGCCGCCGACGACAACATGGCCGACGATGGTGATGACGATATAGGGCGGCAGGTCGTCGGCACGCTGGTGGTGCAGGGTCTCACCGCAGGCTTCACAGGAATCGACCGGCTTCAGGAAGGCGCGGAAGAGCCGGCCTTCGCCGCAATGCGGGCAGCGGCCGAAGAGACCGCGACGCATAGCCTGACGCCAGTCGCGAGCCTGGACTGGCTTGGGATGGTGACAATGTATGGACATGGAGTTCTTCGTGGTTCAGGGCATCAGCGCTTGCGGCCTGATCGTGTAGGCGGGGGCCGGCCCTTCTTTCGCCCCATAGGTAGAGCAGGGCGTGACCTTTTGCCAGAGCGGTCGGATGTCGCGGGTCTTCCCTCGGTGAGCAACTCGAATCGGAGGGCGCCGGCGACCGGCGCCGCCTCGACCAGTTTGACGTGAACGCGGTCGCCGAGACGCCAGCTCTCGCCGGTGCGATCGCCGACCAGCGCATGGGCGCGCTCGTCATGGCGGTAGTAGTCGGCGCCCAGGGTCGAGGCCGGGATGAAGCCGTCGGCGCCGGTATCGTCGAGCTTGACGAACAGGCCGGCGCGGTTGAGCCCGGCGATGCGGCCGTCGAAGCTCGAACCGATCTGGTCGGCGAGGAAATGCGCGATCAGCCGGTCGGTGGTCTCGCGCTCGGCCGCCATGGCGCGCCGCTCGGCAGCCGAGATGCGGGTCGCGACCTCGCGCAGTTCGGCGAGCGTCACCGATTTCGGCAGGCCGTCATCGCCGAGCTTCAGCGCCGAGATCAAAGCGCGGTGCACGATCAGGTCGGCATAGCGCCGGATCGGCGAGGTGAAATGGGCGTAGCGGCGCAGGTTCAGGCCGAAATGCCCGTAATTCTCGGCGACGTATTCGGCTTGCGCCTGGGTTCGCAGCACGACCTCGTTCATCAGGAGCTCGTTCTCCGAGCCCTTGATCATGGCGAGGATGCGGTTGAACAGCACCGGCCGCAGCGCTGCGTCCTTCGGCAGCTTGATGCCGATCGAGGCCAGCACCTCGCCGAGCGCCCGCATCTTCTCGAGCGACGGCTCGTCATGGCAGCGATAGATCAGCGGGCTCTTCGCCTTCTCCAGCGTCTCGGCGGCGGCGACGTTGGCGAGGATCATGAACTCCTCGATCAGCCGATGCGCGGCGAGCCGCTCCGGCACGATCACGCGCATGACCTTGCCGTCGGCGTCGAGGACGAGCTTGCGCTCGGGCAGATCGAGATCGAGCGGCTGGCGGGCGTCACGGGCACGCGCCGCAGAACCATAAGCGGCCCATAGCGGCATCAGGATGCTGTCGCGTATCGGGCCGGTGAGATCATCCGTCTTGCCGTCGATCGCGGCCTGGGCTTGTTGATATGAGAGCTTGGCCGCCGAGCGCATCATGATGCGATGGAAGCTGTGGCTCTTCTTGGCTCCGTCGGCCTTGAGGATCAGGCGGACGGCCAGCGCCGGCCGGTCCTCGCCGCCGCGCAGCGAGCAGAGATCGTTCGAGATCCGCTCGGGCAGCATCGGTACGACACGGTCGGGGAAGTAGACCGAGTTGCCGCGCTCCAGCGCCTCGCGATCGAGCGCCGAGCCGGGGCGGACATAAGACGCGACGTCGGCGATAGCGACGGTGACGACATGGCCGCCGGGGTTGTCCGGATCATCATCGGGCGCGGCATGGACGGCGTCGTCATGATCCTTGGCGTCGGCCGGATCGATGGTGATCAGCGGTAGGGTGCGCCAATCCTCGCGGCCGGCGAGCGTGGCGGGCTTTGCGGCTTCCGCCTCGGCGATCGTCGCCGGCTGGAATTCGTTGGGGATGCCATGGGCGTGGATCGCGATCAGCGAGACCGCGCGCTCGGATTTCAGCGAGCCCAGGCGCTCGCGCACCCTGGCCTGCGGCGGGCCGAAGCGGCTTTCGCGAGCAAGGGAGACCGAGACGAGATCGCCATCCTCGGCGTTGCCGGTCTGCCCCTTCGGAATCAGCGCCTCGCGGCCTTGCGCCTTCTTGTCGACCGGAACAAGCCGGCCGGAGCCGTCGGGCAAGGCGCGGAAGATGCCGAGCACCTGCGCCTTGGCCTTGCCCATCACCTTCAGGGTGCGGCCCGACCATTGATAGCCGTCGACGCCGCGCAGCCGCGTCAGCTTGAGCAGGACGTGATCGCCGATACCCGGGGCAGCGGCGGTCGGCGTCCTGGGTTTGCGGCGGAACTCGCGCTGGCGCTCGATCAGGATTTTTGGCGCCTCGCCCTGGTCATCCTCGTTCCATTCGAGCGGGGCGGCGACGAGATCGCCCTCGCGGTCGCGCGTCTTGATCTCGCAGAGCAGGACGGCGGGCAGGGCGGCGTGTGGCTTGACCGGGCCTGTGCCGCCATTCTCTTCAAGCTCGAGCTCGCGCAGCAGGCGCTTCAGCCAGATCTTGCCGCCGGCATCGAGCTGGAAGGCCTTAGCGATGTCGCGCCGACCGGGTTCGCGGCCGGCGGCGCGCTCCTCCTCGATGAAGGCGAGGATGGCGTCGCGGGAGAGGTCGGAATCGGGGCGGGACAAAGGCTCGGGCCTCGTCAGCGGCGGCTGGGCGCGAAGGACATGGAACGGTTCTGCCATGGCGCGGCGAGCGGCGCCAGAACGCCCTGTGCAGAACTGCTGCCCGAAACGGAGAAGGGCTGCCCTTGCGGGCAGCCCTTCCATTGCCGAACCGCAGCCCCGGTAACAGGGCTAAGCGTCACGGAAACTCACGCGCAACCGAACCCCTCATGGGACGAGTCCAGGCCATGCGTCCCCCGCGACAGCGGTTGATGACAATGAGACACTGGATCACCTCCTTTCAGTTGTTACCGACAAGGAGAGGCTAGGGTGATTCCCGGCACCTCGTAAACGGTAAAGATTCGGCGGTTCGCAGGGCGCGAATCTGCAATAAAATCGGGCACGGCGTCAGGCAGGCTCGGCTTTGCCTATTTTCTGAGCTCGCCATTTGCCTAATGCGTGGCCATCCGCAGCCTCGCTGCATCTTCCTTGCGTCGAATTGCGGCCTGTCCGCAGGAAATCGCTCCAGATGCCGCCCTGAATACGCCTTGTTGCAGTGCCGTTGTCGCCGCGCACCGGGTTGGCACGTGCTTTGCGAACCTCTCCCGCCAGCCGGAACGGCAGCTGGCGCCCGGCAAGGGCGTGGTCAACAGGGACCTCAGGGGACATTGCAGTGAAACTCACTCGTCGCACGGTCATCGGCGCCGCCTTCGCGGGCGCCACGGTTCTCTCCTCGCTGCTACCGGCGCAGGCGCAAGAGACCATCAAGGTCGGCATCCTGCACTCGCTCTCCGGCACCATGGCGATCTCGGAGACGACGCTGAAGGACGTCATGCTCATGCTCATCGACGAGCAGAACAAGAAGGGCGGCGTGCTCGGCAAGAAGCTGGAGGCGGTGGTGGTCGACCCGGCCTCGAACTGGCCGCTCTTCGCCGAGAAGGCGCGCGAGCTGATCGTCAAGGACAAGGTCGCGGCCGTGTTCGGCTGCTGGACCTCGGTCTCGCGCAAGTCGGTGCTCCCGGTGTTCAAGGAGCTGAACTCGATCCTGTTCTATCCCGTCCAGTACGAGGGCGAGGAGAGCGAGCGCAACGTCTTCTATACCGGCGCCGCGCCGAACCAGCAGGCGATCCCCGCCGTCGACTATCTCGCCAAGGAGGAGAAGGTCGAGCGCTGGGTGCTGGCCGGCACCGACTATGTCTATCCGCGCACGACCAACAAGATCCTCGAGGCGTACCTGAAGTCCAAGGGCGTGAAGTCCGAGGACATCCTGATCAACTACACGCCGTTCGGCCATTCCGACTGGCAGACCATCGTCTCCGACATCAAGAAGTTCGGCACCGCCGGCAAGAAGACCGCGGTGGTCTCGACCATCAATGGCGACGCCAACGTTCCCTTCTACAAGGAGCTCGGCAACCAGGGCATCAAGGCGACCGACATCCCGGTCGTCGCCTTCTCGGTCGGCGAGGAAGAGCTTGCCGGCATCGACACCAAGCCGCTGGTCGGCCATCTCGCCGCCTGGAACTACTTCCAGTCGGTCAAGACGCCGGAGAACGAGGCCTTCATCAAGCAGTGGAAGGCCTTCAAGAAGAACGACAAGGCCGTGACCAACGATCCGATGGAGGCCCATGTCATCGGCTTCGCCATGTGGGTCAAGGCGGTCGAGAAGGCCAAGTCGACCGATCCGGACAAGGTCATCGACGCGCTGCCCGGCATCGAGGCCCCGAACCTGACCGGCGGCGTCTCGAAGATGCTGCCGAACCACCACATCACCAAGCCGGTGCTGATCGGCGAGATCAAGGCCGACGGCCAGTTCGACGTGGTCTCGAAGACCGGCCTCGTCGCCGGCGACGCCTGGTCGAAGGAGCTCGACGGCTCCAAGGACCTGATCGGCGACTGGGTCGAGAAGAAGTGCGGCAACTTCAACGTCAAGACCGGCAAGTGCGCCGGCAGCGGCACCTGAGCTGAAGAGGGGGAAGGGCGGCACGGTCGGAAAGCCCGGCCGCCCTTCGAATTCCATCCCATCCGTCGCGTCCGGAATTCAACCATCTCGGTCGTCCCGGCCGGAGCGAAGCGCAGAGCCGGGACCCATGCCTGATCCTTTCCGACGGAGGTTCAGGCATGGGTCCCGGGTCTCCCTCCGGTCGCCCGGGACGACCCGAACTGAGATCATCGGCATAATGCCTTCTCTCCCTAGCCTCCTGCGCTTGCTGGCCGTCGTCGCGGCTCTCTTTGCCGCGCCTACCACTGCATTCGCGCAGAGCGCAGACGAAGCCTTCGCCCGCCTCAACGCCGACAGCTTCTCGGACACGGCGCGCGCGATTGAGATGCTCGTCCAGAGCGCCCATCCGAACGCGGCAGTCATCATCGAGGCACTGGCCGATGGGCGCCTGCTCGCCGGCGGCGGGACGGTCGCGGTGAAGACCAAGGAAGGTGGCTTTTTCGACGCCAGGACCGGGCAGGCGCTCGCCGCCCCGCCGGCTGGGCTCAACCCGGTCAGGCTCAACAACAATGTCCGCCGGGTGATCCAGGGCGCGCTCGGCGGGCTCGGACTGATCAACCCCGATCCGGCCAAACGCGTCGCGGCCGCCGAGGCTGTGTTCCGGGCGCGCGACGTCTCGGTGCTGCCGGTCCTCGAAGCCGCCATCGCCAAGGAAAGCAACGACCGGGCGCGCCGGGCCCTGCGCGAGGCGCAGGCCGCGATCCTGATCGTCAAGACCGATGCGCCGCCCTTCGACCGGATCGCCGCTGTCGACGTGTTGCGCGAGCGCGGCGACCAGGATGCGCTCGCGACGCTGCGGGCGCTGCCGGGGGATGCCTCGCCGGGCCTGAAAGAGGCGCAGGCGCGCGCCATTTCCGAGATCGAGGGCAAGCTCGCTCTGTGGCGGGCCGGCCAGAACCTCTGGTATGGGCTCTCGCTCGGCTCGGTGCTGCTGCTCGCCGCGATCGGCCTCGCCATCACCTTCGGCGTGATGGGCGTGATCAACATGGCCCATGGCGAGATGGTCATGCTCGGCGCCTACACCACCTTCGTGGTGCAGGAGCTGATCCGGTCGCACGCGCCTTACCTGTTCGACTGGTCACTGGCGATCGCGCTGCCGGCCGCCTTCATCGTCGCCGGCGCCGTCGGCATCGCGATCGAGCGCGGCGTCATCCGCTTCCTCTACGGGCGGCCGCTGGAGACGCTGCTGGCGACCTGGGGCATCAGCCTGATCCTGCAGCAGGCGGTGCGCACCGCCTTCGGGCCGACCAATCGCGAGGTCGGCGCGCCCGCCTTCATGTCCGGTGCCTTCGAGCTCGGGGGCCTCGCCATCACCTGGAACCGGCTCTGGATCATCGTCTTCGCCGGGCTGGTCTTCGCCGCCCTGCTGGCGATCCTCAAGCTGACGCCGATGGGCCTGCAGATGCGTGCCGTCACCCAGAACCGGCGCATGGCCTCGGCGATGGGCATCCGCACCGGCCGGATCGACGCGCTGACCTTTGGACTTGGCTCGGGCGTCGCGGGATTGGCCGGTGTCGCGCTCTCGCAGATCGACAATGTCAGCCCCAATCTCGGCCAGAGCTACATCATCGACAGCTTCATGGTCGTGGTCTTCGGCGGCGTCGGCAATCTCTGGGGCACGCTGATCAGCGCGATGAGCCTCGGCGTCGCCAACAAGCTGCTGGAGCCCTATGCCGGCGCCGTGCTCGGCAAGATCGCGCTGCTCGTCTTCATCATCCTGTTCATCCAGAAGCGCCCGCGCGGCCTGTTCGCGCTGAAGGGCAGGGCGGTGGAAGCATGATCACCCGCTTCCTCCTCTCGAACATGGACAAGCGGGGCTACGCCTTCCTCGCCATCGTCGCGGCGATCGGCCTCCTGGTGCCTCTGGCGAACCTGCTGATCCCGGCCGGCTCGCCCTTCCATGTCTCGACCGCGACCATGTCGCTCTGGGGCAAATACCTCTGTTACGCGCTGCTCGCGATCTCGCTCGACCTGGTCTGGGGCTATTGCGGCATCCTCTCGCTCGGCCACGGCGCCTTCTTCGCGCTCGGCGGCTACGCGATGGGCATGTACCTGATGCGCCAGATCGGCTCGCGCGGCGTCTACGGCAATCCGGTGCTGCCCGACTTCATGGTCTTCCTGAACTGGGGGGAATTGCCCTGGTACTGGTGGGGCTTCTCGTCCTTTCCGTTCGCCATGCTGATGGTGCTGCTGGTGCCGGGCCTGCTCGCCTTCGTCTTCGGCTGGTTCGCTTTCCGCAGCCGCGTCACCGGCGTCTATCTCTCGATCATCACCCAGGCGCTGACCTATGCGCTGCTGCTCGCCTTCTTCCGCAACGACATGGGCTTCGGCGGCAATAACGGCCTGACCGACTTCAAGGACATCCTCGGCTTCAACGTGCAGGCGCAGGGCACGCGCGCGGCGCTGTTCGCGATGACCTGCACGATGCTGATCGCCAGCTTCCTGATCGCGCGAGGCATCGTCACCTCGAAGCTCGGCAAGGTGGTGATCGCGATCCGGGATGCTGAATCGCGCACGCGCTTCCTCGGCTACCGGGTCGACCGCTTCAAGCTCTTCGTCTTCACCGTATCGGCCTGCATGGCTGGCGTCGCCGGGGCACTCTATGTGCCGCAGGTCGGCATCATCAACCCCAGCGAATTCGCCCCGGCCAATTCGATCGAGACCGTGATCTGGGTCGCGGTCGGCGGGCGCGGCTCGCTGGTCGGCGCGGCGCTCGGGGCCGTCGTGGTCAACTGGGCCAAGACGATGTTCACCTCGGGCTTCATGGCACCGTACTGGCTGTTCGCGCTCGGCGCGCTCTTCGTCTTCGTCACGCTGTTCATGCCGAAGGGCATTCTGGGCACCGCGCAGGGCTGGTGGGAGGGCCGCAAGCGGCCCGCGCCCGTGCCGGCGGCCGAACCGGCTCCGGCGGAGTAACCGATATGAACGCTCCCACCCCCGGCGCCCTGACGTCCTCGCTGCTCTATCTCGACGGTGTCAGCGTCTCCTTCGACGGCTTCAAGGCGATCCGCGGCCTGTCGCTGACGATCGAACCCGGCGAGATGCGCGCCATCATCGGCCCGAACGGCGCCGGCAAGACGACGATGATGGACATCATCACCGGCAAGACCCGGCCCGACGAAGGTACGGTGATGTTCGGCGGCTCGGTCGACCTGACCCGGCTCGACGAGGCGGCGATCGCCAATCTCGGCATCGGCCGCAAGTTCCAGAAGCCGACCGTGTTCGACTTCCACACGATCGAGGACAACATCCTCCTCGCGCTGAAATCGAAGCGCACCGTGCTGAAGACGCTGTTCTGGCAGACTGAAGGGCCGCAGCAGAAGCGGATCGACGAGATTCTCGCCATCATCAAGCTGGCCGACAAGCGCGAGAAGCTCGCCGGCTCGCTCTCGCACGGCCAGAAGCAGTGGCTCGAGATCGGCATGCTGCTGGCACAGGATCCCAAGCTCCTGCTCGTCGACGAGCCGGCCGCCGGCATGACCGATGGCGAGACGGCGCAGACCGCGGTGCTGCTCAAGGAGATCGCGCGGGATCACTCGGTCATCGTGGTCGAGCACGACATGGGCTTCATCCGCGAGCTCGGCGTGAAGGTGACGGTGCTGCACGAGGGCTCGGTGCTGGCCGAAGGCCCCCTCGATCAGGTCAGCGCCAATGAGCGCGTGGTCGAAGTCTATCTGGGGCGGTGAGCCGATGTTGAATGTCGAAGCCATCGATCTCCATTACGGCGCCGCCCAGGCGCTCCGCCGCGTCTCGGTCAGCGCCGAGATCGGCAAGGTCACCTGCGTGATGGGCCGCAACGGCGTCGGCAAGACCTCGCTGATGCGCGCCATCGTCGGCCATCAGCCGATCTCGGGCGGGCATATCCGCCTCGATGGCGAGGACATCTCGGCGCTGCGCAGCGAGGACCGCGCCCGTGCCGGCATCGCCTATGTGCCGCAGGGCCGCGAGGTCTTCCCGCTGCTGACGGTGAAGGAAAACCTCGAGACCGGTTTTGCGCCCTTGCCCCGCAAGGAGCGCTTCATCCCGAACGAACTGTTCGACCTATTCCCCGTGCTGAAGTCCATGCTGGGCCGGCGCGGCGGAGACCTCTCGGGTGGCCAGCAGCAGCAGCTCGCGATTGCGCGGGCGCTGGTCACCCGACCCAGGCTGCTGGTGCTGGACGAGCCGACCGAGGGCATCCAGCCCTCGATCATCAAGGATATCGGCCGCGCCATCGACTACCTCCGCCAGAAGGGCGGCATGGCGATCGTGCTGGTCGAGCAGTATTTCGACTTCGCCCGCGACCTCGCCGACACGATGTTCGTGATGGACCGCGGCGAGGTCGTGCTGGCCGGGCCGATGGCGGAGCTCGACGGGGCGCAGGTTCAGCGGTTGATTCAGGTGTAGCGTTGCTCGTCATGCTCGGGCTTGACCCGAGCATCTCAGGCCGGAAGAGGCTCCGGCTGGCGCCTTTCTCGTCAAGAGATTCTCGGGTCTGCGCTTCGCTTCGCCCGAGAATGACGGCGCTCGACCCGCTGATTAAGAGTCAGCTACTCGGTGGCGCCCGTCAAAACTCCAGCGGCGCATTGTCGATGACCTCCTTCATCACGAAGAAGGTGCGGGTCTGGCGCACGCCCGGCAGCGCCAGCAGCGTCTTCGCGTGAAGCTTGTTGAAATCGGCGAGGTCGCGCACCCGGATCTTGAGGAAATAGTCGAAATCACCGGCGACGATGTGGCAGTCGAGCACGACCGGGAGCTGCTTCACCGCCTCCTCGAACAGGCCGAAGCTCTCCGGCGTCGAGCGGTCGAGCACCACGCCGACGATGGCGAGCGTGCCCTTCTCGACCTTATGCGGATCGATCTGCGCGCGCACGCCGGTGACGTAACCCTCGGCGAACAGGCGCTGAATGCGGCGATGGCAGGTGGCCGCGCTGGTGTTCACCCGCTTGGCGATCTCGGCATTGCCCATGCGCCCGTCCGCCTGCAGCAAACGCAGGATTCTGAGGTCGGTCCGGTCGAGTTCTGCCTCCATGAATGATTCTTCCGTTTTGGCTGCCAATGATGTTGCTAAAAGCTATCAGACTTCACTTATTGCGAAAGCGATGAAAAAATCACTGGCTAAATTCGAGAGCACCTTTCAAAGGCTTTTTGCTAGCGTTTGCGGGTCATTCCACGAGGGAAACCCGCCATGCTCGCCAAGTTCGAACGCTATCCGCTGACCTTCGGACCGTCGCCGATCGAGAAGCTCTCGCGCCTGTCCGCCCATCTCGGCGGCGGCGTCGCGCTCTATGCCAAGCGCGAGGACTGCAATTCCGGCCTTGCCTTCGGCGGCAACAAGCTGCGCAAGCTCGAATACATCGTCCCGGATGCGATCGCGTCCGGCGCCGACACGCTGGTCTCGATCGGCGGCGTGCAGTCGAACCATACCCGCATGGTCGCCGCGACCGCCGCCAAGATCGGCATGAAGTGCCGCCTCGTGCAGGAGAGCTGGGTGCCGCATGAGGATGCGGTCTATGATCGGGTCGGCAATATCCTGCTATCGCGGGTGATGGGCGCCCATGTCGAGCTGGTCGACGAGGGCTTCGACATCGGCATCCGCGCGAGCTGGGAAAAGGCGCTGGAGGATGTGAAGGCCAAGGGCGGCAAGCCCTATGCGATCCCGGCCGGCGCCTCCGTGCACAAGTTCGGCGGGCTCGGCTATGTCGGCTTCGCCGAGGAGGTGAGGGCCCAGGAGGAAGAGCTCGGCTTCAAGTTCGATTATATCGTCGTCTGCACGGTCACCGGCTCGACCCATGCCGGCATGGTCGTCGGCTTCGCCAAGGACGGGCGCCAGCGCAACGTCATCGGCATCGACGCCTCGTTTACGCCGGCGCAGACCAGGGCGCAGGTGCTCGACATCGCGCAGAAGACCTCCGAACTCGTCGGCGGCAAGCAGATCACTGCCGACGACATCGTGCTGAACGAGGACTACGCCTATCCGGTCTATGGCGTGCCCTCGAAGGAGACGGTCGAGGCGATCCGCCTGTCGGCCCGGCTCGAAGGCATGATGACCGACCCCGTCTATGAGGGGAAATCGATGCAGGGCATGATCGACCTGGTGAAAAAGGGCTTCTTCCCGGCGGGATCGAAAGTGCTCTACGCCCATCTCGGCGGCGTGCCGGCGATCAACGGCTACAGCTACACCTTCCGCAACGGTTGAGCGCCATGGAGGCACTCGTCCTCTGTGAGGTCGCGGCGGGGCGCGAGGATCTGCGTGAGGCCCTGCTCGCGCGGATCGGCCGGCTCGGCCTCAACGGGCGGGCTAAGCTGAGCTTCGTCGCCCGCGACCGGAACGCGCCCGGCAACACGCTGGTGGCAATCGGCTTCCCAGACGCGGCCAGCGCCGAACGCTTCGCTGCCGAGGCCGTTGGCGACGGGCTGGCTCCGACCGAGGTGAGGCTGCTCGCGATCGAGCCCACCTGGCAGGCCGAGCCGCTGCCGCTGATGTTTCCCTGACAGAGCTCGGCGCTGGCCTTATGGTCTGGCGCCGGCCGCATCCGGCAGAGCGCCGATGACCGTGCCTGCTGTCTTCGGCTTGGTGAGCGGGGCAGGCGTCGGCTGATTGCCGTAATGGATCAGATCCTGTCCGGCATGGATGTCGCTGGCGACCTGGAGGTCGAGGCGTTCGGCGTCGCGGCGGCGGACATCCTCGACGATCTCCGCGGCTTTCTCCTCCGGCACGCCGAGTGCCCGCAGGACCTCGCCGCCGAAGACCATTGCGGATTCGAAGGTCTCGCGGATCTGGTAGTCTACGCCGGCGCGGATCAGGTCCATCGCATGGCCGCGGTCGAAGGCGCGCACGAACAGCTTCGCATGCGGGAACTCGGCCTGCGCCACCCGTACGATCGCATTGGCCGTCTCGCGCTTCTCGACGCAGACCAGGATCGCCTCGGCCTGATGGGCGCCCGAGGCGTGGAGGATGTCGGCGCGGGTGCCGTCGCCATAGTAGACCTTGAAGCCGAAGGTCGCGGCGGCCTGGATCATCTCGACGTCGGTCTCGATCAGCGAGATGCTGCAGCCGCGGGCGAGCAGGGTCTGGCTCGCGACCTGGCCGAAACGTCCGAAGCCGACGACGAGGATGCGGCCCTTCAGCCCCTCGGCATGTTCGACGCCATCGAGCGATTCCTGCTCGGGCGGCATGAAGCGGTCGATGGCGAGCACGACCAGCGGCGTCAGCGCCATCGACAGGATCACGATCGCGCTGGCGATGGCGTTGATGCGCGCATCGAAGATGCCGGCTGCCGCGGCGGCGCTGTAGAGCACGAAGGCGAATTCGCCGCCCTGTGAGAACAGGGCGACGCGGGTGATCGCATTGCGCGTGCGGGTGCGGAACAGTTTGGCGACGATGAAGATGCCGGCCGCCTTGACCAGCATGAAGGCGGCGACGCCCAGCGCCACGACCTGCCATTCCCGGGCGATCAGCTTGAGATCGAGCGACATGCCGACCGCCAGGAAGAACATGCCGAGCAGGAGGCCGCGGAACGGCTCGATATCGGCCTCGAGCTGGTGGCGGAAGGTCGATTCCGACAGAAGCACGCCGGCGAGGAAGGCGCCCATCGCCATCGACAGGCCGCCGAGCTGCATCGCCAGCGCCGAGCCGAGCACGACGAGCAGCGCCGCGCCGGTCATGACCTCGCGGGCCTGGGCGTTGGCGAGCAGCCGGAACATCGGGTTGAGCAGGTATTTGCCGGCGATGACGAGGCCGACGAGCGAGCCGGCGCCGATCAGGAGCGGCATGATCCCGCTGCTTTCGGCCGCTTTCGCGGGCGCAAGCACGGCGACGACGGCGAGCAGCGGCACGATGGCGAGATCTTCGAGCAGCAGGATCGAGACCGCCTGCTGGCCCTGCGGTGTCGAGGCTTCGCCGCGCTCGTTCAGCATCTGCATCACGACCGCGGTAGACGAGAGCACGAAGCCCATGCCGGCGATGAAGGCGGCGGCCGGAGGCAGGCCGGCGAGGATGCCGACGCCGGTCAGCAGCGCGCCGCACAGCCCGACCTGGGCGACGCCGAGGCCGAAGATTTCGCGACGCAGGTTCCAGAGCCGCGACGGCTGCATCTCCAGCCCGATGATGAACAGGAACATGACGACGCCGAACTCGGCGACATGGAGCACGCTCTCAGGGTTGGAAAACAGGCCGATGCCGGAGGGGCCGATGACGAGGCCTCCGGCGAAATAGCCGAGCACCGAGCCGAGCTTCAGCTTGCGGAAGATCGGCACCGCGATGACGCCCGCTCCCAGAAGCCCGACGGCCTGAACCAGATCCTGAGAGAAGCCTTCAGCCGCCATGACGCTCCCTTTGCCTGCCTTCGCTGTGGATATTCGCCACTCATGAAAAAGAAGCGTCAGCCGCGTTTAAGCAAGCTTTCGCCCGGCCGCCAGAGCGTCCGGACAACAGGATGCAGCCAGCGTGCCGGCCGGCCAACGCTTGCCGGCCGGCTTTCATCGGGGCATTTAGCATCGCCAAAGCCGGCTCTCTGCCGGCAGCAGGAGCGTTCGCGATGCAGCTTGGAGTGGTCGGCCTCGGCCGCATGGGAGCCAATATCGTCCGGCGGCTGCTCCGCGCCGGGCACAATTGCGTGGTCTATGACCGCGACCCGAAGCCGGGCGAGGCGCTGGCCAAGGACGGCGCCGTCAATGTCGGCGACCTCAAGGAGATGGTCGAAAAGCTCCAGGCGCCGCGCGCGATCTGGATCATGCTGCCGGCGGGCGAGATCACCGAGACAACGCTCGCCGATCTTGCGGCGATGATGGCGCCGGGCGACACGTTGATCGATGGCGGCAACGCCTTCTGGAAGGACGATGTCCGGCGCGGGCGCGAGCTCGAGGCCAAGGGCCTGCATTATCTGGACATCGGCACCTCCGGCGGCGTGCACGGGCTGGAGCGCGGCTATTGCCTGATGATCGGCGGCGACAAGGCGACCTTCGACCGGCTGGAGCCGATCTTCCAGGCGCTGGCGCCGGGCAAGGGCGGGATCGAGCCGACCAAGCATCGCGAGGGGCGCAACCCGACGGCCGAGCAGGGCTATCTGCATTGCGGCCCGGCCGGCGCCGGCCATTTCGTCAAGATGATCCATAACGGCATCGAATACGGGATGATGCAGGCCTTCGCCGAGGGCTTCGACCTCCTGCGCAACGCCTCGGCCAAGGAGGGCCTGCCGGAGGAGTACGGCTTCGATTTCGACGTCGCCGAGATCGCCGAGGTCTGGCGGCGCGGCTCGGTCGTGACCTCTTGGCTGCTCGACCTCACCGCCGAGGCGCTGGCGGCCGATGAGGAACTCGGCGCCTATTCCGGCCATGTCTCGGATTCGGGCGAGGGGCGCTGGACGGTGCAGGCGGCGATCGAGACCGCGACGCCGGCCGAGGTGCTGACCTCCTCGCTCTACACCCGCTTCCGCTCGCGCAAGGACCACACCTTCGCCGAGAAGATCCTCTCCGCCATGCGCGCCGGCTTCGGCGGCCATGTCGAGCCGAAGAAGCAAGGCTGAGCGAGCATGACCTTTGCCAATGGCGCCGGGAAACCGGCGGTGATCGTCGTGATGGGTGTGGCGAGCTCGGGCAAGACCTCGCTCGGTGAGCGGCTGGCCGAGCGTCTCGGCTGGCCTTTCCGCGATGCGGATTCGTTCCATCCACCCGCGAACGTCGCGAAGATGTCTTCAGGCACTCCGCTGACCGATGAGGACCGCAGGCCCTGGCTCGCGGCGATCGCGGCCTGGATCGATGACCTGCGCGCGACAGGCAAGAACGGTATCGTCACCTGCTCGGCGCTGAAAAAGGCGTATCGCGAGGTGATCGTCGGCGATCGCCCGGACGTCGCGCTGGTCTATCTCAAGGGCTCGCGCGAGCTGATCGGCCAGCGCATGGCGGCGCGCCAGCACCATTTCATGCCGCCCGCGCTGCTCGACAGCCAGTTCGCCACGTTGCAGGAGCCGGGCGCCGACGAGAACCCGCTCGTCGTCCAGGTCGAGGCGAGCAAGGAGGCGATCGTCGAGCAGGTCGTGCGCGAGCTTCGGCTGAGCTGAGGGAGCAACCCGTCATGCTCGCCCTTGTGGCGAGCATCCACGTCTTGAACACCGCACGCGATTGCTGAAGCGAAGGCGTGGATGGTCGGGACAAGCCCGACCATGACGAAAGCCGGTGCCTTTGCCCACCCAGCAGAATTCCGCCCGGCGCGGGCCGCAACGCAGCTCCTAGTTTCAACCGATTGAAAAAAGGCCGCAATCAGCGCATTGCTTGGAGGAGGCGGGGGAGCCGCCGATCCCAAGGTATCATCATGCTCGACAAAGTCGTTCCGCCGCGCACGCTCAAGCTCAACGCCGCCGACAATGTTGCGGTCGCCGTCGATCCGATCGATGTCGGTGTCAGTGCTGCCGGGGTCACCGCGCTGAAGCGCATCCCGCGCGGTCACAAGATCGCGCTGACCCGGATCGCCAAGGACGAGCCGATCCGCAAGTTCGGCCAGATCATCGGCTTCGCCACGGACGACATCCCGCCGGGCGAATGGGTGCACGAGCACAATACCGGCTTCCACGCCTTCGAGCGCGACTATGCCTATGCCGCCGAGGCCAAGCAGGAGCTGATCCTGCCGGTCGAGCAGCAGGCGACCTTCCAGGGCTTCCGCCGCAAGGACGGCCGGGCCGGCACGCGCAATTATGTCGGCATCCTCACCTCGGTGAACTGTTCGGCCTCGGCCGCGCGCTTCATGGCCGAGGAGGTCAAGCGCTCCGGCATCCTCGCCGATTATCCCAATGTCGACGGGGTGATCGCGCTGACCCACGGCACCGGTTGCGGCATCGATTACAATGGCGAGAGCTTCGAGGTCTTGAAGCGCACGACCTGGGGCTATGCCTGCAATCCGAACATGGCGGCGGTGCTGGTCGTCGGCCTCGGCTGCGAGGGCTTCCAGATCAAGCGGATGAAGGAAGCCTATGGCGTCGAGGAGAGCGACATCTTCCGCACCATGACGATCCAGGAGACCGGCGGCACCAAGAAGAGCGTCGCGGCCGGCGTCGAGGCGCTGAAGACAATGCTGCCGATCGCCAACCGGGTGTCGCGCGAGACGGTGCCGGCCTCCGAATTGATGCTGGCGCTGCAATGCGGCGGCTCGGACGGCTATTCCGGCATCACCGCCAATCCGGCGCTGGGCGCCGCCGTCGACATCCTTGTTGAGCATGGCGGCACCGCGATCCTCTCCGAGACGCCGGAGATTTACGGCGCCGAGCACCTGCTCACCCGCCGCGCCGCCACCCGCGAGGTCGGCGAGAAGCTCGTCGGCATCATCAAGTGGTGGGAGGACTATACCGAGCGCGCCCGGATGAGCATGAACAACAACCCGTCGCCGGGTAACAAGGCGGGCGGGCTCACCACCATCCTGGAAAAGTCGCTCGGCGCGGCCGCCAAGGGCGGCACAAAGACGCTCTCGGCCGTCTACCACTATGCCGAGCCGGTGCGCGACAAGGGCTTCGTCTACATGGACACGCCCGGCTACGACCCGGTCGCTGCGACCGGCCAGGTCGCTGGCGGCGCCAACATCCTCGCCTTCACGACCGGCCGCGGCTCGGCCTATGGCTGCAAGCCGACGCCCTCGGTCAAGCTCGCCACCAACACGCCGATCTACGAGAAGATGATCGACGACATGGACATCAATTGCGGCGACGTGCTCGACGGCGTGAGCCTGGAGGAGAAGGGCCGCGAGATCTTCGAGACGCTGCTCAAGATCGCCTCGGGCGAGCGCTCGAAGTCCGAGCAGCTCGGCTATGGCGACGCCGAGTTCGTGCCCTGGCAGATCGGCGCGACGATGTGAGGAGCCTTCGGGCGCAACGGACACCTTCCTCGTCATGGTCGGGCTTGTCCCGACCATCCATGTCTTTGCTGGTCGAGCGGGTGTTCAAGACGTGGATGCTCGCCACAAGGGCGAGCATGACGCCTCAGACTGCGCCCACCAACCTGAGCCGCGTACCCCACGGATCGGTGCTCTCGAAGCCGCGGGCCACCGTCGTCGGCGTATAGCCGGCTCTCGCCATGCGCTCGCGCTGCGCGGCAAGCAGAGCGGGATCGGCGACCTCCAGCGAGAACCAGTCGAGGCCGGTCTGGGCCTGGTCGCGCGGCCCGGCGCCGGCGCTGTTCCAGGTGTTGAGCGCGACATGGTGATGATAGCGGCCGGATGAGAGGAAGCTCGCCGTGTCGCGCCGCGAGGTCGAATCGAGGCCGATCGCGTCGCGGTAGAAGCTCTCCGACTGCGCGATGTCACCGACGCGCAGATGCATATGACCGATGCGCAGTCCGGCCGGCGCCTCGCGATAATCGCTGCGGCTGGTGTCGGTGAGGCTCAGAATCCCGTCGACGTCGAGCCGGTGCGTGCCCATGACGACGCGCTCGCCCTCCCAGCGCCAGAGTCGTGGATCGCGATCGGCATAGACCTCGATGCCGTTGCCCTCCGGATCGTCGAGATAGACCGCTTCGCTGACGCTGTGATCGGCAAAGCCGGTGAGCGGCGTCTGGTTGCGCGCGACATGGACGAGCCAGCGGGCGAGATCGTGCCGCGACGGCATCAGGAAAGCGGTGTGAAACAGGCCGGCGGCATTGCGCGGTTCGAAAGCAGCCTGCGGCCGCGGTTCCAGCCAGACCAGCGGCACGCCGCCGGCACCGAGGATGACGCCATCGGCGCTGGCCGAGATGACGCTAAGCCCAAGCACCGACTGGTAGTAGCGGCTCATCCGGTCGAGATCGCGCACGCGCAGGCCGATCGCGCCGCAGCGGATCGGCGCGCTGCCGGCAAGGCCCGGTTCCGAGCCTGTGCCGGCCGGCGCCGGTCCCTCCGCCTGCGCGGCTGCAGCCGCCGCCATGGCGAGAGAAGTGGTCCCGGCGAGCCGCAGCAGGGTCCGTCTCGTCAATGCGATCGTCATCGTCACCTGTTCCGGTCGCGGCGCATTGCCGCTGCGGCCGTGCAGAGCATTCTTCGCGTCAGCACGCATGTCACAAGCGCGCGAGGGGCAAAACCCGCTCAGGCGGGCGCAATGCAGCCGCGCCGGCTTCGCCCGGCGCTTCAACCGACAAGAAGACGGACTATGCGCAACTTTCTGATGGTCACCTTGCCCCGTATCGCCCTCGGCCTGCTCTTCATCGTCAGTGCGGTCGACGGTTTCTGGTTCCTCGCGACCGGCACGCACCTGATCCACCCGCCGGTGACGGAGCAGGGCCGCGCCTGGGAAACCTCGCTCCAGGAGGCGAAATTCTTTCTGCCGCTGCTGAAGAGCGTGAACCTCGTCGGCGGCCTGCTGTTGCTGTTCAATCTGGCGCCGGCGCTGGGCCTCGCCTTGATCGCACCGGTGATGACGGTGATCGTGCTGTTCCATGCCGAGCTCAACCCGCAGGGCATTCCGGTGGCGGCGATCGTCGCGGTCTGCGGCGCGCTTCTCGCCTTCGCCTATCGCGAGCGCTACGCGGCGCTGCTGCGCTGAGGTCGTCTCAGAGCGCAAAGCCCTTCAGCCGCTCGCCGAGCGCTGCGATGCGCTCGGCCGCGACATTGGCGATGGCGATGCGCAAATGCTGCTCCTGCCCAGGGCCGAAATAGGGGCCGGGCAAAGCGAGCACGCCGCGTTCCTGCACCAGCCGGCGGACGACCTCCGCCGCCGGCACGCCCTCGAAGGGATGCGCGACATAGGCGAAATAGGCGCCGGCGGCGAGCACGGTCCAGCCATTCAGCGGCGCGATCGCCTGGCGGAAGAGCGCGGCGCGGGAATTCATCTCGGCGCGGTTGGCCTGCCGCCAGGCGCGGATGCCGTCGATGCCCCAGGCGACGGCGCTCTGGCCGGCGCGGACCGGGCTGATCTGGACGCAGTCGAGCACCTTGCCGATCTGGGCGAGCGCGGTCTCGCCGGCGGTGATCGCGCCGAGCCGCCAGCCGGGCACGGCATAGGCCTTGGAGAAGCTGTAGAGGCCGATCAGCGAATCCTGCCAGTCGCTTGCGGCGAAGAGCTCATGTGGGCGATCCGAGCCTTCGGGCAGGAAGTCGCGATAGGTCTCGTCGAGGACCAGCCAGATTTTCCGCCTGCGGCAGAGCGCGGCGAAGGCGGCGATGGTCGCGGGCGGATAGACGGCACCGGTCGGATTGTTCGGCGTCACCAGGACAATGGCGCGGGTTCGTTCGTCGATCAGCGCCTCTGCGACCTCGGCATCCGGCACGAAGCCGGCTTGCGGATCGCAGGGCAGCGGGCGCGGCTCGACGCCGAGCATGTTCAGCGTCATCTCATGGTTGAAGTACCAGGGCGTTGGCAGCAGCACATTGTCGCCGGCCCGCGCCAGCGCCATCATTACCGTGACATAGGCCTGGTTGCAGCCGGCGGTGATCGCGATCTCCTGCGGCCGGATCGTACCGCCATAAAACGTGCTGCTCTCGGCGGCATAGGCCTCGCGCAGGATGTCGTCGCCGGCGATCGGGCCGTAGCGCGTGCTCTCGGGCGCGGCTGCGGCCTCGGCGAGGCGCTCGAGAAGGGCCGCGGGCGGCGGCGAGCCGGGTACGGCCTGCGACAGGTCGATCAGCGGCCCGCTGCCACCGGCATAGCCGCGGGCCCAGGCCTTGGCCTCTGGGATCGGCGGGGTCGCGGTGTCGATGAGATCGGGATTGAGCGGGGCGGGAGAGGGCGCAGGCATGGCTGAGCTTTGCGGCGCGTTTCTCGCTACGTCAACGCCTGTGCCGGCAGGGCTGGAGCGCGGCGCCGGCAGCCCCCATATTCGAACCTAAACAATGCGAGGCTGACGGCATGGACGAGACGACACAGGACGCGATCGAGGAACTGCACGCCATGCTCGACCGCGCCCGGGTGATCGTGCCGTTCACCGGGGCGGGGATTTCGACCGAATCGGGCGTGCCGGATTTCCGTTCGCCCGGCTCGCCCTGGATGACCAACAAGCCGATCCCGTTCGAAGCCTTCCTCGCCAGCCGCGAGGCGCGGATCGAGGCCTGGCGGCGCAAATTCGTGATGGACGACCATTATCGCGACGCGCGGCCCAATCGCGGCCACCGGGCGCTGGCGACCTTGGTGGCGGAAGGGCGCTCGCCCGGCGTGATCACGCAGAACATTGACGGGTTGCACCAGGCCTCCGGCATCGCCGAGGACGGCGTGATCGAGCTGCACGGCAACGGCACCTATGCGACCTGCCTGAGCTGCGGCTGGCGGCACGAGCTTTCGGCGATCCGGGCCGAATTCGAGGCGAGCGGCGAGCCGGCGTCCTGCATGATGTGCGCCGGGATCGTGAAGACGGCGACGATCTCCTTCGGCCAGCAGATGCCGCAGCAACCGATGCTGCGGGCGCATGAGCTGACGATGTCTGCCGATCTGTATCTCGTCGCCGGTTCCTCGCTCGTCGTCTTCCCGGCCGCGACCTTCCCGGTGATCGCCAAGCGCAACGGCGCCAAGCTCGTCATCCTCAACCGCGAGGCGACCGATCTCGATCCGATCGCCGATCTCGTCGTGCGCAGCGAGATCGGCCCGGCCTTGGCGCGGCTGGCGAACTGATGACGGCCGCCGTTCCTTGAGCAAGACGGGATAAGCGCGGGAGCCCTCTCCCGGCGCGGGGGAGGGTTGGGAGGGGGCAGAGCCGATGCTGGTCAGATGTGGCGCCGGCCCCTCTCCCTCTCTCCCTCGTTCCGGGATAGAGAGAGGCGGCTCATCCGGCCGCGTCAGGGAAGATGGCGCCTCGCGGGCCTTGGCACGAAAGGTCTCACTAATCGCGCGAGGCGAAGGCGAGGCGCAGCGCAAGTCCGCCGAAGACGACGCCGAGGATGCGCTGCGGCCAGAGCGCCAGATGCGGGCGGCTGGCGATGGCGCGGCCGAGACGGCTCGCCGTCACGATGACGATGCCGTTGGCGATCAACCCCACAAAGTTGAGGATCGAGGCCAGCACCACGACCTGCAGCAGCAGCGAGCCGGCCTCAGGCTTCAGGAACTGCGGCAGCAGCGCCAGCATGAACAGCGCCATCTTCGGGTTGAGCAGATTGGTCAGCAGGCCCTGCAGGAAGATCTGGCTCAGCGGGAAACGCGCCGCATCGGCCGTCGGCGCGAACAGTGTCGCGGGCGAGCGTAGGGTTTTCCAGGCGAGCCAGGCGAGATAGGCGGCGCCGGCCCAGCGCAGCGCGTCATAGGCGGCCGGCACGAGCAGGAAGAGCTGCGACAGGCCATAGGCTGCAGCAAGCGCCTGGAGATAGCTGCCGGTGGCGATGCCGGCATAGGTCGTGAAGCCGGCGGCGCGGCCCTGGCTCATGCTGCGCGAGGCGATCAACAGCATGTCCGGTCCCGGCGTCGCGGTCAGCACGGCGCAGGCGGCAGTGAACAGGGCGAGCGTGGTGACATCGAGCATGGCGGGGTCCTTCAGGCCAGCGGCTTGGCGAAGCGGGCAAAGGCGTCCCCGGTCGGCGTGGTGCCGGCGCCGGGCTGCTGCGGGCGCAGAAAGCAGCCGTCGGCGACATTGGCCGGTTCCACGAAGGCGTCCTTGATCCAGGGAATGTATTCGAGCACCGGCGTCGCTGGATGCCAGTAGGCGAGATGGACATGGACCTGGCTCATCTCGCCGGCATGGGGCGCCACCGGCAGGCGATGGGCCAGCGCCAGCTCCGCCACCTGGATGTACTCGGTGATGCCGCCGAGGCGGGTGACGTCAGGCTGGACATAGTGGATCGCGCCGGCCTGGACGAAGGCGCGGAAGGCATCGAGCGTATAGAGCTGCTCGCCGAGCGCGACCGGGATCGCGGTCGAGCGGGCGAGCTCGGCATGCGAGCCTATATCGTCGTACCAGAGCGGTTCCTCGAACCAGAAGATGTCGAGACCCTCGGCGCGGGCGCAGAAGCGCTTGCAGGTCGGCAGGTCCCATTTGCCGTTGCCGTCGATCGCCATGGTGACATGGTCGCCCACGGCGCGGCGCACCGCTTCGAGGCGGCCGATATCGGTCATCGGGTCGGCATGGCCGACCTTGATCTTGATCCGGTGGAAGCCGTCGCGCTCGACCGCCATGCGGGCGCCCTCGACGAGCTCGTCCTTCGGGATCGAGAGCCAGCCGATATCGGTGTTGTAGGCTTCCAGTTTCGATTTGCTGGCGCCACCGAGCAGATGCCAGAGCGGCAGGCCCGCCTTCTTGGCCTTGAGATCCCAGAGCGCGACGTCGACGGCGGCGAGCGCAAGCTGGGTGATGCCGGCGCGGCCGACCCATTGCAGCGCCGGGTGGCGGGCGAGCTTGAGCCAGAGCCGCGAATGCTCGGACGCGTCCTCGCCGACGAGCAGCGGCGCGTAGCAGTCGCGGATGCAGGCGGTGATCAGCCGGTCGGATGCAAGGTCGGCATGGGTGCCGGTGAAGCCATAGCCGGTGAGCCCGTCCTCGCTGACGATCTTCGTGCCGACCACGCCCCAATGGCTGATCCGATGGGTCGAGTCGGCGATCGAGCCGCCGGTGACCGGGATGTGCAGGATGAAGGGCTCGACGCGGGTGATGCGCATGGCAGCTCTCCGAAGCGCTGTGCCGAAACACTCTTGCCGGGGATCATCGACCTGATGCGCAAGAGCGACAAGGCGCAGCTTTCATCGGCCTTAACGCGCCTTGCGCATGCTCGATGATGTGGATGAGCCGGAAGCGGCTGTTTCCCGACTCCGCCAGGGTGCTATCGTCACGTCACGAATCACGTTTCGCGGCGGAGATGAGCGGGACATGTCCGACGAATACGGCGACGGAGGCAGGCCACCGGTCGGCCCGCTGCAATCGCTCAACCGGATCGTGCGTCTGGACGGGCCTGAGACGGTTGCCGAGCAGGTGGTCGAGATCATCGGCCACGTCAAATGGTTCGATGTGAGCAAAGGCTACGGCTTCGTGGTGCCACAGGATGGCGGCAGCGATGTCCTGGTCCATGTCACCACTCTCAAGCGCGACGGCTTCCATGCCATCGCCGAGGGCGCGCGCATCGTGCTCGAGGCGGTTGCCAAGGCGCGGGGTCGCCAGGCCACCCGCGTGCTCTCGATCGACACCTCCGCCGCGCGCCACCCGGCCGAGATGCCGATGCCGCGCACCAATGCGACGGTGACGCCGACCAGCGGGCTGGAGCGCATGGTGGTGAAGTGGTTCAACCGCCTGCGCGGCTTCGGCTTCGTCTCGGCGGGCGAGGGCGCGCCCGACATCTTCGTCCATATGGAGACGCTGCGCCGCTACGGCATCGTCGAGCTGATCCCGGGGCAGACCGTGCTGGTGCGCTATGGGCCGGGACCGAAGGGACTGATGGCGGCCGAAGTCCGCTTCGAGCAGGGTGGACCTCTCAGCTCGCATTGAGGAGAACATTCTCGGGAAAGGCGCCTTCGGGCGCCTTTTTGCATTGTGCCGCTGATATTTGCGTGAGGCAGCTGAGGTAATTTACGGTATAGATCGTGAATTGCGGATTTTGCCGTTGAGTTGTGCGTGATGCCTATTATAGAGGCGACCCAGGACTGATATCGGGGCGCGTCCCGTACGATCGGATGGTCGGCAGGGCATGCTCCGGAGAGCCTGCCGTGAAGCTGTTCCAACCGATCCTCGCCGGCGCGACGCCAACCGAACGGATTGTCGCCTGTGCCGGCGTTTTCGCCGCGATCGCGCTCACCGCGGCGGCCGGATATGTGTTTCCGACGCCTTCGCCACTGGTGGTGGCGCCGATCGGCGCGTCGGCTGTGCTGGTCTTCGTCGTGCCGGCCAGCCCATTGGCGCAGCCTTGGCCGGTCATCGGCGGCAATGTGATCTCGGCCCTGGTCGGCCTGGCGGTCGGCTGGGCCGTGCCGGACCTGACCATCGCGGCGGCGCTCGCCGTCGTGCTCGCCATCGCGATCATGTCGCTGACGCGCTCGCTGCACCCGCCGGGCGGCGCGGTGGCGCTCACGGCCGTGCTCGGCGTCGCCTTCCACGCCCTGGTGCGCCGCAGCTATCCCCATCGTCCGCCGCAGATCGGTACTGTCGCCCCGCAAGCGGCGTTGCCGGCGATGTTCAGCGCGCCCGATATCGACGAGGCGCTGGCGCAAATGGGCGAGTCCTTCGACATCGCCCGCGAGGACCTCGACCGGCTGCTGCAATATGCCGAGGCGAGCGCGATGCGCCGGCAAGCCCGGAGCTCGTGACCTCGGCCATTTCTGAACCGAAACGGCGAATTTGAGCGAATCGGCTTCACCTGACCTCAAGGAACCTCAGGCTAGGGTGTCTTCGTTATGAGGAGATGCCGATTGCCGTGCTGCTGATCACCGATCGTCCGGAAGAGAGCCAGAAGCTCGAGCGACTGCTGTCGCTCTGGGGGCCTTGCGACGTCGTCGACCTGAACTGCCCGACGAAGGCCGGTGCGGCGCCGAACCGGCTGCTCATCAGCGACGTCGATCTGTCCAGCCGCGTCGCGGTCGAAGCTGTCCGCGATCGGCTGGCCAGTTTCAGGCGCAAAGGCACGCCCTATCTCTGCCTGTTGCGCGACCAGTCACCGCGGCTCACGACGCAGGCGAACGCGATCGGCGCGAGCGCTGTCCTGTCTGCCGATCTGCCGACCAAGGCGCTGCTCGACGAGATCGGCCGCATCCTCGCCCCGCAGGACGCGACGCCGGTGCAACGGCATTTCTTTGCCGCCTCCGCAGCGATGGCCGACATGCTCTTCGCCGCCAGCGAAGGCCGGGCGCTGCCGGTGGCTGCGATCGAGAGCAGCGTCGAGGCGATCAACCGCGCTGTCAACGACCGCGATCTCGACGCCTGGCTCGACCTGGTCTGGAGCCATGACGACGCGACCTATCAGCATTGTCTTCTGGTCGCCGGTCTCGCGGCGGCCTTCGCCCATGCGCTCGGCTTTCCCGAAGCCGCCCGCAAGCTGGTCACCAGTGCCGCCGTCCTGCACGACATCGGCAAGGCACGCGTGCCCCTTTCGATCCTGCACAAGCCCGGCAGGCTGACCGATGAGGAGCTGGCGATCGTGCGCGAGCATCCGCAGATCGGCTATGAGATGCTGCTGCGGCAGGGCAGTTTCGCCGGTGAAATCGTCGAGGCGGCGCGCAGCCACCATGAATATCTCGATGGTTCGGGCTATCCGCAGGGGCTGAAAGCCAGTGAGATATCGGATGTCGTCCGGATGATCACGATCTGCGACATCTATGCGGCGCTGATCGAGCGGCGTTCCTACAAGACGCCGATGGAGCCGGAACAGGCTTATGCCATGCTGGCCGGCATGGGCGCCAAGCTCGACGCCGACCTGCTGCGCGCGTTCAGGGCCGTGGTGCTGCCGGGCTGACGCCGGTTCTCAGAGCGCGAAGGACGTGCCGCAGCCGCAGGAGCTGGTTGCGTTCGGATTGATGATCTTGAAGGACTGGCCGACGAGATCGTCGACGAAATCGATGGTCGAGCCGTCGAGCAGTTCGAGCGAGGTCTCGTCGATCAGGACGGTTGCGCCGTCGCGCTCGATCACGATGTCGTCGGGGGCCTTCTGCCGATCGATATCGAAGACGTACTGGAAGCCCGAGCAGCCGCCGCCGGCGACGCTGACACGCAGCATCGCGCCGGGAGCCTCGTTCGCCATCACCGCGACGATGCGGCTCGCGGCCTTGTCGGTCAGCGAGATCGTATGCGGATTGGCCTCGATCGCCATGGTCATGCGCAGAACGTCCTTGCTCCTGCCTCGGTTGCAAAGGTAATGCCCACATGGCGGGCCTTCAAGCCGCGCGAGAGCCGGATGCTTTCAAATGGAAGCGCCTTGCGTTTCCATTTGAAAGCTGAATCCGTCTCTCATTCTAAATGTTGGAGCAGGATCTAGGCGAAAACCGGTTTCCACGTTTCGCATCCTGCTCCGCCCACGGGTCTGCCATGCCGCATGCACACGTTACCGCCCTTGCCGCGGGCCGCGAGCCCGGCGACCGCTGGCGCGCTCCCTATGCCTGCCGGACCGCGACGAGCCGCGGCCGGCTGGTCGCGGAGCCCGGCTCGGCGACGCGCAATCCGTTCCAGCGCGACCGCGACCGCATCATCCATTCGACCGCCTTTCGCCGGCTGAAGCACAAGACCCAGGTCTTCGTCTCGCATGAGGGCGACCATTTCCGCACCCGCCTGACCCATACGATCGAGGTGGCGCAGATCGCCCGCGCGCTCGCCCGGGCGCTCGGGCTCGACGAGGACCTGGCCGAGGCGCTGGCGCTGGCGCATGATCTCGGCCACACGCCCTTCGGCCATATCGGCGAGGATGTGCTCGACGACTGCATGGCCGGCTTCGGCGGCTTCGACCACAACGCCCAGACGCTGCGGATCGTCACGCGGCTGGAGCGGCGCTATGCCGGCTTCGACGGGCTCAACCTGACCTGGGAGACGCTGGAGGGGCTGGTCAAGCACAACGGCCCGCTGCTGAGCGCCGACGGCAGGCCGACCGAGCGCTATGCCAAGGCCGGCATCCCGGTCGCGATCCTCGAATACCAGCAGAAGCAGGACCTCTGGCTGGACAGCCACGCCTCGGCCGAGGCGCAGGCCGCCGCGCTCGCCGACGACATCGCCTACAACGCCCATGACATCGACGACGGCCTGCGCGCCGGGCTGTTCGAGCTCTCCGAGCTCAGGGCGGTGCCGTTCCTGGGCGAGCTGCTGGACGAGATCGAGGGTCTGCATCCGGGGCTCGAGAAGCCGCGCGCCACGAACGAACTGGTGCGCCGGGTGATCACCCGTTTCGTCGAGGATGTGATCGCCGAATCCCAAGCGCGAATCGCAGCTTTGACCCCGGGTGATGCCGATGCGATCAGGCGGGCCGGGGCGCCGGTCGTCGCCTTCTCGCCGGCGATCGTCGCCGCGGATCAGGCGATCAAGGGCTTCCTCTACCCGAACATGTATCGCCATCCCCGCGTCGGCGTGATCCGCAAGGAAGCGGCGGACATCGTCCGCGACCTGTTCGTGCGCTTCCAGGCGCAGCCGCAGGCCATGCCGGCCGAATGGGCGGCGGGGTGCGGGGAGCTCGACGAGGCCCGCCTGGCGCGCCGGGTTTCCGACTACATCGCGGGGATGACCGATTCCTATGCGCTGGGCGAGCATCGGCGCCTGTTTGACGCCACCCCGTCGCTGCGATAGGGGCGGCGCCTGGGCTTAGGCTGCTTTGACCGTCAGCTTCAGGCCTAGCGCGGCGAGCGCCTTGAACAGCGTATCGACCGTCGGATTTCCGCCCCGGATGAAGGCCTTGTAGACGGTCTCGCGGCTCAGGCCGGTTTCCGCGGCGAAGGCCGAGGCGCCTTGGGCGCGCGCCACATTGCCAATCGCCTCGATGAGATAGGCGGAATCACCCTCTTCGATCACAGCCTCGATATAGGCGGCGCGATCTTCGGCTGTGCCAAGATAGTCGAGCACGTCGAACCTGGTGGTTTCCAGGGCCATTTCAGACCTCCTTCGCCAATTGCTTCGCCTTCGCGACATCCATGCGCTGCGTGCCCTTGTCGCCACCGCAGAGGAGGATGACGATCGTCGTGCCCCGGACCGCGAAATACACGCGATAGCCAGGACCGTAGTCGATCCGCATTTCGCTCACGCCGTCACCGACCGATTTGTGATCGCCGAAGTTCCCGGCTTGCATACGCTCGATCCGCACGATGATCCGCGCCTTGGCCTGGCGGTCCCGCAAATCAGCCAACCAATTGGCGAATGTCTGCGTTTTGCGGATTTCGACCATTGCGGCGATGCCGGGTGGGCACGATCCAGTGTCAACTAGGATACACAATTACTGCGGGCTTCGCTACCAGCCAAGCGCGGCCTGAGTCGCGCCTTGAGCCTTGCCGTTGGCCGCGTCGACGTCGGTATAGCTGGCGAGGCAGCGAGGCCCTGGTTTCCCAATCGGTTTCCCCGTGGTAGGCCCCGGCGTTGTCGCTCAATTTCCCCGCTTGGCTGTTATGAACATTTTTGAGACTTTCTCCGCACGCCTCGCCACCGTCCTGACCGGGCTGGCGGAAGCCGGCCGTATTCCGGCCGGCCTGTCGCTGGCGCGCGTCGTGGTCGAGCCGACCAAGGATCCGGCCCATGGCGATCTCGCCATCAACGCCGCCATGGTGCTGGCCAAGGAAGCCGGCATGGCGCCGCGCGCTCTGGCCGAGCTGATCGTCGCCGAGCTGGCCAAGGACGGCGATGTGCTCAAGGCCGAGATCGCCGGTCCCGGCTTCATCAATCTGACGCTGCAACCTGCTGTTTTCACTGAGGTTCTGAAGTCGGCGGTGCTGGCCGGGACGGAGCATGGCCGTGGCACGACCAAGGCCTCCCCGAAGATCAATGTCGAATATGTCTCGGCCAATCCGACCGGGCCGATGCATGTCGGCCATGGCCGCGGCGCGGTGTTTGGCGATGCGCTGGCGAGCCTGCTCGCCTTCGCCGGGCACGACGTCACCCGCGAATACTATATCAACGATGCCGGGGCGCAGGTCGACGTGCTCGCCCGCTCCGCCTTCCTGCGCTATCGCGAGGCGCTGGGCGAGGATATCGGCGCGATTCCGGAAGGGCTCTATCCTGGCGACTACCTGATCTCGGTCGGGCAGACGCTGGCGAAGGACCACGGCCCGTCGCTGCGCGACAAGCCTGAATGGGACTGGCTGCCGCTGTTACGCCAGGCGGCGATCGACGGGATGATGGCGATGATCCGCGACGATCTCGCCGCGCTCGGCGTCGTCCACGACCTGTTCTTCTCCGAGCGCTCGCTGCAGGGCCGGGACGGCAATTCCAACGCCGTGCACCAGACCATCGAGGATCTGCGCTCCCGCGATCTGGTCTATGAGGGCCGGCTGCCGCCGCCCAAGGGCCAGAAGGACGAGGATTGGGAGGACCGCGAGCAGACCCTGTTCCGTGCCACCAAGTTCGGCGACGACGTCGACCGGCCTCTGCTGAAGTCGGATGGCAGCTATACCTATTTCGCCAACGACATCGCCTATCACCGCTCGAAGTTCACCCGCGGCTTCGCCGAGATGATCGACGTCTGGGGCGCCGACCATGGCGGCTATGTCAAGCGCATGCAGGCGGCGGTGAAGGCGGTGACGAACGGCGAGGGGGCGCTCGACGTCAAGCTCTGCCAGCTGGTCCGCCTGCTGCGCAATGGCGAGCAGGTCCGGATGTCGAAGCGCTCCGGCGATTTCGTCACCCTGCGCGAGGTCATCGACGAGGTCGGCCGCGATGCGGTGCGCTTCATGATGATCTTCCGCAAGAACGATGCGACGCTCGACTTCGACCTCGCCAAGGTGGTGGAGCAGTCGAAAGACAACCCGGTCTTCTACGTGCAGTACGCCCATGCTCGGTGCGCCTCGATCTTCCGGCAGGCGGCCGAGGCCTTCCCGGACCTCGACCTCACGCCGCAGGCGCTGGCTGAAGCCGACCTCGGGTTGCTGACCGACGAGTCGGAGATCGGCATCGTCAAGATGATCGCCGCTTATCCCAGGATGATCGACGCCGCGGCTTCGTCACACGAGCCCCATCGTGTCGCCTTTTTCGTGCACGATCTGGCGAGCGCCTTCCATTCGCTATGGAACAAGGGCAAAGACTCGCCGCAATTACGGTTCGTTAATCAAACTGATCGAAACTCGACCTCAGCAAGATTGGCGCTCGTGCATGCCGTGCGCAGCGTCCTTGCTTCCGGTCTGGCGGTCGTTGGGGTGACGGCGCCGGAGGAGATGCGCTGACGGGTCCATCCCGGCGCATCGGGCGCGTTGCGGATCAGGATGATCCGGCCAGCGCCCGCCGGGTCCGATACGAAGGCGGCGTTGGCCGATATGCCGGAAGGCGGGTCGGCTAGAGCTTTCGTCAGATTGACCGCGCTGTGGCGGCGTCCTTTGATGGGGGCTGGCATGCGCTGGAATGGATCATGTCATGAGCGAGCCAGCTAGGAACCGTTTCGCCCTCGATCTCGACGATCTGGAGCGTCAGCTGCGCGGGGCGGCCCAGCCGCAGAAGCCCGGCGCGGCCTCCGATCCGCTGATGGAGTTGACCCGTCTCGTCGGTCAGGACGATCCGTTGAAGGAGCTCTTCGCCGGTCGCTCGGCCGAGCAGGCGCGTCCCGCGGCCCCGGCAGCGCCGCAGCCCGTGTCCTGGGCCGCCGGCAACCGGACCGAGCCGAGCTTCCAGCCGACTTTGGTCACGACGCAGCCGGTGCAGTCGGCTCCACCGCCCGCCGATGTCCGCGGCGCGCTCGACGAGTTCGAGGCGCTGCTGCGCCGCACCGAGCCGGTGCGGACCGCGCCGCCGCAGCCCGCCGCAAAGGCGCCCATGCCGCCTGCGCATGAGTACGACGAGCCGCTGCCGGCACCAGCGCATGCGCAGCCTTATGCGATGCAGGCGGAAGGGGCGCACGCCTACGTCCCGGAGCAGCCGCGCGATCTCGACGAGGCGGCCGGACAGGTGCACGCCTATCAGCCCCAGCCTGCGCCGAGCTACCAGCAGGCCGAACCCGATTATGATGCGCAGCAGCAGGGTCTCGATGACGAGCCACGCGATTTCAGGCGCTCGCGCTCGCGCAAAGGCATGCTGACCGCGGCGGCGCTGGTCATCGTCGCGGTCGGCGGCGTCGGTGCCGCCATGGTCTTCCGCAATGGCAAGCCGGCTGGGGTCAACGGCCAGCCGCCGGTGATCGCTGCCGATACCGGCCCGTCCAAGGTCGCTCCTGTCAATCCGGGCGGCGCCGAGATCCCGAACCAAAACAAGCAGATCTACGAGCGCAGCGGCGATGCCTCGGCCGACAGGACCAAGGTGGTCAGCCGCGAGGAGCAGCCGGTCGACGTGGAGCAGGCGGCGCGCTCGATGGCGCCGCGCCCGACCCAGCCGTCCAATGGCAGCATCACGCCGACCGATACCGCGGCAGCGGCTCTCGCTCCGACCGAGCCGGGCCTGGTGCCGATCCCGGCCGTGCCCGGTCTCGGCGAGCCGCGCAAGGTCCGCACCGTCGCGATCCGCCCCGATGGTACCCCTGCGGTCAGCGACACCACCGCGAACGGGGCGGGGCAGGGTATCGTGACCGGCTCGGCTCCGGCGAGCCGCCCGACCACCCCGGCGCCGGCCACGCAGGCGCAGGCCGCTTCCCGGCCGCAGCAGCCGAGCGCGACCCCGGCTGCCGCGCCCAAGACGCAGGAGCGCGCCGCGGCGCCGGCGACCCCGCCGGCTTCGCAAACCCCGCCTGCCGCCGCGACCCGCACCGCCGCGCTCGCGCCGCAGCAGCAGACGCAGCCGGCCGCCGCCGGTCCGCGTACCGATCCGAACGGCGGCTTCGCCGTGCAGCTCGGCGCGCCGGGCAGCGAAGCCGAGGCGCGCGCCACTTTCGCGGCGCTCCAGCGCAAGTATCCCGATCAGCTCTCCGGCCAAAGCCCGATCATCCGCAAGACCGAGCTGGCCGGCGGCAAGACCGTCTATCGCCTGCGCGTCGGTCCCTATGCCCGCGAGGATGCGAGCTCGATGTGCTCGGCGCTGCAAGCGGCCGGCGGGCAGTGCTTCATCGCCAAGAACTGATCGAACGCCAAACTCGTCGATACAGCCCGCCGCTCCTTGGAGCGGCGGGCTTTTTTTTGGGGCCCCGCCGTTTGCGCATGCCGGAGCGCAATGAACGCAGTTCCGCCGGTGCCTTGCTGTCGCTAGCCTGACCGCAAGATGTCGCCGGACCGATCCGGCGCGATAGCGTGTGAGGAACCACCATGGACCGCCGCAAGCTTCTCAAGACCTCGGCCGCCGGGGCCGCCGCCGCGACCATCGCAGCGCCCGCGATCGCGCAGACCAATCCGAAGATCAACTGGCGCCTGACCTCGAGCTATCCGAAGAGCCTCGACACACTGTTCGGCATTTCGACCCAGGTCGCCAAGCGCGTCGCCGAGGCGACCGACGGCAACTTCCAGATCCAGACCTTCGCCGCCGGCGAGATCGTGCCGGCGCTGCAGGCGCTCGATGCGGTGCAGAACGGCACGGTCGAATGCAGCCATACGCTGGCGAGCTTCTATATCGGCAAGGACACCGCCTTCGCCTTCGAGACCTCGCTGCCCTTCGGCCTCAACACCCGCCAGCAGAACGCCTGGCTCTACCAGGGCGGCGGGCTCGAACTCTGCCGCGAGCTGATGAAGAAGTTCGGCGTGCACACCATCCCCTCGGGCAACACCGGCGCCCAGATGGGCGGCTGGTTCCGCAAGGAGATCAAGAGCGCGGCGGATCTGCAAGGCTTGAAGTTCCGCATCGCCGGTCTCGGCGGCCAGATCATGGCCAAGCTCGGCGTCGTGCCGCAGACGCTCGGCGGCGGCGACATCTACCCGGCGCTGGAGCGCGGCACGATCGATGCGGCCGAGTTCTCCGGCCCCTATGACGACGAGAAGCTCGGTTTCGTGAAGGTGGCGAAATACTATTACTATCCCGGCTTCTGGGAAGGCTGCGCCAATGTCAGCTTCATCGCCAACCAGGAGAAGTGGAACGGGCTGCCGGCGCATTACCGCGCCATCGTCGAGGCGGCCTGCGCCGAGGCGAACGCGCTCTGCATGGCGAAATACGACCACGGCAACCCCGATGCGCTGCTGCGCCTGATCGCGGCCGGCGCCGAGCTGCGCGCCTTCCCGCAGGACGTGATGCAGGCCGCCTTCAAGGAGGCTTTTGCGCTCTACGCCGACCAGGCGGCGAAGAATCCGAACTTCAAGACGCTGTGGGATTCCTTCCTGCCGTACTGGAAGAAGGAACAGCTCTGGTTCCGCGTCGCAGAATTGCCCTTCGACGCGTTCAACGCGCAGGCGTCGCAATCGCTGCGGTAATCTCAGCGTCGTCGACTGATCCAACGCGTCATGCTCGCCCTTGTGGCGCGCATTACGTCTTGAACGGTGCATTCGACCGAGGAAGACGTGGATGGTCTGGACAAGCCCGACCATGACGGGGAGGGGCGGCGCGGTTCTAGGTTCGCACCCGACCCGTACCGGAAAGACAGCCGCGGCTTATCCCCGCGCCCGCCGCGGCGGCAGGCCCTTGACCAGCGGCGAGGCCAGGCCCGGCGCAGTCTCGACGCCGAGCGAAGGCAAGGCGAGCGTGCGCTGGCCGCGGAAGTCGACATGGCAGACGAGCAGCCCGCGCTCCTCGATATAGCCGATCAGCCGGCGGGCCCGGCTCGGCGAATGGCTGCCATAGGCCTCGGCCAGCTCGGCATCGGACGGGCAGGGCGCACCCTCGATCGCACTGCGGGCGATGAACAGGAAGAGCCCGTGCAGGTCCTCTGGCAGGGTCTCGGCGGCGGTCAGCGCCTTCTCCCAGGCATCTGAGGACAGCACCTCCTCGCTCGCCCCGGCGCGGGCGACGGCGAGGCGCTTGCGGAAGGCGTCGAGACTCGTCTCCGGCCCGCTGACGCGGCGCATCCGGCAGCGCACGGTGAAGTCCTGGTAGAGCACGGCGACCGGCCGGTCGCGCGCTTCGGGGTCGTCGAGCAGTTCGTTCAGGATCTCGACCAGCGCCGCGGCGCGCTCGGCCGGGTCCATCTCGATCTCGGGCTCGGGCGGCGCGGGCACCGGCTGATGCGTCTCGATGCGGCGGATGATCTCGGGCGCCATGACCGGCCGCGGGCGCGGCTGCTTCGGCCAGGGCGCTGGCGCGACCTCGTCCTCGCCGGCGGTGAAGATCAGCTTGCTGGCGTCTTCCGGCGCCTGCTCGGGCAAAGGCATCAGGCTGGGCGCGCTGCCGCGATCGACCGAGGCGACGGGCCCGATCCGGACCGGCAGCGGCTTCTTCGACAAAGCCGGGCCGAGCGCGACGAATTGGCCGCGCTCGAGATCGCGGAACATCTCGGCCTGGCGCCGATCCATGCCGAGCAGATCGGCGGCGCGCTGCATGTCGATGTCGAGGAAGGTACGGCCCATCAGGAAGTTGGAGGCCTCGGCCGCGACGTTCTTGGCGAGCTTGGCGAGGCGCTGCGTCGCGATCACGCCGGCGAGGCCGCGCTTGCGGCCGCGGCACATCAGATTGGTCATCGCGCCCAGCGAGAGCCGGCGCGCCTCGTCGGAGGCTTCGCCCGCCATCACCGGCGCGAAGAGCTGGGCCTCGTCGACCACGACCAGCATCGGGTACCAATGGGCCCGGTCGATATCGAAGAGCCCGCCGAGGAAGGCGGCGGTGGCGCGCAATTGCTCGTCGGCGTCGAGCTCCTCGAGATTGAGCACGACCGAGACGCGATGCTGGCGCACGCGCAGCGCGATCTTCTGCAGTTCGACCGGGCTCGCGGTGCCGTCGACCACGACATGGCCGAACTGCTCGGAAAGCGAGACGAAGTCACCCTCGGGATCGATGATGGCCTGCTGGACCAACGGCGCGCTCTGCTCGAGCAGCCGACGCAGCAGATGCGACTTGCCCGAGCCGGAATTGCCCTGGACCAGGAGCCGCGTCGCCAGCAGTTCGGCGAGGTCGAGCTCGGCGGGCTCGCCGCTGCGCGTCGCCCCCATATCGATGCCCGTCTTCATGCCTGCCAGCGTGTCGCCTTCGGTCTCCGCCGCCCGCCCCGGAGCGGGACGAGCGAGCGGGGTGGTCTAGCACGCGGGCGCGGGCGCGCAGGTGCTGCCGGTTGCCGCATCCACAGCAAATGCAGGGCGGCTCCGACAGCTCGCGTCAGGGGCGACGGCGCAGGATCATGCCGCCGTGATGCAGTGTGTCCGCGTCGACGAAGGTGCCGTCGGCGGTGAAGCCGGTGTCGTCCCAGTATTCGATATAGTTGCCGCTGACCTTGTAGCGGCCGCGATAGGCGCTCTCGCGGTTGCCGCGCGCTTCGTCGTAGCGGCCATTCGGCAAGAGCTCGTGGCGGACATGATTGTCGGCCGTGACCCACATGCCGACATAGGGATGGCTCTGCGGGGTCTCGGCAAGTGCTTGGCTAATCGTCATGCGGGCGGTGCCTTCTGGTCCGTTCGGGATGATCGTCGTGGCGAGGCCGAGGCCTGCCGCCAGCACCAGCGAGGCGTTCACGAGCAGGGTGTTCATCGCGGTTCCCCTTACTGCTTGCGGCGCTCGGCGAAGAGCTCCGACAGCGCCTGGGAGGCCGCGATCGCCCGCGAGATGCCGGCCGGCACGGTGATCAGATAGATGATCTCCTTCAGCTCTTCCTCGGGCACGCCGATGTTCAGGGCGTAGCCGGCATGGACCTTCATGAAGGCGGTCTGGCCGGTCGCCGCGAAGGCGGCCACGGCAGCGAGCTGACGCGTGCGGCTGTCGAGGCCGGTCCGGGACCAGACATCGCCCAGCGCATAGGCCTCGGTCGCCTCGGCGAGGAAGGGGAACTCCTGCCGCAGGCGCTCCAGCGCCGGCTGCGGCGCGCCCTTGTTCAAGCTGCGGATGACGGCCTCGCCGCGCTTGCGTCGCTCCTCGCTCGATTCGGCGCTGGCGGGCACGGGCAGCGCCGCGATGGCGAAGGCGGCCGCGGCGCGCAGCCGGGACTGTCGTGACATGGTCATGACTTTCTCCTCAGCGGGTTGCGGTGGGGCGGACGACGATCTCGTTGACGTCGACATCGTCGGGCTGCTCGATCGCGAAGCGCACGGCGCGGCCGATCGCATCGGGCTGGAGCGCGACGGCGCGATAGCTCTTCATCAGCTCGGCTGCCGCGGGATCGGTGATGGTGCTCGCAAGCTCGCTCTCGACCACGCCGGGATGGATGCAGGTGACGCGCAGGTCGGAATGCTCCTGGCGCAGACCGTCCGAGATGGCGCGCACCGCGTATTTCGTCGCGCAGTAGACGGCGGCCGTCGGCGACACCGCGAGGGCGCCGATCGAGGCGATGTTGACGATCTGGCCGGAGCCGCGTGCCAGCATGTCAGGCAACACGGCGGCGATGCCGTAGAGCACGCCCTTGATGTTGACGTCGATCATCCGGTCCCACTCGTCGACCTTGAGCGAGGCCATCAGCGAGAGCGGCATGACGCCGGCATTGTTGACGATGACATCGACACGGCCGAAGGCCTCGCGCGCCGCCTCGGCGAAGGCCGCGACATCGGTGCGGTCGGTGACGTCGAGCCGACGGGTGCGGACTTTGCCACCTCTCGCGTTGAGCTCTTCAGCGAGTCCATCGAGGCGGTCGGTGCGCCTCGCGCCGAGCATCAGTTTTGCTCCGGCCGCCGCGAGCTCGCGGGCGATGCCGACGCCGATCCCGCTGGAGGCGCCGGTGATGAGAACGACCTTGTCCATGGCCATGTCTGCTCCGTCTGGTTGTTTCGGGGCACCGCGACGTTGCGGTTGCCCGAAAGCTAGGGGCAGGGCATTGTCGCGATAAGCCGCCTATTGTTTCCCAGTATGGAGAGTTTTTCTAACCAATGGAGATGGACCTCAACGCTCTCGCGGTGTTCGCGCTGGTCGCCGAGGAGAAGAGTTTTCGCGGCGCTGCCGACCGGGTCGGCGTGACACGCTCGGCGGTGAGCCAGACGATCCGCAAACTGGAGGAGCGGCTGGGTATCGCATTGGTCCAGCGCACGACACGCAGCGTCAGCCTGACCGAGGCAGGCGAGCGCCTGCTCGCCGATCTCTCGCCCGCACTGTCCGAGGTGCGCGCCGCCGTCGAGGCGACGCGCGATCTGCGCGCCGGGCCGCGCGGGCGCCTGCGCCTGGCTGTCTCGTCGATCGCCGAGCGCTTCCTGTCGGGGCCTTTCCTCGCCGGCTTTACCGCCGCCCATCCGGACGTGGAGCTCGATATCACCGTCACCGACGAGGAGTTCGATATCGTCGCCGCCGGCTACGATGCCGGCGTCAGGCTGGGCGAGGTGATCGAGCAGGACATGATCGCGGTTGCGATCGGCGACGAGGAGCGCCAGCTCGCCGTTTGCGCGCCGGCCTATCGCGAGCGCTTCGGGGTGCCCTCGCATCCGCGCGAGCTGGCGGCGCATCGCTGCATCGGCTGGCGGCCAGGGCCCAAGCTCCCGCCCTATCGCTGGGAGTTCGCGGAGGATGGCAAGGAGTTCAGCGTCAATGTCGCGCCCGAGATCACGACCAGCGACATGGCATTGATGATCAAGCTCGCCGTGGCCGGCGCCGGCATCACCTTCGGCATGGAGGAGAGCTTTCGCCCGGCGATCGCGCGCGGTGAGCTGGAGCCGCTGCTTGAGGAGTTCTGCCCGTATTTCGCGGGCTTCCATCTCTATTATCCCAGCCGCCGCGCCATGGCGCCGAAGCTGCGCGCGCTCGTCGACTATCTGCGGCGGTTCGAATGGGAGGGCAACGCGACGGCGCGGGCGGAATCGGCTATGATCTGATTCCAGGCGCGGCCCGCGCCTCCTCCCTCCGACCGGGAAGCACGCTGCCGTGCAGGGTATCTCCATCACCGAACCGACTGTTCGAGCGCTGCGCATAAGGAGGGGTTGCAGACATCGCTCGCATCAGGAGGTCCATCGATGAAGCTTTCCGCACCCGTCTATCGTTTGAAGCGCAAAGCCAGAGACTTGGCGCGCAAGGACGCCATCCCGCTCCATCTCGCGCTCGATCACGTCGCCAGTGGCGAGGGGTTCGGCGCCTGGAGCCTGCTCGCCGCCAAATCAGCCGACGCCCTATCCGCCGAGGGGCTGCTGGAGCGCCTCGTGCCGGGCGATCTGTTGCTGATCGGCGCAAGGCCCGGGCAGGGCAAGACGCTGCTCAGTCTCCAGCTCGCCGTAGCCGCGATGAAGCCCGGCCGCCGCGCGGTCTTCTTCACGCTCGAGTACACGGCGAAAGACGTGCTCGGCCGCTTCCGGGCGCTCGGCGTCGATCCCGCCCAATTCGAGGCGCTGTTCACCTTCGACGATTCGGATGCGATCAGCGCCGATCACATCATATCGGCGCTGGCTGATGCGCCACGGGGCACATTGGCGATCGTCGATTATCTGCAGCTGCTCGACCAGAAGCGCGGCAATCCCGCGTTGATGGTGCAAATCCGCGCGCTCAAGGCCTTCGCGCAGGAGAGGGGCCTGATCCTGGCCTTCATCTCTCAGATTGATCGCTCCTATGATCCGGCGGCAAAGCCCTGCCCGGACCTCGACGATATCCGTTTGCCGAATCCGCTGGATCTGTCGCTGTTCAGCAAGGCCTGCTTCCTGAATCAGGGCGCAGTCCGCTTCCAGGCGGCGGATTAGCGGCGGGCGCTCGTCCGGACGGCTATCCGATCTGTGCGATGGCTGGTCTATCCGACCGTGACCCGCCCGCGCACGATTCGCAGCGCCAGCGAGCCGTTCTTAAGCGCCAGCGCCTTTTCGCCGAAGATCTCGCGGCGCCAGCCATGCAGGGCCGGCACGTCGGCCTCATCGTCACCGGCGATCTCCTCCAGGTCGTCGCTGGAGGCGATGATCTTCGGCGCGACGCGCTCGGCGTCGGCGGTCGCCTTGAGCAGCACCTTGAGCAGGTCGAGCACGGCGCCGTTGCTCGGCCGGCCGCGCTCGCGCTCAAGCCGGGGCAGGCTGTGCGGGTCCAGCGCCAGAGCGCGCCCGACCGCCGCCAGCACCTCGCCGCCGGCGCGCGAGCGTTCGAAGCCGTTCGGCACCGAGCGCAACTCGCCGAGCGCCTCGGCCGAGCGCGGCGCGCGCTGGACGATGTCCATCAGCGCATCGTCCTTGAGCACGCGCTGGCGCGGCACGTCGCGCTGCTGCGCCTCGCGCTCGCGCCAGGCGGCGAGCTCCATCAGCACCGCCAGTTCCTTCGGCTTGCGCAGGCGGCCTTTGAGGCGCTGCCATGCGTTCTCCGGCTTGACCTCATAGGTTCCCGGCGAGTTGAGCACCGCCATCTCCTCGGCGACCCAGCTTTCGCGACCGCTCGCTGCGAGGTCGGCCTGCAGCGCCAGATAGATGTCGCGCAGATGGGTGACGTCCGATTCAGCATAAACCAGTTGCGCCTCGCTGAGCGGGCGGCGCGACCAGTCGGTGAAGCGCGAGGACTTGTCGATGCGCGCCTTGGCCAGGTCGTTGACGAGCTGCTCGTAGCCGACCGAGTCGCCATAGCCGCAGACCATCGCGGCGACCTGCGTGTCGAACAGCGGCGTCGGCAGGACGCGGCCGAGCATCCAGACGATTTCGAGGTCCTGCCGGGCGGCATGGAAGACCTTGACCACGTTCTGGTCGGTCATCAGCGCCATGAAGGGCGCAAGGTCGAGCCCCTCGGCCAGCGGATCGACCATCACGGCCTCGTCCGGCGAAGCCATCTGGATCAGGCAGAGCTTCGGATAATAGGTCGTCTCGCGCAGGAATTCGGTGTCGACGGTGACGAACGGGTGCGCGGCGATGCGGGAGCAGGCGGCGGCCAGCTCTTCGGTCGTGGAGATCAGGTTCATGGACGGCGCTCTTAGCAGATGAAAGCGCGCCATGTCGCGGGCGTTCTTGACAACCGCGCCGCGCGCGTGTGGTTACGGCGCCAAACCGCTTGCGCGCCCGACCACGGCCGCATGGACGCCCGGAAAGCTGAACCCGTGACCCTGCATCGCTACCGTTCCCACACCTGCGGCGCGCTCCGCGAGAGCGACATCGGCGCCACCGTGCGTCTCTCCGGCTGGTGCCATCGCATCCGCGACCATGGCGGCGTGCTCTTCATCGACCTGCGCGACCATTACGGCCTGACCCAAGTCGTAGTCGATCCGGATTCGCCGGCCTTCGCCGATGCCGAGAAGGCGCGCTCGGAATGGGTCATCCGCATCGACGGCAAGGTCAAGCCGCGCCTCGCCGGCACCGAGAACGCCAACCTCGCCACCGGCGCGGTCGAGGTCTTCGCCACGGCGCTCGAAGTGCTCGGGCCCTCGGCCGAACTGCCGCTGCCGGTCTTCGGCGACCTCGAATACCCCGAGGACACCCGCCTGAAGTACCGCTTCCTCGATCTGCGCCGCGACAAGCTGCACAGCAACATCATGCTGCGCACCAAGGTCATCGATTCGCTGCGCCGGCGCATGCAGGCCTCCGGCTTCTCCGAGTTCCAGACGCCGATCCTGACAGCGTCCTCGCCGGAAGGCGCGCGCGACTTCCTAGTGCCGAGCCGCCTGCATCCGGGCAAGTTCTATGCGTTGCCGCAGGCGCCGCAGCAGTACAAGCAGCTGCTGATGATGGCGGGCTTCGACCGCTATTTCCAGATCGCGCCCTGCTTCCGCGACGAGGACCCGCGGGCCGACCGCCTGCCGGGCGAGTTCTACCAGCTCGACGTCGAGATGAGCTTCGTCGAGCAGGAGGATGTCTTCGCCACGATGGAGCCGGTGATCGCCGGCGTCTTCGAGGAGTTCGGCGAGGGCAAGTCCGTCACCCGCAACTGGCCGCGCATCCCCTATGCCGAAGCGCTGCGCAAATACGGCTCCGACAAGCCCGACCTGCGCAACCCGATCGAGATGCAGGACGTCTCGGATCATTTCCGCGGCTCGGGCTTCAAGGTCTTTGCCCGCATTCTCGAGGGCGAGAAGAACCGCGTCTGGGCGATCCCCGCGCCGGGCGGCGGCAGCCGCGCCTTCTGCGACCGGATGAACTCCTGGGCCCAGGGCGAGGGCCAGCCCGGCCTCGGCTATCTGATGGTCAAGGAGGGCGGCGAAGGCCAGGGCCCGATCGCCAACAACATCGGCCCCGAGCGCGTCGCAGGAATCGTCGCCCAGATGGGCCTGAAGGCCGGCGACGCCTGCTTCTTCGCCGCCGGCGATCCCGACAAGTTCTACAAATTCGCCGGCAGCGCCCGCAACAAGGTCGGCTCCGAGCTCGGGCTGATCGACGAGAACGCCTTCGCCTTCGCCTGGATCGTCGACTTTCCGATGTTCGAGTACAACGAGGACGAGAAGAAGGTCGACTTCTCGCACAACCCGTTCTCGATGCCGCAGGGCGGCCTCAAGTCGCTGGTCGAGGACGATCCGCTAACGATCAAGGCCTTCCAGTACGACATCGCCTGCAACGGCTACGAGCTGGCGTCGGGCGGCATCCGCAACCATCGCCCCGAGGCGATGGTCAAGGCCTTCGAGATCGCCGGCTATGGCGAGGAGACGGTGATCGAGCGCTTCGGCGGCATGTACCGGGCCTTCCAGTACGGCGCGCCGCCGCATGGCGGCATGGCCGCCGGCGTCGACCGCATCATCATGCTGCTCGCTGGCGCGACGAATCTGCGCGAGGTCGCGCTGTTCCCGATGAACCAGCAGGCCGTCGACCTCCTGATGGGCGCGCCGTCGCCGGCGACACCGAAGCAGCTGCGCGAGGCGCATCTGCGCGTCAACCTGCCTGAAAAGGAAGGCTGAGCGAGCCATGGCCTTCCTGCCTGCCGGGCGAGCCTTGCTGCTCGCCTGTTTCGTCGCGCTGCCGCTCGGCGCCTGCGTCGCCGGTTCTGCCGACACCGCCTCCGGGCGCGCCTCGACCCTGGCGACGACCGTCTCGCGCGCCGTCGCCTGCAAAGCCGGCTCGCCGCAGCGCACGACGCTGGATCGCTTCCTCGCCGCCGAGAAGGCGCGCGGGGCGAGCGACGAGCAGCTCGCTGCCGCGCGCTCGGCCTATGTCTCGGTCTCCGAGGCCGAAACGATCAACCAGGACGTCCGCCCGCAACCCTGCACCAGCGAGGAGCGGGCGACGCTACGCGGGAAGATGCAGGATGTCCGCGCCGGTCGCTTCGAGGCGCTCTGATCGTCGATGACTTCGCTGAAGCCCTGCCTCGTCGTGCTCGCGGCTGTCGGCCTCGCCGGCTGCGTCGTCACCGGGCCGATGCCGGGCACGCCCGAGTTCACGGCTTCGCAGGTCTCGCGCGCCTATGATTGCGGGCTGAGGGTCGATCGCGGCCGCATCATAGCGCGCCTGCCGGCCGAGCAGCGCGGCCGCTTCGTCAGCGCCAATGCGAGCTACGCGGTGAAGTCCTACAACGCGCCGCGCCGCTGCGATGATCGGGAACGAAACACTATTCGGAACTCAATGTTGGATTTGGGTTCCGCTATCCGATAACGGCCCGCTGTTGAGAACCTAACGACCCAACATCGCCGTCATTCCCGTGCTATTATTTTTGCGTAGGATCGTTCAAACGATTCCTAAAATTCGAAGTGGAGCTGGCCGTGAACCAAGCCCTGAAAAAACTGCTGGGCGTTGCTGCGAAGGTCAGAATGACGGACGCCGAACGCGAGGAGCAACGTATCAGTTTCTCGTATGGGTCTGCCAAAATCGAAAATGAGCGCGTCACGGAAGAGATGGTTCGCGAAGCTGCCCGCAAACTTAAGGCAGCTGAAAAGTCGAGCCATGGCTGACCGAGATAGTCAATCCGGCGAGCTTGAGCTGGTCACAGATCCAGACGAAAAGGCGAAGCTCGAAGCGCTCAACGCCTTGCGGCAAACGAAAGCCGCGATGGATGAGTTACAGGATTGGCTCGGCGCCAAGCCGCCAAGCTTGAAGCCGTCCCTTTTTTTGCGGTTGCATCGCATATTGATGGACCGGATCAGTCCGTATCCCGGCGTCTTCCGGCCGGGACCAATGTCGATTTCGAAGAGCGAGCATACGCCGCCGCCAGCGGCGGATGTGCCGGCTCTCATCGAAGAACTTTGCGATTACGTGAATTCACATTGGCAAAGCAAGTCCGCGCTTCACCTCGCGTCATATATCCTTTGGCGCACCAATTGGGTTCATCCTTTCGCGGATGGAAATGGCAGAACAGCCAGGATTGTGAGTTATCTTATCCTGTGCGCTCATACGCGGACCGAACTGCCGGGAACGCCGACTATTCCCGAACAGATCGCGGCGGGTAAGCAGCCTTATTATCACGCGCTAGAAGCGGCTGACCAAGCATTCCGTCGTGGCATAATTAATGTATCGGCTATCGAAAATCTCCTTGAAACCTGCCTTGCTCGGCAGCTTGTCGGGTTTTTCAAAACCGCTGGTGGTCGAACCGACGATATCAGCGATGATATCAGATCCGAGATCGATGAAGCCATTCAAGCAGCCCAGCGGGAAGGTGTCCTGGACCGCGATGCCAAGCCAATTTTGCCGTCGCTTGAACGCAGAGGTTTGGTCAACTGGATTGAACGCCATCCCGTCATCGTCGGGCTGATTGGGACTCTGGTTATCGCAGCGCTCGGGTGGTTGTTCGGTCGTTGATCGACGTCGTCACCGCCATCGTCGTCAGCTTCGACAGCGCGCAGGTGCTGCCCGCTTGCCTGTCCGCGCTGGCGGGCGAGGGGATCGAAGCCATCGTCGTCGACAATGCCAGCGGCGATGCCTCGGTCGAGATCGCGGAGCGGCACGGGGCGCAGGTGCTGCGCAATGCGCGCAACGAAGGCTATGGCCGCGCCAACAACCGTGGCGCGCGGGCGGCGGCGACGCCCTTTATCCTGATCGTCAATCCCGATCTCGAAGTGCAGCCGGGCGCGGTAGCGGCCCTGCTGGCGGCCGCCGAGGCCTATCCGGATGCGGCCGCCTTTGCGCCACGTCTCGTCGAGCCCTCGGGCCGTGTCTTCCTGCAGCCGCGCTCACTGCTCTCGCCCGACCATCTCAACCAGGCGGCCAGGATCACGCTGCCGGAGGGCGATGCCTGCCTGCCGTTCCTGTCGGGCGCCTGCCTGTTGCTGCGGCGCGAGGTCTTTCTCGGCCTTGGCGGCTTCGACCCGGCGATCTTCCTGTTCTACGAGGATGACGACCTCTGCCGCCGCCTGCGCGAGGCGGGACATGCGCTGGTTCATGTCGAGGGTGCCGCCGCCAGGCACGGCCGCGGAAAGTCGAGCGCGCCGTCGCCGCAGCGCCGCTTCACGGCGCGCTGGCATCTCGCCTGGTCGGAGCATCACGTGGCGCGCAAATGGGGATTGCCCGTGCCGGGGCGGGTCAAGACCATCGAAAACGCCGCCAAGGCAATCGGTTACGGCCTGATCCTGCGTCAGGACAAGATGTATGCCCATGCCGGCTCGGTCGCCGGTGCGCTCGCTGCGCGCGCCGGCCGTAGCGCGCTGTCCCGGCAGGGACTGAACGAGGCGGAGATCATCGCGTGACAGGCTTCCTTCGCGCCGCCAGCGCTGCCGACGGGCTGGGCCTGCCGCACAACCATTTCGGCTTGCTGCGGCTGTTGCTGGCGCTCGCCGTCGTCGTCTCGCATGCGCTCAGCGTCACCACCGGCAAGGTCGAGGACGAGCTACTGGCGCATTCGACCGGCTTCACGCTCGGCGAGCACGCGGTCAACGGCTTCTTCGCCATCTCCGGCTTTCTGGTGACGATGAGCTATGAGCAGCGCGGCTGGCGCGACTATGTCGTCGCCCGGACCTTGCGCATCGCACCGGGGCTGATCGCGGCGACGCTGGTGGTCGCGCTGCTGATGGGCGGCGCGCTGACCAAGCTCAGCCTGTCCGCCTATCTTACCGACCCGCAGCTCTGGCGCTTCATCAACGGCACATTGACCAGCTTCAAGAGCTCGGCGCCGCTGCCCGGCGTCTTCTCCGACAACCCGCTGCGCTTCCCGATGGGGACGGTCTGGACACTGAAATACGAGACGCTCTGCTATCTCGGCGTGCTCGTCGCCGGGCTGGTTGGCCTGCTGGTGCATCGCCGGCTCGTGCTCGGCCTCTGGGCGGCGTTGGTCGTCGCGACGGTCCTGCGTGAAATCCTCACACCGGACGGGCCGAAGGGCATCGAGACCGCGCTGCGCCTGCCGCTGATCTTCCTGACCGGCGGGCTGATCTATCTCTGGCGCGAGAAGGTGCCGTTGTCGCTTCCTGGACTCGCCGTCGCGCTTGTCGTCGTTGCCCTGTCGCAGGCGACGCCGGCCTACAAGGCGCTGCTCTATCTCGTCACTGCCTGGGGCGTGCTGGTGCTGGCGCTGGCGCCGCCGCTCACCCGCTGGCGCAGCGAGCCGCGGGCGGACCTGTCCTACGGCGTCTACCTCTATGGTTGGCCGGTGCAGCAGGCCTTCGTCGCGTTGTTTCCCACGGTCGGGGCGCTGACGCTGTTCGCGCCCTCTCTGATCGTGACGCTGCTGGTCGCCGCGGCGTCCTGGTATCTGGTCGAGAAGCCGGCGCTCGGGCTCAAGCGCCGGTTGCTGAAGCCGGCCTGATCGCCGCGACGAGCTCGTCGACGCGATCCGACAGCAACAGCGGCAATAGCTGCGAAACGCGCTCCGGCGGTAGCTCCCACCAGCGGCTCGCCAGCAGCGCCTCGACCTGCGCCTCCGGCAGGCGCAGGCGCACGATCCTGGCCGGATTGCCGGCGACGATCGCATAGGGCGGCACATCGCGCGTCACCACGGCGCGCGCCGCGACGACGGCGCCGTGGCCGATCGTGACCCCCGACATGATCATCGCCTGCGAACCGAGCCAGACATCATGGCCGATGGTGACGTCGCCGCGCGTCGCGTCGTAGCCGCTCATGCCGCGGGCCGACGGCCAGAGATCGGCCAGGGCAGGGAAGGGATAGGTCGTTCCCCAGTCGGTGCGATGGTTGCCGCCGAGCAGGATCTCGACGCCGTCGGCGATCGAGCCGTAGCGGCCGATCGACAGCCGCGCTCCGCTTTCCGGGAAGCGAACCTTCGGGCGGCCATAGGTGAAGGCGCCGACCACGACCTGTCCCGGGCGTCGGGCCAGCAGCTTCGCCAGATGGATGCGCGTCTGGTTGTAGGGATTGACCCAACGTTTGAAAAAACCGCGCGGGCCGGTCGGGAGACCAGCCCACCAGACGGCGAGGGGACCCGGACGCCAATCGGCGTCCGGGCTGTTGGTCGGGTACTGGGTCATCACTCCGCCGTGGCGTCGACGTCGATCTTCTCGAAGATCTCGGTCGGCTCGCCGAGCGCGATCACATCGGCGAGGCCGAGGCCAGTCGGCGTTTTCGCGGTGGCTTTCACCGTCAGCGTGCCCGGCTTGGCGACGAAGCGGGCGACCGCGTTCGCCAGCGCCTTGGCGCCGTCCGACGGGCCGAGGATGGCGGCGAGGCCGAGGCTCGCCATCATCCCGTATTCGCGCCGGACGTCCTCGACCTTGCGCTTCGACTTCTTCGCCTCGTTCTCGATCAGCTTCTCGGCGAGGCCGAGATTCTGCAGCTTGAGCTCGACATTCTTGGCGGTGGCGCCGAGCAGGGCGACCTGCGCCAGAGCGATATCGCCGGTGAAGACCTCCTTGCCGATATTGCCGAGCGTGCCGGTGGCGTCGAGCCTGGCCATGCCGACGCCGCCGAGCGAGAGCGTGCGGATGGCGAATTCCTTGCTCGCCTCCTGCCAGGCGAGGGAGAGCTTCGCCGAGAGGTCGAGAGTGCGATAGCCCATCGCCAAAAGGTCCTTGGCGGCGGGATTGTCGGCGCTTTCGACGATCGGGAAGGTGATCTTGTCGAGGCTCAGCGTCATGTCGGTCGGGATGCCGTTGAGCTGCTCGCCAGTCTTGAGCTCGAAATTCCCGAGGCCGACCTGCATCGGCGGGCCGGCCGGGCGGCCGCGCTTGCCCTCCTGCGGCACCGTCATCTGCACGCCGCTCATCTTGACCGTGCCCAGCTTCGGGATGAAGCGGCGGAAGTCGAGCGTCTTGATGTCGACCGCAGAGGCCGCGACGGCCTTGACCTCGCGGATGACGCCTTCCAGCGAGAAGCCGGAATAGCCGATGAGGCCGACGACGCCCTTGGCGCCGCCTCCCTCGAACTGCAGGCCCTCGATGGAAACGCCCGACTTTTCGGGCGCGTCCTCGCCGAAGGCGATGCGCGAGAAGCGCATGTCGACCGGCTCCGCCTTGGCGCCGGGCTTGGGCGGCGTCTTCAGCGACATCACGATGTCGCGGATCTCGCCGCTGCCATAGTCGACGGCGTCGAAGATCTCGGCCATGGCGACGAGGAGCTTGCGGTCGCGCGCGTCGCTGACCGCCGGGTCTTCCTTGCTGTTGAGGTTGCGCGCGGCCTTCTCCGATTCATCGCTGAGCTCCGCGATGCGGGTCAGGAGCTCGCCCATCGGCTCGGAGGCGACGCGTGCCTTGAAGCCGCGCATCGAAGCCTTGCCGGCGGTGATCTTGCCCTGCTCGCCGAGGTCGAGGACATAGCCGTCCTGGTCGATCTTGCCGATGATCGGCTGCAGCGGCGCGGTCTCGCCGGGCTTGGCCTTCTCGCCGAAGATGCGGGCGATCTGCATCAGGTCGAGCACTTCGAAGCTGGTGCGCTTGATCTCGCCGTTCATCGGCCCGGTGGCCGCGCCCTCGACCTTGATCGTGCCGTCACTGGATTCACCGCGCCCGATCCGGCCTTCGCGGATGTCGGAAAACTTGATGTTGCGGTAGGTGGTGACCTGCTTCTGCGGGCCGAAAGTCTGCTCCATCACCAGGGTCGGCGCGCTGATCTCGCTGGCGTTGAGCTTGCCGAGGCGTGTGATCGCGCTATCGGCGGGCTGCACCGCCTGGCTCGCTCCGGCGATCGCGCCGGCGACGCCACCCGCCGGAGCACCGCTCGTGCTCGACAGAAGCAGCGCGCGGAAGCTGTCGCGGTCGAGCGGCGTGCCCTTCACGTCGAGCTTCGGGATCGACACGACGAACTTGCCGAAGTCGAGCTTCAGATTGTCGAGCTGGAAGTCGGCCGCGGCGGCGGGATTGGCCAGGAGGAGCAGCAGGAGCCCCGCCGTGGTCAGCGGCCGGGAGCTGGCGAGGCGTCGGCCGGGCAAAATCGTCATGATGGTCTCCTGAAGCATCGTCTAGGCCCGCGGGCGCATAACCCGGGCCAAGCTCCGATTGGCGGCGTCAGAGGCGGATTCGCCGGCGGCGCGGCGAATTCGCTTCCGATGGGAAGTCGGCGCAGACCCTGCCGCAAGGCGATGACGAAAGGAAGATGCGAGCGGGCCGGATCGGCGAAAAGCTTGACGACGGGGCGCTGCTTCGTGCCATTGGCCCCAGAACCGCCACGAGGTCGCGGCAAGGCTGCGGCGGGATGGCCTGTCGGGCGCGAGGCGCGATGATGTCTTTTGTGGAACGTTTGCTGCGAGGCGTCTTCGCCGCCGTGCTGGTCGTCGGCGCCTTCGCCATGCTGCCCAGGTCCGCCGGCGCGCAGAGCCCCCCCGCCGCTGCCGGGCTGGAGCCGCTCACCATCGTCACGGCCTCCGGCCGCCACGCCTTCCAGGTCGAGGTCATGCGTACGCCCGATCAGCGCGCGCGGGGGCTGATGCACCGTCAGTTCATGCCGGCCGATCGCGGCATGCTGTTCGACTTCAAGCAGGTCGAGCCGGTCGCGATGTGGATGCAGAACACCTACATCTCGCTCGACATGCTGTTCATCCGCGCCGACGGCACGGTCGCGCGCATCGCCGAGCGGGCCGAGCCGCTCTCGACCCGCACCATCCCCTCCGGCGAGCCGGTGCTCTCGGTTCTCGAGGTCAATGCCGGCATCGCCGAGAAGCTCGGCATCAAGCCGGGCGACAAGGTCGAGCATCCGCTGTTCAAACGTTAGATGCCGTTTGGTGTTCCTGCCGAGGATCGTTCATCCTCGGCGAGGTGAATTCAAGCAAGCCTCGTCCTTCCGGCCGCAGCGAAGCGGAGCGCCGGAATCCATCGTAGAGCGCAACGCCCTTCGATGGATTCCGGAGCTGCACTGCTTCGCAGCTTGCCCGGAACGACGGAGCATGCCCGGCAGCCTCCAGCATGTTTGAAGCGGCCTTTGATTCAGCCGAGCTCGCCGGCGATAGCCCGGCAGGTGGCGAGCAGCGCCGCCAGCGCCTCGCGATGCTGCGGGCGCGCTTCGCGCCGGTTCAGATAGGGCACGACGATGCTGGCGATCGCCTGGCCCTTGCGGTCGAGGATCGGCGCGCTGATGTCGGTCACGCCGACGACGTCGTGGCTGTCGGCGATCAGGAAGCCCTCCGCCGCGATGGCCTTCAGACCAGGGTCCGAACCGGCACCATCCCGGAAGGCGAGGATGACCTGGCCGGAGGTCGAGGCGGAGGCGGGCCGGCGATAGCCCAGCCTAAGCGTGAAATTGATGTCGCCCGGGCCGGCGACGGCGACGATCACCACGGTCTCAGCCTTGCTCAGCACGACCAGATGCGAGGACTGGCCGATCGTCTCGCTCAGGGCCTCCAGCGCCGGCGTCGCGACCTCGACCAGGTCGCGGGCGCGCGGCACCCGCATGCCGAGCTCGAACAGGCGGTTGCTGAGCGCGATCTCGTCGGTCGCCGGATCGCGGTCGAGATAGCCGCGCTCGATCAGCACGAACAGCATGCGGAAGATCTCGTTCTTCGAGCGCCCGAGCCGATCGGCGATCGCCCGCGCCGAAAGCGGCGTCTGCGCCATCGCCAGCAACTCGATGATCTCCAGGCCTTTTTCCAGGGCGGGCGCCGGATAGGGGCGGGAGCGGCCATCCGCAGCGGTCTCGGCCGTCATCTGATGTCTCCGACGTGATTTATTAGCGAAGCTTGACTGCATATACGAAACCGATAGCATTCCGCTAGGTCATCGCTGCGGGTCCCGGGGAGGGCAGGCGCGGCAGTGCCGCCCGGTCGCAGAAGCGATCGGCGCCAACGACACATCGGGGGAGCATCATGGCGCGCGGTTTCAGATCGACGTTGTTTGCCGCCCTTGGCCTGTTCGCGGGGCTGGTCGCCAGCCTGGAAGCCCAGGCGGACAAGCTCGACGACATCCTGTCCAAGGGCGTGGTGCGCATCACCGTCTTCGCCGACGTGCCGCCCTTCGGCATGATGAACGCCAAGCGCGAGCTCGAAGGGTTCGACGTCGACATGGCCAAGCTCGTCGCCAAGTCGCTCGGCGTGAAGCTGGAGCTCGTGCCGGTGCCGGCGGCGAGCCGCATTCCGTTCCTGCTCACCGACAAATCCGACATGAACATCGCGGCGATGTCGATCACCGCCGAGCGCGCCCGCCAGGTGATGTTCAGCGCGCCCTATGCCGACACCTCACTCGCCGTCTACGGCGGCAAGGCGCTGGCGGTGAAATCGGGCGCCGATCTCGGCAAGAACCGTATCGCCGTCGCCAAGGGCACGACCGAGGACCTCGTCCTCTCGGCGCTGGCGCCTTCGGCCGACATCATGCGGACCGAGGACAATGCCACGGCGGTGCAGGCCTATCTCTCCGGTCATGCGCAGCTGCTGGCGGCCAACAGCGTCGTCGTGGTCGAGCTTGCCAAGCAGAACCCGAGCAAGGAATTCGACTTCAAGTTCGCGCTGCGGCGGGCTCCGGCCCACATCACCATCCGGCGCGGCGAGCACGATTTGCTGCGCTGGCTCGACACGCTGATCTTCCAGAGCACGCTGAACGGCGATCTCGACGAGCTCCACAAGAAGTGGCTGGGCGGGCCGATGCAGCCCCTGCCGGCGCTCTGAAGGCGGCGCGCCGATGTCGCGGCACGACTTCGCGGCGGAAGAGTTCGCCGGCCGGCGCGCCCGTGCCCGGCGAGTGATGGCGGAGCAGGGGCTGGACTGGCTCGTGCTCTTCCATCCCGTCTCGATCCGCTGGCTGACCGGCTCGGACGCCAAGAGCTATCAGGAGTTCCAGTGCCTGCTGGTGCCGGCGGCGGACGGGCGGATCGCGATGATGGCGCGCGAGGGCGAGCGCGCCGAGATTCTGGACGATGCCCTCGTCGACCGGCTCGAGACCTTCGGCGGCGGCGAGAACGAGGACCCGATTCCGCGATTCGCCCGTTTGGCCGACGAGCTCGGCGTGCTGGCGGGGCGCGTCGGCGTCGAGGTGCCGGCCTACTACCTCCACCCGCATCACCACACAGCGATCCGCGACCTGTTCGGCTCGGCCTTCGTCGAGGCGACCAATCTCGTCCACGATCTCAGCCTGGTGAAATCGCCGGCCGAGCTTGGCTACATCAGGCGGGCGGCGGCGATCGCGGACGAGGTGCTTCCGGTCTTCGGGGCGGCGTTGCGCGCCGAACGCAGCGAGTTGGAGATCGCGGGTGAGGTCTATGGCGCGTTGCTGGCGCGCGGCAGCGGCCTTGCGGCGAGCCCGATCAACCTCGTCTCCGGCGAACGCTCCTGCTACAGCCATGGCGCGCCGACCGAACGAAGGCTGCGGGCCGGCGATTACGGCAGCGTCGAATATGGCGCGACTTTCCGGCGCTACACCGCGACGCTCGGCCGGCAATTCTGCCTCGGCCAGCCGAGCGCCCGGATGCGCGAGCTCTACGAGATCGCCCGCCACGCCTGCGACGCCTGTATCGCGCAGATTCGCGAGGGCGCGCCTGCGACCGCGCCGCACGAGGCGGCCAGGCGCGTGATCGGCGAGGCCGGCCTCGAACACGGCCGCGTCCACACCTCCGGCTATGGGCTGGCGCCGGGCTTCCCACCGAGCTGGGGCGAGCCGATGCACATGATTGGCGGCAGTCGCTACACGCTGCGGGCCGGCATGGTCGTCAGCGTCGAGCCGCCGGTCTTCCTGCACGAGGAGCGGCTCGGCGCACGCATCATCGACAATGTGCTCGTCACCCGCGACGGCTGCGAATTGCTGTCGCGAAGCTCACGTGATCTCATCGTCGTCTAGGCACTGCGGCTGCGCGAGCTGTTCCCATCCCGCCAGTTCGATGCTATGGCGTAGCGCGTCGCTTCGCCTCATTGAGGCGCGGTGGCGGTTCGGCGAGTGATTCCATGCACTTGCAGAATATTCGGGGTATAGCGCAGCCCGGTAGCGCATCTGCTTTGGGAGCAGAGGGTCCCAGGTTCGAATCCTGGTGCCCCGACCATTTTGGGCTTTGCCGGAAGGCGAGGGGGAGCATGACGGCACGGATCTATTCGCCGGCCCGCAACGCGATGCAGTCCGGCACCGCCAAGACTGGCCGCTGGCTGCTCGAATACGAGCCGGAGCGGCCGCGCGAGATCGAGCCGCTGATGGGCTGGACCTCGTCGGGCGACATGAAGAGCCAGCTGCGGCTCTGGTTCGACACGGCCGAGGAAGCTGTCGCCTATGCGACGCGCAACGGCATCGCCTACCGCCTGGAGCAGCCGCACGCGCCCAAGCGCCGCGGCATGGCCTATGCCGACAATTTCAAGTTCAACCGCGTCGGCCAGTGGACGCATTGAAGTTCAGGTGAACGGCGGATACCAAGCCCGCCGTTTCCTTCAGGGCCCGTAGCTCAGCTGGATAGAGCAGCAGCCTTCTAAGCTGCTGGTCGCAGGTTCGAATCCTGCCGGGCTCGCCATTGTTTTCATGTCATTATTTGCCCGGATGGGGGCAGGGCGACCACGCACGCCACCGGGTCCGACACGGTGGTCGGGAGCGCTGCCGCGCCGATGGGCGCTTATCGTGTGGTTACTTCGACATAGTTTTTGTGAACCCACCCCGAGCGGCACGAGCCCGAGTAAGTCGCGCGGCCTGCTGACTTCACATTCAGATGCGCTCGGCACTCTTGGAACGACTGGCCACGATTCGGGTAGATCACGGCGTGCCACGGGCCGATGGTGTCGCAGATGATCAGTATGTCGCCGTTGTAGATTCGGTCGGTCTCGACATAGGCGCTGCCGCCCGGCCCGGATCGAACGGATAGGAACCCGCTCTTCGGGTCTTCTGGACGACGGGGCCCGAGCTTCGCGACGATGCCTTGGGACGGGCAGGCCTTGAGGTGCATATCTGCCTCGATCATTACGGGCGTTCGCTTGGGGCCTGCCGGAGCCATGGCGTCGATTTGTGTCCGACCAGGGGCGTAGCGCGCATCGGCGGCCGCGGTCGGCGCATGGCTGGCGCCAGTTTGCCTGGCAGACTGGACCAGCGCCAACCGTGCGGCAAAAGCTTCCGTCGCCAGCTTGCCTTCGGGGTAGACCTTGAGAAAGCGGTCCAGCGCTTCGACCGTTCCCGCCGCCTTCGCTTCGGCGAGGGCGCGGGCCGGATCGCTGGCCACGATCGGCTGTGCTGCTGCGAGTAGCTGCTGCTTCGCTTGCGTGCCCTCCGGCCTGATCGCTGTGATCGGATCTTTGCCGAGATAGCCGAGCGCCAATTGTCGGTAGGCACAGATCTGGTTACAGGCATCGAGATAGGCTTGGTATCTGCCCTCGGCGCCGAACTGCCGCCAGCTCTCGTCGTCCTTGACCGCCTCGGCATTGCGCTGCCGCTGCAGCAGCCGGTCCATCGCCTGCTGCCGATAGGCGCAAGGTCCGGTGCATTGCGCGACATAGCGCTCCAGCGCTTCGCGCGAGCCGTCCGCCGTCGCACTGCGCCAGCGCGCTTCGTCCTGCGCGCTCTCGAAGCTGCGACGGATCGTGACCGAGGGCTCGACGGTCGGAAGAGACAGGCTGGCGGTGTCGAATTCGGGCTTCTGCTCGCGTCCGCTGTCACGCCGCGCCGCCGCTTCGACCTCGCGGACGACATAGGATTGCAGCTCCGGCCAGGCGATCCGCCTGTCGGCATCGGCCTGCGCCAGCCCGGCGGCGCCCATCAGGAAGCGGCTGGTGAACAGGCCGAGCTTCTGGTTCTCGTCCCAGTTCGCCGGGGTCGCGCCGGAAGTCGCGACCAGCTTGACGATGCCGCCGCCGATGCGCGGCTTGGCCGGCGTGAAGCCCGGCGCCGAGACGGCGAGCAGGCTCTCGCCCTTGCGGCCGGTCTCGCCGGTGAAGCAGGCATCGATCATCACGATCAACTGTCGCTGCGCCCCGATCTTCTGCCGGACCAGTTCGAGGTTTCGATAGAGCGTCTGCAGAGCATAGCCGCTCTCGCTGGCATTGGGATTGCCGTCCTGCGGCAAGAGGAAGGGCTGGCGCGTGGCGAGATCAGGCACGCCATGCCCCGAGTAATAGACGAAGACGTTGGAGCGGCCCTCGACCGCGCTGCGCCAGAGCCGCCCGCCCTGCGGATTGGCCTCGCTGCCGAACATCTGCGTGAGTTCGCCGAGCGTCGCATCCTTCAGGACGAAGACGTTCTGCTCGCGAAAGCGCAGCCCGCGGACGAGGTAATCGCGCATCGCTTCGGCGTCGTTATGGGCGAAGTCGACCGTGCTGGTCTGCTTGTAGCTCTTGTTGCCGATGACGACGGCGACCGACTCGGCGTTGTCGTCGAGGATGCGCGACGGGTCTGATGCGGCAGCCGGCACGACAAAGCACAGCATCGACGCGAGAAGGATGAAGATTCGAGTCGCGATCGACCTCGAATGACGGTGGCGCCTGCTCATAGCGTCCTGAATCACCTCGGCTCGGCTGCCACATAGGCTGGGGGCAGGGTGGGCTGTTGTGAAGACGAAGGCCGTCAATTCTAGGTGGCAAATTGTGTTTTGGCGAGCTTGTCACAGCACGATGATGGCGCGAGAGAGGCCCGTGTCCGCCTCGGGCCAAAGGGCGTGTCGATGCCTCGAAGTCAGGCGCTGCCCGTCCAGCCGGTTCAGTCCTGCGCCTCGTCGCGGCGCAACTCGAAGGCCAGCATGGCTTCAGCCAGGGCCTCCAGCTCGCGGTCCTTTTCCTTGCTGTCGGGCGCGGAATTGAGCTCGGCCAAGCGCTGCTGGGCCCGTTCGTAATCCTCGTCGGTATGAACGGCGATCGGCATCTTCATGTGTCCTGCCTTTCCAAGTACTGGTCCGTCGCTGTCCTACCCCGACATGCGACCCACATAGGCAACCTTTGTCGAGGATATAGGGTTCCAAGCTTCCCCCTGCCATCATTGGGACGCAAACAGGTCTCAACTGCCCGGACAGGCCCGCTTTTGAGCCATGCCGGTGTCGTCGCGGATCGCATCTGCACGCTTGCCGCGAGCGGTCCGACGCCGTAAACGCCGCGGCGGCCCACCCGATCGCCTGCCCGCCAGCCGAGCCCGCAAAGCGCGGGCTCGGCAAGGCTCGGCCACAAGGAGTGTCGATGTTCTCGCTCGGCTCCGGTCTCGACCGGCTCGCAAGCTTCGCGTCCGCGAGCCACCGGCGCGCCTGCCTGCTGCTCGTCCTGCTGTCGCTCGCCGCCTTCCTGCCGGGCTTCGCCAGCCTGCAGCCCTTCGACCGCGACGAGCCGCGCTTCGCCCAGGCCAGCAAGCAGATGCTGGAGACGCGCGATTTCGTCGACATCCGCTTCCAGGACGAGGCCAGGCACAAGAAGCCGGTCGGCATCTACTGGCTGCAGGCGGGAAGCGTCGCCATCGGCGAGGCGCTGGGCGTGCCGCAGGCCCGCACCACGATGTGGCTTTACCGGCTGCCCTCGCTGATCGGCGCGATCGCGACCGTGCTGCTGACCTATTGGGCGCTGCTCGCCTTCGTCGGTGCGCGCCTGGCCTTGCTCGGCGGAGCCCTGATGGCTGCCGCCGTGCTGCTCGGCGTCGAGGCGCGCTTCGCCAAGACCGACGCCATGCTCGCCGCATGCGCGGTCGCGACCATGGGCGCGCTCGCCCGGGCCTGGCTCGACTGGACGCGCTCGCTCGCCTTCGTGCCGAGCCGCCACAATTGGCTGGTGTTCTGGTCGGCGACCGCGCTCGGCCTGCTGCTCAAGGGTCCGATCGTGCCGATGGTCTGGGGCTTGGCGGTGCTCGTCCTCAGCCTTCGCGAGCGTTCGCTGCGCTGGTTCGCTTCGCTGCGTCCCGGGCCCGGCCTGTTGCTCTGCCTGATCGTCGTGCTGCCCTGGTTCGTCGCCATCGCGGTCAAGACCGGCGGCGACTTCTTCGCCGAAAGCGTCGGCAAGGACATGCTCGCCAAGGTCGGAGAGGGCCAGGAGAAGCATTGGGGCCCGCCCGGCCTCTATCTCCTCCTGTTCTTCGGCACCTATTGGCCCTCGGCTGCGCTCGCCTCGATGGCAATCCCCTTCGCCTGGGTGAAGCGGCGCGAGCCGCAGATCCTGTTCCTGCTCGCCTGGATCGTGCCGTCCTGGCTCGTCTTCGAGGCGGTGCCGACCAAGCTGCCGCATTATGTGCTGCCGCTCTATCCGGCGATCACGGCGCTACTCCTGCTCGCCCTGGTCAATGGCGGCATCAACCGCTTCCGCCGCGGCTCGACACTGACGGCCCTTCTCGTCGTGCTGGTGCCGGCGGCGCTGGTCGGCGTGCTGCTCTTCGGCACCTGGACGCTCGACAGGACATTGCCCTGGCTGGCTCTGCCGGTCCTGGCGCTGGCGCTGATCGTGGCCTTCCGCGGCTTCCTGGCTTTCCGCGAGGGCGCCTTCGAGGGGGCGCTCTGGCGCGGCGTGGTCGCGAGCCTGCTGCTCAGCGCCGGCGTCTTCGGCCTCGCTTCGCCCAGCCTGCGCGGTCTCAAGCTGTCGCCGCGGCTGGCGGAAGCGGTGCAGGCGGTGAGCTGTCCGAGCCCGCAGGTCATGACCGTCGGCTATCGCGAGCCGAGCCTGGTCTTCCTGGTCGGGACCAACCTGCGCATGGGGGTGGACGGCGGCGCGGCGGCGAGCTTCCTGCGCGAGCCCGGCTGCCGCGTTGCACTGGTCGAAGGTCGCTTCCTCGACGGCTTCCGGCAGGGGCTCGCCGCCTCGGGAGTGGCGCCGCGGCTGCTGACCACCATCTCCGGCTTCAATCTCAATGGTGGCAAGCGCATCGAGATGAGCGTCTATGTCCGCGAGTGATCGGCGCTTGCCCCGTCGCGGCGCTTGACGCAGTTTGCGCGCCGCAATGCAGAAAGACTTGGAATCCGTGACCGACCCCGTGCCTTCCGGCGGCCAGCTCCGCATCAGCATCGTCGTGCCGGTGCGCAATGAAGAGGGCAACATCGCCCCGCTCGTCCGCGACATCGAGAATGCCTGCACCGACCTCGGCGCCTTCGAGCTGATCTATGTCGACGACGGCTCCAGCGACGGCACCGCCGCCGCGCTCGCCGGCCTTGCCGCGACGCGGCCCTGGCTGCGGGTCGTCCGCCATGCCCAGTCCTGCGGCCAGTCGGCGGCGGTGCGCAGCGGGGTCAGGGCAGCGACAGCCCCGATCGTCGCGACCCTCGACGGCGATGGCCAGAACGATCCCGCCTTCATCCCGGCGATGCTGGCGCAGCTAGAAGCCGCCGGGCCGTCCGCCGGCCTGGTCCAGGGCCAGCGCGTCGGCCGCAAGGATACCGGCTTCAAGCGCATGCAGTCGCGCATCGCCAACAAGGTCCGCGGCGCGATCCTCCGGGACGCCACGCGCGACACCGGCTGCGGCTTGAAATGCTTCCGGCGCGAGACCTATCTGGCGCTGCCCTATTTCGATGCGCTGCACCGCTTCATGCCGGCGCTCGTCGTGCGCGAGGGGTACGACGTGCTGCATCACGACGTTCGCGACCGCCAGCGCCTGACCGGCGTCTCCAATTACGGCTTCTTCGATCGGCTCTGGGTCGGGATTCTCGACCTCGCCGGCGTCTGGTGGCTGATCCGGCGCCGCAAGCGCGTGCCGCAGATCGTGACGGAGGCGCGCTGATGCTCGTCGACCTGCAGAACATGATCGGGGACTATTTCCACGACGTCTTCGTCAACAATGTCGATTGGTGGGTCCTGCTCGGCGTGGTCGCGCAGGGCCTCTTCACCATGCGCTTCGTGGTGCAGTGGCTCGCCAGCGAGAAGGCGCAGCGCTCCGTCGTGCCGATGACCTTCTGGTGGTTCTCGATCGGCGGCGGCGCGCTGCTCTTCGTCTATGCGCTCTACCGCCGCGACCCGGTCTTCATCCTCGGCCAGGGCTTTGGCCTGTTCGTCTACCTGCGCAACCTGCAATTCGTCCTGCGAGCCAAGGCCCGCGGCGAGGACACGAATTCCGGGCCGGGCTGAGGCCGTCAGTATTCCCCGGAGGGGAAGCCGTGGCGCGTCATCATGGCGCGGTGCCAGTCCGTGCCAATCAGGCCGTCGAGCGCCGTGTTGAAGCGCTCCCGCAGAGCAGTGTGCTGCTTGCCGAAGGCGAAGGCCCCGGCAGCCGGCAAGCTCTCGCTCGCAGGCACATTCACGATCGCCAGTGCCGGATCAGGCTCGCGGGCGAGATAGCCGCGATGCGCCATGGCGACGCTGGCATAGGCGTCGGCACGGCCATCGGCGACCGCAGTGACGGCGTCCTCCTGCGTCGCAACGCTGAGGATACAATCCAGAGCGATGCCGGCTGCGATTCCGGCCTGTTCCTGCACCTGGCCGCCGACGATCACGAGTCGCGCGCCGATCTCGGCGATGGCGCGATAGCCGGTCAGTCGCCCGCGATCGGCGGTTCGCACCAGCAGCCCGTCCGTCAGCGCCCAGACCGGCCGGCTGAAATCGACCAGCCTTTGTCGTTCGGCCGTGACGAAGAGCGGGGTCGTGATCGTCCAGCGCCCATGGGCGAGGCCGGGCAGCAATTCGGCGAAACTCGTCAGCTGCTGCTCGAACTGCGTGATGCCGAGCGCCTGTAAGGCCGCGGTGACCAGCTCGACATCGCAGCCCTGCGCGGCGCCGTCGGCTCCCGGCCAGCAGAAGGGCGGCTCGTCGAGATAGGCAAAGACGACCGGTGTGTCCGGCATCGCGGCGAGACTCAGCTCGCTGCCCTCAGCCGCGCAAACCCCGCATCGAGGTCCTCCTTCAGGTCTTCGAGATCCTCGAGCCCGATATGGAAGCGGATCGTCGGGCCCTTGAAGCCGGGCTCGGTCGCGGTGCGATAACGCTTGCAGTCGAAGGGCAGCACCAGGCTCTCATAGCCGCCCCAGGACGCGCCCATGCCGAAGAGGGTCAGCCCGTCGAGCATCGCAGCGACCGCCTTCATCGAGACCGGTTCGAGCTCGATCGAGAACAGCGAGCAGGCACCGGTGAAGTCGCGCTTCCAGAGGGCATGGCCGGGATCTGTGGGCAGCGCCGGATGGATCACGCGCGCGACCTCCGGCCGTTCCGCCAGCCAGTTCGCCATCTCCAGCCCCGCCGGTTGCTGCTCCTTCAGCCGGACGGCCAGGGTCCGGATACCGCGCAAGGTCAGATAGGCGTCCTCTGCGGCGATGATCACGCCGAGCGCGTCCCAGGTCAGCTTGAGCTGGGCATAAAGCTCCGGCGTGCGGGCCGAGACCGTGCCGATCAGCACATCTGAATGCCCGGCATAATATTTCGTACCGGCCTGGATCGAGACGTCGACGCCGAATGTGTGCGCGTCGAAGAAGAGCGGCGTTGCCCAGGTGTTGTCCATCATCACCATGATGTCGCGGGCATGGGCCGCAGCGACGATCGCCGGAATGTCCTGAACCTCCAGGGTCTGCGAGCCCGGGGATTCGGTCCAGACCGCCCGTGTGTTCGGTTTGAACAGCCCGGCGATGCCCTCTCCGATCAGCGGGTCGTAATAGGTGACCTCGACGCCGTAGCGCGGCAGCATCCGCTCGCAGAAATTGCGCATCGGGTGGTAGACGCTGTCGGTCACGAGAAAGTGGTCGCCGGCGGTCAGGAAGGCGAGCGCCGGCAAGGTGCAGGCGAGCAGGCCGGACGAGCAGGCGAGCACGCCGGCGCCGCCCTCCATGGTGTTGGCCGCGGCGAGCAGCGCGTCGATCGTCGGGCTGCCCGAGGTGCCGTAGCTGTAGCGCGCCTTGCGGACCAGGAAATCCTCGGTGTTCGGGTAGATCACGGTCGAGCCGCGCACGATCGGCGGGTTGACGAAGCCGTAGCTGTCGGTCGGGTCGCGGCCGGCGAGGGCGAGGCGGGTCTTCTCGCGCAGCCGCGCGAATTCGGGCTTGGACAGCTTTTTCATGGGCCGGAGGCTGAGCGCTGGTTGGGAGATGGGTTGTGGCCGCACTTGACCACCTCCGGAAAGTCGCATGTGATGCCGATGGTGAAAAGGGCAGATATACTAGGCGCCCTTGCTTGACGCTCATACGCGGCTCTGGCAATCGGCCTGCGCCGCGCTTCGACTAAGGTTTAGGCATCGAACGGGATGAAAAGTCGCGACGATGCGGGGGGATCGGCACGTTCCGGCCGGCAGGCGCCGGCGGGGCCATTCATGGGAGACATCACGATGAAGAAATTCATGGCAGCCGCGGTCGCCGGGCTCGGCCTTGCGCTGGCGGCGGCGAGCGCGCAGGCGCAGGCGCCGCAGACTCTGGCGCAGGTCAAGAGCCGCGGCATCCTGAACTGCGGCTCCAACACCGGCCTCGCCGGCTTCGGCGTGCCGGATGGGCAAGGTAACTGGACCGGTCTCGACGTCGATTTCTGCCGCGGTATCGCGGCGACGATCTTCAACGACCCGACCAAGGTGAAGTTCATTCCGCTTTCGGCCAAGGACCGTTTCACGGCCCTGCAGTCGGGCGAGGTCGACGTGCTCGTCCGCAACTCGACCTGGACGATGTCGCGCGACACCGCGCTCGGCCTGCAGTTCACCGGCGTGAACTATTATGACGGCCAGGGCTTCATGATCCGCAAGAAGCTCGGCGTGAACTCGGCGCTGCAGCTCAACGGCGCCTCGGTCTGCACCCAGCAGGGCACCACGACCGAGCTGAATCTCGCCGACTTCTTCCGCGCCAACAATCTGAAGTACGAAGTCGTCGCCTTCGCGACCTCGGACGAGACCGTCAAGGCCTATGACTCCGGCCGCTGTGATGCGTTCACCACCGACGCCTCGGGCCTCTATGCCGAGCGTCTGAAGCTGACCGCTCCGGACGACCATATGGTCCTGCCCGAGATCATCTCGAAGGAGCCGCTCGGACCGGCGACCCGCAACAACGATGCGCAGTGGTTCGGCCTGGTGAAGTGGGTCCACAACGCCATGCTCAACGCCGAGGAGCTCGGCGTGACCAAGGCGAACGTCGACGAGATGCTGAAGTCGAGCAACCCCGAGATCAAGCGCCTGCTCGGCACCGAGGGCAAGTTCGGCGAGAGCGTCGGCCTGACCGCCGATTGGGCTTACCGGATCATCAAGCATGTCGGCAATTATGGCGAGAGCTTCGAGAAGAACGTCGGCCAGGCCTCGCTGCTGAAGATCGCCCGTGGCCAGAACGCGCTCTGGACCAAGGGCGGCCTGCAATACGCGCCGCCGGTTCGCTGAGCGATCCATGCGGGGCGGGCACTTCCGGTGCCCGCCCCGATTCTTTCCAGGCTACAGGAAAGCAGTGGGTTTGCCGGACCGGCGGTCCAGAATGCGCCACTGACAGAGAACGGGACGAACCCGTTCCGCCGGACAGGGGACAGGCATGATCAGGATCATCAGCGCGGCGCTGTTCGCCGTCGCGGCGCTGTTCGGCTCCGCGGGTGCGCAGGCGCAGCAGACCCTGGCTCAGATCAAGAGCCGCGGCGTCCTGAACTGCGGCTCGAATACCGGCCTGATCGGCTTCGGCGCGCCCGATCCGCAGGGCAACTGGAGCGGGCTCGACGTCGAATACTGCCGCGCCATCGCCGCGACGATCTTCAACGATCCGGCCAAGGTCAAATTCATCCCGCTCTCGGCCAATGATCGCTTCAAGGCGCTCCTGGCCGGCGAGGTCGACGTGCTGGTGCGCAACTCGACCTGGACGATCTCGAACGACACGCCGCCCGGCCTGCTCTTCACCAATGTCAACTATTATGACGGCCAGGGCCTCATGGTGCGCCGCAAGCTCGGCGTCATGTCGGCGATGCAACTGGCCGGCGCTTCGATCTGCGTCCAGCGGGGCACCACGACCGAGCTCAACGTCGTCGACTATTTCAAGATCAACAATCTCAGGCACAGCATCGTCGCCTTCGACACCGGCCCCGAGACGCTCAAGGCCTATGATGCCGGGCGCTGCGACGCGTTCACGACTGACGCTTCGTCGCTCTATTCCGAGCGCCTCAAGCTGACGACGCCGGACGACCACATGGTTCTCGTCGAGATCATCTCGAAGGAGCCGCTCGGCCCGCTGACCCGGGACAACGACTCGCAATGGTTCAAGATCGTGCGCTGGGTCCATTTCGCCATGCTGAACGCCGAGGAACTCGGCGTGACAAAGGCGAATGTCGACCAGATGCGAGGCTCGACCAATCCCGAGATCAGGCGTCTGCTCGGGATCGACGGCAAGTTCGGCGAGGGCCTGGGCCTGACCGCCGACTGGGCCTACCGGATCGTCAAGCATGTCGGCAATTACGGCGAGAGCTTCGAGCGCACCGTGGGCAGCCGCTCGGTGCTGAGGATGTCGCGCGGCCAGAACGCGCTCTGGACCAAGGGGGGATTGCAGTACGCGCCGCCGATCCGGTGAGTTCTGATCGGGTTGGCGTGCTCGCGATCGGTTCGGTCGTGGTTTCGGAAAAAGGAGGGAAGGCCGGTGGGGACTGGCCCGGGACTTGCTGAGCTAAATCGAGAGCGGGAAAACCCGTTCCACCAAACAGGGGACAACAATATGAAAAAAGTCATGCGCGCGGCGTTGCTCGCCGCGATGGGAGCCTGTGTCGCCGGCAGCGCCTTGGCGCAGGGAGGCGGGACGCTCGCCCAGGTCAAGGGGAAGGGGACCGTCACTTGCGGCGTCGGCCCGGGACTTGCCGGCTTCGGCATACCCGATGCCCAGGGCAACTGGAGCGGTCTCGACGTCGATCTGTGCCGGGCGATCGCCGCTGCGATCTTCGACGATCCGGCCAAGGTCAAGTTCGTGCCGCTCTCGGCCAAGGATCGCTTCACCGCGCTGCAATCGGGGGAGGTCGACCTTCTGTCGCGCAACACCACCTGGACGATGTCGCGCGATACCTCGCTCGGGCTGAACTTTGCCGGCATCAACTATTATGACGGCCAGGGCTTCATGGTGCGCAAGAAGCTCGGGATCGATTCGGCGCTCAAGCTCGCCGGCGCCTCGATCTGCACCCAGCAGGGCACGACGACCGAGCTCAACCTCGCCGACTATTTCCGCAATAACAAGATGAAGTACGAGGTCGTCGCGTTCGCCAGCAATGACGAGACGGTCAAGGCCTACGAATCCGGCCGCTGCGATGCCTTCACCACCGACGCCTCGGGCCTCTATGCCGAGCGCCTGAAGCTCTCCGACCAGTCCGAGCACATCGTCCTGCCGGAGATCATCTCGAAGGAGCCGCTCGGCCCGGTCGTGCGCCATGGCGACGATGCCTGGCTCGACATCGTCAAATGGACGCATTTCGCCATGCTGAACGCCGAGGAGCTCGGCGTCACCAAGGCCAATGCCGCAGAGATGCTGAAATCGGAGAATCCCGAGATCAAGCGCCTGCTCGGCACCGAGGGCAAGTTCGGCGAGGCGGTCGGCCTGAGCAATGACTGGGCCTACCGGATCGTCAAGCACATGGGCAATTACGGCGAATCCTTCGAGCGCAATGTCGGCGCCGGCTCGATGCTCAAGATCTCTCGCGGCCAGAACGCGCTCTGGACCAAGGGCGGGCTGCAATACGCGCCGCCGATCCGCTGAGAACCACCGATGCGCGGCTCTCGCCGCGCATCGCTCATTGAAGCTGTCTTGTTCCGGCGAACCGGATAACAATACCGGCCGGCAGTGATCCGCTCAGGGTCGCTGCCGGACCCTCGGTCGCCAACATTTGAGAAGGGCGTCAGACGTGTCGACTACTTCCGCCGAGATCAAACCGGGCAAAGCCTCGTTGTTCTACGACCCCAAGATCAGGGGTTATGTCTATCAGTTCGCCCTGCTCGCCGTAGTCGGCTTCCTGATCTGGTCTGCTGCCTCGAACGCGATCGAGAACCTGCGGGCCCAGAAGATCGCCTCCGGCTTCGGCTTCTGGCACAACGCGGCCGGCTTCGACGTCAACCAGAAGCTGATCCCCTTCAGCGCATCGGGCAGCACCTATGGCCAGGCCTTCTGGGTCGGCCTGCTCAACACGCTGCTCGTCGCCTCGATCGGCATCGTGCTCTCGACCTTCCTCGGCTTCTTCGTCGGCGTCGCCAGGTTGTCGAGCAACTGGATCGTCTCCAAGCTCGCGATGATCTATGTCGAGGTCATCCGCAACCTGCCGCTGCTGCTGCAATTGTTCTTCTGGTACAATGCGGTGCTGAAGCCGCTGCCCAATCCGCGCCAGTCGATCGAACTGCCGGCCGGCGCGCTGCTCAACAATCGCGGGCTCTACATCCCCGATCCGCAACTCGGCCCCGGCGGCAGCCTGATCGTCTGGGCTTTCCTCATCGGCATCGTCGCGACCTTCGTCTTCCGCTCCTGGGCCCGCAAGCAGCAGGCCGCGACCGGCAAGCAGTATCCGACCGGCTGGATCGGCTTCGGCCTGATCGTGGTGCTGCCGACGCTGGTCTATTTCATCACCGGCCGGCCGATCACCTTCATCTATCCCGAACTCGCCGGCTTCAACCTGCGCGGCGGCATCCAGATCTTCCCGGAGTTCGTCGCGCTGCTGATCGGCCTGACCACCTATACCGCCGGCTTCATCGCCGAAGTGGTCCGCGCCGGCATCCTCGCCGTCTCGAAGGGGCAGACCGAGGCCGCCAATGCACTCGGCCTGAGGTCCGGACCAACGCTGAAGCTCGTGGTCATTCCGCAGGCGATGCGGGTGATCATCCCGCCGCTGACCTCGAACTACCTCAACCTGACCAAGAACTCCTCGCTCGCGGTCGCGATCGGCTATCCCGATCTCGTCCAGGTCTTCACCGGCACGGTGCTGAACCAGACAGGGCAGGCGGTCGAGGTCGTCGCCATCACCATGGCGGTCTATCTGACCATCTCGCTGGTGACGTCTCTGTTCATGAACATCTACAACAAGCGCATGGCGCTGGTGGAACGGTGAGGGCGCCCCGATGACCGACGCAACCACCGAAATGGCTCCCTACGCCTTCGTCCGCAAAGAGACGCTGGAGCAGCAACCGGCGCCGCTCTCCGTCGCCGGCCCGCTCGCCTGGATCAGGCAGCATTTGCTCTCCAGCCCGCTCAACATCGCGCTGACGCTGCTTTGCCTTTATCTCGTCATCGACTCGGTTCCGGGGCTGATCCGCTTCTACTTCCTCGATGCGGTCTGGTCCGGCACCAATCGCGACGCCTGCCTTGCCGACAAGGTCGGCCGGCCGGTCGGTGCCTGCTGGGCCTATATCGCCGACCGCTTCCAGTACTTCATCTACGGCTCCTACCCGATCAACCAGCGCTGGCGCGTGAACATCGTCTTCGTGATGTTCGCGCTCGGCGTGGCCTGGCTGCTCTGGACGAGTGCGCCCAAGAAGAAGCTCGGCATCTTCTTCTTCTTCGTGCTGCTGCCGATCTCCGCCTATGTGCTGCTGCTCGGCGGCGCCGGCGCGGAAAATTTCCTGCGCACCTGCATGATTGTCACGCTGGCGCTCGCCGCGCTCTACGTCATCCTGTCCTTCGTGCCGCAGATCGTCCGCTTCTACATCGGCGACGCCGCTCTGGCGGTGGTCGAGCAGCTGCCGGTCTGGAAGCGCTTCTTCGGGCCGAAGCAGCTCGTGCTGTTCGCGCTCGTCGTCTTCGCCTTCCTCAGCCTGCTGGCGAGCGGCCCCGGACTGCCAAGGGTCGATACCGGCCTCTGGGGCGGCATGACCGTCACCTTCCTGATCGCGGCGGTTGGCATCGTCTTCTCGCTGCCGCTCGGCGTGGTCCTGGCATTGGGGCGGCGCTCCAGGTTGCCGATCGTCCAGCTGCTCTCGGTGATCTTCATCGAGTTCGTCCGCGGCGTGCCGCTGATCACCGTGCTGTTCATGGCCAACACCATGCTGCCGCTGTTCGTGCCGCAGGAATATTCGCCGGACCGGCTGCTGCGCCCGCTGGTCGGCGTTGCGCTCTTCGCCGCCGCCTATATGGCGGAGGTGGTGCGCGGCGGCCTGCAGGCGATGCCCAAGGGCCAGTACGAGGGCGCGATGTCGCTCGGCCTCGGCTATTGGAGCATGATGCGGCTGATCATCCTGCCGCAGGCGCTGCGGATCGTGATCCCGGGCATCGTCAACACCTTCATCGGGCTGTTCAAGGATACGACGCTGGTCACCATCGTCGGCATCTTCGACTTCCTGCGCACCATCGAGGCGACCCTGGTCGACCCGACCTGGGCGACGCCGACGACCCGCGCGACGGGCTATGCATTCGCCGCGATTTTCTATTTCCTGTGTTGCTGGGGCATGTCTCGCTACTCGATCGCGGTCGAGAAGCGGCTCGCCGCCGGCCAGAAGCGTTGAGGGGATAAAACGATGTCCATGGCACAAAACACCAGCTCGCGTCCGGCGGCTCTGAAGCAGACCGCGCTCAACACCGCGACGGCGGTCGAGATGATCGGCGTCAACAAGTGGTACGGCGAGTTCCACGTGCTGCGCGACATCAACCTGAAGGTGTCGCGCGGCGAGAAGCTGGTCATCTGCGGCCCGTCCGGCTCGGGCAAGTCGACGATGATCCGCTGCATCAACCGGCTCGAGGAACACCAGAAGGGCCAGATCATCGTCGACGGCACCGAGCTGACCAACGACCTCAAGAAGATCGACGAGATCCGCCGCGACGTCGGCATGGTCTTCCAGCACTTCAACCTGTTCCCGCATCTGACGATCCTCGAGAACCTGACGCTGGCGCCGATCTGGGTTCGCAAGATGCCGAAGAAGGATGCCGAGGAGATCGGCATGCACTATCTCAAGCGCGTCAAGATTCCCGAGCAGGCGGCGAAGTACCCCGGCCAGCTCTCGGGCGGCCAGCAGCAGCGCGTGGCCATCGCCCGTTCGCTGTGCATGAGCCCGAAAATCATGCTGTTCGACGAGCCGACCTCGGCGCTCGACCCGGAAATGGTCAAGGAGGTGCTCGACACCATGGTCTCGCTGGCCGACGAGGGCATGACCATGCTCTGCGTCACCCACGAGATGGGCTTCGCCCGCCAGGTCGCCGACCGGGTGATCTTCATGGATGCCGGCCAGATCGTCGAGATGAACGAGCCCAATGAGTTCTTCAAGAACCCGCAGCACGAGCGCACCAAGCTCTTCCTCAGCCAGATCCTGCACTGATCCGGCCAGCCAGCTTCCTGCTGCGACGGCGCCCCTTGCGGGCGCCGTTTTCGTTGGCGGGACGATTTTCGAGGCGGTCTCGATAGGGAACCTTTGCCGGCCCTTATCGTTGCTTTTCCCGACAATGGAGGAAAGCCGATGAAACTGCTTGCTTCGACTCTTGTGGCCGGTCTGCTGCTCGGCAGTGCCGGTGCCTATGCCCAGTCGATCAATATCGGTCCCGGCGGCGTTTCGGTCGACCCGCGCTCGCCGCGCGAGCGCGCTGTCGATCGGGAAATCCGGCGCGAGGAGCGCTGGCGCGAGCGTGACCGCTGGGAGCGTCGCAGGGCGTATCGCGCCGAGCGTGATTGCCGCACCGTGACCCAGGTCCGCGAGACCCCGCGCGGGGAGGTGCGTCGCACCACACGCGTCTGCGACTAAGCGTGAGTTGAGTTCAGTCTAGTTGTGTCGATGAGACCGCCGCACCCAGTCGGTGCGGCGGTCTTGTTTTGTCTGGTGGTTACTTCGCGTCGCGCGCCTTTACGGCGTGATCCGGGAAGTCGGAGAACAGCCCGTCGATGCCGAGCGCCAGGAACGCCTTGTACTCGGCAGCCGGATCGCCCTTGAAGTCGGAGGCGAGGCGCTTGGGCTCGCTGCGGAAGGCCCAGCTGTGGACCAAGAGGCCGGCGGCGTGGGCGTTCTTGACGACGTCGGTCGGCGGTAGCAGCACGCGGTCGCGCTCGTCGATGGCGCCGTCGCCATTGAGGTCGCGCGGCTTGCCGTCGTCGCCGAGCACCTGCTTGGCCGGCATCAGATATGGCTTCCAGGGGCCGACGCCGTCGGCATAGGTCTTGATCTCCTTCAGCCCCTCGGCGGTGACGAGATCCTTGAAGCTGCGCTTGTCGCCGGTGACGACGAAGTCGTAGGGCTTGTCGAACGGGGCGGCGAGCACGATGCCGCCATCCTTGTCGACATCGTCGGCGTCGACGAGCTGGATCAGGCGCAGCTGCGTCTTGCCGCGCAGATATTTGAGGTTGGCCGTCTCGAAGCTCTGGATGAAGACAGGCGAGGCCTTCTCGCTCCAGCCGGCGGCCTTGAGCTGATCGAGCAGCTTATCCTCGATCGCCAGGCCCAGGGCCGAGTGGAAGGTCGAGTGCTTGATCTCGGGATAGATGCCGATCGTACGGCCGGTGCGGCTGCTTTCGGCCTTGGCGAGGTCGATGACCTGCTGGAGCGTCGGGATCTCGTATTTGCCGTTATGCGACTGGTCGCGGTCGGCGAAGGCCTGCTTGGCCCGCAGCGTCTTGATCTCTGCGAGCGTGAAGTCGGAGGCGAACCAGTCGCTGGTGTCGACGCCGTCGACCTTGCGTGTGGTCTTGCGCGCGGCGAATTCCGGCCGGGTCGAGACATCGGTGGTGCCCGACAGCATCGGCTCGTGGCGAACCACGAGATGACCATCCTTGGTCGAGACTAGATCCGGCTCGATGAAGTCGACGCCGTGCTCGATCGCGAGCTTGTAGGCTTCGAGCGTGTGCTCGGGCAGGTAGCCACTGGCGCCGCGATGGCCGACGATCAAGGCCGGCTTGCCGTCGAGGGTCGGGGCCGGGCTTTGCGCCAGAGCCGGCGCGGCCAGTGCGAGGGCAAGGGTCGCCAGCATCGTCGCCGGCTGCAACAGGGGCTTCATCTCGTCCGATCCTCGTTTCCTGCGGAAGGCGGCGAAACTGCTCGGCGGATATGACAGGCCGGTGAAGGCGTCTTGCTCCTGCGCGGCGCCGCGACGGCGCGGTTATGAACGCCGCGAAGGAGAGTATCGGGAATTGGCGAGGCGCTCGATGCCTTATGGCTGCGAGCGCCTTCCGGAAATCTCAGCGGCGGCCTTCCAGCGTGGTCTTGGCGTCGAGACGCTTGGCCGGCGGCGGCGTGGTGTCGACCGGCTGGGTGGCGCAGGCGGCGAGCGACAGGCAGAACAGGCCGGCGAGGGAGAGGCGGGAGAGGGCGGTCATTACAGGGATCCCAGGCGGTTGGCGTTGCGGAAGGAGTTGTATCGTCTTGCGCCCTGTGGGACGAGGGCGTCAAGGGTGCTCTCGCGCTTCGGAATCGTTCCAGATCGCGCCCGCACCGGCAGTATTGCAGCGCAGTGACAGGAATCACAGGATATGACGCCAGCCGCCCGCATCAGCGCCGCCATCGAGGTCCTGACGGACCTGATCGAGCGTCGGCGCCCGGCGGCCGATGCGCTGAAGGATTGGGGGCTGTCGCGCCGTTTCGCCGGTTCGAAGGACCGCGCCGCCGTCGCCTCGCTGGTCTACGACGCTTTGCGCCGGCGTGCCTCTTCGGCCCATGCGCTTGGCGAGGAGACGCCGCGGGCGCTCGTGCTCGGCATGCTGGTCAGCCAGCGCGGGATGGGCGTCGAGGAGATCTCCGACCTCTTCAGCGGACAGACTCACGCGCCGGCGCCGCTGACCGAGTTCGAGGTCGCGGGGCTCGCCGCCTTCGACCTCAACGCCTCACCGGGTTGGGCGCGGGCGGATGTGCCTGACTGGCTCTGGCCTTCCTTCATGGCCGGCTTCGGCGATGACGCGGTCGCCGAAGGCCAGGCCCTGGCGGGCAGGGCGCCGGCCGATATCCGCGCCAATCGGCTGAAGACCGATCGCGACAGGTTGCGTGCCGCGCTGGCTCATCTTCAGCCCGAGCCGGGCGCCTGGTCGCCCGACGCCCTGCGCTTCCTGCCCGGACCCGACGGCCGCGGCCCATCGCTGCAGAGCGAACCGAGCTTCTTCAACGGCGAGTTCGAGATCCAGGACGAGGGCTCGCAGCTTGTGACCCTGCTCGCCGGGGCGCAGCCGGGCATGAGCGTCGTCGACCTCTGCGCCGGCGCCGGCGGCAAGACGCTGGCGCTCGCCGCGGTGCTTGGGGGCAAAGGACGCCTCTTCGCCACCGATCTCGACAGCCGCCGGCTGGCGCCGCTGCATGACCGGCTCACCCGCTCGGGCGCCGCCAATGTCGAGGTCCGCGTGCCCAAGAGCCGAGGGCATGATGCGCTCGCCGATCTCGCCGGCACGATCGACCTGGTGCTCGTCGATGCGCCCTGCACCGGCTCCGGCACCTGGCGGCGCAATCCGGATGCCAAATTGCGGGTGAGGCCGGGGGCCTTGGCCGAGCGCGTGAAGGAGCAGGCTCAGGTGCTCGCGCGCGCCGCCGGGCTGGTGAAGCCGGGCGGGCGCATCGCCTACATCACCTGCTCGATGCTGCCGGAGGAGAACGACGGCGCGATCGAGGCCTTCCTGGCGCGCCATCCCGGCTTCGCCCCGGTCGCGACGCGCTCGCTGCTCGATACCGGCGAGGTCGATTTCGGCCTGCTCGCCCGCTTCGCCACCCGCTTCGGCCTGCAGCTCTCGCCGCGCCGGACCGGGACGGACGGATTCTATCTGAGCTGCCTTTCGGCATCGGGCTGAGCCTTGCCCCAACGCGGCGACGGTATCAGCCCTGTTCCTAAGGGAGCGATTTGTGCGTCTTGCGCCGGGCAGACTGGGGCTGCATCTCCGGATATTTCCCAGCCAAGGTGCCGACCATGACGCCGACCATCGACCAGACTCTGGTGTCCATCGCAGTCCTGAAGGCAAAGCCCGGCCAGCGAGAGGCGTTGCGCGACAGCCTGCTCGCACTGATCGAGCCGACGCGGGCCGAGCCGGGCTGCCTCGACTATGTGCTGTTCGAACTGCGTGACGAGCCCGGCACCTTCTACATGCGCGAGGCATTCACGAGTTCTGCCGCCCTCGACCTCCACAAGGCGACGCCGCACTTCCAGGCCTTCGCCGCCAAGGCCGGTAACCTGCTGGCTGAGCCGCTGCGGCTGGTCTTCCTCGACCGCGTCTCATCCTGAGGCTTCTCTTAATGCCGGCCTGATCCGCTCTCAGCGCCGTTGCGCGCTCGCGCGCGATGGCGTAACCGGGCGCGATGAGCGCCCAGCCCCAGCACCCCGCCCATCACGACTCCATCCTGATCATCGACTTCGGCAGTCAGGTGACGCAGCTGATTGCGCGCCGCGTGCGCGAGATCGGGGTCTATTGCGAGATCGCCCCGTTCCAGTTGGCCTCCGACGCTTTCCAGCGCCTGAAGCCCAAGGGCGTGATCTTCTCCGGCGGCCCGGCCTCGGTGCCGGACGCGAACTCGCCGCGCGCGCCGCAGGAGGTGTTCTCCTCCGGCCTGCCGCTGCTCGGCATCTGCTATGGCCAGCAGACCATGGCGCATCAGCTCGGCGGCAAGGTCGAGGGCGGCCATGCCGCCGAGTTCGGCCGCGCCGATGTCGAGATCGTCACCCCATCGGCACTGTTCGCCGGCGTCTGGGAGCAGGGCGGGCGCTATCCGGTCTGGATGAGCCATGGCGACCGGGTCACGCAGCTCCCCGCCGGCTTCACGGTCAAGGCGACCTCGGAGAACGCGCCCTATGCGGTCGCGAGCGACGAGGAGAGGCGCTTCTACTCGACCATGTTTCACCCGGAGGTGGTGCACACTCCGGATGGCGGCAAGCTGCTGCGCAACTTCGTCGTCGATATCTGCGGCTGCAAGCCGGACTGGAGCATGGCGGCCTATCGGGCCGAGATGCAGAAGAAGATCCGCGAGCAGGTCGGCACGGGCCGGGTGATCTGCGGGCTCTCCGGCGGCGTCGACTCGGCGGTCGCAGCGGTGCTGATCCACGAGGCGATCGGCGACCAGCTGACCTGCGTCTTCGTCGACCATGGCCTGATGCGCCTCGGCGAGGCCGAGCAGGTGGTGACGCTGTTCCGCGATCACTACAATATTCCGCTGGTCCATGTTGACGCGGAAGAGCTTTTCCTCTCCGAGCTCGCCAAATGCGGCTCTGATCCCGAGGCCAAGCGCAAGACCATTGGCCGGCTCTTCATCGATGTCTTCGACGCCGAGGCGGCCAAGCTGGGCGGCGCCGATTTCCTTGCCCAGGGCACGCTCTATCCCGACGTGATCGAGAGCGTCTCGTTCTCGGGCGGCCCCTCGGTGACGATCAAGAGCCATCACAATGTCGGCGGCCTGCCCGAGCGCATGAAGATGAAGCTCGTCGAGCCGCTGCGCGAACTGTTCAAGGACGAGGTCCGCGTGCTCGGCCGCGAGCTCGGCCTGCCCGAAGCCTTCGTCGGCCGCCACCCCTTCCCGGGGCCGGGCCTCGCCATACGCTGCCCTGGCGAGATAACCAGGGAGAAGCTCGACATCCTGCGCAAGGCCGATGCGATCTATCTCGAGGAGATCCGCAAGGCCGGGCTGTACGACGTGATCTGGCAGGCCTTCGCCGTGCTGCTGCCGGTGCGCACCGTCGGCGTGATGGGCGATTATCGCACCTACGACCATGTCTGCGCCTTGCGCGCCGTGACCTCGGTCGACGGCATGACGGCCGACTTCTACCCCTACGACATGGCCTTCCTCGGCCGCACGGCGACCCGCATCATCAATGAGGTCAAGGGCATCAACCGGGTGGTCTACGACGTGACGAGCAAGCCGCCCGGCACAATCGAGTGGGAATGATTCAGGCCCATCCGTGGGCATCCAAAAATGCGCCACGCTTCGCTGTAAGTGGCTGAAATAAAAAATAAAACTTATCAGAAGCTTTCGAGGCCTATCGCAGCGCAGCGATCGGGTCTTTCGTGCGCTCTGACGGGCCGCCCCGTGTTGTCCCGCTCAATTTTTGAAAGTACCGTCGTGAGAAATGAGGCTCGTGGCGGTACTTTTTTTGATGTAACACATTGATATAAAGCCGATTTTATCGCTGCGATCCTCGGAAAATACCCTGACGGTACTTTTCTGGAGGTGTACTGGAATGTTGACGGATGCTGCCCTTAAGGCGTTGAAACCAAAGAATAAAGTGTACAAGGTGACAGACCGCGACGGCATGTATGTGCGCATTATGCCGAGCGGCGCGATCTCATTTCGTCTGGATTACCGGCTCAATGGCCGCCGCGAGACGGTCTATTTCGGCAGGTACGGGCGAAATGGCATATCGCTCGCGAGAGCACGCGAGATGTGCCTGGACGCCAAGCGCGAGATCCGAGAGGGGCGTTCTCCCGCTATCGAGAAGCAGCGAGAAAAGCGTCGGCTCAAAGAGGCGAAGAGCTTCGGCGAGTTCGGCGAGAAGTGGCTGACCGGGGCACCGATGGCGGACAGCACTAGGGCCATGCGCCGCTCGATCTTCGAGCGCGAGCTAGGGTCTAAACTCAACGGCCAGTTTGTGATTCAAGCAGGTCATGGGAGAGGTAAGTTCCATGAGCCGCTTGTTTTGGTTGAATGACGAGCAATGGTCGCA
>NZ_FOKP01000042.1 GCF_900112185.1 Allobosea sp. CRIB-10 | reverse complement strand
GGCTTGGTGTCCCTCAGGGCTGTCGGTCTTCCACCTGCCACCGCAACCGCTGGTATAGCAGATGAGGCAAAATGAGAGTTACAAGGTGTTCGGAGTGGCAACGTTGGCCTGAACCCACCCGCGCGGTCAGGCCTCGCGGAACTGGTCGAACGGCCTACACCTCACCCTGCCCTCTCCTTACAGGAGAGGGTTCCCCGCGCCTTCCCGTCACGTTTGAGGGCCAGTCTTCACCCCCGCTTCAGCCCCCAAGGGTACGGCGCCGAGCCCGGCAGCATGCCGGTCAGGCCCTTGCGATAGGCCGTCTTGATCACGAACTGGCCGAGCGGGATCGTGGCGCATTCCTCAAGCGCGAGGCGCCCGAGCGCGACGGCGACCTGCTTCTGCTTGGCCTCGTCGGGCGCATAGAGCCATTCCTCGGCCATCTCCTCGGCCTTGGCATTGGTCCACCAGCCGAACCAGCCTTTGTCGCCCGGGCCTCGCACGAGGTTGGACAGGGCCGGGTTGCCCCAGCCGACGGCCGCGCCGGTGGTGTGGAAGATGCTCCAGCCGCCCTTCTCGACCGGCTCGCGGCTGTTGCGGCGCTGGATCACCGTGCCCCAGTCGCTCGCCGCCATCTCGACATTCATGCCCATCGACTTCAGCAACTCGTAGGTGACGTCGCCGAGCGGGCCGATATCGGGGAAGTCGGTTGGGTTGATGATGACGACCTTCTCGCCATTGTAGCCGGACTCCTTCAGCGCCGCCTTGGCCTTGTCGAGGCTCTGCGGCATCAGGTCCTCGAGCTCGCCGGTGTAATAGGGCGTGCCGCGCCACCACAGGTTCCGGCAGAGCTGCCAGGCTGTGGTGTCGTCGCCCTGCGACGCCCGCATATAGTCTTCCTGGTTGACGCCGAGGCGGACGGCCGCGCGCACCTTCGGATTGTTGAAGGGCGGCTGCAGATGGTTCAGCCGCATGATCGAGCCGCGGCCGTTCTTGTCGATGACCTCGCGGACGATATCGGGGCTCCTCGCCAGCAGCGGCTGCAGGTCGGCGAGCGGGCGCTCCCACCAGTCGATCTCGCCCTTGGTCAGGGCGGCGGCGGCGGTTGCAGGGTCTGGCAGGATCGGCCATTCGATCCGCTTGAAATGGGCGACCTTGCCGCCGGCATTGCGGCTCGGCGGCTCGCTGCGCGGCTTGTAGGCCTCGTTCTTCTCGTAGACGACGCGGCTGCCCGAGACGTATTCGCTGGCGACGAATTTGTAGGGCCCTGAGCCGGTCATCTCGGTGACCTGCTTGGTCGCCTCGGTCTTGGCGAGGCGCTCCGGCATGATGAAGGGTGGGTTGTCCGCCTTGGCCATGCAGTCGAGCATCATCGGGAAGGGCCGGGTCAGCTTGATCTCGATGGTGCGCTCGTCCGGCGCGCCCCAGGCCTCGACGGCCTTGATCAGGAGCTGGCCGTAGGGATCGCGCTGGCACCAGCGCTTCAGGCTCTCGATGCAGTCGGCCGGGCGAACGGGCTGGCCGTCATGGAAGGCGAGCCCCTCGCGCAGCTTGATCTTCCAGACCTTGCCGTCGGCCGAGATCTCGTGGCCCTCGGCCATTTGCGGCTGCGGCTTGAGATTGAGGTCGCCGCCATAGAGCGTGTCGAAGACGTAATAGCCGTGGTTGTTGGTGACGGTCGCGGTGGTCCAGATCGGATCGAGCGAGGTGAGGTTGGCCTGCGGCGCCATCTTGAGCACGGTCGCGCTCGGCGCCTGTGCCATCGCCTCCCGCGCCAGCGCTGGAGCGAACAGGGCGGCGGCTGCCGTGCCCTGCAGGAACTGACGACGCTTCATATGGTCTCTCCCCTTTTATGATTGGATCGTGCGGCTACAAACTCTGTTCATCCTGCTGTTGTGGCTTGGAAAACTGCGTGCCTCGGCTAGTCGAAGCCGAGGAAATTCGGGCTGTCCGCGAGCCTCGGCGCGGCCTTCAGCCTGGCGATATCCGGCACGGGGCGCGCCGTCAGCGGATCGCCGGCCAAGAGTGACTCGAGCGCCGCCGCGACCGCAAGCACCTTGGCGTCGCCGCCGCGCGAGCCGACGATCTGCAGGCCGAAGGGCATGCCGTTGCGGTCGAGCCCGACCGGCAGCGAGATCGCGGGATGGCCGACGATCGTCACCGCATAGGCATTCGCCAGCCAGTGGAAATAGGTCCGCGTCGGCTTGCCGTCGATCTCCGCGGGATAGAGCTCGGACCAGGGCCGCGGCGACAGCGTGATCGCCGGCGAGAGGATGACGTCGTAGCTTTCGAAGAAGCGCTGCCACTCATGATAGAGCACGGTCTGCTGCTTGAGGGCCCGGGTGACGTCGAGCGCGCCATAGCGCAGGCCTTCCTCGACATTGGCGCGGACATTGGGACCGACCATGTCCGGCGTCTTGACCGAGCGCTCGTGATGGCTGGCGAGGAAGGAGACGGCGCGCAGCACCTCGAAGCTCTCATCGGTGCCAGCGCAGTTCGGCGTCGCCTCGTCGACCCGGCCGAAGACTTGGCTGAAGCGGCCGACCTTGTCGGTAAAGACCTCGCGGATGTGTTTTTCAGTGGGCGTGAAGCCGAAATCCGGGGTGATCGCCACCTTCAGCGAGGAGAGATCGCAAGGGTCCGGCCGGGCGAAGTCTTCCGCGCGCCGGACCTGCTTGCCATGGATGGTCGTCGCCAGCGGGTCGGCGGCGTCGTCGCTGACCATGGTCGAGAGCAGAAGGCAGAGATCCGGCACGGTACGCGCCATCGGGCCGAGCACCGGAAGCGGGTTCCAGCCGAGCGGACGCTTGTCGCTCGGCACCAGCCCCGGCGTCGGGCGGAAGCCGACGATGCCGTTGAAGGCAGCCGGGTTACGCAAGGAGCCGCCGGTGTCCGAGCCGGTGGCGATCGGCACCATATTGGTCGCGAGCGCGACGCCCGAGCCGCCGGAGGAGCCGGCGGCCGAGCGCGAGGGATCGAACGGATTGCCGGTGACGCCATAGACGGCGTTGCGGGTGTTGGCGCCAGCGCCCCATTCCGGCGTGTTGGTCTTGCCGACGATGACGGCGCCCGCCTTGCGCACGGAGGCGACGATGCCCTGGTCCTGCGTTGGGACATGGTCGGCGAAGAGCGGGCTGCCATAGGTGGTGCGCAGGCCCGCGACGTCTTCCAGGTCCTTGATGCCAATCGGCAGGCCGTGCAGCGCCGGCAGATCATAGCCGCGCATGGTGGCGGCGTCGGCCGCCTTCGCGGTTGCGCGGGCACGATCGTCGTCGCGCGCCACCATGGCGTTGACGGCGGGATCGACCGCGTCGATCCGGGCAAGGCAACTTTCGAGCAGTTCGCTCGCCGAGAGCTTCTTCTCGCCGATCAGGCGGCGGGCGGTGACGGCATCGAGATCGCAGGGTTCGGTCACGGCTGAAAGCTCCGGCAGTCAGGGCGGGTCCGTCCTGACCCGTCCTGACAGTCGAAGCGGCCAAGGCTATCTCGTCAAGCCTCGTCGGGCGTGGGGCTGTCGCGCGCTGGCGACCTGCCTCGGCGCTGCCCCCTCCCAACCCTCCCCCGTTCCGGGAGAGGGCTCCCGCGCCTCATTCTGCTCAGTCCATGCGGAAGAGGGCGCCTCTCTCTCCCGGAACGGGGAAGAGAGGGAGAGGGGGCTATTTGACGACTGACGCCCGCTCAGATGTGCAAGGCGTGGCCCAGCGCCTTCAGCGCCGATTCCTGGAAGGCCTCGCCCAGCGTGGGATGCGCGTGGATCGTGCCGGCGACGTCTTCGAGCCGCGCGCCCATCTCGATGGCGAGGCCGAAGGCGGCGGACAGCTCCGAGACGCCCTGACCGACCGCCTGGATACCGAGGACGAGATGGTTGTCGGCCCGGGCGACGATGCGCACGAAACCGGCCTCGCCATGGCGGGTCATGGCGCGGCCATTGGCCTGGAACGGGAAGAGCCCGATCTTGGTCTCGTAGCCGGCGGCCTTCGCTTCCGCCGGCGACAGGCCGGCCGAGACGATCTCGGGATCGGTGAAGCAGATCGCCGGGATGCAGGCCTTGTCCCAGATCCGCGGCTCGCCCGCGATGATCTCGGCGACCATCTCGCCCTGCGCCATGGCGCGGTGCGCCAGCATAGGCTCGCCGGTGACGTCGCCGATGGCGTAGATGCCGCGCATCGAGGTCTCGCAGCGCTCGCCGATGCGGATGAAGCGGCCGTCCATGTCGAGCACGAGCTCGTCGAGACCGAGCTTAGCCGTTGCCGGCGCGCGGCCGACCGTGACCAGGATCTTGTCGGCCGGCAGCTCGCGCTCCTTGCCGTCGGCCGTCTCGATGCGCAGGCCGTCGCCCTTGGCGGTCTGGCCGAGCGCCTTGGCCCCGAGCAGGACCTCGACGCCGAGCGTCGAGAGACTCTTGGCGACGGGCGCAGTCAGTTCGGCATCGTAGAGCGGCAGGATCTTCCCCTGCGCCTCGACGACGGTGACCTTGCTGCCGAGCTTGGCAAAGGCAGTGCCGAGCTCGAGCCCGATATAGCCGCCGCCGACCACGACGAGGCGCTTCGGCAGCTCGGGCAGCGCCAGCGCTCCGGTGGACGAGATGACGTTGCCGCCGAAGGGCAGGAAGGGCAGCTCGACGGGCACCGAGCCGGTCGCGATCACGATCGCCTCGGCCGTGATGGTCTTAGGGCCGGTCTCCGTCTCGACCGCCACGGTCTTGCCGTCGCGGAAGCGGGCCTGGCCGTGGACGATCTTGACCTTGGCCTTGCGCAACAGCCCGGCGACGCCGTTGTTGAGGCGCTGGACGATGCCGTCCTTCCAGGCGACGGCCTGCTTCAGGTCGAGCTTGGGCTCGGCGGCGGTGAGGCCGAACGGCGTCTTGCCGGCGGCGGCATGGGCCGCCTTCTCGAATTCCTCGGCGACATGGATCATCGCCTTGGAGGGGATGCAGCCGATGTTGAGGCAGGTGCCCCCGAGCTTGGTGCTCTCGACGATGACGGTGTCGATCCCGAGCTGTCCGGCGCGGATGGCGCAGACATAGCCGCCCGGGCCGGCGCCGATGACGAGGAGCTTGCAGGTGATGTCGGTCATGGCTCGCTCCCGCCGCTCACATATCCACGAACAGCGTCGCCGGCGTCTCCAGCAGCTCTTTCAGCCGCTGCACGAAGACCGCCGCATCCCAGCCGTCGACGACGCGGTGGTCGAAGCTGGAGGAGAGGTTCATCATCTTGCGCGGCACGAAGGTCGTGCCGTCCCAGACCGGGCGGACCACCATCTTGTTGACGCCGACGATCGCGACCTCGGGATGGTTGATCACCGGGGTGGTGGCGATGCCGCCCAATGCGCCGAGCGAGGTGATGGTGATGGTCGAGCCGGTGAGCTCGTCGCGCGTCGCCGAGCCGTCGCGGGCCCGTTCGGCCAGGCGCGAGAGCTCGATGGCGCAACCCCAGAGATCGCGTGCCTCGGCATGCTTGACCACCGGCACCATCAGGCCGGACGGCGCCTGGGTGGCGATGCCGATATCGATGCCGGCATGCTGATGGACGATGCCGGCCTCGTCGTCATAGAGCGCATTGAGATTGGGCTGCTCGCCGAGCGCCTTGACCATCGCCCGCATCAGGAAGGGCAATATCGTCAGCTTCGGCCGCTCGGCCGTCGGCTTCTTGTTGAGCGCGGCGCGCAGGTCTTCGAGCGCGGAGACATCGACTTCTTCGACGATCGTGATGTGCGGGATGCGCGACTTCGACAGCGCCATCTTCTCCGCGATGCGGCGGCGCAAGCCCACGATCTTGACGTCCGTGATTCCTGTCCTGGCGACTAGCCCGCCCTTGGTCGGAGCCTCGGGGCCGCGCAGGATGAAGGCGTCGAGGTCCTCATGGGTGACGCGGCCGGCCGGGCCGGAGCCCTGGACCTGGCGCAGATCGACGCCGGCCTCGCGCGCCTTCAGCCTGACGGCAGGCGATGCCAGCGGCTTTTCGCCGACCGGACGGCGCGGCGCCGGCGTGGTGGCGACAGGCGCCGGGCGGGCCGGAGCAGCGGGCTTCGGCGTCGGCAACTGCTTGGGAGCGGGCTCGGGAGCGACCGCCGGCGCGGCCACAGGAGCCGCGGCAGCGGGCTTTTCCTTCGGCGGCTCTGCCGGCGCTTCGGCCTCGGCCGATGCCTCGGTCGCGGCGCCGTCGCCTGAGACCTTGAGCTTCACCAGCGCCGAGCCGATCGCGACGGTGTCGCCGATCTCGGCGCCGACCCAGGTGACCTCGCCCTCGACAGGAGAGGGGATCTCGACGGTCGCCTTGTCGGTCATCACCGCGGCGATCAGATCGTCCTCGCGGACGATGTCGCCGACCTTGACGTGCCACTCGACCAGCTCGGCCTCGGCGATGCCCTCGCCGACATCGGGCAGCTTGATGATGCGCTCGGCCATCAGCGTGCCTCCATGATGTCGCGAAGCGCCCGTCCAAGACGGGCGGGGCCGGGGAAGTAGTCCCATTCCTGGGCGTGCGGGTAAGGTGTATCCCAGCCGGTGACGCGCATGATCGGCGCCTCCAGATGGTAGAAGCAGTGCTGCTGGATGAGCGCGGCGAGCTCGGCGCCGAAGCCCGAGGTCAGCGTCGCCTCGTGCAGGACGATGCAGCGGCCGGTCTTGGAGACCGAAGCCACGATCGCATCAAGGTCGAGCGGCAGCAGGGTGCGCAGGTCGATGATCTCGGCGTCGATGCCGGTCTCCTCGGTGGCGGCCTGGGCGACATGGACCATGGTGCCGTAGGTGACGATGGTGACGGCCGAACCTTCGCGGCGGATCGCGGCCTTGCCGAGCGGGATGGTGTAGTGGCCTTCCTCGACCTCGCCGAGCTCGTGCTTCGACCAGGGCGTGACCGGGCGGTCGTGATGGCCGTCGAACGGGCCATTATAGAGCCGCTTCGGCTCGAGGAAGATCACGGGATCCGGATCCTCGATCGCCGCGATCAGCAGGCCCTTGGCGTCGCGCGGATTGGACGGCACCACCGTCTTCAGGCCGGAGACATGGGTGAACAGGGCCTCGGGGCTCTGGCTGTGGGTCTGGCCGCCGAAGATGCCGCCGCCGGTCGGCATGCGGATCACCATCGGGCAGGTGAAGTCGCCGGCCGAGCGGTAGCGCAGGCGCGCGGCTTCCGAGACGATCTGGTCATAGGCCGGGTACATGTAGTCGGCGAACTGGATCTCGACGCAGGGGCGCAGGCCATAGGCCGCCATGCCGATCGCGGTGCCGACGATGCCGAGCTCGCTGATCGGTGCGTCGAAGCAGCGGTTGACGCCGTATTTCTGCTGGAGGCCGTGGGTGCAGCGGAAGACGCCGCCGAAATAGCCGACATCCTCGCCATAGACGACGACATTGTCGTCGCGGCCCATGGAGACGTCGAGGGCCGAGCGGATCGCCTCGATCATGGTCATGCGGGCCATGGCTCAGACTCCGATCTGCTGGCGCTGGCGGCGCAGATGCGGCGGCAGCTCGGCATAGACGTCCTCGAACATGTCGCGCGAGGAGGGCTTGCCGCCGGCATGCAGCGTGCCGAAGCTCTCGGCTTCCTTCTGGGCGGCAATGACGGTCGCCAGGATCTCGGCCTCGGCCTGCTTGTGGCGCTCCTCGGTCCAGGCGCCGATCGCGATCAGGTGCTGCTTCAGCCGGACGATGGGGTCGCCGAGCGGCCAGTCGTCGGATTCGTGCTTGGGGCGATAGGCGGAGGGATCGTCCGAGGTCGAATGCGCGCCGGCGCGGTAGGTGACGTATTCGATCAGGGTCGGCCCGAGATTGCGGCGGGCCCGCTCGATCGCCCACTGCGCCACGGCATAGGTGGCGAGGTAGTCGTTGCCGTCGACTCGCAGCGCCGGGATGCCGAAGCCGAGGCCGCGGGCGGCGAAGGTGCCCGAACCGCCGCGGGCAATGCCCTGGAAGGTCGAGATCGCCCACTGGTTGTTGACGACGTTGAGGACGACGGGTGCCTTGTAGGTCGAGGCGAAGACCAGCGCGGCGTGGAAATCCGATTCCGCCGTCGAGCCGTCGCCGACCCAGGCGGCTGCGATCTTGGTGTCGCCCTTGATCGCGGAAGCCATAGCCCAGCCCACCGCCTGGATGTATTGGGTGGTGAGGTTGCCCGAGATCGAGAAGAAGCCGTTCTCCTTGGAGGAGTACATCACCGGCAATTGCCGGCCCTTCATCGGGTCGCGCTCGTTCGAGTAGATCTGGCACATCATCTCGACGAGCGGATAGTCGTGCGCGATCAGGAGCCCGGCCTGGCGATAGGTCGGGAAGTTCATGTCGCCCTTGCCGAGCGCGATGCGGAAGGCGCAGGAGACAGCCTCCTCGCCGGTGTGCTGCATGTAGAACGAGGTCTTGCCCTGGCGCTGCGCCATCTGCATGCGGGCGTCGAAGGCGCGCAGCGTCAGCATGTGGCGCAGGCCCCGGATCAGCTCGTCCTTGGAGAGCTCGGGGACCCAGGGGCCGACCGCCTCGCCCTCGCGGTCGAGCACGCGGATGATCGAATAGGCGAGATCGCGGATCTCGCGGGGATCGACATCGACCGGCGGGCGCTGCACCGAGCCGGCCTTCGGGATCACGACGTGGGAGAAGTCGGGCTTTTCGCCGGGGCGGCTGGCGGGGACGGGAACATGGAACCGAAGCGGTGAGGGGTCTGTCATGTCCACGCTCCCTAGGCTCTCGCTCTACCCAGCATTCCGCGCCACGATGTTGGCCGCAAGGCGCGTTTGCAGGCACGCCCGTCTGGGCGCAGTCCTTATGCGGGCATATTAGGGTTGCAGATCATCAAGTTCTTGCCGAAATGGCCTTGAGATTGAGGCATAGTCAGAGGATTATTCTGCAATATCAGAGATTGACGGAAAATTCATTCGATGGCGATCAAGGCACGGCGTGGCGAGGAATTGGATGCGATCGATCGGCGCATCCTCTCGGCCCTGAACGAGGACGGGCGGCTGACGATCAATGCGCTGGCCGAGAAGGTCGGCCTCTCGCCCTCGCCGTGCTGGACGCGGGTGAAGCGGCTCGAAGAGAACGGCGCGATCGAGAAATATGTCGCGGTGCTCAACCACCGCGCGCTCGGCCTTGACAATGTCGTCTTCATCGAGATCACGCTCGACAAGCATGACGACAAATTGCTCGATAGCTTCGGCGAGGCGCTGACGCGGATTCCGGAAGTGGTCGAGGCTCATCTCGTCACCGGCGACTATGACTACCTGGTCAAGGCCGTGGTCAGCGGCACCGAGCACTATGAGCGCTTCCTGCGCGAGAAGATCTACCGCCTGCCGGGCATGCGGCAGTCGCGCACGACCTTCGGCCTGCGCACGCTGAAGCGGGCGATCTCGGTCGACCCGCTGCAGATCGCGCCGCTCTAGCCGCCCTACGCCGGCACCGAGATCGCCATGCCGTCGCGCTGCGGGTCGGCGCCGCCGGTGGCGAGCCCGTCCTCGATCTTGACACCATGGAGCGCCGCGAAGGGGTAGCTCTGGGCCGAGCGCTTGACGTCGTAGCCCTGCGCCTTGAGCTCGGCTTCGACGCTGCGGCGGATGCGGTTGCTGATGTCGATCGAATTCGAGACGCCCATCACGCGCGGCGCCGCCACCGCCTCCAGCATCGACATCTCGAAGTCGATAACATTGCTGATACCCTGCGCCATCGCCGGGGCGATATAGCTGCCGCCCGGCGCGCCCATCACGATGAAGGGCTTGTCGTCCTTGAAGACGATGGTCGGCGCGGCCGAGGAGGAGCGCCGTTTGCCGGGCGCGATCGAGCCGGCGCGGCCGGGGCGCGGATCGAAGCGGCTCATCGTGCCGTTGTAGATGAAGCCGAGCCCCTCGGTGATCGCGCCCGACGGGCTGCCGAGCGTATGGGTCAGCGCCACCGCATTGCCGTGCCTATCGACCACGGTGACATGGGTGGTCTCGCGCGAGGATGAGCGCTCCAGCCGCTTCACATCGGCGCGCTCGCCGCGGCGGATGCTCTCAGCCAGTTCCGCTGCATGCTCCCTGGAGATCAGTCGCTCGACGGGCACGTCGACATAGGCCGGATCGCCCATGAACTGGTCCTTATCGATGGTCATGCGCTTCATCGCCTCGGCCAGCAGGCGGACATGCTCGGCGCTGCCATGGGTAAGCGAGCCGATATCGAAAGGCTCCAGCATGTGCAGGATCTGCAGCATCGACATGCCGCTCGCCGGCGGTGGGGAGGTCGAGATGCGGTGGCCGCGATAGGAGCCCCAGATCGGCTCGGCCACCGAAAGCTCGTAGCGGGCAAGGTCCTCGCGCGAGATCAGCCCGCCATGCGCCGCAAAGTCGGCGGCGATCTCCTCGGCAAGCTCGCCATGGTAGAACAGGTCGGCGCCGCCCTTGGCGAGCCGCTCCAGCGTATTGGCCATGTCGGCGTTGACGATGATGTCGCCCGGGCGCTTCGCGCTGCCATCGGGGCGGAAATACAGAGCCTTGCCGGTCTCGCTGTAGCGCAGCTTGTCCGAGGTGTTGACCTGGCCGGAGCCGCTCTGGTCCTGCGTCCAGAACCAGTGCATGTGCGGGCGCACCAGCACGCCCTCGCGCGCCTGCCTGATCGCCGGCGCCATGACGTCGGCCCAGTCCATCGTGCCGAAGCGCGACAGCACATGGTTATAGCCCTTGACGCTGCCGGGCGTGCAGACGGCAAGGTGGCCGAACTCGTTGATGCCGCCCTCGAGCAGGAAGGCGAAGCCGTCGCGCGACTGGCCGCGCAGCTTCTCCTGCCACATGTCGGGCTTCGCCGCATAGGAGGCGCGGGCGTAGAACTCGACGATCTCGTGGACGCCCTTGCCCGGCATGTAGAGCTGCATCGAGCCGAAGCCGCCGATGCCCGACATCAGCGGATCGACCACCCCCTGCATGAAGGCGCAGGCGATGGCCGCGTCGATCGCATTGCCGCCGCGCTCCAGCACGGCCGCGCCGGCTTCGGCGGCTTCCGGCTGCGGGGCGACGATCATTCCGTTTTTCATGGCGAAGGCTCTTCAGTTCGCATTGCACGTCCCGTCATGGTCGGGCTTGTCCCGACCATCCACGTCTTTGCTGGCCGAGGGCGTGTTCAAGACGTGGATGCTCGGCACAAGGCCGAGCATGACGGCTTTCGTCACGCCGTCTCCGGCTCGGCCAGCCGCCAGAACAGGCGCACGCCGCCATCTTCGGTGCTTTCGAGACCTGGCACGGCAGAGAGCAGCTTGCGGGTGTAGTCGTGCTGGGGGGCGTCGAAGATCTGGTCGCGGGTGCCTTCCTCGACGATGCGGCCGTCCTGCATGACGACGACACGGTCGGAGACCTGCTCGACCACGCCGAGGTCGTGGCTGATGAACAGGCAGGAGAAGCCGTGCTTCTTCTGCAGTTCCGCGAAGAGCTCCAGCACCTGCGCGCGGACGGTGACGTCGAGCGCCGAGACCGGCTCGTCGGCGATGACGAAGCTTGGCCTGCGGATGATCGCGCGGGCGATGGCGACGCGCTGGCGCTGGCCGCCGGAAAGCTCGTGCGGATAGCGCTCGGCGAAGCCGTCGCCGAGGCCGACCTCACCCAGCACCTCCTGCAGGCGCGCCTTCTTCTCGGCCGCGCCCATGCCCTTGACCAGCCGCAGCGGCTCAGCCACGAGCTCGCCGATGGTCATGCGCGGATCGAGCGAGGAATAGGGGTCCTGGAAGACCATCTGGCAGTTCAGCCGATAGTCCCAATAGGCCGTCTCGCTCTTCGCGATCGGCTTGCCGTTGAACAGGATCGCGCCCTCGCTCGGCTTGATCAGCCCGGCGATGGCGTGGCCGAGCGTGGTCTTGCCCGAGCCCGAGCCGCCGACGACCGAGACGACCTCGCCGGGCCTCACCGACAGACTGATGCCGTGCAAGGCCCGCTTCGCTTGCTCCTTGCGGAAGAAGCCCTGGCGGCCGCCATAATCGACGACGAGACCGTCGACCGACACCAGCGGCGTCGCCGCCTCCGGCAGCGCGCGCGCCGGCTCGCGATGCGGCATGGCGGCGAGGAGCTTGCGTGTATAGGGATGCTGCGGCCGGGCGAGGATATCCTCGCTCTTGCCGTGCTCGACGACATCGCCCTGGCACATCACGACGATGCGGCTGCAATAGCGCGCGACCATGCCGAGATCATGCGAGATCAGCAGCACGGCGGTGCCGTTCTCCTTGGTCAGGTCGACCATCAGCTCCATGACATCGCGCTGGACGACGGCGTCGAGCGCCGTGGTCGGCTCGTCGGCGAGGAGCAGCGCCGGCTTCAGCAGCATCACCGAGGCCAGCATGATGCGCTGGCGCATTCCGCCGGAATACTGGTGCGGATAGGCGTTGAAGGCGCCCTCGGGATCGCGGATGCCGACACGCCGGAGCATGTCGAGGATGAGCTCGCGCCGGCCGGCGGCGTCGAGCTTGCGATGCAGCGCGAGGCCCTCTTCGAGCTGGCGGCCGATCAGCATGGACGGGTTGAGCGAGGTCATCGGCTCCTGGAAGACCATGCCGACCTTGGCGCCGCGGATCGCCCGCAGGCGCTTCTGTGCCATGGTCGTGACCTCCTCGCCGTCGAAGCGGATCGAGCCGGAGATCAGGCGCACTGCCGGAGGGATGAAGCCCATCACAGCGCGGGCGGCGAGCGTCTTGCCGGAGCCGGACTCGCCGACGATGCCGACGATCTCGCCGGGCGACACCGAGAAGCTGACATCGTTGACGACGGTGCGGCCATTCGCGCCGATCCGAAGGGTGAGGCCGTCGACCTCCAGCAATGGCTTGGTGGAGGTCATCGCGCACCCCTCATCCGCGGGTCGAGCTTGTCGCGGAGCGCATCGCCGAGCAGGTTGATGCCGAGCAGGGTCAGCGAGATGCAAAGGCCCGGGAAAATGCCGAGCCAGACGGCCTGGCCGATATAGGGCCGTGAGCCCGCCAGCATATTGCCCCAGGTCGGAGCCGGCGGCGGCACGCCGAGGCCGAGGAAGGAGAGCGAGCTCTCGGCCAGCAGCACCCAGCCGAACATCGAGGTCGCCAGCACGGTCAGCGGCGCGATGCAGTTCGGCAGGATGTGGCGAGCCATGGTGAAGCCCTCGGAATTGCCCATCACCCGCGAGGCTGAGATGAATTCGCGTTCGCGCAGCGACAGCACGGTGCCGCGCACGATGCGGGCGACCGAGGGCGCATAGGCGATGCCGAGCGCCAGGATGATGCCGTATTTGTTGGCGCCGACCACGGCGAGCAGGCCGAGCGCCAGCAGGATGCCAGGGAAGGCGAGCAGCGCGTCGTTGAAGGCCATGATGGTGCGGTCGACCCAGCCGCGGACATAACCGGAGAACAGGCCGATCACCGTGCCGAGCGAGACGGCGAGTGCGACCGTCAGCAGGCTGATCCAGACCGACGTCGCGGCGCCCGCCATCAATCGCGAGAGCACGTCGCGGCCGAATTCGTCGGTGCCGAGCCAGTGCATGGCTGAGGGCGCGGCGAGCTTGGCCCGGAAGGAGAGCCGCAAGGGGTCATAGGGCGTCCAGACCGAACTGACCGCAGCAACGAGGACGAGGAAGCCGATCAGCGTGCCGCCGACCAGGGCGTTGGGAGCGGGGAGCCTCATTGCGCCGTCACCCTTGGATCGAAGATCGGATAGCAGAGGTCGATCACGAGATTGACCAGCACATAGGTGAAGGCGACGAAGAGCATGCAGCCCTGGATGACGGGATAGTCGCGGGCGAAGATCGAATCGACCAGCAGGCGGCCGAGGCCGGGGATGGTGAAGACCGTCTCGACCACCGCGATGCCCCCTAACAGATTGCCGAGGACGAGGCCGATCAGCGTCCAGGTCGGCCCGAAGGCATTCTTGAAGGCGTGGTTCCAGAGCACGGCGCTTTCGGTAAGGCCCTTGGCTCTCGCATGGGTGATGTAGTCGAGCCGCAGCACTTCCAGCGTCGAGGCGCGCGCCATGCGCAGGATCACGCCGATCTCGTGCAGGAACAGCGTCATGATCGGCATGATCAGATAGAGGATGCCGGCGATGGGGTTCTCGGCGATCGAGACATAGCCGACGACCGGCAGCCATTCGAGCTTGAGCCCGAAGAACAGCAGTAGGAGCAGGCCGAGCCAGAAGGTCGGGATCGAGAGCAGCAGCGTCGCGACCGCCACCAGCGATAGGTCGAGCGAAGAATCCTGCTTCCAGGCGGCGAGCACGCCGGCGGGCACGGCGACCAGGCTGGCGAGCGCGACCGCGACCAGCACGATCTGCGCGGAGATCCAGAAGCGCTGCAGGATCAGCGGCAGCACCGCCTGCTGCGAGTTGATCGACTGGCCGAGATCGCCCTTGAGCAGGTTGCCGAACCAGATGCCGAACTGGACCGGCAGACTCTGGTCGAGGCCGAGCCTTGCCTGCAGGTCGGCGATCGAAGCGGGGGTCGCCAGATCCCCCAGCATCAGCGAGGCCGGATCGCCGGGGATCAGGCGGATCAAGCCGAAGACCGAGACCGACACGATCAGCAGCGTCGGCACGGACATGAGAATGCGCGTCAGCGCGAAGCGCAGCATCGGTTTCCTCCCGGTGCGTAAGGGGCTTGCGCGGGGCTCAATTCGCCAGCGTCACTTCCCACATGCGCAGCTTCGACTGCCACGGCTTGAAGCCCTGCACGCGCTTGGCATGGGCGACGATGTCGAGGCCGTTGAAGGCGAAGATCATCGGGACTTCGTCGATGACGCGCTTGTGCAATTCGTCGACGAGCTTCTGGCGCTCGGCCCGGTCGGAGGTGACGTAGAGCTTGTCGATCAGCTTCTGCGCTTCCGGGTTGTCCCAGGTCTTGCGCGGCTGCTTGTCCTTCGGCCCGGAGAACTGCTCGAAGGCGATGGCGGGGTCGAAGCGTGCCGAGAAGGAGAAGGACTGCATCTGGTAGTTGCCCTTGTTGAAGCGGTCGAGCTGGGTCGCCCAGTCGAGCACTTCGATCTCGGCGTTGACACCGACGGACTGCAGCATCTGCTGCGCCACCACCGCGGCCGGGAAGCTCGGCACGACCGGGCGCTTGTTGGCGAGGATCACGATCTTCTCGCCCTTGTAGCCGGACTCCTTGAGGAGCGTCTTGGCGCGGGCCGCGTCGAAGACATGGCCCTTCTTCTCGACCTCGCCGAAATAGCTCGAGCCGGAATAGATCGGCGAGGTGTTGGGCTTGCCGAGGTCGTTGTAGAAGGCGGCGACGATCTCATCCATATCGAGCGAGGCGGCGATCGCCTGGCGCAGCTTCTGGTTGCCCATCACCGCGTCCCGGGTCTGGATCAGAAAGACGTGCCGGACGGCATTGGGCTCGGCCACGACCGAGAGCTTGGGATTCTTCTTCAGCTCGGCCGCGTCGCTCGGCAGGATCTCGCTGAGATCGAGCGCGCCGGAGATCAGGCCGGCCTTGACCGTCGCCGGGTCCTTGACGATCAGGAACTTGACCTCCTTGAGCAGCGGACGCTTGGAGCCGACATAGCCGTCGCGCTGTCCGCCCGATGGCGACTTGTAGCCCTCGAAGGCGGTCATGGTGAAATACTCGCCGCGCTTCCACTCGCCGAACTTGTAGGGGCCGGTGCCGACCGGCTTGTCCCAGGAGCCGTCGGCCTTGACCGAATCCTTGTGCAGGATCGCGGTCATCGCGCAGTCGGTGCGGGCGAGCGTGTCGAGGAAGAGCGCGTTCGGCTTGTCGATCTGCATCACCACGGTGCGGGCGTCCGGCGCCGTCACCGATTCGACCTTGAGGCCGGAGCGGCCGTCGAATTCCGAGGTGCAGCGCCAGTCGGTCTTGGCGTCCATGTAGCGGTTCCAGCTCCACAGCACGTCGGCCGAGGAGAGCTCGGCGCCGTTGTGGAACTTGACGCCCGGGCGCAGCGTGAAGGTGTAGGTCTTGCCGTCGGCGGAGAGGTCGACCTTCTCGGCGAGCAGCGGCGTCGCGACGCCGCCCTCATTGTAGCCGACCAAGCCCTCGACCAATTGCAGCGCGAAATCGTCGGTGTTGTCGTCGCGATTGACGCCGGGATTGTTGCTGCGGATATCGGCGGCGACCGCCACCGTGATGGACTGGGCCGTGGCGGGCGCGGCCAAGGCGGCGGTCGCAATGAGGGCGGCGGCCGGCGCAAACAGATATTTCATCTCGGTCCCCTGTCGTTTTTTAAGTTGTCGTTGTGATCGTGCCGCCGCGTCCGCGACGGCTCAGTTGGCGAGGCGGACCTCCCAGAGCCGCGGCTTCGAGGCGACCCAGGGAGCAAAGCCCTGTAGGCGCTTCGACACGACGGCGGTATCGACCTGATTGTAGAGGAAGATCAGCGGCGCATCGGCGAGCATCAGCTTGTGCAGTTCGTCGAACAGCTTCTGGCGCTCGCCCTCATCGGCGGTGATCGTCGCCTTCTCGATCAATTCGTCGGCGCGGCGGCTGTCCCAGGCCTTTGAAGGGTAGGTGTCCTTGGGGCCGCTGAACTGGTTGTAGCTCTGGGCCGGATCGATGCGGGCCGAATAACTGAAGGACATCATCTGATAGTTGCCCTTGCTGTAGCGGTCGAGCTGCGTCGCCCATTCCAGCACCTCGATCTCGCTGGTGATGCCGGCGGCCTGCAGCATGGCCTGCGCCACGATCGCGACCGGGAAGCTCGGCACGGTCGCGCGCTTGTTGGCGATCAGCTTGATTGCCTGGCCCTTGTAGCCGGCCTCGGCGAGGAGTTTCTTCACCCTCGCCGGATCGTGGTTGTAACGCTGGCGCTGGACCTCGCTGTAATAGGGCGAGGCCATGTGAACGGCCGAGTTGTTGACCTTGCCGAGCTCGTTCGAGGCCTGGGCGACGAGTTCGTCGAGATCGAGCGCCGCCGCGATCGCCTGACGCATTCGGACATCCGATAGCAGCGGATCGCGGCTCTGCAGCAGCAAAGCGTGCTTGGTCGCGCTCGGCGCGGTCATCACCTGAACGCTATTGCTCTTCTGCATCTCCGGCAGGTCGGAATCCGGGATGTCGGCGACATGCAGCGCGCCCGAGAGCAAGCCGGCCTTGACGGTCGCGCCATCGGCGATGGCGAGGAATCTGACCTCAGGCACCAGCGCATTCTTGCGGCCGACATAGCCGTCGCGCTTGTCGCCGGGTGGCGAGACGTATCCATCGAAGCGCTTCAGCGAGACAAATTCGCCGCGGCGCCAGTCGCCGAGCATGAACGGGCCAGTGCCCACCGGCTTATCCCAGCTACCGTCAGGCTTCAGCGAGTCCTTGTGGATGATGGCGACCATGGCGCAGTCGGTGCGTGCCATGGTGTCGAGGAAGAGCGCGCTCGGCTTTTCCAGCGTCATCACGACAGTCGCGGGATCGGGCGCGGTGACGCCGGTCACCTTCATGCCGATGCGGCCATCGAACTCCGACCGGCAGCGCCAGTCGGTCTTCGGATCCATATAGCGGGTCCAGTTCCAGAGGACGTCGGCCGAGGTGAGCTCGGCGCCGTTGTGGAACTTGACGCCCTTGCGCAGGGTGAAGGTGTAGGTCAGCCCATCGGCCGAGGTCGTGACCTTCTCCGCCAGCAGTGGCGCCACTGCGCCGTTCTCGCGATAGCCGACCAGGCCCTCGACCATGTGCAGCACGACCGCGTCGGTGTTGTCGTCGCGGTTCACGCCCGGATTGGTCGAGCGTATGTCAGCGTTGAGCGCGACGTTGATCGTCTGCGCTGTTGCAGGGCTCGCGAGGGCGAGGAGAGCGAAGGCGGAGATGAGCCGGCGGTTCATTGTCGTTTCCCTCGCTGATCGCTGTCCCGGTCCCGGCGGCTTCAGGCCGCTTTAGCCGCACCGGCGCGGCGCTTGGCGAGCACGTCGGCGAAGAAGTCCTCGACCCGCGGGACCGCCTTCAACCCGTCATGCGGCATGTTCGGCACCAGGTCGAAGCGCACGTCGATGCCGTGCTCCTCGAAGTTGCGGCGCAAGGTATCGAGCCGCTCGGGACGATTGGTGCCGGCATGGTTGGCATCCGGCATCCAGCTGGCATTGCCGGGCTTGTGGGTGATCTCCCAGGTTTCGAGATCGGCGGCGCCGACGATCATCTGGACCGCGACCTTGCGCATCGCCTCGATGTCGGGGGCGGTGCCGAAGAGCCCGGCCATGTTACGGGTGCCGACCCACCAGTCGCGCGTCGGGTCGACCAGCGTCACCGAGCCCGGTGCGCCGATCGAGGCGGCCCAGAGCCTGTTCGGCTGCAGCATCAGGAAGCGGTGGGTGAAATGGCCGCCGCCGGAATAACCGAACAGGGCGAAGCGGTCGAAGCGCACCCCATAGGCCTGGGCGACTTCCTCGACCATGGCGAGCAGGATGTGGTCGTAGCGAACCTCGCCCTCACGCATGTACTTGAAACCGTTGCGGTTGCCGTCGCCCATCACGCCGATCGGGAAGAGCGGGGCGAGGATGATGCAGTTGTTCCAGCGACCGAAAGCCTCGAAGGCGTCGCGATAGCCGATGAAGCCGCGACCGGTGCCGTGCATGGTGACGACGAGCTCAGGGGCCTGGCCGCCCTTGCCGAGGTTCTTCGGCACATAGAGGCAATAGCTGAAACGCGGGTCGGCCTTGCAGGCGACGACCGGGGTCGGGCCGAAATCATAGAGTGCGCGGGCGATCGCCGCCGCGTCGTCCTGCCTGGCGGGCTTTGCGGCGGGAGCGGTCATGCGGTGTTTCCCTGATTGGCAATAGGATTGGCGCCAATTTTGTTGCATGATATGTTCGGCCCCGCAAGCTGGATTCGACCGAGGCAGTCCCGGCTGTGCGCGAAGCAGGCGGGCCGGCTCGCAAGCTTCGCTTCGATGCCCTAGAGACTTGTCATGGCCACCCGTCCAAAAACTCGCCAGCGCGCCAAGGGCGAACTCGCCAACGAGATCGCCCGGGCGATCCATGTCCGCGCCTATCGGCCGGGCGAATGGTTGCGGCAGATCGATCTGGAGGAAGCCTTCCAGGCGACGCGTTTCGACGTCCGTGCCGCGCTCGACGAACTCGCCGTGCGCAAGACGATCGAGCATGTGCCCAATCGCGGCTACCGCGTCACCGAGATCGATCTGCCGACCTCTCTCGCCATCCGCGACACCCGCATCATCCTGGAGAGCGCCGCCGCCCGGCTTGTCATCGGCAAGATGGATGACGCGGCACTCGCGACGCTCGAAGTGCTCGCCGGGGAGTTCAGCCTGGCGGTGCAGAGCGGTACGCGCGTCGAGCAGAGCGAGATCAACCGCGCCTTCCATAGCCTGATCTATGATCATTGCGGCAATCCGGTGCTGGCGGAGACGATCTGGAGCCTGCGTGACCGCTCGCGCGGCTCGGCGGTCACGGTTTGGGCCTCGCATCAGGCCCTGCTCGCCAGCGATGCCGACCATCACGCCATGGTCGCGGCGATCCGTGCGGGGGATGGCGAGCGCCTCGCCGCACTCACTAGCCACCACATCATCAAGGACCTGATCGAGGTTTCCGGGGCGGCTTAATCCGCGACGGTGACCTCCCAAAGCCGCGGCTTCGACAGGATCGAGGATTTGTAGCCCTTGACCCGCTTGCCATAGGCGCCGGCATCGATGCCGTTGTAGAGCATCACCATTGGCACCTCGGCGATGAAGCGTTGGTGCAATTCATCGAACAGCTTCTGGCGCTCGGCTTTGTCCGAGACGACCATCGACTTGTCGAGCAGTGCCTGCGATTCCGGGGTGTCCCAGACCTTGCGCGGCTGCGTCGCCTTCGGGCCGGTCATCGATTCGAAGCTGAGAGCGGGGTCGAGCCTGGCCGAATAGGGGAAGGCCTGGAGCTGGTAGTTGCCCTTGGTATAGCGGTCGAGCTGCGTCGCCCATTCGAGCACCTCGATCTGGACGTTGATGCCGGCGGCCTGCAGCATCTGCTGCGAAACGACGGCGGCGTCGAAACTCTGCGGGTAGCGCTTGTTGGCGATCATCACCAGCGGCTCGCCCTTGTAGCCGGCTTCCTGCAGCAGCCTCCTGGCCGCGGCGAGGTCGTATGTGTAGCCCTTGGCCTGGACCGGGCCGTAATAGGAGGACATCGACGGCACGATCGAGTTGTTGCGCTTGCCAAGCCCGTCCGTGACCTGCGCCACGAGCTCCTCGGTGTCGATCGCAGCCGCGATCGCCTGGCGCAGCTTGACGTTCCCCAGCAGCGGATCGCGCGTCTGCAGCAGGATGCCGACCAGCCCCATATTCGGTGTGATCGAGAGCCCGATGCGCTGGTCCTTCTTGAGTTCCTTGACTTCGGCATTGGCGACGTCCGGGATCACATCGACATCGCCGCGCAGCAGCGCCGCCTTGGCGGTGGCGCCGTCCGGGATGACCATGAAGCGGATTTCATCGACCAGCGGGCGCTTGCCGCCGGTGTAGCCGTCGGGCGCGCCAGGCAGGCTGGCATAGGCCTCGTTGCGGGTCAGGCGGACGAATTCGCCGCGTTTCCATTCGGCGAACTTGTAGGGGCCGGTGCCGATCGGCTTGTCGAAGGAGCCGTCGGGCTTGACCGAATCCTTGTGCAGGATCGCCGTCATCGCGCAGTCGGTTCGGGCGAGATTGGCCAGGAAGAGCGAGCTCGGCTTGTCGAGCTTGAAGACGACGGTCGCCGGATCGGGCGCTGTCACCGCCTCGACCTTGACGCGGCCGCGCCCGTCGAATTCCGACAGGCAGCGCCAGTCGGCTTTCGGGTCCATATAGCGGTTCCAGCTCCAGACCATGTCGGCCGAGGTCACCTCGGCGCCGTTGTGGAACTTCAGGCCCTTGCGCAGGGTGAAGGTGTAGCTGAGCCCGTCCGGCGAGATCTCGACCTTTTGGGCAAGCAGCGGCTTCACCTCCGAATCCTCGCCATAGGCGACGAGTCCCTCGACGACATGCAGCATCACGGCGTCGGTGTTGTCGTCGCGATTGACCCCCGGGTTGATGCCGCGGATGTCGGCATTGAGGTGCACCTTCAGCGTCGCAGCCGCGGCCGGCACTATGGCTGCGGTCGCAAGGCCCAATCCGGCGAGGGCGAGGGAAAGGCGGCGTCGGCTGTGCATCGGCGGGTTCCCCTTGTTTTATGATTGGCTTGAAAGCTGAGCTGTACCAGCCGCCTATTCGGCGGCCTGCGCCAGCGTCACCGGCTCGTCGGTGAGGCTGTAGCGGGTGAAGATGCGATTGAGGGCCGGCAGCGGCGCGACCTCCATCGTGCCCTTGGCCGGCTGCATGATCACCATCGAGACGGTGGCCGAGAGATTGCCGGTGTCGTTGAGGCGCGGCGGCCGGCAGACCGAATGCGGCGTCAGGAAGTCGTCGAAGAAGGCTTCCTTCAGATCATCGACGGTGAGCTTGCGGCCGGCTTCGTTGAGCAGCTTCCTGACCCGCCAGTCGCGGTAGAAGCTCTCGGGCACGCGCGGGGTGCCGGTATCGGTGATCTTGGTCAGCGCGACCTGGCCGACCCAATGGTTGGCGTGCACGATCAGCCCGTCCTCGGGATAGAGCGGGAAGGCGGCGTCGGGCGCGCATTCGAAATCGATACCGAAACCGGCGACGGTCGAGAGCATCATGTTGTTCGAGCAGGCCTTCGGCGTCGTCGCCACCGCCTTGATCGCGAAGGCGAGGTGTTCCTGCTCCAGCACCTTGCGCCGGATGAGCGCCAGCGGCACGCCGGCTTGGGTGAAGTCGCGCTCGCTTTCGAGATAGTTGGCGGTGATCGAGATGCCGGCGGCGTTCATGCCGCAGCGGGCAAGGCCGCCGGCCTCGACGAAGGTCAGGAAGTCGGGGCCGTCGTCGCGGCGCACGCGCAGCACGATTGCCGTCTCGGCGCATTCGGCCTTCCAGTCCCAGTTCTGGCCGTGGATCAGCTCGCCCGAGGCGCTGCGCTCCGGCAGGATGATCGCGCCGGTGCAGCCGTCGTCGAGCTCTTCCTCCGCCCCGACCGGCTTGTTCTTCTCCAGCCGCGCCTTGGCGATCACCTCGGTGCGGGCATTGATCATGATGACGTCTTCGAGGGCGACGCCGGCGCCATCGGCGATGCCGCGCATCTCCTCGACATAGTGTTTGCCGAAGGCTTCGATCTCGCGGGCGAACTCGCCGATCAGGCGCGATTTGGCGGCGGCGTCATAGCCGAGATCGCCGAGCTGTCCGCCATAGAGTTCGATCGAGCGCTTGACGCGCCCCGGCACCGCCGCACCATGCTGGCGGCCGCGCTCATAGGGCGTGCCGGAGACATCGACGAAGGGAAAGGGCTCGACCATGGCCGGATCTCCGCGGGTTCGCGCTGGTGCAGTGTCTGGCTATAATGTATTTCATTTCAAACTAAGACAATCAAGAGCCTTTTGATGACGGCACCGACACGTTTGCAGCAGGAGATCGCCGAGCGGATCCTCCGCATGGTCCGGGAGGACGGGCTCGAAGCCGGCGCCTGGCTCAACGAGAACAGCGCGGCCCGCCGCCTCAACGTCTCGCGCACGCCGGTGCGCGCCGCGATCGATCATCTCGCCCGGCAGGGGCTGGTGCGACGGCATCCGAACAAGGGCGTCGAGCTGCTGAGCGCGCCCGAGGCATCAGCCGATCCTGGCGCCGGCGCCGATGCGACCGAGCTCGCCATGGTCAAGGTGGCGCAGGACCGCCATGGCGGGCGCCTGCCCGATGAGATCTCCGAGCTCGAACTGATGCGGCGCTACGAGCTCGGCCGGCCCGAGGTGCAGCGCCTGATGGCGCGGCTCGCCGATCTCGACATGGTCGAGCGCAAGCGCGGCTATGGCTGGCGCTTCCTGCACGAGCCGCGCGACCAGTCGGCTCATGATGAGCGCTATCGCTTCCGCCAGCTGATCGAGCCGATGGTCTTCCTCGAGCCCGGCTTCTCGCTCGACCAGGGCTGGATCGACGAGATGCGCACCAGGCACGAGCTGACGCTGTCGCAGCCCTGGAAGGAAAGCTCGGCGATCGGCTTTTACGAGATGAACGCCGATTTCCACGAGGGGCTGGCGGCGGCCTCGGGCAACCGCTTCATCCATTCCGCCATCCGCCGGCAGAACCAGATGCGCCGGCTTTCCAACTATGACTGGACCTATGGCTATGAGCGCGTCGTGGTGAACAGTCGCGAGCATCTGCAGATGCTCGCGACGATCGAAGCGGGAGACCTCCAGCTCGCTAGCGCCCTGATGCGCAGCCATCTCCAGCGCGCCATGCAATTGCGTCGGCCAGACGGTCTGGACTGAAGCGGCTCGGCGCTCTCACTATTGTCTTTTTAATATAAGAAAGACATGATGCGGCGATCCCTACCGAGGACCTGCCGATGACCGCGCATGCATTTGCCGCCGAAAGCCGCCGCGACAACGCTCCCGACGCGTTCTGGATGCCGTTCACGCCGATGCGGGCTTTCCGTAAGGCGCCACTGCTGTTCGAGCGGGCTGAGGGCATGCACTACATCACGCCGGACGGGCGGCGCGTGCTCGACGGCATGGCCGGGCTCTGGTGCGTCAATGCCGGGCATGGCCAGGCGAAGATCACCGAGGCGATCCGCGCCGCCGCCGGGCGGCTCGACTTCGTCTCCTCCTTCAGGATGAGCCACCCCGACGCGCAGGCCTATGCTGCTAGGCTCTGCGATTTTGCGCCGGAGGGCATCGAGCATGTCTTCTTCGTCAATTCCGGTTCGGAGGCGGTCGATACCGCGCTGAAGATCGCCCGTGCCTATCATCAGGCTCGCGGCCAGGCCGGGCGGACCAAGCTGATCGGCCGGGCCAAGGGTTATCACGGCATGGGCTGGGGCGGTCTCTCGGTCTCCGGCATCGGCCGGCACAAGGCCGCCTTTGGGCCACTCTTGTCCGATGTCGCGCATCTGCCGTTGCCCTATGACCGCGCGACCATGGCCTTCTCGCGCGGCCGGCCGGAAGGCGGGCTCGCTGCGGCCGAGGCGCTGGAGAGCCTGCTGCAGATCCATGATCCCGCGACGGTCGCCGCCGTGATCATCGAGCCGGTGACCGGCTCGGGCGGGGTCTATCCGCCGCCGAAGGGCTATCTCGAACGCCTGCGCGCAATCTGCGACAAGCACGGCATCCTCTTGATTTTCGACGAGGTGATCACCGGCTTTGGCCGGCTGGGCAGTCCCTTCGCGGCGCAAGCCTATGGCATCAGGCCCGATCTGATGAGCTGCGCCAAGGGCATGACCAATGGCGCGGTGCCGATGGGCGGCGTCCTCGTCGCCGGTCCTGTCTACGACGCCTTCATGGCCGGACCGCCCGACGCGATCGAGCTCCCACACGGCTATACCTATTCAGCCCATCCACTCGCCTGCGCCGCCGGCCTCGCAACGCTCGACGTCTTCGCCGAGCAGGACATCCTCGGCGGACTTAGCAAGGTGCTGCCGCTCTGGGAGGAGCGGGCGCATCGGCTGAAGGGCGCGGCCCATGTCGTCGACATCCGCACCGCCGGCCTGCTCTGCGCGATCGACCTTGCGCCGCGGCCTGGCGCGGACGGGGCCCGGGGCGGGGAGGCGAACAGGCTCTGCCTCGATGCCGGCGTGCTGATCCGCAATGCCGGCGATATGCTCGTGCTGTCGCCGCCGCTGGTGATCGCGCCTGCCGAGATCGAGGAGATCTTCGCCGCGATCGAGCGGGCGCTGGCGCGGATCGCCTAACTCAAGCCCACTCGCCCTTGCGGAAGACCGCGACGCGGCTGCCGTCCGGCTTGATCCCGTCGATGTCGACCTCGCCGGAGCCGATCATCCAGTCGATATGGATCAGGCTACGGTTACCGCCCTGCGCCGCGATCTGCTCCGGCGTCAGCTTGGTGCCGTCGATGAAGCACTTCGAATAGCACTGGCCGAGCGCGATGTGGCAGGAGGCGTTCTCGTCGAAGAGCGTGTTGTAGAACAGGATACCGCTCTGCGAGATCGGCGATGAGTGCGGCACCAGCGCGACTTCGCCGAGCCGGCGCGCGCCCTCGTCGGTGTCGAGCACCTTGTTCAGCACCACTTCGCCGCGGCTCGCCTTGGCTTCGACGATCCGGCCTTCCTCGAAGCGCACCTGGATATTGTCGATCAGCGTGCCCTGATAGGAGAGCGGCTTGGTCGAGGAGACATGGCCCTCGACGCGGCGGGCATGCGGGGTGGTGAAGACCTCCTCGGTCGGGATGTTGGCGTTGCAGGTGACGCCGTTCTTGGCGGTGGAGGCGCCGCCCTCCCATTCATGGCCATCGGCGAGTCCGATGGTGAGGTTCGTGCCCGGACCGGTGAAGTGCAGCGCGGAAAAACGCTGGCCGTTTAGCCATTTGGTGCGCTGTGCCAGCGCCGCATTGTGCTCCGCCCAGGCCGCGATCGGGTCGTCACGATCGACGCGCGAGGCAGCGAAGATCGCCTCGGCGAGACGGGCGACCGCGGCGTCCTCGGCATCCTCACGGAAAACCTGCTGGGCCCAGGCCGCGCCGGGATAGGAGACGATGTTCCAGTTGATGTCGAAATTGGCGATCTTCTCCAGCGCCGGCTGGTAGGCGATCGAGTTCGCCTTGTTGGCGCGGGCGAGCTTGGCCGGGTCCTGCTCGGCGAGAAGCATCGGATTGTCGCCGACGACGGCGAGCCGGGCCGTGTTCGCCGCGAAAGCCTTGCCGACGCCGTCATAGAGCCAGGACGGTGCGCGGTCGAAGCTGGCGTCCTGCCCGAAGCGGTAGCGCGCCAGCGTCAGCGCCTCGTCCGAGAGGATCGGCGTGACCAGACCGGCGCCGGCCTTGTAGGCGTGCTCGGCGATGCGCCGGACCAGCGGCAGGGCCGCGACCGGAGCGGTCAGGAACAGGTCCTGCCCCGGCTGCAGATTGAGGCCGACCCTGATCGCGACCTCGGCCAGCCTGTCGAGCTTGGTGCCGTCGATGCCGGAGACGTGCTTGTTCATGGAGGCCTCGTCGAACTGATTTGCGAGGCCGCATTGCTGGCGGAAATCCTCTCCGGGTCAACCGCTCCTGAGCAGATGACGCATTCGCTCAGCGCCGATCGGGTCGCGTACGCCGCGCTTTGGAACGGTCGCCGCGCCAGTCGGCCACCGACATGGTCGGCAGGTCGAAATAGTCGCGCGTCGTGGCGTAGCCATGCCCGCCCATGCGGCCGATCGCGTCGAGCGCGACGGGATCGACATAGTGCTTCAGCGTATCGACCGTGTCGGCGCGGAAATGGGCGTAGACGACCTCGCCCAGGATGATCTCGCGCGAATTGCCGATGCCGAGCGTCGTGTGGTGGCGGCATTCGAAGGCGGCCGGCGCCTGGCCGATCCAGGGGCAGGGCACCTTGACGCCGGGCATGGCGGTGAGGCCGGCTTCGGCGAGTTCGTCGGTGCCGGGCTCGAACGGCACGGCGCAGGCGTTCATGCCGTCGAGCAGCGCGTCGGAGACGATGTTGACGGTGAAGGCGAGCGTCTCGCGGACATTGCGGCCGGTGTCCTTCTGCCCGCCGGTCTGGCGGTATTCGACGCCGAGCGCCAGGATCGCCGGATCGGCCGAGAGGCAGTTGAAGAAGGAGAACGGCGCGGCATTGACGACGCCGTTGGCGTCGACCGTGGTCACCAGCGCGATCGGGCGTGGCACCACCGCACCGATCAAGAGCTTGTAGCGCTCGCGCGGCGTCAGGGCGGCGAAGTCGAAGGTGACGATCCCGGCGGCGGCCGGCCGGTCCTGGGTCAGGGGCTGGGTCACGATGGGGTCAATCCTTCACTCAAGGCATAGGGTGCGAGCACGTCGCGGATGTCGCGTTCGCCGCGCGGCGCCAGTAAGGCGCGGGTGACGACGGATTGCAGATGATGGTCCATCAGCGCGGCGGCGCGGGCCGCGTCGCCGGCGCGCAGGGCCTCGATCAGTTGGCGATGCTCGGAGACGGCGCATTCGGAGGAGTGCGGGCGGCCATAGATGGCGAGGATCAGCGAGCAGCGCGACGAGGCCTCCTGGACATAGCGCAGCAGCAGCGCATTGCCGGTCATCTCGGCGAGCTTGATGTGGAACTCCCCGGAGAGCCGGATCGATTCCGGCCCGTCCTGCTCATGCGCCTTTTCTTCCAAGCGAACATGCGCTTCGAGCTCGGCCGATTGGGCCGGGGTCAGCCGGCCGGCGAGGTTCTCGGCGACGAGCCGCTCCAGTCCGCGACGGACTTCGAAGACGTCGCGCGCTTCTTCCAGCGTCGGATAGGCGACATTGGCGCCGCGATTCGGCTTGAGCTCGACCAGGCCTTCGACAGCGAGCCGCCCGAACGCCTCGCGCACCAAAGTGCGGCTGACGCCGAGCTGCTCGCCGATCGAATCCTCGGGGAGTTTCATCCCGGGCTTCAGCGCCTGCTCGATGATGGCGCGGCGCAGCGCCTTGTAGACGGCCTGGGCGCGCGGCACGGGCGCGTCTGTCGCGGCCGTCTTGCCGTTGGGTCTGGGCTTGTTCGCAGCGAGCGGGCGGGCAGGGCGCGGCATGAATCGAGTTTCCGCTTGTCTTCAATAATCGCATACAATACGGTTCTTGTATCGTATGCAAGTTTGCTCAACGATCGCACACGAGATGGCGCGCAAAGCGCCACGATGATCACAGAGGCGGCAACGGAACGGCATTCCCCGGTGCGCGAAGCGGGCCGGCAAGCAACGAGAAGGGGAGAGTTCGATGAAGAAGGTCTGGTTGCTGGCGGCAGTCGCCGCTTTCGCACTGAACGGCGCGGTCGAAGCCAAGACGCTGAAATGGGGCTCGGCGCGCGAGATCGCCTCGCTCGATCCCTATTCCTTCGGCGAGACCTTCACGCTCTCGGTGCTGAACCACGTCTATGAGGGGCTCGTCCGCTATACCGGCGACCTCAAGATCGAGCCGGCGCTGGCCGAATCCTGGGAGACGGTGAGCCCGACCGTCTGGCGCTTCAAGCTGCGCCAGGGCGTGAAATTCCACAACGGCAACCCGTTCACGGCCGACGACGTCATCGCCTCGCTGGCGCGCGTCACCCACGACACCTCGCCGCTCAAGGGAAATCTGCCGGCCTATAAGAGCTCGAAGAAGATCGACGACTACACTGTCGAGATCGAGGTCAACGGTCCCTATCCGCTGCTGCTCAACGACCTCACCAACATCTTCATCTTCGACAAGGAGTGGATGGAGGCGAACAACTCGCTGCTCCCGACCGATTCCGGCAAGGGCGTGAAAGGGTACGCCACCGATAACGCCAACGGCACCGGCCCGTTCAAGGTCGAGAGCCGGCGTGCCGACGCCAAGACGGTCTTCGCCAGGAACACGGCGTGGTGGGATAAGCCGCAGCACAATATCGACGTGATCGAGTTCGTGCCGATCACCTCGTCCTCGACCCGGGTGGCGGCGATGCTCTCCGGCGAGATCGACTTCACCAATGTCGCGCCGCTGCAGGATCTGCCGCGCCTCACGGCCTCGACCGAGGTCAAGGTGCTGCAGACCAACGAACTGCGCTCGGTCTTCTTCGCCTTCAACCTGACCGACAAGCTCATCGAGAGCGACGTCAAGGACAAGAACCCCTTCAAGGACATCAAGGTGCGCGAGGCGCTCTATCGCGCCATCGACATCGATGCGGTGCAGAAGCGGGCGATGCGCGGCCTGTCGCGCAACACCGGCGCGCTCGTCGCCCCGGCGATCCCCGGCTACGAGCCGTCACAGGACCAGCGCCTGCCCTTCGATCTCGCCGGCGCCAAGAAGCTCCTCGCGGAGGCCGGCTACCCCAACGGCTTCTCCTTCCTGATGAACTGCCAGAGCGACTCGCTCGTCAACGAGGAGGAGTTCTGCCAGGCGGTGGCGGCGATGTGGTCGCGCGCCGGGTTGAAGCCCAATCTCAGCCTCGCCCCGCGCAGCCAGCAGGCGCCCAAGCGTGTGAAGGGCGATTTCGACCTGATCTCCTTCGGCTGGGCCAATGAGCCGATGATCGACGCCTATTCGCTGCTGGTCCAGGTGCTGCGCTCGAAGAGCGGCACGGGCGGCGTGTTCAACTGGGGCAATTGGGGCGATCCGCGCATCGACGCGCTGGTCGACAAGGCCGGCGTCGAGCTCGATACGCCCAAGCGCATCGCGCTGATGAAGGAGGCGCTGAAGATCGCCAAGGCCGAGCAGCTCTTCATCCCGCTGCACCAGCAGCCGATGGCCTGGGCGATGCGCAACACGGTCGCGTCCACCGTGCAGGCTTCGGACAACAAGCCGCGCCTGTGGCTGACCAAGATGAAGTGATCTCCCTGTCATTCCGGGGCGCGCCGCAGGCGCGAACCCGGAACCCACGACCGGGCGAGTGCCCGCGACCGCCGCTCTGACTCATGCGACCCAGTCGTGGGTTCCGGGTTCTTCGCTGCGCGAAGTCCCGGAATGACAGGCCGGGTTCGCGCAGCCCACGGGAGTCGAACGACGATGCCAGCCTTCCTGTTCAAGCGCTTCGTCAACGCCGCCGGCGTCATGCTGGCGGTGGCGTTCCTCGCCTTCCTGACCTTCCGCTTCGTCGGCGACCCCGTCGAGCTGATGCTGAACGAGCAGGCGAGCCAGGCGCAGCGCGACGAACTGCGCACCAGACTTGGGCTCGACAAGGGCTTCGTGCTGCAGTTCGCGACCTTCGTCGGCAATGCGCTGCGCGGCGATTTCGGCATCTCCTATCGCAACCAGCAGGAAGTGTTCACGCTGATCGCCGAGCGCTTCCCGGCGACCTTCGAACTGGTTCTTGTCGCGACCTTCCTGTCGCTGGCGGTCGGGATTCCGCTGGGGGTCTACACCGCGATCAGACGAGACAGCCTGCTCGCCAAGGCGCTGCAGTTCATCTCGGTGCTCGGCGTCTCGCTGCCGAGCTTCGCGCTCGGCATCCTGTTCATCCTGGTCTTTTCGGTGAACCTGCAATGGCTGCCGGCCTTCGGCCGCGGCGAGGTCGTCCAGTTGGGATGGTGGAGCACCGGGCTGTTGACGGCCTCGGGCCGCAAGGCGCTGATCCTGCCGGGCATCACGCTGTCGCTGTTCCAGATCACGCTGGTGATGCGGCTGGTGCGGGCCGAGATGCTGGAGACGATGCGGACCGATTTCATCCGCTTCGCCCGGGCGCGCGGCCTGCCGGCCCGCGCCGTGAATTTCCGCCACGCGCTGCGTAACTGCCTGATGCCGGTGATCACGGTGACCGGGCTGCAGATCGGTAACCTCATCGCCTTCGCGCTGGTCACCGAGACGGTTTTCCAGTGGCCGGGCATGGGCATGCTCTTCGTCCAGGCCGTCACCTTCGTCGACATCCCGGTGATGGCCGCGTACCTCATCGTCGTCTCCTTCATCTTCGTCTCGCTCAATACGCTGGTCGACCTGACCTATGCCTGGGTCGATCCGCGCCTGCGCGAGGATGCGCTGACGGGAGGCGCCAATGCCCGCTGAGGCCGCCACCAGGCCGGGCCGCCTGCGCCGCTTCCTCGACAGCGATATCGGCTGGAGCTTCCGACACACGCCGGCGGCCTGGTCCTCGGCGCTGGTGCTGGCGCTGCTGATCCTGACGGCGCTGTTCTGCCCGCTGATCGCGCCGCAGAACCCGCACGACCTCGCCCAGATCTTCATCGACAAGGCCGAGATCCCGCCGATCTGGTCGGCGGACGGCGAATGGCCGTTCCTGCTCGGCACCGACCCGCAGGGGCGCGACGTCTTCTCCGCCATCCTCTACGGCACGCGGGTCTCGCTGATCATCGGCTTCTCGGCGGTGCTGGTCTCGATGGCGATCGGCGTCTCGATCGGCCTGATCGCCGGCTTCTATGGCGGGCGCATCGACAATCTCCTGATGCGGCTCGGCGATACCGTTCTGTCGATCCCGACGCTGCTGATGGCGATCCTGGTCTCGGCGATCTTCCGCGAATTGCTGCCGCCGGCATTACGCGACCCCTTCGCCGCGGCGGTGCTGGTGGTCTCGATCGCGCTGACCAGCTGGGTGCAGTATGCCCGGACCGTGCGCGCCTCGACCATGGTCGAGCGGCGCAAGGAATACGTGCTGGCGGCGCGCATCATCAAGGTGCCGGCCGGGCGGATCATGCGCCGGCATATCCTGCCGAACACGCTGACCCCGGTGATGGTCGCGGCCACCCTCAATCTCGGCCTCGCCATCCTCTCGGAAGCGACCTTGTCTTTCCTCGGCGTCGGCATGCCGATCACCCAGCCCTCGCTCGGCACGCTGATCCGCATCGGCAACCAGTATCTGTTCTCCGGCTCCTGGTGGCTGGTCGTCTTCCCCTCGCTGCAGCTCGGTCTGATCGTCCTTTCGGTCAACCTGCTCGGCGACTGGCTGCGCGATGCGCTGAACCCGAAGCTGAGGTGATGAGGATGAGAGGGAGCGGCGGCGCATCGATCTTCCCTTCTCCCCTTGCGGGAGAAGGTGGCCCGAAGGGCCGGATGAGGGGCCGCGCTGTCCTGAACGTTTGCCTTCGGTGCAACGCCGCCAACGATCCGCGTCGCGCGACCCCTTGTAACTCTCATTTTGCCTCATCTGCTATACCAGCGGTTGCGGTGGCAGGTGGAAGACCGACAGCCCTGAGGGACACCAAGCCCGTGGGTGA
>NZ_FOKP01000004.1 GCF_900112185.1 Allobosea sp. CRIB-10 | reverse complement strand
GGGCCGACTGCGAGCCCTCCAAGCCAGCCGCTGAAGACCGCCCACCAAACCAGCACCCCAAACAATCGGCCTCAGCCGCGTTTCGCAGAGGAATCCGAGAGGGAATACAAATTCCTACGCGCAAACCCCGCAAAAAGGCAGCGGCGTGCCATACCTCTTCGATAGGTGCGTCGCCGCGCGCTCATGCTAGGCTGAGATCTGGTATGGTAGTGTACCAACACCACCGCAGTCGTGCCGGGCAGGAGCAGCATGATCGATATCCGTATCACCCCGAACAAGAACGAGCTCGGCAAGCAGGCTGCCGCCCTCGGCGCCGAGGCGATCCGCGCCGCGATCACCCGCCACGGCGAGGCGACGATCATCGTCGCCACCGGCGCGAGCCAGTTCGAGATGCTGCAGAACCTCGTCGTGGCCGAGGGTATCGACTGGTCGAAGGTCACCGCTTTCCATCTCGATGAATATGTCGGCCTGCCCGAGAGCCATCCGGCGAGCTTCCGCGGCTATCTCAGGGAGCGCTTCCTTGCGCCGCTCGCGGTCAAGCCGGCCTTCAACTTCGTCAATGGCGAGGGCGATCCCACTGCCGAGACGCAGCGCCTCAACGCGCTGATCGCCGGGCGCCGCATCGATCTCTGCTTCGCCGGTTTTGGCGAGAACTGCCATCTCGCCTTCAACGACCCGCCGGCCGATTTCGAGACCGAGGAGCCGTACATCGTCGTCACGCTCGACGAGGCCTGCCGCAACCAGCAGTTCGGCGAGGGTTGGTTCGAGAGCTTCGAAGCCGTGCCGGAGCAGGCGATCTCGATGAGCATCCGCCAGATCCTGAAGAGCGAGCTGATTGTGCTGTCGGTGCCGGACGCGCGCAAGGCGCAGGCGGTGAAGGATGCGCTCGAAGGCGACGTGACGCCGCTGCACCCGGCCTCGATCCTGCAGCGCCATCCCAATACGGTGCTCTTCCTCGATCCGCCGGCCGCCTCGCTGCTGAACAAGGGCTGAGCGGCGATGCCCGTCTCGCCCGGCCTCGTCGATCTCCAGGTCAACGGCTTCGCCGGCGTCGACTTCAACGATCCGGCGATCACTCCGGCCGATCTCGACCGGGCGCTGGAGGCGATGCTCGCGAGCGGCGTGACGCATTGCCTGCCGACGATCATCACTGCCCATCCGCACGAGCTGGTCGAGCGCTTCCAGGCGTTGGACAAAGCCGTCGCCGAGAGCCGGCTCGGGCCCCTGATGTGCCCGGGCTATCATCTCGAGGGCCCGTTCCTGAACCCGGCGCCGGGCTACCATGGCTGCCATCCGCCGCAGGCCATGACGGCGGCGCGGCCCGAGCTGATCGCCGAGGCCGAGCGCGACCTGTCACGGCCGATCCTGATGGTGACGCTCGCCGCCGAGCGCGAAGGAGCGCTCGCTCTGACCAAGACTTTGGCCAATGCCGGCAAGATCGTTGCCATCGGCCATTCAGCGGCCGATTTCGATCAGGTCGCCGCCGCAGCCGATGCCGGCCTCTCGCTCTCGACCCATCTCGGCAACGGCCTGCCGCAGACCTTGCACAAGCTCGCCAACCCGATCTTCGCCCAGCTCGCGGAGGACCGGCTGATGGCCGGCTTCATCGCCGACGGCATCCATGTCCATCCCAAGGCGCTCGCCGCGCTGATCCGGGCCAAGGGTTTCGAGCGCTCGATCCTCGTCACCGATGCGGTGGTGGCGGCCGCGGCGCCGATCGGCCGCTACCACTTCGCCGGCATGGCGGTCGACAGGATGCCCGATGGTTCGGTGCGGCAGGAGGAAGGGCTGCTCGCCGGCTCGGCGCTCTGCCTCGACGAGGCGGTGCGCAATGTCGTCGCCTGGGGCATCGCGACGCCCGAGCAGGCTTTCGCCATGGCCTCCGACCATGCCCTTGCCGCGATCCGGCCGGCCCTGTTCGCGCATGGCATTACGCTTGCCGAGGGGAAGGTCGAGTGGTCGGATGAGCTTTTCGTCCGGCGCGTCCGCCTCGCCGATCAGGAACGCCATTACGACGCATGAACGCCGCCACCAGCGGCGCGACAACAAGAGGGGAAGGCAATGACCAAGCATCTCAAGGGTATCGACCGCCGCACCGTGCTCGGTGGCCTCGGCGCACTCGCAGCGGGCGGGCCGGCGCTCGCCGCCTCGCCGCCGCTGCCGACCAGCCCGGTCGTGATCAGCGTCATGGATGTCGGCGGCGCGCTCGCGCTGATGCAGAAGGCGTTCGAGGATTACCGCGCTGCCAATCCCAAGCTGGTCTCGCGCATCGCCTTCGTGAAGGCGCCTGTGCCCGAGCTCGCCAGCAAGCTCAAGGCGCAACAGGGCGCCGGCAAGGTCGATCTCGACCTGATCCTGACCGGCAGTGACGGCCTCGCCGCCGGCCTCGAGCAGAAGCTCTGGCAGAAAATCCTGCCCGATTTCGCCGACAAGTTCCCGAACATCGAGGCCAATTACGAGCCGGCCGCGCTCAACCTGCACAAGGCGCAGGGCGACGGCTTCGGCGTCGTCGTCAACTACTACCCCTCCGGCCCGCTGCTCGAATACATGCCCGACCGGGTCAAGACCCCGCCGACCACGGCCGAGGAACTGCTCGCCTGGGCCAAGGCCAATCCGAACAAGTTCATGTATGCCCGCCCGACCAATTCCGGCCCGGGCCGCACCTTCATGATGGGCCTGCCCTATCTCCTCGGCGACAAGGACCCGCAGGACCCGGTCGGCGGCTGGGACAAGACCTGGGCCTATCTGCAGGAGCTCGGCCAGTACATCGAGTACTATCCGGCCGGCACCGGCGCGACGATGAAGGAGTTCGGTGACGGCTCGCGCGACATCATCATCACGACCACCGGCTGGGACATCAATCCGCGCGCGCTCGGCATCGTGCCGAAGGAAGCGAAGATCCAGACGCTGAAGGGCTTCCACTGGGTCTCGGACGCCTTCTTCATGTGCGTGCCCAAGGGCCTGCCCAATGACCGGCTCGCCGTCGTTCTCGACATCATGGCGCATGTGCTGACGCCGAAGATGCAGGCCTATTCCTATGACGAGGGCTATCTCTATCCCGGCCCGGCGGTGAAGAACGTGCCGCTCTCGCTGGCGCCGGAATCGAGCCAGAAGGTCATCGCCGAGTTCGGCCGGCCGGAATATGCCGACCTCATCGCCAACAACCCGATCGAACTGCCGCTGAAGCCCGACAAGATGGTCGTCGCCTTCAGGAAGTGGGACGAGCTGGTCGGAGCGAAGCGGGCGAAATGATGCTCCGCCGTCTTGGCCCGGCAGGCCAGGACGGCACCGCCCCGGGGCGGGATGAGGCGCTGCCTATCCCGCCTGAGTCGGCAGCAGGCTCTTCGCCACGCTCTCGATGCGTTCGGCCGCCGCGACGAGGGCGGCGGCAGCCTTCTCCTCGACCTCGCCGGCACGCTGGTCGGCGAAGCCCGCATCGCCTTGCAGCGATTGCAGCCGGCCTTCGAGCGTCTCGACCTTCTTCTTCAGCTCGCTGAGCTCGTCGGCGACCATCAGCGCCGCCATGACGTGCAGGCGCATGTCACCGATCTCGCCGAAGGCCTGGCGCATCTCCTCGATCTTGCCGTCATAGAGCTGCGCGAGCGCCTCCAGATGCGGCTCCTCGCCCTCGCCGCAGGCCATGCGGTAGGCCTTGCCGGAGATGGTGACGTTGACCTGGGGCATCAGGCGTCCTGCTCGGCTTCTTCCTCGGGGTGGGCTTCGACGCGCGCGATCACCTCGGCGAGCGCCGTCATGGCGCGGTCGAGCTTGCGGTCGACCTCCTGCGCGACGCCCTCGACCTGGCCGATCCGGGCCATGGCGCCATCGAGCTCGACCGCGAGGCGGGCCCGGTCATCCTGCATCAGGGTGAGTTCGGTTTCGAGATTGGCGCGGCCACGCTCGACCTCGAGCCGCCTGCGGGCGGCCGCTTCGAGTTGGCCGAGCGCGCCTTCGAGGCGCGACAGGGCGTGATCCAGTGCTGGAGACGCCACGCTTCTTCCTTTGCGTGCCGGGGAAGCCGGCTCATCCGATTCGGAAGCGTAGATTAACAAATATCTCCGTGGAAAGCGCTTTGGCCGGTGCGGTCCGAGCGAAGCGTGGGGAAAACTCGATATCTGCGTCCTTGCAGGCGAATTGACTCCGCTTGAGCGGGCGGCCTATCGAACGCGCGACCTTTTTCTCAAGAGTTCGCTGCTCGTCGCCGGCCAGCTTCGGCGCGAGCCTCGTTCCGCCTTCGCCGGAGAAATTCCATGACGACGCCTGCGATCGACCGCGCCCAGCACGAGCGGCTCGCCAACGCCATCCGCTCCCTCGCCATGGACGGCGTCGAGCAGGCCAAGTCCGGCCATCCCGGCCTGCCGATGGGCGCGGCCGACGTCGCGACCGTGCTGTTCACCCGCATCCTGAAATACGATGCGGCCGAGCCGCGCTGGCCCGATCGCGACCGCTTCGTGCTGTCGGCCGGCCATGGCTCGATGCTGATCTACGCGCTGCTCTATCTCACCGGCACGCCTGGCATGGAGCTCGACGACCTCAAGAAATTCCGCCAGCTCGAATCGAAGACGCCGGGCCATCCCGAGAACTTCATGACCGCCGGCGTCGAGACCACCACCGGCCCGCTCGGCCAGGGTCTCGCCACCGCCGTCGGCATGGCGATGGCCGAGCGCATGCTCGCCGCCGAATTCGGCAAGAAGCTGGTCGACCACAAGACCTATGTCCTCGCCTCCGACGGCGACCTGATGGAAGGCATCAGCCAGGAGGCGATCGCGCTCGCCGGCCATCAGAAGCTCAACAAGCTGATCGTGCTCTGGGACGACAACGGCATCTCGATCGACGGGCCGCTCTCGATCTCCGACTCGGTCGATCAGGTCGCGCGCTTCAAGGCCTGCGGCTGGAAGGCCGAACGCGTCGACGGGCATGATCCCGACGCGATCGAGGCGGCGATCCGCCGTGCCCAGAAGTCGAACAAGCCGACGCTGATCGCCTGCAAGACCGTGATCGGATTCGGCGCGCCGAAGAAGGCCGGCACCTCCAAGGCGCATGGCGAGCCGCTCGGCGCCGACGAGCTCGCCGCCGCCAAGAAGGCGCTCGGCATCACCGGCGGGCCGTTCGAGGTCGCCGCCGACGTGCTCACGGCCTGGCGCGGCTTTGGCGCCAGCGGCTTCGCCGAGCGCAAGGAGTGGAATGCGCGCCTGGCGGCTTTGTCCGAGCGCAAGCGCAGCGAGTTCGAGCGACGCCTGAACCATACCGTGCCGGCCAAGCTCGCCAAGGCGCTGGTCGCCCATAAGAAGGCGCTGGCTGCGAGCCCGGTCACGGTCGCGACCCGCAAGGCCTCGGAGCTGGCGCTCGAAGCCATCGCGCCGGTCATGCCGGAGCTGGTGATGGGCTCGGCCGACCTCACGCCGTCCAACAACACGCGCACGAAGGCGGCCGAGGACTTCACGCCGAAGACCCCGAAGGGCCGCTATGTCCGCTACGGCATCCGCGAGCACGGCATGGCCGCGGCGATGAACGGCATCACCCTGCATGGCGGTTTCCGCACCGCCGGCGGCACCTTCCTGGTCTTCGCCGACTATGCCCGCCCCTCGATGCGGCTCGCGGCGCTGATGGGCCTGCCGGTCGTCTATGTCATGACCCATGATTCGATCGGCCTCGGCGAGGACGGGCCGACCCACCAGCCGGTCGAGCAGATCGCCAGCTTGCGCGCCATGCCGAACATGCGCGTGCTGCGACCCGCCGATGCGATCGAGACGGCCGAAGCCTGGCAGATCGCGCTGGAGCGCACCGACGGGCCGACCGTGCTGGCGCTCTCGCGCCAGAACCTGGCGCCCGTGCGCACCGACGCCTCGGCGACGAACCGCTCGGCCAAGGGCGCCTATGAATTGCTGGCGGCTGAAGGCGGCAAGGCGCAGGTCTCGCTCTTCGCCTCGGGCTCCGAGGTCGAGATCGCAGTCGCTGCCCGCAAGCTCCTGGCCGATAAGGGCATTCGCGCCCGCGTCGTATCGGTGCCCTCGCTGGAAGCACTGCTTGAGCAGGACGAGGCGACCAAGGCAGGGATCATCGGCGATGCGCCGATCAAGATCGCGGTCGAGGCGGCCGTGCGCTTCGGCTGGGATGGCGTGATCGGCGCCGACGGCGGCTTCGTCGGCATGTCTTCCTTCGGGGCGAGCGGCCCCTACAAGGAGGTCTACAAGCATTTCGGCATCACGCCGGAGGCGGTGGCCGAGGCGGCGATCAAGCGTCACAACGGCTGAGCCGTCTCAAATTTTTAAGGCCTGCCCTTGCGTTCCGCCTTGGTTTGGCCGATTTGCCCGCGTGAATGACGCCGGCTGCGCCGGCAAACGGCGAAGGAGAGGATTGAGATGACGGTCAAGGTGGCGATCAACGGCTTCGGCCGTATCGGGCGCAACGTGCTGCGCGCGATCATCGAGTCGAAGCGCAAGGACATCGAGGTCGTGGCGATCAACGATCTCGGCCCGGTCGAGACCAACGCCCATCTCTTCCGCTTCGATTCCGTGCACGGCCGCTTCCCCGGCACGGTCACCGTCTCCGGCGACACGATCGATGTCGGCCGCGGCCCGATCAAGGTGACCGCGATCCGCGACCCCAAGGATCTGCCGCACAAGGCGCTCGGTGTCGATATCGCGCTGGAATGCACCGGCATCTTCACCACCCGCGACAAGGCGGCCGCGCATCTCGCCGCCGGCGCCAAGCGCGTGCTGGTCTCGGCCCCCTGCGACGGCGCCGACCTGACCGTGGTCTATGGCGTCAACAACGAGGCCCTGACCAAGGACCACATCGTCGTCTCCAACGCCTCCTGCACGACCAACTGCCTCGCGCCGGTGGTCAAGGTGCTGCATGACGCCGTGGGCATCGACAAGGGCTTCATGACCACGATCCATGCCTATACCGGCGACCAGCCGACGCTCGACACGATGCACAAGGATCTCTACCGCGGCCGCGCCGCCGCGATGTCGATGATCCCGACCTCGACCGGCGCCGCCAAGGCGATCGGCCTCGTCATCCCCGAGCTCAAGGGCCGTCTCGACGGCACCTCGGTGCGCGTGCCGACGCCGAACGTCTCGGTCGTCGACTTCAAGTTCATCTCGAAGCGCAAGACCACGGTCGAGAAGATCAACGACGCCATCGTCAAGGCGAGCAAGCGCGGCGCGCTGAAGGGCATCCTGGCCGTCACCGACCAGCCCAACGTCTCGATCGATTTCAACCACGATCCGGCCTCGTCGACCTTCGCGCTCGACCAGACCAAGGTCATGGACGACAAGTTCGTGCGCGTCATGTCCTGGTACGACAATGAGTGGGGCTTCTCGAACCGCATGAGCGACACCGCCGTCGCCATGGCGAAGCTGATCTGATCCATACAATCGCTGCGGCCGTGCCCATCCGGTGCGGCCGCGCCCACGCCGCCGAGGAACGGACCGCGCAATGAACAAGATCGAGCCGACCGTCGCCACGCCGACCACGCCTACCGAGGCCGTGATCGTGCCGCCGGCCCCGAGCATGGCCGAGATCGCCGCGGCCCGCGCCTCCGAGGCGAAGCCGGCCGAGCCCGCTGCTGCCAGCGACCCGCGCAAGCTCGATCAGCTTTCGCGCATCGAGGAGAAGGCTGCGCGGATCGAGGAGAAGTTCGCGCGCTACGAGGCGGTGCTGACCCGCGCCGAGGCCTCGCTGGAGCGCAGCGCCCAGAAGGTCGATCTCGCTGCTGGCACGATGGACTTCGCCGGCCTGCGCGAGGAACTCTCGGCCCTGCGCCAGCGTGTCAATTCGACCCCGCGCTTCGGCGCCTTGCTGCTCACCGGCATCGTCACGGCGGTGCTGACCGTCATCCTGACGGTGATCGTGTTGAAGAGCGGCGTTCCCGGCGTGCTGCCGCCGATCCTGCCGCGATGAGCTTCTGCCCGCCCGCCGATCTCGCGGACGGGCGCAGTGTCCGCTGGCGGGCGCTGGAAGGCGGTGTGCTCGAACATCTGACCTTGCGCGCGGAGGCCAACGGCCTTCGCGCCGATGCCGTCCTGGTCGGCGAGCGCGACGGGAGCCGCTTCGGTGCGACCTATCGCATCGCTTGCAATGCTGATTTCACGGTGCGCTCCTTCGAGATCGCGACGACCGACGGCCGTCGGCTCGCCATGGCCCGGCGCGATGGCGCCTGGCACGATAGCGAGCGTGGCCATCCGCCGGCGTTCGATGCTTGTATCGACATCGACCTCTCCGCCACGCCCTTCACCAACACGCTGCCGATCCGACGCCTGGCTTTGGAGCCCGGCCAGCACCGGCATATCGCCATGCTGTTCGTACCGTTCGACAGCTTCGAGCCATTCGTCACCGAGCAGATCTACACTTGCCTCGCACCGAGGCTCTTCCGGTTCGAGACCGCCGATGGCAGTTTCACCGCCGAGCTTCCGGTCGACGAGGACGGCCTCGTCATGGATTATCCCTGTCTGTTTCAACGCCTGTAAGAGAGCACTCTCCATGCCCGCTTTCCGCACCCTCGACGACGCCGATCTCGCCGGCAAGCGTGTCCTCGTCCGCGTCGATCTCAACGTGCCGATGGAGGAGGGCAGGGTCACCGACACCACCCGCATCGACCGCATCCTGCCGACGATCCGCGAGATCGCGCAGAAGGGCGGTAAGGTCATCCTGCTCGCCCATTTCGGCCGGCCGAAGGGCCGCGACGAGAAGAACAGCCTCAGGCAGGTCGTGCCGGCCTTGGCGCATGCGCTTGGCCAGCCGGTGATCTTCGTCGGCGACTGCATCGGCCAGGAGGCGCCGAAGGCGATCGCCGCCGCCAAGAACGGCGAAATCCTGCTGCTCGAGAACACCCGCTTCCACGCCGGCGACGAGAAGAACGACCCCGAGTTCGTCAAGGCGCTCGCCGCCAATGGCGATCTCTATGTCAACGACGCCTTCTCGGCCGCCCACCGCGCCCATGCCTCGACCGAAGGGCTGGCGCATCTGCTGCCGGCCTATGCCGGGCGCACCATGCAGGCCGAACTGGAGGCGCTTTCGGCTGGCCTCGACAACCCGGCCCGCCCGGTGATGGCTATCGTCGGCGGCGCCAAGGTCTCGACCAAGCTCGAACTGCTGGGGAACCTGGTGCAGAAGGTCGATGTGCTCGTCATCGGCGGCGGCATGGCCAACACCTTCCTCGCCGCCCGCGGCGTCAATGTCGGCAAGTCGCTCTGTGAGCACGATCTCGCCGATACCGCCCGCGAGATCGAGGCCAAGGCCAAGGCGGCCGGCTGCGAGATCATCCTGCCGGTCGATGCGCTGGTGGCGCGCGAGTTCAAGGCGCATCCGGGCCATCGTGTCGTCTCGATCAACGAGGTCGGGCCCGACGAGATGATCCTCGACGCCGGCCCGCTCAGCGTCGCCGAGGTCGTGCTCAAGCTCAACAGCGTGAAGACCGTGGTCTGGAACGGGCCGTTCGGCGCCTTCGAGCTACCGCCCTTCGACACGGCGACCGTCGCTGTCGCCAAGGCGGTGGCGGAGCGGGTGCGGGACGGCAAGCTCGTCGCTGTCGCCGGCGGCGGCGACACGGTCGCGGCGATGAACCACGCCGAGGTCGCCGAGGACCTCACTTACGTCTCGACCGCGGGCGGCGCCTTCCTCGAATGGATGGAAGGCAAGGCGCTGCCGGGCGTCGAGGCGCTGCGGAAGGGTTGAGCGGCGGCGCAGCCTGCGGTTGAGCGCAGTGATGTTTATGCTATGTTCTCGTGCATGAGCGAGAACATCAAAGGCGTCGTTCCGCAGATCCTGATGAAAATTCAGGAAGACCTTGCCGCGTTCCGTCGCGATGTGACGGAACGCCTCGATCGTCTCGAAACCATCCAGAAGCAGGAGCGCCGTAACACGGCCGCCATGCTGGTGATGATGCGCGGGGCGGCAGGCGTCTACGAGGAGCGCCTGAACCAGCTCGAGATCGACCGTATCGTCAAGCTGGAGGACCGGATGGCGGCTGTCGAAGCACGACTGCGCTGAGCGCGTTCACGTTTTCAGCGGGTTTCGCTTTGCGTCCGCCACAGTTCGATTCTAAACCCTCCGGATAAAGCAGAGCCCAACCGGAGGATCATCGTGGCCCGCATCACGCTTCGCCAATTGCTCGACCATGCCGCCGAGAACGACTACGGCGTTCCGGCCTTCAACATCAACAACATGGAGCAGGCGCTCGCGATCATGGCCGCGGCGGACGCGACGGATGCGCCGGTGATCATCCAGGCCTCGCGCGGGGCGCGCTCCTACGCCAACGACATCATGCTCAAGCACATGATGGACGCGGTCACCGAAATCTATCCGCATATCCCGGTCTGCGTGCATCTCGACCATGGCAACGAGCCGGCGACCTGCATGACCGCGATCCAGGCCGGCTTCACCTCGGTGATGATGGACGGCTCGCTCAAGGCCGATGGCAAGACCCCCGGCGACTGGGACTACAATGTCGGCGTGACCAGGACCGTCACCGACATGGCCCATCTCGGCGGCATCTCGGTCGAGGGCGAACTCGGCGTGCTCGGTTCGCTCGAAAGCGGCGAGGGCGAGAAGGAAGACGGCCACGGCTTCGAGGGCAAGCTCAGCCACGACCAGCTCCTGACCAATCCGGACGAGGCGGTGAAGTTCGTCGCCGAGACCAAGGTCGACGCGCTCGCCATCGCCATGGGCACCTCGCACGGCGCCTACAAGTTCACCCGCAAGCCCGACGGCGCGATCCTCGCGATGCATGTCATCGAGGAGATCCACAAGAAGCTGCCGAACATGCACCTCGTCATGCATGGCTCCTCCTCGGTGCCGCAGGACCTGCAGGACATCATCAACCAGTATGGCGGCAAGATGCCCCAGACCTGGGGCGTTCCGGTCGAGGAGATCCAGCGCGGCATCAAGCACGGCGTGCGCAAGATCAACATCGACACCGACAACCGGATGGCGATGACCGGCCAGATCCGCAAGATCCTGTCCGAGCATCCCGGCGAGTTCGACCCGCGCAAGTATCTGAAGCCGGCGATGGAGGCGATGACCGCGCTCTGCAAGAAGCGGCTGGAAGAGTTCAACACCGCCGGCCAGGCCTCGAAGATCAAGCGCGTGATCACGCTGGCCGACATGGCCAAGCGCTACGCCAAGGGCGAGCTCGACCCGACCTTCGGCGCCAAGAAGGCGGCGTGATCACCCGCTGAAGCTGCGGCATCCGTCATGGTCGGGCTTGTCCCGACCATCCACGTCTTCGCTTCGCCGATCGAGTTCGGTGTTCAAGACGTGGATGCTCGCCACAAGGGCGAGCATGACGGCGGAGCGGCATGGCAGCCAAAAGCAAAACGCCCGGCACTTCGCCGGGCGTTTCCATTTCAAGAGATGGTCGGGGCAAGCCCGACCATGACGGCTTCGCTCACACGCCGATCTTGCCTCCGCCGCGCTTGGTGATCGCCACCACCGAGGGACGCGTCGGCATGTCCGGCTTGAAGTCGGGCCAGCGGGTCGAGAGATCCTCGTAATAGGAACGACGGCCGAAGGCCGGCCAGTCCGGACCGTCGTCGCCCGGATGCTGGACGGCGACGAAGGCGGTGGTGTCGTCCGGTGTGAAGCAGGGTCCGCAGAGCTCGGCGCCATGCGGCACGCGGTAGAACAGCTTCGAGGTGCGGCGCGCCTCGCCTTCGGTGTCGACCGCCCAGAGGCCGTCGGTGCGGCCGGTCTCCTGCGGGCCGTTGCCGTCGGTCGAAACCCAGAGCCGGCCGGCGGAATCGACCACCGCATTGTCCGGCATGCCGAACCAGCCATCCTTGCTGGTCTCGGTCGAGAAGCTGGCGCCGACGGCGGCGACGGAAGGATCACCGCATTTCAGCAGCACTTCCCACTTGCCCTTGGTCGCGGTGAAGTCGCCGCCATCCTCGATGATCTCGATGATGTGGCCGAAGGCGTTCTTGGCGCGCGGATTGGCGGCGTCGACCTGGTCTTCCTTGCGGTTGGTGTTGTTGGTCAGCATCACATAGACGCGGCCGTTGACGCCGTTCGGGGTGATGTCCTCCGGCCGGTCCATCTTGGTGGCGCCGAGCAGGTCGCCGGCGCGGCGGCTCTCGATCAGCACGTCGGCCTGGCTTACGAAGCCGTTGGCGGCCGTGAGCGGACCCTGGCCGAAGACCAGCGGCAGCCACTCGACCGTGCCGTCGGCGGCGAACTTGGCGACATGGAGCGTGCCCGCATCGAGCAGGTCCATATTGGCGGCCCGGTTGTTCGGATCGAAGCGGCCGGCGGTGACGAATTTGTAGACATAGTCGAAGCGCTCGTCGTCGCCGAGATAGACGACGACGCGGCCATCCTTGGCGACGATGCTGTCGGCGCCTTCATGCTTGAAGCGGCCGAGCGCGGTGCGCTTCTTCGGCACCGAGTTCGGATCGAACGGATCGACCTCGATCACCCAGCCGAAGCGGTTGGCCTCGTTCGGCTCCTTGGCGAGGTCGAAGCGCTCCTCGAAGCGGCCCCAGGCATAGGGCGCCGAGGGAATGGCGAGGCGCTTGTAATTGGCCTCCTCGCGGTGGCCGTCCGGCAGCTTGCCGGAGAAGTAGCCGTGGAAGTTCTCCTCGCCGGAGACGAAAGTGCCCCAGGGCGTCATCGCGCCCGAGCAGTTGTTCAGCGTGCCGAAGACCTTGCGGCCGCTGGCATCGGCATTGGTCTTGACGCGATCGGAACCGGCGACAGGGCCGGAGAGCTGCATCTCGGTGGCGACCGTGATGCGGCGATTATACTTGGAATTCTTCACCAGCGCCCATTTGCCGTCGGTCTTGCGGATTTCGGCGACGGTCGCGCCATGCGCCATCGCCTCGATCGCAAAACGCTCCGGGGTCGCGTTCTTCATCACCGGCTTGCCGTCCTTGATCTCAACGACGCCCGGGAACATCAGATGCGGGTTGGTGTATTCGTGATTGACGAAGAGCACGCCATGGGCCGACGGGTCGGCCGCTCCCGGCACCGGCAGGTAGCCGACGAAGTCGTTGTTGTAGCCGAACTGCTTGGCCTGGGACTCGGCCGTCTGCTTCGTCGGGTCAAAGGCCGGCGCGTCGGGGAAGAGCGGGTCGCCCCAGCGCAGCAACACGTCGGCCTGATAGCCCTCCGCGACATGGTGGTCGGCGTCGACCCCGGCCTCGACTTCCTTGAAGCTGAAAGCGGAGCCCTTCGCCTGGGCCTTGGCCTCCTCGGCAGTAGCCAGCGCGGCCGCGCCGACCGTTGCGGAGATGGCGGAGACGGCGAGGGCGCCCTTGAGCAGGCCACGGCGCGAGAAGCGCTGACCGATCAGTTCGCCCATGGTCGGGTTGGCGGAGTGGTTCTGCGGCGGCGCATCGTCATGCTCGAGCATGCTGGCACCGAAGGTGGATTCGTATTGCGTCTCGTTGGTCATGGCCGGCCCCGTCCTGTCGTCAAAGTTAGAATGACTCAAAATTAAGAGCCGTGCTTGACAGGTAGGTGACGGACAATGGTCAGGCGGCGCGGTTCTGTTTCGTCAGGTTCTCGAAGGCTTCGGTCAGGGTCTCGGCCTGGCGCGTCAAGGCCTGGGCGAGGCCGAGCATCTCGTCGACGCCCATGCCAGCGGCCTGGGCGGAGTCGTTGACGCTGGCGATGGCCTGCGCGACTTCCTGCGTGCCTTGCGAGGCGAAGCTGATGCTGCGGGCGATCTCCTGGGTGGCTGCCCGCTGCTCGTCGACGGAGCTCGCGATCGTCAGCGTCGTCTGGTCCATGTCGCCGACGAAGCCGACGATGCTCTCGATCGCCTCGACGGCCTCCTGCGTCGCCGCCTGCATGGCCGGAACCTGGGCCGCGATCTCGTCGGTGGCCCTGGCGGTGCGCGCTGAAAGCTGCTTCACCTCCTGCGCGACCACCGCGAAGCCCCGCCCGGCTTCGCCGGCCCGGGCCGCTTCGATGGTCGCGTTGAGCGCCAGCAGATTGGTCTGCGCGGCAATGTCGCGGATCAGGTCAACGATCGAGCCGATCGTCTGCGCCGACTGCGCCAGGCCCTTGACGATCGCCTCGGTCCGGAGTGCCGCATTGCTGGCATCGTGAGCCTTGGTCGTGGCGCGGGCGACCTCGCCGGAGATCTCGCTAAGCGAGGCGGAAAGCTCCTCGGTAGCGCTGGCGACGCTGGCGACATTGTCGGAAGCCTCGTCCGAGGCTCGCGCGGCGGCGACAGCCTGCAGGCCGGTTTCCTTCACGACACCATTCATCGTGTGCGCCATCTCCTCGACGACGCGGGCGCTGCCGGTGACGGCACCGACCACGTCGCGGACCGTGACCTGGAAGGCCGAGATTTCGTGCTGGATGCGCTCGCGGCTCTGGCGCTGGACGTGGGCATAGGTCTCGAGCAGCAGTTCGAGATCGAGCTGCACCGCCTTCTGCAAGGCGGCGCGCAGCGCGATACGCCGATTGTATTCCTTGGCCTGCCAGATGTGGCTGAGCCTGGCGAGGCCGTCGCGCAGCAGGCCGAGCTCGGCGCCGATCGCATTACTGACGATGGCGTGGCAGATCGCGACGGCATGGGCTGGAACGCCATTGTCGTTGAAGGCACTGGCGAGGGCATGTGCCGACTCCAGAAAGCCGTCCTCGAATTCGCCCGAGACCAGCCTGATCCAGTGCGCGAGCCGGAGTTCATGCACGTCCGGCCGCTGCATCGCCCGCAGGATCTCAGGCCAGGCCTCGAACTGCTCATGCAATTCCGGCAGCAGGGTCGGCAGGCGCCGGCGCCCGAACTCCGCCTGCTGCCGCAGCAGGCGGATGTCGGTAGCGTCGATCCGGAAGGTCCGCAGGCGCGCTGTATGCTCGACGATGGCATTGTTCATGGTGCGCGCTGGGTTCGCTTCTGCCGATGGTTCTCTCCGGAACCTTGCGGGTAGTTCGCGAAGAAACGCTTAAGCATGAGGCGGGGCGCGAGTAGATTGGAAACCCCGCCGCTGCGCTTGCCTCGCAGCGAGCCGGCTGAGTATAAGCCGCGCGGGCGAAACAGCGGAGATCAGGGCGTATGGCCGGCCATTCACAGTTCAAGAACATCATGCACCGCAAAGGCAAGCAGGATGCGGTGCGCTCCAAGCTGTTCTCGAAGCTGGCCCGTGAAATCACCGTCGCCGCCAAGATGGGCATGCCCGACCCCAACATGAATCCTCGCCTGCGCATGGCCGTGCTGGCGGCGCGAGCCGAGAACATGCCCAAGGACAACATCGAGCGCGCCATCAAGAAGGCGCTCGGTGGCGACAGCGAGAACTATGACGAGGTCCGCTATGAGGGCTACGGCCCCGGCGGCACGGCCGTGATCGTCGAGGCGCTGACCGACAACCGCAACCGCACCGCCTCCGCCGTCCGCTCCTATTTCACCAAGTCCGGCGGGGCGCTCGGCGAGAGCAACTCGGTCTCGTTCATGTTCAACCGCGTCGGCGAGATCAGCTATCCGCCGGAGGCCGGGGATGCCGACAAGGTGATGGAGGCGGCGATCGAGGCCGGCGCCGACGATGTGATCTCGGATGAGAACGGCCACACCATCCTGTGCGCCTTCGACGCCCTGAACGAGGTCTCCAAGGCGCTGGAAGCCTCGCTCGGTGCGCCGGCCTCGGCCAAGCCGGTCTGGCGGCCGACGACCACGACGCCGCTCGACGAGGAGAAGGCGGCGTCGATGATGAAGCTGATGGAAGCGCTCGACAATGACGACGACGTCCAGAACGTCTTCGCCAATTTCGAGATCGCCGACGACATCATGGCCAAGCTCGGCTGAGGCGAGCCGCTATATCGGCATAAGGTGGCCCTTGGCGCGGCTGGCGATCAGCCCGATCGCGAGCAGCACGAGGAAGGTCACGCCGAGACCGCCGGCCGCGAAGGCGAGCTGCGCGGCGCCGAGCAGGCCCAGCACGATGGCGAGAAGCGCGAGCCAGGGAATGGCGAGCGCCATCACCATGAAGGGCATGCGGGCGCCCAGCCGCTCGCCCGGACCCAGATAGACGCTCTCATAGGGATATTGCTGTTTCGGCCCCGGCAGCGTCAGGGTCTGGAACGAGGCCGCGCGCAGGCCGATCACCCGGTACAGGCAGTCGATCACCGTGCGGTGATGAAAATAGCCGGCATGCGAGGCCGCCGGCATCGGGAAGCGGTAGCTCGCGACATGGATGTTGTCGACGCGCTGGGCGAAGTCCTTCGCGCTGGCCGGCGAATGCAGCGGGCCGCTGATCGGGTCGCCCTCGTCCCAGAAGTTGATCCAGTGGATGAACGGCTTGGTGTTGTGCTTGAACGGCTCGGTGCCGATGTCGCCGCGCAGATCCTCGACGACCCGCTTGTAGCGGTGCGAGTTCGAGACATAGCTCTCGAAGAAATACTCGATCTTGTCGATCGGGCTGCCCATGGTGACGAAATGCTCGATCTTGCCGAGATCGACCATGCCGGTCATCGGGTCGGCCGGATTGTAGGCGCGGTTGCGCCGGCTCAGCGCGAGCAGGGCGTCATGGGCGACGCTGGTGCCGAGGCTGTGCGCGACGACCGCGACACGCGTGCAGGCATCGTCCAGTAGGACATGGCTCAGCACCTCCAGGCTGCGATCGAGCACCTTGCTGCGCGCCATGTGCTTGGCATCGGTTTCCTCATAAGTCGCCCAGGCCTGAACGTCGCCCATATAATCCGACAGGAAGCGCGTCAGCCCGAGCGCGGCGGCGAGAAAACCCGCGACTGCGAGCACGCTCTTCCAGTCAGCCGCGAAGGGCAGGGCGGATTGTGGCACCAGCTCCAGGCCGAGCACGGCCTTGAGCGCGACGAAGATGCCGAGCAACGCACCGCCGCCGAGAAGCAGCAGGGCGAGCGCCATGGTCGCGAGCAGGACGGCATTGCGCACCTCGTCCTGCCGGTATTGCGACTGCCAGCGCCGGGCCAGAAGCTGAAGACGCACGCCGGCATCGGGAGCGACCGAGGGATGCTCGCGGACGAAGGCGAGGAAATCGTCGAAGCTGCCGGCCGGAAATCTCTGATCCTCGCGGTCGAAATCGTCATAGAGCTCGAGCAGGTCGCGATAGTCCTGCTTCTGCTCCGGTGTCGCTGTTGCATGCTCCCCTTCGAACATGGCGGCGAGCACCGCGCGGCGCAGCCGCTGACGTTCGCGCCAGGGCGAGTTCAAGGTGTCGAGCGGGCGGAAAGGCTGGCGGAAGATCCATTTCAGCACGCCCCAGGGCGATTTCTGCTCCGCCATGATCGGCGCCCAATAGACCTCGTAGAAGCGGAGCGAGCGATTGTCGGGCTCGATCGGAGGGTCGAGCAGCCTCGCCTTGACATAGCTGATGGTGCCGGGCTCGCCGAGCTTCGGGTGCAGCGGCTCGATACGCGCCTTGATGCCGCGGATCTGCCCCTGCTGGTCGCCGGCTCGTGCCCGGTTGCCGAGATGACGGTCGATCTGGTCGACGAGGTGACTGGTTTCCTCGTAGCGACGCTGGCTGCCCATACCGTGGAAATAGACGACCGCGGTGTAGCTCGCCGGGTTTCTCTGCCCGGCTTGCGAGGTCGTGTCGGTGCTCGTGCTCATCGCCATTCCGCTCCCGCTGCAGGATGTGCCGTAGCGTCATACTACAGCCATTGCGTGCTGCGGGGACAGAATTCGGGTCCAGGAGCAGGCTCGGCGACGTCAACGCTGCAGCAGCGCATCCCAGAGTGGCAGGCTGACGAGCGCGCTGAGGAAGATCGTCAGATAGGCGATGCGGCGGAAGGTCTGCTCGGAGGCGATGCCGAAGGCGTGCGTGCCGAGCCAGAGGCCGGCGCCGTAGACGGCGAAGAGCGGCAATGCCATCAGCGCCGAGGTGAGGGTGATGATGCCCTTCAGTGCCAGGATCGTGCCGCTGACGATCGTGCTCAATCCGAAATAGGTTTGCATGTTGGCGCGGGTCTTGTGCCGGTCGTTGCGCTGGGCGCCGAGCCAGAACACGGCGAGCGGCATGCCGCCGATGCTGGCGAGCCCGTTGCACAGGCCCGAGGCCGCGCCGACGCCGAGCGAAAGCGGGATGCCGGGCTTGCCGTGGTAGCGCCAGCCCGAGGCCAGCAGAGCCACGGTCGCGAGCACGAGCAGCGCGAGAAGCCAGCGCATCGTCTGCCGATCGAGCCAGGTGAGCAGGGCGATGCCGAGCGGCAGGGCCAGCGTCGCGGCGATCATCAGCGGGATGACCTCGCGCCATTCCGCCCGCTTGGCCGAGCGCGCCGCCAGAGGCAAGGCGAAGGGCAGGTCGATCATCCAGATCAGCCCGAGCGCGGCGACCGGGCCCAGCACGATCGAGGCCAGCGGCATGAACACCATGGCGAAGCCGAATCCGGTGAAGCCGCGCACGAGTCCGCCGAGCAGGGTCGCGCCGAGGAGAACGGCGATGCCCTGGGGCGTGACATCGGGAAAGAGCAGGGGAACGAGATCGGTCATCGCGCGGCCGGAAAGGATTGTCTTTCCTTCACGCTGCAAGGCGAGCGATCAACCCCCGTCGCTGTGATGGCAGCGATGAGCCTCGTTCATCCATCCGCCCCGCCTGAAATCATCTAGAGCATCTTGGAGCGAAGTGGACACCGGTTCGCGCGAAGAAAATGCGATAAAACAAGGAACTAGACCATTTCCGCGATTCGAAGAATTGCGGAAACGCTCTAGTCTGCGCCGATGTCCGATCCGATTCGCATTCTCGGCCTCGATCCCGGTCTCAGGAAGACCGGCTGGGGCCTCGTCGTCAGCGAGGGCACCAAGCTCTCCTTCGTCGCCTGCGGTGTGGTCGAGAGCGACGAGAAGCAGCCGCTCGCCGACCGCCTCAAGCAGTTGCACGAGGGCATCGCCGGCGTGATCTCGCGGCATCAGCCGCAGGAGGTCGCGGTCGAGGAGACCTTCGTCAATCGCGATCCGCAATCGGCGCTGAAGCTCGGCCAGGCGCGCGGCATCGCGCTGGTCGTGCCGGCGTTGGCCGGACTCGACGTTGCCGAATACGCCGCCAATCTGGTCAAGAAGACCGTGGTCGGCGTCGGCCATGCCGACAAGAAGCAGGTGCAGGCGATGATCCGCGTGCTGCTGCCCAGGGCCGAGACACGCAGCGCCGACGCGGCCGACGCGCTCGCCGTCGCGATCTGCCATGCCCAGCACCGCGGCGCCCGGGCGCTTCTGGCACAGTATCAATTGCGGAAGGCGTAGAGCTCGGCATCCGGGTCGCCCTTGCCGAGGAGGCCGGAGCAGATGATTTCGGCACCGATGCGGCTATAGGTGATGCCGTTGCCGCCGAAACCCATCACGGCCCAGCAATTCCTGAGATCCGGCATTTTACCGATGGTCGGCAGGCCGGTCGTCGATGCTCCGAAGGTGCCGGTCCAGGTATAATCGGCCTCGGTCGATATCCCGGGCAGAAGCTTGCCGAGCTTGCGCTGGATGGCTTTCGTCTTCTCCCCCATCAGCGCGTCGCGCTTGTCTTCATCGACAAAATCCTCGTCCTCGCCGCCGCAGATGATGCGGCCGTCGGGGGTCGTACGCATGTAGAGATAGGGGTCGGACGCCTCCCAGATGAAGCAGCACCGTGGCCAGAGGCTACGTTTCTGAGGCGCGGTGGCCAGCGCCCAGGTCGAAAGCACTTCATGCCCCTTGGGCATCTGTCCGAACGGCAATTCGTAGCCGGTCGCGAAGACGAGGTGGCGGCAGCTTATGCGATGGCCCTCGCGGGTGCGCAGGCTGACCGAGCGCGGTTTCGCATCGAGGTCGACGATCTCGACCGGCCAGGCGAGGTGGGCGCCTCTCGCGAGCGCGGCACGCAGGAAGCCGGAAGCGAGCACGACCGGATCGGCTTCGAGGTTGTCGTAGCCGAGTAGCGCAGCGGGGCGCTCGATGCCGAAGCGTTCCTTCAGCGCCGCGGCGTCAAGGAACGCGGTCTCCAGCCCGGCGCGGCGGCGGGCTTCGTGTTCCCGCGCGAGGGCATCGGCATCGAGCACGTCGCCGGCCAGGTAGAGCGAGTCGCGGCGGGTGACGGGCGCGATCGACAGCGCCCTGATCCGCGCCCCCAGCCCGTCGACGGCGAGGCGCGAGCGGCGCCAGGCGCGGATCGCTGCCTCCTCGCCGATCTGGCGCGTCAGCTTCGTCAGCGGCTGGTCGATCTCGTATTGCAGCAGGGCGGTGCTGGCCGGCGTCGAACCGCGGATCGGGCCGCGTCGGTCGACCACCAGTACGTCGAAACCGGCGGCGCTCAACACGTCGGCCTGCATCGCGCCGGAGATGCCGGCGCCGATGACGACGACGTCGGCTTGCGTATCCGATGTGATCTCGTGCCTCGGAAAGCGCGGTGGTCGCTCGCCCTGCCAGACCGAGCGACCGGTCCGCAGATCTCGTTGTTTCGTCAGCACGTGGATGCTCCCCCAACTCGTCGGTGGAGAACGCGCGGCCGCCCTGATTGATCCGGTCTGGCGGCCGGCTGCCGCCGTGCTAACAGGAGGCATGATCGGAAAGCTCAAGGGCCTCATCGATTCGTATGGCGAGGACCATGTCATCGTCGACGTGCAGGGCGTCGGCTATGTCGTGCAGTGCTCCTCGCGCACGCTGCAGCGCCTGCCGAAGCCCGGCGAGGCGGCGGCACTGTCGATCGAGACCCATGTCCGCGAGGACGCGATCCGGCTCTACGGCTTCCTGTCGGATACCGAGCGCGACTGGTTCCGGCTGATGCAGATGGTGCAGGGCGTCGGCGCCAAGGTCGCGCTCGCCATCCTCTCGACGCTCGAGCCCGGTGCGCTCGCGACCGCGATCGCCAGCAACGACAAGGCGGCGGTGGCGCGCGCGCCGGGCGTCGGCCCCAAGCTCGCGCAGCGCATCTGCGCCGAGCTCAAGGACAAGGCGCCGGCCTTCGGCCATGTCGACCCGGCACTGGCGCAGCTCTCCGGCGCGCTGGAAGACAAAAGGCTGCCGCAGCCGGTGGCGGACGCCGTTTCGGCGCTGACCAATCTCGGCTATCCGCAGGCGCAGGCCGTGGCGGCGGTCGCGGCCGCCTCGCGCGAGGCCGGGGAGGGCGCCGGCACGGCGCAATTGATCCGGCTCGGCCTGAAGGAGCTGGCGAAATGAGGAAGGGACCGGCGGTGATCTTCCGCGAGATCGCCGACAAGACGGCGTTCCTTTTGCTGATGATGCGGCATTGGGGCTCGCATCGCATGATGATCGGCTCGAAGCTCTATGACTGCGCCGAACTGCCCTTGATGGGGATGTTCACGGCCGAGGGCGACCTGCTGGCTGTTGCGAGCTGGGCGCGTGACGGCGATATCGCGGTGCTGTGTGCGCTGCATTCGCTGAAGCCGGGCGAGGGCGCGGCCTCGCGCATGCTGGAGGCGGTGAAGGCCGCGGCGAAGGCGGCCGGCGCGCGCAAGCTCAGGGCGATGCTGACCAACGACAACATGCCGGCCCTGGTGTTCTACCAGAAGCACGGCTTCCGCTTCTCCGGCCTCTATATCGAGGCGATCGACGCCTATCGCGCGATGGTTCCGACGATCATCAAGACCGGCTACCAGGACATCCCGGTGCATGATGCGCTGGAGCTGGAGATCGAGTTGTGAGTGAGCCGAAGCGTCCCGGCCTGATGACGGCGGACAAGCGCGACGACGACAGCGACGCCTCGCTGCGGCCGCTGTCGCTCGCCGATTTCACCGGGCAGGCGGCGGCGCGCGCGAATCTTCAAGTTTTTATCAATGCCGCCAAAAGCCGCGGCGATGCGCTCGACCATGTCCTGTTCGTCGGCCCGCCCGGCCTCGGCAAGACGACTTTGGCGCAGATCGTGGCGCGCGAGCTCGGCGTCAGCTTCCGTTCGACCTCGGGGCCGGTGATCGCCAAGGCCGGCGATCTTGCGGCGCAGCTCACCAATCTCGAAGAGCGCGACGTGCTCTTCATCGACGAGATCCACCGCCTCAACCCGGCGGTAGAGGAGATCCTCTATCCGGCGATGGAGGACTACCAGCTCGACCTGATCATCGGCGAGGGGCCGGCGGCGCGCTCGGTCAAGATCGACCTGCCGAAGTTCACTTTGGTCGGCGCCACTACCCGCGCCGGCCTTTTGACGACGCCGCTGCGCGACCGCTTCGGCATTCCGATCCGCCTGCAGTTCTACACGGTCGAGGAATTGCAGGGCATCGTTGCGCGCGGGGCGCGGGTGCTTGGCGTGCCGATGTCTGACGACGGCGCCAACGAGATCGCGCGCCGGTCCCGCGGGACGCCGCGCATCGCCGGTCGGCTGCTGCGGCGCGTGCGCGACTTCGCCATCGTCGATGGCGATGCGATCGTCACCCGCAAGGTCGCCGACAAGGCGCTCGGCCTGCTCGATGTCGATGCGATCGGCCTCGACCAGATGGACCGGCGCTACCTGACGACGGTGGCGATCAATTTCGGTGGCGGCCCGGTCGGGATCGAGACCATCGCCGCCTCGCTCTCCGAGCCGCGCGACGCGATTGAGGAGATCATCGAGCCCTTCCTGCTGCAGCAGGGCTTCATCCAGCGAACGCCGCGCGGCCGCCTTTTGACCCCGCATGCCTTTAGGCATCTCGGCATGCCCGAGCCGAACCGGGAGGGCGCGCAGTTCGGCCTGTTCGGGGACGGGGACGAGGACTGAGGCCGCTCGATCGTGTTGCCCCGCATTTGGATGATGCGGCTCTCGCTCCGTCGTGTTGTCATCGAGGTCGATCAGGCGGTACCGGGAGAGACGATATGCGATCTGCGCTAGTGGCCACCGGCCTGATGCTGGTTACTGTGGCGGGCTTTGCCGCCGAACCCACGCCCGACGCCACGGTGCGCAAGGCCTATCAAGTCACGCAGAAGACCCTGGACGGCGGTGGCGAGCCGCCCTGGCGGCCGCCGCATCGCGATGCGCTGATGAGCAAGAGCCTGGCGGCGCTGTTCGCCCGCGACGATCGCTATCAGGACGAGAGCGGTGATATCGGCCATATTGGGGCCGATCCATTCATCCAGGGGCAGGACGGCGAGGTGAAAAACCTCAAGGTCACGGTCACGCAGGCGCCGGCCGGCGGCAAGGCGCTAGTGATCGCGAGCTTCCGCAGCTTCGGCAAGACGATGTCGGTGCCGTTCCGCATGGTCGAGGAAGGCGGCGGCTGGCGCATCGACGATATCGGAACGGGCAAGGACTCGGTCCGCCGTGGTCTGTCGCAGCCCTATGATTGTGGCTCGTTCATGGGCAAGCCCTGCAAGCGCTGACCACGGCTCAGTGCAGCGTGGCCTTGTGGCTGGGAGAGCCGGCCTTCTCGGCCGCTCGTCTCGGCACTGAAGCGCCGCTTCGTGCGCTGGCTTTCATAGGCTTCGACGCAGACCGGTCGCGGCTCGTTGCGTCCGCCTCCTTTTGCTCCCTCAACGCCCGGCGCGTCTTCTCGCGCTGGGTGGCTTGCTTCAGTTTGCGCATTGCTGTCTCCGTCTTGCTCTCTAGCGGAAACGGAGCGAGCCGCATGCGGTTCCGGCCGGCATTCCGGGTTGTTCGTGTGGGGCAGGCCGGTCTAATGATCGCCCGCCAACCTGCAGAAGGACGACCATGGCCGGCGCCCACGCGATCTCAGTCCGTGTCTATTACGAGGACACCGACTTCTCCGGCGTCGTCTACCACGCCTCCTATCTGCGCTTCATGGAGCGCGGCCGCACCGAATTGATCCGGGCGCTCGGCATCGAGCAGCGCGAGCTCTTCGACGGCGACGCGGCGCTCGGCTTCGCGGTCCGGCGCATGCTGATCGATTTCGTCAGGCCGGCGGTGATGGACGATCTCCTGACCATCGAGACCAGGCCGACGCTGGCGCGCGGCGCCACCATGGAGCTCGACCAGCGCATCCTGCGTGGCGAGGAGGTGCTGGTCACGGCACAGGTCAAGGTCGCCTGCGTCGGCGGCGGCAAGGCCCGGCGCATCCCGGTTGTGCTCAGGCATCGCCTCGGTATCGAAATCCTATGATCGCACCCGCCGCGGCTGGCATCGACGCTGGCGGATCGCCATGTTAGGGCCCGTAACATGAGCTGGAAACGCAACGAGCCCGAGCAGCCGCGGGGCTATCACCATGGCAATCTCAAGGAGGCGCTGGTGCGCGCCGCCCTCGGCCTGATCGGCGAGAAGGGGCCGAACGGCTTCACCTTCGCCGAGGCCGCGCGCATGGCCGGGGTCAGCCCGGCGGCGCCTTACCGGCACTATCGCGATCGTGATGAGCTGCTCGCCGATGTCGCGGTGCACGGCTTCGCCGCCTTCGAGGCGGCGCTCGCCAAGGCTTGGGATAATGGCAAGCCAGACGCCGAGACGGCGTTCCACCGGCTCGGACGGGCCTATCTCGCCTTCGCCCATGACCAGCCGGCCTTCTATTCGGCGATGTTCGAGGCGGGTGTTCCGCTCGACGCCAGCCCCGAATTACGCGCGGCCGCCGATCGCTCCTTCCAGCAATTGCGCCAAGCGGCCGAGACGCTGATCGCGGCGTTGCCGCAGGGCAAGCGGCCGCCGGCCCTGATGATGGCGCTGCATATCTGGGCGATGTCGCACGGCGTCGCCGCCCTGTTCGGCCGCGCCGATGCCGGCCGGCGACCGCTGCCGATGTCGGCTTCAGACCTGCTCGAAGCGGGAATGCTGATCTATCTCAAGGGCTTGGGCCTGCCGCCCGAGCAGGCGGGCTGATCTCCTTCTGAATTTTTTCATCCACCCGTCTTGAAGACCTTGGCGGTTGCGTCCAGATATGTGAATGTGATTTACATTCACACGGTCGGCGAGGGCCGATCGGGAGGTTGGCCGGCCGCGGCATCCGCCGCTGCCATTTGAGGTTCGAGAGGGATCGATGCCGATCGTCGCGAAGCTTGACGAATATGGAAAGGGAGCCTGGATCGCCTTCGCGGTGCTCGGCTTCATCATCTTCTGGCCGCTGGGTCTGGCGACCCTGGTCTTTCTTTTCTGGAGTGGACGCATGGGACATGGTTGCGGACCGGCTCGCTACGAGCACCGGATGAATCGCCTGCAGGACAAGATGGAGCGCCTGCGTGAGCGCATGGGCGGTGCCCAGCAATGGGGCAGCCGCGGCGGTTTCGGCGGCTGGGGCCGCGGCCCGTCCTCGAGCGGCAACCGCGCCTTCGACGAATACCGTGACGAGACGCTGCGTCGTCTCGAAGACGAGCAGCGCGAGTTCCATGACTTCCTTGGCCGGCTGCGCATGGCCAAGGACAAGGCCGAGTTCGACGAGTTCATGAACGAGCGCCGTCGCACCGGCGGCACGGATACTGTCGAAAGCGCCTGATCGCCCCTTTTCAGAGCTGACGACCGTCGGCGGCCCGCTTCCTCACGGAAGCGGGCCGTTGGCGTTTCAGGCGTCGATTTTGCGGTTCCGGAGATCATTTCAAGCCCGGCAGGTGCGCGCTCTCGCCAACCGCTGCACTCCAGCCGCATGGCCGTCATAACGCGAAATTAACCATACAGGCCCTTAACCTCGAAGCTGACTTAACGGGATCTCAGGCCCCTGGCGCACGGGAACATCGCCGTTTGGCCCATCTTTCGCCGAATTCAGCGGCAATTGGTGTCATCGGCATATCCCCGGAGCGCAGAAACGGGCGGCGGCGCGAGCTTCGCGGCGCGGAGAATTGGCTGCGCGGGGCCGGACTCGGTTTCGTGCTCGCCAGGTAGAAGGATGACAGGATGAACCCCGCCGTGGAGATCGCGCAGGCCGCGCCGCAGATCGACATGTCTTTCTGGTCGCTGTTCTGGCACGCCCATATCGTCGTCAAGCTGGTGATGATGGGCTTGCTGGCCGCCTCGATCTGGTGCTGGTCGATCATCATCGACAAGACCCTGCTCTACCGCCGCACGCGGCAGGACATGGACGCGTTCGAGGAGGTGTTCTGGTCGGGCCGCTCGCTGGAGGAGCTCTATCGCGACCTCGCCAACCGGCCGGTCAACGACATGGCGGCCGTCTTCGTCGCGGCGATGCGCGAGTGGAAGCGCTCCTTCGAGAATGGCGGGCGCTCGGTGGCGAGCCTGTCGGCGCGCATCGACAAGGTGCTCGACGTCACCATCCAGCGCGAGGCGGAGCGGCTCGAATCGAAGCTGCTCGTGCTCTCGACCATCGCTTCGGCTGCGCCCTTCATCGGCCTGTTCGGCACGGTCTGGGGCATCATGAACTCGTTCACCGCGATCGCGGTCTCGAAGAACTCCTCGCTCGCGGTTGTCGCCCCCGGCATCGCCGAGGCGCTGTTCGCCACGGCGATCGGCCTGTTCGCCGCGATCCCGGCGCTGATGGCCTACAACAAGCTGCAGGCCGAGGTCGCCAAGGCCCAGAACCGGCTCGAAGCCTTCGCCGACGAGTTCTCCGCGATCCTGTCGCGGCAGATCGACGAGCGCTTGGCTGCGTGAGGGCCTGAAGCATGGGCATGTCAGCCGCAGCCAGTCCCAAGGCCGGAGGGCGCCGTCGCCGGCCCCGTCGCCATGGTGCCATCGCCGAGATCAACATGACGCCGTTCATCGACGTCATGCTGGTGCTGCTGATCATCTTCATGGTCGCCGCGCCGCTGATTGCGACCGGCGTGCCGATCGACCTGCCGCAGACCGGCGCCAAGCCGATCAATGTCGATCAGAAGCCGATCACCATCGCCATCGACGAGAAGGGCCAGATCTTCCTGCAGGACCAGCCGACACTCGAACCCGATCTCGTGCAGAAGCTGCAAGGCCTCGCCAAGCAGGGCTTCGAGGACCGGATCTATGTGCGCGGCCATAAGCAGGTCGACTATGGCCGCGTCGCCTCGGTGATGGCGACGATCACCAGCGCTGGTTTCAAGCGGGTGGCGCTGGTCACCGAGCCGAATTCGCATTGAACGAGAAGGTGCCGTCGCGTTGATGGTTTCGCGCTCCGAACCCGGCTTGGCGGTTTCCGCCCTTGCCCACGCGACCGTTCTGGTCGCGGGGTTGCTGGCGTTTTCCGGCGTGGCGCCGTTGCCGGAACACCAGGAGGCGATCGCCGTCGAGGTGATCGACCCCTCGGCGCTGAATCAGGTGACCCGCGGCGAGCGCCAGGCCGAGAAGGTGCAGGAGCAGCCGCAGCAGCGCGCCGAGCGCCAGTCCGAGATCGTCGAGCGCAAGGAAGCGGGCGAGGCCAAGCAGGACACGCCGGCGCCGCCTTCGCGGCCGCCCGAGCTCAAGGTCGCCGACGACAACGTCGCGGCGCCGCTGCCGCCGGCGCGCCCGACCCCGAGGCCGACCCCGCCGGCCGAGCCGGTGAAGCAGCCGCCGCAGAAGTCCGAGCAGGCCGCCGCTCAGGAAGCCGAGCAGCGCCGCGAGGAGCTGGCGAAGCTCGCCGAGGAGGCCGAGCTCGAGCGCAAGGCCAAACAGGCCGAGCAGGAGGCCAAGGCTGCCGCCAAGGCGAAAGCCGAAGCCGAAGCGCAGGCCAAGGCCGAAGCGGCGAAGGCCGCCAAGCTGAAGGCCGAAGCGGAAGCCAAGGCGAAGGCCGAGGCGGAGCACAAAGCCAAGCTCGCCGCCGAGGCCAAGGCGAAGCGCGAGGCGGAAGCCAAGGCCAAGCGCGAGGCCGAGCTCGCCAAGAACTTCAACCCGAACGACATCGCGAAGCTGCTGCAGTCGAAGGAGCAGGCGCAGTCCTCGGGATCGAGCGCGCCGCAGATCAACCGCACCGCTTCGCTGGGCACCCAGACTGGATCCTCGCAGAAGCTCTCGCCCTCGCTCAGGGCGCAACTGATGGGCATCATCCAGGACCAGCTTCAGAAGTGCTGGAACGTGCCGATCGCGCTGCAGAGCGCGCCGAAGCCGGTGGTGCCGCAGGTGCGGATGAAGCTCAACACAGACGGCTCGCTGATCGGCCAGGCGAGCGTGACCAATTCTTCGCCGGACCCTCTGTTCAGGGTCGCGGCCGATTCGGCGCTGACGGCGACCCGCCGCTGCTCGCCGCTGCGCATTCCCGCGCAATTTGCCGCCTATTACGACGATTGGCGTGACGTCATCGTCAATTTCGACGCCAGGGACGTGCTGTGACCGCCATGGATCGCATTGATCATTCCACCCTTCGCCCGGCCGATATGGCCGCCGGGCCGACCCGCCGGCACGCGCTCGCGCTCGCTGGCGCGGGGCTGGCGCTGCCCGCTCTGCTGGCCACGCCGGCCCGGGCCGAGCTGGTGATCGACCTGCGCAAGGGCACCTTCCAGCCGATGCCGATCGCGGTCGCCGATTTCGCCGGCGAGGGCGGGGCGCTGGTCTCCGGCATCATCACCAACAACCTGAAGCGCTGCGGCTACTTCATCCCGATCGAGAAGGCGCGCCATCCCGAGAAGAACCCGCCCTTCGACGCCGCGCCCCAGTTCGAGGCCTGGAAGGCCGCCGGCGTGCAGGCGCTGGTGATCGGCCGGGTCTCGCGCGACGGTGGCCGGCTCCGGGCCGAATTCCGGCTCTGGGACGTCGTCGCCGGCCAGCAGATCGACGGCCAGCAATACTTCACCGATCCGAACAATTCCCGCCGCGTCGGCCACATCATCTCGGACGCCGTCTTCACCAAGATCACCGGCGTCGGCGGCTTCTTCGACACGCGCGTCGTCTTCGTCGATGAATCCGGCTCGAAGGAGGCAAGGCGCAAGCGCCTCGCCATCATGGACCAGGACGGCGCCAATGTGCGCTACCTGACCGGCGGCGAGACCTCGGTGGTGACGCCGCGCTATTCGCCGGTGGCGCAGGAAGTGACCTATATGGCGCAGCGCACCGGCGAGCAGCCGCGCGTGCATGTCCTCAACATCGAGACCGGCCAGCGCCAGGTCGTCGGCAATTTCCCCGACATGACGACGAGCCCGCGCTTCTCCCCGAACGGGGCGCGCATCGCGCTCAGCCTGCAGCAGGGCGGCAACGCCAATCTCTACGCGATCGACATCGGTTCGCGCACGACGCAGCGGCTGACCTCGACCTCGGCGATCGACACCTCACCGTCCTATTCGCCCGATGGATCGCAGATCGTCTTCGAGAGCGACCGCGGCGGCTCGCAGCAGCTCTACGTGATGGGGGCGGGCGGTGGCGAGGGCAAGCGCATCTCCTTCGGCCAGGGCTCCTATTCCCAGCCGTCCTGGTCGCCGCGCGGCGACCTGATCGCCTTCACCCGTCAGGGTGGCGGCACCTTCTCGATCGGCGTGATGAAGCCGGACGGCTCGGGCGAGCGCATCCTGACCGAGGGCTTCCACAACGAGGCGCCGAACTGGGCGCCGAACGGCCAGTACATCATGTTCTTCCGCGATCCGGGCGGACAGTCCGGCGGCAAATTGTACATGGTGGACATCACCGGCCGTGTCGAAGTGCCGGTGCCGACGCCGGCCTTCGCCTCCGATCCAACTTGGTCGCCGCTGCTGACGGCCGCGCGCTGAGCGGCAGCCTTCTTCCTGGTGTTCTCACGACTTCGCGAGAGTTGGGGCGGGGCCGTGCCTCGGACACTTTGGACGCCTAGCATCGTCGCGAGCGGGCTGCTCCCGGCCCGGCAGGAGCCGCAGGCGTGACGATGCAACCGGCCATCGATGATGAACCCGCCAGCGAGACAGAGGCTCGCCGGCCGCGCTGGGGGCTTCGAATCGCGCTCGGCATCGTCGCCGCGGTGCTGATCGGCTACTGGGCTTCCCCTTATCTGAGCGTGACGCGATTTGCGCTCGCGGCCAATGTCGGCGCAACCGAAGAGGTGCTGGCGCGGACCGATTTGCGGGCGCTGCGCGCATCCTTCGCGCGTCAGATCGTCCGGACCTATCTCGGGCGCCAGCCGCAAACGCGTTCGCTCGATCCGCTGGCGCGCCAGGTCGTCGGCAGCGTCGCCACCGGCTATGTCGATGCCATCATCGCCGAGCACCTGACGCCGCAGGCCATCGCGGCGCTGATCAGCGCGCGCGGGGCGAGGGCGCAGTCCGGGGCGCTGCTCGGCCAGGGTGTGACCTTGCCCCGCGCCGATCTGCAAGGCGTCTGGACACTGTTCGCAAACTCCGGTTTCGATGGTCTGGCGAGCTTCGCCGTCGGGGTTCCGGCCGGACCTGGCGCGGCGGAGGAGGAGCGCTATCGTCTCCGCTTCGGGCTGGCCGGCTTGCGCTGGGTGCTGCGGGCGATCGAACTGCCGCGATCGGCCTTGGAAAAACTCGCGGACGAACTGAAGTCCCGAGTAGACCTTGGTTCGTGATGCATTCGTGCAACAGCGACCGGAATGCCGCCCATTGCCACAATTGGTTAACCATAAGCCGCAATGCCGCCACTTCGCCTTGTTTTGGCAAGGTCTCGTTTAGGTTGACACTTCATTGATGGGGAACGCGTGACGCCGCCCGGCGCGCTCCGCGTCCGACATTCGGAGAGAATTGACATGCTCGCCTCCTTCGCTGCCAGCGCCCGCACCGTGCGCCTCGCCGCCGCCCTGATGGGCGCGCTCGCCCTCGGCGCCTGCGCCAAGGACCAGAATGCCGACGGCTTCGGCGCCGGCGGCGCCGCCACCCCCGGCAGCGCCCAGGACTTCGTCGTGAACGTCGGCGACCGCGTCTTCTTCGAGACCGACTCGACCGACCTGACCCCGACCGCAGTCGCCACCCTCGACAAGCAGTCGGCCTGGCTGCAGCGCTATCCGCGCTACACCTTCACCATCGAAGGCCATGCCGACGAGCGCGGCACGCGCGAGTACAACTATTCGCTCGGCGCCCGCCGCGCCCAGACGGTCCGCGACTACCTTGCCTCACGCGGCATCCCCGGCAACCGCATCCGCACCATCTCCTACGGCAAGGAGCGGCCGGTCGCGGTCTGCAACGACATCTCCTGCTGGTCGCAGAACCGCCGCGCCGTGACGGTTCTCGACGGGGCCGGCGGCGTCTGATCCGGACAGCGCGACAACAGCTTGACGGGGCCGGCGCTTACCGCAAGGAAAGCGCCGGCTTTTCCATATTTTGGCCGTGGTATTCGCGTGTGATAACGTCAGTCCCCGAGGCGATGCGGTTTGCCTGATATGAGCTTTGCGACGATTTCGATTCCGGGCCGGAAGCGGCTCTCGCTGCGGCATGCCCTGCTTGCCGGTTTTTCACTGCTGGCGATCGGCCTGACCCAGCCTGCCGCGGCGCAGGATGCGGCCGATCTCGTGGTGCGCACGAGCCGGCTCGAGAATCAGCTGCGTCAGCTTTCCGGCCAGATCGAGCAATTGCAGTTCGAGAACCGCCGCCTGACCGAGCAGCTGCGCAAATTCCAGGAGGACGTCGACTTCCGCCTCTCCGAGCGCGGCGGTCAGCGTGGCGGCGCGGCTCCGGCGCCGCAAGCTACTCGCCCTGCCAGTCCACCGCCGCAGCAGCCGGGGCGCGAGCGCCGTGGCGACGCCTTCGACCCTGCCGCTCAGCCGGGGGCTGCTGGCGGGCCGCGCCAGCTCGGCCAGATCATCGACGAGGAATTCGCCGGGGACCAGGGGCAGGGGCCGATGGACCTGTCCCGCGTCGGCCGTCCCGTGCCGGATGGCGCCCTCCCGCCAGCGACGCGCGGCCCGAGTGTCGCAGCGACCGGGCAGGCAGGCAGTCCGCGCGAACTCTACGACCTCGCCTACGCCCATGTGCTGCGCAAGGAATACGAGCGCGCCGAGATGAGCTTCCGCGAGTTCCTGCAGAGCTATCCGCGCGATCGCCTGGCGGCCGACGCCACGTTCTGGCTCGGCGAGAGCTATTTCCAGCGTCGGCGCTATCGCGAGGCGGCCGAGCAATTCCTGAAGATCTCGCGCGACTTTCCGAAGGCCGGCAAGGGCGCCGACAGCCTGCTCAAGCTCGGCATGTCCCTGAACGGGCTCGGCGCGCGCGACCAGGCTTGCGCCACCTACGCCAAGGTCGGCGTCGACTATCCCGCCGCCTCCAATGCGGTGCGCCAGGGTGTCGAGCGCGAGCAGCGGCGCGCCCGCTGCGCTTGAGCGCAGAGCTTGCCCAGCCACACCAAGCCGAGCCGCTGACGGCAGCGGAAGCCGCTGGCCTGTTCTGCCCGCTCGCGGGCGAGGACGTGCTGCTCGTCGCGGTATCCGGCGGGCCGGATTCGGTCGCTCTCCTGGCGCTTCTGGCCGAATGGGCCGGTCATGACCGACCGCGGCTCCTGGCGGTCACCGTCGATCACGGCCTGCGTCTCGAGGCGGCACAGGAGGCGCGCCAGGTCGGCAGGCTCTGTGCCCGGCTGGGTGTGGAGCATCGCACCAGGCGCTGGCCCGGAAACAAGCCGCAGACCGGCCTGCAGGAGAAGGCGCGGATCGCGCGCTATGCCTTGCTGGCCGAGGAGGCGAAGGCTTTCGGCGCCAGGACGATCGTCACCGCCCACACCAGCGACGACCAGGCCGAGACCCTGTTGATGCGCATGGCTGCCGGTTCGGGCCTCGCTGGTCTTGCGGGCATGGCGCCGCGCAGCGCCGTAAACGGGATCGAGTTGGCAAGACCGCTGCTCGGAATTGGGAAAGCCCGGCTCGTCGCGACCTGCGAGGCGCGCAGGCTCCCCTTCGTGCGCGATCCGTCCAATGACGATCCGCGCTTCACCCGCGTCCGCTGGCGCCTGCTGCTACCAGAGCTGGCCGAGGCCGGGTTGACCGCGGTGCGCCTCGGTCAGCTCGCAGGCCGGATGGCGCGGGCCGACGAGGCGCTGGACCGGATCGCAGCCCGCGCCCTGGCTGCTGTGCCGGCGGGCGGCGAAGCCGGACAACGCTGGTTCGATTTCGCCCGTCTTTGCCAGGAGCCGGATGAGATCGTCATCCGGGGCCTGGCTCTGGCCCTCGCCGCGGCGCAGGACAGCGATACGCAAGCGCAGGCGCCGCTGCGTCTGGCGCGGCTCGAGGATTGCGCGCAGGCGCTGATCGTCGCGGCGCGCGAGGGCAAGGCAGTCCGGCGCACGCTCGGCGGCTTCCGCCTGTCGCTCGCCAGCGGCGGCGTTTTGACGCTCGCGCGCGAGGCGGCGAGGCGGCGAGGCGTTCACCCTGCGACGGTATAGCCCTAAGAAGGGCCAGGCTTCCCTTGGCAAGGGGGCATGGCGGCCCTAGATTAGACAGCGAAAATCATGAGGCTCGCGCGGCAAACCCGCCGGCGAGCGGATCGGAACCCTAATGAATCCGAACTTCCGCAATTTCGCCCTCTGGGTGGTGATCTTCCTGCTGGTTCTGGCGCTGGTCACCTTGTTCCAGAGCCCGAGCCAGCGCGCCAGCACCAACGAGATCCCCTACAGCCAGCTGATCAACGAGTCCGAGGCCGGCCGCATCGCCAATGTGGTGGTCGCAGGCCAGGAGATTTCCGGCACCTTCTCGGATGGGCGCAGCTTCGTCACCTATGCGCCCTATGGCGACCCGGCGCTGCTGAAGACGCTGGCTCAGAAGGGCGTACAGGTCTCGGCCCGCGCTCCGTCCGAGGGCACGCCCTGGTTCATGGCGCTGCTGGTCAATTCGCTTCCCTTCGTGATCTTCATCGGCCTGTGGATCTTCATGTCCCGCCAGATGCAGAACGGCGCCGGACGGGCGATGGGCTTCGGCAAGTCGAAGGCGAAGCTCCTCACCGAGGCGCATGGCCGCGTCACCTTCGAGGACGTCGCCGGCATCGACGAGGCCAAGGAAGACCTGCAGGAGATCGTCGAGTTCCTGCGCGATCCGCAGAAGTTCCAGCGCCTGGGCGGCCGCATCCCGCGCGGCGTGCTGCTCGTCGGCCCTCCGGGTACCGGTAAGACGCTGACCGCGCGCGCCGTCGCCGGCGAGGCGAACGTGCCGTTCTTCACCATTTCCGGCTCCGATTTCGTCGAGATGTTCGTCGGCGTCGGCGCCAGCCGCGTGCGCGACATGTTTGAGCAGGCCAAGAAGAACGCGCCCTGCATCATCTTCATTGACGAGATCGACGCGGTCGGCCGCCATCGCGGCGCCGGCCTCGGCGGCGGCAATGACGAGCGTGAGCAGACGCTGAACCAGCTGCTGGTCGAGATGGATGGTTTCGAGCCGAACGAGGGCGTGATCATCATCGCCGCGACCAACCGGCCGGACGTGCTCGACCCCGCGTTGCTGCGCCCCGGCCGCTTCGACCGCCAGATCGTCGTGCCGAATCCGGACGTCGCCGGCCGCGAGAAGATCCTGCGCGTGCATGTGCGCAAGGTCCCGCTCGCGCCGGATGTCGATCTCAAGGTGCTGGCCCGCGGCACGCCCGGCTTCTCCGGCGCCGACCTGATGAACCTCGTTAACGAGGCCGCCCTGCTGGCCGCCCGCCGCGGCAAGCGCATGGTGACGCACCTTGAGTTCGAGGACGCCAAGGACAAGGTCATGATGGGCGCTGAGCGCAAGTCGATGGCGATGTCCGAGGAGGAGAAGAAGCTGACCGCCTATCACGAGGCGGGCCATGCCATCGTCGGCCTCTACGTGCCGGCCGGCATCCCCGTCCACAAGGCGACGATCATCCCGCGCGGCCGTGCGCTGGGCATGGTCAAGTTCCTGCCCGAGGGGGACCGCTATTCGATGAAGTTCAAGGAGTTCACCTCGCAGCTCGCGGTCGCCATGGGCGGGCGCGTCGCCGAGGAGATCACCTTCGGCAAGGAGAACATCACCTCCGGCGCCACCGGCGACATCCAGCAGGCGACCAAGATGGCCAAGGCCATGGTCACCCAGATGGGCTATTCCGACGAGCTCGGTCTGGTCGCCTATGGCGACCAGCAGGAGGAGGTCTTCCTCGGCATGTCGATGGGCCGGACGCAGAACCTCTCCGAGGCGACCGCGCAGAAGATCGACAGCGAAGTGCGCCGGCTGGTCCATCAGGGCTATGTCGACGCCAAGGAGATCCTCAGCAAGCACCATGACGAGTTCGTTGCGGTGGCCGAGGCGCTGCTCGAATACGAGACGCTGACCGGTGACGAGATCCGCGACCTGATCGCCGGCAAGCGCCCCGCGCGCGACGACGCCGATACGCCGCACGCGCCGCGCGGCTCGGCAGTGCCGAGCGCCGGCAAGGGCCGCAAGCGCGACGAGCCCGATGCCGGGCTGGAGCCTCAGCCGCAGGCCTGAGCAGCAGCGGCACGAGGGTCGAGACGATCGAGGGCGGCCTTATGGCCGCCCTTTCTCTTGCCGTTTCCCCCACAATCCACCGCGCAGAGGACATACCCCTGCTTGACGGATACGGTTCGACACAATTTGTGAGAAGCTGAGCGGGCGAAGAGCCTGTATGAGCTGACAAAACAACGGATCGGACAAAGGCTCCGAGGACCCACCTGATGACGCGCAAATATTTCGGCACCGACGGCATCCGCGGGCGAGCCAACGGCATCATCACGCCCGACCTGGCGCTTCGGGTGGGGCAGGCGACTGGCATCGCTTTTCGCCGCGGCGACCACCGCCATCGGGTGGTGATCGGCAAGGACACCAGGCTGTCCGGTTACATGATCGAGAACGCGCTGGTCGCCGGCTTCACCTCGGTCGGCATGGATGTGCTGCTGCTCGGCCCGATGCCGACGCCGGCGGTAGCGATGCTGACCCGCTCGATGCGCGCCGATCTCGGCGTGATGATCTCGGCCTCGCACAACCCCTACGAGGACAATGGCATCAAGCTGTTCGGCCCCGATGGCTACAAGCTCAACGACGAGCTCGAGGCCGAGATCACCCGGCTGATCGATTCCGATCTCGGCAAGCAGCTCTCGCCCTCGGCGCTGCTCGGCCGGGCCAAGCGCATCGAAAGCGCTCATGCCCGCTATATCGAGTTCGCCAAGCGCACGCTGCCGCGCAATCTCGGTCTGGACGGCCTGCGCATCGTGCTCGACTGCGCCAATGGCGCTGCCTACAAGGTCGCGCCCGAGGCGCTGTGGGAGCTCGGCGCCGAGGTCATCACCATTGGTGACGAGCCCGATGGCTTCAACATCAACAAGGATGTCGGCTCGACCCGGCCGGAGGCGCTGTCGAGCAAGGTGCGCGAATTGCGCGCCGATCTTGGTATCGCGCTCGACGGCGATGCCGACCGGGTGTTGATCGTCGACGAGCATGGCCAGATCGTCGATGGCGACCAGCTCATGGGCGTGATCGCGCGCAGCTGGCAGGAAGACGGGCGGCTTTCGGCGCCGGGCATCGTCGCGACCGTGATGTCAAATCTTGGCCTGGAGCGATATCTGGCCGGTCTCGGCTTGTCGCTGGCCCGCACCGCGGTCGGCGACCGCTATGTGCTGGAGCATATGCGCGCCAACGGCTTCAATCTCGGCGGCGAGCAGTCCGGCCACATCATTCTCTCCGACTACGGCACCACCGGCGACGGGCTGGTCGCGGCCCTGCAACTGCTCGCCGTGGTCAAGCGGCAGGAGAAGCCGGTCTCCGAAGTCTGCCACTGCTTCGAGCCGCTGCCGCAGATCCTCAAGAACGTCCGCTACAAGCAGGGCCGTCCTTTGGAGGAAAAGCCGGTCGTCAGCGCGATCAAGGCGGCCGAGCAGCTGCTGGGCGAGAGCGGGCGGCTGGTGATCCGTCCTTCCGGCACCGAGCCGGTGATCCGCGTCATGGCCGAGGGCGACGACCGCGATCTCGTCATGCGGGCCGTCGACGACGTGGTCGAGGCGGTGACCAAGGCGGCCGCCTGAACGCGCTCCGCCGCATCTGCATCGCTGTTTCGGCCAGGCCGTGACCGGCAAGGCATGCCGTTTTCAGAACGGGCGATGGTTTGGACGATAGACTTCGCAGGATTGTGCGCCGTCAGCGTCCAGGCAGCTGTTTACGGATCGATAGGGTTAGTTTTTAGGGTTAAGTCTCGTTTAAGAAATCCATGGCAGGGTTTCCCCATCGGTAACTCGCGTGCGCTTTGAGTCCGGCTGCGCGCAAACTCGAAGGGATCTGCCATGGGCAGCCTGAAAACCCTTGCGCTCGCAGGCGCCATGGCCGTGAGCGCGTCCGCCATTGCCAGCGCCGCAGACTTTCCGGTTGCCCAGCCGATGGCCCCGCCGCCGCCGCCGGAGCTGCGCGGCACGATCTCCTCGGGCATCTATCTGCGCGGCGATATCGGCGTCGGCGTCACCAATTACGGCGACTACAACCAAGCGGACATCACCCAGTTCGGCGGAGTCTTCGTCACCAAAGAGGACAGATCGAACTCCTACTTCGCCGGCGTTGGTGTCGGCTATCGCTTCAACAACTGGTTCCGCGTGGACGGCACGCTGGAGTATCGCGGCGGCGCCACGATCGGCGCGACCGACGTGGTCTTCAACCCCTTCATCGGCGGCAACCAGTCCAACACCTACAAGGGCAACCTTTCGTCGATGGTCGCCCTGTTCAACGCTTACGTCGATCTGGGTACCTGGAACTGCCTGACGCCCTATATCGGTGCCGGTATCGGCTATGCGACCAACCGCATCAGCGGCCTGACCGACCAGGGGCTGCAATATACCGGGGGCGGCACGCTCGGCACGGCAGGTAATGGCGACAAGTCCGGAATGGCCTGGGCGCTGATGGCAGGCGTCGGCTACGAGGTGAACAAGAACCTCACACTCGAAGTGGGCTACCGCTATCTCAATCTCGGCGATGCTCATTCGGGCCGCATCCGCAACGCCTTCCTGAACGAGAGCTATGCGCCGCTGAAGGTCAAGGACATCGACAGCCACGATTTCCGCATCGGCATGCGCTGGAACTTCGGCGATCCCGATTGCTGCGGCCCGAAGGAACAGCCGATCTACGCGCCGGCCCCGGTCGTCCGCAAGTACTGACCAGTCCGACAGTCCAAAAAGTAGCCGCGCGAGCCACGCTCGCGCGGCTTTTCTTTTGGAGTCGTGCTGGCGATTGACATACTCCCATGGAGTATCCTAGCTCTATGGCATGACGCGCCATGCCGCATAGCCCCGACGAGAAGAAGCGTGCCGTCGCCCGCCTGCGCCGCATCAAGGGCCAGGCGGAGGCGCTGGAGCGCGCGGTCGAAGCGGGCGTGGATTGCAGCGCGCTGCTGCAGCAGATCGCCGCCTTGCGCGGGGCGGCCAACGGATTGATGGCCGAGGTTCTGGAAAGCCATCTGCGCGAGACCTTCGGTCTTGCGCTGGGACACGGACGTCAAGGCGAGGAAGAGGCCGGGTTCGTGCCCGGAGCCGAACTCGACGGAATCATACGGATGCTGCGAACCTATCTGAAATAGGCGCGGGCAACGCTCTGAAGGAGGATGCTGAGATGAAGACACGTGCCGCCGTGGCCTGGGAGGCCGGCAAGCCGCTGACGATCGAGACCATCGAGATCGGCGGGCCGAAGGCCGGCGAGGTGCTGGTCGAGGTGATGGCGACCGGCATCTGCCATACCGACGCCTATACGCTCTCGGGCATGGACTCCGAGGGCAAGTTCCCGGCGATCCTTGGTCATGAGGGCGCCGGCATCGTGCGCGAGGTCGGCGCCGGCGTGACGACGCTCAAAGCCGGCGACCACGTCATCCCGCTCTACACGCCGGAATGCCGCAGCTGTAAATCCTGCCTGTCGCGCCGGACCAATCTGTGCACCTCGATCCGCGCGACGCAGGGGCAGGGGCTCATGCCCGATGGCACCTCGCGCTTCTCCTGCGACAGAGGTGAGGTCTTCCACTATATGGGCTGCTCGACCTTCGCGAACTTCACTGTGCTGCCGGAAATCGCCCTCGCCAAGGTCCGCGAGGACGCGCCCTTCGACAAGATCTGCTATATCGGCTGCGGCGTGACCACCGGCATCGGCGCGGTGATCTATACCGCCAAGGTCTGGCCCGGCGCGAATGTCGTCGTCTTCGGCCTCGGCGGCATCGGCCTCAACGTCATCCAGGGCGCCCGCATGGTCGGGGCCGACAAGATCATCGGCGTCGACATCAACCCGGCCAAGCGGGCCATGGCCGAAAAATTCGGCATGACCGACTTCATCAACCCGGCCGAGATCGGCAACGACAAGGTGGTGCAGGCGATCGTCGACCTGACCGGCGGCGGCGCCGACTTCTCCTTCGACGCCACCGGCAACACCAATGTGATGCGCCAGGCGCTGGAGTGCTGCCATCGCGGCTGGGGCGAGTCGATCATCATCGGCGTCGCCGAGGCCGGCAAGGAGATCGCGACCCGCCCGTTCCAGCTCGTCACCGGCCGCGTCTGGAAGGGCACCGCCTTCGGCGGGGCACGCGGGCGCACCGACGTGCCGAAGATCGTCGACTGGTACATGGAGGGTAAGATCAACATCGACGACCTGATCACCCACAAGCTCTCGCTCGACGAGATCAATCACGGCTTCGACCTGATGCATGAGGGCAAGTCGATCCGCTCTGTCGTGGTCTACTGAGCTGCGGCATCGTCCTTCGGGGAACGCCTGCACGCGATCTGTGTTGATCGGTGCAGGCCTACCCGGAGGCAGCCATGGCCAACAAGATCGCGGCGGGTAACAGTCGCTCCTTCTTCACCCTCCTGTCGCAGGCGACAGCGCATTGGGCCGGCAAACCGCAGACCTTTTTCGTCGCGCTGTCGATCATCGTCGTCTGGGCCGCCTCGGGCCCGTTCTTCGGTTTCAACGACACCTGGCAGCTGGTGATCAACACCTCGACGACGATCGTCACCTTCCTGATGGTGTTCATCATCCAGAACAGCCAGAACCGCGATACGGCGGCGATGCAGATCAAGCTCGACGAGCTGATCGACAAGCTCGAAGGGGCGCGCGAGGAACTGCTCGATCTCGAGGAACTCGACGAGGACAAGCTCGAGGAGATGCGGGCCGAGTTCGAAGAACTCGCGCGCAAGGCACGCGCACTGCGCGAGAAGCGCGCTCCGGCCTGATCGACCATCCGAAGCCGCACAGCGCCGGCTGGACGCCGGCAGGGGTGGCGCTATCCTTTCCTTGCGCAATGCGGCGCGAATCTGCCGGAGACGGACGCCATGCGGGAGGCTGGTCGGCGTGGGCTTGGTCTGGCCATGCTGGCCTGTGTTGCGGTGAGCGAGCCTGCCGGCGCTGCCGAGCCACTGCTCGATGTCCAGGACGTCGCCACGCTGCGGCGCCTCGAAGCAACCGGCTATGCACTGTCCGATGTGCTTGGCGGTGGCCGGGCCGGCAGCACGTCCGATCTCGTCCGCGACAGTTCGGCTTTTCGCACCATCGCTGGCCAGGTCGGCGAGGACCTCACGGCGCTGCGGGCCGAGATGCTGGCCAATGGCCGCAGGCTCTACGAGGTCACCGACGGCAATGTCGGCCGGGTGATCGACCTGCGCTGGCTGCGCTCGCCGATCGCGCGCTTCCAGCTGACCGCGGTGGTCAACCGGCTCGACCGTCAGGACTTCGCGGCGCTGCTCGGCGAAACCGGCTGCGGCGAGGTGCGCCTGATCTATCGGCTCGCCTATGCCTTCGACGATGCGAAGCTGAAGCGCAGGCTGGCCTCGCGCCTGCCGTTCACGCTCAACGCCGTCTTCAGCGTCAAGGCGGGCGAGGGCGGCTCCTGTCGCGAGGCGGCGCAAGCCTGGTCGATCGCGCCTGACGGCGACCCGGCTGCCTTGGCGCGACAACTCGTCAGTGGGCCTCTGGCGAAGCAGCGGGTCAGCCTCAAGCAGATCGAGCTCAACGCCCAGATCGTGCGCTTCCCGTCCGGGATGGAGACCGAGTTCGGCGGGCAGGCGGCGTATCTGCAGCGCGTCTTTGCGGCATCGAAAGGCGAAGCCGGCCTCTCGCTGAAGCCAAAGCTGCTGGAGAACACGCCTGACGTGGCCCGGCTGAAGAGCGATGCCGCGCTCCGGCAGGAGCTGATCGACTATGTCAGGACCAATCTCCCGGCGATTGACCGCGGCGTCTACCAATTGCCAGAACGCTTCCTGACGACGAAGGCGATCTCCTATTCGACCTTCGGCAGCGCCCGGCTGGCCAACCACCCGTTCACTGAAGCCCTGCCGGCGAGCGCGCTGACCGGGCTCGACTTTGGCGCCATCCGGCTGGTGCGCAGCGAGAAGGCGCTGCTGGAGCGGCTGGACAACGGCTCCTGCATGGGCTGCCATCAGGCCGGCGCCACCGCTGGCTTCCACATGTTCGGGCTCGACGACGGCTCGACCTCGGCGCTGAACCGGATCAAGACCGGCATCTCCCCGCATTTCTATGCGGAAGGTTTTCGCCGCGCCGCCTATGTCGCTGCGGTCGCTGATGGCATGGAGCCGGAGCGCTACCGGCCGCCATCCTTCGCGCCGCCGGCGAATTGGCAAAAGGAGCGAAGCTTCGCCTATCGGCCGGCCGCGCTGACCATGCCCTGCCTGACCGGCGAGAGCGCGAAAGCCTTTGGCGAGGGCTGGGGCTGCGCTGCCGGCTCCACCTGCAAGCCGCTGGTCGAGAGCAAGGCGGTCGGGATCGAGTTCGGCCAATGCGTCAGGTTGGAGGAGTCACGCAACTTCTCCGGCCAGCCCTGCCTGACCGGTGCGATCGCCACTGCCGTCGGCAAGCCCTATCTCGACCGCTACCGCAAGACCGGGCAGTTCGGCGCCTTCGCCACCGGCTTCTCGCAGACCGCGTTCAACTGCCGGCCGGCCAAGATCGGGGTTCCCGCCGGGATGGCCTATCGCCAGTGCACGCCAGCCGATCGGACTTTCGCCGGCTTCGCCAACGGCAAGGTGCCGGACGAGATCTGCGGGCTCGCCGGCGGCAAGGCCTTCGATGATTGCGTTGCGACCAATCGCTTCGACGATTGCCTGTCGAAGGTGGTGACACGCGGCAATCGCGGTACATGCAGCGCCACCAGCTTCTGCCGCGAGGACTATATGTGCCAGGCGATCCCGGACGATGTGCCGGGCGCGACCACGACGGTGAAGGATTACGGCTTCTGCTCGCCGACCTATTTCCTGTTCCAGATGCGCATCGACGGCCATCCCGATCCGCAGGCGCGGCTGTAGCGCTCAGGCCGCCAGCACGAAATCGAAGCGGCCGAGCTGGCCGCCCTCGGCCGGGCGTAGAGTCATCAGCAGCTTCTGGTCGAATAGGCCGTCGCGGCGGTTGCCGGGCTCGTCCGGGAAATAGAGTTGCGTGGTGAGCACCGGGCTCTGCGCGCCCGATCGCACCTTCACATGGAGATGGCGGGTGCGGCCGGTATAGAGCCCAGGCGTGCGGGTGGCGAGCTGATAGCGCCCCTGTTGATCGGCGAATAGATGGCCGCGGAAGCGGAAGCCGCGATTGTCGTATTGCCCGGACATGTCGGCGTGCCAAAAGTCGAGCAGGGCGCCAGGGATCGGCCGGCATTGCCGGGTCAGTACGAAGCCGCTCAGCACCAGCAGAGTGCCATTGCCGTCGTCCCGCAGATCGGCCCGCTGTGGCGAGGACGGGGTGAAGAAGGGCCCCTCGGTCTGGCGCGGCGTTGCACTGGCGTGTCCCTCGCAGGCCGGTGTCGCCGGCAACTCAATGCCTTGTGCGAGCGCTTCGGCCGGAAGGGCGAGGCTCGCGAAGCCAGCGGCTGAGAGGCGCGCGAGCAGATCGCGGCGGCTTGGACCATCCATCATGGTGTCTCCCCTGCACCTTGCATCGCCTTTCTTTCCATGCAGCCGATGTCCGATTTCGGGCAGGGACGAGGCCTCGCCGAACTGTGATGGCGGGGAGGGCGTGAAGTCTTCTGTGGGCACATTGCGTCCATGTGCCCGAGCGCTGGCGATTGCGGGCGCTTTTCGGCAATAGTCCGCCCTGCGAGGAATTGGCCGGCACAGGCGTTCCATCCGACGAGACGACGAGGGACGGAATGTCGACCGATATCGAGATCGCCCGCGCGGCGACGCTTCAGCCCATCGGTACGATCGCGGAGGCGGCCGGCATCCCCGATGCGGCGCTGCACCCCTATGGCAAATACATCGCCAAGGTCGATACCGGTGCGATCCCGGATTTCGCCGAGAAGCCGGACGGCAAGCTCATCCTGGTTACCGCGATCAGCCCGACGCCGGCGGGCGAGGGCAAGACCACGACGACGGTCGGCCTCGGCGACGGGTTGAAGCGCCTGGGCAAGCGCACCATGATCGCTTTGCGCGAGCCCTCGCTCGGCCCCTGCTTTGGCCAGAAGGGCGGGGCGGCCGGCGGCGGCTATGCCCAGGTCGTGCCGATGGAGCAGATCAACCTGCATTTCACCGGCGATTTCCACGCCATCACCAGCGCCCACAATTTGCTGGCGGCGATGCTCGACAACCACATCTACTGGGGCAACGGACTCGATCTCGACGAGCGCCACATCGCCTGGCGCCGCGTGGTCGACATGAACGACCGGGCGCTGCGTTCGATCGTCTCTTCGCTCGGCGGCGCGACCAACGGCTTCCCGCGCGAGGACGGCTTCGACATCACCGTCGCCTCCGAGGTGATGGCGATCTTCTGCCTGGCGACCGATCTCGCCGATCTGGAGGAGCGACTCGGCCGCATCGTCATCGGCCGCACCCGCAGCAAGCGCCCGGTTACGGCGGCCGAGCTCAACGCCCAGGGCGCCATGACCGTGCTGCTGCGCGATGCGCTGATGCCGAACCTGGTGCAGACGCTGGAGGGCACGCCCGCCTTCGTCCATGGCGGGCCCTTCGCCAACATCGCCCACGGCTGCAATTCGGTGATCGCGACGCGCGCCGCCCTCAAGCTCGCCGACTATGTCGTGACCGAGGCCGGCTTCGGCGCCGATCTCGGGGCCGAGAAGTTCTTCAACATCAAGTGCCGCAAGGCCGGGCTGAAGCCGGATGTCGCCGTCGTGGTCGCGACCGTGCGGGCGCTGAAGATGCATGGCGGCGTCGCCCGCGACATGCTCGGCACGGAGAACCTCAAGGCGCTTGAGACGGGCCTCTCCAACCTCGCCCGCCATGTCGAGAACGTCAGGAAGTTCGGCGTGCCGGCGATCGTCGCGATCAACCATTTCACCAGCGACACAGCCGCAGAGCACGCGCTGATCCAGAATTTCTGCCGCAACCATCTCGGCGTCGAGGCGGTGATTTGCCGGCATTGGGCGCAGGGTGGGGCCGGGACCGAAGAGCTCGCGACCAAGGTCGCGGCGCTGACGCAAAGCGGCGAGGCCGATTTCGCGCCGCTCTATCAGGACGCGATGCCGCTGCGCCAGAAGCTCGAGACCATCGCGCGCGAGATCTATGGCGCGGCTGGCATCTCGGCCGACGCCAAGGTGACTGCCCGCTTCGCCGAGCTGGAGGCGGCCGGCTACGGCAACCTGCCGGTCTGCGTGGCGAAGACCCAGTATTCCTTCTCGGCCGACCCGACCCTGCGCGGTGCGCCATCGGGTCACACCGTGCCCGTGCGCGAGCTCAGGCTCTCGGCCGGCGCCGGCTTCGTCGTCGCGATCTGCGGGGACATCATGACCATGCCCGGCCTGCCGCGCCAGCCGGCGGCGGAGCGCATCTATATCGACGCGCACGGCCAGATCGAGGGGCTGTTCTAGACGCCTCATCGTCGTTCCGGGGCGCCGCGAAGCGGCGAGCCCGGAACCCATGAACACGACGCTAATCCAGTTCGTCATGCTCGCCCTTGTGGCGAGCATCCACGTCTTGAACACCAACTCGACGGATGAATACGTGGATGGTCGGGACAAACCCGACCATGACGGAAAGGGCGGTGTTCATGGGTTCCGGGCTCAGGCCTATCGGCCTGCCCCGGAATGACGCTCAATCCACCCGCCGTATTCGTCAACGAAACGTAAACCATATCGCGGCCACCATGCCTCCCGTGCGCTTCCGAACATGTCGGAGAGCGCGGGAGATGCCGACGAGATGGGTTTGCTGACCGCCTGGACCAATTCGGGCCTGAAGGCGCGCGTGCTCGTGCTCGTCCTGGCGACGCTGGTCGCGATCGCCGTGCCGGCCTCAGGCATCTTCCTCTGGATGGTCAACGGCACGGTGGTGAAGCTCGGCACGCTCTTCGCCGAGAAGCAGATCCTGTTCGATCGCTATCGCGGGCTGGAAGCGCTGATGCGCGAGGTCTCGCTGGCCGAGACGGTGGCGCGTGCGCCGGTGATCGTCGAATGGGCGCAGGACGAGACCGATCCGGAGAAGGCCAGGCGCGGCCTCGCCGAGCTCGAGCACTACCGGCTCTCCTTCACCGACCGCAGCTATTTCGCCGTCGTCGACAAGAGCGGCCACTATTATTTCAACGACAAGGACAACAGCTACGAGCACAACCGGCTGCGCTACACGGTCTCGCCGGACGCTCCGCAGGACAGCTGGTATTTCAAGACGCGCGCGCTCGGCAAAGGCTGCCATCTCAACGTCAATCGCGACGAGGTGCTGTCGGTCACCAAGGTCTGGATCAACTGCATCATCCAGAAGGACGGCAAGGTGCTCGGCCTGATCGGCACCGGCGTCGACCTGACCCAGTTCATCAAGGAGGTCGTCGAGTTCCCGCAGACCGGCGTGCAGAGCATGTTCGTCGATCTGCAGGGCGCGGTGCAGGCGCATCGCGACCCGCGCGTCGTCGACTTCCACAGCCTGACCAAGGACGCGACGGCGAAGAAGACGATCTTCCGGCTGCTCGACGAGGAGGGCGACCGCAAGGCGCTCGCGGGCATGATGCAGCGCGTCGCCAAGGGCGAGGCACTCGTCCTCTCGCGCTTCATGCAGATGGACGGGCACGAGGTATTGGTCGGTGTCGGCTTCCTCGACCGGCTCGGCTGGTTCAACGTCACCGTGATGGATGTCGACGCCATCATCGACCGCAAGCTGTTCGCGCCGATCGCCGGCTTGATGGTGGCGATCCTCGTCGCCGTGGCCGGACTGCTGACCTTCCTGTTCAAGCGCAAGGTGCTCGATCGCTTGGCTCGGGTCGAGCAGGGCGTCACCAGGGTCCGCTCCGGCGATTTCACGGCCGTGGCGAAAGAGGACGGCAATGACGAGATCGCCCGGCTGTCGCGCGCCTTCAACGAGATGGCCCAGGCCGTCGGCGACAATACGGGGCGGCTCGAGGCAATGGTGCGCGAGCGTACGCAGAAGCTCGAGGAGCTGGCGCAGCATGACCCGCTGACCTCGGTCCTGAACCGGCGCGGCTTCGAGGAGGCCTTTGCGCGCGAGCAGAACCGGGCCCAGCGCAACAGCACGGCTTGCGGGCTGATCATCGTCGATCTCGACCGCTTCAAGCTGGTCAACGACGATTACGGCCACCGGGCCGGCGACGAGGTGCTGGTCGCCTGCGTGCGCCGGATGCTTCCGGCCCTGCGCAGCTACGACGCCTGCGCGCGCTGGGGTGGCGACGAGTTCATCCTGCTGATCAGCGATTGCACGGCGGATGGGCTCGCGACGATCGCGAACAAGATCGCGGAGCTGCTGCGCGAGGCGCCGGTCATGCTCAGCGACGGCCGAGCAGTGCCGATGACGGCGAGCCTCGGCGCGGCCATGGCGCTGCCGGACGATAACCTGACCGATGCCGCAGCCCGCGCCGATGCGGGGCTGTACCGGGTCAAGCACAGTGGCCGCGACGGCGTCGCGATCGACGAGCCGGGCACGATGTTGCGGCAGGTTGGGTAGGCGCCATTCTCGGGTGAAGCGAAGCGCAGACCCGAGAAATTCGGGATGAGAAGGCGCTTTCACAGCCTTTTCCGGCTTGAGATGCTCGGGGCGAGCCCGAGCATGACGTGCTCCTTCAGCCGAAGGTCAGCTGCACCTTCATCGCCTTCGACTTGTCGGCGGCGAGGTCGAAGGCTTCGACCGCACGCTCGATCGGGATCGAGGCGGTGAGCAGGGGTGTGAGGTCGATGCGGCCCGACGCGATGAGCTCGACCGCCCAGTCGAATTCCTCATGGAAGCGGAAGGAGCCGCGCAGGTCGAATTCCTTGGCGACGACGACGTTCATCGGAATGGTGAAATTGCCGCCGACGCCGATCTGGACGATCACCGCACCCGGTCGCAGCGCATCGAAGGCGCCGGTGAGCGCATGCTGGTTGCCCGAGCATTCGAACATCACGTCGAAGGCGCCCTTTTCCGCCCCGTAATCGGCCTTCAGGCGCTCTGGCTGCGCCATGACGTTGATCGCGGTCGTCGCGCCCATGTCGAGGGCGGTCGGCAGCGGGCCGTCGACCACGTCGGTGACCACGATCTCCGATGCGCCGGCGGCGCGGGCGGCGACCACGGTCAGAACGCCGATCGGCCCGGAGCCGGTGACGAGGACGCGCTTGCCAATGAGGGCGCCGGCGCGCTTGACCGCGTGCAGGCAGACGGCGAGCGGCTCGGCGAAGGCTGCCTGTGCAGCACCGACATGGGCGGGCAGCTTCACCGCCTGGCGCTCCTCGATCACCAGGATCTCGCGGAAGCCGCCCTGGACATGGGGGAAGCGCATGGCGCTGCCGTAGAACAGCATGTCGAGGCAATGCTGCTGCTGGCCGGACTGACAATAGCGGCAGCGGCCGCAGGCGCGGCTCGGATTGACCGCGACGAGATCGCCCGGTTTGACCCGAGAGACCTCGCTGCCGACCGCCTCGACGATGCCGGCGATCTCGTGGCCAAGGATCAGCGGCTCGCGCACCCGGATCGTGCCGAAGCCGCCATGGAGGTAATAGTGCAGGTCGGAGCCGCAGATGCCGCCGGCCTTGATCGCAACCTTGACGCCGAGCGGGCCGAGCTCCGGCACTGCGGCGTCCTCGACGCGCAAATCCTTCTCGGCATGGATCACGACAGCGCGCATGGCGGAACTCCTAGTGGGACGACAGCCATGCGGCTGCGGCATTGTCTAATCGTTTTAAAGCGCTTACCCAACCCTTGAGACGCTAACAAGCAGTAAGGTCAGCCACGGACCGGGAGGATAGGATGTCGCTCAATCTCTTCAAGCTCGACGGGCGTATCGCCCTGGTCACCGGCTCCGGCCAGGGCATCGGCCTCGCCATCGCCGAAGGCCTTGCCGCCGCCGGCGCGCATGTCGTGCTGAACGGGCGCGATGCCGGCAAGCTGGAAAAGGCTCGCAGCGCCATCGCCGCGGCCGGCCACAAGGCCTCCGTCGCCGCCTTCGACGTCACCGACCAGAAGGCGGTCGAGGCTGGCGTCGCGAAGATCGAGGCCGAGATCGGACCGATCGACATCCTCGTCAACAATGCCGGCACGCAGAAGCGCGGCGCCTTCGTCGACTTTCCGGCCGAGGACTGGCATTTCCTGATGGCGACGAACCTGCATTCGGTTTTCTACGTCACCCAGGCGGTGGCCAAGCGCATGGCGCCGCGCAATCGTGGCAAGATCGTCAATATCGGCTCGGTGATGAGCAAGCTCGGCCGGCCGAGCATCGTGCCTTACACGGCGTCGAAGGGTGCGGTCAGCCTGATGACGCAGGGGCTCGCCGCCGAGCTCGGCAAGCACAACATCCAGGTCAATGCGATCGGCCCCGGCTATTTCGTCACCGAACTGAACCAGGCGCTGCTCGCCGACGAGACCTTCTCGAACTGGGTCAAGAGCCGCGCTCCGGTCGGCCGCTGGGGCGAGACCAAGGAACTGGCGGGCGCGGCGATCTTCCTGTCCTCGGAAGCCTCCGACTATGTCAGCGGCCATCTGCTGATGGTCGATGGCGGTCTGACTGCGGTGGTGTGAGGCCGGACCGTCATGCTCGGGCTTGACCCGAGCATCTCAGGCCAGAGAAGGCCTCAGCCGGCGCCTTCTCGTCATGAGATTCTCGGCTCTGCGCTGCGCTTCGCCCGAGAATGACGCTGGAACGTTACGCCTTCAGATGGGCATTCTGCGGAAACAGGATCTTCCGCGCCTCCTCGTCGACTTCGGTCTTCCAGGCGAACTTGTCCTTGAGCGCGACGGCGCGCTGTGCCGCCGGCCGGGCCGAGATTTCGTCGAGATGACGCCGGACGTTGGCGAGCTTGGCGAAAGCCTCGTCGCCGAGGGCGAACTGCGCCCGCGTCGCCCAGCCCCAGACTGCCATGTCGATCAGGGTGTAGTCGTCGCCGAGCATGTAGCGGTGCTTGGCGAGCTGGTCGTCGAGCAGGCCCCAATGCCGCTCGGCCTCGCGTGCGTAGCGGTTGATCGCGTAGGGCACCTTCTCCGGCGCGAAGCGCGAGAAATGCACGGACTGGCCGGTATAGGGGCCGATGCCGGTGGCGACGAACATCAGCCAGGACAGCATCTGGCCGCGCATTTCGGGCGTGTCCGGTGGCAGGAACTGGCCGGTCTTCTCGGCGAGGTAGAGCAGGATGGCGTTGCTGTCGAAAATCTTCACGTCGCCATCAGTCAGGGCCGGGGTCTTGCCGTTCGGGTTGATGGCGAGGAAGTCCGGCTTGAACTGGTCGCCCTTGCGGGTGTCGACCGGCACGAGTTCGTAGGGCAGGCCGGCCTCCTCCAGGAAGAGCGCGATCTTCGCCGGGTTGGGCGAGGGGTGGTAGTAGAAGCGGATCATCGTTGGTCTCCTGGGTGGCCGGCTCAGCGGCGCGCGGCGAGGTAGGGGATGAGCTCGGTCAGGACCGAGATGGTGAGATCGGCACCCGCACCGAGCTGCTCCTCCTGCATACGCAGCGCCTTGAACAGGCTCTTCGGCCCGATCACCGCTGCGCCGGATAGTTCGTCGCGCAGGGCCTGCGAGGTTACACGCTCGATGCGCGCCACCGTCATGCCATAGGCCTTGGCCCCGGCAATGTCGAAGCCGTTGGAGGAGACGAACAGGATCTCGTCGCGGGTCAGGCCGAGCCGCTCCTCGACCAGGCGATAGCCGCGCGGATCGGGCTTGTAGGTCCTGATCTCGTCGACGCTGATCACGGTCTCCAGCAGCGCGTCGATGCCGGCCTGCCTGGTGAGATTGGTCAGCATGGCCGGGCTGCCATTGGAGAAGATGGCGAGGCGGGTCGGGGCGAGGCCCTGCAACGCCGCCAGTGCTTCCGGATAGAGCGCGAGCGCGTCATAGGCGGCGGCGATGCGGGCGAGGAGATCGGGCGTCGCCTCGAGGCCGAGCGTCTTCAGCGTGAAGTCGAGCGAGGCTTGCGTTACGCTCCAGAAATCCTCGTAGCGGCCCATCAGGGCGCGCAGCCAGGTGTATTCGAGCTGCTTCAATCGCCAGATCTGGGTGATCGTCTCGCCATGGCCGGGGAAAGCGTCCTCGGTGACGCCGGCGACCGACTGCACGTCGAACAGGGTTCCATAGGCATCGAAGACGACGGCCTTGATCGGCATGGTCTTATCCTTTCTCCAACTCAGCCCTCATCCTGAGGAGCAGCCTTCAGGCTGCGTCTCGAAGGATGCTCCAGATGGTTCCGGAGCCTCCTGAAACATCCTTCGAGACGGCCCTGCGGGCCTCCTCAGGATGAGGGCTGTGCGGAGCCGCGGCGCTATTCTTAGCGCTCGCCTTGGCCGCGCGGAGCGTGATATCCGCACAAGCACTTGTTCGCAGATGCACAGGATATACGCGCATGTCCAGCCGCCCCGTCATGCTGATGATCCTCGATGGCTGGGGCTGGCGCGACGACGAGGACAACAACGCCGTCCTCCTGGCGAAGACGCCGAATTTCGACCGGTTCTGGGCCTCCTCGCCGCACGCCTTCCTGCGCACTTCGGGCCTCGATGTCGGCCTGCCCGAGGGCCAGATGGGCAATTCCGAAGTCGGTCATCTCAACCTGGGCGCGGGCCGCGTCGTGATGCAGGATCTGCCGCGCATCAACCAGGCTGCCACCGACGGCACGCTGAAGCAGGCGCTCGACGAGAGCGGGCTGATTGGGCGCCTGAAGGCCAGCGGCGGCACCTGCCATATCCTCGGCCTGGTCTCCCCCGGCGGCGTCCATGCCCATCAGGACCATGCGGTGGCGCTGGCGAAGCTCGTCGTCGCGGCCGGCGTGCCGGCTGTCGTCCATGTCTTCACCGACGGCCGCGATACGCCGCCGCGCTCGGCTGCCGACTATGTCGCGGCGCTGGAGGCGGCGCTGCCGCGCGAGGTCAAGGTCGCGACGGTGTCGGGGCGCTATTACGCGATGGATCGCGACAATCGCTGGGAGCGGGTCGAGCTTGCCTGGAAGGCGCTGGCGCTGGGCGAAGGCGAGCGGATGCCGACCGCAGCCTCTGCGATCGAGGCCGCCTACGCCGCCAATGTCAGCGACGAGTTCATCAAGCCGGCGGTGATCGGCGGTTATCACGGCATGGCCGATGGCGACGGCCTGCTCAGCTTCAATTTCCGCGCCGACCGCATCCGCGAGATCCTGGCGCCGCTGCTCTTCGCCGCGTTCAGCGGTTTTTCGCGGCCGCGCATGCCAAAACTCGTCGGCGCGGTCGGGATGACCTCATACAGCTCCGAGCTCGATCCGATCATGCCGGCGCTGTTCGCGCCGCAGAGCCTCGCCAACGGCCTCGGCGAGACCGTGTCGAAGGCGGGGCTGAAGCAGATCCGTTTCGCCGAGACCGAGAAGTACCCGCACGTCACCTATTTCTTCAATGGCGGGCGGGAGGAGCCGTTCGAGGGCGAGGAGCGCAGCATGACGCCCTCGCCGAAGGTTGCGACCTATGATCTGCAGCCGGAGATGTCGGCGCCGGAGCTGACCAGGAAGGTCGTCGCCGCGATCGAGAGCGGGAAATACGATCTTTTCGTGCTGAACTTCGCCAATCCCGACATGGTCGGCCATACCGGTGTGCTCTCGGCGGCGATCAAGGCGGTCGAGACGATCGATACGAGCCTCGGCCAGATCGCCGACGCCATCCTCGCCAAGGGCGGGGCGCTCTTGGTCACCGCCGACCATGGCAATGCCGAACTGATGGTCGATCCCGTCACCGGCAATCCGCACACCGCACACACCACCTTCCCGGTGCCGGTCATGCTGATCGGGAGCAAGGCGAAGGGACTGGCCGAGGGGCGTCTCGCCGATGTCTCGCCGACCCTGCTCGCGCTGCTCGGCCTAAAGCAGCCGGCTGAGATGACCGGCCAGTCGCTGCTGCGCTGAGCCATCTGCGGGAACTCCCGCGGCGTGGAGCGGTTGTCCAGAGGAAAGGACCGCTCCATGCCGAACAAGCGCAATGACCGCCTGACTGATACGCCCGCTTCCTTCGCGACTGCGCCGCGCCCCGGCCAGTCCGGCGCGGATGAGCAGCGGCGGGCTGGGCCGAATCCGCGTTCCGCACACCCGACCGGGCCGCATGCGCCCTATGAGCCGGATGATCCCGAGGGGCTCGCGGCGGGCAAGCACGAGCGCAGCGAAACCTCTGGCCGGCGCTAACGGGTCAACGCCGTTTTTCGGATGCCTCGCGAGTCATCACCCATTCCAGCCTCATGACGGTTGGTAGATCAGCAGAATTGTCTCTAGGGATCGCTGATTTCAGCCATGCGGGTGTTTGCTCGAAGACTGACGCTGGTGCAGGACTCCAACTTTTAAACTATCGTTTGATAGAAAAATAAATCGACGACTATCGGTTTTGAGATTGAAACGGATAGGTTGTCGTCTTGATCTGTTGCACAAGGGAAAGTAGTGACGCGGCGATGGCCCCGCGGGGACGTGCGTTCGACCGGGTTTGGGTCTTCGTGGATACCAAGGGCGAGCAGACCAGGGATGAAAGCGCGGAATACGAGACGGCCGGCGAGCGCCGGAGCCGAGCTGAAGGGGAAGCCGAATTCGGTCAGACGCGAGATCCTCGACGCCGCAGCCGACATCATCGTGCACCAGGGCTACGATGCCTGCACGATGCGAGCCGTGGCGGCCCTGGTCGATATGAAGGCGGGCAGTCTCTACTACCATTTCAAATCGAAGGACGAGATCGTCGAGGAGATCCTGAACCAGGGGATCGAGACGCTCTACGCCCGGGTGGCGGAGACGATCCGCAGCCTGCCGCAGGAAGCCCCTTTCGCGGAGCGCCTGTCGGCGGCGGTGCAGGTGCATATTTCGAGCCTGGTCGGCAAGGACCAGAAGTACATGCACGTCTACGAGCACCTGCCGCCGATCATCAAGCGGCGCAGCCGCAAGATGCGCGAGAAATACGCCCAGCTCTGGCATGGCCTGTTCGCCGATGGGGTCGCCAGCGGGGAGACGGCCGATGGGCACGATCTGAGCCTGCTGGTGCCGTATTTCCTCGGCGGGCTGAACCGCGTGCCCGAGTGGAGCCGTGCCAGCGGCGCCAGCAGCGAGCAGATCGCCGCGCTTGCCGTCGCAACCCTTCTCGACGGAATCGGCGCCAGGCAGTAGCAGGTAGGCGACACGGCCGTGCTATGGGGCCGCTGATGCCATCTGCCGACCCTGAAAGCCATGTCCGAGACTTTTCCCATCAGCCTGAACGGCACCACCGACCTGCCCGCCGGCAAGATCGCCGCGATCGTGACCTCGCTCGAAATGTTCAAGGCGCCGGCGCGGCGGGCCGACCCGCCTGGCGTCGAGGGCTTCTCGCTGGAGGCGATCGGGCGTGAGGACGTCCAGCGCTATCTCACCGTCTATCGCCTGCTCGGCGAGCGCTGGATGTGGTTCAGCCGGCTGGTGAAGCCGGTGGAGGAGCTGCAGGCGATCCTCGCAGATCCGCTGGTGGAGTTCTTCGCGGTTCGCTTCGGCGGGCGCGATGTCGGCCTGCTCGAGCTTGATTTCCGGGTGGAGGGCGAGGGTGAGCTCGCCTTCTTCGGCCTCGACGAGAGCGTCGTCGGCAAGGGTGCGGGACGCTGGCTGATGAATCGGGCGCTGGAACGCGCCTGGACGCGGCCGATTTCCCGCTTCTGGGTGCACACCTGCACGCTCGACCACCAGGATGCGGTCGAGTTCTACCAGCGTTCGGGATTCACGGCGTTCAAGCGCGGGGTGGAAGTGGTCGACGACCCGCGCCTTGGCGGGGCGATGCCGCGCAGCGCCGTCCCGCATTGTCCGGTGATCGAATAGCTCAGGCGCGCGAGCGCAGCCCGATCGAGTCCATCATCGCCTGGTCGCGGGCGGCTTCGGCGGCGCGTTCGGTGGCGCGCTCGCGGTCGTCGAGGATCTCGACCTTCTTCATGTCCTCGAAGGCTTCCTGCAGCTCGGCCTTGGCCTCGTCGAGCTGGCCCTGCAGGTTGTCGGCGGACTGCCGCAGATTGTCACGACGACCGAGCGCCGCCTTGGCATAGGTCGGATAGGCGAAATGGGCCGGGTCGGAAATGCCGGCGCGCGTCTCTTCGTTCTGGATCTCGCGATCGAGATCTCCAGCCATCCGGTTGAATTCCGCGATCATCATCTCAATCTGGCTTACCCGGCGGCGCTTTTCGTCCACCTGGAAGCGTTTGAGACGCAAAAGGGTCTCTCGCGACTTCATCTCGTGCCGAACTCCTGATTACGCACGGAGCCCGTTCCGGTCTGCTTGCGTTGCAAGCCGACCGGTAAAACGGTCTCCAATATCCACTCAGAGACGGATTCACCGATCAGGTTGGACCAACCCGATCGGACCCGTCTCTGGCGATGAGCCGACCCCTCGGCCCGCCGCCGCAACACTCCGCGAGACGAAAAGCACAATGGCGCAAGGAGGTTGATCGTTCCTTACCAGGATCGCTCGCTTTCGATGCATGCGCAGGGTGCGTCGCAGGCTCTGCCGGTCACGCGTAGCACTCGTTATTCTCGGGCGAATCAAAACATGGGACGCGCGGTTCGGCGCGTCGGACACGTCTTGCCCGCCTCGCGCCCTCTTCCCGAATATAGTCTGCTGCTCGCCGGACTCGCGCTGACGCGGATCATCGGCTGGGGCTCGATCTATTATTCGCCCTCGGTTCTGGCCGGCCATCTCGAACGCGAGATCGGCCTCACCCCGACGGTGGCCTTCGGCGGCATCACCATCCTCTTGGCGATCGGGGCGCTGATCTCACCGATGCTCGGGCGCCATCTCGACCGCCGCGGCACACGGCATGCGATGGCGCTGGGCGCGGTGATCTCAGGGCTCGGCCTCGCCTTGCTGGCGCTGGCCCAGGGGCCGATCAGCTATCTCGCCACTTGGTTCGTCATCGGCATCGGCCACGCGATGCAGCTCGCCAACACCGGCAATGTCACGGTGGCGCAATTGATGGGCGAACGCACCCGCCGGGTGATCGGGTTGATGATGCTGGTGACGGGGCTGGCCTCCAGCGTGTTCTGGCCGCTGACCGCCTGGCTCAGCGCCGATTATGGCTGGCGCGCCTGCCTCTTCGTCTTCGCGGCGATCCAGCTGGTGATCGTGCTGCCGATCCATCTGGCGATCCCCGCCTATCGTGCCAAGCCACTGTCCGACCCCGGTCCGTCGGCTGCCCCCACCGAAGCGCAGGGCAGGGTGCCACCCGGCGAGCGGCGGCCGATCTTCTGGCTGCTGGCGCTGAGCTTCTCGGCCAGCGGGCTCGTCTCCTGGGGATTGCCGCTGCACATCATCGGGTTGATGCAGGGCGCGGGCATCACGGGGGTGAGCGCGGTGGCGATCGCGTCGCTGAGCGGCCCGGCGACGCTGGTGGCGCGCGCGATCGATACCGTGGCGGGCGAGCGCCTGCCGGTGGAGCGTGTGGCGCTGGCGGGACTCGCGCTCGGGCCGGCTTCCTGCCTGCTGATGGCGCTGGCGCCGGGCTCGAGCGGTATCGCGATCACCTTCGTCATGCTGTTCAGCGCCGCGATGGGCGTGATCGCGGTGGCGCGGGCGACCCTGCCGCTGGCGCTGTTCGGCCGCAACGGTTTCGGCGCGATGCTCGGCCGCCTGACCGTGCCGCAGAACCTGACCTTCGCGGCGGCGCCGCTGCTCTTCGCCTTCCTGGTCGAGCGACTGGGCGCTTCCGGGACGCTTGTGGTGTCGGCGGTGATCCAGAGTCTCGCTCTGCTCGCCATGATCATGCTGGTGCGGCGACTGCACAGCTGATCTCGTCTCGGAAACGCCAAGGTCGGCAGCCTCACTGACGCGATCGTGCGTAGGGGCACGGCCAGGGCCGACCTATCACGCCGCCGTCCCGACGAAAGCGAACACGAGAGCAGATGCCGTCCCATCCAATGACCCGCCGCCTCGCCTTGCAGGCCTCGCTCGGACTGCTGGCGGGGGCGGCGGTCGCGCAGACGCGGCTGCCGCAGTTCCGCACGGCGCGCTATCAGTTCATCGAGCTCGATCCGGTCGAGCCGATGGTGCCGCTCGCCCTGCTGGGACTCGACGGCAAGCCGGCCATCGCCCGGCCGGTGCCGGGCAAGGTCTGCCTCATCTATCTCTGGGCGACCTGGTGCCCGGTCTGCCGAATCACCCTGCCGCGCTTCGAGCGGCAGCTCGGGGATTTCCGGGCGAGGTGCGTCGAGGTCGTGTCGATCAGCACCGACGAGCGCGAGCTTGCGCATGTTCGGGACTATCTCAAGCGCCTCGGCGTCACGCGCTTGCCTGTCTTCTACGATCGGGGCGGGCAAGCCCTCGCGGCGGCAGGCGCCAGGCAGCCGCTGTCGACTGGCGAGGGGCTGCCGGTGATCTACGTCACCGACCGGCGTGGCGGGGTGCGCGGCTACATGCTCGGCGAGGCGGATTGGGCCTCGCCCCAGGCGCTGGCGCTGCTGAATCATGTCGGCGGGCTGTGATGCCGCTCACATCCCCATGATGCGGGCGAGCCGGGCATAACCGTCGCCGAGGGCGGTCGCCTCGTCCTTGGCCTGCTTCAGGAAGGCTTCGAGCTCGGGGTTGAGCCGAATCGCCTCGTCGACCTCGGCTGAAGCGCCCTGGCGATAGGCGCCGAGGCGAATCAGTTCCTCCATGTCGGCATAGGTCGCGAGCGTTGCCCGCGCCTTCTGCACGACAGGATAGTAAAGCGGGTCGCAGGAGCGCGGCATGGTGCGCGACACCGATTTCAGGATGTTGACCGCCGGATAGCGGCCACGCTCGGCGATGGAGCGCTCCATCACGATATGGCCGTCGAGGATGCCGCGCACCGCATCGGCGACCGGCTCGTCATGGTCGCCGCCATCGACCAGCACGGTGAAGAGCCCGGTGATCGCGCCGTCGCCGGTGCCGGGGCCGGCGCGTTCGAGCAGGCGCGGCAGTTCGGCGAAGACGGTGGGGGTGTATCCTTTGGTCGTAGGCGGCTCGCCGGCGGCGAGGCCGATCTCGCGCATCGCCATGGCGAAGCGGGTGACCGAATCCATCAGGCACATCACCTGCAGGCCCTGGTCGCGAAAGAATTCGGCGAGGGTCAGCGTGGTCAGCGCCGCCTGCTTGCGCATCAGCGCCGGCTCGTCGGAGGTCGCGACCACGACGATCGAGCGGGCAAGGCCGTCCGGCCCGAGATCGTCCTGCAGGAATTCCTGGACCTCGCGGCCGCGCTCGCCGACCAGGCCGATGATGTTGACGTCGGCGCGCGCATAGCGGGCCAGCATCGAAAGCAGGACCGACTTGCCGACGCCGGAGCCGGCGAAGATGCCCATGCGCTGGCCGAGGCAGCAGGTCAGGAAGGTGTTGAGGGCGCGCACGCCGAGATCGAGCGGCGGACCGACGCGCCTGCGGGCATGGGCCGGCGGCGGATCGTTGCGGAAGGGGATGGTGCGCTCGCCCTGCGGCAGCGGCGGGCCGCCATCGACCGGGCGCCCGAGCGCGTCGACGACACGGCCGAGCCAGGCCATGGTCGGGCGCAAGCCCGCGACGGTGCGGTCGACATAGGCCGGGCAGCCGCGACGCACGCCGTCGAGGCCGCCATAGGGCATGACCAGCGCCTTTTCGCCGGAGAAGCCGATGACCTCGCAGGGCACGCGAACGCCGGGCGCGATCTCGATGCCGACGCGTCCGCCCAGGCTCATCGCCGCGATCGGGCCTGAGACCTCGACGAGCAGGCCGCGCACGGCGGTCACACGGCCATAGACCGACGTCGCCTCGAGCTCGCCGATCATCGTCGCGAGTGTGGATAACCGGTCCTGGCCAGGCGAAGCGCCGTTCATGATCCCTGCCGTTTACCTTCCATTAAGCGGAGTGATTAACACTGCGTTTCGAAGCTGCGTCGAAGAGCCGGGCGATTTTCGTCTGTTTCGTCGATGCGAGCTTCCGCGAAAGGCGCTTTCGCGGCTGAAGCTCGAATGATCCGTGTCAAATTCGACTCACCTCGACAAGGATCGTCAACCTTTTGCCAAGAAGCGCTTGCGTGCGGGAATCAGGGTTTGTTAACCATTTCCCCGTAGCGTGTCGCGTAGCGTTTCATCAGGCAAGCGTTCGTCCCCCCACAGCCACGAGGGTTGTGGGCGGTTGAACGGGATCGCTGCCTCGGGGCGAAATTGGGGACGTGACATGCGGGTTCTGCTGATCGAGGACGATAGCGCGACCGCTCAAAGCATCGAGCTGATGCTGAAGTCCGAGAGCTTCAACGTCTACACGACCGATCTGGGCGAAGAGGGTGTCGATCTCGGCAAGCTCTACGACTACGACATCATCCTGCTCGACCTGAACCTGCCGGACATGTCGGGTTACGAGGTGCTGCGCTCCCTGCGCGTCGCCAAGGTCAAGACGCCGATCCTGATCCTCTCCGGCCTCGCGGGCATCGAGGACAAGGTGAAGGGTCTCGGCTTCGGCGCCGACGACTACCTGACCAAGCCGTTCCACAAGGACGAGCTCGTCGCCCGCATCCACGCCATCGTGCGCCGCTCGAAGGGCCATGCCCAATCGGTGATCACGACCGGCGACCTCGTCGTCAATCTCGACACCAAGACCGTCGAGGTCGATGCCCAGCGCGTGCATTTGACCGGCAAGGAATATCAGATGCTGGAGCTGCTCTCGCTGCGCAAGGGCACGACGCTGACCAAGGAAATGTTCCTGAACCACCTCTATGGTGGCATGGACGAGCCCGAGCTGAAGATCATCGACGTCTTCATCTGCAAGCTGCGCAAGAAGCTCGCCAACGCTTCCGACGGCAAGAACTACATCGAGACCGTCTGGGGCCGCGGCTATGTGCTGCGCGAGCCGAGCGAAGCCGAGGAACGCATTCCGGCTTGAGCTTCGTCATGACGGCGTCATCATCGACGCCTAACAGTTAGATCGCCTGATCGTCGGATGTACACGACAGGTGAACGGGGACCCCGCCGAGAGGCGGGGTTTTTGTTTGTGCGGCGGGCGGAGGAGAGGTCGAACGGCCGGCGGGCCGGCGGCGATCAGGTCCGCGCGATCTTGAAGGCGGAGGGGCTGCCGCCGGGTTCCGGGCTTGCCGGGAAGGGCGCGCGCCGCGCCTGTGCGTTCGACGAGGCGTCGCGATAGATGCCGCGGTGCTGCGGATCCGGCACCAATGTCGTGGTGATGCCGATGACCGTCTCGGCCGCGCCGAGGATGAAGGCGCCGTTCCGCGCGAGCCGTTCGGCGAGGGCCGCCATGACCCGTGCCTTGGTCGGGACGTCGAAATAGATCAGGACGTTGCGGCAGAAAATGATGTCGAATTGGCCGAGCTGCTGGCTCGGCTCGAGCAAATTGTGCGGCTTGAGCGTGACCATGCCGCGAATGCGCTCGGAGAGGCGCCATTTGTCACCTTCCTGCCGGAAATGCTTGAGCAGGAGCTGGATCGGCAGGCCACGCTGCACTTCGAACTGGCTGTAGAGTCCCTGGCGCGCGCGGTCGAGGACCTCGACCGCGATGTCGGTGCCGAGGATTTCGATGTTCCAGCCGGCGAGACGATCGGCGGCCTCGTCGAGGAGCATGGCGATCGAATAGGCTTCCTGGCCGGTCGAGACCGCGGCGCACCAGATGCGCAGCGTCCGGCTTTGCGCATTGGCTGCGAGCTTCTCGGGCAGGAGGATGTCGCGGAACAGGTCGAACGGCGTGCGGTCACGGAAGAACAGGGTTTCGTTGGTCGTCATCGCCTCGATGACGGCCGCTTCGAGCTCGGAAGCCGGGCCGAGGCGCAACTGGCTGACCAGAGCCGGTATCCCCGCGATGCCGCGGCGACGGCAGAGCATGCCGAGCCGGCTCTCGACCAGATAGCGCTTCTCCGTGCTGAGGAAGAGACCCGAGCGCCGCTGCAGAAGGATTCGCAGGAAATCGAAATCGAGCTCGGTCATGCGGGGCGGCTCCCGCCGACGAGCGTGCGGATGGCCGGGCCGATACCGGACAGTGGCAGCACTGCACTGGCCTGACCGGCGCGCACGACCGAGCCCGGCATGCCCCAGATCGTGCTCGACTGCTCGTCCTGGGCGATGACCGCGGCGCCTGCGCGACGCAGCGTGGTGGCGCCGTCGGTGCCGTCGGAACCCATGCCGGTCATGATCAGCCCGAGGGCGGCAGGGCCAAGATGGCGCGCGGCATCCGCGAAGAGGATATCGACCGCGGGCCGGCAGAAATGCACCGGAGGCTCGTCGCTGATGCTGGCCGCGATGTGGCCGAGCTTGCGCTCGATGCCGAGATGGCGCCCGCCAGGCGCGACATAGATCATGCCGCGAGCGAGCCGCTCCCCGTCATGAGGCTCGCGTGCCGGCACGCCGAGCTGGGCTGCGATCTGATCGGCGAAGGAGGCGGTGAACAGCGGCGGCATATGCTGGACGATCAGCGTGGTCAGGTTGGCGAGGGCTTCGCCGAGATCGCCGAGGACGCGGGCGACGGCGCGCGGACCGCCGGTCGAGGCTCCGATCACGAGATAGCGCGGCATCACGGAGACCAGCGGCCGCAGGTCGGCGACGCCGCTGGGCAGCGGGGCGCTCTGAGCGCCGTCCGCGGCGAGGTCACCCTCGCGGAAACGGGATTGCGTAATGCTGCTGAGTTTGCCGAGCAGTTCGCTGCGGAAGTCGAGCGACAAGGTCAGCCCGCTGCGATTGTCGGGCTTCGGCAGGACGTCGACCGCCCCCTTGCTGATGCATTGCAGAGCCAGCTGGGCGTTGCGTTCGGTCAGCGTGGTGGTGAGCAGCACGGCTGTCCGGGGACTTTCCTTGATGATCCGTGGGAGCGCCTCGACGCCGTCGAGGATGGGCATGTCGAGGTCGAGCACCATGATGTCGGGATGATGCCGCCCGGCATGCTCGATCGCGGATTCGCCATCGCCGGCGACGCCGACGACATGGAAGCGGCCGCTCTCGCCCAGCCAGCGCGCGAACAATCCGCGCACCACCATGGAGTCGTCGGCGATCACCACCGTGCTCAGGCGCGCGTCTTGCCGGTTTGCGGAGGGCGGCGCGGGGGTCATGGCGATTGCGCGGTCGGGGGACGGGGGTGCGACATGCAAGGCTGCTTCAGAGCAGCCCGACCTGGTGGAACTTCGACGCGACGATTTCCTTGTCGAACGGCTTCATGATGTACTCGTCGGCGCCGGCGTGCATGGCGCGGGCGATGTGCGCGATGTCGTTCTCGGTGGTGCAGAACACCACCTTGGGGCGCTTGCCGCCCGGCATCTGCCTGAGGTTCCGCAGGAAGTCGTAGCCGTCCATGATCGGCATGTTCCAGTCGAGCAGGATCGCATCCGGCATCTCGCCCTTGCAGGCGTCGATGGCGCGTGCGCCGTCCTCGGCCTCGGCGATGCGGAATTGCAGCCCTTCCAGGATGCGGCGGGCGACCTTTCGGATGACCGCGGAGTCGTCGACGACGAGGCAGTATTTCATGGCAGGCTCCAGGGCGCGGATCGTCAGGCGGCGATCGGCAGTTCGATGTTGAGGACGGCGTCGACGTCGATCACGACCAGGAGGCGGTCGTCGAGGCGGTGGACACCCTTGGCGATGGCAGCCCAGGCGCGATCGAGATGGATCGGCACCGGCTCGAAGGTCGTGCGGCTGAGGCGCATCACTTCGCCGACCGTGTCGACGATCAGGGCGAAGGCCTCGTCGGCCTGCTCCAGCCCGACCGCGGTGAGTTCGCGTTCCTCGCCTGCGGGCGGTATCGCGGGCGCGTCGGCATGGTGCATGCGGCGATGCATGCAGATCGCGGTGACCACGCGGCCGCGCAGATTGATCAGGCCGACGACCTCGCGTGGCGCCAGCGGCACCGGCGTGATGCGGGTGGCGATGAAGACGTCCTGCACGCGCGCTATCGGCAGGCCGAGCAATTGCCCGCCGACCGTGACGGTGACGTAGTCGAGCGAGTCCTCGAAGGTCAGGCCTGCGCCGTTCTGATCGTTCGGGGCGGTCATGCGGCTCGCCTCACTCTGGAACGGGTGTCCGCCAGTTCGGCGATCAGGGTGCGCCGGTCGAACTTGGCGACGACTTCGTCGAACTGCGCCTGGCTCGCGGCGATGTGCAGCTCGGGCGTCGGCAGGCTGGCGAGGCCAATGATACGCAGATCCGCATGGCGGTCTTCGCTGCGCAGCCGCGCGGCGAGGGCGAAAGCCGCGTCGGTATTGTGGTCGATGTCGACGACGACGGCGTTCAGCTGGTCATCACCCGAGGCGAGCCCCGCCGCCATCGCAGGATCTGCTGCATGCGTGACCCGCAAGCCCGCGGCCTTGAGAACGGGCGCGAGCATCTCGCGCAGGAACTCCGACGGCTCGACCAAGAGGACACGCGGGCCGCCGCTCTCATTGTGGCGCAGGTGCAGCCAGTTCGGATTGGCCCGCGGCAGATAATAGGCGAGATCGAGAATCTCCGTCGCTCGGCCCCGGATGATCGCCGAACCCAGCAGCCCCTGCTCGGGCATGGCGAGCATCTCGATGTCGAGCACCTCGTCGACGATGTCGACGATGGTGTCGACTGCCAGCGCCATGCTGAAATCGCCTTCCGAGAAGATCACCAGAGGTTGCAGGCCAGCTTGGCGGAGCTGGGTGCCCTCGACCGGGAGCACCGGCATCAACCGCCCGCGATAGTTGAGCAGCGAGCGGCCGCCGCCGTTCTCGAACAGGCCGGCCTCGATCTCCTCCAACCGCGTGACCAAAGAGAGGGGGACCGCTTTCACTCCGTCCTTGCCGGCGCGGAAAACCAGCATCGTGGTGCGCTCGGCCGGAAGCGCCGCATCGACGGAGACGTCTGATGCGATGTCGTCCTGCGTCGTCACGCCGACCAGGCGCGCCACGCCGTTGGGGTCGACGATCAGCACCACGGCGCCGTCGCCGAGGATGGTGTTGCCCGAGAAGAGCGGAATGTGGCGCAGCCGCGTCGACATCGGCTTGGCCACGATCTCCTCGGTGTGGAACACCGCCTCGACGAGGATGCCGAACTGGCGCTCGCCGACCTGCGTCACTACGATGAAGCCGTCGTCGGTGATCGCCGCATCCGCCTTGCCGATCACGCCGGCCAGGGCGATGATCGGCAACAACCGCTCGCGCAGGCGCAGCACCGGCGTGTTGTTGATCCGCTCGATGCGGTGTTCGCCGCCGGCCTTGACGCGCACGAGCTCACGCACGACCACCTGCGGAATGGCGAAGCGCTGGCCGTCCGTCGCGACGATCAGGGCGGAGACGATCGCCAGCGTCAGCGGGATCTTGATCGTGATCGTGGTGCCCGTGCCGGCGATGCTGGCGATGTCGATCATGCCGCCGATGGCATCGACATTGACCTTGACCACATCCATGCCGACGCCGCGCCCGGAGATCGAGGTGACGGTGTCGGATGTCGAGAAGCCCGGATGGAAGACGAAGCGCAGCAGCTGCGTCTCGCTCATCCGGTCGGCTTCGGCCTCCGTCGCCAATCCCTGCTGGATCGCCTTGCGGCGAATGCGGGCGACGTCCATGCCCCGGCCGTCATCGGAAATCGCGATCGTGACCGAGCCGCCTTCGTGATAGGCCGAGACGCGGATCGTGCCGGTTTCCGGCTTGCCGAGCGCGACGCGCTCCTGCGGCTCCTCGATGGCATGGTCGGCGCAATTGCGCACCATGTGGATGAGCGGGTCCTTGACCAGGTCGAGCAGCTGGCGGTCGAGCTCTGTGTCGGCGCCTTCCATCACAAGCTCGATCTTCTTGCCGAGATCGGTGGAGAGGTCGCGGACGATGCGCGGCAGCTTCGACCAGGCGTTGCCGATCGGCTGCATGCGCGTCTTCATCACGCCGTCCTGCAGCTCGGCGGTGATGAGCGAGAGCCGCTGCAGCGGCGCCTTCAGCCCGGCGTCTTCCTGCCGGCGCGCGATCTCCAGCAGCTGGTTGCGGGTCAGCACCAGCTCCGAGACCATGGTCATCAGATGCTCGAGCGTGTCGACATTGACCCGCAAGGTTGCCGGGCCGGCCGCCTTCGCATCCCGGCCGGCCTCGCCATGGGCCATGCCGGGCTGGTCGAGCGGGCTCGGCGCGGCGCGGAAGACCAGGTCCATCTCGTCCGGGACTGAGCCTGTCCCTGGTGCTCCGCCGGCCTCGGCCGACCGGCTCTCGGCCGAGCGGGCGAGATAGGCGGCGACCGGATCGAGCAGGGACTGCGGCTGCCGGACGGCCAGCTCCCGCTTCGCCCGTTCGGCCAGGCCACGCAATTCGTCGATCAGCTGGCCGTCATGACCCGGCGGCTCCTGCCCCTTCTCGGCGAGCTCGGCCATGATCTCCTTGATCCGGTCAATCGTCTCGAGGATCGCCGTGACGGCACTCGACGAGACGCTGGCGCCGTCGCGGAACTGGCCGATGACGGATTCGGCCGCATGGGTCAGCGCCTCCAGCCGCGGCAGGCCGATGAAGCCGCAGGTGCCTTTGACCGTGTGGACGAGCCTGAAGATGTTGCGCAGGATGTCGCCGTTGTTCGGCTCCTGCTCGAAACGGACGAGCTCGCGATCGACCATGTCGAGATGCTCGCCGGTCTCTCCCAGAAACTCTTGCAGCAACTCGTCCATGCAAGGACCGCTCACTCACGCCACCGATGCTGCTGCGGATATTGCGGTGGAAGGGTTTATGATCGGTTGAGAGGGAGCGGAAAGCGCAAGGAATCACAAGGCGTGCGGACAGCCCGCCGAAGTCTCAGGCCGGCTCGGCGCCGATGCTGACCGTGTCGCCCTCGATCGCGAAGGCGATCTTCATCCCGGCAGCGCGCGCGACCATTCCGGTATAGAGCGGCTGGACCGCATGGGCGTCGATGGCGCCGGTCTCGGAGCGGCCGGCGATCAGGTCCTCGACATGGGCGGGAATGCGCGCATGCGAGCCGGTGGCGGTGATGGCGAAGCCGCCCTGCTCGCCGGTGACGGTGCAGCGGCAGGTGATCTTGCCGCCACGCGGGATCGCCTGCGTCGCCAGCACGAGCAGGTTGAGCACCAGCTTGACCTGGTTCTTGGGCAGGAGGGCGCGCGGCGCCTCCCAATCGAGCGAGAGCTTCTCGTCGTTGAGGAAGCCGTTGGCGACGGAGCCGGCGTCGCCAAGATCGATCATCGCGCCGGCCGAACCGGCCGCGCCGAAGGCGAGCCGCGCGAATTGCAGCCGGGCCGAGGCGTTGCGGGCGCTCTTCTTGATCAGGTCGAGCGCGAAGTCCTTCATCGAGGGATCGTCTTCCTCGAGCACTTCGAGCGCGTTGACGATGGCGCCGACCGGGCTGATCACGTCATGGCAGACGCGGCTGCAGAGAAGCGCGGCCAGATCGAGCGGCTCGAGTGAGATGGCGGTCATGATCCGGTCCTGCGGTCAAGAGAATCAGGGCGATGTTGCACCCATGTCGAAGCGCAGAATGCGCGAGGCTGGTTTGCAGCTGGTTAACCATAGCCCCGGCACCCCTTTGGTGCGCGTGCCCTACCGGCATGCCTTGGCAAGATGGCTGCCAGAAGGCGAGCTGGCTTTTCCTTTGGCATTACATGCACTAGCTAACGGTATGACATCGCCGGAGGCGCCGCCCGGCTTAGGACGATAGAACGGCACACGGCGCCGGCGAGATTGGTTCGAAAGATGGCCATCGCTCACGATGATTCACGCCTGACCGACCAGGACGGGCTCGCGCGCGCGCTCGGCGAGGCGGCACGGCGCACCGCTGCGGTGCTGCTGGCGAAGCGGGCGGCGCGCGACGTCAAGCTCAAGGCGGACGGCTCGCCGGTCTGCTCCGCCGATCTTGCCGCGGATTTCGCCGCCAAGCAGGCACTGGCCGAGCTGCTGCCGGGCTTTCCGGTGATCAGCGAGGAGAGCGTCGGCGAGATCGCACCGGCCGAGGTCTTCATCCTGCTCGACCCGCTCGACGGCACGCGCGAGTTTCTCGCCTCCGGCGACAGCTACTGCGTCGCCATCGCCGTGATCCGGAACGGGCGCCCGCTCGCGGGCGCGATCGCCGCGCCCGCCCTCGGCCGGCTCTGGTTCGGCGGGGCGCGCTGCTTCGCCCAGGCGCTGGACGATGAAGCGAAGCCGCTCGGCGCGCCGCGGCAGGTCCATGTCCGGTGCGAGCCGGAGGACGGCCCGCTGATGCTGGTGAGCCGCTTCCACGGCGACACGGTCAGCGCCGGCGTCGCGGCCGCAATCGCGAAGGGCGATGGCGCGCCGGTGTCGTCGGCGGTGAAGTTCGGGCTGATCGCATCGGGCGAGGCCGATCTGCATGTGCGCGGCGGCCCGACCATGGAATGGGACATCGCAGCGGGCGATGTGATCCTCGCCGCCGCCGGTGGCGTCGTGCTGACCCTCGACGGCGAAAAGCCGGCCTACGGCAATGCCGAGCGCGATTTCCGCAATCCGCCTTTCGTGGCGGCGAGCTGCGAGCGTCTGGCCAGGCTCGCGATCGAGAAGGCTGTGGCTTGCCGGCCCGAAACCTGCCGGGCCTGAGCGGCGTCAGCGCGCGATCAAGGTCGCGACGGCCGGCCAGCGTTCCTGGGCCTTTGCGCGCAGGGCGGCCTCGGAGAGGAAGCGCCGGCGGTTCTCGTCGCTGCGAAAGAAATAGAGCTGCGCGCCGATGACGGCGAAGCGATGCGGATCGGCGTCGACCGCGCGCCCATCCGCCACGCCGCTGGCGTCGAAGCCGCCGAAGCGCGGGGTGTAGACCTGTGGCGCCTCGCGGAAGGCGTCACGGTTGGCGGCGCTGGCGAAGCGCCAGACCGCGCCCGCATGGATCAGCTCGTATTCGGGCAGCCCCGGCACCGCGGCGTCGTTCAGGAAATATGCGACGGGATCGAAACCCGAGAGCGCCAAGCCGGTGCGGTTGTCCCGTTGCATGGCCTCGCCGAGATTGGGCAGCTCCGGCAGGCCGGGGGGGAGGGTGGACGCCTGGCCCGGCCCGGCGGCGAGGCACAGCGCGCAAGCCGTTACGATGCCGGCGAGAGCGGTTCCAGCATGCCTTGCTGCGGCCTTCATCGCCAACCAATCCTTGGTTTCAGTCGTGTCGCGGCACGTTCTGCGCCGCGGTTCACCGCTTGGATACACATACAGCGTATCCAGGAGGTTACCGCGGCCGCATGAATTGATGCGGTATGCCGTCGACACAGCCCTGGCAGGAGGCCGAATGCCCAATGCCCGGCCCTTGCCTGGAGACGATGTCATGAACCACACCCGCCGCACCTTGTTCACCGGCGCCTTGTTGCTCGGCGCTGCGCTTGCGACCGGCTCCGCCGCCGCCCAGAATGAGCGCTCCTTTTCCCAGAACGAGCTGGTCACCTCCGGTCACCAATTCTTCGGCAATGTCTCGCGCGGCTTTGCCCTGACGGTCGAGGAGGCCGTGCGCCGCTGGGGCGAGCCCAACGGCTATGTGCTCGGCCAGGAGGCGTCCGGCGCCTTCGTCGGCGGCCTGCGCTATGGCGAGGGCACGTTGTTCACCCGCAATGCCGGCGACCGGAAGGTGTTCTGGCAGGGCCCGTCGGTCGGCTTCGATTTCGGCGGCGACGGGGCTCGCACGATGATGCTGGTCTACAATCTGCCGAGCGTGCGCGCGCTCTACCAGCGCTTCGCCGGGGTCGACGGCTCGGTCTATTTCGTCGGCGGTTTCGGCTTCACCGCGCTGACGGCGGAGGGCGTCATGGTGGTGCCGATCCGCACCGGCGTCGGCTGGCGGCTCGGCGTCAACCTCGGCTACCTGAAGTTCACGCCGGAGGCGACCTGGAACCCGTTCTGACCCTGACAATCGTCGGCTGCTGGTCTTATCTAACAAGGCATGGCAGCCTAAGCTCAGGCTGATCGCAGAAAACCGGAGCCGCCCTGCCTTGATCGAAGCCGTCATGCTCATTGCGCTCGGCTTCCTGTGCGCCAGCCTGCTCGCCCTCGCGGCCTTGCCGGCGCTGAGCCGCAGAGCCGATCGGTTGGCGCGGCGGCGGGCCGAGGCCGCATTCCCATTGTCGCTCGCCGAGATCGCCGCGGATCGTGATCATTTGCGCGCCGAACTCGCGATCCGCGAACGGAGCCTGGAGCAGAAAGCCGAGAGCGGCTTTGCCGCCAAGGCCGGTGCGATGAGCGAGATCGGCCGGCGCGACATGACGATCGCCCGGCTGGAAACCGATTTGATGGAGCGCAAGCAGCGGATCGGGGCGCTCGAGACGGAGCTGGCGGAGAGGACTCAGGAACTGGCGCAGACGCGCGAGTCTCTGGCCAAGGAGAGCGCCGGGCATCAGACGACGCAGGCGACCTTGTCGAGCCGTGTCAGCGACCTTGCGGCCGTGGAGGCGCAACTCGCCGAGATCCGCCAGGCGCTCAGTGGCACCTCGGCCGATCTCGCCGCCCGCAACCACGAGCTCGCGGAACTGAGGGCCTTGCACGACAAGGCTGCGACGAAGCTCGCGGAACGCGACCAGGCTCTGTCCGCCCTGAACAACGAGCACGACCGCCAGCGCCTCGCTTTGGTCGAGGCCGGCACGCTCAGGCTCACGCTGGCCGGCGAGCGCGACGATTTCTCGGCCCGGCTCAGCACGTCGGAGACGGCGCTGGCCGAGGCGCGCACGAGCCTTGCCGCGATGAAGCTGGACCGCGACAGCGAGCGCTTGCGGGCGGATGCCCTGGCCACGCGGGCGAACGAGGCCGAGGCGGCGTTGCGCACGGCCGACGCGAACGCCATCAAGCTTGGCGCAGAGATCGCAAAACAGGAGGCCGCCATGACGCAGGCATCCGCCGAGCATGCGCAGACGCAGGAACGGATCAAGGCGCTGGAGGACAGGATCGCGGCTGCCGCCGCGACGGAGGCTCGCCTGAAAGAGCAGCTCGCGAGCGAGGCGGCGGCGCATCGTGCGGCCCTGCGCGAGCGCGACGAGATGGTCGAGGCGCTGCATGCCGAGATCGGCACCGTCCAGGGCGCTCGCGACCAGGCACGGGCCGACCGGGCTGGCTTGAAACGCGAGCTGGCGGCGCTGCGCAAGCAGAACGCCGGCAAGGCGGCCGGCGAGGCGGCCTTGCGCCAGGAGATCGTCCGGCTGGCCGACGCGCTGCTGGTGGCGTCGGAGAGCCGCGAGGCGGCGGAGTAGACGCCAGAACGCGAGAGCCTTTCCACTTTTGCCGGACATGCTCTAGGGAAAGGGCGGTCGCTTTCGCGGCCGGCGGCTTCGGTTTGGGATGATGACGGATATCGTTTGTATCGGCGAACCCCTCGGCGAGTTCAACGCGACCCGGGGCGAGGCCGGCGCCTATCGCTTCGGCCTCGGCGGCGACACCTCCAATTGCGCGGTCGCGGCAGCCCGGCAGGGTGCCAAGGTCGCCTATGTCGGCGCGCTCGGTGATGACGAGCCCGGTCGCTCGTGGCGGTCGCTATGGGCCGCGGAAGGCGTCGACGACAGCCATGTCTCGACCCATGCTTCGGCGCCGACCGGGCTTTATTTCGTCTCCCACGGTCCGCAAGGCCATGTCTTCTCCTATCTGCGCGCCGGCTCGGCCGCGAGCCTGTACGGCCCCGCGCAATTGCCGAAGGAGCTGATCGCCTCGGCCAAGGTGATCCAGGCTTCCGGCATCAGCCAGGCGATCTCGGCGAGCGCTTGCGATGCGGTGTTCGAGGCCTTCGCGACGGCGCGCGAGAACGGCGTGCTCACCGCTTACGACACCAATCTTCGGCTCAAGCTCTGGCCGTTGATGCGGGCGCGGGCGATCGTCCATGCCGCCTGCGAAATGGCCGACATCGTCCTGCCGGGCGACGGCGATGCCAAGCTGCTGACCGGGCTGGAGCAGCCCGACGCCATCGTCGACTTCTACCTCAAGCTCGGCGCCAAGGTCGTGGCGCTGACGCTCGGCCATGAGGGCTCGCTGGTCGCGACGCCGGACAAGCGCCAGCGTTTCGTGCCGATCAAGGTCGATGCGATCGACGCGACCGGCGCCGGCGACTGCTATGACGGCGCGTTCCTGGCCGAATATATCCGCACCGGCAATGCTTTCGCTGCCGGGGCCTATGCCAATGTCGCGGCGGCCTTGTCGACGCAGGGCTATGGCGCGGTTGCCCCGTTGCCTCGCCGGGCCGATGTCGAGGCTCGGATCGCGCAAGAGGCGGCCGGCCGGGCATGAGCGTTCCAGTCCTGACGGAAGCGGGCGCGCTGCTGGCCCGCTACGATGTGCTGATCAGCGATGTCTGGGGCGTCGTCCATGACGGCGTGCTGGCGCTCGATCCTGCTTGCGAGGCGCTGATGCGCTACCGCGAGGGCGGCGGCACGGTGGTGCTGCTCTCGAACGCGCCGGGGCCGTCGGAACAGATCGCCGGCGTGCTCGACAGCAAGCGCGTGCCGCGCGCCGCCTGGGACCGGCTCGTGACCTCGGGCGACGTCACGCGTGCACTGATCGCCGAGACATATCTGCGCAAGGCCTATCATATCGGCTGGCACGAAGACCGGGCGGTGTTCACAGGCTTCGACATCGAGCTCGTCGGCGAGGACGAGGCGCAGTTCGTCGTCGCGACCGAACTCAATGACTACCGCCGGGAGCAGCCGGAGCAGTACCGGCCGCTGCTGTCGCGCTTCGCCGCGCGCGGCTTGCCCTTCATCTGCGGCAATCCCGATCTCGTCGTCCATGTCGGCCATGATCTCCTGCCTTGCGCCGGGGCGCTGGCGACGATCTATGAGGAGCTCGGCGGCCAGGTCGCTTGGGCAGGCAAGCCGCACCGCCCGGCCTATGACCTCGCATTGGCGGCCGCCCGCGAGGCGCGCGGAGGGCGCGATCTCGATCCCGCCCGCGTGCTGGTGATCGGCGACGCGGTGCGCACCGACCTCGCCGGAGCCAAGATGATGGGCTTCGACAGCCTGTTCATCGCCGGCGGCATCCATCGCGACGAGACGATCCGCGACGGGGCGGTGGTCCCTGACGGGCTCTCGCGTGTGCTGGCGACGCACCGGCCCTTGCCGGTCGCAGCGATGGCGGCGCTGGGGTAGGTATCGTCCTTCTCTGCCGATGAGGGCGCGGGAGCCCTCTCCCGGAACGGGGGAGGGTTGGGAGGGGGCAGAGCCGAGGCTGGTTCGATGTCGCGCCGGCCCCCTCTCCATCTCTCCCCCGTTCCGGGAGAGAGAGGCGCCTCCTTCGTCGCCGAAAGAGAGTTCTCTACACCGGCGGCGGGTTCGCCTTCCGGATACGCTGGCCGATCGCGTGATAGAGTCCGTCGAGCGGGCGGAAGACGAAGCGGATCGTCGAGCGGCCGGGCGGCACCTGCACGGCGCGGAAGATCACGTTGGCGCGCAGCAGCTGCGCCGGCTTGCCGTCGATCTCGACCTGCCACCAGGGCTGCCAGACATCGTTCAGCACGACGAAGCCGCCGCGCGGCGCCTCGACATCGAGCAGCACCTCGGTCGTGCCGTAATTGCGGATACGGACGCTGCCGGCCTGGGCCGGTCCGGTCGGCAGGGGAGGCGGCGCCTTGTCCAACAGGACGGTGCGGCGCGGGTCGAAGCCGACAGGCCATTGCCCGCTCTTCAGGATGGCGGCAAAATCAGCCTGCTGTGCTTCGGTGACGAGCAATACGCGTGGCAGGGCGCGCGGGTTCTCGTAGACATAGGCGTCCTTGGTCCGGGCGATCTGGACGAGATCACCCGGCTTCAGCCGCTTGTCGATCTGCTCGACCGGGACGCCGGTCGCGATGAAGCGTAGGCCGAGCATGTCGGCGAGCAGCGAGCGATAGGACGGCATCAGCGGCGCGAACGTCCGCTGGTCGGGCAAGGCGACATGGTCGCCGGCGCCGGTCGCCTGGCTGTAGAAGCCGAGCCGGACCGGGTTGTAGCCCAGCGTGTTGTCCAGCCCGTGAACGAGACTGGCGTTCGGCCAGTGGAAGTCGATGCCGGCGAGCTCGATGCGGTCGCGCCGGTCGGGGCCGGCGGTGCGGGCGGTCTCGCGCTTCAGCAGGGCGATGGTCTCGTTGCCGCTGTCGGCGCGCAGCACCTCGTACATGTCTGCCGGCAGGGCGGTCGACTCGCTCGGGCCGTTGTTGACGCCGAGATCGACGACCATGGCGATGGCGAGGACGATGGTCGCGGCCATGCCGGCGCCCTGCAGAGCAAGCCCGCGTGCCGCGACCAGCGCGCCGGCGACCAGCGTCAGGCAGAGCACGGCGGTGACCAAAGGCACGAAGGCGACATGCAGTCGCCCGATTGTCCAGGCGAGCCAGATCGCTGTGCCAAAAGCCGCCAGCAGCAAAAGGATTTCGACAGCGACCTGCCAGCGGCGCGGGCGCGGCGCGGTATCGGTCAGGACGAGATGGGTGAGATAGCCGCCAAGGATCGAGAGCAGCGCGCCGAGGATGAAGAGCGCGTCGGCCGGGCGGCGATAGAAGTCGATGCCCGGCAGATGGAAGAGCAGGGCAAAGCCAGGTGTGTAACGGCCGAGCGCGAAGACCAGCACGAGCAGCGCCGCGACGCTGAGCGCGACGATCTCGCGCCGCAGTAGGGCGCCGCGGACGATGCCGACGCCGACGATGAGCAGGATCGGCAAGAGGCCAAGATAGAGCTCGCCCATATTGCGGGCAAGATAGAGGTCGAGCGGGCCGAAGCGCTTTTCCCAGGCCGGGCTGGGCGGGCCCCAGAAGTTCTCCAGCGGCCCGGATGCGCCATAAAGATTGGCGATCAGCCCGGTCAGCAGCGAGCCTGGATGCAGCGAGCCCTTGCCGGCCCCGGCGAGGTCGATCACCGGCCGGTTCGATTCCTCCGCCAGGACGGCGGTGAGCAGGATCGGCACTGTCGCAACCAGCGTTGCACCGATCACGCCGAGGAGCAGCGGCATCAGGCTGGCGCGCAGTGCCGCCAGCGGCTTGTCGGCCATGGCGATGGCGGCGAGCACCAGCCCGGCCAGGACATAGACGCCGAGCAAAGCGACCTGGTCGCGCCCGAGCACCATGAAGCCGGCGACAAGGCCGGCGGCGAAGCCATAGCGCCAGGAGCTGCGTTCGAGTGCGCGCGAGAGCAGCAGCAGCGTCACCGCGAAATAGGACAGGCTCAGCACCTGCCCGACATGCTGGATGCGCCAGGCGGCGGCTGCGCCGAAGGCGAAGGAGAGCGCGCAGACGACGGCGCCGGCCGGGTGCCAGCCGCGATCGCGGAAGAGCAGGACGAGGCAGAGCGCGCCGACGAGCAGCGAGCCGAGCAGGGCGCCGTCGCTCCAGCGGAAATCCGGGCTCGGATTGAGCAGGGCGATCAGGAAGAAGGGCGGCGAGAAGATCAGCGATTGCGGATCGGCGACCTGCGGCGATCCCGCGAAGACGAAGGGCGTCCAGAACGGCGAAAGCCCCTTGTGCAGGGCGCTGGCGAGGAACTGAAGCTGCGGGTGGAAATGCGCCTTGGCGTCCCAGGGGACAGTCACCACGCCGGAGAGCCAGGGCCAGGACAAAGCGAGCCAGCCGGCGCAGACGAGCAGCATCACCCTGGTGGTCGGCCAGGGTGCGGGGGGCGTTGCAGTCTCGTGGTGGTCCTGACCTGGCAGGCGAGCATCGGACATCAGGGCTTCCTGCCCCAGGTCCGGGGCTCGATCAATCCTTCGGCGCGGCGCGCGCCATCAGCGCGTCCATGTCGATGAAGTGGCCGGCGCGATCGCGCTTGGAAGCGAGATAGCGGACATTGTGGACATTCGGGCGGCCGAGGACGCGCTGGGTCGCGGCGACTTCCAGGCCGGCGGCCTTGATTGCCCCGATCTTCAGCGGGTTGTTGGTCAGCGCCGTGACGCTGGAGACGCCGAGCTGCTTCAGCATGGCGGCCGCGAAGTCGAAATGGCGCTGGTCGAGGTCGAAGCCGAGCACCTCGTCGGCATCATAGGTGTCCCAGCCCTGGCTCTGCAGCTTGTAGGCGCGCATCTTGTTGGAGATGCCGTTGCCGCGGCCTTCCTGGTCGAGATAGAGCAGGATGCCGCCCTCGTTCTGCGCCATCCACTGCACGGTCTCGCGCAGCTGGTCGCCGCAATCGCATTTCAGCGAGCCAAACAGGTCGCCGGTCAGGCAGGCCGAATGCAAGCGCACCGGCACGGCCGCCGTAAGGTCCGGCTTGCCGACGATAATCGCGACCTGGTCGCGCAGGCCTTCGCCGCCGCGGAAGACGACGAATTCGGTGTCGGGCGCGCCCTCCAGCGGCACCGGCGCCCGCCCGACGATCGCCAAGCGCGCGACCTGCGCGGCGCGATAGCCGTTGACGGCGTCAATCGAGACCTCGATCAGCGGCTCGCCGGCGACCTGCTGGGCCGAGACCGGGACGAGGATCACCGCCGGCAGCACGAGGGAAAGGCGGGCGAGTTCGAGCGCGGCGTTATCGAGCGCGCCTGCCGGCCCAACGGGGGCATCGACGCGGGCGTCGAGCTTCAGGGCGAGCGTCTCGACACGGGCGAGGTCGATCACCGGCATGGCGAGGATGCCGGTCTCGGCGCGTCCCTTGGCGCCGAGCCGACGCAGGCGCGCGGCGCTCAGCACGAGGCGGGCATTGCCGGCGGAGAGCGAATCGAGACGGGCGGTGAGATCGGCCTCGGCAAGCTCGGCCGACAAGGCCAGCGCCAACTCGTCGCCCTGGCGCAGCAGCACCGGACGGGCGGCGCGAAACTCGGCGAGAGCGCGGTCGACGGCGACCAGATCGGTTTCACCCGGCCGGTCGAAGAGCTTACGCGACTGAGGCATCGGAAGGTCCGTCAGATTGCGCCCGAGAGCGCGGAGGAATTTGAGCTTGTTACGCGTGTCTCGCTCGGACAGATCACCCGGCGCGACACGGCGCTTCTACAACGTTTCCGCTTCTGCGTGGTTCCCAAGACAGTGCCTGCAATCGGACTGATCGCGACCGATTGCAGACTGCCCTATAAAAGCGCGAGATTGAACACCAGATGAATAGTCTCGGCCGCAGACCCTGACCAGATATGGCGAGCGGGAGTGCATAAGGGAAATGACGCAGGGACATGACCCGGTGACGACGGGCGCAGGGCGCGCCCCCGTCTACAGCAAGCCAGCGCGCATGCTGCACTGGACCACGGCCGCGGCGGTGTTCGTGATGATCCCGCTCGGGCTCGCCATGACCTATCGCGGTAACACGCTCGACATCTGGGATGGCGTGACGGACGCGCTCTATTCGACGCACAAGCTGCTCGGCTTCCTGGTGCTCTGGCTCAGCGCCGGCCGGCTGATCTATCGGCTGCTGCATGGTGCGCCGCCCGACGAGCCGACGCTGGAATGGTGGCAGAAGGCCGCGTCCCATCTCGTCCACTGGGCGCTCTACGGCCTGCTGCTGGTCGTGCCGCTGCTCGGCTGGCTCGGCGTCTCGCTCTTCCCATCGCTGACGGTGTTCAACCTGTTCGACCTGCCGGCGCTGGCTGCGCCCAATGAGGATGCGGCCAAGCGCGTGCTCTTCGTCCATGGCTGGCTCGCCATTCTGCTGGCGCTGCTGGCCTGCGCGCATATCGGCGCGGCGCTCTTCCACTATGTCATCCGCAAGGACGGCGTGCTGCGCCGGATGTTGCCGGGGGTGAAGTAGGGCTGCTCGGTCCAGCCTCCAGCCCTCATCCTGAGGAGGCCGCGTCACCGGCCGTCTCGAAGGATGCTCCAGTTGTCTCCGGAGCGTCCTGAAGCATCCTTCGAGACGCGCTCCTGCGGAGCGCTCCTCAGAATGAGGGCTGAGGGGAGGAGGATCGTTACTGCATTCTCACCACTCATCCGGCAGCATTCCGTCCTCGACGATCTCCGCCAGCCGGCGGCGTGTGCCCGGCGTCGTCTTCTCCGGCAGGGCCGAGAGCGGGAAGAAGCGCGCCTCGGCGATCTCGCGATCGGGCTGCTTCGGTCCGCTCCGCGTGAAGGAGCGCACAACGAAGACGGCGACATGGTCGCGCACGGAGACGTGGCGGTTGAGGAAGACGCCGTGCAGCACGGCCGGGCCGGTCAGCGCGATGTTGGCTTCCTCGCGCAATTCCTTGGCGAGCGCGTCGGCAAGCGTCTCGTTCGGCTCGACGCCGCCGCCGGGCAGATGCCAGCCGGGCGTATATGTGTGGCGCACCAGCAGGACTTCGCCGGCCTCGCTCAGCACGGCGGCGCGCACGCCGAGGGTCATGCCGCGACGCAGGCGGAAATAGAGATGCAGGGCGCGCCCGGCCAACCGCCGGAGCAGGGGCGGCACCAGTTCGATCCCTGATGCGCCGAAGCGCGAACTCGATCCGTCCTCGTTGCTCACGATTTGGGCAAATCCTGCTGCCGGGTTAATGTCCATGCACAAAACGCATATCAGAACTCTGATTTGCCTCTCGATATAACACAAACGCGCCATATATGAGGATCACAAGCTCATGCCGTTACCGCTGGGGAAATTATCATGCTTCTCGCTTTCATCACCGCCCGCCTGAACGCCAAGCCTCGCTATGTCTGGAAGCCGGCTGTCACCCTGACCGATCCGCGCATCGTCTCGGAGCTGACCGGCTCGGCCAACTGAGCCTTCAGATCACGATGATGTTGGATCGAGCCGATCCAAGATCATGAACGTGATCGATTCCGAGAATTCAGAGCAGGATTCCTGCGAAAAGCCGGTTCCCACTTTTTCGCATGCTGCTCTGTAGGCTGCGTCATCTTCGCCCGCCGCCACCGTCGTGCTTGACGGGGCGCGGGCGTTGAAGGCAAGCGCTGGAGCGTGTTCACACTCGCGCATCTCTCCGACCCGCATCTGGGGCCGCTGACCAAGTTCTCGCTGCGCGAGCTGATCGGCAAGCGCGCGACCGGATATGTCAACTGGCGACGCAAGCGGCGCCATGCTCATGACATGGAAATTCTCGGGCTGATCGTTGCCGACATCCTGGCGCAGAAGCCTGACCACATCGCCTGCACCGGTGATGTCTCCCATATCGGCCTGCCGACCGAGTTCAAGACGGCGCTCTCCTTCCTCGATACGCTCGGTCCGCGCGACACTGTCAGCTTCGTGCCAGGCAATCACGATTGCTATGCGCGCTCGTCACTCTCGGCGCTGGCGCGCGAGCTGGCGCCCTGGTGCGCCAGCGATGACGGCGAGGCCGGCTATCCCTGGTATCGCAGGCGCGGGCCGGTCGCGCTGATCGGAATGAACACCGGCATTCCGACCATGCCGCTGATGGCGACCGGGCGCGTCGGCTCGGCCCAGATCGCCGTCACCGAGCAGCTGCTGGCGCAAGCCAAGGCCGATGGGCTGATCCGCGTCGTCCTGATCCACCATCCGCCCTATGTCGGCGGTGCGCGGCGCACGCGCGAGCTGGTCGATGCCGACGCCTTCGAGGCGATGCTGCGACGGGTGGGGGCGGAGCTCGTCCTGCACGGCCATAATCACCGCTTCTCGCTGGCCTGGCGGCCGGGGCCTGGCCATGACGTGCCGATCGTCGGCGTGCCCTCGGCCTCGATCGGCCCGCGCGGCGGCCATGGCGAGCTCGCCTGCTGGCACCTGCTGCGGATCGAGGGGCCACCGACGGCCCCCCATATCAGCCTGGAGCGCCGTGCCTTCGATCTCGACGGCACGGTCAAGCAATTGCAGCTGGTGCCGCTGACGGGCGGCGGGATCGTCTGACGGAAGCCGTCAGACGCAGCGGCCGCCGTCGACCGCCAGCACCGAGCCGGTCACCATCTCCGACTCGTCCGAGCACAGGAACAGCGCGGCATTGGCGATGTCCTGTGGCGTCGAGAAGCGGCCCCAGGGAATCGTCGCGGTGAAGGCCTTGCGCTTCTCGGGCGTGTCCTCGCCCATGAAGGTCGCGAGCAGCGGCGTCTCGCCGGCGACCGGCGCGATGGCGTTGACGCGGATCCGATCCGGGGCAAGCTCGACCGCCATCGACTTCGACAGCAGGTTCGCGGCGCCCTTCGAGCCGTTGTACCAGGTCAGGCCGGGACGCGGGCGCACGCCGGCGGTCGAGCCGATATTGAGGATGACGCCGCCGCCATGCTCGCGGAAATGCGGCACGGTCGCCCTGGCCATCAGGAAGATCGACTTCACGTTGACGTCGAAGACGCGGTCGAACTCGGCCTCGGTGACATCCAGCATCGGCTGGTTGCGATGGCTGATGCCGGCATTGTTGACGACGATGTCGAGCCGCTCGAAGCGCTTGATCACCTTGGCCACGGCGGCATCGACGCTCTTCGCCTTGCCGACGTCGCAGGCGACGGCGAAGGCCTTGCGGCCGATCGCCTTGGCCGCCTCGCGGGCCTTGTCGCCATTGATGTCGAGCACCGCGACCCGCGCGCCCTCGCGCACGAAGGTCTCGGCGATGCCGAGGCCAAAGCCCTGCGCTGCGCCGGTGATCAGCGCCGTCTTGCCCTTCAATCTCATGGTGCTTCCTCGAGGATTCCATCTGCGCGCCGACTGTGGGACGATTTGGCCGGCGGGATAAATACGCTTTCGCGATTGGCCGGATAGCGGAATTGTATGGGCTGGGTGGCCGATCGCGCAGTTTGGCATTGTCGTCATGGTCGGGCTCGTCCCGACCATCCACGTCTTCGTCGATCGAGGGCGGTGTTCAAGACGTGGATGCTCGGCACAAGGCCGAGCATGACGGAGCGAGCGCTTGCGGGGCCTTACGCCCCGATCTCCTCGCGCAGCATCTCGAGCTCGAGCCAGCGCTCCTCGGCCTGCGCGATCTCGCGCGTGACCTCGTCGAGCCTTGCCGTCGCCTTGGCGAAGAGTTTTGGATCGCGGGTGTAGAGGTCGCCGGCCAGCGCCGCGTTGAGCTTGCCGGCCTCGGCCTGCAGAGCATCCAGCTTCTTCGGCAGCGTTTCCAGCGCGTGCTTCTCGTTGAAGGAGAGCTTGCGCTTCGATGCGGAGGCGGGGGCGGCAGCCGGTTTCGGGGCGGCCTCTGCCGCCGGCTTCTCCGGCGCGACCTTGCTCCTGGCGCCGACGCCGCGGCCGCGCTGGGCCAGCATGTCGGAATAGCCGCCGGCGAACTCGGTCCAGACGCCGTCGCCATCCGAGATCAGCACCGACGACACGGTGCGGTCGAGGAAGTCGCGGTCGTGGCTGACGAGCAGGACGGTGCCGGCATAGTCGGCGACGAGCTCCTGCAGCAGGTCGAGCGTCTCGATGTCGAGATCGTTGGTCGGCTCGTCCAGCACGAGGAGGTTGGAAGGCTTGGCCAGGGCGCGCGCCAGCATCAGCCGGCCGCGCTCGCCGCCGGAGAGGGCGCCGACCGCGGTGCCGCGCTGCAAGGGCTGGAACAGGAAGTCCTTCATGTAGCTGACGACATGGCGTGGCTCGCCGCCGACCATGACCTGGTCGCTGCCGCCGCCGGTCAGCACGTCGCCGAGCGGCGTCGCCGGATCGAGGCTTTCGCGGCTCTGGTCGAGCGTCACCATCTCCAGCGCCGTGCCGAGCTTGACCGTGCCGGCATCGGGCTTGAGCGCGCCGGTGAGCAGGTTGATCAGCGTCGTCTTGCCGGCGCCGTTCGGCCCGACGATGCCGATCCGGTCGCCGCGGGCGATGCGCAACGACAGCGGCTTGACGATCGGCCGGTCGCCATAGCTCTTGGCGATGCCGACGGCCTCGACCACCAGCTTGCCGGAGGACTGCGCCTCGCTGGCTTCGAGCTTGACGGTGCCGACGGCCTTGCGCGCGGTGCGGCGCTGGTCGCGCAGCGCATGCAGTTCGCCGAGGCGGCGCTGGTTGCGGGTGCGCCGGGCGCTGACGCCATAGCGCAGCCAGTCCTCCTCGCGGGCGATCTTGCGGTCGAGCTTGTGGCGGTCGAGTTCCTCCTGCGCCAGCACCTCGTCGCGCCAGGCCTCGAATTCGCCGAAGCCGCGCTCGACGCGGCGGGTCTGGCCGCGATCGAGCCAGATGGTGGCGCGCGAAAGATTGCTGAGGAAGCGGCGGTCGTGGCTGATCAGCACCATGGCCGAGCGCAGCGATTTCAACTCCGCTTCCAGCCATTCGATCACCGGAAGGTCGAGATGGTTGGTCGGCTCGTCGAGCAAGAGGATGTCGGGCTCGGGCGCCAGCACGCGGGCGAGCGCGGCGCGGCGGGATTCGCCGCCCGACATCGCCTGCGGGTCCTCCTCGCCGGTGAGGCCGAGCTCCTCGACGAGATAGCGGGCACGATAGGGATCGTCGCCTGGCCCGAGGCCGGCCTCGACATAGGCGAGCGAGGTCGCAAATCCCGTGAAGTCCGGCTCCTGCGGCAGATAGCGGACGGTGACGCCGGGCTGGAGGAAGCGCTCGGCGCTGTCGGGTTCGACCAGGCCGGCGGCGATCTTGAGCAGCGTCGACTTGCCGGAGCCGTTGCGGCCGACGAGGCAGACCTTCTCGCCGGCCGAGACGGCGATCTCGGCCGATCCCAGCAGCGGCTGGCCGCCGAAGGTGAGCGCGACGTCGCGCAGATGAAGCAGAGGAGCCATGGCGCGGGGGATAGACTGCGCGGGCGCGCCTGTCACCATGCCGGGGCTTGCGAGGCGGCTCAGCTTGATCCACTATAAGATACGTTTTGTATCTCATATAAGATGATGCCATGAGACAGCCGGCCCTGCGCAAGCCTCGTACCGCCCGCATCGGCGACAATGGCGGCCCGCCGCTGGAGGAGAAGACGCGCAAGCCGCGAGTTAGTCGGGACGAAATCGGCCGCACGTTCGACTGGCGCTTCGCCCATCGCAAGGCCTGGAAGAAGCCGCGCGAGATCGCGCTGCGGCGGCAGGAGCGGGCCGAGGCGCTCGGCCTGACCTATGAGGAATATACGCTCGAAGTGCTGGAGCGCGGCTATTTCCCGCAGGAAAGCCACGTCGAGACGATCGTCGCCAAGCGGCCGCAGCGCCGGCGCGACGGCGGCGTGGTCGGGCAGTCGCTGAAGGGAATGAGGTTGAAGAAGACGTAGAGCGTCATTCTCGGACGGAGCGAAGCGCAGATCCGAGAACCTCAGGACCAGCTAGCTGGTTTCCGAGATGGTCGGGTCAAGCCCGACCATGACGAGTTTCTAGGCTCGCAGCGCCCGCCGCAGGACCTTCGTCATCGGCCGCTCGAACCAGTGGTAGACCGCCAGCGCCGCGAGCACGGCGGCGACCAGCGCCAGTACGATAAAGAGCCCGGTCGCGCCCGGTGCGAGACGGGCGAAGACCTCGCGCAGCGCCCGCATCGCGAAGGGATGGACGAGATAGAGCGCATAGGAGGCATCGCCCAGGGCCGCCAGCGAACGCACTAGCGCTGAGGGAGCGGTGACGTTGCGGCCGCAGGCTGCGGCTCCGACGAGGAGCAGCGCACCGGTACCGCGCAGGACAACCGCGCCCCAGGAGGTCTGCGCCCAGCCATCGCCGGAGGCGACCACGAACAGAGCGATCCCGGCCGCCGTCATCAGCCAGCGCAGGCGGCCGTCGAGCCTGAGACCGTTCTGGCGCAGCAGGCCGACCGCCATGCCGGCAGCGAATTCGAGCACGATCGGCTGGCCCCAGAAACCGAAGGGTAGGGGCAGCGGCCCGGCCAGGCTCTGCGCTGCGACCAGCGCGGCGAGCGCGACGATCACGAGCGGCACGACCAGTCGGCCGGGCGCGAGCAGCGCGGCGCCGAACAGGGCGTAGAACAGCATCTCGTAGTTCAGCGTCCAGCCGAGCGAGTAGACCGGCTGCAGCTCGCCTGCCGCGTTCGCCATCGGCCAGAACAGATAAGAGGCTGCGATTTGCTGGAGGCTCGGCGCACCGGAATTGAGCATAGCGGGCGAGGCGAGCAGCACGAGGAGGAAGAGCGTCGTCGCGGCCCAGTAGAGCGGCACGATCCGGGCGATGCGCCGAGCGATGAACAGGCGCGCCCCGTCCGGCTGGCCGAACAGCCTGGCCGAGGAGTGGACCATGATGAAGCCGGAGATAACGAAGAACAGGTCGACGCCGGCACTCCAAGGCAAGGCGCGCGAGGGTGTGAAGGCGATGCCGGCCCCGGCCGCGAGAAAGCCGGCATCGGCCTGGACGTGATGGACCGCGACCATCAGCGCCGCAAGTGCGCGCAGGACCTGGATGCCGTAGAGCTGGGGCAAAGGGGGAATCGTCTTTGAAAAGGGCGGGTGAGCGCGGGAGCGCTCAGGCAAACCACAAGCGCGCGGGATCGTCGAGGCCGAAGCGGCTCGGCGCAGCAGCGATGGCCGCGAGGCCCTGTTCGGCCGGATCGTCGGCGGTGATCACGTCGAGCGAGAAGCGGGCGGCGAGATCCTCGACCGGCGGCTTGCCGGCGAAGACGGCATGGATCGTCGCCTTATCGGCGAGCGGCAGGATGCGCGGCGCGATGCCGCCGGCGAGATAGACACCGCCCGTCGCCTTGAAGCCGAGGGCGAGATCGCCGGCGACCCGCGCCAGCAGCCGCCAGAAGCAGACCACCGCCATCAGCGCGCCGGGATTGCCGTCGAGCGCCAGCGCGGAGACGTCGGCGGCGCTGACATCGGGCTCGGCCACGTCGGACTGGCGCATAACAGCCCGGTGGAAGCGAACGAGGCCATTGCCGCTGAGCAGTTCCTCGACGGTGACGCGCGGGATGCCCTCGGCCAGAGCCGGCCAGAGCTTCACCTCGGTCGGATCCTCCGGGCCGATGCCGATATGGCCGGATTCGGTCGGCACCAGCATGCCGGTGTCGCCGCGCCGCAAGAGGGCAGCAGCACCGAAGCCGGTTCCGGGACCGAGCACCAAGCGCGGACCTTCAGGCTCGGGCTTGCCGCGGACGAGATTGACCAGGTCGCGGTCTCGAAGCACGGCCAGAGAAGCGGCGAGCGCCTCGAAATCATTGACCAGCAGCCCCTGCTCGAAGCCGAGCGCCTTGCCGAGTTCCGGGCCGTCGAAATGCCAGCTGGCATTGGTGAGCTGCGCCTTGCGGCCATCGAGCGGCCCGGCGACGGCGAGGATTGCCGAGCGCGGCTTCACTGTCAGCGTCGACAGCACCGAGCCGAGCGCCGCCTCGGGCGTCGGATGCGCGCCGGTGCTGATCCGGGCGAGCGGCTCGTGCAGGCCGCCGGGCGTTTGCACCAGCGAGAGCCGGCAATTGGTGCCGCCGATGTCGGCGACGAGCACCGGATGGGGAAAGCCCGCGCTCACGCGTGCTTCTTCCAGGGAGAGAACCAGCCGAGGCCTTCGAGCGTGCCGGCGCGCGGACGATACTCGCAGCCGACGAAGCCGGCATAGCCGAGCGAATCGAGCTGGGCGAACAGCGCGGGATAGTCGGGCCGGGTGCCGTCGGGCTCGTGCCGCCCCTCGGCATTGGCAATCTGGACATGGCCGACAAGCGGGTAGAGTGCTTCCAGGCGCGCCCCGACATCGCCGTGGATCAGCTCGCAATGATACATGTCGAACTGCAGCTTGACGTTGGGCCGGCCGGCTTCGCGGACATAGGCCGCCGCCTGGTCGAAATCGTTGAGGAAATAGCCCGGCATGTCCTTGCCGTTGATCGGCTCGAGCAGCAGGTCGATGCCATGCTCGCCGAGCTTGTCGGCCGCATAGGCGAGCGAGGCGCGATAGGCCTTTTGGGCGGCCGGATCATTCGGGTCGGTGAGGCCGGCCATCATGTGCAGGCGCTTGACGCCGGTCTCGTGGACATAGGCCAGCGCCGTCTCGATGCCTTTCCGGAACTCCTCCTCGCGGCCGGGCAGCGCCGCTATGCCGCGTTCATCCTTGGCCCAATTGCCCGGCGGCAGGTTGAACAGCGCCTGCTCGAGCTGGCCGCCGGCGAGCGCGAGGCCCACCTTCTCCGGCGCATGTTCATAGGGAAACAGGAACTCCACCGCCTCGAATCCGGCCTCGGACGCCGCCTTGAAGCGGTCGAGGAACTCCCACTCGTTGAACATCATCGAGAGATTGGCGGCAAAACGCGGCATTGGTCGGTCTCGTCAGTCGGATCGAGGCAGCAGGCTAGCCCGTTAGGACGGGCACGTCATCGATAACCTGCGCGGGCAGGCGAGGGTTCCGTCCCGTCAGATGCCGAGCAGGCATGGCAGGGACGAGGCCAGCAGCGCGAGGCCGGACAGGGTCAGCAAGGTCAGCACGATGCGGCGGAAGGCCTGTTCGCTGATACCGATATAGAGCTTCCCGCCGAGCAGCGAGGGAATCAGCATCGCCGGCGCGACGATGGCGAAGGCCGGCCACATCTCGCGCGTGACGTTCCCGGCCAGGACATAGCCGAGCATGGTCGCGGCGAGCATGGTCAGGTTGAAGTTCTGGACGATCGAGCGCTGCGCGTCCTTGTCCATGCGGCGCAAGCTGCACCACAGCGTCGGCAGGACGCCGGTGAAGCCGCCGAAGCCGCCCATGATGCCGCCGCCGAGCCCGATCGCGCCGTCGGTCAGGCGCCCGCCGAAGCGGACCGGCGGCAGATGCGGGGCGAACAGCATGATCGGGCACCAGACCGCCAGCAGGATGCCGAGCCCGGCCTTGAACAGGTTCGGCTCGACCAGCGGCAGCAGCAGGACGCCGACCGGGATGCCGGCGAGGCCGCCGAGCAGGAAGGGCCAGAGCCGGGCGACGTCGAAGCCGCGGCGCACCGTGACGGCCGCGATCGACTGGCCGGTCAGACCGCCGAACACGGCCATCACCGCGGCGAGCTTGGGATCGAGCGTCCAGGCCCAGACCGACATGGCGACGAGGCTGAAGGCGAAGCCCGAGAGGCCCTGCACGAAGCCTGCGAGAGCGGCGCCGAGCACGAGGCTGAGGATGGTCGGGGTGTCCATGAGGCGACCTGATCGATCACTTGCATCGATAGTCCAGCGCTGGTCCTCCCTGGCGACCAAAGGGAGACCCGGGACCTATGCCTGAGCTTGTCCGATAGAAGCTCAGGCATGGGTCCCGGATCGGCGCCGCTTCGCGGCTTGTCCGGGATGACACGCGGAAAAAAAACGGAGTGAGGAGCTACTTCTTCGCTTCCGGCTTGGCCGGCGGGTTCGGGTCTTTGGAGAAGCTGCGGAAGACCATGTCGGGCGAGGAGGTGTTGTGACGCGAATGGGTGGTGCGGCCCATCCAGACATCGGTCGCCTTGCCGCCGGTGAAGGGCATCAGCGCCTCTTCGCGCCAGCCCTTGGCGCCGGGCTCGCGGATGGCGATGCGGGCGACGTCGTTGTTGAACTCGGTGACATACATCGAGCGCAGCGCGGCGAAGGCCTTGCCGCCGGTCACCGGCTTGTCGAGCACGGCGTCGAGCACCATGCGGTTCTCGTCGACGCTGTCGAGCTTCAACGTACCGGAGGAACCATCCTTGAAGGCGAGGTTGAAGGAGAGCGTCTTGGGGTCGAAGGCGATCTCCTTGATGTTGACAACCGGCCGGGCGCCGTCCTGCTCGACCGGGCCGAACAGGAAGGAGGAGCCATAGGCGGCGGCCGAGAGCTGCTGCGGCGGCAGTGGCCGGACGCGCCAGTAGCCGTCCTGCGGATAGACGACCAGCACTTCATAGGAGCCGGTCTTGCCGAGCTTCCAGAGCTGGACGAGATGCAGCCCCTTCTCGACGCGGTCGCCGACGCGGAAGGTCGTCTCGGCCGGGCGCCAGAAGCTCTCGAACGTGTAGCCGACCAGCCAGTACTCGATGCTCTCGTAGAAGGTGATGCGCTGCGGCGGCACCGGCGCCTTGTGGACGGGATCGCCGCTCATGTCGCAATCGGTCCAGTCGGCATCCCAGTTGTCGCGCAGCAGGCCGGCGATATAGGCCGGGTGCGCCGCCTCGATGCGGAAGCGCCTGACCTCGGGTGAGATCGCCTTGATGGTGACGTTGTCCTTCTCGGCGCAGAGCACCGGCTCCGACTCGTTCTTGACCTCGACGGCGACATCGCCGGCGGCATGAGCCGCGAAGGCGGTCAGCAGGAGCGTTACGGAGATGGCGAACGGGCGAACGAGAGCGAGCATGGTCATCCTTGGCCGGTTGCGTTCGTGGTCAGCCTGGGCAGTGCAAGATGAACGCAGGCTGAGCCGGGTGATAAAGCCGATGCGCTTGCGAAGAAAGCGCGACACCATGGCAGCTTCCGCAATCGGCGCGGGCAAGGCCAGATTGCTGTTGCGTGAGGCGCGCCCTGCGACCCCCACGAGCCGGACCGCCTTCGATGCAGAACTATCTGATCGCCGCCGGCGTGCTGATGATCCTGATCGGCATCGCCCATTCCGTCATCGGCGAGATCCTGATCTTCCGGCAATTGCGGGCGGGGGCGATCGTGCCGCTGCTCGCTCCGCCGCCGCTGCGCGAACGGCATTTGCGTATCCTCTGGGCCAATTGGCACCTGACTTCGATGCTGGGCTGGGGATTGGCGGCGTTGCTGATCCTGATCGCGGTGGCGCCCGATCCGTCGTCGCATGCCCTGCATGTGCGGATCATCGCGATCGCGACCCTCGCCGGTTCGCTCCTCGTGCTCTCCGCGACCAGAGGACGGCATCCCGGCTGGTTCGGCCTGCTCGTCGCGGCCGGGCTCGCCTGGCTCGGGCCGAGCAGCGCCTAGGAGCGGTCAGCGCGACAGCAGCGCGTAGACGTCGCCGGAGTTGGCCTCGTGTGGGAGGCCGCGGAGATAGCTACCCATATCCTCAGCATCGACCGCTTCAGGGAAGACGAGCTGCTGGTTCTCGCCGAGCGCGACGTTGAAACGATAGGGGCCGAGCGCCGCGAGCCGGGCGAGGCAGGCTTCGGCCACATCGCGCTGGATCGTGGTGAACTCGAAGGAGAGCGCCGGCGGCGTCTGCGAGAGGCCGGCGAGGACATGCGCCTCGAAGCCCTCGACATCGATCTTGATGAAGGCCGGCAGGCCGTGCTCGGCCACCAGCGCATCGAGCGTGGTGCAGGGCACGGTGAGTTCGCGATCCCAGACCTGCTCGCGCCAGCCGTCCTGGTTGTGGGCGGCATCGACGAACTCGCCCGAAAGCGTCGAGACGGTGGGGTTGGCGCTGTTGATCCGGAGCGTCGCGGTGCCCTCGCTGTCGCCGCAGGCTGCCGCGACCAGCGCCACCTTGGGATCGCGGCCATGGATCAGGCGCAGGGCCCTGGCCGGGCCGGGTTGCGGTTCCAGCGCCACGACGCGGGCGCCCAACCTGCGGAAAGAGGAGATGCGGTCGCCGACATGGGCGCCGATGTCGAAGGCGAGATCACCGGCTCTGAGGAAGCGGGCATAGAGCGAATCCATCGCGACCTTGCGGACATGGTCGCCGTGATAGACGCGCAGCGAGCGCGACAGGCTTTTCGCCGTGCCCTTGGGATAGGCGACCGGCTTCATCGCGCCTTGCCGCCCTGAATCGCGACGATCTCGGCCGGCGGGTCGAAATCCTCGGGGATGCCGCAGAGGCCGGTGCGGACGAAGAAGGCGCCCAGTGTCGGCGCCGCGGTCAGCATGGCGAAGGGGATGGCGAGGATGTAGCCGGCGGTCAGCGGCAGCGACCAGATCAGCACGGTCGGCGACAGCACGGCGAGCGTGCCGAAGATGTAGAGCCCGAACAGCAGATGCGGCCAGAGGCCGACGAAGGCGGTGGCGAAAGAGAGGGCATGGGCGTCGCGGGCCTGGCCGTTCCAGCCGATCTTCGCCTTGCCGAAAGCGAGGCCGATCATGAACAGCGTCGTCCGGAAGGTCGAGACTGCGCCCTGCAGGAAGGCGAAGACGATCTCGATCAGCGAGGAGGCGATGAAGCGCGCCGTGCCGCCATAACGCTGCGTGCCCCCCCTGGTCAGCAGGATGTCGGCGAAGCCGGCGAGCTTCGGCGACAGGTACATCGCGAAGAACAGAACGTAGAGGAAGGCGGCGGAGCCGGCCGGGTAGTCGGCGATGCCGCGATCCTCCAGCACCTTCAGTGGCAGGAGCGCGATCATCAGGGTCCAGGCCGGCAGGCCGATGAACATCAGGATCGCCCAGGCGAGCTGGAAGCGGCTCATCGCCTTCAGGCCGGGGATGTCCATGATCTTGAGATACTGCAGATTGCCGAGGCACCAGCGCAGGTCGCGCCGGGCGAATTCGAGCATGGTCGGCGGGTTCTCCTCCCAGCTGCCGGCCTCGACCGGGAGCACCCGGACCTCGTAGCCGGCGCGGCGCATCAAGGTCGCCTCGACCTGGTCGTGGCTCATGATGGGGCCACCGAGCGGCGGCCCGCCCGGCACGGTCGGGAGGTGGCAGTGATCGCGGAAGGGCGCGATCCGTACCATGGCATTATGGCCCCAGAACGGGCCGCACTCGCCGATCCACCAGGCCGAGCCCATGGTGTAGGGCCGCATGCCGTGGCGCATGCCGAACTGGAAGATGCGGGCAAAGGCCGACTTGCTGGGCATGCCGACGACCAGGCTCTGCAGGATGCCGAGCCTGGGATAGGCCTGCATCATCCGGGCGAGCTTCACGATGGCGTCACCTGACATGACGGAGTCGGCGTCGAGCGGCAGCATCAATTCGTAGCGATCGCCCCAGCGCTCGCAGAAATCGCGGACATTGCCGGCCTTGTAGCCGGCATTGTCGCTGCGGCGGCGGTAGATGATGGTGCAGTCCTCGCCGGCGTCGCGGGAGAGCTCGGCCGCGAGCGCCGCCTCCTGCGCCGCGACCGCGGGGTCGTTGGTGTCGGACAGCACGAAATAATCGAACCAGCTGCCTTCGCCGGTGGCATTGAGGCTTTCCTTGACGATACGCAGCCGCGCAAAGGCGCGAGCCGGGTCTTCGTTGCGCAGCGTCATCAGCACGGCAGTGCGCACCGCGAGCGGCGTTTGGGCTTCGCCGGCAACGGCGAAGGGCGCGACCTGATCGAGCCCATCCTGCGCGCCATGCAGCAGCCAGAGCCCGATCGCGGCGTTCCAGAAGCCCAGCACGGTCCAGGGCGCGCCGAACAGGAAGGCGATGAAGATCGCGATGTCGGCGAGGCTCCAGCCGCCGGCCGAAAGCACGTGGGCGAGGCCCCAGAGCAGGGCCGCCAGCGTCACGAGGTTCAGGCCGGCAACGAGCAAGCGCCGCGCCCGCAGGGTCGAAACCGGCTGCAGGCCAGCCGGCGTCAGCCCGATGTCCTCTTGCGCCGCCGCCTGGAACGTGGTCGGAGCGGGGCGCTGGTTCATGGCGGTTTCCGTCATGGGTCCATCAGGCTGGCGGGGAACGGCGCGGAGGGCGATGCGTGGTAAAGCCGGCAATTGCAAGTGAAGCAAGCGCAGAGACGCAGGCGACCGCGCTCTGGTATACGGCGACGCGTGAATGCGTCCTGAACATCGAAGAGCTGCCGGCACCCGGGCCGGACGAATGCCTTGTCCGCACGCTCTGGAGCGGGATCAGCCGTGGCACCGAGCGGCTGGTGTTCGAGGGCCGCGTGCCCGAGAGCGAATATGAGCGCATGCGGGCCCCTCTCCAGCAGGGCGCCTTCCCGTTTCCGGTGAAGTACGGCTACTGCACCGTCGGGATGGTGGATGCGGGACCTGCTGACCTGCTTGGCCGGACGGTGTTCTGCCTGCATCCGCATCAGGATCGCTTCATCGTGCCGGCGGATCGCGTGACCCCGCTGCCTGAGGGGCTTCCGGGGAGGCGCGCCGTGCTCGCCGCCAATATGGAAACCGCGCTCAACGCGCATTGGGACGCTGGCTCCGGCCCGGCCGATCGCATCGTCGTGGTCGGCGGCGGCGTGCTCGGCCTGCTCGTGGCGTATATCGCGGCCGGGCTGCCGGGCGCGGAGGTGACGCTGGTCGATCTCGACGAGAGCCGCGCCGGGCTCGCGCAGGCGCTCGGCTGCCGCTTTGCGCTGCCGGCGGACTGTCCGCAGGATGCCGATCTTGTCTTCCACGCCAGCGCGAGCGCCGGCGGCCTCGCGACCGCGATCGATGCGGGCGGATTCGAGGCACGGATCGTCGAACTAAGCTGGTATGGCGAGGGTAGCGTTGCCGCTCCGCTCGGCGGCGCCTTCCATGCCCGCCGCCTGCAGCTCGTCTCCTCGCAGGTCGGGCAAGTCTCGCCCTCGCGGCGGGCGCGCTTCGGCTATGCCCGCCGCATGCAGGCGGCGCTCGCCTTGCTGGCGGATGAGCGGCTCGATGCGCTGATCACCGACGAGATCGCCTTCCTAGAGGCGCCGGCGCGCCTGCCGGCCCTGTTCGCCGGCGCAGGGCTGACCGCCGTCCTGCGCTATTGACGCCGCGCCCCGGCCTTCGCCAAGACTGCGGCCGCTGAAGGAGACTGCCCCATGTTTTCCGTCGAAGTCCGTGACCGCATCATGATCGGCCATTCGCTGCCCGATCCGTTCTTCGGCCCGGCGCAGGCGATGCACGGCGCGACCTTCGTCGTCGACGTCGCTTTCTTCCGCGAGAACCTCACCCGCCAGAACGTCGTGGTCGACATCGGCGCGGCGCTGACCGTGCTGAACGAAACGCTGAAGCCGCTGAACTACAAGAATCTCGACACGCTGCCGCAATTCGAGGGCGTGCTGACCACCACCGAATTCCTCTGCAAATACATCTTCGACGCGATGGCCCTGGCGGCCCGCACCGGCAAGCTCGGGGCGGATGCGGCCGATCTCGCCAGAATCCGCGTCACCCTGCACGAGACCGATCTGGCGCGGGCGAGCTACGAGGGCGCGCTCGGGTGAGTGCCGCTTCGATAGCGGGCGCAGATGGCGCGACAGGCTCTCTCCCCCGGAACGGGGGAGAGGTGGAGAGAGGGCCTGCGCCAACTTTCAAAGGTCAGCGCTGCCCCCTCCCAACCCTCCCCCGTTCCGGGAGAGGGCTTGGCGTTGCGCCTCATCCGGGCCACGCGCCGTGAGCGAGATCGTCTTCGCCATTCCCGGCGATCTCTCTCTGCCGACCGGCGGCTATGCCTATGACCGGCGGCTGCTCGCGGAATGGCGCGAGATGGGCGTCGCGGCGCGGCATCTGCCTCTGCCGGGCAGTTTCCCCAACCCGGGCGAGGCCGAGCTCGCCGAGACCGGGCAGGCGATCCTGTCGTCCCCTCATGACAGCGTGCTGCTGATCGACGGGCTCGCCTATGGCGCCTTCCCGGAAGGGATCGCGGCCGGGCTCGCAGGACGCGTCGTCGCGCTGGTGCATCACCCGCTCGGGCTGGAGACCGGGCTGTCGCCGGTGCAGGCGGCCGAGTTCGTCAGGCGGGAGACGGCGGCCTTGCGCTATGCGGCGGCTGTCGTCGTCACCAGTGAGACGACCAAGCGGCTGCTCGTCGCCGATTTCGGCGTGCCTGCGGAGAAGATCACTGTGGCCGAGCCGGGCGTCGATCCGGCGGAGCGGGCGGCCGGTTCCGGTGGCGAGACCGTGGAGTTGCTGGCCGTCGGCTCGCTCGTGCCGCGCAAGGGCTATGACGTCCTGATCGCGGCGCTGGAAGGGCTGACCGGCAAACCGTGGCGCCTGACCATCGTCGGCGCCGATGATCGCGCACTGGGCACCACCACTGCTTTGAAGACCCAGATTGCCGCCGCCGGCCTGTCCGAGCGGATCAGGCTCGCCGGCACGCTCGAACAGGCCGAGCTCGACGCCGCCTATGCCAAGGCCGATCTCTTCGTCATGCCCTCGCTGTTCGAGGGCTATGGCATGGTGCTGACCGAGGCGCTGGCGCGCGGCCTGCCGATCCTGTGCACCACGGGCGGCGCAGCGGCTGAGACGGCTCCCGACGAGGCCGCATTGAAGGTGCCGCCGGGCGATGTCGCCGCCCTGCGGGCCGGGCTGGCGCAATTGCTGGATGATGCGAATGAACGACGGCAACGTGCCGATGCCGCCTGGCGGGCGGCGAGCACATTGCCGCGCTGGCGAGAGACTGCGACGATTATCGCCGAGGTCTGTGCGAAGGTGTCCCCATGAGCGGATTCTCCCCCGATTGGCTCGCTTTGCGTGAACCGGCCGACCATGCCGCGCGCAATCCGCAGGTGTTGGCGGCGGTCGGTTCGACCTTTTCAGGCAAGCAATCGCTGTCGATCATCGACCTCGGCAGCGGTGCCGGCTCCAATCTACGTGGCAGCTACAGCGTGCTGCCGGCGCGCCAGCACTGGACGCTGGTCGATGCCGACAGTCGCCTGCTCTCGGTGGCGCGGCGCAAGCTCGCGCAATGGGCCGACGAGGCGCAGGAGCAGGGCGAGGAGCTCGTGCTGCGCAAGGACGACAAGACTCTGACGGTCGACTTCCGGCAGGTGGACCTGACCAAGGAGCTCGAATGGGTGCTCGGCTGGCAGCCGGACCTGGTGACGGCCGCGGCGCTGTTCGATCTTGCCTCGGCGCGCTGGCTCGAGCGCTTCGTCGCCTCGCTCGTCAGCATGCGTTTGCCGCTCTATACCGTGCTGACCTATGACGGGCGCGAGAGCTGGCAGCCGGCGCATCCGGAAGACCAGCGCATGCTCACGGCCTTCCATCATCACCAGCGCGGCGACAAGGGCTTTGGCCCGGCCGCTGGCCCAGAGGCTACCGAGGCGCTGGCGCAGGCTTTTCGCAAGGCCGGCACGGCAGTCACGGTCGGCGAGAGCCCATGGCAGCTTGGCGCCGATCATGCCGATCTCGTTCGGGAACTGGCGGCCGGTATCGCCGCGGCGGTGACCGAGACCGGCCATGTCTCCCCGGATGCGGTCGCGAACTGGCTGGAGGCAAAGCGCGGCGCGTCCGTGACCATCGGCCATCAGGACCTCTGGGCACGCCCCGTCTGAAGCCGGCGCCATTGCCAACCGCGCCGAATTCGGCCATGCCGCGAACCCGACCATGACCTCGCTTCCCCTCACCATCCGCCAGGAACTTCCGGGCGACGCCGCGGCGATCGAGCGCCTGCACGAGCGCGCCTTCGGGCCGGGCCGCTATGCCCGCACCGCCTCGCGTCTGCGCGAAGGTGCGCCGCATGATCCGGCATTGTCCTTCGCCAGCCATGTCGGCACCTTCCTGGTCGGCTCGGTCCGGGTGACGCCGATCCTTGCCGGCGGCGGGCCGGGGCTGATGCTCGGGCCGCTCACTGTCGATCCCGCCTTCGAGGGCCGCGGCATCGGCGCTGCGCTGATGAACGCCGCGATCGAGGCGGCGCGCGAGCACGGCCACGAGTTGATCCTGCTGGTCGGCGATGCGCCCTATTATGCCCGCTTCGGCTTCAAGCCGGTGAAGCCCGGCCATCTCGTCCTGCCGGGGCCGGCCGATCCCGGGCGCTTCCTGGCGCTGGAGCTGAAGGACGGGGTGCTGGCGCAGCGTAGCGGCGCGGTGGCGGCGCTGCGCTGATCGCGGTGTCATTCTCGGGCGCAGCGAAGCGCAGACCCGAGAATCTCATGATGAGAAGGCGCTGACCGGAGCCTATTCCGGCCTGAGATGGTCGGCTCAAGGCCGACGATGACGTGCGCCCATTACGCCTCGCGCTTGAACCTGCGTCCGCTCTCGCCAATCCAGCCTGCGACCAGCGCCCCGAACAGGATGGCGAGGCCGATCAGCCCGACGAAGAGCGGCGAGATCGAGACGCCGCGGACGATGCCGGAATCGCTGATGCGCAGGCCGATCCAGTCGGCGCCCGCGAACTGCCGGCCGGAACGCACCGGCACGATACGCGGGATGGTGACGCCGGAATCGCCCTCATGCCCGATCCGGCGCGAGGAACCGCCGGTCGCCTCGGCCAGCGCCTGGAGCTTGGTAGGATCGCTGACGACCTCCATCAGCTCGCGCGGGTTCTCCGGCCCGACGCTGGCGAAGGCGGTGAGGTTCTCGGTGGTGATCTTGTGCAGGCCGAATTCGCTCGCCGCGGTGCGGGCGACGAAGAGGCCGGGGCGCCCGGCCTCGAAGGGCACGGTGCGGACCGAGCCGTCGGGCGCGGTGATCGTCGCCGGAGCGGGATTGTCGCTGAGCGTCTGACGCTCGATCTCGATATTGCGGCCGCGGGCGCTGGCGCGCAGGGCCTCTTCCTCGAGATCCGGCTCCTTCATCAGCCAGTGGCCGAGCCGGCGCAGCAGGTCGAGATGCGGGCCGCCATCGCGGAAGCCGCGGGCCCAGAGCCAGGCATGATCGGAGAGGAAGAGTGCGACGCGGCCCTTCTGCTCGCGCGCCAGCAGCAAGAGCGGACGCTCGCCGGGGCCGGTCATGACGGTCGAGCCCGAGCGGGCGCGGGCGCCGACCAGGCGCAGCCACTCGCCCCAGCGCGGCGGCTCGGTTTCGGAGCCGGGCAGGTCGCGGGTCACCGGGTGGCGCTTGCCAGGCTCGCTGACGCGGGCGCGATAGGCCTCGTCGAAGACGCTGCCATCGGGCTGCGCCGGCAGGATCTGGCCGAGCGGGGTGCGCGCCAGCGACTGGGCGCCGGAATATTCCGGCCCGGCTGCGATCAAGAGGGCGCCGCCGTCGCGGACATAGCGGACGATGTTGTCGAAATAGACCAGCGGCAGGATCGACTGGTTGGCGTAGCGGTCGAAGATGATCAGGTCGAAATCCTTGATCTTGACCTGGAACAGCTCGCGCGTCGGGAAGGCGATCAGCGAGAGCTCGTTGATCGGCGTGCCGTCCTGCTTCTCCGGCGGGCGCAGGATGGTAAAATGGACGAGATCGACATTGGCGTCGGCCTTGAGCAGGTTGCGCCAGGTCCGCTCGCCCGGATGAGGCTCGCCGGAGACCAGCAGCACCCGCAGCTTGTCGCGCACGCCATCGATGGTGATGACGGCGCGGTTGTTGGCGAGCGTCAATTCGTTGTCGAGCGGCGCTGCTTCGATCTCGATGACGTTAGGACCGCCGCGATCGATGCGGACCGGAACCTGGATCGTCTGGCCGGCTATCGCCTCGCGCCGCGCGATGATCTCGCCGTCGCGGCGCACCGTGATCGCGGCGCGGCCCGGCCCACCCTTCTCGACGACGCGCAGGCGGACATTCTGCTCCTTGCCGACGATGCCGAAGCGCGGCGAATCGACCAGCACGATGCGCCGGTCGATCTCGCGCTCGCGGCCGGTGGTCAGCACGTGCAGCGGGGCGCGCAGGCCGAGTGCTTCGGCAGTGGCCGGCGCGTCATGGGCGAGGCCGTCGCTGAGCACGATCGCGCCGGCGACACGCTCGGAGGGCACGTCGGCGAGGCCGGAGGCGAGCGCCTCGAACAGGCGGGTGCCGTCGCCGGCGCCCTGCTGGTCGGTGACTTCGATCGTCCGTGTCTCCACACCGGAGACGCCGCGCAACTGCCGCTCGACCTCGGCCTGGGCTGCTTGCGTCTGCTGCGAGCGGTCGGCGAGGCGGTTCGAAGCGGATTTGTCGACGACGACGGCGACGACGTCCTTGACCGGCTCGCGATCCTCGAAGACGAGCGAGGGGTCGGCGAGGGCGATGGCCAGCACGGCGAGTGCCAGGGCACGCAGGATCGCGCCGCGTCCGGCCAGCATCAACGCCATGCCGGCGGCGACCGCGGCCAGGACGGCGAGGCCGATCAGCAGCGGCAGCGGGACGAGCGGGGCGAAGGTCAGGCTCCACATCAGCCTGGAATCCTCTCGTTCAGCGCCTCGGCATCAGCCATGAGGTACGGGAGCCCTCTCCCGGAACGGGGGAGGGTTGGGAGGGGGCTGGCGCTGGGCGGCGTCGAGCAGGCCCCCTCTCTATCTCTCCCCCTGAAGGGGGAGAGGACCTGTCGCGGTTCCCGTGCGAGATACACCATCACTGCCCCAGCCTCTCCAGCAGGGCCGGGACATGGACCTGGTCGGCCTTGTAGTTGCCGGTCAGCGCGTACATCACGAGATTGACGCCGGCGCGCAGCGCCATCTCGCGCTGGCGGGGATCGGAGCCGGACATCGGCACCATCGCCTCGCCTCGCCGCCCGACGGCCCAGGCGGAGGCAAGATCGTTCGAGGTGATCACGATCGGTGAGACGTTGTCGCCGGCGCGCGCGGGCCGGCGGCCGTCCTCGCTGGCGGGCGGGAGAACCTCTACCCAGGTGGTGCCGCTGTCATAGCGGCCGACGAAGCCGTCGAGGATGTAGAAGGTCTTGGTCAGGACGTGGTCGCGCGGGATCGGCTCGAGCTCGGGAATGTCGAGCGTCTGCAGCATGCGGCGCAGCTGATCGCCTTCCGCCGTGGTGCCGCCGCCCGGCCTTGTGCTCATGGCGTCGCGGGTGTCGAAGATCACCAGCCCGCCGCCCTTCATATAGGCCTCGACCTTGCGCAGCGTCTCGGCCGAAGGGATCGGCCGGCCGGCGACCACCGGCCAGTAGAGGATCGGGTAGAGCGCAAGCTCGTCGCGGGCGACGTCGACGCCGGCCGCCTCACCCGGCTCCAGCGCGGTGCGGGCGCCGAGCACGATGTTGAGCCCGGCCATACCGGCCTTCGACATGTCGTCGACCCCCCTGTCGCCGGTGAGGACATAGGCGAGCCGGGTGGCGCTCGCGGCGGTGACGAGATCGCGCGGCACCGGCGGGCGCTGTTGCTCGGCCGGTGGGGCAGGGGGCGCGGGCGTTTGCTGCGCCTGCGCAGCGTCCGGAGCGGGCACGGCGGCGAAAGCGACAGCGAGGAGCAGCACTGCGGGGGCCGCGCGGCGGAAGCGGGCGAGGTTCATCCGGCCTCCGAGCCAGAGCGTCGCCAGCGTGTCGGCGACGAGCAGGAGCAGCGCCAGCACGAGGAGCTGCGGGCGGATGTCGCGGGCTACCGGCTGGTCGATCGGCAGCATCGGCGCTCCCAGCGCGGCGAGGTCGAGCGCCGCCAGCGTGTCGGTGGAGCTGAGCGTGTTGACCGCCATGGCGCCGTCGGTCGGGCCATAGATGCCGGGCGGATGGGCGAGTGTGGCACGCCCGGCGAAGTTGCGCGCGACCGGCTGGGCCGTCGCCGGCGGTGAGCGGAAGGCGCCCTGGCCGTCGAGCACGCGGGTCGGCGACAGGGTCTCGACCCGGATCTCGCCGTTCTGCCCCTCGGCGGCGCTGGTGCCGGACATGGCGACGACCTTGCGCAGCATCTCGACGAAGAGGCCGGAGAGCGGCAGGTTCGACCAGGTCGTGTCGGCGGTGACATGGACCATGGCGAGCACGCCGTCGCCGCGGCGCTCGCCGGTGACGACCGGCGTACCGTCCTCCAGCGCCGCCCAGGTCTTGCGGGCAAGGTCTGGCTCGGGCTCGGCCAGGATCTGGCGGGTGACGCGGACATCCTCGGCGAGAGACGAGCCGAAGAACGGGCTTTCGCGGGTGAAGGGCGCGAGCTTGCGCGGCGTCTCCCAGGACAGGCCGCCGCCGAGCGTGCGGCCGCCGCGGCGCAGGCGCACCGGCGTCAGCTCGTCGGAGGAAGCGGCGAGCCGGGCTCCGGCGAAGCGCAGCAATACGCCGCCGCGCTCGACGAAGGTCGAGACCTTGGCGGCGGTGTCGCCGTCGAGCGCGCCGATATCGGCGAGGATCAGCACGGAGAGGTTTTGCGCCAGCAATTCGCCGACCGGGTCGGTCGAGCCGGCGCGGGGCTCGCGGATCTCGGCGAAGGGCGACAGAGCGCGCGAGACGTAATAGGTCGGCGAGAGCAGCGGCTGGGCGGTGTCGGCGGTGGCGCCCGAGACGATGCCGACGCGGCGGCGCTTGGCCCGGTCGTCGAGCAGAGCGACTGCGCCGGCGCTGCGCTCGCCGGTGATCTCGAGCCGCGAGACGGCGTTGCGGACCTCGATCGGCAGGGTCAGGCGTGCGGTGGTCTCGAGCTCGTTGCCGCCAAAGACGAAGGGGGCATCGCCGAGCGGCAGGCCCTTGAGGTCGAGCGCGCGGACCTGGCCGCTCGCGGCGGCATTGGTCGTCGGGCGCAGCACCTTGACGGTCAGCGCGCCGGCGAGGTTCTCGGGGGCAGCGAGGGCGCGCTGATCGGCCGGGCCGGCATGGATCGAGAGCCGGTTGGCGCCGGCCTCCTGCTTCAGCCGGGCAAGGAAATCGGCATCGCCGCCGCCGATGCCGAGCCCGTCGGCGACCCAGACCGTCTCGGCCTGGGGCTGGGCGCGCCAGAAGGCTTCGAGCCGCTGGAGATGGGCGCTGCGATCAGGTGCATGCGGCTGCAGGCCGAGTGCACGCAGGCGTTCGAGTGCGCCTTGCGGCTCGGCGAGCGCGATCTCGGCGGGCGCCTCGGCGAGGCCGACGACGGCGACGGGTCGGCCTTCGCGCCCCGCGGCCATGATGCGGCTCTCGGCGATGGCCTGGCGTTCCAGCCAGTCGGTCGCGGCCCCGAAGCCGTTGTCTACGAGGAGCAGCAGCGGGCCGCGCAAGGCGGCAGCATCGCGCACCGGATTCCAGATCGGGCCAGCGACGGCGAGGATCGCCAGAGCGGCCACCGCCATGCGCAGCGCCAGCAGCCACCAGGGCGTATGTGCCGGCGTCTCCCGCTGGGGAATCAGGTCGCGCACGATCTTGAGCGGCGGGAAGTCGATGCGCTTCGGCCGCGGCGGCGTCACCCGCAGGATCAGCCAGAGCACGGGGAGCAGGGCGAGCGCGATCAGGGCCAGTGGCGCGGAAAAGGCGATCGGCAGCGATGAGAGCATCGTCCGTTCTCCCTCAACCCGCCGGGCCGCCGCGCGAGGCGGCGATCAGGCTGGCGATGCGCAGCACGCCTTCGCTGGCCGGACGGTCGGTCCGGTGCAGGGTCAGCGTCCAGCCGGCATGGCGACAGGCTTGACCGATGGCGTCGCGATGGGCCTGCAGCCGCTCGCGATAATCCTCGCCCCATTTGCCAGCGTCGCCGACCCGCAATGTCAGGCCGTCCTCGAGGTCGAACAATTCGGCCTGGCCGGAGAACGGGAAGGTCTCCTCGATCGGGTCGGCGATGAGCAGGATATGGCCCCTGGCGCCGCTGCTCGCCAGCGTGGCGATGCGCCTGGCGAGCGCTGCCGCCGGCGTCAAACCGTCGGTGATCAGGATCGCGTCGGCGAGGCGCGGCAGCGGCTCGTCCGGCGGCAGGTCGGCCTCGCCATTGCGGCGGTCGGCGAGGATCGCCTGAGCCAGCAATTCGACGATGCGGCGCGAGGCCATCGGACGGGTGAGGCCGAGATGGCCGACACGCTCGCCGCCCTCGACAAGCGTCTCGGCCAAAGCGAAGCCGGCGATCAGCGCGCGGTCGACCTTGCTGGACTGGGCGAGAGAGGAGGAAAAGCCCATCGAGGCCGAGCGGTCGATCCAGAGCCAGATCGCGTGCGAGGCTTCCCACTCCCGTTCCCTGACGAAGAGATGGCCGTCTCTTGCCGAGCGGCGCCAGTCGATGCGCGAGGCGGACTCGCCGGTGACCAGCGGCCGATACTGCCAGAAGGTCTCGCCGGGGCCGGAGCGCCGGCGGCCATGGATGCCGTGCACGCTGGCCGAGACCCGCCGCGCCTCCAGCACCAGCCTGGGCAGGCGCGCGGCAAGATCGAGCGAAGCCTTGAGGACCGGCTGGCCCGGCTGGCGCTCGGATTGGCCGAGGACGCGCGTGCGCAGCATCAGACTGTCCTCAACCCAGACGCTCCACCAGCTTGGCGACGACGCCCTCGACCGTCTCGCCGTCGGCGCGAGCGGCGAAGGTCAGCGCGATACGATGCTTCAGCACGGGCGCGGCGAGGGCGGCGACATCGTCGATCGACGGTGCGAGCCGGCCTTCGACGAGGGCGCGGGCGCGGGCGGCGAGCGTCAGCGCCTGGCTGGCGCGCGGACCGGGGCCCCAGGCGAGCTTGTCGGTGATCGCCTTATCGCCGTCGCCGGGACGAGCCGAGCGGACGAGGTCGAGGATGGCGTCGACCACGGCCTCGCCGACCGGCAGGCGGCGAACCAGGCGCTGCGTCGACATCAGGGTCTCGGCCGTCATTGCCTGGACCGGCTTGTGCTCGCTGGCGCCGGTGGTCTCGAGCAGGATGCGGCGCTCGGCCTCGCGATCGGGATAGCCGACGTCGATCTCCAGCAGGAAGCGGTCGAGCTGGGCTTCCGGCAGCGGATAGGTGCCTTCCTGCTCGATCGGGTTCTGGGTGGCGAGCACATGGAAGGGCGCCGGCAGGTCGTGGCGCTCGCCGGCGACGGTGACGTGGTGCTCCTGCATCGCCTGCAGCAGCGCCGACTGGGTGCGCGGCGAGGCGCGGTTGATCTCGTCGGCCATCAGCAGCTGGGCGAAGACCGGGCCCTTGATGAAGCGGAAATGGCGCTTGCCGCCCTCGCTCTCGTCGAGCACTTCGGAGCCGAGAATGTCGGAGGGCATCAAATCGGGCGTGAACTGGACGCGGCGGGCCGAAAGGCCGAGCACCGTGCCCATCGCCTCGACCAGCTTGGTCTTGGCAAGGCCTGGCACGCCGACGAGCAGGCCGTGGCCGCCGGCGAGCAAAGTGATCAGCGAGAGATCGACGACCTTCTGCTGGCCGAAGATGACCTGGCCGATCTCGGTGCGGGCGGCGCCGATGGCGGCCAGCGCCGCCTCCGCCGCCTCGACGACGCCGGTGTCGAGATTGATCGGGGCGTTTGCATCACGGGCTTGCGCCACCATGTCGATCTCCTTCAGCTTCGCGCTCGCGCGGCCTTGCTGTGCGATTCCAGACTCTGACCCTCGCGGGGAACATGCTCAAGAGGCAGAGGGCGGCGGTGCACAACAGTCCGCTTCACGATTATGTAGAGTTCAAGGCGAGACAGCGAAGCAACCGGCATGCCGATGACGAAAGCGCGAGGTGACGTGACTGCCGAGGCCGCAAGCGCGATGAACCGCCTGCTGAGCGCGCTCGGCAGCGGCCCCGTGCGCGGGTTGCCGCCGGTCGAGCGCTGGAACCCGCCCTTCTGCGGCGATCTCGACATGCGTATCGCTGCTGATGGCACCTGGTTTTATTTGGGCACGCCGATCGGCCGGCCGGCGCTGGTCAAGCTGTTCTCCTCGGTGCTGAAGCGCGAGGGCGAGGATTACTTTCTCGTGACCCCGGTCGAGAAGGTCGGGATCAAGGTCGAGGACGCGCCACTCCAGGCGGTCGAGATGGCGGTAGAAGGCGAGGGCAATGCGCGCAGCATCGCCTTCCGGACCCACACCGACGATCTCGTCACCGTCGGCCCCGACAACGCCTTGCGCTTCGAGCGGGCTGCGAACGAGGGCGTCAAACCCTATGTGCATGTCCGGCGCGGGCTCTGGGCCCGGCTCACGCGGGCGCTGACCTATGATCTCCTGGCCCTCGGCGAGATCAGCGAGATCGACGGGCAGGCGCAGTTCGGCGTCGCTGCGGGAGGCGCCTTCCACGTCGTCGCGCCGGCCAGCGAGATCGAGGGGTTGTGATGCAGCATCCTGCCAAGCTTCTGGCGGAGACGGCCTTCTGGAATGGCGGCGACCTCGAAGCGCTGCTGCACCGCGCCTTACGGGCCGAGCCGCCCGCCCATGGCGACCTGATCGCGCGGCCGCGCGGCGATCACGATCTCCAGCCCGAACCGATCGACATCCCCGACGAGACGAGCGCGGTCGAGGCGGCTGTGCTGATTCCGATCGTGCTGCACCCAGGTGAGCCGACCGTGCTGCTGACCCAGCGCGCCGCGGCGCTGCGCAGTCATTCGGCACAGATCGCCTTCCCCGGCGGGCGTATCGACGCCAGCGACGGATCGCCGCTGGTCGCTGCGCTGCGCGAGGCGGAGGAAGAAGTCGGGCTGTCCCCCGGAAAGGTCAGGACAGTCGGCTATCTCGACGCCTATCTCACCGGCACCGGCTATCGCGTCACACCGGTGGTCGGGCTGGTCGAGCCGCCGCTGACGCTGACGATCAACCCGCACGAGGTCGACGAGGCCTTCGAGACGCCGCTCGCCTTCCTGCTCGACCCGGCCAATCATCAGCGCCATGGCCGCGAATTCCGCGGGCGCTATCGCACCTACTATGCGATGCCGCATGGCGATCGCTATATCTGGGGAGCGACGGCCGGCATGATCCGCAATCTCTACGAGCGCCTGGCCGGCTGAAACGAGAGACCGGGACAGATTACCCAATGCTGCGCACGCTGATCGAGGAGTTCCTGCTCTTCGTCCTGCCCTTCTGCCTGTTCGCGGGCTATCTCGTGATCCGGCGGCGCAATCCGTTCGATGTAGAGCATTGGAGCCGCCATCTGTTCTGGCTGTCGGTGACCGGGCTCCTGCTCGGGATCGGCTTCTTCATCTATACGGGCGTCGTCGCGCCGCGGCATACCGGCGCGTTCGTGCCGCCGCATGTCGAGAACGGCAGACTGGTCCCCGGCGAGTTCGATGACCGGCCGAAGCGATGACGGGGATTGAGCGGCAACGCCTTGCCGAACTGCTGGTGCGCGCCGATGTCATAGCGCTCCTCGCGGCACTGAACCGCGACGGCGAGGAGGCCCGCATCGTCGGTGGCGCCGTGCGCAATGCGCTGCTAGGCGAGCCCGTCGCCGATATCGACGTCGCCACGACCTGCCTGCCGCAGGAGACGATGCGACGGGCGCGGGCTGCCGGCTTCAAGGCGGTGCCGACCGGGGTCGAGCACGGCACCGTCACCGTGGTGATCGAGGGAGTGCCCTTCGAGGTCACGACGCTGCGCCGCGATGTCGAGACCGATGGCCGCCATGCCGTCGTCGCCTTCGGCCGCGACTTTCGCGAGGATGCGCTGCGGCGCGATTTCACCATCAACGCGCTCGGGCTCGATGCCGCTGGGGTCCTGCACGACTATGCCGAGGGGCTCGCCGATCTCGCGCAGCGGCGGGTGCGCTTCATAGGCGCGGCTGGCGAACGCATCGCCGAGGATTATCTGCGCATCCTGCGCTTCTTCCGTTTCCATGCGCGCTATGGCATCGGCGAGCCGGACCGGTTGGCGCTGGACGCCTGCATCGCCGGGCGAGCGGGCCTGGAGGGGTTGTCTCGCGAGCGGGTCTGGACGGAGCTGCGCAAGCTGCTCGCCGCGCCGCGCGCCGCCGAGACGCTGCAGGCGATGGCGGGCGCCGGGCTGCTGATGCCGGTGGTCGGTGGTGTGCCCCGTCTCTCGCGCTTTTCTGCAATCGCCGATGGGCCGGCGGAGAGCGTGTATCCGGCCTTCCGGCTGGCGGCGCTCGTGGTCGCGGTCGGCGAGGATGCGCTCAGGCTGCGCGAGCGGCTGCGGCTGTCCAATGCCGAGTTCGAGCGGGTTTCCGGCATCGCCGCGGCGCTGGAGGCGCTGTCGGGGAAGGGGACGCTGCCGGAGATCGCGCGCTTGCGCAGCCTGGCCCATCGCATCGGAGCCGATGCCGTCGCCGGGGCGATGGGGCTACTCGAGACGGACGACAGATCGGCTGATAACCGGGCGCTGATCGCCGAGCTGGCGCGGACGCCGCCCTTCCTGCCGACCGGCAAGGATGTGCTCGCGCTGGGCGTCAATGCCGGCCCGCGGGTCGGGCAGGTGCTCGAGTTGGCGCGGGAGGTCTGGATCGAGGCGGGCTGCCCGGCTGGGCGGGATGAGCAGATGGCAATTGTTGCTCGCGCCGTCAGCGCGTGACGAGCCGCTACGGCCACCTCACCGTCGGCGGCATGGACGACAGGATCGAGGCGACGTTGCCGCCGGTCTTCAGGCCGAAGATGGTGCCGCGGTCGTAGAGCAGGTTGAACTCGACATAGCGGCCGCGGCGGATCTGCTGCTCATGGCGCTCGGCCTCGCTCCAGGGCGTCGCCAGATTGCCGCGCAGGAGGCGCGGATAGATGTCGAGGAAAGCTTCGCCCACCGCCCTGGTGAAGGCGAGGTCGGCGTCGGGATCGCCCGACCAGAGATAGTCGTAGAAGATGCCGCCGATGCCGCGCGGCTCGTTGCGGTGCTTCAGGTGGAAATACTCGTCGCACCAGCTCTTGAAGCGATCGTAGTCGGCGACCCCGGCATGGGCCTCGCAGGGCGCTCGCATCGCGGCGTGGAAGGCGCGCGCATCGGGATCATCCTGCGTGCGCCGGCGGTCGAGCACCGGGGTCAGGTCGGCGCCGCCGCCGAACCAGGGCTTGGTCGTCACGACGAAGCGGGTGTTCATGTGCACGGTCGGCGCGTGCGGGTTCCAGGGGTGGGCGATCAGCGAGATGCCCGTGGCGTGGAAGCGAGGATCCTCGGCCGCGCCGGGAATCTGGGCGGCGAATTCTGGGGCGAAGCTGCCATGTACGGTCGAGACATGGACGCCGACCTTCTCGAAGACGCGGCCCGACATCAGCGCCATCACGCCGCCACCGCCGGGCGCGCCGTCATGGTTGCTGCGCTGCCAGGGCGTGCGCACGAAGCGGCCGGGCTTGTTGGTCTCGGGCGGGAAGGGGCCGGCGGCCTCGTCCTCGACCTGCTCGAAGGCAGCGCAGATGCGGTCGCGCAGGCTCTCGAACCAGGCGGCGGCGCGCGGCTTCAGGGCTTCGACGATGGCGGGATCGACGGCTGTGGCAGGCGTGACTTTTGCGGTCATGTGCGGTCTCTTCATCAGGCGTCGGCCGGCGCGGGGTAGGCGCCGAGCTGGCGCAGCGCCTCGCCCACTACCATCGCCGCGGCCATGGCGACATTGAGCGAGCGCAAATCGCGGCGCATCGGGATGTGCACGCTGGCCTCCGCCGCAGCATAGACCTCCGGCGGCACGCCGGCCGACTCGCGGCCGACCATGACGATGTCGCCGGGCTGGAAAATGAAGTCCGTATGGGCACAGGCGCCGTCGGTCTCGGCCAGGACGAGGCGGTGGCCGGCCTCACGTCGCCACGCTTCGAAGGCGCGGAAGCCGTCATGACGCGTCACCGCCGCGCGCTCGATGTAATCCATGCCGGAGCGGCGGAAATTGCGGTCGGAGACGTCGAAGGCGGCCGGCTCGACGATGTCGACGGCGACGCCGAGGCAAGCCGCCAGCCGGATCATCGTGCCGGCGTTCTGCGGGATGTCGGGCTGGAAGAGGGCGAGGCGCAGCATGGATGCGTCATCCGCGCTGCGCCCATTGTCGTCAAGGCATGGCGCTCAGGGACGCACGGCGATGGCGGTGATCTCGACCTTGGCATCAAGGGGAAGGCGCGCGACCTCGACCGTGGCGCGCGCTGGCGGGGCGGTCTTGAAATAGCTGCCATAGACCCCGTTCATCTTGCTGAAGTCGTTGAGATCCTTCAGGAAGACGTTGGTCGAGACGACATGGTCCATGGTCAGGCCATCGGCTTCGAGCACGGCCTTGAGGTTTTCCAGCGTCTGCTTGGTCTGGTCCTCGATGCTGGCGTCCTTCATGAACTGCTTGGTTTTCGGGTCGATCGCGACCTGCCCGGCGAGGAAGACCATGTTCCCGACCTTGATCGCTTGCGAATAGGGGCCGATCGCTTCGGGCGCGTTTGGTGTCGCGATCACCGTCTTGCCCGCGGTCTGGGCAGAGGCGTGTGTCGCCAAGAGGAGTGTGCCGGCCAAAGCGAGGGCGGCATGGAATCTGATCATCAGCGGACCTCCGGAGCGCCGTCTTCCTGCGCGGCGCCACCTCATGCTCTGCGGTGCGGGGAGGCCCGGCAAGCGGGAAACCGGCGTGATTGCGACTTAGGTCGAGAGTCTTTCGTCGTAGGTCCCGCCGCCGCTGCAGGACGGCGGGCTTGCACCACGCTGCACTCTGCTGTCATGGCATGACGGAGCGGCGCCTTCAGGCTCTGGTCGCCACCCAGCGCGCGCCCCATATCGGCATCGTGCTCACTGTCTGCCCGAGGAGGGCGATCCGACGTCCATGTTCGCCCCGCTCTTCCGTTTCCTTGAAAGCCGCATCGATGTCTTCGCGCCCTTCGACGAGCGGCAGACGCCGCCGACCGGCGTGTTCCGCTTCATGTGGCACCACATCAAGGGCGTGAAGGGCTGGATGGCCCTGATCATGCTGACCGGCCTCGGCTTTTCCGGCATCGAGGCGGCGATGTATCTGATGGTCGGCTGGTTCGTCGACCTCTTGACCAAGAACTCGCCCGAGCAGGTCTTCAGCCAGCATGGCTGGCTGCTGATCGGCGCGGCCGTGCTCGTCACCGTGGTCAGGCCGCTGATCTATTTCGCCAACCACGCCATCGTCGATCAGGTGGTGGTGCCGCAGATCACCAACCAGATCCGCTGGCGCAACCATGTCTACACGCTCGGCCACGCGCTCTCCTATTTCCAGAACGATTTTGCCGGCCGGCTGTCGTCCCGGGTGATCCAGGCCGGACAGGCGATCCGCGGCGCGACGATCGAGGTGATCGACGATCTCTGGTACGCGCTGATCTTCGCCTCGGTCGCGATCGGCTTCTTCGGCTCGACCAGCCTCTGGCTCGCCATGCCGGTGATCGTCTGGCTCGCCGCCTATGTCGCCCTCCTCATCTATTTTGTGCCGCGGGCCAAGACACGTTCGGAGGCGAACTCGCTCGGCCGCTCGACGACCACCGGGCGCATCGTCGACGCCTACACCAACATCCTGACGGTCAAGCTCTTCGCCCGTGCCGATGCCGAGCGCTCGGCGGTGCGCGACTCGTTGACGCGCTGGAACGCCTCCTTCCTCAATCTGTCGCGATTGATCACCGGCGTCAGCGTCATCCTGCAGACGATGAACAGCCTGCTCGTGGTGGCGACGGCCTGGCTCAGCCTGCATCTGTGGTCCCAGGGCGAGATGAGCCCCGGCGCGGTCGCTGCCGCGATCGGTCTCGTGCTGCGCCTCGTGCAGATGTCGGGCTGGCTGATCCATCTGGTGCGCGGCATCTTCGAGAACATCGGCTCGGTGCAGGAGAGCATGGAGACGATCGCCAAGCCGCACGACCTGCCGGATGCGCCGGACGCCGTGCCGCTCGATATCGCGCAGGGAGGGGTGCGCTTCGAGCACATCCGCTTCAACTACGGCAAGCCGGCCGGCCTGTTCGAGAATCTCGACCTCGAGATCAGGCCGGGCGAGAAAATCGGGCTGGTCGGCCCGTCCGGCGCGGGCAAGTCGACGCTGGTCAACCTGCTGCTGCGGCTCTATCCGCTCGATTCGGGCCGCATCCTGATCGACGGGCAGGACATCGCCCATGTGACGCAGGAATCGCTGCGCAGCCAGATCGGCATGGTGACACAGGATAATTCGCTGTTGCACCGCTCGATCGGCGACAACATCGCCTATGGCCGGATCGGCGCGACGCAGGAGGAGATCGCCGCGGCGGCCAAGCGGGCCGCGGCGCATGATTTCGTCCTCGGCCTCACCGACCAGGACGGGCGCCAGGGCTTCGACTCGCGCGTCGGTGAGCGCGGCGTGAAGCTCTCTGGCGGCCAGCGCCAGCGCATCGCGATCGCGCGCGTGCTGCTCAAGGACGCGCCGATCCTGATCCTGGACGAGGCGACCTCGGCGCTCGATTCGGAGGTCGAAGCCGAAATCCAGGCGCAGCTGTCCACCTTGATGGAAGGCAAGACGGTGATCGCGATCGCGCACCGGCTCTCCACCATCGCCGCGCTCGACCGGCTGATCGTGCTCGACAAGGGCCGGATCGTCGACATGGGCAGCCATGACGAGCTGGTGCGGCGCGGCGGGCTCTATGCCCGCCTGTGGGCGCGGCAGTCGGGCGGCTTCCTGGCGCTCGCCGACAGCGAGCGGATTCCCGCCTGAGCGGCACGCACTGCGGCCTTGCTGCAACGCAGTGGGCTGCGGCACGGGGAACAGTAGACTTCGTCAAAACTGCATGCCAAAGAGCGCGCAGGCGACGCGCCACCGAAAGGTGGCTCTGCGCTCGCGCCCTCATGAGGCGCTTGATGTGTTTCAGCCGGCCAGGCCGGCAGCCGAGCAGGGAACTGGATCGTGGCGCACGCGACCGATACGACTGGCACCGAACCCACCCGCCGCGATTTCCTCTTGCTGACGACCGGCGCTTTCGGCGCCGTCGGCGCCGCCGCCGTGGTCGTGCCGCTGATCAGCCAGCTGGCTCCCGACGCGCAGACCGTCGCCGCCGGCGCGCCGATCGATCTCGATCTCGCCCCGATCGCGGAAGGCCAGGCGATCAAGCTGTTCTGGCGCGGCAAGCTGATCTTCGTGCGCAACCGCACCAAGAAGGAGATCGACGAGGCGCTCGCCGTCAACATCGCGACGCTGCGCGACCCGCAGACCGACCAGCAGCGCACCAAGCCCGGCCATGAGCGGTATCTCGTCGTCTATGGCAGCTGCACCCATCTCGGCTGCGTGCCGCTCGGCAGCGCGCCCGGCGAGCCGAAGGGCGAGTTCGACGGCTGGTTCTGCCCCTGCCATGGCTCGCACTACGATTCCTCCGGCCGTATCCGCAAGGGTCCCGCGCCGCTGAACCTGCCGGTGCCGCCCTACGCGTTCACCGCGGACACCAAGATCAAGATCGGCTGAGCCTCCAAGCAGGCGAGGACGGCATCGAGCGGAATAGAGAGAGCTTGAGGCGAGCATGAGCGGTCACAGCACCTACCAACCGAAGACGGGGATCGAGCGCTGGCTCGATGCGCGCCTGCCGATCGTGCGGCTGATGCACGATTCGGCCGTTTCCTACCCGGTGCCGCGCAACCTCAACCTGCTGTGGACCTTCGGCGGCATCCTCGTGTTCATGCTGGTGGCGCAGATCATCACCGGCGTGATCCTGGCGATGCACTACACCCCGAACGCGACCATGGCGTTCAACTCCGTCGAGCACATCATGCGCGACGTGAACTTCGGCTGGCTGCTGCGCTATCTGCACTCCAACGGCGCCTCGATGTTCTTCGTGGCGGTCTACATCCACATCTTCCGCGGCCTCTATTACGGCTCGTACAAGGCACCGCGCGAGGTGCTGTGGATCCTCGGCGTCATCATCTTCCTCCTGATGATGGCCACCGCCTTCATGGGCTACGTCCTGCCCTGGGGCCAGATGTCCTTCTGGGGCGCGACCGTCATCACCAACCTGTTCTCGGCGCTGCCGGTGATCGGCGAGACGATCGTCACCTTCCTGTGGGGCGGCTACTCGGTCGACAACCCGACGCTGAACCGCTTCTTCTCGCTGCACTTCCTGCTGCCCTTCATGATCGCCGGCGTCGTCGTCCTGCACATCTGGGCGCTGCACCATGTCGGCCAGAACAACCCGACCGGCGTCGAGGTGAAGGACGTCAAGAAGGACACCGTTCCCTTCACGCCCTATGCGACGATCAAGGACCTGTTCGGCATGGTCTGCTTCATGCTGGTCTTCGCCTGGTTCGTGTTCTACCAGCCGAATTTCATGGGCCATGCCGACAACTACATCCCGGCCAACCCGGCTTCGACCCCCGCACACATCGTGCCGGAATGGTACTTCCTGCCGTTCTACGCGATCCTGCGCGCCATCCCCGACAAGCTCGGCGGCGTCATCGCCATGGGCGGCGCGATCGTGATCCTCGCCTTCCTGCCCTGGATCGACACCTCCAAGGTCAAGTCGATGACCTACCGGCCGATCGCGCGCCAGTTCTTCTGGATGTTCGTGCTGGTCTGCATCGGCCTCGGCTATCTCGGCGCCATGCCGGCCGACGAGCCCTATGTCACGCTCTCGCGCATCCTGACGGTCATGTATTTCGGCTACTTCGTCGCGCTGGCGCTGATCGGCATCTTTGAACGGCCGGCCCAGCTGCCGACCTCCATCGCCGATTCGGTGCTCGGCGGCTCGGGCGCACGCCTTGCCCACGCCACCGCTTCGGAACCGCAGGCCAAGGGCTGAACGAGACCATGAGCAAGATGTCCCTCCGCCTGTCGCTCGTCGGCCTCGCCGCTGGCCTCGCCTTCGCTGCCGCCTCGCCGGTCCTCGCCGCCGAGGCTGGCCCGAAGCCGCCGGCGCAGAGCTGGTCGTTCTCCGGACCGTTCGGCAAGTTCGACCAGGCCCAGCTGCAGCGCGGCTTCAAGGTCGCCAAGGAAGTCTGCGCCAGCTGCCATGCGATGAGCCTGATCCGGTTCCGCAACCTGTCGCAGCCGGGTGGCCCGGGCTTCACGCCCTCGCAGGTTGCGGCGCTGGCCGCGACTTACACGAACATCAAGGACGGCCCGAACGAGTCCGGCGAGATGTTCGAGCGTCCCGGTCGTCCGGCTGATGCCTTCCCGGCGCCGTTCCCGAACGAGCAGGCGGCGCGCGCCGCCAATGGCGGCGCCTATCCGCCGCCGATCGACATGCTGGCCAAGGCGCGCACCTATACGCGCGGTTTCCCGACCTTCATCTTCGACATCTTCACCCAGTACCAGGAGAACGGGCCGGACTACATCGTCGCGCTGCTGACCGGCTATAAGGATCCGCCGAAGGACTTCCCGCCACTGCTGCCGGGGCAGAACTACAACACCTATATGCCCGGCCATCTGATCGCGATGCCGAAGCCGCTGAACGACGGCCAGGTCGAGTATCCGAAGGGGCCGGACGGCAAGTCGCCGGTGCCCGAGACCGTCGAGCAGTACGCCAAGGACGTCACCGCCTTCATGATGTGGATGGCGGAGCCGCATCTCGAGGCGCGCAAGCGCCTGGGTTTCCAGGTCATGCTGTTCCTCGCGCTCTTTGCCGGCCTGCTCTACTTCACCAAGAAGAAGATCTGGTCGCGCCTGCCCGAGCATGCCTCGACGCATTGAGGGAGAGTTGATTTCGAAAGGGCCCCGGAGACGGGGCCCTTTTTCGTTTGTGCCTTCCGAACTCGCCATCCCGGACAAGCGGCGAAGCCGCGCTGATCCGGGATCCATTCCGGAGCCTTTCCGAAAGAGGTTCAGGCATGGGTCCCGGGTCGCCCGGGACGACCGGCTATCCAGTGAGACGTGCGGCCGTGTTACGGCTGTCACGAATCTCGATCCTTATCCGGCAATCATCGGAGACCAAGGCATGGCTGAAGCGGTTCTGGGCATCATCGGCGGCTCTGGCATCTACGACCTTCCGGGCCTCACCGATCTGCGCGAAGAGCGGATCGAGAGCCCCTGGGGCGAGCCGTCCGACGTGCTCCGGATCGGGCGGATGGGGCAGACGAAGATCGTCTTCCTGCCGCGCCATGGCCGCGGCCATGCGATCCCGCCCTCGGAGATCAACTACCGCGCCAATATCGATGTGCTGAAGCGGGCAGGGGTGACCGACCTCGTCTCGCTCTCGGCCTGCGGCTCCTACAAGGCCGAGCTCTATCCCGGCCTGTTCGTGCTGGTCGACCAGTTCGTCGACCGCACCACCGGCCGCGCCAGCTCCTTCTTCGGCAAGGGCTGCGTCGCGCATGTGTCGGTGGCACATCCGGTCGGCCCGGCGCTGCAGGAGCGGATCGCGGCTGCGGCCATCGCCGAGGATCTAGCCTTCGTCAGGGGCGGCACCCTCGTCACCATGGAAGGCCCGCAATTCTCCACGCTGGCGGAATCGCTGACCTATAAGGGCCTCGGCTACGATCTGATCGGCATGACGGCGATGCCGGAGGCCAAGCTCGCGCGCGAGGCCGAGATCACCTACGCCACCGTCGCCATGGTCACCGACTATGATTGCTGGCACGAGGAGCACGGCGCGGTCGACGTCGCCGCCGTCATCGCCGTGCTGCACGCCAATGCCGACAAGGCCCGCCGGCTGGTGGCGCGGCTCGCCGCCGACTTCCCGCGCGAGCGCGAGGCCTGTCCGGCCGGATCGCACAATGCCCTCGACTTCGCCATCGTCACCGCACCGGAGCATCGCGACCTCAAGCTCGTCGCCAAGCTCGACGCCGTGGCAGGGCGGGTGCTGAAGGGCCGATGATCGCGACGGAATAATGCGGTCAGCGGACGTTCAGGCTAAGGGGAGCATGTCGGCTCCCTCGATGCCAACCACGGAGCTGCCCGATGCGACCGCTCACCCTGGCCTTCATCGCCCTTTGCGCCGCCGGCCCGGCCTTCGCCGGCAACACCTCGTCGAACTCGAGCTCGAACTCGTCCAATGGCGTTCACACCCGTGTCGACACCATCATCCGCGACGATGATCGCGGCCGCCGGCGCGTCTATGAACGCCGAACCTATCGCGACGAGCGGCAATGGCGCGCCCCGCGCCGCTATTGGCGCGACTGACCAGCAGAGCAGGCGGCGCAACCCGGTCCGCAGCGCCGTTTCCGCCGGCCGCGCCTTGGGCTAAGAGGAGGCGCCCCATCCGATGGACGTTGTCATGGACCGCAGCGCGCTCGACGATCTGAAGAATGCGATCCGGACGATTCCGGACTATCCGGCGCCGGGAATCCAGTTCCGCGACATCACCACGCTGCTCGGCGATGCCCGCGCCTTCCGCCGCGCGGTGGACGAGCTGGTGCAGCCCTTCGCCGGGCTGAAGATCGCCAAGATCGCCGGCATCGAAGCGCGGGGTTTCATTCTGGGCGGCGCCGTGGCGCACCAACTCTCGGCGGGCTTCGTGCCGGTGCGCAAGAAGGGCAAGCTGCCGCATGAGACGGTCGGCATGCCCTATTCGCTCGAATACGGCGCGGACGAGATCGAGGTGCACAAGGATGCGGTCTCGCGCGGCGAGCGCGTCCTCCTGGTCGACGACCTCGTCGCCACCGGCGGCACGGCGGAGGCGGCGGTGAAGCTGCTCTCCTCGCTGGGGGCGGAGGTCGTCGCCGCCTGCTTCATCATCGACCTGCCGGACCTCGGCGGCGCCGACAAGATCCGGCGGCTCGGCGTGCCGGTGCGCACGCTGGTCTCCTTCGCCGGGCATTGACGCGATGAATTCTCTCTCAGCCCTCATCCTGGGGAGGCCCGCAGGGCCGTCTCGAAGGATGCTCCAGGAGGCTCTGGAACCAGCTGGAGCATCCTTCGAGACGCGATCTGCGATCGCTCCTCAGGATGAGGCCTGTGTTTCTGCATCAGCAGGATGGGCTTTCACGTGAATATTCACGGGCGGCATTATCGCACGATCTGGCTCGACGAAGACGGCTGGGGCGTCCGCGTCATCGACCAGACACGGCTGCCCTTCCATTTTGAGACGGTGAGGCTTTCGACCGCCGACGAGGCTGCGCATGCCATCCGCCACATGACGGTGCGCGGTGCGCCGCTGATCGGCGCGACGGCCGCCTATGGCGTGGCGCTGGCGCTGCGGGTCGACAGCTCCAACCCCGCTCTCGAACAAGCATTGGCCCTGCTGGGCGCGACCCGGCCGACGGCGGTCAACCTGCACTGGGCGCTGGCGCGGATGCGCAGGCGCCTTATCGACCTGCCGCAAGCGGAGCGGGTCGCTGCGGCCTATGCCGAGGCCGGCGCGATCTGCGACGAGGACGTCGCGCTCTGCCATGCCATCGGCGAACATGGGCTCGGCGTGATCCGTGAGATCGCGGCGAAGAAGCCGGGCGCGCCGGTCAACATCCTGACCCATTGCAATGCCGGCTGGCTCGCCACCGTCGACTGGGGCACGGCGCTGGCGCCGATCTATCTGGCGCATGATGCCGGCATTCCCGTCCATGTCTGGGTCGACGAGACGCGGCCGCGCAATCAGGGCGCGGCGCTGACGGCCTATGAGCTCGGCAGCCATGGCGTGCCGCATGCCGTGATCGTCGACAATGCCGGCGGGCATCTGATGCAGCATGGCGAGGTCGACATGGTGATCGTCGGCAGCGACCGGACGACCGCGACCGGCGACGTCGCCAACAAGATCGGCACCTATCTCAAGGCGCTGGCGGCGAAGGACAATGGCGTGCCGTTCTATGTGGCGCTGCCCTCGCCGACGATCGACTGGGCACTGCGGGACGGGCTGAAGGAGATCCCGATCGAGGAACGGGCGGGGCGCGAGGTCACGCATCTCTTCGGCCAGGGCGAGGATGGCAGCACCGGCTTCTTCCAGGTCGCGGCGCCCGGCAGTGCAGCCTGCAATCCGGCCTTCGACGTGACGCCGGCGCGGCTGGTCACCGGCCTGATCACCGAGCGTGGCATCGCGCCGGCGAGCGCCGAGGGGCTGGCGAAGCTCTTTCCCGAGATGACGAGTGGTGTGGCGGCATGAGTGAGCAGGCATTGCGCGAGGAGATCATCGCGGTCGCGCAGGCGATCGACATGGCCGGCTTCTGCCCCTCGAAATCGGGCAATGTCTCCGCCCGCTTCGGCGACGGCTTCCTGATTACGCCGTCGGGGCTGCCCTATGCGCGGACCAAGCCGGAGGACCTGATCTATCTCGCGCTCGATGGGACGATCCTGAGCGGCAGTCGCAAGCCTTCGTCGGAATGGCCGTTCCATGTCGCGATCTACAAGGCACGCCCGGATGCGCAGGCGATCGTCCACACGCATTCGCCGCGCGCAACGGCGCTGTCCTGTGCGCGGCGCGGCATCCCCGCCTTCCACTACATGATCGCGCTCTGCGGCGGGGCCGATGTCCGCTGCGCCGACTACGCGACCTTCGGCTCGCCGGAGCTGGCGGAGAATGCGGTCAGGGCGCTGGACGGCCGCAAGGCGGTGCTGCTCGCCAATCACGGCGTGATCGCGCTGGGGGCGAGCCTGGCCGGCGCCCATACCATCGTCGCCGAGGTCGAGAATCTCGCCGGGCAGTATCTCGACCTCCTCGCCTCGGGATTGGAGCCGGTCATTCTCGACGCAGCCGAGATGGAGCGCGTCTCAAAAAAATTCGCCGGCTACGGAAAGGTCGGCTGATCCTGGGGACCGGCCGAGACGGTCCCCGGCGTTCCCGCACTCGTTTTCGGCCGGGTGACTCTGAGGAACCGATCTCACTGGTTGTTAACGGCTCTCCTCTATTGAGAGCCGGATGAAGCTCTCGCGCTATCTGCTCGATTCGCTCGACGCCCTCGGTATCGGCGTTTGCGAATATGATGGAGAGATGCGGGCCCTGTGCTGGAACCAGACCTTCCTGCAGATCTTCCCTGAGGACGTGGGCGAGATCTATGTCGGCGAGCCCTATGCCGACAATTTGATGCGCTTCTATCAGCGCCGCCTCTCGCCCGAAGAGATGCCGGACATCGCGCGGCATGTGGCCGAAGGCGTGACGCGCCACGAGAACCAGACACAGCCCTTCGAGTTCATCCACAATGGCCGCAAGCTGCGCGCCTCGTCGCTGCGAGCCCCGGATGGCGGCCGCGTGCGGATGTGGCAGACGCTCGATGTCGAGACGCCTGCCGAGGCGGCGCCCGAACTGGTGCTGCCGGTCATGGATGCGCTGCGCTTCATTCCGGACGGCGCCACCATCCTCGATGCGAAGGAGCGGGTGGTCGCGGCGAACGATGCTTTCCGGCGGCTATACGAATTGCCGCGCGGCGCTCCGGTGGTGGGGCGCACACTGGACGAGATCATCGCCTGGTGCTGGCGTGGCGCCTCGCCGACCGCGGCTTGGCGCGCGGCGATCAGCAACGGGCTGCGCTATGACGGCGTGCCCTTCGAGATCGAATTGCCCGGCCAGCGCTGGCTCAGATTGATCGCGCGGCACAGCGCCGGCGGCGTCAGCTTTTTCACCCATGCCGACATCACCGTCGCCAAGCGCCAGCAGATGGAGCTGCTTGAGGCGCAGGAGGCCTTGCGCCGGGCCAATGCGGCGCTGGCGGAGCTCGCCGAGACGGACGGGCTCACCGGCCTCGCCAATCATCGCCGCTTCGTCGCGCGCCTCGCGGACGCCGCCGCCCGGCCGGAGCCGCTGTCGCTGATGATGATCGATGCCGATCACTTCAAGACGATCAACGACCGTTTCGGCCATCTCGTCGGCGATGCCTGTCTCAAGGCCATTGCCGAGGTCATCTCGGCTCAGGTTCCGCCGACATCGGCGCTGGTAGCCCGGATCGGTGGCGAGGAATTCGGCGTCCTGCTCGGCGATACCCCGATCGAGGCGGCCCAGGAGGTCGCGATGGCCATCCGTCGCGCCTTGCGGCGCGTGCCGTGGCGCCTGCTTCACGACGAGCTGACAGGCGTGACCGTCTCGATCGGCCTGTGCGCGGGCGAGGGGCCGCTGGACGGAAAAAACCTTCAGGCCCGTGCGGACGAGGCGCTCTATGCCGCCAAGCGCAATGGCCGCGATCGGATCGAGCTGGCGGGCATGCCGGCGGCTTCGCGGCGCATCGCCGGCTGACCCGCGTCGGCCTCAGCTCGGCTTGCGCTCGATGAAGACGCAGCCGTCGAAGCTCAGCACCGTCTCGCCCTTCTGGTTGATGCCGGTGTTGTGGTGGAAGAACAGGCCCCAGTCGGGGCGCGACAGGCTCGGGCGCTTGTCGGCGACAGCCGAGTGATAGGTGATCCGGTCGCCGGCATAGACCGGCTTCAGCCAGCGCAGGTTCTTGAAGCCGGGCGAGGGACCGAGCCTTGGGGCCGCGCTTGGGGCGAGCATGGCCTCCTGCCGGCGGCGATGGCTGACCATCGTCGCCATCCAGCCCGCCGCCGTATGCCAGCCGGAGGCGCATAGCGCGCCGAAAGAGCTCCGGCGCGCCGCTTCCTCGTCCATGTGGAAGGGCTGCGGATCGAAGGAGCGGGCGAAGGCGACGATCTCATCCGGCGTGAAGACGAGGCTGCCGAGCTCGTAGCTCTCACCGATCACGAGCTCGTCGAAATAGCCGGGAGGGGCTGTCGGCTTGCTGGGCGGCTCGGCGCTGACGGTCACCTGCGGCGGCTCATAGCTCGCCGGATGCTTCAGCCAGTCGCCGCGGGCCGCCTCGAAACCCGAGCCGCGGCGGCCGAACATCACCCAGTTGTTCTGCTCGACCACCGCCTCGCCGCGCTGATTCAGCAACTCGAAGCGGAACTTCACCAGCCCCATTTCTTGACGGGACCGCGATTCCTTGGTCTCGGCAATGGTCCAGCGCAGGCGCAGCGTGTCGCCGGGCTTGACCGGCCGCAGCCATTTGACCTCCTCGACACCCGGCGAACCCATCGAGGTCGAGTCGAGGAAGAAGGCCTCGGCGGCGAGCCGCATCAGCAGGGCGCAGCTGTGCCAGCCGGAGCCGATCAGCGAGCCGACGAAGCTCGCCCTGGCCTTGTCGGGGTCGATGTGGAAATCCTGCGCGTCGAAGCGGCGAGCGAAGCCGAGGATGTCGTCCTGCGAAACGGGAAGCGAGCCGTACTCATTGACGGAGCCCGGAACGAAGTCCTCGAAGTAGAGCATCGCTAGTCCATCTCGTTGATCTGGCGGCTATCCTGCGCGGGAGATAGCCGTCGAGCGAGCCGAAATCGCGCAAACTCCGAATGCTCACCAGACATGGCGCCGGAGCGGCGCCCGCTCCGGCCATGCAGGCTCAGTTGGCGAAGCGGAAATGCAGCACGTCGCCGTCGGCGACGACGTAGTCCTTGCCTTCGAGCCGGAACTTGCCGGCCTCGCGCGCGCCCGCCTCCCCCTTGTTGGCGACGTAGTCGTCATAGGCGATGGTCTCGGCGCGGATATAGCCCTTCTCGAAATCGGTATGGATCACGCCGGCGGCCTGCGGCCCCTTGGTGCCCTTCTCGATCGTCCAGGCGCGGGCCTCCTTCGGACCGACGGTGAAGTAGGTGACGAGGTTGAGCAGGGCATAGCCGGCGCGGATCACCCGGTTGAGGCCGGGCTCGTCGAGGCCGACGGCTTCGAGATAGTCCTTCTGGTCGGCGGCCGGCAGCACCGCGATCTCGCTCTCGATCTTGGCGGAGACGACGACGGCGACCGCGCCTTCCTCGGCGGCGCGCGCCTTGACCTGCTCGGAGAAGCTATTGCCCTTGTCGGCGCTGGCTTCCTCGACATTGCAGACATAGAGCACCGGCTTGGAGGAGAGCAGGCCGAGCATCTCGAAGGCGCGGCGCTCCTCGGGCGCGACCTGGACGAGGCGGGCCGGCTTGCCCTCGCGCAGCAGCACGAGGCAGCGGTTCATCAGGTCGGCGGCCTCCTTGGCCTCCTTATCGCCGGACTTGGCCTTCTTCTCCAGCGGCAGGACGCGCTTCTCGAGGCTTTCGAGATCGGCGAGCATCAATTCGGTCTCGATCGTCTCGATGTCGGCGATCGGGGCGATCTTGCCCTCGACATGGGTGATGTCGCTGTCCTCGAAGCAGCGCACGACATGGGCGATGGCGTCGCATTCGCGGATATTGGCGAGGAACTGGTTGCCGAGGCCCTCGCCCTTCGAGGCGCCGCGCACAAGGCCGGCGATGTCGACGAAGGTCAGCCGGGTCGGGATGATCTCCTTCGAGCCGGCGATGGCGGCAAGCGCCTCAAGCCGCTCGTCGGGGACGGCGACGTCGCCGACATTGGGCTCAATCGTGCAGAACGGATAGTTCGCCGCCTGCGCCGCCGCCGTCTGCGTCAGCGCGTTGAAGAGGGTCGACTTGCCGACATTCGGCAGGCCGACGATACCGCATTTGAAGCCCATGCTCGCCCGTCCAGTGCATCGCGGGGCGCCTGTGGCCACCGCGGAAAGATGTCTCGGTTCTCCCGGGCCTTATTGGGTGCAGAGCAGCAAAAGACAAGATGGCGGGTGGCTGCACGGCTCACGCGAACGTGCATGGCGGCGCCTTTGCCGAGCGCGCACGAGTGGGCGCGACGGAAAAAGACCGGCTACCGGAGCTGTCCCATGCGCTTTGCCTCGCTCGCCCTGATCGGCCTCGTCGTGCTCTTCGCAGCCGGAGCACAGGCGCAGACGCGCATACGCGGCACGGTCGAGCGCCTCGACGGCCAGTCGCTGACGGTCAAGACGCAGGAGGGCCCGACGACGGTCGCGCTTGCGCCGAACTATTCGGTCGGCGCCGTGGTCAAGGCCGCGGTGAGCGACATCAAGAAGGGCAGCTTCATCGGCGTCGGCGCTCGCATGTTGCCCGGGGGCGGGCTGTCGGCCGTGCAGGTCTTCATCTTCCCAGAGGCGATGCGCGGCACGGGCGAGGGGCACAGGCCTTGGGCCGTCCTGCCGGAGGCGACGATGACCAATGCGACGGTGGCCGAGACGGTCTCGCGCGTCGACGGCAGCAGCGTCACGCTGACCTATCCGGGCGGTGAGCAGACGATCGCGATCACACCCGAAGCCAACATCATCATGGCCGCGCCGGCGCAGGCCGCCGATCTCGTCGCCGGGACGCAGGTCGCGCTGACCGCGAGCCGGCAGGCCGATGGCAGCCTGTCGAGCAGCCGGGTAACGATTGCGAGGGCCGGCGCGCAGCTGCCGCTTTGAGAGCGGGGCTCCTACTCAATGTGAGAGAGCGATTCAGCGATCAGATTGCTTCAATCTGATTGGAGCCGGGCTCTAATCAGATGCCTTTTCGCCGAGGCGCTTCACCGCGCCATGGCCGCGCGCCTCCATGAACAGGTGGACCTTGTTCTGGAAGCCGGCATCGTCATGGTTGGCGAGCTGAGCGGCATTGTCGGCGCAGGCGGTGCAGAGGTCCTCGACCCAGGGCTCCTCGGCCTTGCCGAAATCATTGAGCACATAGGCGTGGACCAGCGCCTTGTCGCCGGGATGGCCGATGCCCATCCGCACCCGGCGATAGTCGTTGCCGATCGCCGCGGTGGTCGAGCGCAGGCCGTTATGGCCGGCATTGCCGCCGCCGAGCTTCACCCGCAGCTTGGCCGGGGGCAGGTCGAGCTCGTCATGGAAGACGATGACGTCGGCCGGCGCGACCTTGAAGAAGCGCGCGGCTTCGCCGATCGCGCGGCCGGACTCGTTCATATAGGTCTGCGGCAGCAGCAGCAGGACCTTCTCGCCGCCGATCACCGCCTCGCAGGCGTAAGCCTGGAAGCGGGCGCGCCAGGGCGAGGCGTTGCAGGCGCGGGCGATCGCCGCGACCGCCATGAAGCCGATATTGTGGCGGTTGCGGGCATAGCGTTGGCCGGGATTGCCGAGGCCGGCGAAAATCAGCATCGTTCGGTTCCGCAGCGGTTGTCATAGCAAAACGGCCGGGCATGCCCGGCCGTCTGCAAGCATCGTTCCGAAGGAGGCGCCAGGCTCAGGCCTTGGCGGCTTCGGCTTCGCCCTCGGCGGCAGCAGGCTCCTCGGCCTCGACCGTCGGCGGGATGATCGTGACCAGGGTCAGGTCCTTGGTCGAGGTCAGGCTGGCGCCAGCCGGCAGCTTGAGCGCGTCGATGTGCAGCGTGTCGCCGACTTCGAGGCCGGCAACCGAGACCTCGATGAACTCGGGGATGCTCTCGGGGGCGACTTCGATCTCGAGCGAGTGCGCGACGATCTGGAGGGCGCCGCCGTTCTTCAGGCCCGGCGACTGCTCCTGGCCGACGACGTGCAGCGGAACCTCGACCTTGATGGTCTGGCCGGCGGCGACGCGCAGGAAGTCGATGTGGATCGGGAAGTCCTTGACCGGGTCGAGCTGGTAGTCGCGCGGAATGGCGCGCGTCTTCTTGCCGTCGACGTCGATCTCGAACAGCGTGGTCAGGAAGTGACCAGCATAGATCATCTGGCGGGTCTTGTTGGCATCGAGCGCGATGGCGACGGGCGCTTCGCCTGCACCGTAGATCACGGCGGGAGTGAGGCCCTGGCGACGAACTGCCCGGGCGGCCCCCTTGCCGACCTGGGCGCGCGCCGAAGCCTGGATCTGCTTCATGGCGGTCATGTGTATGGTCCTTAAGCTCTTAAAAGACATGGCCGCCTACGGCGGCCATTGCGGTTCGCGCCCCTGCCTCCAAGGGTGTCAGTGGGACGCAGGCAGGCTCATAGGCGAAACCGCGGGCAATCTCAAGTCCGCAGCCGGATTTCAGGCGGCGCTGGCGGCGGGGCGCGGCCGGGAGCCGGACGCCGCCCGGCTGAAGCTGCCGACGAAGGCTGGGACCGCCTCGGCCGGCATCGGCCGGGCATAGTGATAACCCTGGCCGAGCCGGCAGCCCATCCCGGCCAGTCGCCGCGCCTGACCCTCGTTCTCGATGCCTTCCGCCACGATGCGCATGCCGAGCCGGCTGGCGACGCCGATCAACGCCTCGACGATCGCGCCGCTCCTGGCCCCGCCCTCGATGCCGCCGACGAAGGACTTGTCGATCTTGATCGTGTCGACCGGGAAATCGAGCAGATGGGTGAGCGAGGCGAAGCCGGTGCCGAAATCGTCGAGCGCGACGAGGATGCCGCGCTCGCGCAAGGCTTCCATCGTGCGTCCGACGCCGTCACGGCGACCGCCCATGATCACCTGCTCGGTGATCTCGACGACCAGATGTTCGAGCGGCACCTGCACCCGCTCGAAAGCCCGGACGATGCGCTGGACGAGATCGCCCTTCTGGAAGTCGGCAGAGGTGACGTTGAGGCCGACATGCGGGATCGGCAGGCCCTCGCGCAGCCATTGCGCCATGTCGGTGGCGATGGCGGGCAGCATCTGGTTGGAGATGCGGTAAGCGAGCTTGGGGTCGAGCAGGGCGTCCTGGAACTCGCCGGCGGCCACCACACGCCCGTCGTCAAGCCGCAAGCGCGCCAGCGCTTCCATCCCCCTGATCTCGCCGTTGTCGAGCCGGATGATCGGCTGGTAGTAGGGGATGAGACGGCCGCCACTCAATGCGTCACCGACGCTGCGGATCGCCTGGATGCGCCGGGTCATCGAGGTCCGCAGGCCGCCCTTGAAGCGGACATAGCCACCGCGCCGCGTCTCCTTGGCATGGTAGAGCGCGAAATCGGCGTTCTGGCGCAGGGTGACGCTGTCGGCGCCGTCCTCTCCGGCGATGGCGCCGCCGATGGTGACGCTCGGGACGATGGTCGTTCCCTCGCAGTCGATCGGCGTGTGCATCGCGGCGAGGATGGCGCTGGCGACGCTGCGTAACTGCCCGGCCTTGTCGCAATCCGGCAGAAGGACGGCGAATTCGTCGCCGCCGATCCTGAACGCCGTGCCTTTCGGCGCGACCTCGGCCAGCCGCGAGCCGATGGCTTCGATCAGCAGATCGCCGACGGCGTGGCCCATGGTGTCGTTGACCGCCTTGAGGTGGTCGATGTCGATCAGCATCAAGCCGAATCCGGACCGGGGTCCGCTCGTCGTCTGGGCGATCGCCTCGTTGAAGCGAGCCCGGTTCGGGAGGCCGGTCAACGTGTCGAAATAGGCGAGGCGATGATTGCGGGCGCTCACCTCCGCATGCTCGATCGCGATGGCGCAGAGATGCACGCAGGTCGCTACGATCCGGCGCTCGAACGGCGTGGCGCCGCGCGGGTCGCGATAATAGAAGGCGAAGCTGCCGACCACGCGTCCGTCGCGCGCTGCGATCGGGCTCGACCAGCAGGCGTTGAGGCCGAGCGGCAGCACGAGCTCGCGATAGCCTTCCCAGTGCGGATCAGTGGCGATATCGGTCACTTCGACCGGGCTTTTGCGATAGATCGCTGTGCCGCAGGAGCCGACGCGCGGGCCGATCGGCGTGCCGTTGACCGCTTCGCCATAGGCGGGCGGCAGGCTCGGGGCGGCGAGGGGGCGGAGCCTGAAATCATCATCGACGGTGACGACCGAGCAGACCACGCCGGGCGCCAGAGCCTCGACGCGCTTGCATAGGTCGACCATCACGACGGCAAGCTCTTCGCCGCGCGCGATCGATTCCAGAGTTGCGTTTTGCAGGGATTGCAGACGCTCGACGGAGTCGTGACGGCGCATCGGGACACTCGGCAGGACGGGAGGAGCATCATGCCGCAAGGGCATGAAATCGCCGTTTCCCGCTTGGGTCGAATTGTTGGCTTTCTGATCTTCAGACGGGCAAGATGATGGACACTGCTTAAAAACAAATGGGCTGCTGGCTCAGGCGGGAGAGAGCCCGATCCGCTCGTCGCGCCGGCGCAGCAGATGCATCAGCGGCAGGGCCAGCAGCACCATCCAGGCCTTGCCGATGATCTGTCCGCTCAGGAAATCGAGGCTGCCGAAGGCGAGCCAGAGGAAGACCAGGCTGTCGACGACAAGGCCGATGACACTGGAGGCGGCCACGGCGGCGACGAAATTGCGCTTCTGCAGTGGGGTGTAGACCGCGAAGTCGGTCAGCTCGGACAGGAGGAAGGCGGCGACGGAGGCGACGACGATCGCGGGCGGCGCCAGCAGCCCCGAGATCAGCGCGCCGACGGCGATGGCTCCGAGCGCCGCTGCGGGCCCGAGCCGCCGCTGGACGATGTCGCGCAGGACGAGAGCAAGGCCGATCATCAGCACGCCGCTCGGCGCCTTGATGCCCGGTGCGACCGGGACGAGGCACGGCCCGTTCGGCACGCAGACCGTGCCGACATTGCCGATCAGCCAGTTGGCGATCGGGATCGTCAGGGTGAAGAGGGCCAGCGCAATCAGGCCCTCGATACGGCGTTGCCGGTCAATCATCATGGTTCGGTCCGCTATCGTTCGGCGCGGCCTCATAGGCCGTAAAGCCCCTGGCCCGCAAGTCGCAAGCCGGGCACTGGCCGCAGCCATAGCCCCAGGAATGCCGCTTGGTTCGGTCGCCGAGATAGCAACTATGCGTCTCCTCAACCACCAGATCGAGCAGCGCTTCGCCACCCAGCTCCTTCGCCAGGGCGAAGGTCTGCGCCTTGTCGCGCCACATCAGCGGCGTGTGCAGCACGAACCTGCGGTCGAGGCCGAGGCCGAGCGCGACCTGCATCGCCTTGATCGTGTCGTCGCGGCAGTCGGGATAACCGGAATAGTCGGTCTCGCAGACGCCGAGCACGATGTGCTTGCAATCGCGGCGATAGGCCAGCGCCGCGGCGAAGGTCAGGAAGATCAGGTTGCGGCCGGGAACGAAGGTGGTCGGCAGGCCGGTCTGCGCGAAGGCGATCTCGCTCTCGCTGGTCAGCGCGGTGTCGGAGATCGCGCCGAGCGTCTTCAGGTCGAGGAGGTGGTCCGGCCCGAGCCGGTCGGAATAGGTGGGCGACAGGCCCGGCAATCTGGCGAGGATCGTCTCGCGGCAGGCGAGCTCGATGCGATGGCGCTGGCCATAGTCGAAGCCGACGGTCTCGACCGTGGAGAAGCGCTCCAGCGCCCAGGCCAGGGCGGTGGTCGAATCCTGACCGCCGGAGAAGAGGACGAGGGCGCGCGATGTCATGGCCGGACCTTTCCTCAGTTCTCAGCCCTTATCCAGAGGAGTGCCGCAGGCTGCGTCTCGAAGGATGCTCCAGTTGTCTCCGGAGCCTCCTGGAGCATCCTCCAAGACGCCGCTGCGCGGCTCCTCAGGATGAGGGCTGCGGGGAAAAGCTACGAACGCTCAATCGAACAGGCTGGAGACGCTCGACTCGCTCGCGGTGCGCTCGATCGCCTCGCCCATCAGCCCGGCGATCGAAATGACGCGGATGTTGCGCGCAACCTTCACCGCCTCGGTCGGCATGATCGAATCGGTGATCACCAGCTCCTTGAGCTTGGACGAGGCGATGCGCGCGACCGCGCCGCCGGAGAGCACGCCATGGGTGATATAGGCGTAGACCTCCTTGGCACCCTGGGCGAGCAGGGCGTCGGCGGCATTCACCAGCGTGCCGCCGGAATCGACGATATCGTCGATCAGGATGCAGGAGCGCCCCTCGACCGAGCCGATGATGTTCATCACCTCCGACTCGCCCGGCCGGTCACGGCGCTTGTCGACGATCGCGAGCGGCGCGTCGATGCGCTTGGCGAGGGCGCGGGCGCGGACCACGCCGCCGACGTCGGGCGAGACGACCATGGCGTTCTTCCACTCGAGCCGGTCCTTGATGTCGCGCGCCATCAGCGGGGCGCCGAACAGGTTGTCGGTCGGGATGTCGAAGAAGCCCTGGATCTGGCCGGCATGCAGGTCGAGCGTCAGCACGCGGTCGACGCCGGCATGGGCAATCAGGTTGGCGACCAGCTTCGCCGAGATCGGGGTGCGGCCGGAGGCGCGCCGGTCCTGCCTGGCATAGCCGAAATAGGGGATCACCGCCGTGATGCGCCTGGCCGAGGAGCGGCGCAGCGCATCGGTGATGATCAGCAATTCCATCAGGTGATCATTGGTCGGGAACGAGGTCGACTGGATGATGAATACATCCTGGCCCCGGACGTTCTCCTGGATCTCGACGAAGATCTCCATGTCGGCGAAGCGCCGGACCTGGGCCCGGGCTAGCGGCACATCGAGATGGTTACAGATGGCTTCGGCGAGCGGGCGGTTGGAATTGCCGGCGACGACTTTGAAGGAGGAGGCCATGCCGGGTGCACCCGAAACGCAGAATAAGGCGAGCCGTCCGAGCGGGGGCGGCTCAGTTTCGAAGGGCTCATAACAGCGTGATGACGCCGAGTCGACCAAAGAGGCGCGACATCCCCATGCAAATGCTGCACTGCAGCGGGGCGGGGTGCACGTTTGCCGGGAAGCCGAAGCTTGAGTGCGCCGGAACCGCATCGTCGCTCCGGGGCACCGCGAAGCGGCGAGCCCGGAACCCATGAACACGATGTCCCTAAAAGAGCATCGAAGATCGCAGCGCGCTGGCGATGATGGCGGTCGGTTTTCCGGGCTCTTTGCTGCGCGAAGCCCCGGAAAGACGATGCCACTCCGAGCGCGCTTAGCGCTTCTTCTCTGTATCCGCCTGGGCGGTGCGGGTCTTGGCCTTCGCGTCCGGCTTCGCCTCCGGCACCGGCGCGGTCGTCAGGAAGCTCGCGATCGCATCCGCCGATTCGGACGCGGCCTTGGCGACGATGGTCTGGTCGATGCCGGCCCAGGGATCGGAGCCGCCGCCGCGCCGGCCGAGGCTCTCGCCCTGGACGCGCTGGGCGCGCTTCTTGCTCTCGTCATAGACGTCCCAGACGAAGGCGAGGGCGGTCTGGCCGTCCTCGGTGGGCTGGGCGGTGAGATAGCCGCGCACCCGGAAACGGGCCGGCTTGTCGCCGGGGACGATCTCCATCTTGCGTTCGGCCGCGGCTTCGCCGAGCAGGCCGGCAAAATGCGCCGTCACCTGGTCGGGCGCGCCCGAGATGCTCTGGACCGAGACCGGAACGCCCGGCGCATCGACACGCGGACGCGCCGCGGTGGTGGTGGTTTCCTGGCAGCCTGCGAGCGCAAGCGCAGCGAGCGGCCCCAGAACGAGGCCGTTAAAACGAACCGACATGACGCCTCCCGCCCATTGTTTGGGCTCGGATTGCTGGTCTTCCCTGCGGCGCTCGTTGTAAGCGCAACCATCCCGAAGGTCCAGACAGGGCAGGGGAGAGGCAAAACGAGGCGGTTGCGTCGGAGCGATTGCGCTCCCGGCGCTCCTTCGCCATATCTCCGCGAAGGCGCATGGGGCGCCGCCGGAGAGCTCCGATGGTCAGCACGTCCAACCGCATCCTCGACGACATCGCCCGGCTAGCGACCGATGCCGCGGGCGCGGCGCAGGGCGTGCGCCGCGAGGTCGAGACCGTGGTCAAGACCCAGATCGAGCGGCTGCTGCGCGATCTCGACGTGGTGACCCGCGAGGAGTTCGAGGCGGTGCGCGAGATGGCGCTGCTGGCGCGCGAGGAGAACGACAAGCTCGCGGCGCGGCTGGCCGCGCTCGAGGCCAAGGCCGAGTCGAAGTAAGTCCCCGGCCCAGTCTCGCCAGTCGACAGTCAACAGCTTCGTGTTGTGGACAGTCCCTTCGGGGGATTGAGGCCAGCTTCGAATCCGTCGAGCTTGCATCGCGTACCGGGCGCCGAAGGGCTCGATCAGAACCGCGCAGGTTCTGTTAGGGCTCCAGACTCGCCTGAGCTATCGTCGATGAAGAGAGGTGATTCGTCGGTGGGCTCTACTCGAGAGCCAGCCGGTGAAGCGGAGATCATCTTAGCGATCTCCTGGTCGGGTTGCGTGCCTTACGCTTTTCCAGTCGCCGTGTTCCCGTTCTCGAACAGGCCGCGCCTGCCGTCAGGGCCAGCGCCGGCTGTTGGACCTTGGGCATGATGGACCTTGATCTGGACGCCGAAACCGAACGCCCCTCCAATCCCCTCGATCTCGTCGAACGCCTCGCCGCACTGAACGACTGGAGCTTCGATCGCGACAGCGACGACGAGCTCTCGGTTTCCGTGACCGGCGGCTGGGCCGATTATCACGTCGCCATCACCTGGCTCTCGGAAGTCGAGTCGTTGCATATCGCCTGCGCCTTCGATCTCAGGGTGCCGGATCGGCGCCGCAACGAGGTGATGAACCTCGTCAGCCAGGTCAACGAACAGCTCTGGCTCGGGCATTTCGATCTGTGGAGCCGCGAGAACGTGGTGATGTATCGCCACGCGCTGCTGCTCTCGGGCGGGGCCGAGCCGACCGAGGAGCAGGCTGCGGGCCTGATCAAGGCGGCGATCGACGCCTGCGAGCGCTATTACCAGGCCTTCCAGTTCGTGGTCTGGGCCGGCAAGAACGCCCGCGAGGCGCTCGAAGGCGCGCTGCTGGAAACGGTCGGCGAAGCGTGAAGGCTGGCTGGCTCGGGCTTGACCCGGACCTTGCTTGGCGGTTCAGGTCCATGCGCAATCGCGCATCGACCGGAGAGACGCCATGGCCAGCCCGCTTCCTGAGACCCTCACCCTCGTCGGTGCCGGCAAGATGGGCGGCGCCATGCTGGAAGGCTGGCTCAGCATCGGCGTGAAGGGCGCGGGGATCACGCTGCTCGACCCGCACATCTCCAGCGAGATGCAAGACCTCGCCGCCCATCACGGGATGAGCGTCAATCCGGCCGCGCCGAAGCCGGCCGAGGTGGTGGTGCTGGCGACCAAGCCGCAGATGCTCGACACCGCCGCCCCCTCCGTCCAGGCGCTGATCGGCCCGAAGACGCTGCTGATCTCGATCCTCGCCGGCAAGACGCTCGGCGACCTCTCCGCCCGCCTGCCCAATGCGAACGCGATCGTGCGCGCCATGCCGAATCTGCCGGCTTCGGTCCGGCGTGGCGTCACCGCCGCTGCGGCGGGCAAGGGCGTCAGCGAGGCACAGCGGCAACTGGCCGATGCGCTGCTCGCCGGCGTCGGCAAGGTCGAGTGGCTCGGCGACGAGGGGTTGATCGACGCCGTCACCGCCGTCTCGGGCTCGGGGCCGGCCTATGTCTTCCACCTGGTCGAATGCCTGGCTGCTGCCGGCGTCGCCGCCGGCCTGCCGGCGGACATCGCCGAGCGGCTGGCGCGCGCCACGATCGAGGGCGCGGGCGAGATGCTGTTCCAGTCGCCGCTGCCGCCGGCGACCTTGCGCCAGAATGTGACCTCGCCGGGCGGCACGACCGCCGCTGCCCTCGACGTGCTGATGGCGGACAATGGCCTCGCGCCGCTGATGCGACGCGCGGTCGCTGCCGCCAAAAGCCGCGCCGAGGAGCTTTCCGGCTGAGGCGGCCTTTCAACCGCCCCGGTTGCGCCCTAGCTTCTTTCCCATCAGCTCGCGACAGGAGAGAAGCCGATGGCGCGCAAACCCGTTTCCCCAGAAGCTGAGAAACCCATGGCGAAGCCCGATCCGCGGCGCGCCGTGGTAGATGCCCTGTTCCGGCTGGCGGCGACGCAGGCCTGGGACGAGATCGAGTTGCCGGCGATCGCCCGCGAGGCCGGCATCAGCCTCGCCGAACTGCGCGGACTCTTCCCGTCGAAGCTCGCTATCCTCGGCGGGCTCGGCCGCATCCTCGACGATGCCGTGCTGGCGGGCAGCTCCGACGATCTCATGGAGGAATCCTACAAGGAGCGCGTCTTCGACCTGGTGATGCGCCGGCTCGACGCGCTGGCGCCCTACAAGGTGGGCCTCAAGGCGCTGTTGCCGCATCTGCGGCGCCAGCCGCTGGCGCTCGCTGCGCTCGGGCGCAATTCGCTGAACTCCTGGCGCTATCTGCTCGCCTCGGCCGGCATCCCGACCGAGGATGATCTCGGCTCCGTGCGGGTCCGCGGCGCGACGCTGCTGATGGCGCGCGTGCTCGACACCTGGCTGGAAGACGACGAGCCGGAACTGTCGCGCACCATGGCCAAGCTCGACCGCGAGCTGAAGACCGCAGGCCAGATCATGGCGCGCGTCGAGGATGTCCACCGGCTGACGGCGCCGCTGCGCGGCCTTGCGCGCTCGCTGTGCTCAGGCGTCAAGCGTACGCCCCGGCGCGAGCGCATGCGTGGCGAGGACGGCGACGACTACGCTCCGGCGATCTGATTGCAATTACTGGTTGCGGTCCGGCAACTGGTGATTGTGGCAAGAAAGTGACAGCGTTAAGTGGGCATTAGCCGTTTCGGGCAAATGTGAAGAATCACGTTCGCGAGGGGCGACATGTCTGTGTTGAAGAAGCTTACTGCGCTGTCGATCGGCCGCTCATTTGGGCTGATTGCGATTCTGGCCGCCATCGTCGCCGTCGCGAGCGTTGCTGTCACGCTCAGCCAGGCCCGGGTCGACATGCTCGACCTGAAGCGGGCCGAGGTGAAGAACGCGGTCGAAGCTGCCGCCTCCACCGTGAACGCCTATGTGGCGAAGGTCGAGAAGGGCGAGCTGAAGGACGCCGACGCCCAGAAACTCGCGATCGACGCCGTGACAAATGCCCGCTTCGACGACGGCAACTACTTTTTCGTCATCCGCTATGACGGCTTCAACATCGCCCATGCGAACGCGAAGCTGATCGGCACCGACATGTCGCCGCTGAAGGACTCGACCGGCAAGCTCTTCGTCAAGGAATTGACCGACACGGCCCGGACCAAGGGCGCCGGTTTCGTCGACTATCTCTGGGTGAAACCGGGCGACAAGGATCCCTCGCTGAAGGTGTCCTATGTGGTCGGCGTGCCGAAATGGCAGTGGGCGATCGGCACCGGCATGCATGTCCATGCCGTCGATGCCTCGTTCTACGGATTGATCAAGGAAGTCGCGATCGTCCTGGTGCCGCTGGCGCTGCTGCTGCTCGGCCTCGTCGTCTTCCTGAGCCGCCGCGCCTCCGGAATGCTGCGCACGGTCTCCGGCAATATGAGCGCGCTCGCCGCCGGCGACCTCAAGGCGCCGATCGCCTATCAGGAGCGCCAAGACGAGGTCGGCAGCATGGCGCGCGCGCTCGTGGTGTTCCGCGACGCGGCGCTGATGAAGCAGCAGGTCGAGGCCGAGAAGGCGCAGGCCGAGGCCGATGCCGGCGAGCAGCGCCGGGCCGCCGACACGCAGCGCAACCTCAACGAGGCGCAGCGCAGCGACGAGGCCAAGAAGCAGGCCATCGTCGTCGACGCGCTCGGCGCCGGCCTGGAGCGCCTGACCGAGGGCGACCTGACCTACCGGATCGAGGCCGCCTTCAGCGCCGAATACGTCAAGCTCAAGAACGACTTCAACGCCGCGATGGCACATCTCGAAGAGACGATGCGGCAGATCGCGACGAATACCGAGAGCATGAAGGCCGGCGCCGGCGAGATCAGCCAGGCCGCCGACGACCTTGCCAGCCGCACCGAGCAGCAGGCTTCCTCGGTCGAGGAGACCGCGACCGCGCTCGATCAATTGACCGCGACAGTGCGCCAAACCGCCGAGGGCGCGCGCCAGGCCAGCCTCGCCACCACCCAGGTCAAGGGTGAGGCCGAGCAGTCCGGCGAGATCGTCCGCGAGGCCGTCGCCGCCATGAGCGGCATCGAGAAATCCTCCGAGGAGATCTCGCAGATCGTCGGCGTGATCGACGAGATCGCCTTCCAGACCAATCTCTTGGCGCTCAACGCCTCGGTCGAGGCGGCGCGCGCCGGCGATGCCGGCAAGGGCTTTGCGGTCGTCGCCTCCGAGGTCCGGGCGCTCGCTCAGCGCTCGGCCGACGCGGCCAAGGAAATCAAGGGGCTGATCACCGCCTCCAGTGTCGAGGTCGGGAAGGGGGTCGCGCTGGTCGGCCAGACTGGAACGGCGCTGGAGCGGATGTCGGGCGAGATCACCCGTGCCACCTCGCTGGTCGCCGAGATCGCCTCGGCTGCCCAGGAACAGGCGACCGGGCTTCAGGAAGTCAACACCGCCGTCAACGAGATGGACCAGGCGACGCAGCAGAACGCCGCCATGGCCGAGCAGTCGACCGCTGCCTCGCAGGCGCTGGCGCAGGAGGCTGACAGGCTGGCGGCGCTGGTCGGGCGCTTCCGGCTCGGTGGCGACGTGGTTGCGTTGAAGGCGATGGCGAGCAAGATGGCGCAGGCAGCGGCGCCTGCGCCGCGTCCGGCGCGCGCCATGGCGGCCGCGCCCGTCCAGAGCCATGGCAGCGCCGCGCGCAAGGTCGCCAATGGCGGCGATCGCGGCTGGGAGGAATTTTGAGCGAGCCTACGCAGATCGCCGAGCAGATCGGCTTCGACGATTTCCTCAAGGTCGACGTGCGCGTCGGCACCATTGTCGAAGCCGCTCCCTTCCCCGAAGCGCGCAAGCCGGCGATCAAGCTGGTGATCGATTTCGGCGGCACGATCGGCCGCAAGAAGTCCTCGGCGCAGATCACCAAGCACTACCGGCCGGAGGATCTCCCAGGCCGGCAGGTGCTGGCGGTGGTGAACTTCCCGCCGCGCCAGATCGGCAAGTTCATGTCGGAGGTTCTGACCCTCGGCGTGCCGGATGACAGCGGCGAGGTCGTGCTGATCGGCCCGTCGCTCGAGGTTCCCGCGGGCGGTCGGCTGTACTGAGATCGGGAGTCAGGCGGCTTGACCTTGCCGCCAACTTCCTGTTGCCAGTGTGGTCGGCGCCGGCTCGGGTTCGCTCCAGCGCAAGGGCAGAACCGCCCTGCGCCGCCAGGCCCGCGTCACCTCGACCTTCAGCAGGCGCTTGGCGCCCTCGATGTCAGCCAGCTCCGGGCCGGTCCAGACGACCTCCGCCACGCCCTGCAACTGCAGTACGTCGCCCTTCGCGAAGTCGATGAAGAGCATGGACGTTGCCGGTTCCCGCAGCAGGTTGCCGAAGGTGTTGAAATAGCTGTTGCCGGCGAAGTCCGGCACCGTCAGGCGACCGCCCTCGATCCGGACGAAGCCCGGCCTGCCGCCGCGATGCGAGATGTCGAGGCCGCTCTGCGAGCCGCTGGCGATGAAAAGTGTGTCGGACTGCGCGATCAGGGCGTTGGCTGCTACATCGAGGCCGCCGAGCTCTTCGGTGGTAGCAGCCGCTGCGCCCGGCACGATCTCATGCTGCCGGACCTGGATGTACTTGGCGCAATTGCCGAAGCTCTGGCTCACCGCGACCGTCAGCCCGTTTCCTTCGCGCTCGCTGATGACGCCATTGGCGCGGTTGCGGCGCCGGGTGCGCAGATCGAGGCCGAGGAGGCCGATCGACGCGCCCATACTCAGCGTGGCATCGGCCGGATCGCCCGAAGCGGGCAGGGTGGCGATGGCGAGTTCGTTCGGCGTCGGGCTGGTGACGAAGCCTTCGGGACCCGCGAGAATTGTTGCGATCGGCCAGCCGTTTTCATCGCGGCCGGCGGCGAAGAGATAAGGCAGCAGCGCGAAGAAATCGCGATGCTGGTCCGGCATGAAGTCGCGAATGCCAGCGCCGCGCGAGCTCTCGCCGGCCAGCGCCTGCGCCTCCAACTCGCCTGCATGAAAGGGCGTGGCATCCATGGCCGTCAGCTCTTCACAGGGATAGGCGAGGGCGGGATCGGCTTGAAGAAGGGCAGGGCCTCGACGCGCCTGAGCCAGGCCCGCACGGCCGGATAGGCATCGAGCGGGATGCCGCCTTCCGGCGCATGTGCGACATAGGAATAGCAGGCGAGGTCGGCGAGCGTCGGATGCTCGGTCGCAAGGAAGCTGCGGCCGGTGAGATGCTCTTCCATGAAGGGAAGCAGCCGAGCCGCGACCCGCTCGGCCCTCACCGGATCGTCTTCGTATTTGAACTGCGCGATCATCCGGGCGATCGCCGGGCCGTGCATGACTTCGCCGGCGGCGATGGAGAGCCAGCGCTGCACCTGTGCGGCGGCGATCGGGTCGTGCGGCAGCCAGTCGCTCTCCGGCGCATAGCGCTTCGCCAGATAGACCAGGATGGCGTTGCTGTCGGCCAAAGTGAGATCGCCGTCCTGCAGCACCGGGATCTGACCGAGCGGGTTGAGCTTGCGGAAAGCCTCGCTGCGACGGACGTCCGCCGGGGCCGGAACGAAGTCGAAGTCCAGTCCGAGCGCGCGCAGCAGCAGTTCGACGCGGTGGGTATGGCCCGAGAGCGCGGTGCCATGCAGCGTGATCTTGGCTTGGGTCATCGGAGCCTCGCGATTGTGCGGGAGGACTCTGATTGTTTCAGATGTGCTGCGAAAGCTGGTAGGCTGGCAAATCAGAATTCCTATTGACGGAATGATCATGGACCGGCTCGACGAGCTCGCCATCTTCGTCGCGATCATCGATACCGGCAGCCTCGCCGGCGCGGCGCGCCAGCTCAGGCGTTCGCGCCCGGCGGTGACGCGCGCTCTCGCCGCACTGGAGGAGCGCGCCGGCGTCAGGCTGATCGCACGCACTACGCGGCAGCTGATGGCGACCGAAGCGGGGCGGGAGCTCGCAGCCTCAGCCCGGAACATCCTCGCAGAGTATGACGCATCGCTTTCCGGCGTCACCGCGGCGCCGATGCGCGGCCTGATCAGGATCACCGCGCCGACTGCCTTCGGCCGGCGCCATGTCACGCCTGTGGTCGCCGAGTTCCTCGATCTGCATCCGGAGATCCAGATCGAGCTGGTGCTGGCCGACCGCAATCTCGATCTGATCGAGGAGGGCCTGCATCTGGCCGTCCGGATCGGCCCGCTGCCGAGCTCGCGGCTGGTGGCGCGCAAGGTTGGAGAGGTCAGACGCGTGCTGGTCGCGGCGCCGGCCTATCTTGAGCGCCGCGGCATACCGCAGCGCCCGGGCGACCTCTCCGGGCATGATACCATCGTCAGCATCGCCGCCGGCCAGAGCATGGTCTGGCGCTTCGCCGGCGATGCGCGCAGCGCGACCGTTCAGGTGTCGCCGCGCCTGATCGTCAACGAGATCGAATCGGTGCTGATCGCGACGCGCTCCGGCCGCGGCTTGGCGCGTGCCCTGTCCTATCAGGTCGCGCCGGATATCGAAGCCGGCACGCTGGTGCGGGTTATGCGGGACTGGGAGCCGCCGGCCTCGCCGGTCCAGCTCGTCGTGCCGAGCGGCCAGCATCTCCAGCCGAAGGTGCGGGCCTTCCTCGACCATGCCGCCGCCCGGCTGCAGCAACTGCCGGTGATCCGGCCGGAACGCTGAAGCGGAAGCTCAGCGCAGCTCGGCATGCCTGGCGGCCTCTTCGTGAATCCAGCTGCGGAAGGCGGCGATCGCCGGTCGCTCTGCCACCGCTTCGGGGCAGACGACATAGTATTGATAGGCGCCGGGCAATTGCTGCGCGAAGGGGCGCACCAGGCGCCCGGCTTCGAGATAATCGCCGATCAGCGCGCTGGTTGCGAGCGCGATGCCCTGGCCCGAGGATGCCGCCTGCAAGGCGAGGAAGGTGTGGGAGAAGCGCGGGCCGTGTGAGGCATCGATGTCGTCGACGCCGGCAAAAGCGAGCCATTGCGGCCAGGTCACATATTCGGGAATGCCTTCGGCGAGTTCGTGCAGCAGGGTGTGATGGCGCAGGTCGGATGGCTCCCGCAACGGCCGCTCGGGATCGTTGAGCAGCGCCGCGTTGCAGACCGGAAAGAAGGTCTCCGTCATCAAGAGCTCGGAGTGCAGTCCGGTATAGGCACCCTGGCCATAGCGGACGGCGATGTCGACATCCTCGCGGGCGAAATCGGTAAGATGCATCGATACGGAGATGCGCACCTCCAGCTCGGGATGGCGCTGCTTGAGCACCCCGAGGCGCGGGATCAGCCAGCTCAGCGCGAAGCTCGGCATGGTGCTGACCGTCAGGATATTGGCCATGTCCGGCCGCAGCGCCCGGGCGGTGGCCTCGTCGAGCTGGTCGAGCACCTGCGAGATCGACGCGGCATAGCGCTGGCCGAGCGGAGTGAGCGCGATGCCCTTGCTCGGCAGGCGGGTGAAGAGCGGGCGCTGCAGCCAGGCTTCGAGGGTCTTGACCTGCTGGCCGACGGCGCTGGCGGTGACGGCGAGCTCGTCACCCGCCCGTTCATAGTTGAGGTGCCGCGAAGCGGCCTCGAAGGCGCGCAGCGAGGTCAGGGGCGGCAGGTGCCGGCGGGACATTGTGTGGCCAAGTTCTGCTTGGGCTGAGGCAAAGAAGTTCTCATTTGCTTCCGGGCTCTGCAAGCCCCAATTTACAGGCATAAGCTCAGTCACAGGAGGCCGATATGCCGGCCGGGACCACCACAGGAAATCTTTCGTTCTCCTCCTCGGAGCATTCAGCGCACGGACTCGCCGGGCTGTTCCTGCGTTTCGAGGATTGGCTGACGGCGCGGGCCAGCGCCCGGGCGCTCTATCGCATGGATGATGCGGCGCTGTCGGACATCGCGCTCTCCCGCAGCGATGTCGAACGGGTGAACAGCTCGGCCCGCAAGGCCCTGTGGAGCCACTGAACCACTGCCCGTCATTCCGGGGCGCGCCGGAGGCGTGAGCCCGGAACCCATGACCATGATGCTGCCGGAAGGGCGCGGCGATGGCTGCGTCCGTCTCATAGCGGCCGGTGTTCATGGGTTCCGGGTTTTTGCTGTGCAACCCCCCGGAAGGACGGCATGGTTCCGCGCCCGCCTTGCGGCCCGCTCAGACCGGCAGTCTGACCGTCGCGCGCAAGCCGCCGAGCGGCGACTCGCCGAGGATGATGTCGCCGCCATGCGAGCGGGCGATGTTGCGGGCTATGGCGAGGCCCAAGCCCGTGCCGCCGCCGTCGACATTGCGGGCTTCGTCAATCCGGAAGAACGGCTTGAACACGTCCTCGCGCAGCTCCGGCGGGATGCCGGGCCCGTCATCGTCGACCATGACGATGAGATAGCGCGCATCATGGGTGGCGCGGATGGCGATGCGGTCGCCGAAGCGCGCCGCATTCGAGACCAGATTGGTGAGCAGGCGTCGGATCGCGTCGGGCCGGACCACGACCAGCGGATCGCCGATGACGGTGAGCTCGGTCTGGTGGTCCTGGCGCTCGGCATCGGCCTTGAGCGTCTCGAGCAGGGCGCGGATGTCGGTCTCGACCGGGGCCTCGCCGGCATCGCCGCGGGCGAAGGCGAGATAGTCCTCGAGCATCCGGCTCATCTCGTCGACGTCCTTCTCGAGCGCTTCGAGATCGGGCGAGCGTTCGAGCAGGGCCAGGGAGAGCTTGAAGCGGGTCAGGATGGTGCGCAGGTCGTGGCTGACGCCGTTCAGCATCATCGTGCGCTCGCCGATCGAACGCTCGACGCGCCGTTTCATCTCGATGAAGGCGTTGCCGGCGCGGCGGACCTCGCGGGCGCCGCGCGGACGGAACTCGGCGTCACGGCCCTTGCCGAAGGCCTCGGCGGCGTCGGCGAGGCGCAGGATCGGCCGGATCTGGTTGCGCAGGAACAGCACGGCGATGGTGAGCAGGATCAGCGAGGTACCCATCATCCAGAGCAGGAAGATGTGGCTGTTCGAGGCATAGGCCTGGCTGCGGCGGGTCAGCACCCGCATCACGTCCTTGCCGAGCTTGATCCTGATCTCGATCAGGCTGGAGCGGCCGACCGTGTCGAGCCAGAAGGGCCGCTTGACCTGCTGGGCGAGCTCGGTCGAGAGCGCGCTGTCGAGCAGCGAGAAGAAGGGGCGGGGGCCAGGGGCCGGTAGGTCGGTATCGGGCAGGATCTCGACATCCATGCCGAGCCGCTCCTCGGCGATACGGCCGAGGATGGTCGCATCATTGTCCTGCGGATAGCTCTCATAGACGTCGATGAGGGTCGAGATCTCCGAGGCAACTGCAGACGACAGGCGCTGCGTCACCGTCTGCCAGTGCCGCTCCATGAAGACATAGGCAACGACTGACTGGAGCAGCACGACAGGCGCGATGACGATGACGAGGGCCCGCGGGTAGAGCCCCTTGGGCATGATCCGCGCGATCGGCCGCAGCGACCGGTCCGGCAGGCGGCGCAACGGCCTGAGCCCGCCCGACAGCATCGACGCGCCCTTGCTCCAGGCTGTGCGGAGCCCCGTCAGCATCCTCGCCGCGAGCGGGACGAGGCGACGCCTGAGCGAAGCGTCAGCCATGTCGGTCAGGCCCGGTCGACGACGAGGCGGTAGCCGATGCCGCGGACGGTCTGGAGGTAGAGCGGATCGGCAGGATCACGCTCGATCTTGCGGCGCAGCCGGTTGATCTGGACATCGATGGTGCGGTCATTGGCGGCGGAGCCCTGAGCGGCGAGCTGCTCGCGCGGGATATGTTCGCCGGCGCGTTCGGCCAGGGTGGTCAGGATCTCGCGTTCGCGCTCGGTCAGGCGGATCGACTCCTCGCCCTGGCGCAATTCGCCGCGGGCGAGGCCGTAGATGAAGGGGCCGAAACGGACATAGTCCGGCCGCGCCGGCGCGGCCGGCGCCTCGGGCTGGGCGTTGCGCTTCAGCACGTTGCCGAGGCGCAGGATCAGCTCGCGCGGCTCGAAGGGTTTGGCGAGATAGTCGTCGACCCCGATCTCCAGGCCATTGATGCGGTCGCCCGAATCGGCGCGGGCGGTCAGCATCAGGATCGGCACCTGCGAGGTCTGGCGCAGGCGGCGGGCGAAGTCGAAGCCGTTCTCGCCCGGCATCATCACGTCGAGCACCATGGCGTCGAAGACGAGATGGCCGAGGCGGGTGTCGGCATCGGCGGCGCTGGCAGCGGTGGTGACGCGGTAGCCATGGTCGCTGAGGAAGCGCGCCAGCAGGTCGCGCAGGCGGCGGTCGTCATCGACCACCAGGATATGCGGGGCTTCGTCGGGCACTGGTTTGCGCGCATTCGCCGCCATCTGGGCTCCTTTCCCGTCCTCGGCGCCGGCTGAGCGCACCCGTGTCGTTTCCAGGAGGATAGCACAGGCCGCCCGGGTCCTGGCCTGAGCTTCGCCAGGTCTCGGATAACATTGTCTAACGTTCTGCAACGACTTCGGCTGGACGCAGCGTCCTCAGCGCGGCCCGGCGAGCAGGTCCTGCACCTTCTTGCGCTCGGACGGATCGATCAAGCCGGCGAGGTAACGTGCGACGATATCGCTTGCCTCGGGGCCGACCTGAGCGAGCGCGCCATTGATGCGTCTGGCCTGCAATTGCGCCAGCCGGACCGCGAGCTCGCGGCCCGCAGTGGTCGCGTAGAGATTGCGCTGGCGCTTGTCCTGCGTGCCCGTGCGCGACTCAACGAAGCCGGTCTCGACCAGTTCCTTCAGCACCCGGTTCAGGCTCTGCTTGGTGATCTGCAGGATGTCGAGCAATTCGGCGATGGTCAGCCCCGGCTGGCGCTGGACGAAATGGAGCACGCGGTGGTGAGCCCGGCCGAAGCCGTAATCGGCGAGGATGCGGTCGGGATCGCCGACGAAGTCGCGATAGGCGAAGAAGAACAGCTCGATCAGCTCGTAAGGCACGGCGTCGCGCGGCTCCTCGGGGGCGGCAGGCGCCGGATGCAATACGGGTGTGCTCACCGTCACGCTCATTTTTTATGTCAGCCTTGTTGACATATCTCAGACGTAAGATTACCGGTCAAGCACGCGGGACGACCGATTATGTCGCGAGCGCCAGTTCCGGCGCAGCAAAAATCCCGCGCTTGCACGCCCTTCCGGCCTGTGGCGGAGTGCCTGCAAGAAAAGCACCTGGAGGACTGTATCATGTCTGTCATTCCTTTCGACCAGCGCGACGGCGTCATCTGGTTCGACGGCAAGCTCGTGCCGTGGAAGGAGGCCAAGGTGCACGTACTCACCCATGGCCTGCACTACGGCTCCTGCGTCTTCGAGGGTGAGCGCTCCTATGACGGCGTGATCTACAAGTGCACCGAGCACTCGCAGCGCTTCCACAAGTCGGCCGAGATCATGGATTTCACGATCCCATATTCGGTCGCCGAGCTCGACGCCGCGAAATATCTCTGCCTGAAGGAGAATGGCCTGAAGGACGCCTATGTCCGCCCGGTCGCCTGGCGCGGCTCGGAGATGATGGCGGTCTCTGGAATGAACAACACCATCCACACTGCGATCGCGGTGTGGGAGTGGCCGAGCATGTTCGACATGGCGCAGAAGCTGAAGGGCGTGCGCCTCGACCTCGCCGAATATCGCCGGCCCGACCCGGCCTGCGCGCCTGTTCATGCCAAGGCGGCGGGGCTCTACATGATCTGCTCGCTGTCCAAGCACAAGGCCGAGCGCGCCGGCTATGCCGATGCGATGATGCTCGACTGGGAAGGCAATGTCGCCGAGTGCACCGGCGCCAACATCTTCTTCATCAAGGACGGCGTGGTCCATACCCCGCTGGCCGATCGCTTCCTGAACGGCATCACCCGCCAGTCGGTGGTCGATCTGTGCCGGAAGCGCGGCTTCGAGGTGGTCGAGCGCCGCATCCGGCCGGAGGAACTCGAAGGCTTCAGCGAGTGCTTCATCACCGGCTCGGCTGCCGAGGTGACTTTGGTCTCCGAGATCGGCCCCTACAACTTCGTCACCGGCAATATGGGCAAGGTGATCATGGAGGACTATTCGGACGAGGTCCGGCAGAAGTCCAAGGCCGCGGCCTGAGGCTGTCCCACCGTTCGAGTGAAGCGTCCCGGGCAGCTCGGCTGCCCGGGATTTTTCATTTCACGACCTTCACCTCGCTGCGGAAGAGCACCAGCCAGTCGTCCGAAGACAGCTGACGGCATTCGCCCATCGTGCTGAGCGCCGTGAGCGCGAAGTCGGAGCCGGTCCAGGCATAAGTGCCGGCGCCGCCGCAATCGCCGATGCCGCGGCCCTTGGCGAAATAGAGCAGTTGGCCAGTCTCCGGCATGTAGTCCGAATTGATCAGTATGTTGTTCTCGTTCTCGGCGAAAGCGAGCTTGCGCGCGCTGGCGACCGCGTCACCCGTGACCAGCCAGTAGCCGGTGAGGATGTTGTAGGCGCCGCTGCCGCAATACAGCCCGATCAGCCTGCGTCCGCCATCGAGCTGCCAGGCCCGGTCCGTGTTGTAGCGGGCGCCGTCATCCTCCTCGCAGACATCGGGATCGCTCGCCTTCAGATGCTTGCGCAGGGAGGCGCCCAATGCCTTCGCCGCCGCCTCGGCGAGCGCCGGCCCGGTCGCCCTGGCGGTGATCACCGGCAGCGCCGGCGGCGATGGCACGGTGCTCGCGGCGGCCGGCCCCTTGCGGATGAGCGCCGTCACGGTGTTGAGCCGGCCCTGCTGTTCGTCGATCCAGAGCATGGCCGCGACCGAGCCGGCGAGCGAGATCGCATAGCTCTTGCCGGCCAGAGAGGCCGAGAGCTTGGTCGCCTTGCGGGCTGCGGCGATCAGCGTCGCGGTGTCGGCCTCCGAAAAAACGATGCGGGCGGTCTCGACGTCTTCCAGGGTGGCGGCCAACGGCTTGCCGCCGACGGGGAACGGCACGCCGTCGAGCGTGAGGCCGACGGCGAGCGGCAGCTTCAGCTTCTCTCCCACCAGCTTGAGCGAGAGCGAGACCGCCCCACCCGGGCCGCCGGGGCGCTCAAGCTTCAGGAAGCCGACGGTTTCGGCGGTTTCATCGGGCAATGACAACGCCGTGCAGCTGCGCAGGTTGTCACATCCGGCGATCCAGTCGCGGAAGGTCTTGCTCTGGCTCTGTGCCGCTGCCGGGGCCATCGCGGCCAGCAGCATCGCGCCGCAGAGCGGGGCCAGCCCCACCCGGAACCATCCTGCGCCCATCGTCAGCTCCAGCGTTCCGCCGCCTTGTCGTCGTCGTCTTTGGCTTCGACCCAGCCGCCGAGCGTGCCGTCGGCGAGGTGCTCGCGCTTCCAGAACGGGGCGCGGGTCTTGAGATAGTCCATCAGGAAATCGGCGGCCTCGAAAGCCTCGCGGCGATGGCTCGACGCGGCGATCACCAGCACGATCTGCTCGCCCGGCTTGATCAGCCCGAAGCGGTGGATGGCGAGGAGGCCCGCAAGCGGCCAGCGCCCGGCAGCCTCGCCCGCGACGCGGCCGATCTCGGCCTCGGCCATGCCAGGATAGTGCTCCAGCTCGAGCGCGGCGAGGCGGCCGCTCTCGTCGCGGCAGAGCCCGGCGAAGGAGACGACGGCGCCGATACTCGGATCGCCGGCCGTCAGCGCCGCGATCTCGGCGCCGATGTCGAAATCCTCGCGCTGGATGCGGACGAGCGGCGTCATCACCTGGTCTCGTAGGTCAGCCGCCGGTCATCGGCGGGAAGAAGGCGATCTCGCGGGCGCCGGTGATGGCCGTTGCCGGTTTGGCATGGGTCTGGTCGATCGCCGCGCGCACGACCGCCGGATTCTCGAAGGCGAGTTCATAGCCTTCGCCACGCGTCTTCAGCCAGCGCACGAGGTCGGCGATGGTCGCGGTGCCAGCGGGTGGTGTGACGGTTTCATCAGCCAAGCCGATGCGCTCGCGCACCCAGGCGAAATAGACCAGCTTCAGGCTGGCAGGTTCGGCGGTTGCCATGCTCATGACGCGCGCTCGTCCTCCTCGACGAGATGGCGGATGCCGGAATTGAGATAATCCCAGCCGGTGTAGATCGTCAGCAGCGCCGCGACCCAAAGCATCACGATCCCGATCTGGGTGTTGTAGGGCAGGACCTTGTCGCCCGCGGGGCCGGCGACAAGGAAGCCGAGCGCGAACAATTGCGCCGTGGTCTTGTACTTGGCGACCTTGCTGACGGGGACGCTGACCTTGAGTTCGGCCAGGAATTCGCGCAGGCCCGAGACCAGGATCTCGCGGCAAAGGATGACGATGGCCGCCCAGATCGCCCAGCCCTTGATCGTTTCCGTATGGACCAGCATCAGCAGCAGGGCGCAGACCAGCAGCTTGTCGGCAATCGGATCGAGCATGCGCCCAATCGCCGATTGCTGGCCCCAGCTGCGGGCAAGCCAGCCGTCGAGATAGTCGGTGACAGCGGCGACGACGTAGATTCCCAGCGCCGTCCAGCGGGCCCAGTCATCCCAGGGCCAGAACAGCAGCGCCACCAGCGCCGGAATCGCGATGATCCGGCCATAAGTAAGCAGGTTCGGCAGGGACCAGGGTCCCCGGCGGCGGATGGCTTCGTTGAGACTCGTCACGACACCCACCAAAACAGCGCCTTCATGACAGCGTCAACACGCAAGACTGTGACCCCGCCATTCCGATCAATGCTCATGGAAATGGGCATGCACCGCCTTGGCGGTCGCGGCATTCACACCCGGGGTCCGCATCAGGTCGTCGAGCTTGGCGCGCTGAATCGCCTTCACCGTGCCGAAATGCAGCAGCAGCGCCCGTTTGCGCGAGGGGCCGATGCCTGGGATCTCGTCGAGCGGGTTGGTCTTGATGTCGCGCTTTCGCTTGGCGCGATGCGTGCCGATGGCGAAGCGGTGGGCCTCGTCGCGCAGGCGCTGGATGAAGAACAGGGCCGGATCGCGCGGCGGCAGCTTGAACGGCTCCTTGCCGACCATGAAGAAGGTCTCGCGCATGGCGTTGCGGTCCTCGCCCTTGGCGATGGCGACGAGCGCGATGTCTGTGACGCCGCATTCGGCCATGATCTTGCGCGCGGCCTCGAACTGGCCCTTGCCGCCGTCGACGATGACGAGGTCGGGGCGGGAGGGGAAGGCTGTCTCGTCTTCGGGCTCTTCGTTTTCCGGGCGAGGCTCCACCCCTCCCCCTTGTGGGGAGGGGAAGGGGTGGGGGGCGTCCGACTGGGTGAGCCTCGGCAGAATCGAGGCGACGGCATCGGCCGGGAGGCTTGCCTCGCTGGCGGTTTGCTCTGGCTTTTCGCCCCCCACCTCCAGCTCCTCTCCACAAGGGGGAGGAGAGCCTGTCGCGGTTCCTGCCTCCCTCGCCAGCCTTGAAAACCGCCGCTTCAGCACCTCGCGCATCATGCCGAAATCGTCGCCGGCGATGGTGTCGGCCGAGATGTTGAAGGTGCGGTAATGGCTCTTCATGAAGCCGTCCCGCCCGGCGACGATCATGCCGCCGACCGCGTTGGTGCCCATGATGTGCGAGTTGTCGTAGACCTCGACACGGCGCGGCGCCTTCTCCAGGCCGAAGGCCTGACCGAGCGCGTTGAGCAGGCTCTGCTGGCCGGCATTGTCGGCGAGCTTGCGGGCGAGCGCCTCATGCGCGTTCTTCTGGGCATGGGCGACGAGGTCGCGGCGCTCGCCGCGCTTGGGCGTCGCCAGCTCGACCTTGCGGCCGGCGCGTTCGCACAGAGCTTGCGCGATCAGGTCGGCCTCGGCCAGCTCATGCGAGAGCAGGACGAGGCGCGGCGGCGGCTTGTCGTCGTAGAACTGGGTGACGACCGAGGCCAGGACCTCGGCGGGGGTCAGGCTCTTGTCGGCGCGCGGAAAGAGGGCGCGGTTGCCCCAGTTCTGCTTGTTGCGGAAGAAGAAGATCTCGACGCAGAACTGCCCGGCCTGCTCGTCGATGGCGAAGACGTCGGCCTCCTCGACGCCTTGCGTGTTGATGTCCTGCCCGGCCTGCACGGCCGAGAGCGCCGCCAGCCGGTCGCGGTAGCGCGCCGCCTTCTCGAATTCTAGCTCCTCGGCCGCCGCCTGCATGCGCTCGGAGAGCAGTTCCTTCACCGCGGAGGAACGGCCGGAGAGGAAGGCGCGGGCCTGGTCGGCGAGGCCCTGATAGTCGGCATGCGAGATCTCGCCGGTGCAGGGGCCCGAGCAGCGCTTGATCTGGAAGAGCAGGCAGGGCCGAGTGCGGTTCTCGTAATAGCTGTCCGAGCAGGAGCGCAGCAGGAACGCCTTCTGCAGCGCGTCGATGGTGCGCTCCACTGCCCAGACGGAGGCGAAGGGGCCGAAATAGTCGCCCTTGCGCTGGCGCGAGCCCCTGTGCTTCGCGATCTGCGGCGCCGGATGATCGCCGGAGAGGAAGATGTAGGGGAAGGATTTGTCGTCGCGCAGCAGCACGTTGTAGCGCGGCCGGAGCTGCTTGATCAGGTTCGATTCGAGCAGCAGCGCCTCGGTCTCGGTGCCGGTGGTGACGAACTCCATGTTCGCCGTCTCGGCGATCATCCGCGCCACCGCATTGGTGTGGGCCATGCCGCGGGCATAGGCCGTCACACGGTTCTTCAGGCTCTTGGCCTTGCCGACATACAGCACCTCGCCGGCGCGATCGAACATCCGATAGACGCCGGGCCGGTTCGGCAGATGCCTGGCGAAATCGGCGATCACCTCGATGCCGGCCTTGAGCGCGCCGGGAGTGGCCTCGCCGAGGTCGAGCGCGGGCTCGGACGTGGAAGACAGCTCCTCCTCGTCCTCGAACTCTTCTTCCGGCAATTCGTCTGGGCGTTCGCGATTCATGGCCTGCATGTAGGATGCCGCAGCCGCTTCGTCATGTCAGGAGCGTGGCGGAATCCTGCAACGGCTTGTTCGCCATTCCAAACGGTTGCGCTTCGGATTTTCTGCAAGGTCCGGTAGAGGCAAGGTCCCGCTTCGCCCGAGGCCGCTATGTCCGTCGATATTCTGACGAAGGTCGCGTTGTTCGTCCCGGCCTTCATGGCCGTGACCGCGCTCTGCGTCTGCCTGCAGCGGCGGCGGGCGCGACGGCATGGTCAGTGGAAATATCTGACGCCCGGCCCGTATTTCTGGCTCGGCCTCTTCGCCGGCCTGCTGATCACCGCGGTGGCGACGCTGGTGGTCGCGGCCGGGCGCGTCGAGCGGAGCGCCGGCCTGCTCTTCACCAGCTTCTTCGCCGGCATGACGCTCATCCTCGCGGCCCAGGCGCTGGTCGAGCAGGTACGCTGGAACGATCGGCGCATCGAGCGCCGGACGATCACCGGCCGGACGATCTCGCTGAGCTGGAACGAGCTCGCCCGGATCGGCGTCGATTGGACGACATATCTCTGGATCTCCTCCTTCGATGGCCCGCGCCTGCGCATCTCGACCTATGACAACGGCTTCGACGAGCTCGCCTTGATGATCCGCGCTCATCTGCCGACCGACCTACCGCCGGCCTCGCCCGAGTTGGGCTACGAGCCGATGCTGGCGCAGGTGCGGGCACGTGGCCGGGGCTGAGCGCGGCTCTCTGACCTCTTGACCCGGATACTGCGCGCCCTGCATCACCGCAGCGCGCAACCCGGATCCCGCCCATGCCCGTCTTCGCCATTCCTTTCCCGGTGATCGATCCGGTCGCGCTCCAGCTCGGGCCGCTCTCGATCAAATGGTACGGGCTCGCCTATGTCGCCGGCCTGCTCGGCGGCTGGTGGTATGCGCGCCGGCTCGCCGCGACGGAGCGGCTCTGGGGCGGCAGGGCGCGGCCGAGCCCCGATTCGCTCGACGATTTCCTGCTCTTCGCTGCGCTCGGCGTCGTGATCGGCGGCCGCCTCGGCTTCGTGCTGTTCTATAACCTGCCCGAATATCTCGCCAATCCGCTGGAGATCTTCGCGGTCTGGAAGGGTGGCATGTCTTTCCATGGCGGGCTCGTCGGTGCTGCGGCGGGCCTATGGGTCTTCGCCATCAGGCGCGGCTATCCGCCGCTTTCGGCGCTCGATCTCGGCGCGGCGGTGGCGCCGATCGGCCTGTTCCTCGGCCGCATCGCCAATTTCGTCAATGGCGAGCTCTGGGGCCGGCCGGCGCCGGATGTGCCCTGGGGAATCGTCTTTCCGCATGGCGGGCCGGTGCCGCGCCATCCGAGCCAGCTCTATGAGGCTTTCAGCGAAGGCCTGCTCCTGCTGGTGATCCTGATGATCGTGATCCGTGTCGGCGGGTTGAAGCGGCCGGGGCTCGTGGCCGGGCTCTTCGGCATGGGCTATGGCATCGCCCGCACTACCTGTGAGTTCTTCCGCGAGCCCGATCCGCAGCTCGGCTTCCTGTTCGGGACGAGCTGGCTGACCATGGGCATGCTGCTGTCGGTGCCGCTGTTCCTCGCAGGTCTCTTTCTCGTGCTGCGGCGGAAGGGACCGGCACAAGCGTGAATCCGCTGGCGCAGGAACTCGCAGAGCTGATCCGCCAGGAGGGGCCGCTCGGCGTCTCCCGTTACATGGCGCTCTGCCTCGGCCATCCCCGCCATGGCTACTATATGAAGCAGGACCCGTTCGGCGCCGACGGGGACTTCACCACCGCGCCCGAGATCAGCCAGGTCTTCGGCGAGCTGATCGGTCTATGGGCCGCGAGCGTCTGGCAGGCGATGGGGATGCCGGCATCGGTCCGCCTTATCGAGCTCGGGCCCGGGCGCGGCACGCTGATGCAGGACATGCTGCGGGCGGCGGGGGCGCTGCCGGGTTTTCGGGATGCGCTCTCGGTGCATCTGGTCGAGACGAGCCCGGTGCTGCGCGAGCGGCAGAGGGGCACGCTCGCCGCGAGCGATGCGACGCCACATTGGCATGACCGGATCGAGCAGGCGCTGGAAGGGCCCGCCATCGTCATTGCCAACGAATTCCTCGACGCGCTCCCACTAGACCAGTTCGTCCGAACCCCGGAGGGCTGGCGCGAGCGGCTGGTTGGGCTCGATGGCGAGGGCCGGCTGGCCTTCGGTCTGTCGGGCGAGCCCGATGCTTCACTCGCCATGACAGCTCCCGCCGGTTCGCTGTTCGAACACCCCGCCGCGGCGCTGGAAGCAGTCACAATCGTCGCCCGCCATGTCGCAGCCGAAGGCGGCGCCGGGCTGTTCATCGATTATGGCCCGGCCCGCTCCGGCTTCGGCGATACGCTGCAGGCGCTGAAGCGCCATGCCTTCGTCGACGTGCTGGCCGAGCCTGGCGATGCCGACCTCACCGTGCATGTCGACTTCGCCCGGATGGCGCAGGCGGGGCTGGCAGCCGGAGCGGCGGCGCATGGCGCCGTCTCGCAGCGCGACTTCCTGCTGGCGCTCGGGTTGCAGCAGCGATTCGAGGCGCTGTGCCGCCGCGCGACGCCGGCACAGGTCGAGACGCTCGCAGGCGGAGTCGGGCGCCTGATCGAGACCGGGCCGACGGCGATGGGCGAGCTCTTCAAGGTGCTGGCCGTCGCCGAGCGGAACCTGCCGCTGCTGCCCGGATTTGACCTTCATCGCCTGCCAGAGCAGGGCTGACCCACAAACGGACGTGCCGCCATGTTCATCACCTCACCCGACCTCGCCCATGAGTCCGGCATCCGCCATGCCTTCTTCACCCGCGAGGGCGGCGTCTCCAGCGGACTCTACGCCTCGCTGAACGGCGGGCTGGGCTCGCACGACGACCAGACGCTGGTTGCGGAGAATCGCGCCCGCATGGCGAGGCAGATGGGTGTCGAGCGCAACGGGCTGGTCAGCGTCCACCAGGTGCATTCGCCGGATGTGGCCGTGGTCACCGGCCCCTGGCCGGCGGAGCGGCCCAAGGCGGACGCGATGGTCTCGATCGCGCACGGCGTCGCACTCGGCATCTCGACCGCAGATTGCGGCCCGATCCTGTTCGCCGACGCCGAGACCGGCGTGATCGGCGCCGCCCATGCCGGCTGGAAAGGCGCCTTCACCGGCGTGATCGGTTCGACCGTGACCGAGATGGAGAAGCTCGGCGCCAGGCGCGAGCGGATCATCGCCGTGCTCGGGCCGACGATCAGCGTTGCGGCTTACGAGGTCGGCCCGGAGTTCATCGAGCGCTTCAAGGGCGAGAACGCGACCTTTTCCCGCTTCTTCCATGCCTCGGAGCGGCCAGCGCATGCGATGTTCGACCTGCCGGCCTTCATCGCCCATCGCGCGCAGGAGGCCGGCATCGGCCGCTTCTATGATCTCAGCCTGTGCACTTATGGCGACGAGGCGCGCTTCTACAGCTATCGCCGCACCACGCATCGGCAGGAGGCCGATTACGGCCGGCTGATCTCGGCGATCGCGCTGGGCTAGCTCCCGCTCCGGTGAGCCCGCAAATCAACTTCGATCCCGGTGGTTAAGTCGGCTCAACGTTCCGTTGCAAGGCGGGCTCCCATCGATGCGGAGTTGCGTCCATTTTGTCGCAGGCGCATCCTCCCTCCGCCATCCACCTTGGCTGAGGGATTGAACATGGAACAGATCCTGACGAACCTGATCGCAGGCGCGATCGGTGGCAACGCGGCGGGGAAGGCCTCGCCGACCTTCGACATCGGTACGATCGGCAACCCATCGCCGGCCTGGTCGGCGGCGGCGTGCTCGGCCAACTCATCCCGATCCTGCTGCCGGCGATCTCGGCAGCGGCGCAGGGCGGCAATCTCAGTGTCGGCGGCATCCTCACCAATCTGATCAGTGGCGGCGCCGGTGGTGCGATCCTCACCGCGATCATCGGCGCCATCAAGAACAAGGCGGCTGCCTGATATTGCCGCCACGGCGCTGCCGCCGGGGCGGCAGCGCCCTCACGCTGATCGAAACGATCACGACAATTGACTCAAGGCGAGCTTGCGGGATCGCGCCGCCAGCGGGCACCTTGCGGCTCCTGCTTGCCCGAGGCTGCCGATGTCACGTCAGATCGACTATTACTTTACCCTGCTCTCGCCCTGGACCTATCTCGGCCATGGCGCCTTCATCGAGTTGGCGAAAGAGCATAGTCTGGCCGTCCGCTATCGACCGACGCCGCTGCGCTCGGTCTTCGACGAGACCGGCGGTCTGCCATTGCCCAAGCGCCATCCGGTGCGCCAGCGCTACCGCATCCTCGAACTGCAACGCTGGCGCGCCAGGCGCGGCCTGCCGCTGACCCTGGTCCCGAAGTTCTTCCCCTATGACGTCTCGCTGGCGGACAGGGTCGTGCTCGCAGCCGTGGCGCGGGGCGACGATCCCGCGCGCTTCATCGGCGAGGTCCTCGCGGATGTCTGGGCGCGCGAGCAGGACATGTCGCGGCCCGAGCTGGTCCTGGCCGCGGCGAAGCGTGCGGGGCTCGATCCCGCCGGGCTGACCGAGGCGGCGGGCAGCGAGGCGATCGCGCAAGCCTATCAGGCGGCGATCGCGGATGCGGTCGAGGCCGGCGTCTTCGGCGCGCCGAGCTATGTGCTCGATGGCGAGATCTTCTGGGGGCAGGACCGGCTCGATCTCCTGGCCGACGCGCTCGCCAGCGGCCGGGCCGCCTATCGCAACGACGCGACGGCCTGAGCGACCGGCCTCAGTCGACGATGTCGGGAGTGCGCCAGGCGATGTGCTGGCCTGCGTCGACCGCGATCATCTGGCCGGTGACCGCCTTGGCCCGTGCCAGATAAAGCACCGCCTCGGCGATGTCGTCGGCCTCGACCTTGCGGGCGAGCGGTGTGCCGCCGGCTTCGGTCGCCAGCAGCGCCTCGCCGTCATGCGGGTTGGCGAAGGTCGGGCCCGGGCCGACCGCGTTGACCCGGATGCGCGGCGCCAAAGCCTGCGCCATCGTCGTCGTCGCGGTCAGCAGCGCCGCCTTGGTCAGCGTGTAGGAATAATATTGCGGCGTCAGCTTCCAGACGCGCTGATCGACGATGTTGACGATCGCACCCTGGCAATCTGCCGGCAGGCGATTGGCCATGGCGCCGGCGAGGACCGAGGGCGCTCGCAGATTGATCGAGAACTGGCGATTCCATGTCTGGACATCCAGGGCCAGCAGGTCGTCGACCAGGAAGCTCGAGGCGCTGTTGACCAGCAGGCTGACCGGGCCGAGCGCGGTTTCAGCCTCCGGTACGATTCGCTCGACCGCTATGGGATCGACGAGATCGGCGGCGACGACATGGGCTCGCCCACCTGCTGCGCCGATCTCGTCCGCCAGCGCAAGCGCCTCGGCGCGCGAGCCGTTGCAGTGGATGGCGACCGCGTAGCCGGCCTCGGCGAGCCGCAGGACGATGGCGCGGCCGATGCGCCTGGCGCCGCCGGTGACGAGGGCGACCTCAGTTGCCGAGGCCACGGCGATCTCCATTGCCATTGCTGCGGGCACTGCGGCGCTGCAGCCGCCGCTCCCAGTGCTTGGCGACGCGCAGATAGCGATAGAAGGCGTAGTTCATCGCGGTCATGAAGCCGTAGACCCCGCGCAGAGCGTGACGCCGCCCGATATAGGCCTTGATGAAGTTCGCAGGAAATTCGGCGACGAGGCGAAAGACCGAGAGCGTCTCGCCGCGGGCATCGAGATCGTCGGCCTGGGCGTCGCTATAGGCATTGAGCTTGGCCATCTGCTCGCCGAGCGAGCGGACCGAATAGTGATGGATCGTGCCCTTGAGCTTGCCGACCCGGGCATCGGGGACGAGATCGACACGGTCGTGCACCGGGGAGGGCGAGTAACGCCCCTTGTCAGAGCGATAGAGGCGGACCGGCGAGAGTGCGTAGGCGAAGCGATGCGGAGCGCCTTCGCCGGGGAAGATCTCGGCGATGCGCGTGCGATAGGCATCGCGGGCCGGCTCGCCATGGGAGAAGAGCGCCGCGATCTCGGCGGCGAGGTCCTGGGGCACCACCTCGTCGGCGTCGAGATTGAGCAGCCAGGGATGGCGGCACTGCTCTTCGGCGAAGCGCTTCTGCGGGCCGTAGCCCGGCCAGTCGCGCTCGATCACGCGCGCGCCCAGATCCGCCGCGATCGCCTGGGTTCCGTCGGTCGAGCCGGAATCGATCACGACGATGTCATCGCTGAGGCCTCGGACCGCAGCTATGGTGCGTCCGATGCGGTCGGCTTCGTCGCGCGCGATGATGAAGATCGAAAGGGGCGGCACGCAGGTCTCGACGGAAAGGCGGGGCCAGTCGGCTAAAGCATGCGTCGGGGCGGCCTGCAAGCAATTGGCGCATGACGGAATTGCGCCGGCGATGGAACCAAAAGCCGATCAGGGCGATTATGTGATGGCCGTCCGTCGTCGCTGCCGTTGCGTTAGTATTCGGTTAGCCATTCACACAGTCTTAACAATGGCTAACGGGAATTGATCAATATGCCTTGCTTGTTCCGGATCGTGCCGCAATTTCGCCTCGGTCTGACCTGCAGATGTGTTCTCGCCGCAACAGACACGGCCCGCCATCGGCCTTATAAAGAGGTCACTGAAATCACCGCCGGCCAGCGCCGGAGAATATGATGACTAAGGAGTTTGTCATGAAGAAGTATCTGCTTTCGGGCGTTGCGGCCCTCGGCCTCCTCGCCGCCGGCGCTGCCTCCGCTGCCGACCTGCCGAGCCGCAAGGGCCCGGTCGTTGCCCCGGTCTACGTTCCCGCCTTCACCTGGACCGGCTTCTACGTCGGTGCCAACGCCGGCTACGGCTGGGGTAACGTCAACGCCAACGGCTTCGCCAATGTCGGCGATCTCGACGGCTTCGTCGGTGGTGGCCAGGTCGGCTACAACTACCAGATCGGTCAGTTCGTGATCGGCGCGGAAGCCGATTTCCAGGGCGCTGACCTCAGCAGCGGCGACAACCTCGGCCTGCTGAACGTCAAGACCGAGTGGTACGGCACCGTCCGCGCTCGCGCCGGCGTCGCTTTCGACCGCTTCCTGGTGTACGCCACCGGTGGTTGGGCCTACGGCAACGTCAAGACCTCGTTCCCGGGTCTGTTCGGGCCGTTCGCTCTCAACACCGATCGCACCCACACCGGCGGTTTCGCTGTCGGCGGCGGCGTCGAGTACGCCTTCACCAACAACCTGATCGGCGGCGTCGAGTACATGTATGTCGACCTCGGCGAGAAGAACATCGCCACGCTTCCGGGCAACAAGGTCGGCACCGACTTCTCGGTGGTCCGCGCCCGCCTCAGCTACAAGTTCTGATTTCCTCCCTTCGGGGACAGAACGGACCCGGTGGCCTCGGCCACCGGGTTTTTTGTTGTCTGCCAGTCGAGTCGTCATGTCGGGCGTTGAGTTCCGGGTGTCCGTTATCGCGGGCGCAGCGAGGCGCTCCGGCGACATCGAACCCTGGCGTGCCCGGATTGCGCGAGCGTTGCGCTTCGCGCGATGACGGTTTCGGGGCTCGCGGCCCGCTTGAAGACAGCGCTAGCCCTTGAAGCGCGTCGCCTCGAAGGCGGGCACTTTTGCCGAGAACTCGGCGAGCCAGGTCACCAGCGCCGGGTGGTCGGCCCGCCAGGCGCCGTCGAAGCGCAGATCGAGATAGCCGAGGGCGCACGCGAGGGCGATCTCGCCGATGCGCGGCCGGTCATAGGTCGGCGGCGCGGTTTCGAGCGAGGCGAGGGCGCGAGCCACCTTGCCGGCCTGGTTCTCGACCCAGGCGGTACTGCGCAGTTCCGGCGCACGCAGGCGGATTTCGTAGACCTGCAGCAAGCCAGCGTCGCAAATGCCGTCAGCCAGCGCCTGCAACCGCAACTGGCCGAAGCGCGCCTCACCGGTGGGAAAAAGCCTGCCGCCGCCGGCGAGATGGTCGAGATATTCGGCGATCACCCGCGAATCGAACAGCGTCGAGCCGTCTTCGAACACCAGGGTCGGCACCTTTCCGAGCGGATTCTGGCGGCGCAGCGATTCGGCCGGGTCGTTGGTGTCGGCCGGCACCACCTTGATGCGATCGCCGAGGCCCAGTTCGGCGATGGCGATCTTGATCTTGCGGCCGAAGGGCGAGGTCGGGGAGGAGCGCAGGATCAGCATCGGCAGCAGCTTTCGAACGGATGACGGGAACGATCAGCCGTCGGGGCGGATCGCCTCGCAGCGATAGCGCGGGCGCGGCCCCTGCGCGAGCCGTTCGCACAGGGCCGGCAGCAGAATCTGCGCCTCCTGCGCCAGCAGCCAGGGCGGATTGACGAGCAGCATGCCCGTCGCACTCAGGCCGCCTGCGGCTTCCGGCCGGTCGACATCGATCTCCAAGCGGAGCAGCCGGCCGATGCCGGCCTCCAGGATCGTGTCGAGCAGATGCTCGACGGCGCGCTCGTCCTTGATTGGATACCAGAGCGCATAGATGCCGGTCGGCCATTTGCGATGCGCGGCGACGAATTCGGCCGCGAGCGTCGCGAACTCGTCCTTCTCCTCGAAGGGCGGGTCGATCAGCACGAGCCCGCGCCGCTCCTTGGGCGGCACATTGGCGCGCAGCGCCGTCCAGCCGTCCATCTCCAGCGCCTTGCAGCGCTCGTCGCGGCCCAGCGCCTGGGCGAGCTTGCGATAGGTGTTCTCGTGCAGTTCGGCAGCGATCAGCCGGTCGTCCGCGCGCATGGCATGGCGGCAGAGCCAAGGGGAGCCGGGATAGGCGTCGGCGCCGTGCCGGCTGCGCGCGGTAGCCAGGGCCTCGCGCCAAGGCGCTAGCAGCGCCTCCACCTGCGGCGCGAGCGGCGCCTGATCGAGCCTGGCGACGCCGTCGCGCCATTCATGCGTCTTCAGCGCCTCTTCGGAGCCGAGATCGTAGCGGCCGGCGCCGGCATGGGTGTCGATGACGCGCCAGGGCTTGTCCTTGGCGTTGAGATGCGTGAGCACGCGCATCAGCACGACATGCTTGAGCACATCGGCGAAATTGCCGGCATGGAAGCCATGGCGGTAGTTCATCGGATCAGCGAATCGCGTTGACGCGGAAATCGCGCGCCCGGCAGCCGGACCGGTCGACCTCCTGGCAGGTGCGGAAGCCGCGCAGATCCTTGCTGAAGCAGATCCGGACCTCCTCCAGCACGCCACGCCGGCAGGAGACCGACATCATGTCGGTGCGCAGGCCCGGATTGGCGTCGACGAAGGCGCGTTCGAGATCGAGCGCCGTCCAGCTCTGCTCGATGTCGCCCTTCTGCAGGGCGGGCGGAATCTTGATCTTCTCGCGGGCGCGGCGGACATCGGCGAAGTAGTCGGCCGGGCTCGAGCCTGAGCAGGTCCCGTGCTTGCGCCATTGATGGCGGGCGAGGCCGTCCGAGGGGAACAGGCCTTCGGCCTGCTCCATCGCGATTCGCGAAGGCGAGCGGCCGGGGCCGCAATCGCTCGGATAGCCGCGCTCATATTGCGGCCAGAGCCCATGCACGACGAAGCCGAGATTGGCGCCGGGGGCGCATTGCTCGCGGTTGCGCCGATCGCCCTCGATCTCGCAGAAGCCGGGCGACCAGGACAAGGCGAGCACGTAGAAGTCGAACTCGCCGGGCGTGCCACCGCGATCGTTGCGCCCTTGCGCGAAGGCCGAGCCGGCGAGGGCGCAGAACGCCGTCAGTCCGACGGCGAGTCGTTTCAGGATCATGATCGTGCCCGGGTCAGGGGCGGGCCATCTTGCAGTCGGGCGCGTAGGCGCGGTGGCGGTCGAGCCCCGACACGCACCAATTGACGTTCCAGGTGTAGCCGAACAGGCCGAGATTCTCGCGGACCGAATAGTCGACGCGGCGCATCACGCCGTCATTGGTCAGCACACGGGCCGTGCAGAAGCGGCGCGGGACGAAATCCTCGCCCCAGGGACGCCAGGCGATCGGGCGGACGCGGTCGAAGCTGACCGCCTGCAGCGGGCCCCAGAACTTGGCTTCGCGTGAGTTGAACCAGCTGGTGATCTCGCCGAGCACCGCAGGGTCCTCGCAGGCCGGCAGATTGCCATACATCGGAATGATGCGCTCTTCGGCGCGATCTGCGGGGCTGACATAACGGCCACCGGCCGCCTGGGCGGAGGCGCCTGCCAGGCAGAGAGCGGCGGTGAGGGCTGAGAAGAGCGAAACGCGGCGCATGGGGGCCTCGGGCAGGGGCGTGGATCCGTTGCAGGCACGATGGCTGCGAGGGCAGCCAGGGTCAAGGCGCCGACATGCCGCGAAGGCTTGCTGGCTGGTGCCTGTGACTTTTGTACCCGTCCTGCTCGGCCGGAACGGCGATTCGCCCGTGCTGGGTTCAGCGGCGCTTCGCCTGCAGCGGCAGGTCGTCGAAAAGGGATGGCTCGGCGCTGGTGCGCGCCTTCTCGATCGTCAGGATCTTCAGCTTGGTCTCGACGCCGCCATCGGCCGAGAAGCCGCCGGTCTTGCCGCCCGCCGCGAGCACGCGGTGGCAGGGCACGATGATCGGGATCGGGTTCTGGCCGAGCGCGACGCCAACGGCCCGCGCCGCGCCGGGCTCGCCGATCCGCGCCGCGACTTCGCCATAGGTCAATGTCTCGCCGGGCGGGATCGCCAGCGCCACCGCATAGACGCGCCGGTTGAACTCGGGCGTGGCAGAAAGGTCGATGGGCAGATGAGCGAGGTCGCGCTGCTTGCCGGCCAGCAGGGCGACGACATCGTCGATCGCCTGCCGGACGAAAGCCGGCGGCTCGGCCTCGGCGGCTTCCGGAAAGCGCTTCGCCAGCCGCCGCCGGGCGGCTTCCTCGTCTCGTTCGGGCAGTTGCGCCGCGACGATGCGCTCGCTGTGCCAGACAAGGGCGCAGGAACCGATCGCGGTGGTGAAGAGACAGAAGTTCTGCATGGAGTGACGATAGCGCGGCGAACTGCCTGAGGGCACCCGTTTCCTGCGCCCCGGCAGCTTGTCATCCCGGACAAGCGGCGACGCCGCGCCGATCCGGGATCCATTCCTGAGCCTTTTCCGGTGGGCTTCAGGAATGGATCCCGGGTCTACGCTTGGCTTCGCCCCGGGATGACACCCGGAGGAAAATCTCAGCTCAAGCCCAGAGCCGTTCCTTCTCCAGGCCCTTGTAGAGATCGGCCACCTGCTCGGCATAGCCGTTGAACAGCAGCGTCGGCTTGCGCTCGCGCGTTCCCAGCACCTGCTCGCTTGCCTGGCTCCAGCGCGGATGCGAAACCTCCGGGTTCACATTGGCCCAGAAGCCGTATTCGGAGGCCTGCAAGCCCTCCCAGAAGGTCTTCGGCCGCTCGGCGACGAAGCTGATCTTATTAATCGACTTGATCGATTTGAAGCCGTATTTCCACGGCGTGATCAGGCGCAGCGGCGCGCCGTGCTGGGTCGGGATCGGCTTGCCGTAGATGCCGGTCACCATCAGCGTCATGTCATGGGTCGCCTCGGCGATGGTCAGCCCTTCCGTATAGGGCCAGGGATACCAGCGCTGCGACTGGCCCGGCGCCATCTTCGGGTTCAGAAAGGTCTGCATCTGGACGTATTTCGCGCCCGAGAGCGGCTTCGCCAGCTCGACCAGCTGTTTCAGCGGGAAGCCGGTCCACGGCACCGCCATCGACCAGGCCTCGACGCAGCGGAAGCGGTAGAGCCGCTCCTCCAGCGTGACCTTCCGGATCAGGTCGTCGAAGCCGATTTCGAAGGGCTTCTCGACCAACCCGTCGATCGTGATCGTCCAGGGCCGGGTGACCAACCGCTTCGAGGCGGCAGCGACCTCCTTCGAGGTGCCGAATTCGTAGAAATTGTTGTAGTTCGCCGCCAGCTCCTCGTCAGTCACCGGCCGGTCGAGCGTATAGGCGCCGTTGCGCTTGGCCGGATAGAGGTCGAGCGTCGGATCGGCGCCCTGGGCGCCCGCGGCTTGCGGCAAGGCGGCACCGGCGATCACGCCGGCACCGCCGGCGAGCCATTGCCGGCGATTGAGAAAGACGGCTTCCGGTGTCGCCTGGCTCTCGGGCATTTCCCAGCCGGCGCGACGCTTGATCAACATGACGGACATACTCCGTGGCAATGGAGCAAGTTTAGTCGATCCGGCACCCGCCCACCAAGTCACGAGCGAGAGAGCGGGTCTCGCGCCCATTCGAGAACACCGCGGCGCGCCTGAGGCCGGAGCTTTCAACCGGCCAAGCTGCGACATCCATTATGGTGTCATCCCGGACGCAGCGAAGCGGAGATCCGGGATCCATTCCTGAGCATATCGGAGAAAGGTTCCGGAATGGGTCCCGGGTCGAGCTACGCTCGCCCGGGACGACCCGCACCTTCTTGGCAAGAAGTACCTCTTGAAATCATTGTCATGCGTCGGCCGTCCCCCAACCCGGCAGATCGGCGAAGCGCTCGGTATAGTCCGCCTCCAGCCCCTCGATCCGCGACCAGAAGCCGCGCGGCGGATTGCCGGCGAGCTTGTCTTCCAGAATGCCGAGATGGGTGTGCCAGCCGCCGGAGACGCTGACCATCTCCGCCTTGTCGGCGAGTTTGCGATGCGTCAGCACCAGCCTGACCTTGTCGCCCTCGGGGGTGAGTTCGAAGGTCACCTCGGAGCTGGCGTCGCCTTCGCCCGGCCAGGTCATCGCCAGGGCCGTCATCGGCTCGTAGCGCGTCACCGTGCCCTTGGACGGCCAGCCATTGTCGTTCATCTCGCGATAGCGTTCCGGCGGCCGCTCGCTGGTGATCTGCGAGTGCTTGAACAGGAGATCGGCCGTGCCGCCGACGCGCGGCTCGAGCTGCCCAGAGGCCAGCCAGGTGCCGCGCTTCTCGGACTCGGTGAGATAGGACCAGACCCGCTCGAGCGGACCGGGCAGAAGTCGCTCGAAGCGGACCGCGCCGCTCTCCAGGACCACGCCATACTCGTTCATGATCTCTCTCCTTACTCGTCGTCGGGTTTCGTGAGTTCTCGTTCCAGGCGGTCGAGCCCCGCATTCCAGAAGCCGCGCACCTGCCGGACCCAGGCGTCGAAGGCATCGAGTCCATTGGGGTCGAGCCGGTAGATCCGGCGCTGACCGCTGACTTCGACGCTCACCAGCCCCGCCTCTTTCAGCACCTTGAGATGCTGCGAGATCGCCGGCGCGCTCATGCCGAACTGCGCGGTGATCTCGCCCGCCGCCATGGCGCGCTGGCCAAGCATCTCGACGATGCGGCGGCGGGTCGGGTCGGCGAGGGCGGTGAAGCGATCCATGTTTTTGTATTTAGCTGATCACTTAATTAAGTCAAACATAAAATAAAATCACGTGCCGGCGATGCGACTGCCCCTTGCGTCAACCCGGCTTGCCGCCCCTGTCGCGGCGGGTCATGAAGGGCGTCCCCTTCGCCGCCTCCGACGAGACCATGCCCTCCCGAAACGCCACCTTCGCCGGCATCCTGATGATGCTGCTCGGCATCCTGCTGTTCTCGCTCAACGATGTGATGGGGAAATGGCTGGTCGCGACCTATACCGTCGGTCAGGTCCTGCTGCTGCGCTCGGCCGCAGCCCTGCTGGCGATCATCCCCTTCGTGGTGAAGCAGGGCGTCGCCCGCACGCTGCGGCCCGAGCGCCCCGGCTTGCAGCTGCTGCGCGTCACGCTCGGCTCCTGCGAGGTCGCGCTGTTCTACTGGGCAGTGTCCTATCTGCCGCTCGCCGACACGATGACGTTCTGGCTGGCCGCGCCGATCTGGGCGGTGGTGCTGGCGGCGCTGCTGCTCGGAGAGCGCGTCGACACCGGGCGCTGGCTCGCAGTGGCGGCCGGCTTCGTCGGCGTCGTGATCACGCTCAACCCCTCGGCGCAGAGCCTGTCGCTGCCGGCGATCATCGCGCTCGTCGGCAGCTTCTCCTTCGCGGCGATGATGATCACCGGCCGGCAACTGCGCGGCACGCCCGACGTCACGCTGGTGTTCTGGCAGACGCTCGGCGCGCTGGTGATGGGCGTCGCGTTGCTGCCCTTCGGCTGGGTGACGCCGACCTTGGCCGATCTCGGCCTGCTCGGCCTCCTCGGCATCGTCGCGATGGTCGCGCATCTCTGCGTGACGCGCTCGCTCAAGCTGGCCGAGGCCTCGGTCGTCGTGCCCTATCAGTACACGCTGATCGTCTGGGCGCTGGTCTTCGGCTGGCTCGTCTTCGGCGACTGGCCGAGCTCGGCCATGCTGTTCGGCTCCGCGCTGATCATCGCCGCCGGCCTTGCCCTGCTCATGCTCGAGCGGCGTGCCGGCAATGCCGCCTCTGACACCGCCAAGGAGCGTGTTACGATCGAGCAGAACTGATCCGGAGATGTGATGGCCGAGGCTGCGAAACCGCCGGATTTCTGGAACTGGCTCGGCGCCGCGATCTCCCTCGTCCTCGGCCTCTGGCTGCTCGTTGCCGGCTGGCGGACCCTGCCGCTGGCACGCGGCGATCTCCTGGTCGCCGACCATGTCGGCCCGATGAGCTACAGCACGCCGCTGATCCGCGTCAGCTCGGGGCGCCGCGGGACGACGACTTATCGCACGCAGGACCTCTGGCTCGCGGCTATCCGCGACGACGGGCGATACAACTACCGGCGGCTCTACCGGCCCGCCCGTGGCCTCTGGGTCGACGACATCGACAGGCTCGACCGAGACCAGCAGGTCCGCTTCCTGGTCGATCCGAACCATCAGCTCGTCTACGAGGCGACCTCCCGCGGAAAAACTTTCCTCGCCTATGACGACACCGCCGAGACGCTGACCAGCGGCGCACGGCGCTCGATGCTTTTCGGCTTCGCGCTGCTCGCCGGCGCCGTCTGGCATCTGTGGCCGCTGGCCTCGCGCTATTGGCGCGAACGACAGGACGCCGGCGAAATGCATGGCGGCTGAACGGAAGCAGCCGATCCGGTGCTGCGGTTCGGCTGCGTGCCTCGAAGTGGACGGCAAGTGATTGAAAGAAAAAAGGCCGGCGTCCCGAAGGAGCCGGCCTAGAAGTTTGAAACATCCAGCGCAAAAGCGCCAAACATCTCAGAGGGGAACGGCTGGAACGAACTCAACGCCGGGAGGAGATGCGGAGCCCGTTCCGAACAACCGTGAGTCAAATATCGGGCAGACCCTGCCTTTTCGCAATGCAGCATAGGGCGGGTCGGTTATGCGCTGGCAACATGACTCATTGCTATAATTCGTCACAATTGCCAGAAGACCGCGCGTGGCACGCATGTGCAGCCGAGGTGAGGCACGACGCTGCCGCGATTTGCAGCAGCGTCTGCCCGTTTTTCAATAGGTCCAGCGCTGTGCCTTCTGGATCAGGAAATCGCGGAAGACCTGTACGCGCGCGACCGACTTCATCTCCTCCGGATAGACCAGATAACTTTCGAGCTGCGGCATCTCGGTCTCGCGCATCAGCTGCACGAGCGGCGAGCCTGCCTCGATCAGATAGTCCGGCAGGATGGCGATGCCGGCGCCCGAATCGACCGCGCGCTTCATCGCCGTGATGTTGTTGACGGTGAGATGGATCGGGCGCGGATTGCGCTGGTCGCGGCCGAGTGTTCCGAGCCAATGCACCGCCGTCAGATAGGACGGCGAGGAGGCGCCGAAGGAGAGCAGCCGGTGGTTGTCGAGCTCCTCATAGCTCTTCGGCTCGCCGAAGCGCTTGATATAGGCCGGCGCGCCGTAGACGTGGAAGTGCACCGTGAAGAGCCGGCGCTGGATCAGGTCGGGCTGCTGCGGCTGGCGTAGGCGAATTGCGATGTCGGCCTCGCGCATCGAGAGGTCGAGCTCCTCGTCGGTGAGGATGAGCTCGACCTTGATGTCGGGATAGAGGTCCAGGAACTCGGCCAGGCGCGGCGTCAGCCAATGGCCGCCGAGGCCACGGGTCGCGGTGACTTTGAGCTCGCCGGACGGATGCTCGCGCGTTTCCGAGAGCTGGGCGCGCGTCCGCTCTAGGCGCTGCGTCATCTCTCGCGCGGCGCGCCAGAGCAGTTCGCCCTGCTCGGTGAGAATGAGGCCGCGCGTGTGGCGGTGGAACAGCGGCGCGCGCAATTCGCGTTCGAGCGCGCCGATTTGGCGGCTCACAGCCGATTGGCTGAGACCCAGCCCGTCGCCGGCCTTGGTGAAGCTTCCCGATTCAGCAACCGTGTAGAAGATTCGGATGCGGTCCCAATCCACCGCGTTCCCCCCGTGTTATGCGTTCAGCGCATGATGGGGGGATAGAGTTGTCCGGTCAACGACTCCTTTGCCGGGACCGTTGATTTTAGCCCTTAATATCGTGCTGGAATTGATCAATTCCAGTGATGCATGCGGGTTATGGCTATTCCGCTGCTTCGCGCACGCCCAGTTCCTGGGCCATCAGCCAGCGTTCAGCATCGAGCGCCGCCATGCAGCCGAGGCCGGCTGCGGTCACGGCCTGGCGGTAATGCTCGTCGGTGACGTCGCCGGCGGCGAAGACACCGGGCACGTTCGTCTGCGTCGTGCCGGGGGCGACCTCGAGATAGCCCGAATCGCGCATGGCGAGCTGGCCGACGAAGAGCTCGGTCGCCGGCTTGTGGCCGATGGCGACGAAGACGCCGTCGGTGGGCAGGTCCTGCACGGCGCCGCTCTTCAGATTGCGCAGGCGCACATGGGTCACGGAGGGCGGCTGCGTGCCGCCGAGGATCTCCGCGACCTCCGAATCCCAGATCACCTCGATCTTGGGATGCTTGAACAGGCGCTCCTGCATCACCTTCTCGGCGCGCAGCGAATCGCGCCGGTGCACCAGCGTGACCTTGGCGGCGAGATTGGCGAGATAGAGCGCCTCCTCGACCGCGGTGTTGCCGCCGCCGACCACGACGACCTGCTTGTTGCGGAAGAAGAAGCCGTCGCAGGTGGCGCAGGCCGAGACGCCGAAGCCCTGGAAGGCCTGCTCGGAGGGCAGGCCGAGCCACTTCGCCTGGGCGCCGGTCGAGACGATCAGCGCGTCGCAGGAATAGGTGTCGCCGCCATCGCCCCAGAGCCGGAACGGGCGCTGCGAGAGATCGACGCGGGCGATATGGTCGGAGACCATCCTGGTGCCCATGTGCTGCGCCTGCGCCTGCATCTGCTCCATCAGCCAGGGGCCCTGGATCACGTCGGCGAAGCCGGGATAGTTCTCGACATCGGTGGTGATCATGAGCTGGCCGCCGGCCTGCAGGCCGGAGATCAGCACCGGCTCCAGCATGGCGCGGGCGGCATAGATCGCGGCGGTGTAGCCGGCCGGGCCGGAGCCGATGATCATCACCTTGGCGTGGATATGGGCCATCTGTCTGGTTCCTGAACCGGTACGAGCCGGAGATATCGGTATCGGAGCGGCTTCAGTCCAGCCCCGTTGCAGCCTTGTGACGCCGCCAGCCGTCGAGCACGGCTGCGGCGATCGTTCCGGTCGAGTCTAGCGGGTCGTAGCGGGCGCCTTCAAGCTTGCCCTGGAAATGGTGCACAGCGCCGTAGCGCTTCAGGGCTTCCAGGAACTTGGCCAGCTTGCCGTGACCGCCATGCGGTTCGAACACCAGGATCGGTGCGCCGGTCGCGGCGGCCTCGCCGATCATGTTGGTGGAATCGGCGGTGGCGACGATCGCATCGGCATTGGCGAGCAGAGGCACATAGGGGTTGGCACTGGTCCCGTCCCACCACCAGCCGCCATGGCGGCGGAGGACCTCCCCGATCGCGGCGTCCAGCGCCGGCGGGGTGCGGCGCGAGCGTGAGCCCATCAATGCGACGCCGGAGGCGGCGAGGGCGTCGAGCTCGCGGGCGAAGCGTTCGATATCCTCGGGCCGGAACGTATGGTGGCGGCTGTCGCCGCCGACCAGCACGGCGGCGCGGGGCGAGGGCAGGGCGGCGATCTCGGGCAACGGCGCGGCCCGCGCCGCGGCCAAAACGTCCGGCGCCAGCCGGTGCGGCGAGGTGATCGTCACCAGCACGTTCTGCCCGCGCAGGCGGTCATGCTCGGAGACCCAGATCAGGTCGGCGGCGGCGGTCCCAGTGCGCGGGTCCTTGAGGAAGACGGTGAAGGTCGCCCCGTTCGAGGCCTTCTTGACGGCGCGCAGATAGGCCACGGCGCGCCGGCCCGAGGCGATGGCGATGTCGGGGAAGGGCGGGCGGATCGGGCTGCCCGGCCGGTCGGGCGCCTCGCGCGGATCGATCGGCCCGCGCGGCATCAGCCAGCTCCAGGGCTTGCCGGGATTGATCCGGCGGATCTCGGGGACGACGCCGATCCGCTCGGCAACGCCGAGGCACTGGACCTCGTCGCCGGCCTTGCCGTCGGTTAGAACCCAGAGGGAAGGCGTCTTTTCTGTCGGCACGACGGTTTGGCCCGGAATTGGCGTGGATCGACGCCTTGTAACGCGTCGATGGCCCGTCTACACCTGCGCGGCCATTTTTCAGGAGGATTTGTGCGCTCTAAACTCGACGAGATCGATCTCCGCATCCTGACGGAGCTGCAGAGCGACGGGCGCATGACCAATGTCGAGCTCGCGAGCCGGGTCGGTATCTCGCCGCCGCCTTGCCTGCGACGCGTGCGCGCGCTGGAGGAGGCCGGTGTCATCACCGGCTACCGGGCGCTCCTCGACGAGCGCAAGCTCGGCATCGAGGTGGTCTGTTTCGCCTTCGTCCATCTCGCCAGCCAGGCCGAGGCCGACCTTGCCGCCTTCCAGGAGCGGATCCGCGACTGGTCGCTGGTGCGCGAGTGCTGGACGCTCTCGGGCGACATCGACTTCATCCTGAAATGCGTCGCAACCGACCTTAAGGCCTTCCAGGATTTCGTCGCCGACCTGACGGCGCTGCCGAATGTGCGCAATGTCCGCACGGCGCTGGCGCTCGACCGGGTCAAGGACGCGCCGATCGCGCCGCTTTAGAGCATTCGGTCAGCCGCCGATATAGCGCCTGATCCACTGGGCGTTGTTCGCGACCAAGGCGTCGATCCGCCGCTGGTTGATATCCGGCCGATACCAGGCGCCGCTGAAGCTCGGCGCCATGATCGACATGATCGGATAGCGGGCGATCTCCCGGCCATCCGGGCCGACCAGTACCGCTTCGCTTTCGAGCGTGTCGTTGCCCAGGGTTGCGGCCTGCCCGCCGGCATAGCTCGTCAGGTAGAGCCCGGAGACCGTCACCTGCAGGGTTGCGCCGCGGGCGCTGCGGAGGCTGGCGAGCTCGCGCTCCAGCATCGGTTTGATCTCGGCGGCGGTGGCGCTCTGCCCCTTCGCGGCGAGCGGCCCGGTGTCGATGCGGATCGTGCCGATCGCGACCGGCGGCGCGGTCTGCCCGATCGTCTGGCAGCCCGCCAGCATTGTCGTGGCCAGGCCGATCAGGATGGCGCGGCGGACGAGCATGGCCTCAGGCGCCGAGATAGCGCTTGATCCACAGGGCGTTGTTCTCGAGCAGGGCAGCGACTCGGCGCTCGTCGATGTCCGGCCGATACCAGGCGCCTCCCGAATTGGAGGGGAGCATCGAGCGGATGTTGTGGCTGACGATCAGGCGGCCGCGGTCGATCACATCAGCGACCGTGTCCATATCGTCGCTGTTGCCGCCACCGCCATCGCCGGCCATGCCGCCGCCGGCGGCGCTGGCGAGCCAGAGGCCTTTGACGGTGACGAGCAGGATCGGGCCGCCGCGCTGGCGCAGCGAGATGAGCTGACGAGCGAGTTCCCGCTCGAGGGCGCGGCCGATCCGCGGCGCATTCTCGCCCCAGCCCTGCGGGCCGAGCAGGCGCGCATCGACGCGAATCCCTCCGATAGCGATGCCCTGCGCCAGCACCGGAAGCGAAAAGAGCCCGCCGGCAGCGAGCGCGGCGGACCCGGTGAGAAATGCGCGACGCGTGGTCATGGCGTGGTCTCCGGCAGGCAGTCGGATCTCTAATCTAGGGACTGCCGCAGGACTGGCCAAGTCGTCCGATCAGCGGAAGGCGACGCTGACGACCTCATAGGACTTGCCGCCGCCGGGCGTGTTGACCTGGACGGAATCGCCGACCTTCTTGCCGATCAAAGCGCGCGCGATCGGCGAGCCGATCGAGACCTTGCCGGACTTCACGTCCGATTCCGGCTCGCCGACGATCTGGTAGAGCTTCTCTTCCTCGGTATCGTCGTCGATCAACTTGACGGTCGCGCCGAACTTGATCGTGTCGCCGCCGAGCTTGCTGACATCGATGATGTCGGCGCGGCCGATGAGCGATTCGAGCTCCATGATGCGGCCCTCGTTCAGCGATTGGGCCTCCTTGGCAGCGTGATACTCGGCATTCTCCGAGAGATCGCCCAGCGCGCGCGCTTCGGCGATCGCCGTGATGATGCGCGGGCGCTCGACCTGCTGGCGCTGCTTCAACTCGACTTCGAGGGCGGCGAAACCGCCGGCCGTCATGGGAACCTTGTCCATCGTTCCGTCCCAGTTATGAAAAGCGATCGGTCACGCGCCAACTTGGGGCCGACGCGCCCGAATCGCTCCCGATCGTCAGAAAACTACTTCGCCGCGCAGCCGGTTCAGGCGGCGCGGGCGAAATAGGATTGCAGCGACCTCACTTCGAGATCGCCGCTGCAATAGGCCTTGATGCCCTCCGCCGCGGCGATCGCTCCGGCCAAGGTGGTATAATAGGGCACCTTGTGCAAGAGGGCCGCCCGGCGCAGCGAGCGCGAGTCCGCCAGCGCCTGTGGGCCGTCGGTTGTATTGAAGACGAGCTGGATCTCGCCGTTCTTGATGGCGTCGACGACGTGCGGGCGGCCTTCCAGCACCTTGTTGATCTTGCTGGCGCGGATGCCGTTGTCCTGGAGCAGGCGCAGCGTGCCGCCGGTCGCGACGATCTGGAAGCCGAGCTCGGCCAGGATCGCGACCGAGGGCAGGATGCGCGGCTTGTCCTCGTCGCGGACCGAGACGAAGAGCGTGCCCTTGACCGGGACCTTCGAGCCGGCGCCGAGCTGGCTCTTGGCGAAGGCGACGTCGAAGGAGCGGTCGAGGCCGATGACCTCGCCGGTCGAGCGCATCTCCGGCCCGAGCAGGACGTCGACGCCGGGGAAGCGCGCGAAGGGGAACACCGCCTCCTTCACGCCGACATGCTGGAGCTTCTCCTGCTTCAGGTTGAAGCTCGCGAGCTTCTCGCCGGCCATCAGCCGCGCCGCGATCTTGGCGATCGGCTGGCCGATCACCTTGGCGACGAAGGGCACGGTGCGTGATGCGCGCGGATTGACCTCGAGCACATAGATTTCGCCGTCCTTGATGGCGTACTGCACGTTCATCAGGCCGCCGACGTCGAGGGCAAGCGCCATCGCCTTGCTCTGGCGCTCCAGCTCGGCGATCAGCTCGGGCGAGAGCGAGCGCGGCGGCAGCGAGCAGGCCGAATCGCCGGAATGGATGCCGGCCTCCTCGATATGCTCCATGATGCCGGCGATGAAGGCATCCTTGCCGTCGCAGAGGCAATCGACGTCGACCTCGATCGCGTCCGAGAGATAGCGGTCGAACAGCAGCGGGTTCTTGCCGAGCACGGTGTTGATCTGGCCGGTCTTGTCGTTCGGGTACTTGGCCTTGACCTCCGAAGGGATCAGCGAGGGCAGGGTGCCGAGCAGGTAGTCCTCGAACATCACCTCGTCGCGGATGATCGCCATGGCGCGGCCGCCGAGCACATAGGACGGGCGCACCACGAAGGGCAGGCCGAGCTCGGCCGCGATCAGGCGCGACTGCTCGACCGAATAGGCGATGCCGTTCTTGGGCTGCTTCAGATGAAGCTTGTCGAGCAGGCGCTTGAAGCGGTCGCGGTCCTCGGCGAGGTCGATCGCATCGGGCGTGGTGCCGAGGATCGGGATGCCGGCCTCCTCCAGGGCATGCGCCAGCTTCAGCGGGGTCTGGCCGCCGAACTGGACGATGACGCCGTGCAGCATGCCGGCCTGCTTCTCAGTCTCGAGGATCTCGAGCACGTCCTCGGCAGTCAGCGGCTCGAAATAGAGCCGGTCCGAGGTGTCGTAGTCGGTCGAGACCGTCTCGGGATTGCAGTTGACCATGATGGTCTCGTAGCCGGCGTCGCGCAGGGCGTAGCAGGCATGGCAGCAGCAATAGTCGAACTCGATGCCCTGGCCGATCCGGTTCGGCCCGCCGCCGAGGATGACGACCTTCTTGCGGTCGGACGGCTTGGCCTCGTCGGCCGGCGCGCCGGCAAACGGCATGGCGTAGGTCGAGTACATATAGGCCGTCGGCGAGGCGAACTCGGCGGCGCAGGTGTCGATGCGCTTGTAGACCGGGCGCACCTGCAGCGAGCGGCGCAGGGTGCGGACCTCGGCCTCGCTCTTGCCGGCAACCGCGGCGAGGCGCTTGTCGGAGAAGCCCATCGCCTTGAGCTGGCGAAAGGCGACCGGCGTCTGCGGCAGGCCGTGCTTCCGAATCTTCTCCTCGGTCTCGACGATGCCGCGCATCTGCTCGAGGAACCAGGGATCGACCTTGCAGCTCTCATGGATCTGCTCGTCGGTGAAGCCGGCGCGCATCGCCTGGGCAATCTGAAGGATGCGGTCCGGCGTCGGGGTCGAGAGCGCCGCCTTGATCGCGTTGCGGTCGTCGCCCTGGCCGATGCCCTCGATCTCGATCTCATCGAGCCCGTCGAGGCCGGTCTCCAGCGAGCGCAGCGCCTTCTGCAGCGATTCCTGGAAGGTGCGGCCGATCGCCATGGCCTCGCCGACCGACTTCATCGCGGTGGTCAGCGTCGGCTCGGAGCCCGGGAACTTCTCGAAGGCGAAGCGCGGGATCTTGGTAACGACATAGTCGATCGTCGGCTCGAACGAGGCCGGGGTGGCGCCGCCGGTGATGTCGTTCTCGATCTCGTCGAGCGTGTAGCCGATGGCAAGCCGGGCCGCGACCTTGGCGATCGGGAAACCGGTCGCCTTCGACGCCAGTGCCGAGGAGCGCGAGACGCGCGGATTCATCTCGATCACGATCATGCGCCCGGTCTCGGGATCGACCGCGAACTGAACGTTCGAGCCGCCGGTCTCGACGCCGATCTCGCGCAGCACCGCCAGCGAGGCGTCGCGCATGATCTGGTATTCCTTGTCGGTCAGCGTCAGCGCCGGGGCGACGGTGATCGAATCGCCGGTGTGGACGCCCATCGGGTCGAGGTTCTCGATCGAGCAGACGATGATGCAGTTGTCCGCCTTATCGCGGACGACCTCCATCTCGTATTCCTTCCAGCCGAGGACGCTCTCCTCGATCAGGATCTCGCTGGTCGGCGAGGCGTCGATGCCGCGCTCGCAGATCTCGATGAATTCGCTCTTGTTGTAGGCGATGCCGCCGCCGGTGCCGCCCATGGTGAAGGACGGGCGGATGATCGTCGGCAGGCCGATATCCTCCAGCGCTTCCAGCGCGGCGCCGAGCGTCTTGACATGGTGCGAGCGCGGGGTGGAGAGGCCGATCTTGGTCATCGCCTCGCGGAAGCGCTCGCGGTCCTCGGCCTTGTCGATCGCGTCGGCGGTGGCGCCGATCATCTCGACGTCGAACTTCTCCAGCACGCCCATCTTCTCAAGCGAGAGGGCGCAGTTGAGCGCCGTCTGGCCGCCCATGGTCGGCAGCAGGGCGAAGCCGCCGGCCAGGACATTGCGTTCCTTCTCGATGATCTTGGCGACGATCTCGGGCGTGATCGGCTCGACATAGGTCGCATCCGCCAGCTCCGGATCGGTCATGATCGTCGCCGGGTTCGAGTTGACCAGGACGATGCGGTAGCCCTCGGCCTTCAGCGTCTTGCAGGCCTGGGTGCCGGAATAGTCGAACTCGCAGGCCTGGCCGATGATGATGGGGCCCGCGCCGATGATCAGGATCGTCTTGATGTCTGTGCGCTTGGGCATGGGCTCGACCGGTTCCGTGCGGGCGCGCAGAGCCCGTCCGATCGAAAGGAGCGGGGGCCAGCGAGCGCCTGAAGATGAATGCTAGGCGCTCGCTATAGACGGGGGAGGCGGCGGGGGGAAGCGGAAAGCGCTTCTTCCTGTCATGCGCACACAGGTCCTGCGCGCACAGCTGGCGTATTTCTCCCTTTGCGCAGTTGAGCGCTGACAGGCCGGGTATAGCATCCGCTTCCGCGATGGCGTCGTGCCGGTTCGCGTCAGGCCCCGGCCACGCCCTCCCCAACCAGAGGAGCTTGGCCATGCGTGAATCCGATCCGCAAAAGCTTGATGCCTTGGTGGGACGTCTCGTCGGGGACGTCGGGGCCTGCGTCACCGGCTCGCTCATCGTCCTTGGCGACCAGCTCGGCCTCTACAAGGCGATGGCCGATGGCAAGGCGGTCACGGCTGCGGAACTCGCCGGCAAGACCGGCCTCAAGGAACGCTATGTCCGCGAATGGCTCTCGGCCCAGGCCGCCGCCGAGTACGTGCAGTATGACGAGACGATCGACAGCTTCAGCCTGTCGCCGGAACAGGCCATGGCCTTCGCCGAGGAGGGCAGCCCGGCCTTCTTCGCCGGCGCCTTCGAGATCGTCCAGTCGATGTGGGTCGACGAGCCCAAGGTCGAGCAGGCCTTCAAGACCGGCGCCGGCCTGGGCTGGCACGAGCACAGCAATTGCCTGTTCCGCGGCACCGAGCGCTTCTTCCGGCCGGGCTACAACACCAATCTGGTGAGCAGCTGGATCCCGGCGCTGGACGGCGTCAAAGCCAAGCTCGAAGCGGGCGCAGTCGTCGCCGATGTCGGCTGCGGCCATGGCGCCTCGACCATATTGATGGCGCAGGCCTATCCGAAGTCGCGCTTCTACGCCTTCGACTATCACGGGCCCTCGATCGAGAAGGGCAGGGAAGCGGCGGAGAAGGCCGGGGTCGGCGACCGCATCGTCTTCGAGCGGGCGAGCGCCAAGGATTTCCCGGCGGCGAGCTATGACCTCGTCGCCATGTTCGATTGCCTGCACGACATGGGCGACCCGGTGGGCGCCGGCCGTCACGTGAAGGAGACACTGGCCGAGGGCGGCACCTGGATGATCGTCGAGCCCTTTGCCCATGACAATCTCAAGCAGAACCTCAATCCCGTGGGCCGGATCTTCTATGGGGCCTCGACGATGATCTGCACGCCCGCCTCGATGGCGCAGGAGGTCGGATTGGGGCTGGGTGCGCAGGCTGGCGAGATGCGTTTGCGCAAGGTCGCGCTCGATGCCGGCTTCACCCGCTTCCGCCGCGCCACCGAGACGCCGTTCAACATGGTGTTCGAGGTCAGGGCCTGACAAAAAAAGAAGTGTGGTCTCTGTGATTGGTCACGTTGGCGACGGACCCGCGCGCTCTTTGAGCGAGCGGGTCGAGGCAAGTCCGTATTCTTGTTGCAGGTTCCCGCGCTTAGATGAGGGCGAAGCTAATTAGGCGCGGCACAGTCAGCCTTGGCGTGCGATAAGCTCTCTCAATCGAATATCCACTTTTATCAAAGATGCTGCCGCCCCATCGTTGATTGCGCGTGCTACATTCCACTGGTTCTCGGCGAACCCAGCCATTTGAGCCGCATACTCGGGCCCTTGTTCCTGGCCGCTGCCTTCGTGCGGAACAATCGCCTCCCGAATGTCTCGCGATCGAGACGAGCGAGCCAGATCGATAACATAACGCTTCGGATTTGGGAGTGCTTCTGGGCTAGGATTCACTCTAGCAACTGGGATTCTGAGAAAATCTGCTAGCCCTTGCCGATCTGCCAGTATCCAACTCTCGACTTCTCGAACCGCGATCCTCATACAAAAATTGTTCGTCGGTCGCACACCGAGGCGCCGCAACAGCTCCGGTGCGCAAAGCGAATCGCGATCCAGATCGCGTAGAACCAACCATGGAGCGCCATGTTCAGAAGCGCTTCGATATTTTTGTAGCAACGGGTCTAATTTGTGCTTTCCGTGCGCGGGCCTTTCAAGACCAGGTTCAGCCCCCGCGTGAGAAATTAGTCGCCGCGCGATTGCAGCGTCGACTATCCCTTCGGATGCAAAATTTATCTTAACCACTGACGACGTCGAAAAGTGAAAGTTGATTGATGTTCTTTGGGCGAGCCATCGGCATTACAGCCTCGCCAACAGTGAAACCCGCTTCTACCATATTCATAACGTCTTGGTTGTCTGCTGCCATCTCAGCGGTAGTGCCATTTTCCCCTGGCTCTAAGCGGAACACTTCGTGAGTGCCAATTCCGGGCTCGCCTGCAATCGCTTCGGAATGAGTGGTCATGAGAACTTGTCGTCCTGAATGCCGCTGCATACGAGCGATCATGGCGGGCAGTTGCCGCGCCACGTCCTCATGCAATGACAATTCAGGCTCTTCTAGAAGAAGAGGCCCTTCTCGTTCGCTCGTCGACCACAGAAATCCGATCAAACGAAGCGTCCCATCAGAAAGCTGACTTTCGTTTTGAGTTGTCGGATTCGGTCGCCAATGCTTAAATAAGACCTTCAGATGCGGACTTCCGCGTTTGTCTACCTCTAATTCAAGGTTGACGAATTGCGGGACCGCAATCCTTAAAGCTTCCGAAATTCGTCTTAGCCGAGCATTACGCGTTTTCGGAGGGGTGGCATTTATTCGCTCCAAAAGGTCTCCACCATATGGGTCTTCACCTTTCTCCAGAGCCCGCCGTGAATCGCGCATAATCTGAGGAACTATGTGCAGGTAGCGTATGGATTCAAAGAATTCGACCAGCTCTCGGAAATGAGCATTCTGACCAGCTTGCTGAATTAAAGTCTGTGCCAGCTTTTGTTGGTCATCAGCGTTGCTGCGGCGTTGAGAGGCAATTTCCTCTCCGTTCCGCTTGACGACTTCCTCGGTGACGCTAGCAAAATTGTCCTTACCAATCCGAGTGAAGCTGAGCCGGTAAGACCACTGCAAGGGGGCTTCGTCATCTCCAACATCGACATCGATAACTACGTCTGTGCGCGTTCCCCGTGCGTAGAGTGACCGAAGCTTTGGTATGCCGCCGCGTTCCTCGACTGCAGCAGCTAGCCCACCGCCCACAGGTTTAACCAAATCCCGGAGGAACCGAATCGCATCGAGCAGATTCGATTTGCCCGACGCGTTCGGTCCTACAAAGATCGCGCGCTTTCCAAGCCGTACTTCAACCTCGCGAAAGTTCCGCCAGTTTCTGACCTTGAGCCGAGTTAGCCGGAGTGCTGATTTTGCGCGAGGCGCCATGCCAATAGGTTCCTATTCGGCGCACAGCATAGCGTTCGAACAACCGCATTCAACCATCTGGGTCCTAATCAACGCGCAGTCGGCACGGTCGCAACCTCGCTGACGCGCGCGGCTTCGCGAGCGGCCGCCTTGCGCCGCTGCGTCGCGATCAGCAGCAGGCCGAGCGCGCCGAGCTCGCAGGCCGCCCCGACGAAGCCGAGCTCCCAGGAGGCCCCGTGGCGCAGGACCTGCTGGCCAAGCGCCGCGCCGGCGGCGATGCCGACATAGAGCGCCGAGGCGTTGAGCGAGAGTGCGACCACGACGGCGTCAGGCGCCATCGCGGCGAGGCGCGACATCTGCGAGGGGTGCCCGGCCCATCCGGCGCCGCTCCAGATCATCAGGATCACCGGCAGGACGAAGATCGCGACCGTCGGCGGCAAGGTCACAGCGACCAGCGAGGCGGCGGCGAGCGAGGCTGCGAGCAGGGTCAGCACGAAGGTCAGCGTCGGCACCGGGCCGAAGCGGTCGCTGGCCTGGCCGCCGAGCTGGTTGCCCAGCGCCGAGCCGATGCCGGTGACGACCAGCGTCGCGCTGAGCCAATGGCCGGAGATGCCGGCATGGGCCGAGAGGAAGGGCGCGACATAGGTGTAGAGCGTGAAGGCGCCGGTGGTCCAAAGCGCGGTGGTGCCGAGCGCCAGCAGGACGTCGCCGCGACGCGCGACCTGCAGCCGTTCCGCGAGCGTGTTGGCGCCGCGCGGCAGGCCGGCCGGCATCTTGAACAGCAGGCCGGCGAGTGCGAGCGCGCCGAACAGCGCAACGACGATGAAGGGAAAGTGCCAGCCGAGCGTCGCGACGGCGGTGCCGAGAGGCACGCCGAGGATCAGCGAGACAGTCATGCCGCCGGTGACCAGCGCGATGGCGCGGGCCCGGCGCTCCGGCGGCACGAGCGCCACGGCGACCGCGTTCGCCGCCGGCATGAACACGCCAGAGCCGAGCGCCATGACGATGCGCGCCAGCATCAGCCAGGTGAAGTCGCTGGTGAAGGCGGCGACGAGATTGGCGAGGGTGAAGACGGTGAGCGAGCCGACCAGCACGAGCTTACGGTCGAGATTGCCGAACAGGGTCGAGAGCACCGGCGAGCCGATGGCATAGGCGATGGCGAAGATCGAGATCAGCAGGCCGGCCGTATCGACGCTGACGCCGAAGGCGGCGGCGAGATTGGGGAGGATGCCGGTGATGACGAGGCTGCCGGTGCCGATGGCGAAGGCGCCGCCGGCCAACAGGAGAAGACGGATGTCCATGGCAGAGCGCTCCGTGGGGAGTTGCCGACAATTTCAATGATCGTTGAATCATGGGCGTCGGCCGACCATGAGTCAATCCTAAATTCAAGGATCATTGAAACTTGTCAGCAGCGGCCGAGGCAATTAAGCCTGAGGTGATGAAGCAGCTCTTCCATCCGCAGATCGAGGACGTCCTGCCGGCCGACGTGTTCGCGGCGCTGGGCGACCCGATCCGGCTCGGCATCCTGGTCTCGCTCGCCGATTGCGACGAGGTCGACAAGGCGCGCTGCGGCGCCTTCACCCAGCTCGCCTCGCCCTCGCTGCTGTCCTACCATTTCGCCAAGCTGCGCGAGGCCGGGATCACGCGGTCGCGGGCAGAGGGGACGGTGCGTTTCCTCAGCATCCGCCGCGAGGAGTTCAATCGGCGCTTTCCCGGCCTGCTCGACAGCGTGATCGAGACGGCGCGGCGCGATCCCTCGGTGCCGCGGATCAAGCTGGTCATGTGAGGTCTTCCGCCGTCTTGGTCGGGGCGACCAGCGGTTCCCGGCATCGTACGATGCGCCAGACGTTTTCCAGAATGTGATGAAAGGTCCGTCATGCGCGGGGAACCCTCTCCTGGAAGGAGAGGGCAGGGTGAGGTGTAGGCGGCTTGACCAGTTCCGCGAGCGCTCACCGCGCGGTTAGGCTGAGGCCAACGCTGTCAGTCCGAGCACGTCACCCTACCCCTCGCCCTTCAGGAGAGGGGATCCCGCGCCAATCTCGTCTACCGGGAGTATCGCGGTCAGCCTAACCGCAGCACGGGCACCCCGGGCCGAACACCGCCCGGCTGCCGAGCGCCGCCAGCTTTCCGCGCCAGCCCGGTACCTTCTCGCGAGCTTAGCGAGGTTCGGTGACTTCTGAAGCGCTCATCAGCGCAGGACCGCTACACGCCAAAAAAGCGCGCGAGTCATCCCGGGCGACCGCAGGGAAACCGGGACCCATTCCGGAGCTTTTCCGAAAGAGGTTCCGGAATCGATCCCGGATCTCCGCTTCGCTCTGTCCGGGATGGCAGCACGATCGAATATTGACGCTCAATCGCAGCCTTGCGTCCGCAATCTGCTCTCGCTATGAAATGTTACAACGTAACAAATATGAGATCCGAGATGGATGGCCGCCTTCCCGTCACCGTGTTGTCCGGCTTTCTCGGCGCCGGCAAGACGACGCTGCTCAACCACGTCCTCAACAACCGCGAGGGCCGCAAGGTCGCGGTCATCGTCAACGATATGAGCGAGGTCAACATCGACGCCGACCTCGTGCGGGCCGGTGGCGGCGATCTCTCGCGCACCGACGAGAAGCTGGTCGAGATGAGCAATGGCTGCATCTGCTGCACCTTGCGCGACGATCTCCTGGCCGAGGTCGGCCGGCTCGCCCGCGATGGCCGCTTCGACTATCTGCTGATCGAGGGCACCGGCATTGCCGAGCCGCTGCCGATCGCCGCGACCTTCGAATTCCGCGACGAGGACGGCTTCTCGCTCTCCGATCTCGCTCGACTCGACACCATGGTGACGGTGGTCGATGCGGTGAACCTGCTCAAGGACTACGGTTCGCGCGATTTCCTGCGCGAGCGCGGCGAGACAGCCGGAGAAGGCGACGAGCGCACGCTGGTCGATCTCCTGGTCGAGCAGATCGAGTTCGCCGATGTCGTCGTGCTCAACAAGGTCGCTGACGCCGGGCCGGAGGCGGTGGCGCAGGCGAAGCTGGTCATTCGCGCGCTCAATCCGGATGCGCGCTTGATCGAGGCCGATTTCGGCCGGGTGCCGCTTACCCAGATCCTCGATACCGGCCTGTTCGACCATGAGAAGGCGCAGGAGCATCCGCTCTGGCACAAGGAGCTCTACGGCTTCAAGGATCATGTGCCGGAGACCGAGGAATACGGCATCTCCTCCTTCGTCTACCGGGCGCGCCGGCCCTTCCACCCGGAAAAATTCAACGCCTTCCTCTCCCGGACCTGGCCGGGGCTGATCCGGGCCAAGGGCCATTTCTGGCTGGCGACGCGGCCGGACTGGGTCGGCGAGATGTCGCTTGCCGGCGCGATCTGCCGGACCGAGGCGATGGGCTTCTGGTGGGCGGCGGTGCCGCGCCCGCGCTGGCCCGATCATCCGGACTGGAAGGCCATCCTGAACCGGCATTGGCATTCGGTCTGGGGCGACCGCCGGCAGGAGCTGGTCTTCATCGGGGCGAACATGGACGAAGGCGCCATCACCGCCGCCCTTGATGCCTGCCTGCTCGGCGAGACGCCGACCATCGCCTTCAAGCCCGAGCGCTACCGCGACCTGCCCGATCCGTTCCCGGCCTGGCGCCGGGCGACGGCTGCTTGAGCCTTCATCCCTTACCGCCTGCCCTGGAGACTACCATGCGTCCGCTTTCCTTGTTGTCCACGCTCGCCATCTCCGCCTTGCTGTCGAGCCTGCCGGCCCTCGCCCATGACCATGCCGTGCTGCGCGGCCGTCTGGTCTTCGCCGACCACGAGAAGCCGGTCGTGCGGGTGCTCGATCTCGATAGCGGCGAGGTCACCCACAGCTTCGACCTGCCCAAGGCCAATCCCGGCTTCGCCACGGCGCAGGGCGGCCGCTTCGTGGTGATCAAGACCGGCGACGATGCCGGCACGATCCGCTTCCTCGACACCGGCCTGACGATCGAGTCGCATGGCGACCACAACGACATCGAGAAGGGGCCGGTGAAGCTCCTCGACCTGACGTTGACCGGCCAGAAGCCGGCCCATGTCATCTCCGGCCATGGCCAGCTCGCACTGTTCTATGACGGCATCCGCCCCTGGGACGGGCAGAGCACGGCGAAGGCGGTGCTGGTCGCGATCAACGATCTTTCCAAGGACAAGCCGGCGCTGACGGAATGGCCGAGCCCGGGGCCGCAGCACGGCATCGTCGTGCCGCTCGGCGAGGGGCGCTGGCTGATGTCGGTGCCGAACCCGGTCTATGTGAAGGGCGAGGACAAGAGCGCCTCGTCGCGGCCCAACGGCTTCGAGATCCTCGACCGGACCAAGGGCGATTGGGCCAAGCTCGCCAGTTTCAACGACCCGGCCAAGCCCGACGCCTCCTGCAAGCTCTATCACGGCCATGCCGCGGCCGATGGCCGCCATGTCTTCGGCTGCGCCGAAGGGGAGGGCGGCGGCATGCTGGTGCTGTCGCAGGCCGGGGCGAAGTTCAGCGCGCACAAGCTCGCCTATCCCGACGGGCGCCGGCTGAGCACGATCAAGGCCAAAGCCGGCGCGAAGTTCATGGTCGCCAATTACGGCAAGACCTCACCCTATGACGGGCTGCTCAGGGTCGACCCGACCGCAAAGTCGCTGACCGCGGCCGATGTCCTGCCGGTGCCGGGCGGCCAGTCGGCCTGCCAGTTCGAGCTCTCCGCCAATGGCAGGCGGCTCGCCAATCTGACGCCGGACGGCAAGCTGCGGGTCTACGATGTCGCAGCCTGGAAAGAGATCGCCAGCTTCGACGCCGTGCCCGCCTTCGACTGTCAGTACGGCGCGAAGACGCCGACCCCGTCGCTCGCGGTGATTGGAGGCAGCGCCTATGTCAGCGACCCCACGAATGGCCGCATCCGCGAATACAATCTCGAGACGCTGAAGCAGGCGCTCGACCTGCCTGTCGAGGGCATGCCGGCCAATCTCGCCGGCAGCGATGCGGGCTGATCGGCCGTAGGGTTCCGTTCAGTATCCGGGTGTATCCTGCTCCGGATGCTGAACCATCTTCCCCGCCGCGCTAGGCAACTCGTCGCCTATGCCTTTTCGGGCGGGGTGGCGGCGGGCGCGCATTACAGTTTGCTGATCGGCCTGGTCGAGCTCGGCGGGGTCGATCCCGTCCTGGCGTCGCTCGCCGGTTTCGTACTCGGCGGCGTCGTCTCCTATGTGCTGAACCGCTGGCTCACCTTCGTGGCGACGCGCACGCATGGCGAGGCGAGCTGGCGCTTCGGCCTGATCGCTTTCGTCGGCTTCCTGGTCACCGGCATGCTGATGCACCTCTTCGTCAAGGTCGCCGGTTTGCCCTATCTGCCGATGCAGGTGGTCACCACGCTGATCGTGATGGTCTTCACCTTCGCCGGGCACAAATTCTTCTCCTTCGCCGAGCGCGAAGAAGCCTGATCAGATTCGGGCCGAGGGCATTTGCCCGGCGGCGTAGAGCGCCCAGCCGACCAGCAGGAGGCTGACGAGGCTCGCCAGCGTCCGGACATGGTTCCACAGCGTCCACGGGCGGGAATAGGTCTGCCAGAGCGTCCGCGCCTGCTCGGCATCGGCAGGAATCGTGGCGATGGCGAGCGCCTCGTTCATCGGCACGTTGGCGACGAGGGTGACAAGGAAGGTTCCCGCCAGATAGACGATGGCGGCGAGCGCCAGCAGCAGGGCGACCTGCCCGATCCCCTCCTTCCACCAGAGCCCGGCCGCCAGCAGCGCGACCACCGGCGTGCCGAAGAAGGCCGGGAAGAAGATCGCGTTGCGCACGACGATGTTGATGCTCTGCATCGACGCGATCGCGGCCTTCGGATCGACCGCGTCGAGCGCCCACATCACCGACATCGAATAGGCATAGAAGAAGCCTGCCATGGCGCCGGCCAGGGCCAGCGTGACGACGGTGAGCGCGAGCGCGAGCGCGGTCATGTCGTGGCAACCTCCAGCGCGAGCGGTCTTTGCACCGATGTGGTCGGTTTGCGGGCCGAGAAGGCCATGCGATGCGGGTTATGGCCGAAATTCGTGCGGCGCGCGACGTTCTTGAAGCCGGCCGTCTCGATCAGCGTGGTGATGCCGGCGGCACTATAAGTCGAGAGACCGTACTGCGCGCGCAGCTTGCGGTAATCCGAGAAGACGGTGCGCACCAATCCGCCGAGCGCCGCGATGAAGAAGCCGCCGCGCCAGGCGAAGCCGAGCAGTTCCGTCGCGTCGGTCAGGGGCGAGAGGTCGGGCGGGATGACGTCGGCGACGATGAGCTCGCCGCCGGGCTTCAGCTTGGCGCGCCAGGTCGCCAGCGCCTGCTTCAGCTCGTCCTCGCTGAGATACTGGATCAGCGAGTTGGCGACGACGAGGTCGAGCGAATCGCCCGGCAGAACCTCGACCTCCTCGGGAGACACCACCGAGAGATTGGCGAGCTCGCCAAAGCGAGCCTCCAGCCTGTCGCGGACGGCCGGTGCCGCCTCGCAGAGGATCAGCTGGCCGCTGACGCCGGCGACGAGATCGGCCAGGAACGCTTCGCCGCAGCCGACATCGAGCACGACGGCATTTTTCGACGGGACCGCGGCAGCAATGTCCTGCGCGATGCGGCGATAGTGCAGGGTCTTGTGGCGATTCGAGACGTAGATCGCATGCTCGCCATTCCAGAAATCACGCCAGGACATCGGGCTTCCGTTTCGAGGGTGGCGCCGGGGCGCCTTGGCGCCACCCCCTAGCATGGCTGTGCTGACGATGGAGTCAGGTTGATTGCACGCAGGGTTTGTGCTGCCTCGAACGAACCAATAGCTTGCGCGCGACCGACCGGAGCCTGCCCGACCATGCTGCTGTTGCCGAAACTGCTGAAGCGCTCGATCCGCAAGGGTCGCCTGACCGTGATCGCGCCGGACGGACAGCGGCACGTCTTCGGGCCGGGCCGGACCGAGTTCGTCTTCGCCGGCAAGCCCGTCGTCGCCGGCGAGGTGACGGTGCGCTTCAAGGACACCAGGATCGAGCGCGAGCTCTTCCTCAACCCGGAACTGGCGCTGGCCGAAGGCTATATGGATGAGCGCATCGAGTTCGAGGACGGCTCGACCATCCACGACCTCCTGACCCTGTTCTGGATCCAGCGCAGCGAATTGCGCAAGCACCCACTGCAGGCGGCGATCCGCAAGATCCGCTTCAAGATCCGGCGCTGGCGGATGCACAACCCGCTCGGTGTCGCCGGCAATAAGGTGAAGCATCACTACGACATCCCGACCGAGTTCTATCGGCTCTGGCTCGACGAGACGATGACCTATTCCTGTGCCTATTGGCACAGCCCAGAGGTCGGCCTTGAGAACGCGCAGAAGGCCAAGCTCCGCCACCTTGCCGCCAAGCTGAAGATCGAGCCCGGCATGCGCGTGCTCGATATCGGCTCGGGCTGGGGCGAGCTCTCGATCTATCTCGCCAAAGCCTGCGGCGCGAAGGTGACCGGCCTCAACGTCTCGCCCGACCAGATGGCGGCCGCCCAGAAGCGTGCCGAGGCCGCCGGGGTCGGCGATGCCGTCAGCTTCATCAACAAGGATTATCGCGAGCTGACCGGGACGTTCGACCGGATCGTCTCAGTCGGGATGATGGAGCATGTCGGCGTCGCGCATTACCTTGAGTATTTCGGGAAGATTCGCGACCTGCTGACGCCCGACGGGATCGCGCTCGTCCACTGCATCGGCCGTGTCGGCCCGCCCGGCTTCACCGGCCCGTTCTTCGACAAGTACATCTTCCCCGGCGGCTATGCGCCGGCGCTGTCGGAGGTCTTCGCCGCGGTCGAGCAGACCGGGCTCTGGCATTCCGACTGCGAGTTCTGGCGCCGGCACTATCACTGGACGCTGGAAGCCTGGCGCGAGCGCTTCATGGCGCATCGGCCGGAGGTTGTGACGATGCTGGGCGAGCGTTTCGCGCGGATGTGGGAGTTCTACCTCAGCGCCTGCTCGATCTCCTTCGACATCGGCGGCGATATGGTCTTCCAGCTGCTGCTCGGCCCGCACAAGAGCGCCGTGCCGGTGATCCGGGACTACATCACGCAGGCTGAAGCCGAACTGGAAAAGCGGGGCTTCTGACGATGGCCGGACAGGAGCTGATCGAGCAGGTCTCGATCCTGCTTCGCGAGGTCGCGGCCGAGGTGGTGATGCCGCGCTTTCGGAAGCTGGCGGAGGCCGAGGTCCGGGTGAAATCGCCGGGCGAGGAGGTCACGATCGCCGACGAAGAGGCCGAGCGGCTGCTCGGTCTCCGCTTGCCTGAACTGCTGCCCGGCTCGCGGGTGATCGGCGAGGAGGCGGTCTCGGCCCGGCCGGAGCTGCTGCAGGGGCTCGGCGAGGGCACGGTCTTCGTCGTCGATCCCGTCGACGGCACGTCCAATTTCGTCAAGGGCAGCCCATGTTTTTCGATGATGGTGGCACTGCTGCGCGAGGGCGAGACGGTGGCGTCCTGGATGCTGAGCCCGGCGGCCGGCACGCTCCACGTCGCCGAGCGCGGCTCCGGCGCCTGGGTCGATGGCGAGCGCGTCAGGGTCGGGCAATCGCCGCAGTGGTCCGGGCTGCGCGGCGGGGTGCTAACCCGCTTCTTGCCTGCCGAGATCACGGCGCGGGTCAAGGCCAATAGCCGGGACCTCGCCGCTATCCTGCCGGGGATGTTTTGCGCCGGCGAGGAATACCCGGCTATCGTGCGCGGCGAGCAGCATTTCGTGATGTTCTGGCGCGGCCTGCCCTGGGACCACGCACCGGGCACGCTCTTCCTCGAAGAGCGCCGGCGGCCGGGCCGCGCGTTTCGACGGGCGCCCCTACAGACCGGCCGAGCCGGGCTTCGGCATCCTGGCGGCGCAAACGCCGGAGCTCTGGGACGAACTGCAGCGGCGGCTGTTCGCGGAGGCCTGAGACCGACCGACGAGAGAAAGCGTCTCGCCGGCTTCCACCGCGAGGGTTTGCAGGGAACGCCATCCGAGGGAGGCGCGGGGTTCAGGCGGCGTCGCAGTCGACGGCTGCGTGCCGAATGTCGATGTCGATGTGTCGAAGCAGCGCCACTGGCCACTGCCCGAACCCCGCGCGCGGTTCTCTTCAGCTGTTCTCGCCGTCTGGTTACGTCCGGCAGGACTGGGAGGGCCTCTCCCATCGACGAAAACCCCTCCGTGGTGGAAGGAGCCGGCCCGGATCGCAAAAGTGGGTCGCACCTTTGCGGAGCTGGGCTCCTTCAGGCTCGCAAGGCCCTGTCGCCACGAAACACCGCTCTCCCGCCCGGCCTCATGATGCCTCGCGAAGCCCCCTCGGTTCGGGCGGGACGGGGACAAGCATACGCCAGGTTTCGGGGGCGGGGATTGATTGGGGAATTGTCCCCGCTGGCCCGACCGTCATGCTCGCCCTTGTGGCGAGCATCCACGCCTTGAACGCGGCATTCGATCAAGGAAGCGAAGACGTGGATGGTCGGGACAAGCCCGACCATGACGGAGGAGGAGAGGGTTCTCGTGGCCGCCCCACTTCACCCCGCCGGCATCGCCGCCATATCGGCGAAGACGGCTTCGAAGGTGTGGCCGTCGGCGTCCTCGAAGGCACGGTTGTAGAGCCAGCCCAGATCTGTCGCCGGGCGTGGATCAGCCTTGCCGCCGGCGGCCGCTGCGGCTGCGACCATGGCGTCGACCTCGGCGCGGCTCTCCAAGGTGAGCGCCAGCAGCACCTGCGCCCCGGCATGGGCGTCGGCGACGGGCTTGCTGATGAAAGTCGCGAAATAGTCGCGGGTCAGCAGATGGAAGGTGATCGCTTCCGACCAGACCATGCTCGAAGCCTGGTGGTCGCTGAAATCCGGGTTTTGCTTGCAGCCGATCGCCTCATAGACGCGGGTCGCGGCGGAAAGATCGGCGACAGGCAGGTTGACGAAGAGCATCTTGGGCATGGTGGTCTTCCTTGCTGGTTGCCGAGGATTTCAGAGGTTATGCTGCAGGATCCGCCCGTTCGGGTGGACGCAGATCAGCTCGAGCCGGCCTTCGCCGACATTCTCGAAGCGATGCGGAATGTCCGCAGCGGCGACGACGATGTCGCCAGGGTAGCCGCGGGTGGTCTGCCCCCCGACGGTGAACTCGGCCTCGCCCTTCCGGACGATCCAGGTCTCCGAATAGGGATGGACGTGCAGCATCGAGCCCTGACCGGGCTCGGCGTCGACGATGAAGAACGAGACCGGGCCGCCGAGCTTCTCTCCCTCGAAACGCACCGTGCGATTGGCGCCGCGCTGCTGATCGTCGGACCGAGGGACGTTGAACATGACTGCCTCCCTGGCTGGTCGTGGGCGATTTATCTTCGTGGGGAGATATCTAGCGGAGAGATATCTTCTCGTCAAGATAAATACCTTTGTGTCAAGATATCTTGGCGAGGGTCGATGCGCCGTGTATGTCTTCTTGCCGGGCATCCAACAGCCAAGGCGCTGAAATGGCAGACGAATCGCAGCATCTGGATCGCGCGATGGAGGACCATGTGGATCGGCTACGCCGGCAATGGGCGCGCGAGCTGCCCGATCTGAACACCGAGCCGATGGCGATCCTCGGCCGCGCCTTCCGGCTCGGCAACCTGGTCCGGCCCAGCATCGAGGCGACCTTCGCCAGCTTCGGGCTCGATCGCGGCGAGTTCGACGTGATCGGGACGCTGAAGCGCTCCGGCCCGCCCTATCGGCTGACGCCGACGGAGATGTACGCGCTGTTGATGATCTCCTCGGGCGGGCTGACCCACCGGCTCGACCGGCTGGAGAAGGCCGGGCTGATCCGGCGCGAGAAATCGCCGAAAGACGGGCGCAGCGTGCAGGTGGCGCTGACCGAGGCGGGAGCGGAACTCGCCGAGCAGGCCTTTCGCACGGACATGGCGAGCGAGCTGGCGTTCCTTGAGCCGCTCGACGAGGGGGAGCGGGAGACGCTGGCCGGGCTGCTCAGGAAGCTGATCCTGGGGATCGAAGAGCAGATCAGTGAAGCGGGGCCGGCAGCGCAGTGACCCTCACCGTCATGCTCGCCCTTGTGGCGAGCATCCACGTCTTGAACATCGCACGCGACGAGTGAGGCAAAGACGTGGATGGTCGGGACAAGCCCGACCATGACGACAAGGGTGATTACTCACCGTTTCAGGTTGACGAGCACCACGCCGGCGAGAGCCATGGCGCCGCCGATCAGGCCGAGCATGGTCGGGACCTCGCCGAGCCAGAGGAAGCTGATCAGCATCGCAGCGGGGGGCACGCAGTACTGGAAATTGGCGGCGCGGGCGGCAGGCAGGCGCGACAGGGTGATCGCCCAGGTGCCGTAGGCGACGACGCTGGAGACCAGAGCTAGCCAGACCACCGACCAGATCGCCTGCGCCGGGGCGGCCGGCAACTGCTCCAGCGCGCCGGGCAGGAAGGGCGTGAGTGCAAGCCCGCCGAGCGCCATGTTCCAGGCCGCGACGGTCAGCGGCTTGTGGCGGGCGAAAAGCGGCTTCTGCACCACGGTCGAGACCGAGTTGCACAGGGCGGCGCCGAGGATCAGCAGAACGCTGACGCCGATATCGAGGTCGAGCCCGTTGCCGAGGGCGATCACGCCGATGCCGGCGAAGGCGAGCGCCGTACCGGCCCAGGCGAGCGCGCTGAAGCGCTCATTCAGGACCAGCATGGCGAGCGCCGCGGTCATGATCGGGTTGGTGTTGATGATGAAGCTCGCCGCGCCGGCCGGGACGACGCGCTGGCCGAGATTGAGGAAGATCGCATAAAGCGCGATGAAGACGATGCCGCCGGTGAGGAAGCGCCAGACATCGGCGCGCTCGGGCAGTTTCGGCCGCGTCACGACCAGGAAGAGCGCCGCGAAGAGGCCGGCGATGGCAAAACGCAGCGCCGCCAGTTCGAGCGCGCCGAAGCCGGCAAGGCCGGCCCGGATCGCCGGGAAGGAGGAGGCCCAGGCGATCACGGTGAAGGGGATGGTGAAGAGCAGCATGGCGTCGAGCGTGGAGCCGGGCCGGGAAGACGCGGCGGAGGGGACGGTTGTCATGACGGGCCTCGTTCGGGCGAATGACGGTTCGTCTCCGATAAGCGCCTCGGCGAGCTGATTGACAAACGACTAATTCAATGACGAGCTGTGAGCATGGATCACAGCTCGCTACTTCCGCCCTTGGACACGTTGCGCGCCTTCGAGGCCGCCGCCCGCTCGGGCAGTTTCTCGGCCGCAGCCGAGGCGCTGAACCTCACCCATGGCGCGGTCTCGCGGCAGGTCGCCAAGCTCGAGCATTGGCTCGGCCTGCGCGTCTTCGAGCGCCAGGCGCGTGGCGTCGCGCTGACGCCGGAGGGGCAGCGCCTGTTCCAGCGCACGCAGGAGGCCTTCCAGGTCTTCGCCGATTCCTCCGACCGCTGGAGCGAACCGCGCGGGGCGGCGGTGGTGCGCTTCAGCGCGACGCCTTCCGTCTGCTCGCTCTGGCTGATGCCGCGCTGGCAGCGTCTGGAGAGTGGCGATCCCGCGGTGCGGATCATGCTGCAGGTCGATCATCGCAAGGTCGACCTCGAGGAGGAAGGGATCGACCTCGCCATTCGCTGCGGCCGGGGCGGCGCGCCGGGCCGGGTCTCGGTGCAGCTCTTCGAGGAATGGTGCTATCCCGTCGCCTCGCCGGAACTGGCGCGTGCGATCGGCGAGGGCAGGCCCGAGCGCTTCCTCGACCAGCCGCTGATCCACGATTCGGACGCCGCCGGCTGGCGCTCCTGGTTCAATGCGCAGGGGCTGGATTTCCGGCCGCGCCAGCAGGACCGGCGTTTCGAGGACTATAATCTCGTGCTCGACGCCGCCGCATCCGGGCTCGGCGTCGCGCTGTCGCGCCCGCCTCTGGCGCAGGCGCAGGTCGATGCCGGGCGGATTGTCAGGGCCGATATTCGCACGGCGCTGAACCCGGTCTCCTATTGGCTCGACCGGCCGATGGGCCAGCCGCGCCCGGCGGCGGTGGCGCTGGCGACACGGATCGCGACGGAGGCGGGGTTGCCGGCCGGCAAGCTCGCGGGGTTTCTCAGGCAGGAGGCGAAGGCGGCCTGAACGGCTGTTTGCTCGGGAAAGGCGCAGGGAACCTTCTCTTGGAAGGAGAGGGCAGGGTGAGGTGTGGGAGATCAGACCAACTCCGTGCGGCTTGGCCGCGCGGTCAGGTTCCTGCCAACGTTTCCAGTCCGAACACCTCACCCAACCCTCTCCTTCCAGGAGAGGGCTCCCGCGTCTCGCTGGTCGAAGGACAGAGCGGCATCCCGATCCAGATGCGCCCGCATCTCCTCGGCCAGCGCGAAAAAGCGGTCGCGCACCGGCTTGGCATGCGGGTTGGCCTGCTCGATCGCCATGAAGACGCCGGGGCTGTCATGGCGCACCATTTCGGTCGCGCGCATCAGGAGGTCGAAGCTCGCCGTGGTCATGCGGCGCGGCAGCGGCTCCATGCGGACCAGGATCTTGGCGATGAGATGGGTCAGGCCCTGAACCAGCGCCGCCTCGCGGTCATGCGCCTCCGGCGTCGTCATGATGACCTTCAGGTGCAGCACGCGGCGCAGGAAGGCGGCGATGCGCCAGGCGCTGGCGCCGCGGATCGGGCAGATCGCGATCTTGAGGCCGGCAATGCCGTCGCGGCCGCTCTGCGGGCCGAAGAGCGGATGGGTCCCGACGATCTCGACGTCCTCGGGCAGCTCGGCGAGCATGGTCATGGCCGGGCCGATCTTGACCGAGCCGACATCGACGACGATCGCGCCGCGACTCAGATGCGGCCGCAAGGTCGTGATCGCCTCGGAAAGGGCTGAGACCGGCACGGCCAAGATGACGATATCGCAGGCGGCGATCTCGGCCGGGTGGGCGGCGATGATGCCGCCTGAGGCCGCATCGACCGGCAGAGCCGGATCGAACGCCAGCAGTCGGCAATGCGGCTTGAGGTGACGGGCGATCAGGCGGCCGAAGGCGCCGAAGCCCATCAGGCCGACGGAGGGATTGGTGGTGTTCGGGGTAAGCATCGCTGGGTCCTTCGAGGAGGGGCCGCGATGCCGGGTGACTGCCTGATTTCAACCGCCAGCGCGGCGGTTGAGACATGTCAATGCCACCGCCTCTATGAGGACGGGGCGTAATAGTTGCGGGCGAGCAGGCAGGCGAAGGTCATGGCGCGCATAAAGCGCGCGCCATCCTTGCTGTCAATGGCCGGGTCAGGCGGCCTTCTTGGCCTTCTCCGCTTCCATCAGCTCGACGAAGCGGGTGAAGAGATAGTGGCTGTCCTGCGGCCCGGGCGAAGCCTCCGGATGGTGCTGGACGCTGAAGGCCGGGCGGTCGTTCAGGGCGATGCCGCAATTGCTGCCGTCGAAGAGCGAGACATGGGTCTCGGTCGCGTTGGCCGGCAGGGTCGCCGGATCGACGGCGAAGCCGTGGTTCATCGAGACGATCTCGACCTTGCCGGTGGTCTTGTCCTGGACCGGGTGATTGGCGCCGTGGTGGCCCTGCTTCATCTTCATGGTCTGGCCGCCGATGGCCAGCGCCAGCATCTGGTGGCCGAGGCAGATGCCGAAGGTCGGGATCTTGCGGTCGAGCAGTTCCCTGATCACCGGCACGGCGTATTCGCCCGTCGCGGCCGGGTCGCCCGGGCCGTTCGACAGGAAGACGCCGTCGGGATTGAGCGCGAGGATGTCCTTGGCCGATGCGGTCGAAGGCACGACCTCGACCTCGCAGCCGGCCTTGGCCAGCAGGCGCAGGATGTTGCGCTTGACGCCGTAGTCGATGGCGACGACGCGATGCGCCGCAGCTTCGCGCTTGCCGTAGCCGCGCGGCCACTGCCAGGGCGTCTCGTCCCAATCATAGCGCTGGGTCGCGGCGACGAGCGGGACAAGGTCGAGCCCGGCCATGTCGGGCAGGGCGGCGGCCTCCTTCTTGAGGCGCTCGATGTCGAAATTGCCGGCCGGGTCATGGGCGATGACGGCGTTGGGCATGCCGTTCTCACGGATCAGGGCGGTCAGCGCTCGCGTGTCGACGCCGCAGATGCCGACGATGTTGCGGGCCTTCAGCCAGGCGTCGAGATGCTTGGCGGCGCGCCAGTTCGAGGGCTGGGTCACCTCGGCGTGGAGCACAACGCCGCGCACGCCGGAGGAGGCGGCGGCGTTGACCGTCTCGGTGTCCTCTTCGTTGACGCCGACATTGCCGATATGGGGGAAGGTGAAGGTGATGATCTGCCCGGCATAGGACGGGTCGGTCAGGATCTCCTGATAGCCGGTCATCGCCGTGTTGAAGCAGACCTCGCCGGGCGCCTCGGCGATGGCTCCCAGGCCGAAGCCTTCGAGCACCGTGCCGTCGGCGAGCACCAGCACCGCGGTCGCGCGCGGCTCAGCCCAGCCGTCTTGCCTGCCTTGAGAGGCGGGGTTTCCTTCGTGAGCGGTCATGTCTATGTCTCGTCCAGGCCGCTGGAAGCTGCGGCAAGCGTGAAGGCTGCGCGCGTAGTGGCGCGGCCGGTCTGGAGCGCGAGCCTTAATCGGCTGACCGTGCCCCGTCAATGAATGAAGAAGGTTCGTACCATCATGTCCAGCCTGCGCGAGCAGTTCACCGCCGACCTCAAGACCGCGATGAAAGCCGGCGAGAAGGGCAAGGTCGCCGCCATCCGCCTGATCCAGGCGGCGCTGAAGGACAAGGACATCGAGGCGCGCGGCGCGGGCAAGGGCGAGGCGACGCCCGACGAGATTCTCGCCTTGCTGCAGAAGATGATCAAGCAGCGCCAGGAATCGATCGCGATCTACGACGCCAATGGCCGCCCCGAGCTCGCCGAGGGCGAGCGGGCCGAGGTCGCGGTGATCTCCTCCTACCTCCCCAAGCAGATGAGCGACGAGGAGATCAAGGCGGCGATCGAGGAGGTCATTGCCGAGGTTGGCGCGTCCGCCGTCAAGGACATGGGCAAGGTGATCGGCGCGCTGCGTGCGGCTTACGCCGGCCAGATGGACTTCGCCAAGGTCTCCCCTATGGTGAAGCAGTTGCTGGGCGGCTGATCAGCCGGAACGGCGGCGCGCGGGCGACTTTGCCTTCGCGCGCTGCTTCGAGGCCGACATATACGAGCGCAGGACGGCGTTGATCCGTTTCTGGTAGCCGGTGCCGCCGCGCTTGAAGAAATCCAGCACATCCTCGTCCAGCCGAATCGAGATCGGCTGCTTGCGTGCGGGCCGTGTGATCTCGACCTGCGACCAATCGATATCGAGCAACCCGTCCCAATCAGGATCGGAACGTGCGGCCTGCTCGATCTCATCATCGGTGAGTGCATCGATACGCGCCCAGTCAGTGCGATCCTTCACGCGCTCGAGGCGGCCGTCCTCATGCTCGATGACCGCTTCTCCGCTGGGCGATTGGCCGATCAGTTTGACAATTCGCTCAGTGCCCATTTTTCGCGCTCTTTCGGGCGGGCCTTTCTCGCAGAGATCAGACGGATTGATTCATTTCGTACCGTGTAAATCACTGCGATGATGCGGCCTTCCACACATCCAATTAGAACACATCTCTGCTCGTGCTCACCGATCGAGGAGCGATACTCGAAGCTCCTTCTATCCTGGAAAGCGAGGGTAGCAGTGATGAAGTCGATTCCATGCTTCCTAATGTTAGAAATCCGCTTAGCTTCGTCCCACTCAAATTGAGTGGGGTACAAAGTCGAGTCGAGCATTTGGTTTTGTCCCCAATGCCTGCCGCGGATGTCTCAGACGCTCCGCGCGGCCGGTTAACCACCGGCTCCTGATGTCAGTCCAACTCGGCTCGATGCCCCTGGTTGGCTTCAGAGTCTGATGCTCTGTTAGCATTGGCTGCTTCTGTATATACAAAACGAGATGCAATGGCAAGTCTACTCTGACCGCGTGAGCGGCAGCGTTTTCAGCAAGGGAGGAGATCGATGCCGAAGCTTACTATCGCTGTCCTCGCGCTCGGGCTGGCCTTGCAAGGCCCGGCAGCGCTCGCTCAATCCGAAGGCTGGGGCACCGGCTACCAGATGGGCACCTCCTTTGCCGGAGTGAGCGGCGCCGATGGAACGCGGCTCACCTTCTATTGCGGGGATGCGGCAGCGGCCCGCGCCAACCCGGCGATCGCGAGCGGTCCCTATCTGATCGCCGTCCTGCCCAAGACGCAGCTCAAGGACGCCCTGCCGTCATCGATCGAGATCGTGGCCGATGGCAAGGCGACGCGCGTGCCGGTCACGGCGCAGGCGGGTATCGATGAGGTTGAATTGACCTGGAAGCCCGACGGCGGTTTCGGCGCCGCGCAGATGAAGCCAGTTGTAGCGGCCTTACGCGAAGCGAAGCGGATCGAATTGCGGGCCGGCGACGCCGCCATCCTGCTGCCGACCGAAGGCGCGGCGAAGGCCCTGGCGGGCGATCCGCTGCAGTGCCCGTAGAGGATTGGCCGCTCAGGGCGAATAGCTGGTGCGCTGCATCACCCGCTCCTCGATCGCGCCGACCATGCGGCCATGCTCGGCGGCGCTGCTGTCCTTGATCCTCGACCATTCCGCGTCCTGCATGAAGCGGGCCCAGCTTTCGCGCATCGTCGCCTCGTCCGGCCAGCGCAGGACATAGACGAATTCGGTGCGGTCCTTGGTCTTGGCCTCCCACATCGCCGCGATGTCGAAGCCGTAGGTCTTCATGATGCGGGCGGCGTGGTCGCGGAAGCGGGCGTGGAAGGCGTCCTTGTTGCTCTCGAAGATTTCGTAGATGCGCAGTTGCTCGATCATGGTCGCACGTTCCGTTGCTGATGTCGGGATGGTGAAAAGGGCGGCCGCGGTCAGGGTCGCGGCGGTCAGGCCCCATCGTCGCAGGCGGTCTTGCATGGCGAAGACTCCCTCGCTGTTGCTGTCGAGGAGAAGCTGCCAGCCACACGGATCGCGGTAAAATATATTGTTCGTTCTAGTTTGATACTGACAGCGTATCGCTGGAGGCCTGCCTGAGTACGGCGAGGAAGTTGTCTCGCGCCAGCGAAAGACGCGTCGCGTCCCAGGCGGCGATCAGCTCGAGATGCGTTATTTGAGGTGGCGCCTCGATCGCGATCGGCCGGAAGGCGACGCCGGCGCGTGGCATCAGCGCCAAGGAACCCGGGATCAGGGCGACGCCGAGCCCGCTCGCGACCAGGCTGGCGACGGTCTGCATCTGGCGGGCTTCCTGGACGATGCGCGGCGAGAAGCCGGCGAGGCGGCAGAGCCCGATAATCTGGTCATGGAAGCCGATGCCGAGCTGACGCGGCGTGCCGATGAAATCGCTGTCGGCAAGGGCGGCGAGGGGGACCGTCTCCTGTCCTGCGAGCGGGTGGTCGTCCGGCAATGCGGCCAGGATCGGCTCGCGCAGCAGGATTTCGCTGGCGAGCTGGGCAATCATGATGCCGGGTTGACGCATCAGGCCGATATCGACCTCGCCCGCGGTGATCGCCGCGAGCTGCTCGCCCGTCGTCGCCTCGCGCAGGACGAGCTCGATGCCGGGATATTCGGCGCGGAAACGGCGCAGCGCCGCCGGCAAGAGGTCATGGGCGGTGCCGACGAAGCTGATCGCAAGCCGGCCGGCTTGTCCGGCGGCGACGGCCTGCGCTTCTCTGATGCCCTCGTCGAGCTGGGCGAGGACGCGCCGGGCGCTGCCGAGGAAGGCCGTGCCGGCGGGCGTCAATGCGACGCTGCGGTTGCTGCGCTCGAACAGAGACAAGCCGAGCGTATCCTCGAGCTTGCGGATCGCCTGGCTGAGCGGCGGCTGGGCCATATGCAGACGCTCAGCGGCGCGGTGGAAGTTGAGTTCCTCGGCGACGGCGATGAACTGGCGCAGCAGCCGCGTCTCGACCGCGGGCGGCATCAGGCCCGCTCGATATCGGTCTGCGTGAAATCCTCGCCCTTGTAGAGCAGCGGCCAGCCGCGCGACTTGGCGAGAGCGTAAGCGGCGCAGTCACCCATGTTCAGCTTGGCGGGATGGCGGCCCTTGCCGTAGCGGCGATAGGCGTCGAAGGCGAGATTGGAGAGATCCTCGTCGAAGGGGATAACTGCGACATCGTAGTCCGATAGAAAGTCTTCAACAGCTTCTACGCGCATGCCTTTGGAGAACGCGATGACCAGGCGCGCTTCCAGAGCATTGACGGCCGATATGATGCGCTGGTCGGCCAGTTCGACCAAGTCAGCGAAGCGCCCTGCTTCCGGCTCGCCGACCAGGCAGGCTACGATCACCGAGGTATCGACAACGAGTTTCACCAGAAGCCGTTCTCATCGTAGCCGATGGCCTCGTCCATTTCCTGCTTGGTCATGACGTGATTGGTCGGGACGATGTCGTACTTCTTGTGAAGGGCTGCCAATTTACGTCTTGCAGCAGCCACCCGCCGCGCCTTTTCCTCCTCGGACAATTCGTCCTTGTCGAGCTCGCTCCTGACGGCCATGCGCACGGCCTCTGTCAGGCTGAGCCCGCGCCGGCGCGCGAGCTGGCGCACCACCTTCTCGGTCTCCGGGTCCTTGATGTTGAGCGCCACGGCTTTCTTCCTTTTCCGCGATTTTCTTTATCATATGGGGCTTGCTGTGGATATGGACCATAAGCTCGGCAATGGCGGTTTCCGCGGTTGGCAAGCAGGCCTGCAGCGGCCAGATAGGAAGCCATGAAGTTCCCGCCCTCCGTCCTTGAGGAGATCAAGGCGCGGCTGCCTGTCTCGGCGGTCGTGGGCAAGCGCGTGCGCCTCGCCAAGGCCGGCCGCGAATGGAAGGGGCTCTCGCCCTTCAACGCCGAGAAGACGCCGTCCTTCTTCGTCAACGATCAGAAGGGCTCCTTCTTCGATTTCTCCTCCGGCAAGAACGGCGACATCTTCAAATTCGTGATGGAGACCGAGGGGCTCTCCTTCCCGGAAGCCGTCGAGAAGCTCGCCTCCGAGGCCGGCGTCACCTTGCCGAAGGTCTCCTTCGAGGCGCAGGCGCAGGAGGAGAAGCGCAAGGGGCTGCACGAGGTCGTCGAGCTGGCGGCGCGCTTCTTCGAGGCCGAGCTGCTATCGGAGCGCGGCGGGCTGGCCCGGCGCTATCTCTCGGGCCGCGGGCTGGAAGGGGAGGCGCGCAAGCTCTTTCGCCTCGGCTATGCGCCGCCTGACCGCTTCGCGCTGCGCGACCATCTCGCGGCTAAGGGCGTCGGCGCCGATGCGATGATGGAGACGGGGCTCCTCGTGCATGGCGAGGAGATCGCCGTGCCCTATGACCGCTTCCGCGACCGGATCATGTTCCCGATCCACGACGCGCGCGGGCGGGTGATCGCCTTTGGCGGCCGGGCGATGAGCGCCGACGTGCCGGCCAAATACCTGAACTCGCCGGAGACGCCGCTCTTCCATAAGGGCGCGCTGCTGTTCAACCACCACAACGCCCGCAAGGCCGCGCACGATACCGGCCAGGTGATCGTGGTCGAGGGCTATGTCGACGTCATCGCCATGACGCTCGCCGGCTTCCCGCAGGTGGTGGCCCCGCTCGGCACGGCGCTGACCGAGGACCAGCTTTCGCTGCTCTGGCGCATGTCGGGCGAGCCGGTGATCTGCCTCGACGGTGACAAGGCCGGCCGCAAGGCAGCGGGGAGGGCGATCGATCTCGCCTTGCCGATGCTGGAGCCGGGGCGCTCGCTCGCCTTCGCGCTGCTGCCCGAGGGCCAGGACCCGGACGATCTCGCCCGCTCGGGCGGCAAGCCCGCCGTGGCCGAGGTGATCGGCTCGGCCAAGCCGCTCGTCGATATGCTCTGGGCGCGCGAATTCGAGGCGAGCCAGCTCGACACGCCCGAGCGACGCGCTGCCTTCGAACGACGGTTGAAGGAGCCGCTCGGCCTGATTCGCGACGAGGCGACGCGCCGGCACTATCGCCGCGAGATCGACGAGCGCATCGGGCTGCTCTTCGCGCCGCCCCAGAAGGAACGCTTTGAAGGGCGGCGCCAGAACGGCTTTTCCGGCGGCGCGCGTGGCGGGCGTGGATTTCAGCGCGGCCAGGACAGGCCGCCGCTTTCGCTGGTGCGGCCGAGCCCGCAGCTCGCCAGCTCGCCGCTGATGCAGCGCCGGCATGGCGAGAATCCGCGCGAGGCCTTCGTGCTGCTCGCCTTGGCGAGCCATCCCGACCTGGTGATGCGCTGCGTCGACGAGATCGCCGAGCTTTCGCTCGACGGGCCGGCGGCGGAGCGCTTCCGGCAGGCGCTTCTCGATGCGGCGATCGACGGCGCCTTCGACCAGGAGGCGTTCGGCCGGCGGCTGGAGCAGGGACGAGTCGCGGAAGCGCAGGCGGCGCTGCTTTCCGTCACCCAGCCGGCCGAGCGGCTGAAATTGGCGCAAACGGCTGATCCGGAATCGGTTTTTGATTCGATTCGTCAGGCTCTCGTCTTGCATCATCGCGCACGCACGCTACATAGCGAGCTGAAGGCAGCCGAACGCGCATTGGCTGACGAACCAACGGAAGCCAATTTTGCCTGGATGAAGGACGTCAAGGGCCGTCTCGACACGATCGAGGGGACCGAGGCCAATCCTGAGAAATGACCGGGCTGGTGCGTTGCTTTCGTCGGCAGAGACGAGGACGGCATTGAGGATGGTGCACGATTCATCAACGATGGTCGGCGCTATCTGCAGTGGATGAGTTGGGTGGGTGCGCGGCAGCGACGGTTGCCGCGGCGCCCTTTTATGCGTCGGAGCCATAGCACCGGCGCGCAAAATGGTGGAGCGCTGATTGATGGCGACCAAAGTGAGCGAGCGGGACAAGTCCGAAGCGGGTTCCCCGGAAGCGCCCCCGAGCACGGACAGCCCGCTCCTCGATCTCACCGATCAGGCCGTCAAGCGGATGATCAAGCTCGCCAAGAAGCGCGGCTATGTCACCTATGACGAATTGAACGAGGTCCTGCCCTCGGAGGAGTTCTCCTCCGAGCAGATTGAGGATGTGCTCGGCCAGCTCAGCGAGCAGGGCATCAACGTCGTCGACAACGAGGATCCTGAAGCGGCCGGCGAAGAGCGCGCGGCCCGGGGCAAGGGCGATGGCGACGAGGACGAGGCCGAGGGCGGCGATCTCGTCGAGGCGCAGCGCACGGCGCTGCCGGTCGAGACCAAGCGCAATCTCGAGCCGACCGAGCGCACCGACGATCCCGTGCGCATGTATCTGCGCGAGATGGGCTCGGTCGAGCTGCTCTCGCGCGAGGGCGAGATCGCGATCGCCAAGCGCATCGAGGCCGGCCGCGAGGCGATGATCGCCGGGCTCTGCGAGAGCCCGCTGACCTTCCAGGCGATCATCATCTGGCGCGACGAGCTCAACGAGGGCAAGGTCCTCCTGCGCGACATCATCGACCTCGAAGCGACCTATGCCGGCCCCGACGGCAAGAATCCCGAGCAGATGGCCGGCGAGGGCGAAGAAGGGGCCGAGGCGGCCGAAGAGGCTGCGCCCGAAGGCGAGACTCCGCCCGAGGGCATGGACGACGACGACATGGAGAACAACGTGTCGCTCTCGGCCATGGAGGCCGAGCTGAAGCCGCGCGTGCTCGAGACCTTCGACTCGATCGCCAGCAACTACACCAAGCTGCGCCGCCTGCAGGACCAGGACATTGCCGGCCGGCTGGAGAACGCCAAGCTCTCGCCGTCGCAGGACCGCAAATACAAGAAGCTGAAGGACGACATCATCGTCTCGGTGAAGTCGCTCTCGCTCAACAACAACCGCATCGAGGCGCTGGTCGAGCAGCTCTACGACATCAACAAGCGGTTGATTTCTCACGAAACGAGACTTCTACGTCTCGCCGAGAGCTATGGTGTCGCCCGCGACGACTTCCTGAAGCAGCATATCGGCGGCGAGCTCGACCCGAAATGGGTGCTGCGCGTCTCCAAGCTCGGCTCGCGCGGCTGGCGGGAATTCGTCGCGCAGGAGAAGGACCGGATCAAGGATCTGCGCGAGGACATCCATACGATGGCCTCGGAGACCGGCCTGGAGATCCAGGAGTTCCGCAAGATCGTGCTGATGGTCCAGAAGGGCGAGCGCGAGGCGCGGCAGGCGAAGAAGGAGATGATCGAGGCGAACCTGCGTCTCGTGATCTCGATCGCCAAGAAGTACACCAACCGCGGCCTGCAGTTCCTCGACCTGATCCAGGAGGGTAACATCGGTCTGATGAAGGCGGTCGACAAGTTCGAGTACCGCCGGGGCTACAAGTTCTCGACCTACGCGACCTGGTGGATCCGGCAGGCGATCACTCGCTCGATCGCCGACCAGGCCCGCACCATCCGCATCCCGGTGCACATGATCGAGACGATCAACAAGATCGTCCGGACCTCGCGCCAGATGCTGCATGAGATCGGACGCGAGCCGACCCCGGAGGAGCTGGCCGAGAAGCTGGCCATGCCGCTGGAGAAGGTGCGCAAGGTCCTGAAGATCGCCAAGGAGCCGATCTCGCTCGAAACGCCGATCGGCGACGAGGAGGATTCGCATCTCGGCGACTTCATCGAGGACAAGAATGCGATCCTGCCGATCGACGCGGCGATCCAGAGCAATCTGCGCGAGACCACGACGCGCGTGCTGGCCTCGCTCACCCCGCGCGAGGAGCGCGTGCTGCGCATGCGCTTTGGCATCGGCATGAACACCGACCACACCCTCGAAGAGGTCGGCCAGCAGTTCAGCGTCACCCGCGAGCGCATCCGCCAGATCGAGGCGAAGGCGCTGCGCAAGCTCAAGCACCCGAGCCGGAGCCGGAAGCTCAGGAGCTTCCTGGACAATTGAGGGATCGAAGATCGATCCAGTCAAAAGGGCGGCGTCAGCCGCCCTTTTCTTTTGCCTCACCCCGCCGGCGCGACAAGCATCGCGGTGAGCTTACGCGCCGCCGGCAGGGCCAGCAGCAGCACCGGGAAGGCGATCAGCCAGGATAGGCCCCAGGCGACGGGCCAGCCTTGCAGGAAGGCCGGCGTCGGGCCGAGCACGCGCAGGGTCGAGATCCCTGAGACGATCAGGGTCATCAGGCCAGACAGGATCAAGGGGGTGACGAACGCGCCGTAGCGCGCCGGCAATTTGCGGGAGGGTTTCATGGGACCATCCGTAAGGACAGGCTCTGCCGTCATGGCCTTCTGGCATCCTGGCGGCACCGAGCCGGGGGATGCGTTGCCTGACGTGAGACGCTTACGGCCGTCCGCAGGGGACGCAACGCCGCCTTTACGATCGACCGGCGCAGAGGGCAAGCAGAATCGGCCCAGCCCGCCACAGTTCTGCTAAGGTCAGCCTCACAATCGAGGCTTCTCCTGGAGGAGCACAGATGACCGGGATTCCGACCGAAGCCGAGATCGAAGCCGCCAAGGCGGCGTTGCAAGCCGGTCTTCCGCCTCAGGCGAAGAAGCAGGAGGAGGAAGGCTCGACGGCCGGGGACCTCGTCAGCGGCGTGCTCGACGTCGCCAGCAATGTCACGATCGAGGCGGTCGGCGTCGCGGTCGAGGTGGTCGGCACCGTGGTCGAGGGCGCCGGGAGCGCCGTGGTGGCGACCGGCGAGGCGGTCGTCACGGTGATCGGCGGGATCTTCGAGGGGCTGGGCTAGCAAGGCGCTCGCGACCGGGATATCGATGCGGCTCCGGTAGCGTCGCTGGAGCTGGAGTGAAGCTCGTGTCCCTCGAATTCCTGCTGACCTCGCTGATCATCGTCGCTTCACCCGGGACGGGCGCGATCTACACCATCGCCGCCGGGCTGACGCGCGGGGCCAAGGCGAGCGTGCTCGCCGCCTTCGCCTGCACCCTCGGCATCGTGCCGCATCTGCTCGCCGCGATGATGGGCCTCGCGGCGCTGCTGCATGCCAGCGCGCTCGCTTTCGCCATCGTCAAATATGCCGGCGTCGCCTATCTGCTCTGGATGGCCTGGCAGACGCTGAAGGAACAGGGCGCGCTCAGCGTCGAGACCACGGCCGACAGGCGCTCGCCCTGGCGCGTGCTGGTCGACGGCCTGGCGCTCAACGTGCTCAATCCCAAGCTCTCGATCTTCTTCGTCGCCTTCCTGCCGCAGTTCATCGCCGCCGACGAGGCGAGCCCGATGGCGCGCATGCTCGAGCTCTCGGGCGTGTTCATGGCGATGACCTTCGTCGTCTTCGCGCTCTACGGCCTGTTCGCCGCGGCGATGCGCGACCATGTCGTGAGCCGTCCTTCGGTGATGGCCTGGCTGCGGCGCACCTTCGCGGCCGCCTTCGTCGCGCTCGGCGCGAAGCTCGCGCTCACTGAACGGTAATGGCGGGCAGGCAGACCCGTCTCGCGATCGAAACGGGCGAGGCGGGGCTCTACGAGTTCACCGACGCGGTCGCCCGGTTCGTGCGCGAGGCGGGCGTCGATAGCGGCCTGCTGACGCTGTTCGTGCGCCATACCTCCTGCTCGCTGCTGATCCAGGAGAATGCCGATCCGGACGTGCGGCGTGACTTGTCGGCCTTCTTTGCCCGGCTGGTGCCGCCGGCGGACGATCCGGCGATGGCCTATCTCACCCATCGCGCCGAGGGGCCCGACGACATGCCGGCGCATATCAAGGCGGCGATGCTGCCGGTCTCGCTCTCGATCCCCGTGAGCGGCGGCAGGCTCGCGCTCGGCACCTGGCAGGGGATCTACCTGTTCGAGCATCGTACCAGCCCGCACCGGCGCGAGGTCGTGTTGCACCTCGCCTGAGTCGTCAGTCGCCCTTCGACCGAACGAGCAGCCGCATGAAGGTGCCGTAGCAGGCGTGCAGCTCCTGCGGCGACAGGCCGAGATCGAGCTGCTGAAAGCCGATGAAGGCGGCGTATTCCATACGGGCCAGCGCGAGAGCCTCCGGCGGGGTGAAGCGCCCGCTCTCGCCATGGAGCTTTTCCAGATAGCCGACGCGCTCGCGGTCGACCTCGGCGCAGGTCGCCGCCACACCCGGATCGAGCTGGGCGAGGCGGCGCATGCCCTGTTCGACGCGAATGTCGAGGGCGAGCGCCATGCGGTCTAGCGCGATCAGGCGGTCCGGCGCCGGCCCGCCCTTGTCGACCTCCTGCATCAACCGATGCGTATGGGTCTCGCGCCAATGCCCGGCGAGTGCGGCGAGATAGACCTCGATCGCCGGGAAATGTGCGTAGAACGAGCCCTTGGTCTTGCCGGCGCGGCGGCAGAGCGCCTCGATCGTCAGCCCGGCCGGGCCGTGCTCGGCGAGCGCGGTCAGGCCGAGGGCGAGCCAGTCACTCCGGCGAAAGCGGAGCGGGAGAGGGGAGGTCACTGCCACAGGCCGATCATGCCGCTGATCGCGATCGCAGCGAACAGGGCCCATTGCGGGAAATGTGCGATCCGCAGGCGGAACAGGCCGATCATGCCGAGGCCCCAGAGACAGAACAACGCCGCGCCAGCGGTTGCGAAGAGGGCGAGATCGCGACTGCCATGGCCGGTCGCGACGAGGCCGAAGGCGAGCGCCAGCGCCGCCAGCACGATCGTCACCAGATGCCAGCAATAATACAGGGTGAACTTCGGCACGGCATGCAGCCGCTCGGCCGCCAGCAACGGCGTGGCGATTTCCCGTCCGCCGAGAACGACGTGGATCAAGGTGGTGGCGGCCGCAAGCACGGCGGCGAAGGCGAGCCAGGCATTCATGGTGGTCTCCCAGAATAATACCATACTGTACTGTATTATTCTGGTGGGAGGCAAGCGCTGATTTTCGGCCGTGTCGGCGTTGGGGCATGGCGGGGACCCGGCGGGGTGCGAACTCGGATGTTCGTTCGCCGAGGCGAGCAGATCACCGGCCGGCGTAGTATTCGGCCTCCGGGGCCGGCTCCCAGGATTGCCCGGTGGCGATCAGGCAGCTGACTCCGTGCGGCAAGGTCGCGAACAGGGTGAAGGAGCCGTTTGGCGCGGCGAAGAGCTCGATCACGCTGCCATTGGCGGCAAGGCCATAGCCGATCCGGCGTTCGCCATAGAGCTCATGAAGCTGCGTGGTCGCCATGCTGCGATCGGCGCAAGGAACGCTATTGGGCGATTGCGCCTGCGTTGCAGCGGACAAGAGCGGTAGGGCCAGCAAGACCGGCAGGCAGAGTTTGAAGAAGCGCATCATGGCTGCTCCTGCGACAGAGCGGGCCAGGAGAGCATCGGGATGGACGGGCTCGACTTTTCCGCCCTGTCTCAGGATGACATGGTGACGCAGGTGGCGATGCGCCAGAGGCTCGTTGGATCGTCGGGCGGCAGAATCCGGCGCTTGGCCAAGCGGTCCGCATCTGGGCTATACAGCGCAAATCAAACGGAGCCCGCCATGTCCTTCCTCAAATCCCTGTTCGGTCGCAAGGACGCCAAGCCGGCTGCCCCCGCCGGACCGCTGAAAAGCACCGAATACAAGGGCTTCACCATCCATGCGACGCCATTCGCCGAAGGCGGCCAGCAGCAGCTCTGCGGCGTGATCGAAAAGGAGATCGAGGGCGAGATGAAGAGCCATCGCTTCATCCGGGCCGACCGCTTCCCCGGCGCCGAGGAGGCGGCGGACTTCGCGATCGTCAAGGCAAAACAGCTGATCGACGAGCAAGGCGAACGCTTGTTAAAATAGTTTTTTTGGCAAATCCCTCGCTCTTGAGAGCGATAAATTCGGTATTATTGGATAGATCTTGATTCAAGATTTTAGATTCGTGGACCACCGGTGGTAATTTGATGGATTTGTACAAATTTTAGACAAATAATACATCGACTTTTGCCATTTGCCCTTTGGTCTGGCGGGTTATTTTATTGCGTTTTTGGATTCACTCCTGCCATTTAAAACTTTATTCGGTTTTTCCGGCTTTGATGTCGTCACGTTGTTCGCCGCTGTCGAGATCGTTCGTATGCCTCCCAATCCCCCCGGCGGCCCGAAGCCGGAAGATCCCCCGGGTGCGGAGGCTTCGGGCCCCGATGACCACTGGTTCCGCGAGGTCGTGGCGCGGTTGCCCGTCGCGCTCTACGCGACCGATGCCGAGGGGCGTGTAAACTATTTCAACCAGGCCGCCGCCGAACTCGTCGGGCGCGAGCCGCAGCTCGGCAGCGACCGCTGGTGCATCGGCCACAAGCTGTTCCGGACCGACGGCTCGCCATTGCAGCCCGAGGAATGCGCGATGGCGGTGGCGCTGCGCGAGGAACGCGAGGTTCGCGGCGTCGAGGTGCTGGCCGAGCGGCCCGACGGAACCCGGGTCCGCTTCGTACCGCTGCCGACGCCGCTCTATGACACGCAGGGCAGGCTCACCGGTGCGATCAATCTGATGGTCGACGTCACCCCGGGGACGCCGGCCGGGCCGGGCGTCGCCAGTGGGCTGCACCATCTCGCCGAGGACCTCGAGGCGGCGATCGCCAACAAGCAGCTGCATTTGCACTATCAGCCGGTGTTCTCGGCCGCCGGCGTCCTCACGGGCTTCGAGGCGCTGGCGCGCTGGATCCATCCCGAGCGCGGTGTCGTGCCGCCGTCCGAGTTCATTCCCGCCGCCGAAGGGAGCGGGCTGATCCTGCCGCTGGCGCGCGAGCTGCTGCGCCAGGCCTGCGCCGAGGCGGCGAGCTGGGAGACGCCGCTGCGCATCGCCGTCAACGTCTCGCCGCTGCAATTCCGCCATGGCGACCTGCCGGGGCTGATCGACGAGGTGCTGGTCGAGACCGGGCTGGAGCCCGAGCGGCTCGAACTCGAGATCACCGAAGGCGTGATGATCACCGATTTCGACCGGACCATGCTGGTGCTGCACCGGATCAAGGCGCTCGGTGTGCGCATCGCGCTCGACGATTTCGGGACGGGCTATTCCTCGCTGTCCTATCTGCACATGTTCCCGCTCTCGACGCTGAAGATCGACCGCAGCTTCGTCGCCAATCTCGGCGTCGCCTCGGAGGCGGCCGCGATCACCCGCGCGGTGATCGCGCTCGGCCATGCGCTCGACATCGAGGTGGTGGCCGAGGGTGTCGAGACGCGCGAGCAGCTCGACTTCCTGATCGATGAAGGCTGCAACTACATGCAGGGCTACATGCTCGGCCGCCCGCTCCCGCCGGAGCAATATGCCGAGCTGACCGGGCGCAAGAGCTGAGCTGGAGCAATCCTCCAGATCGCGGAATGTCTCTGGGCCGTTGTCGCCCCCGCCGCGTCGTTCCGACGCGGAAACGGATCGCCCTCCCGAAGGTTGCCTTGATTGAAGCAGCAACCAGGGAGAAGGCCATGGCCTCGCTGAACGGAAAATCGATCCTCATCCTCGCCACGCACGGCTTTGAGCAGTCCGAGCTCGAGGTACCGCTCGCCAAGCTCAAGGAAGCCGGCGCCACCGTGCATGTCGCATCGCCCGAGAGCGGCGAGATCAAGGGCTGGGACAAGAAGGATTGGGGAAAGGCGGTCAAGGTCGACAAGGGCCTTGATGAGACACGGGCCGACGCCTACGACGCGATCGTGCTGCCCGGCGGCCAGATGAATCCCGATACGCTGCGCGGCAACGACAAGGCGATCGCGCTGATCAAGGACTTCTTCGCGCAGGGGAAGGTGGTCGCGGCCGTCTGCCACGCGCCCTGGCTGTTGATCGACAGCGGCATCGCCAAGGGGCGCCGCCTGACTTCCTACAAGACGATCAAGCAGGACCTGGTCAATGCCGGGGCGCAATGGGAAGACAGCGAAGTCGTCACCGACAAAGGCGTGGTGACCTCGCGCAATCCCGGCGATCTGCCGGCGTTCGTCGCCAAGATCATCGAGGAGGTCAACGAGGGCCGGCACGAGCGTCGGGCTGCCTGACCTCTCAAGGTTGCGGCGCGCCCTCGCGCAGCTCCGCCAGCAAGGCCTCGCCGCTCCAGCGCGGTGGGGCCTTCTGCTTTTCAGCCATATGGACGATAGCCGTCAGTCGGGCATTTACCGGCGCCTGCTGCCCGAGCCGCTGCGCCAGGCTCACCACCTCGCCATTGATCCAGTCGATCTCGGTCTTGCGCCCGGCGGCGAGATCGTCGGCCATGGAGGAGCGGGCCAGCGGGTCGACCGCCAGCATTTTCCGGGCGAGCCTGGCGAACAGCGCATCGGGCAGGCGCAGCAACGCCGGTATCCAGCGCGCCGGCAGCGGCGTCAGCCGGGCGGGCCGGATGCCGGCCTGGGCCAGAAGCATCAGCGCTTCGGTCTGGGCGAGAGCGAGGCAGCGGCGATAGTCACGTTGCGCCAGCTCCTGCTGCAAGGGAAGGCCGGAGAGGGCGTTGACGGCATTGTTGAGATTGAAGATCAGCTTGGCCCATTGTACCGGCAGCATGTCGCGATGCCGGCGCAGGGCGAAGCCGGCGCTGGTGAAGTCGGCCAGATGGGGTACGAGCGTGGACGAGTCCTCGACCTCGGGCTCGCCCTCCGAGGCCTGATGGAAGGCGCCGGGAGCTCGCTTCACGACATTGAACGGGACCATGCCGGCGAGCACGCTGCGGCCGGGGAGGGCGGTGCGCAGGGCATCGGCATTGCCGATGCCGTTCTGGAAGCTGATCACGACGGCGCTCGGCTGAACCACTCCGGCGAGCTCGGCCGCGGCTTGCGCCGTGCCGCCGGATTTCACCGTGACGAGAATCAGCTCGGCTGCGGCGGCAGCGGCCGGCTCGGTCGAGAAGGCGATCGCTTCCGGCGGAACGCGCCAGTCGCGGCCGTCATACTGCGTCAGGGTCAGGCCATGCTGCCGGAGCTCTTCGCCGATGCCGGTGCGGCCGACGAAGCCGACCTCGTCCCCGCCGGCGGCGAGACGGCCACCGAGATAGCAGCCGATCGCGCCAGCGCCATAGATGCAGATTCTCGCCATCGCGCCTCCAGCAGGATGCCGAGCATGCCCGTCCCGGAGGGCGATGCAAGTCGTCCTTGGCGGGCAGGATGCCCCCACATCCGCGCTGCATCGGCCCGCCGCTCATGCGCTTGTGGCGAACAGGCCCGCTGCCTAATGCTCGGGCAGAGAGAAAATCGTTCTCCGCTAGAGCCCGTGCCGATCAGCCTGCTCTGCAGACTGATCGGCAAAACGGTCTCTAGACTTAAAATGAGAGACGGCTTCACGGATCAGGTTGCTTCAACCTGATCCGATCCGGCTCTAGCGCGGCGAGGAAACATGAACGCCCAGGATGCGCGCTACGCGCCGGATTCGCCTTACGCCTGGATGCGGCTGGCGCTCGCCTTGCTGGTCGGGACGATCGCCTGTGTCGGCTCCTGGTCCGCGGTCGTGGTCGTGACGGCGGTGCAGCAGGAATTCGGCGTGCTGCGGGCCGACGCCTCGCTGCCCTATACCTGCGCCATGATCGGCTTCGGCATCGGCAACATCGCCATGGGCCGGCTGGCCGACCGTGTCGGCATCGCCGCGCCGATCGTGCTGGGGGCCTTTCTGCTCGGCGGCGGCTATGCGCTCGCCTCCATCGCCGGTTCGCTCTGGCAGTTCGCGCTGGCGCATGGCTTCCTGATCGGGCTCGGCGCCGCCACCGGCTTCTCGCCGCTGATCGCCGATCTCTCGCACTGGTTCCGGCGCTATCGCGGCCTCGCCGTCGTCTTCGGCGCCTCCGGCAGCTATCTCGCCGGCATGTTCTGGCCGCAGCTGATCAACTGGGGTGTCGAGACGCATGGCCTGCGCACGACGCATCTGTGGCTCGGCATCGCCTGCCTCCTGGTGATGCTGCCGCTGGCGCCGTTGTTCCGGCGCCGGCCGAACGCGGCGAGCATGGCTGCGGCCGAGGCGACCAGCGCCGGGGCGCGCGGCAGCCTCGGGCTGTCGCCGAACCAGCTGCAATTGCTGCTGGTCGTCGCCGGCTTCTGCTGCTGCGTCGCGATGTCGATGCCGCAGGTCCACATCGTCGCCTATTGCAGCGATCTCGGCTATGGCGTCGCCCGCGGCGCCGAGATGTTGACGGTGATGATGGCGCTCGGCATCGTCAGCCGGATCTCGTCCGGCTTCGTCGCCGACAAGATCGGCGGCACGGCGACGCTCGCTTTGTCCTCGCTGATGCAGGGCATGGCGCTCTTCCTCTATCTCTGGTTCGACGGGCTGAGCTCGCTCTTCGTCGTCACCGGCATCTTCGGCCTGTTCCAGGGCGGGATCGTGCCGATGTATGCGGTGGTGATCCGCGACTACATGCCGCCGCGCGAAGCCGGCATGCGCATCGGCGTCGTGATGTCGGCGACGGTGTTCGGCATGGCTTTCGGCGGCTGGGTCTCCGGCCTGATCTTCGACGCGACCGCGTCCTACCGGCTCGCCTTCCTGAACGGCCTCGCCTGGAACCTGATCAACCTCTCGATCGTCTGCTGGCTGATGCTGAAGGCGCGGCCGAAGCTGGCGGCGGCTTGAGGCTTCACGTCATTGCGCGCGCAGCAAGAAATCCAGGGGAACGCAGAGCTCTGCCGCCCCTGGATCGCTTCGTCGCTGCGCGCCTCGCAATGACGGGAGAGGTCAGCCCGGCTCGGCGCCCGGCCGGTAGGTGCCGAAGCACCAGACATGGCCTCCCGGGTCCTTGCAGATGAAGTCGCGGCTGCCATAGGGCTGGTCCCGGGGCTCCATGCAGATCTCCGCGCCCGCTGCACGGGCCCGCTCGCAGAGCGCGTCGATCCCGGTGGTCGCGATATAGGGCGAGGCGGTGGTGCCGCCGAGCTCGGCCGGGCGCGAGACCAGCTTGCCGAACTCGTTGTTTTCGGCCGAGCCGAGCATGACGAAGCTGTCGCCCATGCGCAGCTCGCCATGCAGCAGGGTCTTGCCGTCCTCGGAGTAGTAGGCGGCGTGCTTCTCGAAGCCGAAGGCGGCGATCAGCCAGTCATAGATGCGCGGCGCATCGGCATAGCGCAGCGAGATGCAGATCATCGGCGGCTTGCTGGTCATCGCGCTTCTCCTGCATTGCGGTGCTTGACGCAGCATGCGGGCACGCCAAGCTGGGCTCAAGGCCGGTCGGGGCGAATCCATGCTGCAATTCGAACGTCGCCATGAGCGGCTGATCCCGGTCCGGCTGTTCTTCCGGCGCATGAGCCGGGCGGTACTACTTTGGCTCGGCCTCACCATGGCCGGGCTTGGCATCGGCATGATCGGCTATGGCGCCAGCGAAGGGATGAGCGCGGTCGATGCCTTCGTCAATGCGGCGATGATCCTCTCCGGCATGGGGCCGGTGGCCGAGCTCAAGACCGCGGGTGGCAAGCTCTTCGCCGGCTTCTATGCGATCTTCTCGGGGCTGTTCGTGGTGATCGCCACCGGCTTCGTGCTGGCGCCGATCCTGCATCGTGTGCTCCACTCCTTCCACATCGAAGAAGGGAAGACCAACGATGACTGAGCCGGGCGTGACACCTGCCGACGAACCGTGCGGCACCTTGACCGTGCGCACCATCGCCATGCCGGCCGACACCAACGCCAATGGCGACATCTTCGGCGGCTGGGTGATGTCGCGCATGGACCAGGCCGGCGGCATCGCCGGGGTCGACCGGGCGCAGGGCCGCGTGGTCACGGTCGCAGTCGAGGCGATGACCTTCATCCGCCCGGTCAAGGTCGGCGACGTGCTCAGCGTCTACACCTCGGTGAAATCGGTCGGGCGGACCTCGATGAAGATCCAGGTCGAGGCCTGGGCCAAGCGCTTCCGCACGACGCTGCACGAGAAGGTCACCGATGCGAGCTTCACCTTCGTCGCGATCGACGACGAGGGCCGGCCGCGCCCGGTGCCGCCGCTGCCGGCGGAGTGAGGGAATACCAACTACGGCGTCATCCCGGACGCAGCGCAGCAGAGATCCGGGATCCATTCCTGAGCCTTTCCGAATGAGGTTCCGGAATGGGTCCCGGGTCTCCTGCGGTCGCCCGGGACGACCCGCGAATGGCGCGTGAGCCTTCTCGGCGTCGTCTCCGTTTCCTAACAGGCCGTAAACCCACCCCATCGCCGAGTGATTCAGAAGAATCCGGCAACTTAAACGTTCTTTAAGCGGAGCTCCGCAATTCTGCCGCAGATCGGTCCATCGGGGCCGGTCTGCCAGGGGCTGGGAGGTCCTGCATGATCGGCCGCCGTCATCTGCCGGCGCATGAAACTCGGCTCGCGCCGTCGCCGGACCATGGCGCCGCGCCGACGAGCCGTCGTCGCTCAGCATCGCGATCACACCCGTTCCGCGGCTGACCCTCGTCAGCCGCTCCCGCCCCATTGTCCGTGTCCGTTTCCGGCCAGCGCCGCGCTGCCGGGCCGCCTTCAGGAGTACCGCGTCGATGTCGAAGACCAAGAAGCCAGCGCGCCAGAAGGGCTCGCGTGTCGGGATCGCAGCACGCATCTATGCCGCGCTCGGCGTCCTGACGGTGTTGACGATCGCGGCCTCGCTGGTCGCCTGGTTCTCCTATGGCCGGGTCGGCAGCACGGTCGCCGACATGGTCGAGCGCAAGATGCCGGTGGTCGAGCTGGCGCTCGAGCTCTCGCAGGCCGCCACGGCCTCGACCGCGCTGGCGCCGCGCTTCATGGAGGTGCAGAGCGTGCGCGAGCGCGCCGCGCTGACCGGCGAGTTCGACAAGGTCGAGGCCCGGCAGTTCGACCTCGTCCGCAAGATCGGCGAGCAGGGCAATGTCGACAACAAGAAGGCGCAGGCCGCGCTCGACGGCTTGTCGCGCCAGATCAACGACATCAACGACCTGACCGGCGAGCGCCTGCGCAACGCCGCGGAAGCGGGCGCCGCGCTGGAGAAGCTCGGCACCGCCTATGAGGCCTTCGTCAAGGCCGCCAGCGGCGAGGCCGAGCAGGCCAAGTTCGCGGTGACCTTCGGGCTCGATGATCTCGCCGTGCTCTCGGGCGACGCGCTGACCGGCGCGGTCAAGACGCTGATGGACCGCGACTTCGCCATCTTCGACCTGGCGCGCACGCTGCAGGCCAATGTCAACGAGATGGTCGGCGTGCTGCGCGAGATCGCCCAGATCAACGACAAGGAGAAGCTCGGCCTCGCTCGCGAGCGCTTCAACGGCATCGCCTACCGGCTGCGGACCTTGCTGGCCGACGCCGAGAAGATCACCTCCAACAAGGCGCGGGCCAAGACGGTCGAGGACCTGATCGCGGTCGGCGAAGGCAGCGACGGCCTCGTCGACATCCGCAACCGCGACATCACAACCCGCGAGGGCATCGCGCGCGGCCTCAAGGAAGTCGACCAGGCGGCGGCCCAGCTGCGCCGCGAGGTCGACGCGCTGGTGCAAAGCGCGCGCGGCGAGGCGCAAGCCGCCGTCGGCTCGACCCAGGAGCTGATCGAGACCAGCAAGCTCTGGCTCGGCGCGATAGGTCTCGGCTCGCTCCTCGTCGCGCTGGCGCTGTCGCTGTTCTATGTCCGCCGCCAGATCGTCGGCCGTCTCAACCGGCTCTGGGCCGCGACGAAGGCGATCGCCGATGGCCAGCTCGAGACGGCCGTCGAGACCAAGGGGAATGACGAGATCGCAGACATCTCGAAGAGCGTGCTGCTCTTCCGCGACAATGCAGTCGCGCTGCGTGCCGCCGAGCTCGCCAAGGTCGAGGACGAGGAGCGCGCCCAGGAACAGCGCCGCCAGATGATGGCCGAGCTCGGCGAGGCCTTCGGCGTCGTCGTCGCCGCGGCGGCGCAGGGCGATTTCAGCCGGCGCGTCGACGCCAACTTCGCCGATGCCGAGCTCAACGCCCTGGCAGGCTCGGTCAACGAACTGCTGGAGACGGTGCAGACCGGCCTGTCCGAGACCTGCGAGGTGCTCGGCCATCTCTCGGACGGCCGCCTGGTCGCCCGCGTCGAGGGTCGCTATCAGGGCGCCTTCGCCGAGCTCAAGAACGGCACCAACAGCCTCGCCGGCGAGTTCGAGAACACGCTGGCACGCCTGTCGGAAACCGTCTCGGCCGTGCGCAGCGCGACCAGCGAGATCCTCGACGGCGTCACCGATCTCGCCGAGCGCACCTCCGAGGAGAGCAACGCCGTCTCGGTGGCGACCAACCAGCTCGGCGCCTTCGCGACCAATGTCCAGAAGACCGCCAAGGATGCGGCCGACGCCGTCGGCATGGCCCAGAGCGCCGAGGAGCGCGCCCAGCAGGGCGAGCAGGTCGTCGCCTCGGCGCTGGAAGCGATGCAGCGCATCCGCACCTCCTCCAGCAAGATCTCGGAGGTGATCTCGATGATCGACGAGATCGCCTTCCAGACCAACCTCCTGGCGCTCAACGCCGCGGTCGAGGCGGCTCGCGCCGGCGACGCCGGCAAGGGCTTCGCCGTGGTCGCCAGCGAGGTGCGCAGCCTCGCCAAGCGCTCGGCCGACGCTTCGAACGACGTCAAGAAGCTGGTCGAGGCCGCCCATGGCGACGTCAAGGTCGGCGTCGGCCTGGTCGAGCAGAGCTCGGCCGTGTTCGGCTCGATCCTGACCTCGGTCAACGATCTCTCGGCGCTGATGAACGGCATCTCGCAGACGGCGCGCGGCCAGGCCAGCGACGTCTCGACGATCAACAAGGAGATCGACGGGATCGGCACCATGGCGCACCAGAACGCCGCGTTGGTCGAGGAGACCAATGCCGCGCTGGCGCTCACCGACGAGCAGACCCGCGCGCTCAAGGAGCACATCTCGCGCTTCAGCTTCCGTGAAGGCGGTGCGGCCGAGCACGGTCACGAGCATGCCAGGGCGGCCTGACAGCCCGACACGCGGCAGCATCGCCGGAATTCACGACGCCCTCCGCCGCAAGGCGGGGGGCGTTGCGTTTGGCGCAGATTGTGCCGGCGCGGCATGATCTCTATTTAGAATCATTCTAAAGGAGATCGCGATGCTATCCTCGTTCCTGCCGGCCGGCTTCGGTGGCCGGCGCCGCTTCGACAGCCTGAGCGAGCGGGAGATCCTGGCACTGGCGATCGCCTCGGAAGAGGAAGATGGGCGCATCTACGCCGTCTATGCGGAGATGCTACGCAAGGATTATCCGGCTTCGGCTGCGGTGTTCGACGGCATGGCGGGCGAGGAGCACGAGCATCGCCGCCGCCTGCTCGACGATTATCGCCGCCGCTTCGGCGAGGTGGTGGTGCCGATCCGGCGCGAGCATGTCGCCGATTTCTATCAGCGCCGGCCGGTCTGGCTGGTCGAGACGCTCGGGCTCGAGCGCATCCGCGAGGAGGCGGCGGCGATGGAGCGCCAGGCGCGCGATTTCTACATTGCCGCTGCCGGCCGCAGCACGGATGCGCAGACGCGCAGCCTGCTCGGCGATCTGGCGCGGGCGGAGGCCGGCCACGAGAGCAGAGCGGAGGAACTCGCCAAGGATCATCTCGCGGGCGAGGCCGGCGCGACGGAAGATGCCGCCGCGCACCGGCAGTTCCTGTTGACCTGGGTGCAGCCGGGCCTCGCCGGGCTGATGGACGGCTCGGTCTCGACGCTGGCGCCGATCTTCGCCACCGCCTTCGCGACGCAAAATCCGTGGACCACCTTTTTGGTCGGCCTCTCGGCCTCGGTCGGCGCCGGCATCTCGATGGGCTTCACCGAGGCGGCGCATGACGACGGCAAGCTCTCGGGCCGCGGCTCGCCGCTGAAGCGCGGGCTGGCCTCCGGGGTGATGACCGCGCTCGGCGGCCTCGGCCATGCCTTGCCCTATCTGATCCCGTCCTTCTGGACGGCGACGGCGATCGCGCTGGTGGTCGTCTTCATCGAGCTCTGGGCGATCGTCTGGATCCAGAACCGCTATATGGAAACGCCCTTCGCCCGCGCGACTTTCCAAGGTCGTGCTCGGCGGCGCGCTGGTGCTGGCGGCGGGCATCCTGATCGGCGGGGCGTGAGGGCGTTGCCGCCCGGCGCGGCGAATGCTAGGCCTGCCCCGGGCCGGTAGCTCAATGGTTAGAGCTCGCTGCTCATAACAGCGCCGGTGCCGGTTCGAGTCCGGCCCGGCCCACCATTTCCGATCAGAACTGCGAACCACGCCGCGCCCAGCGGCATGGCTTCGCAGGTTTCTCTCGAAGTTGTCATTTCTGCCGACGAGCCGGATTGATCCGGGCTCGACGATGATGGCGTCGACGATGGCGGTGAGCCAGGCCTTGCGAGCTTCGACCGGGCCATCGACAAGGCGTGCGACGAGCTCCCTGGCGAATTTTTCGACGACAGGGGCGTCTATCGCGGGCGCTTCGATGAGATTGGCCTGGGCGCGTTCGAGGGCTGTTCGCGCCAGGTCGCGTTTCGCGCTGAGGTCCTGAACGCGAGCCTGCAGGGTGGGTTCGGCCGGGTCCAGGGTGCCGCCCTCGATGCCGCGGTAGAGATTGGCCAGCGCTTTCTCAGTCTCTGCCGCGTCCCGCTGCAACTGTGCGATACGTTGGTGAACCGACGCTTGGCGGGATGCTTTGCGCGCATGGAGAGCCGCCAGGATCCCTGCGAGGCGCCCGGGCACCATGAGCCAGTTGCTCAGCTCGGCCATGACACGCTGCTCCGCCACATCACGGCTGATGGGTTTCAGGTCACAGGCGGTTGCGCCCTTGTTTATCGAGATGGCGCATTTGTAGTAGCGATAGACCACGCCCTTGCGGCCGGTCCCCGTTGAGGGCGACATCGCGCCGCCACAGCATCCGCAGCGGATCAGGCCGCCGAACAGAGAGGGAGCGCTGTCGAGGCGAGGCCCACGCTGGCGAGGCTGCCGTTCGCCGAGCCGAGACTGCACGGCGTCGAACGTTTCGCGATCGAGGATCGCAGGCACCTCGTAATCGATGATTTGATCGTCTGGATTCTGGTTGCCGTTCTTGTCGAAGACGTTCCAGGATCGGGTGCCGGCGTAGGCTTCGCGGATCAGCATCTCATGGATGGTGCTCGAGTAGAATTCTCCGCCGGCGCGGGTGCGATGACCGGCTGCGTTCAGGTGCCGGGCGATGTTGCGGACACCCATGGGCCCAGACGAGCCGGTCCCGGCGAGCGCGAGTTGGAACACGGTGCGAACGATATCGGCCTCGACGGCATCGATGGCCAGCTTGCGCTTCGTTGTTCGACCGATCGTGTCGGCTTCGACGGATCTGTATCCGAACGGAATCGCCCCTCCGTTGGAGTAGCCGCGCCTGGCGGTCGCGGTCATTCCGCGCATCGTGCCGATGCGCGCATCGTCGGATTTCCACTCGTTGGAAAGCCCGAGAATCAGCCTGGATCGCTTGTCGCCGATGTTTTCGGAAAGAGAACGGATGCCGACGCGATGGGCGGCGAGCTCGCGGACGGTGACCTCCTGTTCGAAGAGATTCCGGAATGCGCGGGAGATCGAGTGCACGAGCACGGCATCGACCGAGTGGGTGCCGTCCTTGCATCGTGCGAGCATCTTCTGCAGTTCGGGTCGATTGAGCGAGCTCGCACTCTCGCCGGCATCACAATAGACGCCGACGACGATCAGTCCCTTGCTTTCGCAGTGGTCACGCAGCTGGAGTTCCTGCTCCTCGAGCGAGAGCCGGTTTTCGGCCTGCTTGTCGGTCGAGACGCGGATATAGAGTACCACGCGATCGGCTCGCGGAGCGAGCGGAGTGATGTTGCGTCGGCGGCGCGCCATGAGATCCTGCCAGTTCCTGCTGCTTCGTGATGTAAGGGTGAGTTTGCCAGAGGGAAGGGAGGGGATGTCGTGCCTGCCGCGCTTCGAGTGGATACTAACGGGACAGTGCGCGCGAGACGATATCGCCGAAGAACTGTTCTAGGGCGTCGAGTTCGGCTGTGCCGATGAACGACGGATCGATCCTTTCGAGCAGGATATCGGCTTCAGCCGCATTATTTTTGAGACCGCGTCGATTGGATCTCGCTCTTGGACGGGCGGATGCAGCGCAGGGGCGGTCAGAGCGCGCTGAAGCGCCTTTCCCCTCTCCTCGCGCCCCAATCGCCCGCCTCGTCATGCCAAAGTCTCCTTTCGAGGGAGACGCTGGCCTGCCGCCGGTAGAACCGACAGGAATCCAATAGGGACAGAGCGATTTTTGTCGAATTCAGGCGCTAAAGCCCCTGATCCGAAGCGTTCTGGCTTCCCCTGTCATAATGCACTCCCTGACCTCCCCGGAGAAGGTCGCTCGGTCGTAGACCGTGACGATCTGATCCCAGATGGCGAGGAAGGCATGATGGGCGGGCATGATATTCATGTAGGCTTCACGGCGGGCGACATCGTCGGCACCGGCCGACAGGCGTTCGGCCTGGATGTACTGCGCGAGTTCCTCTGTCAGCTGCGCCGGTTCACCGCGAGCCAACCGACCGGCGAAGATGGCGAACTCGTGCAGGTAGAAATAGCCGACCTTGGTGGTGTCGCCGAAATGGTCGTTCCAGATCAGCGACGCGTTGACGGCGCTGGCGAACGACAGGCTAGCCATCTCGCCGACCGAGAAACGCGGTACCGAATCGATGACGTCCTGCGAGATGGTCTCATCCCTGGGCCGCCGCCGCCGCCACAGCTGCTTGAAGACATTGCGCAGGCCCGATGTATGGGCCTGCGCCGCCATGAGACCGCGCCCGATCAGATCGATTGCCAGCGTCTCGCTCGCGATCAAGTCGGCGAGAGCCGCTTGATGTCCCGACGCCGACAGGCGCGATGCCAGTGCCGGAGTGAGATAGGCGCGGTGGGCATATCCGAAGGCTTCGTCACGCTGACGAGCCAGCACTTGTCCCTGCTTGAGCAGCGTTTGCCATGACGATGGCCCGAGGAAGACGGAGCGAAGGAGCTCGTCGACGTCGATCGCCTTGACGGGCCTATTTGGGGAAGCACCCGCCTTTCGCACTTCGTTGAGGGCCTTGACGAGCGTGTAGAGGTCCGCGATCCGCAGCGCCTGGGCGTTGTTGAGATGTGTCTGCACATCGGTTCGATGCCGCTGGCCGCGCTTGCCGCCGCTGAACGGGTTGAGGTCGAGCAGTTGCGATGCCCGAAAGCGGATCGCAATATAGTCCCGCCACGGCGCCACATTCCGAAGATCAGCAGACGCCAGGCGGGGCCGCTTACCCCATGCTTTACGCCAACTCATACGCTTATCCCTCAAGCCGAATCACCGATAGTGATTGTACACGATGTCGGATTGTTCGCGTATGGAGCAACGCAAGAGGGGATTTCAGCCAGAACGATAAAATTTTAGGAATATTGCGTTTGGGATATTGGGGTATGCTTGCGATGCAGAGAGAATGAGCGCCGGCTGCGCTAGCCAGCGCCCATTCTCATAGGGGGGATTTCTAGCGTTGGCTGCGGCAACGCCATCCGTGACGCATGCGGCGCTCTCCCGGCATGACGGCGTCATGGACGATGCGCTCGACGATGGCGATCAGCCTGCCGGCATCGCGACCCCTGGGCCTTGCGATGTAGATCTCCTGGGCTTCGCTGCGGCGGTGCCCGGCGCCGAAGGCGTAGGTCGTGAAGCGCTTCTGGTCGGCGGCGACGAGACCCAGCATGTCGCAGTGGCGGCGACCGTCGGGCGAGTCCAGCCAGCGGTTGAGGCTCGATCGGGACATCGCCGCGTGAAGCTCCTTTTCGAAGACGCGCAGCGACAGCGAGGCGGGCAGATGCACCTCGAGGCAGCGCGTCTGTACGACGACCGGCGAGCCATCGAGCGGGCGCCGATCGGGACGCAGCACCTGGGCCGTGTAGGCATCGAAGCCGACCTGGCAGACGGGCCCGTCCGCGCCGTTCGTCTCGGAGGCGTACCGATCGGTGCTGACCTCGTCGAGCCTGTCGCGGAGGTCCCCCTGCGTCGCCGAGATCTTGTAGAGCGGCAGCTTGAGGTCGCGGGCGACGCCGAGGAGGCCGCCAGCCTGGGCGGGGTTGCGGAAGTTCTGACCACAGCCCGCGGCGTAGACGTAGGCCTTGAACCCGGGCTCGAAGCGGCTGGTGAAGGCCTTTGCGGTGAACGCGTCGTCCGGCAGCGGACCCTGCCTGTCGTCTCCGAGAGCCGGCCACGGCGTCGGCAGGTATTCGGTGACGGCGGCGGCACTGTGCTGCGGCTTGATCCGGCGCAGGCCGGGCGCGGTCGTGCCGATCTTGCGCGAGGCGCGGGCGCGCTTGGTGGGGCGGTCGACGCGGGATGCGGCGCTGGTCTTGGTCTTGATCATCTTGGTCTCGATTTGACTTGGTCGTGAGCGGCTTCTCGGGGGCATTCCCTCAAACCCTCGAATTCACGTTTTCTTGCGGAGCTTTTGTCTGCCTCGACGCCACAGGACTGATCCTGAATCCGCCCAGAGACCGCAGGCGGCCCGGTTTCACGCCTCCGTTGAGCGGATGAAGCCGATGGGCATGGCGGTTCTCGTGCCTGCGGCCATCTGTTCGGCTGCATCGATGTCGGCGACGATGAGATGGTTTCGACCGGCGGCCGCGGCGTAGCCGAGCGAAAGCGTCAGCACGCGACGGATGCGCCGGGGATGAGCGCGTGCCAGCCTGGTAATGACGGTCTCGTCGGGCTCGGCGAAAGCGTTGCCGTGTCCGGCGATGATGGTGCGCGCGATGCGCCGGGTGACGGCGAGCAGCCCGGCTCCGCTCGGCGCGGGTACGTCGACGATCAGGAAGCGGTCGCGGATGAACTCGGGGAGCACATCGACGTCATTGGCGGTCGCCAGGATCAGGCAGTGCGACAGATCGAAGGGAATGCGCAGATATTCGTCGACGAGCGCGACCGCGTTTTCTGGTTCGATGAGCGCGAGAAGGCTGTTGTAGGGCTTCTCGCTGGCATGGGTGACGAACTTGTCGACCTCGTCGAGGACGATCAGCGGGTTGGCTATCGCGCCGCCCAGCAGGGCTTCTGTGATGGACCCCATCCGGGCGCCTTTCCAGCTCGGCGGGTGGCCGGCGATCAGGGCCTGAGCGTCGGAATTCGTGCCGCATGAGAATTGATGCTGCTCTGTGCCGAGCGCGTCGGCCAGCCGTCGGCTGAAGTGGGTCTTTCCGATGCCGGGCGCGCCGCAGAGCAGGATCGGCGGAAACGCGATGCCGGTGCCTGACAGGTGAGACAGGGCAAGCGCCCGATCGATCAGATCGATGACGGCGATGAAGGCGGGACACTCGTCGCGCAAGAAAGCCAGCGTGTTGCGCATGGCGGTGTCAGCGTGGAGAAGCCGGCGCCGCGGGTCGGTGAAGATGAGAGCACGCAGTCGTTCCAGCCTGCTCTGCTCTTCCGGCGACGAGGACGTTATCGCCGGCTGATCGTTCCAGCTTGCGTCGGGCTCGTCTGCCGTGCAGGCACCCAGCCGCAGCTGGGTCTTCACTGCTCCGGGATCGAATATCGCAACGGTGCTGCCGGGAATCGGTTTGGCGTCGGACGTGCCCGGCTTCGTGCTGTCGGCGAATCCGATCTGTTCGGCCTCGTCGTCGCTCGCGCCGTGCCTGGTTTTCGTCGTCATGTTCATTCTGTCTCGGTCTTGGAGTGGGAGGGTTGTGGGGGAGCGGCCTGGTCTTTCCGCCCGTCGACCGACATGAAAAAGGGGCGCGCCAGCCGGGTGCGCCCCTTCGATCTCAGCGTTGGCCGGTCGGCGTCGCGGCTCTCAGTCGGCTTTGCCGACCCGGCGGAAGCGATCGCTCTGCCCCGCGATGGTTTCTCCCTGGCCGAAGGCGAGCTCCCACAGGGCGCGGAAGCGATCGGGATCGGTGTCGCGCGCTGCGACGAGGTTGCGGGCTGCGATCTTCGTGGTGACGTCGGCATCGCTACGTGCCGGCCACAGGGCGACGCGCATGAGCCGGGCATAGGCCAGGATCTGCGCGCCCTCGATGGCGGCGTCGTCAGCTTCGTCACGGACCCCGTCGGCCTGCCACCCATCGATGCGCATGACGAGTGCACGTGCCTGGTCGAACAGTTCGCCGAGGTCTGGGCTGGCATCGAAGAAGGCCTCGAGGCTCTCAGCCTGCTGGAGCGTGTAGACGCCTGGGCGTCCCGCTTCGTCATGTCCGCTCGGGGGCGGGTTCAGCGCCGCGGCGCGTCGCGCCATCGTGGTGATCATCTTCATGACCCCTTCAGGATCGCGAAGCAGGTTCAGGGTCGGAGCTTTCGGCAGCTTGCCGACAGCGCGCCGGGTCGCAGCGAGCTCGTCACGATCGCCATGCGCACGCGCGCGATTCAGGAGGTGGCGCCCGAAGTCCTCACGCGTCCAGGCGTCATCGTCGCTGCGAACGGGCAGCAGCATCAGCGCGAGATGCGCGCTGTTGGTCAGGATGGTCAGGGCGTTGGCGACATCGATCCAGGCTTCGACGAGATGGGGCTCCTTGGACAGGAGCTTGATGAGTTGCGCGACCGCGATCGTATGAGCTTGACCACGGCCGCGGAGGTCGAGGAGCGCCGGGAGCTGAGCGCGGAAGATGGCGAACTGCTCGCGTTCGCTGGGAGCGTCGGGGACCAGCTGTTCCAGACCGGCGAGATCGTCGGTGACGAGATACTGGTTGGCGTCGCGGGCGATGGTGCCCAGCGTCGCGTTCGGGCGGGAGGTCTTGGTCTTCGAGCTCTTGGTCTTCGAGGCTTTGGTCTTCATGACTGATCGTCCTGTTTCATCGGGGTGATCTGCTCCAGGCAGACGCATTCCTGTTTTCTCCCTGATCGTTTCCGGCCCGCGGCCGCCTCCAGAATCGAAAAGGCGGCGCCCGTCGGCACCGCCTCGTCGGCGATGGGTGGATTTTCCGGGATCAGTGTCAGACCTTTTCGACCCCAGCGCATTAGAGCGCGCCAGTGCATGCCAGCGACGACGACGTCAGGCTCGACGCCTTAAGCTGCGCGGCGCACCGCTTGGCCCCGGTCCGTCAGCCAGCGCGAGATGACCGCAAGCTGTCTGTGCTTTTTCAGGTCGCTACTGTCGGTGGCGGCCTTCAGCGACGCCACGCGCTGGAGCGCGGCGGAGAGGGACAGCCAGGGGACGTCGTCGGTGGTGTTGAGTCGGTGGTCGAGCCACTGCGAGCCGCGATGTCGTTCTGCTGAAGACAGCGCTTGCGGGGCTTCGAGATAGGCCCACCGATTGGCGAAAGCCTTCAACCTCTCGTCCTGGAGAAGACCGCGGGCCAGGGCAACGCGCTGATCCCAGCCGACCTCATGCCAACGCCGCGACGTCATGGCGTCCTCGCGTGGAATGAAGCCGCCACTGTAGAGAGTGGCGTCAGGATAGGGGCTGGGCGGCCTGTCGGCGAACCGGCCGGCCAGTGCCAGCGTGAGGTTCTCGCGGAACCGTGCGTCTGCACGGATCCGGTTCAGGCGCTCGCGGCAGAGCGCGGACGACGGCATCGTCCCCCTCGCGCCGATATGGGCCTGTTCCCATGGCAGCAGGCAGGGCTGGGCGTTCGTCTTGACGAGCCGGATCGGCCGTATGCCCTTGGCGAAGAGGCGTTCGCCGAGCTCCTCGGCGGTCGCTTCGAGATAGTCCGGCTCGACCGACAGGTCGGCGACCGCCCATGAAGCGGCATTGCCCGGCACCGGCATGATCCCCGTCACCGGAATCATGCTGCCGAACACGCCCAGGCCGAGAGGTTCGGTCTGCTTCAGCATGGCGGAGGGCCCGTTCTTGTGGGCGTTTTTCATCATCGCGGCGATGAGTGCCGGCGCACGCTCGCGCAGGCGCTTGAACAACGCGATCGTGGCATGCACGTCGTTGCGGGCGTCGTGCGCGTCGGATTCGTCGAAGGCGATGCCGTTGGCGCGGCAGACCGGGCCCAACCGCATCGTCTGTTTGCCCTCCCTCGTCAGTGGAATCGTGACCGCGTCGGGTTCGAGCATGGCGACGGCGCGCAGCATGATCAGCACGTCGGCGCGCTGGAAGCCCGGCTGCGAGGTGGCGTAGGGCGGGTGAAGCGTCTGGAAGAGGCTGTGGCGCAGGATTTCTTCGTCGAACGCCATCGAATTGAAGCCGAGGATGGTCGCCGGGCCGGTCTCGACGAGAAGACGCGCGATGGCCTGTGCCAGAGCGAGCTGGGACAGAGGCGCGGTTTCGACCGCGTTGGGATCGAGCCCGGTGATCAGGAGGGCGTCGGGGCTCGGCACGATATGAGCCGGCAGGCGAGCTTGCAGAACGGTCTCGCTGTGGATGGTGAGATCGGCATCCGTGCGGACGAACGCGGCCTGGAGGGGGACATCCCAGGCGGGAGCGAGACCTGAGGTCTCGAGATCGAAGAACAGGAGGTTGGACATCGCTCGCTCCTCAGTGCCGGTCGACGCTGTCGAACGGGACCTTGCCGAGCCCGATGCCCATCTTCGCCGCATCGCGGTGCATCGCCGTTTCCATCATCACCGCGGTATGGCTGCGGGCGAATTCGTGATCGTCGAAGGCCATCGTCTCGTAGCTTGCGATCTTGAGCTCGAGGACGGCCTCGATCTCGGTCGGCGCCTCGGCGAGCAGAAGAGCCATGCGCCGGGCCGCGACCCGCGCGCCTTCACCGAGCTGCAGAGCGCTCAAGCCGCCGTGCTCGGGATAGACCCGCTCGGGCTGGGCTTCGAGCAGCAGGGCGTGGGCCAGAGCGCGCCGCCACATGTTGAACAGGATCGCTGGCGCATGCCGCTGGAGGTAGGCTCGCGTGTACAGGGCGAATTCGTCGGCCTCGGGGCGCGCGTCGTCGCCGGGCGGCAAGGAGTAATCGGTCATAGAGGACATCCATCGTCGGGTGGTCAGGCCCGGCGATGCGCTTGCTCACGAAACGAGTCTGCATCAGTTCCCCGGGGGTTCCCTTCACTGGGTTCCGCCCATCATCCATCTGCCCCTCTTGGCCTGGCTTCGCGCGACGGGCGATCAGACGGGCTCGTCGGACAGGTCTGAATCCAGCTGGGTCAGCGCCGTCGGCCCAAGGACCTTTGCAATCGCCTTGGCCGAGCAGGACAACCACCACTACAGGGCGTTCTGGCCGAACACCCTTGCATAGTCGGTGGTTTTACAGATGACGTGGCCGTTTTCCGATCCGACGATGTAGTCGCCGGGCTGGCCGTTGTCGGGGCCTTCATCCTGGATGGGGCCGATTTCCGTCATGAAATGATGACGGATCAGCGTTCCACTGCCGGATGGTGCCATTCTGGGCGTTATTCCCATCGCGATGATGGGAATGACGGCCTCCTTCAGCTTGCTCGGGCCGCAGATCGCGCCGAACAGGACGATCGCGCGGACCTTGCCGGCGAGTGCGTGGCCGAGCTGCGCCTGGCCGAAGAACGAGGTCAGGGTCTGGCTCTGAGCATCGATCACGACGACGCGGTCCTGACAGACGTTGCGTAGCGCATCATCCAGCGCCCGGTTTCCGCCGAATACGGACAGCGTGGCCACCCTGCCGCGGTATCGCTTCGGCTGGGTCTGGAACTGAAGATAAGGCGGCATCACGCGCGCGGCGTCTCCGAGTTGCGCGCAAACCGTAATCGGACCGGGCCTGGAAGGAAGATTCTGCGTGTTCATTCGGATATCTCCTATGGTTGACGAGATCACCGGCCGGGCGTGGGCCTGGGACGGGAGGGTGGTGTCGCGGGTTTGAATGTCGGACGGCGATATGGAACGTTCGCAGCGCCGAAGACGGGAGGCTTGTGATTTGGCCGAGGCCGCACTGGAGAGGTGGCGGCTGTGTGTGGTTGCTCCTGTATGGGCGGGATTTCTGGCTGCTGGACGCTCTGCGGCTGACGTCGCCAGTCCGCCCAGCGCGGCACGGCCACCCTCTCCCGAGCCGCGGCTTCCTTCAGGGCTGTCAGCGCGGTGTCGCGCTCGCTGCGAACCGCCGCGAGCTTGAGGTCGAGGCGCTGATCGAGAAGAGCGTTGATGGCTGACGCGACGAGCGATCGGCGGCCGAAGAACCCGCGCAGCATCAGGCGGCGCATGCGGGCGATGAGCATTGCGCTGTCGCGCTGCTGCTTGGCGCCCTGATAGATTGCAGATCGCTTCACGCGATCGGCAGCTATCTGTTCTTCCAGCTGTCGCTTGGCCTTCTGCTCTGCGATGGCGAAATCCCGATAGCCGACCGGATGGGGGTTCAGTCCGGGAACGTCACGCAGTTCGCTTGGCACTCTCTTGGCCGCCGCTTTCCGGCGCGCATCGTCAGCTGCAGCTGCCAACATCCCATCGGGGACCGGTCCGAGTTCCTTGACCAGCGCCGTCTCGCCCCATTTTTCATAAGGGCTGTCCAGGGACGAAAGCTTGATGTGCCGGCTCGGATCGGCAGCGTCCATCATGACGAGGCCGCGCTTGAAGGCGAATTCAGGGCCGAGTTCTTCGGCGCGCTTCAGACTGCGGCCAGCCCGCATCTTGGCCGCCCGATTGTCCTCCGGAGGCCTTGCAATCACAATTCCCTGCGCCGCGAATGCGCGCAGCAGCGAGACCCAGTTGTCCTTCCGCGCGGTACGCAACAGGTCGAGCACGCCGGGCCGATCGCGGAGCTCATCCGCCAGCGTCGCCCGCCCCGTCTGCCCCTTGATGCTGCCGATCTTGGCGCCGAGGCCGGGTTTGTCGATCCCGGCTCCCTCGATGCCGATGCTGTTGAACCGCCCCGGGACGGTGGCGAATCCCGTTTCTTGAGAGATTCGATAGGCGGCCCTCTCGGCACGCACAAACGAATGCGGCATCCGATCCGCATGGCCGTCGGGATGGATCCGGTTGACGACGATATGCATCTCGTAGTGGCGCCCGTCCGGGCCTGGAACGATGCCGTCCTTGGGTTCATAATGCGGCACGATCAGCGCCTGGTGGTCGGAGAGACCGAGCGCGCGCAACAGTTTACGTCCGGCCTGAAGCTGTCGGGGAATCGTGACGTCCTCGTCCTTCGACCAGGACACAATGATGTGGCAGCAGGGATCGACGGCTCTGTGATTGCGTCGCGCGATCAGCTCCATCTCCGGTGCTGCGCGCCCGATATCGACGATATTGCGGGCTTGAAACTGCCCGGGCTTCACACCCTTGTCTGGCCCCAGCACGTAGCTGATGACGTCTGCGAATCCAGCTGATCGGAGGATTTTCGCGACGATCATGCGGTAAGCCTCCGCACCGCTTGTTCGATCGCCTGGATTGTGAGGATCAGATCCTTTTCGACGTCCGGATCTGTCTGGAGACCCTGACGCCGGTCCTGCTCATGCAGGTCGACGAGCTGCTTCAGGCTCGCGCGCAACTGGATGAGCTCGCCGAGTAACGCTGCGCGCTGTCGCCGATCCGAGGTGGCCGGCGCGTGATCGACATAGAGGCGAAGGGCGTCCCGAGCTGCGGCGCTCAGCGAGACGCCATCGCGGCGCGCCTTGTCCTGGATGGCTTTGAGAAGGCCGATTTCGACCCGAGTACCGATGACTTCGGTTGCGATCTTCTTGTTGACCGGACCAGGAGCCTTGCGACCGTCCGCCTCGTCAGCCGCAGGCGACGACCGCGTTTTGTTTACAAAACGCATTGCTTGCCCCCTCCTTTCTTTCTTCATACCTGTGTTCCCCTGTCGGTTCCGGTCCATGTCGGAAACGGTGACGAGTCGATGGGCTAGCGAATCGTTGCGAGCAATGATAATAGCAACAAATCGCATCTGCCAAGTGAGGATCACCATGGCCCGTACCAGCACCGCCCATTTCACGTTCGACCGCGAGGCGTTCGAGCGCGCCAGCCTCAAGCTCAAGGAGGGCGTGCCGCGCGCCTATGACCACCGTCTGATGGGCGAAGCGCTCGCTTCGCTGCTCGCCGAGCTGCGGGACAAGAACTACGGCGACGAGGAGATTGTGGCCGTGCTGGCCGCCGAGATCGAGGGCGGTGCGACCGAGGATAACCTTAAGGTTCTGCGCGCCTTGCTGAGGCGCGGCCGAGCTGTGGATGCGGCGGCGAGGGGAGCTAAGAAGGCGACCCCGCCCAGGCAGAAGCCGAAGCTGCAGCCGTCGGCTGCGCGCACGGTGATCGAGCCGGCCGAGCCGCGCGAGACGGCGGATGACAAGACGCAGAAGGGAGGTGACGATGCGACGTCGGCGGATCGCCAGGTCCAGCAGCCCCCCGACGTGCAGGCTTCATCCGTGCGGCCGGAGGCCCAGAACCAGCCCGAGTCCGATCCGCTCGCGTTCGGCGCGCAGCGGATGCAGGAGATGGCAGCCCGGAGGCAGGCCGCAGGCGAGGGTGGTGCGCCGCAGGCGGACGCTCCGTCCTATGGCGTTCGTCACGGGGCGGGAGCGCCGGCGTCCTCGGGCTCGTTTGGCAACTGACGCAGTTCCGTCTCCAGGATCTCGATGCGGTCGCCGGTCAGCCCGAAGGTGTTCAGCCAGCCTTCGAGCGTGGACTTGATGCCGTTAGCCGCCGGCACCACGATCAGCACCCTGTACCCCATCGAGACGGCACCCTGGGCCTGCAGCATGATGCTGTTGCGTTCGTTCTCCCAGTCGCGTGGCTGAGGGAATGGTCCTGGGACGAGAAGAAGGCAGCGCTCGTCGCGCTGGCGATGCCGGAAGCAGCGCGAGAACGGCCCCTTGCCCGTCGCGTCGAAGGGCCCCGCCGGTTCGCTGCGCCAATCCTTCAGCAGATGGGCGAAGGCTGTGTCGAAGGCGTCGAGCTCGTAGAGGCCCTCATAGCGGGTGATGTGGGCAAAGAAGTCCGCATTGCGCTTGCGGGCCTCGCGCTCCTCGATGTCGATCTGGCGCGTGCCGATGACGCCGGCCTCATAGCGATCCATCGCCTCGAAGGCGGCCCTGCGGTCGTACTCCATCCAGCGCGCGATCGTGTTGACGACGGTGACTGGCAGATCCCGCAAGCGCCCCGCGCGGCCGGGGTCGAGGGCCGCGACCTTGCTGATTCCGGTCAAGGCGGTCAGCGCCCGACGGATCGACTGGATGTGGAGCTTCCGGTCGGCGGCGAAGGCCGCGTAGACCTCCTCATGGCCGCCATAGCCTTTGCCTGCTGCGGCCTGACTGACCTCGCGCGCCAACTCGAACCAGCTCTGTGACCCAAGCGAAGAGGGCGAGCTTTTTTGATCGGGCGGTGGGCGTGTCATGCGTACGCTATTCCGAATGTGCTATTGCTCTGTCAACCTCGCGATGAAGGGCCTTCGTCGTTGCTACCAGTTCGCTATAGGCCACCGCCCAATGTTAGCAGGAGGATTGCTGCGATTGGTCACCACCGGTGCGCTGGCCGAGCTCCGCCGGCAGGCCGGCAACGACCTTGCGTTCGAGACAGACAGTTCGACGGCGAACCCGACTGTCGAGAGACCGGACATGGCATCGATTGTTCGATCGGGGGCATTTTCTCGTCATTTCACGGTGCCATCGCCGATCGAACTTCAGCGTTTCCTGGCGCACCAGCGCAAGGCCGAAGCTATTTTCCTCATATAGGTGACACATCGCCAGCCACAACTGCGCACCACTATTGCAGTGACGCAGACATAGGCGCATCATTAGAAACCTAGTAGATTAAAGGCGACTGAAGAATTCCGATGGGGATTCCGCTCCGGTTGATGGCGTGCGAGTCTGGGCGATGCGCCAAAGGGTCATCATCACCGTGACCGCCGTGTCAAGACGCTCCGGGCTCTTCTCGCCGAAGCCGGCGCAGGTCAGCCTCGCCGACTGGGCCATAGTAGTTCCAGGGACGCTGGCCTGCACTCTTGGCGCCGCTATGGCCGAGCTGGATGCCGGCGGCAGCGCCATGGGTATGCACGAAGTCTGTCAGACGGCGGAACGGCGCGATCTGCTCGTCGCGCTAGAGGCCGCGGCAGCCGGGCGTGATCTTGCCCTGTTCGGTCACGGCCGTCGCCTCGGTCATCACCAGCCCCCCCGCCCAGTGCGAAGCGGCTCAGATGTACGAATGGAAGTCGCTCGCCATCCCGTCCACGGCGCCGTAGGTCGCCATCGGCGAGACGACGATGCGGTTCTTCAACACCAGCCCGCGCAGCGCCAGCGGCTGCAGCAGGAGAGGAAGGGCGGGCTCGGCCCCGGCTTTGTTCGGCTCGGCCATCGTCAGTAGGACCGGGGCAGGCCGAGATCATGCTGGGCGACGTAGTTCAGGATCATCTCCTCGGAGACGGGAGCGACCCTGAACAGGCGGGCGTCGCGCCACAGCCTCTCGACATGGTATTCCTTGGCGTAGCCCATGCCGCCGAGCGTCTGGATGGCGCGGTCGGTGGCGAGGCCGGCGGCATGGCCGGCGAGATATTTGGCCATGTTGGCCTCGGAGCCGTAGGGCTTGCCCTGGTCATAGAGCGTGGCCGCCTTGTGGTTCATCAGCCGCGCGCATTCGAGCTGGATCTGCGCCTCCGCCAGCGGAAACTGGATGCTCTGATAGGAGCCGATCGGCGCGTTGTTGAAGACCTTGCGCTCGCGGGCGTAGTCGACGGCGAGCCTGATCGCGAGCTGCGCAGTCGCGACGAGGCCGGCCGTGGTGACGATGCGCTCGGTGTTCAGCACGTCCAGCAGCTCGCGGAAGCCGCCATCGAGCGTGCCGACGAGTTCGTGCGGCTCGACCCGGACATCCTCGAAGAAGACGGAGCTCGACGGCAGCGTGTTGGTGCCGACCTTGTCGATCGCCTGGTGGCTCAGCCCGTCGCGGGCGACGTCGACGAGGAAGAGGCTGATGCCGTCGGTCTTGCGGCCGACCTCCTCGAGCTTCTTCGTCCGGGCGACGACGAGCATCTTCGTGGCCTGCGGGACCGCCGTGATCCAGATCTTCTGCCCGTTGATCCGCCAGCCATCGCCATCGGCCCTGGCGAAGGTCTTCATCGCCAGCGTGTTGGTTCCCGCGTCGGGCTCCGTCAGCGCCATGGCGAACATCGCCTTGCCGGCGACGAGGTCGGGCAGCAATTCGCGCTTCATCGCCTGCGTGCCGAAGGTGCTGATGGTGACGCCGCCGAAGACGGGATTGCACATGAACATCTGGCTCAGCGTCGAGCCGCCACCGGCGGCGCAGAGCGCCTCGATCGCCATAGCCATCTCGGTCATGCCGAGGCCGGCGCCACCATATTCCTCCGGAACCGCGATGCCGCAGAGGCCGGCATCGCAGATCTCCTGCCAGATCGCCGTCGGAAAGGCCTTCGTGGCGTCGAGCTCGCGCCAGTAGTCGAGGCCGTACTTCTCGCCCACGCGCCGCGCCGTGTCGGCGAGCATGGTCTGCTCGTCGCTGCGATCGAAATTCATGTCGGGCTCCCTTGGGGCGTCGGCTGGCGCAGCAGCGGCAACGGGTGTTCGAGCGTCTTGACGACGAGGTCGAGGAACTGGGCGGCGCGCACGCCGTCGATGACGCGATGGTCGCAGGACAGGACGAGGCCGAGCTCCTGGCGGAGCACCGGCTGGCCTTGAGCATCAGGCCGGAAGACCGGCTTGGTCGCGGCCACCCCCAGGATCGCCGATTGTCCGGGATTGATGATCGAGACGAGATGCGATGCGCCATACATGCCGATATTGGAGACGCTGATCGCGCCGCCATCGCAGTCGGCCGTCGTCAGCCGGCCGTCCCGCGCTTTGCCGACGATGTCGACGCAACCGTGCGCGACCGCGTCGAGGTGCTTTGCGCCGGCATCGCGCAGGACCGGGACCATCAGGCCGCGGGGGCTGTCCACCGCCATTCCGACATCGCTGCCGCCGAGCGTGACGATGTCGCCTTCGTCCCAGACCGCATTGATCTGCGGCAGCGCAACCAGTGCGCGGCCGACCGCGGCCATGATGAAATGGGTGATACTCAAGCGCTGCGGGCTGCCTGCCGCGTTCAACTCCTCGCGCATCGCGAGCAGGCGGGTGATGTCGGACTCGGCCAGGACGTAGAAATGCGGGATGGTCTGCTTGGCCTGGGAGAGCCGGCGCGCCACCACCAGCTCGATCGGCGTGGCGGGGCGACGCTGGCTGCCGGCGTTGCGGCCCGGTGAGAGCGCGGTTGCGGGAATTGCTTCGGGCGCAGCCAGGGCCGCCTCGACATCCTTGAGCTTGATGCGGCCATGCGGCCCCGAACCGGAGAGCCGGTCGAGCGCGATCCCGTTCTGCCGGGCGACCCGGCGGGCCAGAGGCGTCGCGACGATGCGCATGCCAGCGTCGCGGCGGGGCGACTCGGCGGGTCGGGTGGCGGGCGGCGTCGGTGCAACCGTGGTCGCTGCGTGTGGACCAGCCGTGGCCGCAGCGTGAATCGGGGGTGCTGCGTCCTCGCCATCCGCCCAGGTCGCGAGCGCGGCTCCGACCGGCACGGTTTCGCCCTCGGCGACGAGGATGTCCCCGATGCGGCCGGGATGCTGGGCCTCGATCTCGGTCGCGATCTTCTCGGTCTCGATGACGAAGAGCACGTCGCCGGTCGCGACCGTATCGCCCGGACCGACCCGCCAGGAGGCGAGCAGGCCCTCGGTCATGGTCAGACCGAGCTTGGGCATGACGATCGCGGCGGGCCCGGTCATCTCAGGCGCCCTTGAACTGGGCGGGGCGCTTCTGGAGGAAGGCCTTGCAACCCTCATGCGCATCCTGCGTGTCGAGCACGAGGCCGATCATCGCCTGCTCGTGGCGCAGCGACGACGGCAGCGGCATGTCGAGGCCGTCCGACATCGTCCGCTTCAGCAGCTTAAGGACGAGCGGGGATTTCGCCGCGATCGTCCCGGCCAGGGCGAGCGCCTGAGACAGAACTTCAGCATCGGGCACGACGCGGTTGATCAAGCCGAGCTTTTCGGCTTCCGCCGCATCGATGCGTGCGCCGGTGAACATCAGCTCCTTGGCCTTGCAGAGCGGGATCTGGCGGATCAGGCGTTGCGAGCCGCCGGCGCCCGGGAAGAGGCCGAGATTGATCTCGGGCAGGCCGAATTTGGCCGAGGCGGCGGCGATGCGGATGTCGATGCAGAGCAGCAGTTCTGTGCCGCCGCCCAGCGCCCAGCCGTTGACGGCGGCGATGGTCGGCTTGTCCAGCGTCTCGATCCGGCGGAAGACCGCGTGCAGCCGCTCGCCGAGTTCGAGGTAGTGCGGCAGGCCCTGCCGGCTGTCGAGATCGGCGATGTCTCCGCCCGCGACGAAGGCGCGCTCGCCCGCGCCGGTGAAGACGACGACCCGCACGGCCTCATCCGAGGCCGCGCGCGCCACGGCCTGATCGAGGGCCGCGAGCGTCGCCATGTCGAGCGCGTTGAGCGTCGAAGGGCGGTTGATCGTGATCAGCGCCACGGCATCGCGGCGCTCGTAGAGGATGGCGTCCGATTTTTCGGCTGTTCCAGACATGACGGATTCCTTCAGGCCAGCGTGCGGCGCACAGCGGCGGCGACGCGCTCCGGGGAGGGGAGATAGGCCGTCTCCAGCCCCTTGGAGAACGGCACCGGCATGAACGGCGCGGCGACGCGCAGGATCGGGCCGTCGAGTTCGTCGAAGCCGATATCGACCATGCGGGCGACGATCTCGGCGCCGACACCGAAGGCCTCGACGGCTTCGTGCACGACGACGAGATGGTGCGTGCGCGCGAGCGAGGCGAGCACGGTCGCTTCATCCCAGGGCTGGATGCTGCGCAGATCGACGACCTCGGCCTCGATGTCCTCATCGGCCAGTTGCGTCGCAGCCGTCAGCGCGGTGTGGACCGCCGCGCCATAGGCGACGATGGAGACGTCGCGGCCCTGGCGCAGGATGCCGGCCTGTCCGAGCGGCATCACCGGCAGATCGTCGGGCACCTCGCCCTTCATCGCGTAGAGCGCCTTGTGCTCGATGAAGACGACCGGGTCGGGATCAGCGATCGCAGCGCGCAGCAGCCCATAGGCGCTGGCGGGGTCCGACGGGCAGACCACCTTCAGCCCCGGCACATGCGCGAACCAGGCCTCGAGGCATTGCGAATGCTGCGGGCCCGCGCCGAGGCCGCCGCCATGGGGGGTGCGCAGCACCATCGGCACGGAACGCTGGCCACCGAACATGAAGCGGGCCTTGGCCGCCTGGTTCACCAGCGCGTCCATCACCAGCGTGGTGAAGTCCATGAACATGATCTCGGCCACCGGCCGCAGACCGCTCAGGGCGGCGCCGACGGCGGCACCCGCCAGCGCGGCTTCTGAAATCGGCGTGTCGATCACCCGCTCGGCGCCGAAGCGCTCGCGCAGGCCACGGCTCGCGCCGAAGGCGCCGCCGGCCTCCGAGATGTCCTCGCCGATCAGGATCACGCTCGGATCGGCCGCCATCGCGTCGGAAAGCGCCTGGTTGATCGCCCGCAGATAGCGCATCTCGGCCATCAGACGCCTCCCTGCACGGGCTGGGCGCCGGTGTAGACATCCGCCATCGCCGCCTCGAACAAGGGCGCGGGCGCGGCGCGGGCCGCGGCGACCGCAGCCTCGATCCTCGCCGCGATCTCGGTCGTGATCTCGGAGAGGGCGGTTTCGCCCACGCCCATCGCGGCCAACCGGCTCGCGGCGACGTGCAGCGGGTCGCGTTCGCTCAGCGCGGCCAGTTCGTCCGGATCGCGGTATTTCTGGGCGTCGCCCTCGAAGTGACCGCGAACCCGCGTGGTTAGGCATTCCAGCACGCGGGGACCCTCGCTGCGCACCTCGGCTGCGATCCGCGCCGCATGCGCCGCGACGACCGCGACGTCGTTGCCGTCGATCGCGACATGGGGAATGCCATAGGCGGCGGCGAGGTCCTTCAGCGTGAAGGAGAGCTGCTTCGAGGTCGGCAGGAACTCGCCCCAGCCATTGTTCTCGCAGACGAACAGGAGCGGCAGCTTCCACAGCGCCGCCATGTTCAGGCACTCATGCATCAGCCCTTCGGCCAGCGCGCCATCGCCGAAGAAGGCGACTGCGATCGCGCCGTTCTTCAGCGTCCTGTGCGCGAGCGCGCTGCCGAGCGCGATCGAGAGCCCGGCCCCGACGATGCCGTTGGCGCCGAGCATGCCGACCGACATGTCCGCGACATGCATCGAGCCGCCGCGGCCACGGCAGAGCCCGGTGTCGCGCGCCAGCAATTCGGCGAAGAAGCCGTCGAGCGAGAGCCCCTTGGCAATGGCGTGGCCATGGCCGCGATGCGTCGAGGCGATCGTGTCCTCGGGCGTCAGTGCCGCCATGACGCCGGCCGAGACGGCCTCCTGCCCGATGCTCAGATGGATGAAGCCCGGCACCTCACCATCGGCGAACATCGTGCTCAGCCGCTCCTCGCAGCGCCGGATCAGCACCAGCGAGCGATAGAGCGCGAGCAGCTCCGCTGCAGCGTTGTGCCCGGTGCCGGCCAGGCCCGGCGTCGTTGGCTCACTCATGAGGCTCTCGATTCCACGCCACGGAACTACCATGATATGAGTAATGAGTCATAATTCATTTTTATGCAAAGAGAGATCGTCGTCACAGGGCGGGTTTGATCCTGCGACCGCCTAGGCCGCGACGCGGCGCGGCTCTATCGCCGTGAACAGCCCGACGACATCCTCGATCCTGCCGTTCGGCAGCGCGTCGACGGCACGTTCGATCCGCTCGAAGAGCCCGGCTTCGAGCCCCTGCTCCGCACCTGTCCGGGTCAGGAGTTCGCGCAGCGTCGCGCGATCGAAGGCGTAGTCGGCCGGGGTCATTCTCTGCTCGTGGAGATGCGTCGCGCCGTCGGCCGTATCCGCCTCGATGACGGCGCTCAGGACCGGCACGCCCGGATCGGTCACCAGCGTCGTCCTCGCGACCAGTCCGTTCACGGCGGCGTCGTCATAGGTCGTCATGTGCCGCATGCTCGGAACGCCATGGACGAGCGTCGTCGCGATGCAGAACGGTATGCTCATCAGCGTGCCGGAGATCGAGCTGAACGGGCCGGCCGCGTCCATGCCGGCATAGCCGGTCTCGTAGGGGTTCATCCGCACCCTGACGGCCGCGATCTCCCGACCGGCGAGCTCCCGGCGCAGGGCCAGCGCGCCGGTCACAGGCGTCTGGTTGAAGGCGCAGACAGGATAAGGCTTGAAGGTCACGCGCAGGATCGACCAGTCCCGTCCGAGGCGGGAGGCGAGATCGGCCGGGGCTTCCGTGCCGGCAAAGCAGCGGATGAAGCCGGCGCGGCCCTCGAAGGCGTGGGGCGCCGAGACCGAGCCCGCGGCCGCGAGTTCCGCGGCGGCCAGCCCGTTGCGGGCGACGACCCCGACCTGATAGCGCCACTCGTCGGTGCCGTCGGCGAAGGGCTGCAGGACGCCGCCGGTGAACGAGACGGCATTGGCCAGGGCGGCCGCGAGCCGGTCCTCGTTCAACTCCATCAATCGGCCCGCTGCGGCTGCTGCCGCAACGCAACCATAGACGGCCGAGGAGCGGAAGCCGGCTGGTGTCGTGCGGCCGGCGAAGGCGTTCTCGAACAGCCCGCCGGTCTCGTAGCCGGCGACGAGCGCCGGGATCAGCCGCGAGAGCGGGTAGCCGCGCGCCTCCGTCATCGCGAGCAGCATCGGGATCAGGATGGTGCCGAAATGCGCGGCGCCGCAGGTGTCCTCCTGGGCGCGGCCGTGAAACAGCGCGCTGTTGGCGAGACAGGCCGCGCCAATGGTGCTGCGCCGGCCGTCGCCGAACAGCGTCGCTCCGTTCGGGACCTCTCCGTCCAGCGCGATCGCCGCCCTGCGCGCGACGGGGGCGTAAGCGGTATCGAAGCCGTTGACGGCCATGCCCAGCGCATTGACGAGGCAGGCGCGCGCCTTCGCCGTGACCTCGGCCGGCAGGCTCTGCGCCTCCAGTCCGGCGACGAAACGGGCAATATCCTGGGTCAGTGTCGGCATGGCCGGTCTCCCTGGCAGAAGCTGAGTGCGAGACGTCAGAGCGCGAGGTAGCGCTGGCGGACGTCGTCATTGGCCTTGAGCTCCGCGATCGAGCCGCGGAAGACGATCTGGCCCTTGTCGATCACGGTCGCGTCGCTGGCGAGGCCGAGGCAGAAATGCATGTTCTGCTCGGCGATCAGGATCGTCACCCTGGTCTCGCGCAAGGTCCGGATCAGTGCGCCGATGCGCTGCACGATGATCGGGGCGAGCCCCTCGCTGGGCTCGTCGAGCAGCAGCACCGATGGGTTGCCCATCAGCATGCGCGCGATCGCCAGCATCTGCTGCTCGCCGCCCGAGAGCCGCCCCGCCATGCGCTGGCGCAGCGGTGTCAGCAGCGGAAAGACCTCGTAGATGCGCTCCAGGCTCCATTCGTCGCGGCCGTCGGGGCCGGGTTTCCGGGCGATCAGCAGATTGTCCTCGACGCTGTGCTCGGGAAAGACCTGCCGGTCCTCGGGCACGAAGCCGAGGCCGGCGCGCGCCATCTCGTAGGGCTTCTGTCGCGTGCGGTCCTCGCCGAACAGCCTGACCGCTCCGCGCTTCGGCGGGGCGAGACCGGCGATCGCCTTCATCGTCGTGCTCTTGCCGGCGCCGTTGCGGCCGAGCAGGGCCATGGTCTGGCCTTCCTGGACCGCGAATTCGACGCCGAACAGGATCTGGCTCGCGCCGTAGAAGACGTCGATGCCGGCGACCTCGATGACGGCCGGTCTTTGGACTGAACCGGCGCTCATGCTGCGGCCTCGTGCTCGGTGCCGAGATAGGCTTCGATCACGGCGGGGTTGGTGCGGATCTCCTGCGGCGTGCCCTGCGCCAGCACGCGGCCATAGCTCAGCACGCGGATCGAGGGCGCGATCTTGAAGACGATGTCCATGTCGTGCTCGATGAAGACGACCGTGATCTTCTGGCGCTCCCAGAGTTCGCGCACCTTCTCGATCACGCGCCAGCGCTCCTCCGGCCCCATGCCCGCCGTCGGCTCGTCGAGCAGCAGGACCTTCGGCTCCAGCACCAGCGCGAGCGCGATATCGAGCAGCTTCTGGTCGCCATGCGACAGGTTCGAGGAGAGCGTGTCGCGCTTGGCCGTGAGCCCGACCATCTCGATGCAATGGGCCGCGTGGGCGCGGGTCGAGGCCAGCGGAAAGCGCGAGCCGAGCCGGCTCGCATGGCCATGATGGGCCGAGACCGCCGCCAGCATGGTCTCCTCCACGGTCAGCGACGGAAAGATGCTGGCGACCTGGAAGGCCCGGCCGATGCCGCGGCGCACGATCTCGCCGATGCTCAGCCCGATGATCGATTGGCCGTCGAGCCTGATATCGCCGCTGTCTGGCCGGAAGGCGCCCGAGAGCAGGTTGAAGAAGGTGCTCTTTCCCGCGCCGTTGGGGCCGATGATCGCCGTCAGCGAGCCGGTCTCGAAGGTCATGGTGACATCGTCCGTGGCGCGCACGCCGCCGAAGGATTTCACGAGGTTCGTGATCTCAAGCATGAGGGCCATTCCCGGGATCGCGGAAGCCGCCATAGGTGTGCCAGGAGGTGCCGGCCATCCAGCCGCAATCGACCGGCACGTCGATGCCCGACAGGGCGGAGGCTTCCGGCGAGGCCACGAAGGCGACGACGCGGGCGATCTCGTCGGGCTCGACGAGGCGGCCCATCGGCACGCTGCCGACGAGGTTGGTGACGTCGCGCTCGCCCTTGTCGATGGCTTCCTGAAGTGCCGGCGTGCGGGTGAAGCCGGGCGATACCGAGTTGACGCGGATGCCGGCAGGGCCCCATTCGGCCGCGAGGCAGCGGGTCATCGAGATCACGGCTGCCTTCGCCGGCGCATAGGCATGCAGCGCCATCGAGCGCGAGCCCGCGATCGAGGCGATGTTGACGATGCTGCCGCTGCGCCGGGGAAGCATCGCGGCGCCGAAGACGACGCAGCCGAGATAGGTGCCGCGCTGGTCGATATGGACGACATGGTCCCAGACCGACATCGGCAATTCGGTCGGCCGCAGCGGCGGCTGCAGCACGCCGGCACTGTTGACGACGATCCCGACCGGGCCGATGTCGGCCTCGATGCGGGCGGCCACGGCCTTGAGGCCAGCCTCGTCGCCGACATCGCCGAGCAGCGCATGGCCGCCGATCTCGGCGGCGACGCTCTCGGCCCTTGCCATATCGCGGTCGAGGACGACGACCTTGTGTCCGCGCTTCGCCAACTCGCGGCAGCAGGCTGCGCCGATACCGCTCGCTCCGCCGGTGACGACGGCGATCATCGCCTCGCTCATGTTGCAACCCTTTCGATCTTGTCCGTGCCGGCGATCGTGTTCGTGCCCGCGATCCTGTCGGCATCGGCCTGGGCACGGGTCCGGCGCGCCGCACGCCAGTCCATGACGAAGTCGAGCAGGCCCTTCCGCAGGCCCAGAGCGAAGAGCAGGATCACCGTGCCGAGCACGAGGCCGTGGTGCTCCGCGACGCGCGTGACGAAGTCGTTGAGCAGGAGCAGCAGCACCGTGCCGACCATCGGGCCGAGGAAGGCCGCCGTGCCGCCGAGCATGACGATGAACACCGCCTCGCCGGACATCGTCCAGAACGCGAATTCGGGATAGGCGCCCGAGACGAACAGGCTCATCACGACGCCGCCGAGGCTGGCGAAGACGCCGGCCAGGACGAAGGCGGTGAGGCGGGTGCGGTAAACGTCGACACCGAGGAAGACTGCGCGGGTCGGGTTGTCGCGCACCAGGCGCAGCGTGTACCCGAAGGGCGAGGAGACGATGTGGCGCATCGCCAGCAGCCCCAGCACCAGCAGGGCGGCGCTGAAGAGATAGAGCTGCTTCTGGTCGGCGAGATTGATGCCGAGGAACGAGGGGCGCGGAATGCCGCCGCGCAGGCCCTGGTCGCCGCCGGTGACCGGCACCCAGGCGATGATCATGCTGTGGACCAGCATCTGGAACGCCAACGTGACGAAGGTGAAATAGATATCCTTCAGTTTGACGCAGATTGCGCCGACCGCCAGCGCGGCGACGGCCGCGACCGCCATCGTGAGCAGGATAGCGAGCGGGATCGGCATGCCCGTCCGCTGCATGATGATGCCGAAGCTGTAGGCGCCCATGCCGAAGAACAGGCCGTGGCCGAAGGAGACCATGCCGCCATAGCCGACGAGCAGGTTCAGCGAGGTCGCGAACAGGCCGAGCGCGGCGCAGCGGATCACGAAATCGACCAGGGCGCTGCTCGTCGTCAGCAGCGGCAGCGCGGCGAGGATCAGGAAGGCGGCGAGGCCGAACAGGCCGTCGCGGAGGGCAGGGCGCGTCATCTCAGGCAGCCTCGCGTCCGAACAGGCCCGACGGCTTGACGATCAGCACGATCGCCATGGCGAGGTACATCAGCGCCTCGGTGAAGAGGGGGAAGCCGAGCGCGCCGAAGGTCCGGATCAGACCGATCAGCAGCGCCCCGACCAGCGCGCCGAGGATCGAGCCCATGCCGCCGATCACGGTGACGATGAAGCTCTCGATCAGGATCGAGAAGCCCATGCCGGGGGTCAGCGACCGCACCGGGGCGGCGAGCCCGCCCGCGAGCCCCGCCAGCAGGCAGCCGAGCGCGAAGACCCCGGTGAAGAGCAGGCCGGTGTTGATGCCGAGCACCGAGACCATCGCCGGGTTGTGAGCTGCCGCGCGGATCGTCTTGCCGAAGCGCGTCCGGGCGAGGGCGAGGCCGAGGATGACCGCGATCGATAGCGCCGCCGCGATCAGGAAAAGATAGAAGGGCGGCACGACCCCGCCCATGATGAAGAGCGGCGGCACCCGGAAGGCGTCCGGCATGCCCATCGACTTGAATTCGGGGCCCCAGACGATGCGGACGAGGTCGTCGAGGATCAGCACGAGCGCGTAGCAGACCAGAAGCTGCATCAGGACGTTGCCGCCATAGATGCGCTGCATGAAGCAGCGCTCGACGACGACCCCGAACAGGCAGGCGCCGACCGCCGCGCCGAGCAGCGCCAGCGTGTAGCTGCCGGTCATCTGGAACACGGTCATCGCGAGATAGGCGCCGATCATGTAGAAGGCGCCATGCGTGAAGTTCACGATCTTCATCACGCCGAAGATGAGCGTGAGCCCGACCGCGACCAGGAACAGCAGCATTCCGATGATGAAGCCGCTGGTCGCCTGGGTGACCATGCAGGAGGTCGAGGACAGGCATTCCGTCAGGGCGTTGAGATCCATCACGCGCTCGTCAACAGAGGGGCGGTCAGGCCGCGCGCGAACGCAGCCTGACTGGTCTTGAAAGAGCAGCCGGCGGCTGCCGCCGCCGAGGCCGGGCTTCAGGCGAAGCCCTTCCCCTTCTTCCACTCGGCCTCGAGCTCGAAGATGCGCTGCCACGGAACGCTCTTCATCTCCGGGACATAGGGCTCCTTGGGGATGGTCGTGCCCCAGCCGACGGCGTAGCCGATGATCGTCTGGTCCTCGGCGCGCATCGTGACCATTCCGTCGGCACCGAAGGGCGACTTGATGCTCAGGCCGCGCAGCGCCTCGGCGATCTTCTTGCCGTCGGCCGAGTTTGCCTTCTTCGCGGCCTCGGCCAGGAAGTTGACGCCCAGCGCGTTCTGCCAGGCCCAGTTCGTCGGATACTCGCCGTATTTGGCGCGATAGGCGTCGCCCCAGGCCGCGTTCTGCGGCGTCGCGGGGAAGGTCTTGATGTAGCGGTTGCCGGAATGGATGCCGGCCGGCAGGTTCTTCACGACCGTCAGGGCCGTGTAGTCGGCCATGTTGACGGCGTAGAACTGCATCTGCGTGAACAATGCATAGATCGCGGCCTGGTCGATGAAGGAGGTCAGGTCGCCACCAAAGAAGCAGGAATAGAGCGCCTGCGGCTTCGCCTGCAGAATCTTGGTGATGGCCTCGGTGTAGTCGGGCTGGAAGATCTTCGGCCAGGCTTCGCTGATCACCTCGACCTTCGGCGCGAACTGTTTCAGATACATCACGAATTCGCCGGTGGTGTCGCGCCCGTAGGCATAGTCCGGCGAGCAGGTCGCCCAGCGCGTCAGGTTCTTCGCCGTAGCGATCTCGGCCGCGTAGCTGCCGCCGACGACCGAATCGTGGATACCCTGGCGGGCGCAACGGAAGGCGTTCGGCAGCCTGAGCTTGGGATCGGCGGTGAGCGAGGAGGTTTCGGAGTTGGTGTGGATGCAGAGGATGCCGAGATCGCGTGCGACCTCGTGCACGGCGAAGGCGCCGGTCGAGGCCTCGGCGTCGATCAGGATCTCGCAGCCGTCGGAATTGACCAGTTCGCGGGCGACGCGGGCGGCCTCCTGCGGCTGGCCCTTGCTGTCGCGGACAACCAGCTCGATCGGCCGCCCGGCGAGGCCGCCGGCGGCGTTGACCTTCTCGACCTCCATCTGGGCGGCATTGCGCGACGAGGTGCCGACCTGCGCGACGCGTCCCGACAGGATCGTCGGGAAGCCGACCTTGACGACCTTGGCCTGTGCACCGGCGACCCAAGGCATCGAGACCGTGCCGGCGGCGACGGCGCCCGCGGCGAGGAAACCGCGCCGATTCATTGCGGTCGATGATGGCTTGCTCATGATGTTCTCCCTGCTTCCGCCCTGGCCCTTTTCCGTCTTTGCGCGGCGGGCATGCTTTATGGGCCGCGGCTCTCGCTGCCGGCCCTGTTGCGGGCGATAGTCGTGACGACGGGTGGTGACGTCAAGCGAAAAATGAATTACGGGTCATGAACCAGAAAATGATTTGACCGGCCGCTGCGAGGGGCTGGCGCCAGGGTGGAAGTCGGGGCAGGCGGCAGGCGGGAATGATCAATCTTTCGAGCTTCATCGACTTTCACGCCGGCCGTACGCCCGAGCGCCTCGCGATCATCTTCAACGAGGCCCGCATCAGCTACGCCACGCTCGCGCGCCGCGTCGCGATCACGGCCGGCTGGCTGACGGAGCGCGGCATCGGCGCGCGCGACGTCGTCGCGGTGCTGATGAAGAACAGCGCGGCCTTCGTCGAGATCGCCATCGCGGTCGGGCATGTCGGGGCCGTCTTCCTGCCGATCAACTTCCGGCTCTCGGCCGACGAGGTGCGCTACATCGTCGAGGATGCGGGCGCGAAGCTCCTGATCGCGGATGAGGAACTCGCGGGCGCCGCCGCGCTGGCAGGGGCCGTCCTGCTGCTCGATGCAGCCGCGCAGGCCGACAGTACGCGGGCGGGGCCCGCCGCCGCGCCTGCGCCGCGCGTGGTGCGCAAGCCCGGCGACCTGTTTCGCCTGATGTACACCTCCGGCACCACCGACCGGCCGAAGGGGGTGATGCACAGCTACGAGAATTTCTACTGGAAGTGCAGCGACCATATCCTCGCGCTCGGGCTCGGCGCCGAGAACCGCCTGCTCGTCACCGGCCCGCTCTACCATGTCGGCGCCTTCGACCTGCCGGGCCTGGCGGTTTTGTGGATGGGCGGCATGCTCTGCATCCAGCGCGATTTCTCGGCAGAGGCCGCGCTGGCGGCGATCGCGCGCGAGCGGCTCGACAGCGCCTGGCTCGCGCCGGTGATGACCAGCGCGATGCTGGTCGCGGCGCCTGCGAGCGGGCTCGATCTGAGCAGCCTGCGCTGGGTCATCGGCGGCGGCGAGCGGACGCCGGAGGCGCGCATCCGCAGCTTCACGGCGAGCTTCCCGAACGCACGCTATATCGACGCCTATGGCCTGACCGAGACCTGCAGCGGCGACACGCTGATGGAGGCCGGGCGCGAGATCGAGAAGATCGGCTCCGTCGGGCGGGCGCTGGCGCATGTCGAGATCGCGATCCGCGACGAGCAGGGGCGGGCGCTGCCGGCCGGCGAGACCGGCGAGATCTGCCTGCGCGGGCCCAAGATCACCCGCGGCTACTGGAACGACCCGGCCAAGACCGAGGCCGCGTTCCATGGCGACTGGTTCCGCAGCGGCGATATGGGCTATCTCGACAAGGACGGTTTTCTCTTCCTGACCGACCGGCTCAAGGACATGATCATCTCAGGCGGCGAGAACATCGCCTCGTCGGAGGTCGAGCGCGTGATCTTCGAACTGCCGCAGGTGCGGGAGGTCGCGGTCATCGGCGCGCCCGACGAGCGCTGGGGCGAGAAGCCGGTGGCCTTCGTCGTGCTGGAGCCGGGTGCCGAATTGTCGCTGGAGACGCTGACCCGCCATTGCCGGGCGAAGCTCGCGGCCTTCAAGGCGCCGCGCGAGATCGTCATTCGGGAAAGCCTGCCGCGAAACCCGTCCGGCAAGATCCTAAAAAGGCTTCTCCGCGACGAAATTCGGTCTTAGTTCAAGCAGTACACCGATAGCGAGCCCGCAGCACGCATGGCCATCAGCACCTCCAAGGCAGCGACCGCCAACCGCCCGGCGAAACTGACGCGCAGCGAGAAGAATGACGACGTCAAACGTCGTCTGTTCGAGGCTGCCGCCAAGATGGTCGGCCGCCATGGCTATGCCGATGCCTCGGTCGCGCGGATCACCGACGCCGCCGGGGTGGCCCAGGGCACCTTCTACAACCATTTCGAGAACCGGCAGGAGCTGCTCGACCAGCTCCTGCCGGTCATCGGGCAGCAGATGGTCGCCTTCATCCGCATGCGGATCGACAAGGCGGATTCGGAGTTCGGCAAGGAGGTGACTCGGTTTCGCGCCTTCTTCGATTTCCTGAAGGAAACACCCGAATTCCTGCGCATCTTGAACGAGGCCGAGGTCTTCGCACCGACAGGCTACCGGCACCATCTCGACAACATCTCAACCGCTTATGTCCGGCTGCTCAAGCGCGCGCGGCGGCCGGGGCAGGTCGGCGACTACACGGACGAGGAACTCGAGGTCATCGTGCATGTGCTGATGGGCGCGCGCGGCTATCTCAGCCGCCGCTACGCTTATGGCGAGGACGGGCCGCAGGCAGTGCCGCAGCATGTCTTCTCCGCCTATGAAAAGCTGATTTCGAGTGGTCTCTTCGATATGGCAAAGGCATCGGGCTGAGAGCCTGCCCCGTGCTCGGTAAGCAGGCCCAGGGGTCTCGGGATGGGGGCATCTACGCCGTCGCCGAAGGCGACGCCCGCTGCCACAGCAGCGAACGCCGACGTTTTTGTTCGCAGGATGTCTGTGATCACTTGGCATATGAGCAAGCCGCCGGATCCGCCTTCTGAAAGGCCACTTCAGCGGGCACCGTCGCGAGCACCTTGTAAAGATCCCACTCGCTTTTGGATTCGACGGGGGTCTTGACCTGCAAGAGATACTGGTCGCGCATAACCTGGCCATCTGGACGGATGCGGCCGTTCTTGGTCATAAAGTCGTTGATCGGCGTTTCCTTCATCTTCGCCATGACGATATTGCCGTCGCCCGTGCCGCTTGCCTGGACGGCTTTGAGATAGTGCATCACCGCGCCATAGGCGGCCGCGTGGTTCATGTTCGGCATTTTCTTGAACCGCTCTTGAAAGCGCTTTGCGAAGGTCCTCGTCTCGTCGTTCTGGTCCCAATAATAGCTCGTCGTCTCCATCAGGCCCTGCGCCGATTGGAGTCCAATCGACTTCACATCGTGGAGCGTCATGCTGAGTGGCGCGACGATCTGCGCCGGGCGAATGCCGAACTCGTCGGCCTGCTTGACGATGCTGGGGACATGGACGCTCGTCGTCGCCAGCGCGATGACCTTGGCGCGGGAGCTTTGCGCCTTGAGCAGGTCCGACGAGTAGTCCGTCCGGTCGAACGGGTGGGGCGTCGCGCCGAGGACCTTGCCGCCGTTGGCCTCGATCATCGCAGTGGTGTCGCGCTGGATGTTGTGACCGAACGCATAGTCCACCGTCATGAAGAAGAAGTCCTTGCCGCCGGCATCGATGGCAGCCTTCACCACGCCAAAGGCTTGGCTGAAATTGTTGTGATGCCAGTGGATCCCATTGGGACCGCAATACTTGCCCGTCAGGTCCGAACTTGACGAAGAGATGAAGACCGCAACCTTGTTCTTCTCCTTGGCGAGGTTCTGGACGCCGATGGCGACGCTGGTGATGCCGATGTCGAAGATCGCGTGCACGTCTTCATCGTACCATTTGCGCGCGAGGCCGATGCCGATATCGGGCTTGTTGAGATGGTCGGCGCTGACCAGTTCGATCGGCCGGTCGAGGACCTTGCCGCCGAAATCCTCGATCGCCATCCTTATGCTCGTCAGGGTCCCGGGGCCGGAAAGGTCCGCGACAATGCCCGACATTCATTGAGCATGCCGATCTTGAACGTCTCCTTGGTCTGTCCCCAGCTCGATCCGCCTATCAATACGGCGGCGGAGAGTGACAGTGCAAAAAGCGCCTTCCCCAGCGGTCTCGCGGGATTGGTGGCGGATATGGTCATCGTCATGATCGCGTCTCCTCGCCGTTCGCACCCGTTCTAGCGGGCTTGTTTCCGCGCGTCCTGGCGCGGTTGAATTGTTTGTCCCTGCCTCCCGGTCATCCGTTGGCGACGGGGAAGCGTCTGATCCGTAGCAAAGCGCCAGGGGCGTAAGCAAGGAATTTCACATAAAGGTCGAATTAATCATCGAGGCCGTTCCCCGGCTCGATGGTTTCTACCGACTCATAGTGTTGCAGCGGGCCGCCCCGCGCTTGACAGGGACCTGCCCGCCTGAACAATTCTGCCGAAAGAACGAGAAGAAATCAGCAGGGCGGACGCATGGAAGCGGATTATGTCGTGGTCGGCGCGGGCTCGGCCGGCTGCGTGATCGCCGCGCGGCTGTCGGAGGCTGGCGCGAGCGTGCTTCTGCTCGAAGCCGGCGGCGGCGACCGCGATCCGATGATCCAGATTCCCGCCGGCGTGGGGCATCAGCTCTATAATCCGAAGCATAACTGGATGTATGCCTCCGAGCCGGAGCCCGGCACGAACGATCGGCGGATCCACACGCCGCGCGGCAAGGTGCTCGGCGGCAGCAGCTCGATCAACGGCATGCTATATGTCCGCGGGAATCCGGCGGATTACGATGCCTGGGCGCAGGCCGGTTGCCAGGGCTGGAGCTATGACGACGTGCTGCCGCTGTTCAAGCGCTCCGAGACCTGCCGCACCGGCGGAGGGTCGGCCTTTCGCGGCCAAGGCGGGCCGATGCCGGTCGAGCCCTATCGCACCGTCCTGCCGCTCACCCATTGCTTCGTCACCGCGGCGCAGGAGGCGGGCTTTGCCTTCAACGACGACGTCAACGGGGCCTGCCAGGACGGAGTGAGCCATGCGCAGATGTCGCGTCGCGGACGGCTTCGCGGCTCGACCTACCGAACCTTCCTCGCCCGGCCCGAGGCTCGTCGCAACGTCACGATCCTGACCGGCGCGTTGGTCGAGGGCCTGGTCATCGAGAACAGCCGATGCACCGGGCTGCGGTACCGCCTGCATGGTCAGCCCGGCGTGGTCCGCGCGCGCGGCGAGGTCATCCTGTCGGCGGGCGCCATCGGCTCTCCACAGATCCTCCAGATATCGGGTGTCGGCCCGGCAGCGCATCTGCGCTCTTTCGGCGTTGAACCCGTGCTCGACCTGCCGGGCGTCGGCGCCAATTTGGCGGATCACTTCGCGGTGCGCATCGTCTGCCGTTTGCGGGGCCTGACAACGATCAACGAGTTGGCGCATGGCTGGCGGCTAATGCGCGAGGCGGCTAGGTTCGCGCTGACCGGACGGGGCGCGCTGACCTTCGGCGTCACCAGCGCGATGGTGTTCTGCCACAGTCGCGAAGGCTTGCAGAGTCCCGACATCCAGCTCTCCTTCACCCCCGCGAGCTACGTCTTCGGGAAGGCGCTGGCGCTGGAACGGGAGCCGGGCATGACCGTCGCGATCTGCGCCGCTCGCCCGGCGAGCCGCGGCTCGGTCATGATCGCGTCGCCCGATGCGGGTGTGGCACCGACAATTCGCTACGGCTATCTTACTGACCCCGAGGATGTGAGGGTCACCTGCGCCGGCCTGCGCCATGCCCGCAGGATCCTCTCCGCCCCGGCGCTCGCCCCCTATTACGTCTCCGAGCTGAGGCCAGGTCGCGACATGGTCAGCGATGAGGACATCGAGAGCTTCGCCCGCCGCGAGGGCTCCTCGATCTATCATCCTGTCGGCACATGCCGCATGGGCATCGACGCGATGGCGGTGGTCGATCCGCAACTGAGGCTGCACGGCATCGAGGGCCTGCGGGTCGCGGACGCTTCGATCATGCCCTGCCTGACGACGGGGAACACAAATGCGCCGACGATCATGATCGGCGAGAAGGCGGCGGACATGATCCTCCAGGATCGCCGCTCCGCCTGAAGGCGGTCAGGCCCGTTGCCGGATGATGCTGTGCATCGAATATCGGTCGGCCGGATAGATGTTGTGAGAGATTTCGAAGATCGTGTTGGGGTGGGCGACATAGCGCCGCTTCACCACGAGCGCGGCGCTGTTGGGCTGTGCGTTCAGCAAGGTCGCGAGCTTGGGGGAAAGCGTCGCGGCCGTGATCGCCTGCTCGACATGATCCAGCTTCAGTCCGAATTGCTGGAGGACGATCTGATAGACGGCGCGGTCGCCGCGATGAACGTCGTCCCGGTCGGGCGCGAAGCGCTCGGGGACGGCTACCTCCGACCAGCACAGCGCCGCGCCGTCATGGCGGGTCGAGCGCAGGCCCGCGACCCTGAACCAGCGTTTGTCGGGCAATTGCGCGTATTCCTCGGCGTTCTGGCCGGACATCGAGACGAAGCCCTCATGCCGGATATCGAGCGTCGTGCTCTGCGCGAAATCGAACAGGCTGCGGATGTCGCGCATGCTGTGCACGTAATGCGACACCGGGCGGTGCGAGAGCACCACGGTCCCGGTCTTGCGCCGCCGGCCGAGCAGGCCCTGCTCGGTCAGCGCCTTGAGCGCCTCGCGGATCGTGTGTCGCCCGACGCCGAAGCGTTCCTGCAGGTCATGCTCGCTCGGGAAGCGGGAGCCGAGAGGATAAACGGCGCGGCCGATCTCCTCCGTCAATGCCGCCGCAAGCGCGGCGTGCCGTGAACCCGAATGCTGCTGTTGATCCATAACGACGAATGATTTGCTGCCCCAAAGCGCGATGCTAGGCGGCTGGGGACGAAAAGCAAAGCGGGGCAAGCAGACATATTGCGCATTTGCGCCGATGGCCCCGTCGCGTCCGCCATGGGGGGGCATGCGCGGAAGGCGCCGTTCCATATTCATTCGACTATAATGACAATCATGCGATTGTTCACTTGATCTCTGCGCCGCGCGATCTTATTCGTCGAATGAATGGAGCCTCCCCGTGCGAGGCTAGCGCTAGGCGGCCACGACAGGAAGACCCATGATCGAAACCGTCTTGTCCGGATTGCGGGTGATCGATCTGACGCAGAACGTCGCTGGACCGTTCTGCACACAGGTGCTCGGCGATTTCGGCGCCGAAGTGATCAAGGTCGAGCGACCGGGGCGTGGTGATGACACGCGCGACTGGCGCCCGCCCGAAATCGGCGGGCAGTCCTCCACCTTCGTTGCGCTGAATCGCAACAAGCGCAGCGTCTGCATCGATCTCGACAGGCCAGACGGCGTGGCGCTGCTCAAGGATCTGGCTGCGAGCGCCGACATCTTCATTCATTCGATGAAGCCGGGCAGTGCCGAGGCGCGTGGCTTCGGCGTCGAGGATCTGAAGGCCGTCAATCCGCGCCTGATCTACTGCGCGATCAGCGCCTTCGGGCAATCCGGGCCGTTGAAGAACCTGCCCGGCTACGATCCGCTGATGCAGGCCTTTACCGGCGTCATGAGCGTCACCGGCAGCGAGGGGGACGATCCCGTCAGGGTCGGGGTTTCGCTGATCGACATTGGCACTGGCATGTGGGCGGCGCTCGGCATCTTCGCGGGCATCATCGAGCGGGGGCGCACCGGGCAGGGGCTCTCGGTCGAGGCGAGCCTGCTCGATACCGGGGTGAATTGGATGACTGTCTTCGTCGCGAGCTATCTCGCCACGGGCAAGCTGCCGCGCAAGCTCGGCTCGGCGATGGCGATGACCGCGCCCTACGAGCTGTTCCATTCGGCCGATGGCCATGTCTTCATCGCCGCCGGCAATGACGGGCTGTTTCGCCGCGTCTGCGAGGGGCTTGGGCAGGCGGCGCTGGCGGATGATCCGCGCTTCCTGACCAATCCTTTGCGGGTCGCCAATCGCGAGGCGCTGCGCGGCGCGATCACGGCGCTGACCTCGACGCTTCCAACCAAGGAGATCGTCGCACGTTCGCGCCGCAGCGGTGCGCCCTGCAGCGAGATGCACGACGTCTCGCAGATGCTGGAGAACGAGCAGGTGGAAGCGTCCGGCATGATCGCCGGCATGCCGATCGAGAATGCTCCGGATCACCAGGTGGTGGCCTTGCCGCTCAAGCTCGACGGCAGACGCGGTGGCGCGATGAGCGCGCCACCGCGTCTCGGCGCGGATACCGCCGACATCCTGGCGGAACTCGGTGTCGAGGCCAAACAGGTCGCGCATCTTCGCGAAAGCGGAATCATCGGCTGAACAGGCGATAGGGATCAGACGAGTCATGGACTTCGACTACACCGACACCCAGCAGGAGATCCGCGAGGCGGTTCGCAAGCTGTGCGGCGAATTCGGCCCGGGCTATTGGCTCGGCTGCGACGAAGCGGGCGCTTATCCCGAGGCCTTCGTCCAGGCGATGACCGATGCCGGCTGGCTCGCTGCCCTGATCCCGGAAGCCTATGGCGGCTCCGGCCTGGGCGTGATGGAAGGCTGCGTCATCCTCGAGGAGATCAATCGCTCCGGCGGCAATGGCGCGGCCTGTCATGCCCAGATGTACACGATGGGCTCGCTGCTCGCACATGGCAGCGCGCAGCAGAAGCAGAAATATCTGCCGGGCATCGCCGATGGCAGCGTGCGGCTTCAGGCCTTCGGCGTCACCGAGCCCGATGCCGGTTCGAACACGCTGAAGATCAAGACCTTCGCGCGCAAGGTTCCGGGCGGCTATGTGATCAACGGCCAGAAGATCTGGACCTCGCGCTATTTCCAGTCGCACATGTATCTGCTGATCGCGCGCACGACGCCGATCGAGGAGGTCGTGAAGAAAACCGAGGGCCTCAGCCTCTTCCTCGTCGACATCGCCAAGGCCGGCGCCTCGCTCAAGGGCAAGCCGATCCGCACGATGATGAACCACCACACCAACGAGGTCTTCATCGACAATCTCGAAGTGAGCGACGAGGACCGGGTCGGCGAGGAGGGCAAGGGCTTCCATTATCTGCTCGACTCGCTGAATTCCGAGCGGCTTCTGGTCTCCAGCGAGGCGCTCGGTGACGGCAAATGGTTCGTCGATCAGGCCTCGCGCTATGCCAGCGAGCGCCGCGTCTTCGACAGGCCGATCGGCCAGAACCAGGGCATTCAGTTTCCGATCGCCAAGGCGCATATGAATCTTGAGGCGGCCGAACTGATGCGCAACCGCGCCGCGGCCCTGTTCGACCAGGGCAAGCCCTGCGGAACCGAGACGAGCATGGCCAAGTATCTCGCCACCGAGGCGAGCTGGGAGGCCGGCGAGGCCTGCATGACCACCTTCGGCGGCTATGGCGTCGCCAACGAGTATCATGTCGAGCGCAAATGGAAGGAGGCCCGGCTGTTCCGCACGGCGCCGATCTCCAACAACCTCATCCTGGCGCAGGTCGCCCAGCACGCGCTCGGGATGCCGCGTTCCTATTGATCAAAATTCCAGACTCCTCGGAGGGATTGCGATGTCCATGCCACTCACCAAGCAGGCCGATGCGCCGATCCATTCCTCGGCGATGCAGGAGATCATGCGGTTCGTCATGTCGGCACGGGCGGACGAGGCCGTGCTTGCCCAGGCGAGCCGCGCCGTGCTCGACACGCTTGCCGTCACCATCGCCGGCGGTGTCGAGCCCGGCGCGCGCGCGCTGAAGGCCTCGCTCGATCCCGATCCCCGGCCCACGGCGGTGCCGTCTTTCTGGACGCAAGCCGGCTATCGCTCGGATGACGCGGCGCTGCTTTTGGGCATGTCGAGCCATATGCTCGACTATGACGATGTCAGCATGCTCACGGTGTGCCATCCCAGCGCGCCGGTGCTCTCGGCCCTGCTCGCGGCGGCCCCACGGGAGGGCGTGTCCGGCGCCGTCCTGCTGGAGGCCTTCGCCATCGGCACCGAGGTGCTGATCCGGCTCGGCCAGGCGATGGGCTTCCGGCATTATGCGCTCGGCTTCCATGCCACGGCGACACTGGGCGCGGTCGGCGCCGCGGCGGCCTGCGCCCGCCTGATGCGGCTCGACGAGGCTCGCACGCGGCATGCGCTCGCAATCGCTGCGAGCCTGTCCTCGGGGCTGCGCAAGAATTTCGGCTCGATGGTGAAGTCGCTGCATGTCGGCATCGCCGCTGCCAATGGGCTGAAGGCGGCGCGGCTTGCAGCGGCGGGGGTCGAGGGCTCGGCCGAACCGTTCGAGGACGAAGGCTTCCTCAGCGCCTTCTCCGGCGGCGAGACCGATCGCTGGCCGGCCGGTCTCGTTCTCGGCCAGCCTTTCGCCATCGTCGAGCCGGGTTTCGAGCAGAAGCGCTATCCCTGCTGCTACATGCTCCACAAGATGATCGAGGCGACGCTTTGCCTGCGGCATGAGACCGGGCTCGACCTGGCCTCCGTCAAGAGCATGCGCGTCGACATGCCGGCGGGCGGCACGAAGCCCTTGATCCATCCCTTCCCGAGGAATGGCCTCAACGCCCTGTTCAGCGCGCCCTATGCGGTGGCCGCCAGCCTCGCCGATGGCCGTATCGATCTCAAGAGCTTCGCGGATGCGGCGGTCCTGCGTCCGGATATCCAGGCGCGCCTGCGCGACGTCGTCGTGGTGGAAGCGGCTGGCGAGGCGCAGACGGGCAGCGATCTCGGCAGCGCGCCGGTCACGGTGACGCTGACGCCGCGCCAGGGCGGGACGCTGTCGCGGACGATCATCGCCTCGCCCGGTTCGCAGCAGGACCCGCTGACGCCGCCGCAGCTCAAGGCGAAATGGGTCGATTGCCTGCAACGGGCGTGTCCGGAGCTGGATTCTCAGGTGACTGCGGCGCTGTTCGATGAGGGAAAGAACCTAGCAAGCCACGCCAATATCGAGGGCTGGCTCATGCGGCTACGCGACGGCGTGGCGCAGGGCTGACCGCTTTCGCGGATCGCAGGACAAGGATCGCTCACGCATGACCGCCCAAGGCATACACGCACAGGATCTCGAAACGCTGCGGTTGTCCCGCGCCGAGCCGCATATCCTGGAAGTCACGCTGGCCCGCCCCGGCGTGATGAATGCGCTGAACACGCAGATGGGGCGCGATCTCGTCGAAGTCTTCGAGGCGATCGCGCTCGATCCGGTGGATCTGCGCTGCATCGTCCTGACCGGCGAAGGCGAAAAGGCGTTCTGCGCCGGCGGCGACCTCAAGGAGCGGCGCGGCATGACCGACGAGCAATGGCAGCGCCAGCATGCGGTGTTCGAGCGCATGGTGCGCGCTTTGCTGGATTGCCCGGTGCCGATCATCGGCGCGGTCAACGGAGCGGCCTATGGCGGCGGCTGCGAGATCGCCGTCTGTTGTGATTTCCTCTATGCCGCCGACCATGCGCGCTTCGCGCAGACGGAGGTGACGCTGGGCATCATGCCCGGCGGCGGCGGAACCCAGACGCTGCCGAGGGCGATGGGCGAGCGGCGGGCCAAGGAGCTGATTCTGACCGGGCGGCCTTTCAGCGCCGTTCAGGCCGAGACCTGGGGGCTGGTCAACCGCGTGCTGCCTCTGGCGGATCTGCTGGTCGAGGCGCGGGCCACGGCAGCAGTGATCGCGGGCAATGCGCCGATCGCGACCCGGCAGGCCAAGCTCTCGATCCATCGCGGGCTACAGATGTCGCTGCGCGACGGGCTCGCCTTCGAGATCGAAGCCTATGCGCGGATGGTGCCGAGCCAGGATCGTCACGAGGGCGTGCTGGCCTTCAACGAGAAGCGCGCTCCGCGCTTCCAGGGCAAGTGAGCGCGATGGCCGAGCCGGTCATTCTCCGCGAGGTTGGCCTGCGCGACGGGCTCCAGATGGTGAAGACCATCGTCTCGACGCAGGACAAGCTGGATTTCGCCCGCACGGCCGCGGCAGCCGGGCTGCCCGAGATCGAGGCGACCTCCTTCGTGCCACCGCATATCATCCCCCAGTTCGCCGATGCCGCTGAGGTTGCCGCCGGTCTGTTGAAGCCGATGGGGACGACCATCTCGGCGCTCGTCGTCAATCTGAAGGGCGCGGCGCGCGCCTTCGATGCCGGCCTGCGCAAGGTCAATTATGTCGTCTCGGCCAGCGAGGCGCACAGCCTTGCCAATGCGCGCCGGAGCACCGATGCGGCGCTGGCGGAGTTCCGGCTGATCGTGGCGGATCGCAAGGCACGCGGGCTCGACGGGCAGGTCGTTCTCGGCTGCGGCATCGCGACCGCCTTTGGCTGCACCCTTCAGGGCGAGGTGTCGGAACAGCGGGTGATCGAGATCGCCGAGAGTCTGGCCCGCGATGGGGCCGACGAGATCATGGCGGCCGATACCGTGGGCTATGGCAGTCCCCGGCAGGTCAGGCGAATGTTCGATGGCCTCGCCGCCGCGCTCGGCACATTGCCGCTCGCCGCTCACTTCCATGACACGCGCGGCCTCGGCCTCGCCAATGTCACCGCCGCGCTGGACGCCGGCGTGCGCCGCTTCGATGCGTCGCTGGGCGGCTTGGGTGGCTGCCCGTTCGCGCCGGGTGCGACGGGCAACATCAACACCGAGGACACCGCCTTCATGCTCGAGGCGTTGGGTTTCGATACCGGGGTCGACATCACGGCTCTCATCGCTTTGCGCGGGAGGGTCGAGGGCTGGCTGCCGGGTGAGCGCTTCTCGGGAGGCATCAGCCGCGCCGGCCTGCCCAAGACCTTTCGCAGGGCGATGGATCAGGCCGCCTAAGGCGAACGATAGCAAGCCACGGACTTTTCAGACGGCGCAGGACGAGGACACCAGGATGAACATGCACAGCAACTATATCGGCGGCGCCTGGACATCGGCGGCGCGCATGATCGACGTGATCAGTCCATCGGACGGACGCAAGCTCGCCGAAATTCCGCGCTCGGGTGCCGCCGAGGTCGATGCAGCGGTAAGCGCGGCGCAGGCTGCGCTGGACGGAGAGTGGGGCAAGCTGAACGCGACCGCGCGCGGGCGCCTGCTGTTGCGGCTTTCGCAACTCATCACCCGCGATGCCGAGGCGCTGGCGCGGCTGGAGAGCGACGATGTTGGCAAGCCGGTCAGCCAGGCCCGCAGCGATGTCACCTCCTGCGCGCGCTACTTCGAATATTATGCCGGCGCGGCCGACAAGGTGCATGGCGAGACAATTCCCTCGCTCAACGACCACCTCGTCATGACGATCTACGAGCCGCATGGCGTCACCGCCCATATCGTGCCGTGGAACTATCCGCTGCAGATGATGGGGCGCTCGGTCGCGCCGGCGCTGGCGATGGGCAATGCGATCGTCCTCAAGCCGGCCGAGGATACGCCGCTGACGGCGATCGCCCTGGCGAAGCTGGCGGAGGAAGCCGGTTTTCCGCAGGGCTCTTTCAACGTCGTGACCGGCCTGGGAGAGGAGGCGGGCGCCGCGCTTGCCGCCCATCCCGGCATCTCGCATATCAGCTTCACCGGCTCGCGCGAGGTCGGTATGCTGGTCCAGGCCGCAGCCGCCCGCAACACCATTCCGGTCACGCTGGAACTCGGCGGCAAGTCCCCACAGATCGTCTTCGCGGACGCGGCGCTCGTTGATGCGGCGACCGCCATCGTCAAGGCGATCACCCAGAACGCGGGCCAGACCTGCAGCGCCGGCTCGCGCGTCCTTATCGAGGACAGCATCTATGACAGCTTCACCGCGGACCTGGCGAAGCGCTTCCGTGAACTGCGTGTCGGCGCGGGTGCCGACGACCTCGACCTCGGCCCGCTGGTCAATGCCAAGCAGAAGGAGCGTGTCGAAGCCTATATCGCGCTCGCGCGCAAGGATGGGCTCAGCATCCTCGCCGAGACGGAGATCGCCGCGCGGACGGACAATAACGGCTTCTTCGTCCGGCCGACCCTGATCGGCGATGTGCCTCCGGAGCACCGGCTGGCGCAGGAGGAGATCTTCGGGCCGGTCCTCGTCGCGATCCGCATCAAGAATGAGGACGATGCGGTCGCGATCGCAAACGGTACGCCCTACGGCCTGGCGGCGGGTGTCTGGACTGCCGATATGGGACGCGGGCTTCGGCTGGCGAAGCGGATCAAGTCCGGCCAGGTCTTCATCAACAACTACGGTGCAGGTGGCGGGGTCGAGATGCCCTTCGGCGGCGTCAAGGCGTCCGGCCATGGCCGCGAGAAGGGCTTCGAGGCGCTGTACGGCTTTGCCTCGATGAAGATGATCGCGATCAAGCACGGCGGCTGAAGACGCGCGGCGCCGTCCGGGCGGAGCCTGCAGGCTTGCGCCCGGACGGGTTGACGTGGAGGGCATGCTCTATATCATTCGAACTTATAAAACGAGGTTGGCAAACAGCCGACCCTTTCTCGGGAGGGACCTGATGAATCGTCGCGAATGCGTTCTCGGACTGACAGCCTTTGCTTTTTCGGCAGGCGATGCCCTTGCGCAGGGTTTCCCGACGCGCTCGCCGATCATGTCGAACGGCTATCCGCCGGGTGGCTCGACCGATGTCGCGGCCCGGCTGATGGTCGAGGGCATGACGCCCGATCTGGGCGGTCAGCGCATCGTCGTCGAGAACAGGCCGGGCGCGAGCGGCACTGTGGCGGCGGCCTGGCTGACGCGCCAGCAGCCGGACGGCTACAGCATGCTCCTCTCGGAATCGTCGTCCTTCGCGATCTGGCCGGCGATGCACGAGACCGGGATCAAGTACGACCCCGTCAAGGATTTCGATTGGGTCGCGACGGTCTGTACCGCGCCGATGGTTTTCATCGTCAGCCCGAATTTCCCCGCGAAAACGGTCGCCGAGGCGCTGGAGGTTCTGCGCTCGCCCAAATCGGTCGATCTGAACTATTCCAGTTCCGGTGCCGGCTCGATCCCGCATATCGGCTGCGAGTTGCTGCGCAATGTCGTTGGCTCCAGCAACCAGTCGCGTCATGTGCCCTATCGTGGCGGTGCGCCGGCCGTGCTCAGCGTATCGACCGGCGAGACCGCCTGGGGAGTGGCGTCGCTCGGTTCGGCGACGGGTCTGCTCGAGGGCGGCGCACTGCGGGCGCTCGCGGTAACCAGCCCCAAGCGCTTCCCGCAGTTTCCCGACATTCCGACCTTCACCGAGCTCGGATTGAAGGAGATGGAGCTGAACATCTACTACCTTATCCATGCGCCCGCCGGCCTGCCGCGCGACGTGCTGGCCAGGTTGAACAAGGCCAGCGCCGCCTCGATGACCCAGCCGGTCACCCGCGAGCGCTTCCTGAAGGCGGGCATGGAGCCCTGGAGCGGTGTCAACACGCCCGAGAGCACGCGCGAGATCGTCGTTGCGGAAAACGCGAGGTTCCGCGAAATCTCCCGCCGCACCGGCATAAAGATTACAGGTTGAGGCGAATGACGGTTCCGGGCCGCGTCTCGGTGCCGACGAAATTTCCTCACAAATTGCAGGCTGCGAACCATGGCTACGGCAATTGTCCTGCGCGAATTTGGTGGCCCGGAACGGCTGCGCTGTGAGGAGGTCGCGCTGGCCGACCCTGGCCCCGGCGAACTGCGCGTCCGGCACACCGCAGTCGGCGTCAATTTCCACGACGTCTATGTGCGATCGGGTCTTTACCGCACCCTGCCGCTGCCGGGCATTCCGGGCATCGAGGCGAGCGGCGTGATTGAGGCCGTCGGGCCGGGTGTCGCGGACTTTGCGGAAGGCGACCGCATCTGCTACGTCACGGGCAGCTACGGCGCCTATGCCTCGGCCCGGAACCTGCCGAGTTCGCTGGCCCTCAGGCTGCCTGCCGGCGTGAGCGACGAGATCGCCGCGGCCGGAATCCTGAAGGGTCTCACCGCCTGCATGCTGCTGCGCTACGAATACCCTGTTGCAGCAGGCGACACCGTGCTCATTCACGCGGCGGCGGGCGGAGTCGGCCAATTGCTCTGCCGCTGGGCGCGGCATCTCGGCGCGACAGTGATCGCGACCGTCGGCGATGCCCGCAAGGAAGCGATCGCGCTGGCCTGCGGCGCTCATCATGTCCTGACCAGCCAGGATGCAGGGCTGGCGACGCGGATCAACGAGATCACCCGCGGGCGTGGCGTGTCGGTAGCCTATGATTCCGTCGGCCGGGACAGTTTCCAGATCTCGCTGGCCGCTTTGGCCGATTTCGGCCGACTCGTGAACTTCGGCCAGTCCTCCGGACCCGTGCCTCCCTTCGAGGTCTCGCAACTCGCGGCGAAGTCGAACGCGCTGTCGCGGCCGATCGTGTTCCACTATTTGCGGGACGCCACGAGGCGGCACAGGCTGGCGTCCGAGACCTTTGAGGCTCTCGCCGACGGCGTTCTGGCTGTTGATATCGGGTTGCGCTTGCCGTTGACGGACGCCGCGGAAGCGCACAGGGCGCTGGAGGCGCGAGAAACCACGGGTTCGACCATCCTGATCCCCTGAACGGCGCGTCCCGGCCGCATCTCGTTTGCAGGTCTGCGCCTGCCTTCCGCTTGATCGGGGGACGCCAAGTTATATTATTCGAATATATACTATGAAGCTGGCGCCCCAGCGTTGCTGGCTCGTCGCGTGGCGATTGCTACGCCCGTCAAATGCGGCGTTGAGGTGCCGGCGATCAAAAAGGACATGCTGAGATGATGCTGCCGTCGACCGACCGCGTCGAACTCTCGATCTCGGTGCATGACGCCTATGATGGCCTGGTCCGGCTGCTGGTCGATGCACAGCGCTTCGGCTGGACATTGACCGAACTGCAGGCCACCAGCCGCCCCGATTCCTCGGCAGATATTAGGCTTGTCGTCGCGGCGCCGCAGGGCATCGGGCGCGATGTCATCGCGGCACGGCTCGCGCGTCATCCGTCGGTCGCGAAGGTCGTCGTGGCTCGCGGCGCTTAGCGACCAACGCCCGCCGGCGGGTGCCTGGCGCTCCTCCGACATAAAAGCCGAATAAAATGGGCAGCCCCAGTCAATCGGCTTGACAGCTCGGAGACGTTGACGCCTATTTATTCGAAACATAACGACGGGGTGGCTTGGCATTCTCCGTCGATCCTGGGTGGACGCGAGAGGGAACGACGATGAAAGCCTCATTTGTTTCGGCCTGCCTTGTGCTGGCGGCCGTGCCTGGTGCAGCCTTGCCAGGCGCAGCGCTGGCGGCGGACGGCAAGGTCAAGATCGGCGTCCTCAGCGACATGGGCGGCGTCTATGCCGACATCACCGGGCCAGGCTCGGTCGTCGCTGCCCGCATGGCCGTCGAGGATTTCGGCGGGAAGGCACTCGGACAGCCCATCGAGCTCGTCACCGCCGACCATCAGGCCAAGCCCGATATCGGCCTCTCGATCGCGCGTGCCTGGCTGGACACCGAAGGTGTCGATGCGATCGTGGACGTGCCCGTCTCCTCGGTCGGGCTCGGCATCCAGGCTCTCACCAAGGAGAAGCGCAAGGTCTTCCTCAACACGGCCGGCGCATCCTCCGATTTCACCGGCACGGCCTGCTCGCCCTATGCGACCCAATGGGCCATGGACACCTACACCATGGCGTCGAGCTCTGGCCGCGCCTTGGTCAAGGCCGGCGGCAACAAGTGGTTTTTCATCACTGCGGACTACGCCTTCGGCCATGCGCTGGAGCGCGACGCGACCGCGGCGGTGAAGGAGGCGGGCGGCACGGTCGTCGGCAGCGCGCGGCATCCCCTGAACAACCAGGATTTCGCCTCCCACCTGCTGCAGGCGCAGTCAGCTGGCGCCAATGTCGTCGGCCTAGCGAACGGCACCGGCGATACGGTGCGCTCGATCAACCAGGCACGGGAGTTCGGGCTGAACACTGCGGGCATCAAGATGGCCGCCCTCGTCCTGTTCATCAGCGATGTTCATGCGCTCGGGCTGCCGGCGGCTCAGGGCACGTTGCTGACCGAGTCGTTCTACTGGGGCCTCGACGATGAAACGCGCGCCTGGGGGCGTCGCTTCATGGAGCGCAACAACGGGCGTGCGCCGGGCATGTATCATGCGGGGGTCTACAGCGCGGTGACGCACTATCTGAAAGCGGTCGAGAAGGCCGGCGGCACCGATGCCGCCAAGGTTTCGGCCGCGATGCGCGAGATGCTGATCAAGGACCCGCTGATCAAGAACGGCCATATCCGGGCCGATGGGAAGGTGATGCAGAACTACTATCTGCTGGAGGTCAAGAAGCCGGCGGACTCGAAGGGGCCGTGGGACTACTACAATGTTCTCGCCACCGTCCCGGCCGAGGATGCCACCAAGCAGCTGTCGCGCAGCGAATGCCCGGACGTGAAGACTCCCGGCTGATTGCGGCGAGCGGCGACACGATGCGCGATGCGAGCGAGAGCTTCGATTATGTGATCGTCGGTGCAGGTTCGGCCGGCTGCGTGCTGGCGAACCGCCTGAGCGAGGACGGTCGTTATTCGGTTTGCGTTCTCGAGGCCGGGCCGCCCGACCGAAATCCCTACATCCACATTCCGGCGGGCTTCATCAAGACGCTCACCAATCCCCGGCTGACCTGGGATTTTCCGACCGAGCCGTCCGAAGCGACGGCCGGACGCAGGATCGCGGTCAAGGCCGGCAAGACGCTCGGCGGATCGAGCTCGATCAACGGTCATGTCTACAATCGTGGGCAGAGGGCTGACTTCGACACCTGGGCGCAGAAGGGCAATACCGGCTGGGGCTATAACGACGTCCTGGGCTATTTCAACCGCAGCGAGCGGCGCGTGGGCATGGCTGGCCGTGGCCAGGCAGGACAGCTCCCGGTCACGGATATCGACTGGAGCCATCCCCTCTGCGACGCGTTCGTCGCCGGGGTGGCCGCGCTCGGCGTTCCCCTCAATCCCGATTACAACAGCGGACGCCAGGAAGGTGTCGGCTTTTATCAGCGCCTGATCGAGCATGGCCGGCGCGTCAGTTCGGCGCGTGCCTTTCTGCGCCCGATCCGGGCACGAGCCAACCTGACGGTGCGCACCCATGCCCGCGCGCTGCGTATCGTGCTGGAAGACGGGAGGGCGACGGGTCTCGTCTATGCCCAGGGCGAGGGCGGGCAGGAGACGCGCAGCGTCGCCGTCAGGCGCGAGTTGATCCTGTCGGGCGGCGCCATCAATTCGCCCCGTCTGCTGCAATTGTCGGGCATCGGCCCGGCGCCGCTTCTCCACGAACTCGGGGTCCCGGTGACGCATGTGCTCCCGGGTGTCGGCGAGAACCTCCAGGACCATTTCGCGATCCGGATGGTGGCGCGCGTGCGCGGCATCGACACGATCAATGACCGGGCGCGCGGACCGCGCCTGTTCGCGGAAGTGGCGCGCTGGCTGCTGCGCCGGCCGAGCGTGCTCGCGCTCAACCCGTCTCTCGCCTATGTCTTCGGCAAGTCGGACCCGCTGCTCGACGACAGCGATCTCCAGTTCACCTTCACGCCGGCGAGCTATCGCGAGGGTTCGGTCGGGGTTCTCGACGATTTTCCGGGCGTGACCTGCGGGGCCTGGCAGCAGCGGCCGGAGAGCCGGGGCCATGTCAGGCTGCGCTCACCTCGGCCCGCCGATGCGCCGATCGTGCAGCCAAATTATCTGCACCACGAGATCGACCGCCGCGTGCTCGTCGCCGGCATCCGCATGGCAAGGCGATTTCTCGCCACGGAAGCGCTCAGGCCATATTTTGACTGCGAGGAGTTACCCGGCGTGCAGGCCCAGAGTGACGACGAATTGCTCGACTTCGCCCGGCAGCGCGGCTCGACCGTGTTTCATCTTACGGGGACTTGCAGGATGGGCCCCGTTCACGACCGCTTCGCCGTCGTCGATCCGCAGCTCAGGGTTGTCGGCACCGCCGGGCTGCGGATTGCAGATGCCTCTGTGATGCCGAACATTCCGTCAGCCAACACCAACGCTGCCACGATGATGATAGCGGAAAAGGCTTCAGATATGGTCATCGCCGACCGCGTTTGATCATCCTAAGGTCTACCATCGGGTCCCGCAGCCATAAGTTCAGATTAGAGCGGCTTCTTGATCCATTTGGCGATGACGCCGACGATGCCCTCGCGGAAGGTCATGACACAGATCACGCCATCACGCTCGGCGCTCGGCGGATTGCTATACGACGCCGCAGGCTACCAGGGTATCCCTACGAGCTCGGCCGCCTTGAGGATTGATGCTTGGGGGTGAGAATGTGTCTGTATGGACGTCTATACAGACACACCGATCAGTCGGCTTGAGATCGTTGAGAGGGGCGGTCGGCGGCGCTTTAGCGATGAAGCGAAGCTGCGGATCGTTGAGGAGAGCTATTCGGGTCGGCGACTGGGCTCGGCGACAGCCCGCAAGTACGCGATCACGCGCTCGCAGTTGAACGACTGGCGCGATGCCGCACGGGCCGGGCGGCTTGGTCCGGCTTCGAACGCTGGATTTATTCCGGCTGTGATCGTGCCGGAGGTTGCGGCGACGACCAGCCCGCCGATGGCGGATGGCAGCCGGATCGAGATCGTGACGGCGAACGGGCGGCGTGTCATCGTCGACGGAAGCGTTGATGTCGATGCGTTACTTCGGATTGTACGCGGCCTGGAGACGCTGCGATAATCCCGGTTCCGCCGGGGGTGCGGGTCTGGCTTGCGACGGGTTACACGGACATGCGCCGTGGCTTTCCGGGCTTGTCGCTCCAGGTTCAGGAAGTGCTTCGCCGTGATCCGCTGAGCGGACATCTGTTCTGTTTCCGAGGGCGCCGCGGCGATCTCGTTTCATTGTGCGTCGTCTCCTTTAGAAGCCGGGCAGCTGCGGCAGGTCAGTCCATTGTAATAGCTCGATATTTTTTGGACGTCTGGCGATCACCCCCCGTACGCCTATCTGCACGGCCTCGGTGGCGAGTGCTTCGACCGGCACCTGCCATGGTGCCGCCGGCATGATCTGCGTCGCGGGAAGGATGCCTTCGCGGATCAGACGATGCACCGAGAGGACGCAGATGCCCAAGCGCTGCGCGGTGGCGTCGACGCTGATCGTCGTGGCGGCGGCCGCGACGTCGAACGGTGCGATGGCGAGCCGCTCGCGCAGCTCTCTGGCGCGCACCGTAGTCCAGGTGCCGCCGTCGGGCGCACGGCAGCGCATGCGGTTCAACGTTACGGCAAGCTCGCGATCAGGCCAGCGGCCGGCCAGCTTGCGCATCACCGCCGCCGCATCTGCAGTGCGTTCGGGCTGATAGCGTCCCGTTCGAACACGCGCCGCCCTGAGCTCGGTGTGGCGTCCGCCGGACCAATGCACCACCAGCACCGCCTCATTCGCGGCCTCGTCCAGACTAATGATGATCTCCCGCACGAGCACGTGGACCAGGCGCTGCTTGATGCGAGCGTCCGTCGCGGGCGCATTCCACACCGTCGGCAGATCCCTGGCGAGGGCCAAAAGCGCGTCCCGATCGACCGCTGGCGCCGCATAGACGGCGCGGTTCCGTTCGGCGAGTCGTTGCTCCAGCGCCACCACGCGCTCAAGCGCCGTGTTCCAGCGCGCCTCAAGTTCGCGCGCCACATGGCGCTTTGCCGGGTCCACCAGTTCGTGACGTCTAGCGGCGATTTCCACCTCGTACCGCGCCGCCTCCAGCTCGCGCTCGATGACGCGGCCCGTCTCGGCGCCGGCCTGGGCCGCGATGTCGGCAGCCAGCAGCGCCGCCTCGACCGCACGATCCGACACGGCCTCGAGGATCGCCGCCGCGATGGCGCGACCGACGCGGCCACCGCCGATGCCGATGCACAAGCCTGACCCGACATGAGCATCGTCGCCCCGGCACTGGTAGCGGTGGGCATGGCTCGGACGCGAACCGTAGAACACCCGCATCATGCGCCCGCACGCGCCGCATCGCGCGAGCCCCGTGAGCAGAGCTCGGCCGCCGCGTGCCGCTTTGCGTTCGGCGCGCTTCTGTATGTGGGCGTTCTCGCCGATCATGATCTGGTTCTCCTCGAACTCGGCCCAGCTCAGGTAGCCCTCGTGATGGTCGCGGATCAGCACGTTCCAGGTCTTCCGCTCGCGCCGGTGGCCGCTGGTCTTGCGGGCCCGTCCCTCCACCACCTGCATGCGATTTCCCCGCCGTCCGAAGGCGTAGGCGCCGGCGTAGATGGGACTGTGGAGTATCTGCACGACGCTGTGATAGGCCGGCGGCCGCCACTCGATCCGGCAGAGCGTCAGGTTGCGCCGAACCACCGGGAGCCGCATGCCGATCTGACGCGCCCATAGGAACACCTGTCGGGCGCTGCCGAGCTCGCGGAACTTGGCGAACACCAGGCGGATCGCCTCGGCAACATGCTCGTCCGGGTCGATCTCGATGCGCCCCGCCTCGCTCCAGCAATAGCCCGGCGGAAGCGTGAAGCGCAGCTCGCCCCGGCCGGCCTTGGCGTCGCGGGCGGCGAGCCCACGCTGGCGCATCAGGCTGAGCTCGTACTCCGACATGCTGCCCTTCAATCCCAGCAGGAGACGGTCGTTGACGTGGCGCGGATCGTAGACGCCGTCGAGATCAATGACGAGGGCGCCAGAGAGGGCGCAAAGGTCGATCAGGTGATGCCAGTCCCGCCCGTTGCGGGCGAGGCGCGACGCCTCCAGACAATTCACAGTCCGTCCCATCGCAACCCGATGGAGGGTCGCTCCCTCACGGGAGCGCGGATCGAAACGGCACCACCGATGAACCCCCCATCGCCAAGCAGAGTCGCTCCTTCACGGGAGCGCGGATCGTAACAGCAACTCGCGACCGGTTCGCTGCGCAGATGATATAAATATCCAAAGCATTATCGTGGAATTTCAATAACATACGTGTTCGCAGATTTGTCCGGCCCGGCCCACCATCTACTCCCGTCGCCATTGATCTTATTTCGCTTTTCGCGTGATTTTTCCCACTCCTGTAACCCGGCTCGAAAGTGGGAAAGATTTGTTCGGGCTTTGCCCGCTGAATGGGGGTCTTCGACCTGTCGCCGTTCGAGCTCGGCAGCTCGGCTGTTTTGACAGGTGCCTGCGGCATGGCGATCTGCGATGCCGTCATGCGATGGGAACGGCGGTGGCGGGATGGTCCGCCGTCCCCCGAAACCAAGCGAATGAGCTGCCGGATCGTTGCAGGCGCGATCGCAATTGCGCCCAAATATGCTTTCTCTGGCGCCCGCTCGTGGTCTATCGTCGTCTCATTGCGAACCGATCAGATTGCGAATGAGCCTCACTGCCCGTTACCCCGTAAGCGGCGATACGACCTCTCCCGTCGTGACCGCAAGCATCGCGCGGAACGTGCGCCTGCAATATACCCGCGCGATTGCGGCGTTTGCCGTGCTGTTCTTCCACGCATCCGTCATCGTCGAGCGCTCGACCGGCTCAAACAGCTTTCTAGAGGTCTTTAGTGGCCAGTGGGGCGCTTACGGCGTCTCGGTCTTCTTTGCGCTGTCAGGCTATCTGATGGGAGAACTGATCCAGAGGGATGATCCCGCTCGCTTTCTGATCGCACGCATCGCAAGGATCTATCCGCCGATGCTGCTGGTGGTGGCCCTCTTTTGGGCGGCGTTCTTCGCCGCCGGGCATACGCGCGGTATCGACTTTCTAAGCTTGACGCTCGCGCCCGTTGGCGCCCGGGACTACTTTCTGGCTGTCGAGTGGTCCCTCATCTACGAGATGAGCTATTACGTCGCTCTTGCCGCTTTGTCCTTTCTGGGGCTGCGCCGGCAAGCTGTTTGGTTTGCAACCGCTTGGTTGGCCGTTGTCACACTAGCAATTTGGACGAATGGCGTCGGTCGCAACGACTCCTTGCCGATCGCAAGCGAGCTTCCTCTCCAGGCGATCAATTTGCCCTTCATCCTGGGCTTTATCCTCGCTGACCTTGCGCGGCGCCGGCTCTTGCCAGCTCGGCCAATATTGATCGCGATCCCCCCAATTCTGGCTGCCGGCTACATTCTGCCCGGCGAACTCGGTCTCAAGATCATCCTCCTTGGCGTGATGACCGTGACCGCCGCGATCTGCCTCCCGAAAACGGCTCCAGAGTCGGTACTGGGGCGGATCGGCGAGCGCCTCGGCGATGCGAGCTACATGCTCTACCTCTGCCATATGCCGTTGATGTGGCTGCTCATGATCGTCCTCCTGCCTGGCATGCCAGCGCTGGCGGTTTGGCTGGGCGGGATCACTGCGTCTGTCGCGCTTTCGCTCGTCCTGGCGCAGCTCGATCTTGGTATTCATCGTTGGTCGCGGCGCATGATAGCTCGAGCGTCCGATCGTCGAGCTCGACTAGCCGCCATAGGGTTCATCGCTGCGTTTTGTGGAGTGGCGGTCGTGTCCGAGTTCGTCGCCCGGGAGAAGCGGGCTGCGATGCAGCAGGCTCATCGGATTGTCTTGACCGCCAAACCCTCCGTCTCGCCCTCTCTGAGGGCCGAAATCGACGCCGTCGAGCGGATGACGGACGGGACGTCGATTGTTCGCGGCTATGTGGTCGATCTCGAGAAGCCGACTTTGGGTGCTCACGTCGCTGCCATCCAGAACGGCCAGGTTCTCATTCTCGATCCCGTAAAGCGCAGGCGGCCAGCGCTCGCCAGGTCGTGGGCGCGGCCTGATCTTGAGCGGCAGCAAATCGGTTTTGTCCTCATGCTTCCCAAGTCGATCAATTGCTCCGCGGGCAGGATCGAGTTTCGCGCTGCCTTAAGTGATGGCAGGACCGTGGTGCCAGATATCGGTCCAAACATCGATATCTGCCGATGAGGCCGATCTCGGCGCTGGCAAGCATCGAAGCGCATCGGAAACAAGACGCAGTCGGGCCTGGCCCAGCAGCCACTTTCGGTCGGTGTTTCAGCCGCTCTTGAGCCTGACGAGATCGATCGGACCGCGCTGACCGTCCGGCATCGACCGGGTGTCCGCCAGGAGTTCCATATCGTCCGAACTGACGGCGACCCGGTCGCGGCCGTTCCGCTTGGCTGCATAGAGTGCATTGTCGGCATCGCGCAGCAGCGCGTCGAAATCGATGGCGGTTTCCCCGGAACAGGAAACGCCGGCGCTGACGGTGCTGCTGAACGAGCCGCTATGTCCGGTGAAATGGCGCTTGGCAAGGCGCGTGCGCACGCCATCGGCCAGGATCGCCGCCGTGACCAGCGAGGCCCCCGGCAACAGCAGCGCGAATTCCTCGCCGCCGAGCCGCGCCGCCAGACCTTGCGATCGGCAGGACAGCGCCAGAATCTCCCCGAAGGCTCGCAACACATCGTCGCCGGCCGGATGGCCATGGACATCGTTGATCGTCTTGAAGTGATCCATGTCGAAAATGACGAGTGCGGCAGGGCCTTCGATCTCGCTCGCGATCCGGCCGAGCAGCGCGCGCCGATTGAGCAGGCCGGTCAGCGGATCGGTTTCGGCGTCGCGCTTGTGCCCGCGCGCCAGCCGCACCTGGTTGAGCGCCAGCGAAAGGGCGCCGATGCCGGCGAGCGTGGTCAGGCATATGCCGATATTGAGATCTTCGGCCCAGTTCGACGGAGCCGCGGACAGGTGCCATTCGCCGGCTTGCAGCAGCACGGCCGCGCAGGGCACGAAGGATAATCCCGTCACGACGTAGAGGACCGTCAGGAGCGTGATCGTCAGCCGGGCTTCCGCGCGCCCGATCCAGTAGTCCCAGGCCGTGACCAGCAGGATGACCGTCGCCGCGATATTGAGCATCACGATGGCGACGCCGTTGTAGCCGGCGAGCATGGGGCCTGCCATGACGGCCGACGACGCGACGGCCATGACGGCCATGCTGCGCCAGGGGAGAATGCCGGTGCGAAATTCCCGGCCGGCGCCGTAGACGAAGGCGAGGCCGCTCAGCAGGATCGTGTATCCGAGCGCGCCGAGGGCCGGATCCATCGTCTGGGCGTACCAGGCATAGATCAGCACGCCGAGGGCCATGAACGAAACGCCGAGGGTCCAGGCGATCAGGAAGCGCTCGGTCCTGGAAACGAGCCAGCTCACGAAAAAGGTGATCGCCAATCCACAGCCGGAAAGAGCAAAAGCCGTCAACAGCGAATGGTAGTCCAGGGTCACGGAAGACTTTGCGGCGGTTGGCGAAAGGCGATGAGGTTATGGATCGGCCGCCATTTCGAAAAGTTTAAGCCGACGGCACCAATTCCACTCTACCGCGAAGCCGGCATCGGCGGGCGGCTTGCCGGCGAGCACTTCCATATCCGCACTTGCCAGCCAGCCCTCAGTCGCTAGCTTTGACCCGATGATTGTCGCGCCGGTTCCGCCGGCGTTCGCCCGACCGTCCATAAGAGGCGGCGAGGTTCAATCGTTTCAAAAGGGAGGAAAAACGATGACGAGACTGAGCAGTGCAACTTTGTGTCTCGCAGCCGCGACGGCGCTGTCCGCGCCCGCCGCCGCTGCCGAGATGCGTCTGATGACAGGGCCGCAGGGCGGCGTCTGGGTGCCGCTGGGCGGGCAGCTCAAGGACATGTGGGAGAAGGCGGTTCCCGGCCTTTCCGTGCAGTCGCTGCCGGGCGCCGGCATCGCCAATGTGCGGGCGATCGAGGACGGCAAGGCCGAGGTCGGCTTCGGCAATTCGATCTCGACCGTCGACGGGCTCGCCGGCAATGCGCCGTTCCCGAAGAAGCACGAGAACATCTGCAACATCGCTTCGCTCTATCCGCAGTATTTCCAGATGCTGGTGCCGGCCGATTCAGGGATCAAGACGGTCAAGGACCTGAAGGGCAAGGCGATCACCACCCAGCCGCGCGGCAACACGGGCGAGCTCATCACCGGCCAGCTCCTGAAGGTGCACGGGATGAGCTATAGCGACGTCAAGGTCTCGTTCGTGTCCTATACCGACTCGGTCGAGCAGGTGAAGGACGGCCACGCCCAGGCCTTCTCGCTCGGCACGGCGATCCCGTCCGGCGCGGTGATGGACCTCGCCTCGGCCCGCGACATCAGACTGCTCGACCTCTCGGCCGATCTCGACGGGATGAGGAAGCTCAACCCCGGCTACACGCTGGTGACGGTGCCGAAGGGCACCTATCCCAAGCAGGGCGAGGACGTGAAGGTGATCGGCTACGCCACCCATGTCGTCGCCTCCTGCAAGCTGCCGGCGGACCAGGTCTATGCGATGACCAAGGCGATCGCCGACAATGTCCCGGCGCTGGCGGCGACCAGCAAGACGATGGCCGGCCTGACGCCGCAGATCATGGCGGAGGATGTCGGCGTGCCGTTCCACCCCGGCGCGGCACGGTTCTACAAGGAAAAGGGCATCACCGTCGCTGCCAAGTGAGCGGCAGCCGGCTCCTTCACCGAACCGACTGACCCGGCGCGCCGGAGCCTCCGGCGCGCGCTCCTAAAGCCACCGATCCAACGCGCCCCGTGCGGGCGCGCACGCCGTGCGCGGATCGGTTCCAGAGCCGGGACATGCCAGTGGATATCAGCGTTCCCAAGCCCGAATTCAGGTTCGATTTCAGCCATGCCGGGGTGATCCGGCTCGTCACGGCCGCGATCGCGGTCGCGATGGCGCTCTACCATATGTGGGTGATCCTGCCGCCGGCGCTCGGCGGGCAGGGCACGCCGGAAGCGATCATCTTCCGCGGCACGCATCTGCTCTTCGCGCTGACGCTGACCTTCCTGATCTACCGGCGGGCCGGGAGCGATGCGGCGCCCTCGCTGCTCGACTACGGCCTGCTCGCGCTGGCGATGGCGCCGATCACCTATCTGTTCTGGAACTACGACTACATCGTCAACCGCATCTACTATGTCGACGACATGACGCCGGTCGACATGGCGATGGCGGTCATCCTCATCGTGCTGCTGCTCGAGGCGACGCGCCGGCTGATCGGCTGGGCGCTGCCGCTGACCGCGATCGTCTTCCTGGCCTATGGGCTCTTCGTCGCCAGGGTCGAGCCGATGCGTTTGCTCGACCAGCTGTTCATGACCACGGAAGGCGTCTTCGGCGCGCCGCTCGGCGTCTCCGCCGCTTATGTGATGATCTTCGTGCTGTTCGGCTCCTTCATGGAGCGGACCGGCACCGGCCAGCTCTTCATGGATTTCGCGCTGTCGCTGACCGGGCATACGGCCGGCGGGCCGGGCAAGGTCTCGGTGGTGTCGTCGAGCCTGTTCGGCACGATCTCGGGCAGCGCCGTCGCCAATGTCATGGTCGACGGGCCGATCTCGATCCCGCTGATGAAGCGGACCGGCTTCAAGGCGCATTTCGCCGCCGGCGTCGAGGCGGTCGCCTCGACGGGCGGCCAGATCATGCCGCCGATCATGGGGGCGGCCGCCTTCGTCATGGCCGAGTTCCTGTCGGTGTCCTACGGCCAGGTGGTGATCTGGGCGCTGATCCCGGCGGTCCTCTATTACGTCGCCTGCTTCGCCGCCGTGCATTTCGAGGCCAAGCGCCACGGCATCATGGGCGTGCCGCGCAGCGAACTGCCGAGGCTCGGGACGACGCTGCGCGAGCGCGGCCATCTCTTCCTGCCGGTGGCGACCATCCTCGCCGTGCTCTATTCCGGCTACAGCGCGCCGCTCGCCGCGCTGGCGGGGACGCTGCTCTGCTTTCCGGTCGCGGCGCTGCGCGCCTCGACCCGCGGCAATGTCCGCATCCCGATCATCATCGACGCGATGATCGACGGCGCCCGCAATGCGCTCGCGGTGGCGCTCGCCTGCGCCTGCGCCGGCATCGTGATCGGCGTGGTGGCGCTGACCGGGGCCGGCATCGTCTTCACGCAGGCGGTGATCGGCCTGTCGCAGAACTATCTGCTGCTGGCGCTGTTGCTGACCGCGGTCGCCGGCATCGTGCTCGGCATGGGCATGCCGACCACCCCGGCCTATATCGTGATGACGTCGCTGCTGGTGCCGGCGCTGATCAAGCTCGGCGTGATGATGCCGGCTGCGCACATGTTCGCCTTCTACTTCGCCATCCTGTCGGCGATCACGCCGCCGGTCGCGCTCGCGGTCTATGCCGCGGCAGGGCTGGCCAAGGCCGATCTCTGGAGCAGCGGCTGGGCGGCGGTGAAGATCGGCGCGGCCGGCTTCATCGTGCCGTTCATGTTCGTCTACGAGCCGGCGCTGCTGATGATCGGCGACTGGCCGACGATCATCTGGCGCTTCCTCTGCTCCTGCGTCGGCATCGGCCTGCTCGCGGCGGGGCTGCACGGCTATCTGCTGCGACGCTGCGCCATGTGGGAGCGCGCGCTCCTCGTGGCGACCGCCTTCTGCCTGGTGAAGCCGGACTGGCTGACCGACCTGCTCGGGATCGGGCTGGCCGCGGCGGTGCTGGCGCTGCAGTGGCCGCAGCGCGACCGGCCGCTGGCGACCAAGAGTGCCGGGCCGATCGCGGAGGCGACCACGGCACGGCCGGACGCTGTGAAGTAGCGCTGACTCAGCCTACGACGAGGTCGTCATACTCCTTGTGCCGGCTGACCCAGCCGGCCATGAAGGAGCAGCGTGGCACGACCTTGCGGCCCGACGCCCGGATCTGCTCGAAGACGCCCTTGGCCAGCCGCGAGCCGATGCCCTGGCCGGACAAGGCCTGCGGCACCTCCGTATGGGTCAGCACGATGCGGTCGCCGTCGAGCTTGTAATAGGCGAGGGCGAGCTCGCCATCGATGTCGAGCTCGAAGCGGTTCTGGTCGGGGCGGTCGACGATGCCGGTATCCATTGGGCAATCCTTGCTGGCTGCCGCTACCGCGGCTACGGAAGCCGGCACACCGGCAGTCTGAGGCAGCAACGCGATTCAAAGCAAGCTGGTCCGGCATCGCTGCCGGACCACGGGGCCGGGTGACCTCAGCCGGCCAGCTTGGCCGCGATGCCGGCGACATGCTTGCCCTGATAGCGCGCGCCGGCGAGCTCGTTTTCGGAGGGCTGGCGCGAGCCGTCGCCGGCGGCGATGGTGCTGGCGCCATAGGGCGAGCCGCCGGTGATCTCGCTCAGCGACATCTGGCCCTGGAAGCTATAGGGCAGGCCGACGATGACCATGCCCTGATGGAGCAGCACGGTGTGGGTCGAGAGGATCGTGCTTTCCTGGCCGCCATGCTGGGTCGCGGTCGAGGTGAAGACGCTCCCGACCTTGCCGATCAGCTTGCCCTGGAACCAGAGGCCGCCGGTCTGGTCGAGGAAGTTCTTCATCTGCGCCGGCATGTTGCCGAAGCGGGTGGGCACGCCGAGGATGATCGCGTCGTAGTCGGGCAATTCGTCGACCGTGGCGATCGGGGCCGCCTGATCGAGCTTGAAGCCGGATTTGCGGGCGACCTCCTCGGGCACGAGCTCGGGCACGCGCTTGATCACCACCTCGGCGCCGCCCTCGCGCGCGCCCTCGGCGACGGCCTGCGCCATCGTCTCGATATGGCCATAGCTGGAATAGTAGAGAACCAGGACCTTCGTCATCGCAAACATCCTCTTTCGGGGGGCGAGCCGTCGGAGCGCGTGGCTCCGGCGGCAAGGATCGTACGGGGAGCAGCGCAGTGTCCACTCACGAGCGTGGCAGGTCAGCCGCGCTGCGAGTCGAGCTGCTCATGGTCCTTCTGGACCTGCTGCGCCTTCATGTAGCTTTCGATCAGGAGCTGATAGGGCGGGAAGATCTTCGTATAGACCTCTGCCCACTCCTGGGCGTCGTCGCGATGCCAGGTCTTCTGCAGCTCGGAGGCGACGGCGGCGGTGTCCATCGGCACGACGCCGGCCTGGACCACCCGGGCGAGGGTGATCTCCTGCGCCATCTTCGAATAGGTGCCCGACGCATCGACCACGGCGAAGACCTTGTAGCCGTCATGGGCGGCGGCGATCGCGGGGAAGGCCATGCAGACCGAGGTGATGGTGCCGGCGATGATCAGGGTCTTGCGGCCGGTCGCCTTCACCGCCGCGACGAAGTCGGGATTGTCCCAGGCGTTGATCTCGCCCCGGCGCGCCACGTATTTCGCGTGGGGCGCATTCTCGTGGATCTCGGGGATCAGCGGGCCGTTCGGGCCCTGCGGCACCGAGGCCGTGGTGATCACCGGCATCTTGCTGAGGCTCGCCATGCGGGCGAGGGCGGCCGCATGATTGCGCAACACCGGCATCGGCATGTCGGCGACGGTTTGGAACAGGCCGCTCTGGTGGTCGATCAGCAGCATGACCGCGTCGCTGGGGTCGATGACCGGGCGCTGGCCGTTGAAATTGGCGGGGGTCGTCATAAGAGGTCTCCCTGGTGTTCGCGTGAAGGAGAAGCTGGAGCGCAGGCGTCGTTTGCGCCGCGCTCCACGCCGATCAGGCCTTCTTCGCCGAGACGGTGCTGTAGCTGGTGATCAGGTTGCGGTAGTCGGGGATGTGGTTCGAGAAGAGCGCGCCCAGGCCCTCGACATCGTTGCGCCAGTCGCGATGCAGTTCGCAGGCGACGCCGAACCAGGTCATCAGCTGGGCGCCGGCATCCGACATGCGCTGCCAGGCGGAATGGCGGGTGATCTCGTTGAAGGTGCCGGAGGCGTCGGTGACGACGAAGACCTCGAAACCGGCCTCGATCGCGGCCAGCGCCGGGAAGGCGACGCAGACCTCGGTGACGACGCCGGCGATGAGGAGCTGCTTGCGCCCGGTCGCCTTCACCGCCTTGACGAAGTCCTCATTGTCCCAGGCATTGATCTGGCCGGGGCGCGGGATGAACGGCGCATCCGGGAAGGTCTGCTTCAGCTCGGGCACGAGCGGGCCGTTCGGGCCATCCTCGAAGCTGGTCGTCAGGATCGTCGGCAGCTTGAAGTATTTGGCGAGGTCGGCCAGCGCCAGCACGTTGTTCTTGAACTTGTCCGGGTCGATGTCGCGGACGAGCGAGAGCAGGCCGGTCTGGTGGTCGACCAGCAGGACGGCGGCCTTGTCCTTGTCGAGGCGGGTATAGGGCTTGGTCATGGTCTTTCTCCTGTCAGAGATGCGTCCGGCATTGCGGCGGCGGACGGCGCCGGTGCCGGCGCTCAGGCCGGGATCTCTTTGGTCGGAATCTTGCCGAAGCGGCCGCTCTGGAAATCGGCCATGGCCTGGCGGATCTCCTCGCGGGTGTTCATGACGAAGGGGCCGTGCATGGCGACCGGCTCGTCGATCGGCTCGCCGCTGAGGACGAGCACGCTGGCGTCGGTCTCCGCTTCGATCGCGATCTCGCCGCCGGCGCGGTCGAACAGCACGAACTGCGCCTCGCGGGCCTTGTCGGCGCCGTTGATCAGAACATTGCCGCGCAGGACGACAAGGCCGAGCGTGTGCCCTTCCGGCAGAGCGAGCGACACCTGCCCGTCGCGCTTCAGACGGAGGTCCCAGATGTCGATCGGGGTGAAGGTCCGGGCCGGGCCGGCATGGCCCTGATAATCGCCGGCGATGACGCGCAGCGTGCCGGCGCCTCCATCCAGCGCGACTGCGGGAATGTCCTTGTCGAGCAGGGTCTGGTAGCCGGGCGCGGCGCTCTTGTCCCTGGCCGGCAGGTTGACCCAGAGCTGCACCATGTCGAGCGTGCCGCCCGAGCGGGTGAAGGCCTGCGAGTGGAATTCCTCGTGCAGGATGCCGGAGGCGGCGGTCATCCACTGCACATCGCCGGGCCCGATCAGGCCGCCCTGGCCGGTGGAATCGCGGTGCTCGACCTCGCCCTGATAGACGATGGTGACGGTCTCGAAGCCGCGATGCGGATGGACGCCGACGCCGCGCGGCTTCTGCGCCGGGGCGAACTCGGCGGGGCCGGCATGGTCGAGCAGCAGGAAGGGACTGACATGCTCGCCTTGGGCGGCGTGCGAGAACATCGAGCGGACGGGAAATCCGTCGCCGACCCAATTGGCGGCGGGGCTGCCGTAGATGCCGCGAACCTGTCGCATGGCCTTGTCTCCTCGGCTGCGCCGGTGCGACGCCGTGTTGCCAAGGAGATTATGAGCGGGACAGCGAGTGCGGTAGCCGGCATAATCCAGTCACTCTGTCCTACTGATAGGACAATGGTGATGCGATGCAGGATCTGAACGATCTCTATTTCTTCGCCCAGGTGGTGGAGCATCAAGGCTTCGCGGCGGCCGCCCGCGCCATGGGCATGCCGCGCTCGCGCCTGAGCCGGCGGCTCGCATTGCTGGAGGACCGGCTCGGGGTCAGGCTGGTGCAGCGCTCGACACGGCGCTTCGCCGTCACCGAGATCGGCCGTGAGTACCACCGGCACTGCCTCGCCATGCTGGTCGAGGCGGAGGCGGCGCAGGAGGCGATCGACCGGGTCAGGGCGGCGCCGCAGGGCGTGGTGCGTGTCGCCTGCCCCTCGGCGGTGCTCTATTTCCAGGTCGGGCCGATGATCGCCCGCTTCCTCGCGGCGCATCCGAAGGTCGAGGTGCAATTGGAGAGCACCAACCGGCGCGTCGACGTGATCCGCGAGGGCTTTGACATCGCGATCAGGGTGCGTTTCCCGCCGCTGGAGGAGAATGAGCTGGTGATGAAGGTGCTGGCCGAGAGCACGCAGCGGCTGGTGGTGGCGCCGCCCTTGCTGGCGGGGATCGACAGGCCGCTGGTTCCCGCCGATGTGGGGGCGCTGCCGAGCCTGTCATGGGGCGGCCCGCATCAGAGCCATGACTGGCAGCTCAAAGGGCCCGGTGGCGCCGAGGCGAACATCCGCCATCAACCGCGCTTCGTCACCGAAGACATGGTGGCGCTGCGCCATGCCGCACTGCAGGGCGTCGGCATCGTTCAGATGCCGACCATGGTGGTGATCGACGACATCAGAGCCGGGCGGCTGGTCGAGGTCCTGCCTGACTGGGCACCGCGCGCCGGCATCATCCATGCCGTGTTCCCGTCGCGACGCGGCCTGCTGCCCTCGGTCAGGACCTTGCTCGACTTCCTCGGACGGGAATACGCTAGGCTCGATGCCGAAAGCCGATAGCGGTCTTGCGCGCTACTTGAACGCGATCACCACGCCGTCGGCGCCGATCGTCGCCTGCAGGCCCTGGCGGCGGGTGTCGAGGCTGATCGTCACGCCCTTGTCGTTCTTGAGCCAGACGCGACCCTGGCCGGCGCGGCCGACGGCCCAGCCTTCCTTGAGCTGGACATAAGGACCGGCGAGGTCGTTGCGGGTCGTCAGGCCGTAGACGCGCCCGCTGGCGAGGACGCGCGAGGCGCCGATGCCGCCGATGCCGAGGCCGCCGACCGAGATCGGATAGGAGCGGCCGCGATAGGTGAAGGTGCCGCCGCCGAGTTCGCCGGAGGCGATGAAGGCCACCGAGATCTGCTCGATCTTGATCGTACCGGTCTGCGGACCCAGCGTTCGCGGCTGGGCGACGGCCGTGCCGGTGACGAAAGCAAGCGCAGCGGCGCCGGCGAAGAGGGATTTGATGGCAGGCACGGGCGGTACTCCTTGGTGAGGCAACGGAGTTAGGAACCGCCGGAACGCCCGGCAGTTCCATCACGCCCGCTCGCTGCCTACCGGAAGGGCGGGCTGTACTGGATGCCACCCTTGTTCCAGAGCTCGTTCGGGCCACGCGACAGCTTCAGGCGCGAGCTCTCGCCGAGATGCTGCTCGAAGCTCTCGCCGTAATTGCCGACGGCCGAGATGATGCGCACGACCCAGTCGTTGCTGACGCCCATCGCCTCGCCCATCTTGCCGTCGAGGCCGAGGAAGCGCTTCACCTCGGGATTGGAGGATTTCAGCATCTCCTTGACGTTGGCCTTGGTGATGCCGAGTTCCTCGGCGTTGATCAGGGCAAGCACGGTCCAGCGCACCAGGTTGAACCAGCTCTCGTCGCCGGTGCGGACCCAGGGGCCGAGCGGCTCCTTCGAGACCACCTCCGGCAGGATGACGTGACTGTCGAGGTCCTGAAGCTTCAGCCGGACGGCCGAGAGCGCCGAGATGTCGGTGGTGTAGGCGTCGCAGCGGCCGGATTCATAGGCTTTCAGCGCTTCCTCCGAAGTGCCGAAGGCGGCGGCCTCGTATTTCTTGCCTAGCTTGCGGAAGTAGTCGGCGAGGTTGAGCTCGCTGGTCGTGCCCTGCGCGACGCAGACCGAGGCGCCGCCGAGCTGGGCCGCCGAGGAAACGCCGAGTTTCTTCGAGACCATGAAGCCCTGGCCGTCATAATAGTTGACGGTGGTGAAGGTGACGCCCTGGCCGGCATTGCGCGACAAGGTCCAGGTCGTGGTGCGCGGCAAGACGTCGATCTCGCCGGCCTGCAGAGCGATCAGCCTGTCCTTCGAGGTGAGCGGGACGAAGCCGGCCTTCTCGGTGTCGTTGAAGATGATCGCGGCGAGTGCGCGGCAAATGTCGATGTCGAAGCCTTCCCAGCGGCCATTGGCATCCTGGGTCGAGAAGCCGGCGACTCCGGGGCTGGTGCCGCAGATGATCTTGCCGCGGTCGCGGATCATCTTGAGCGTATTGGCATCGGCGGGCGCTGCGAAGCCGGCGGCGAGCGCGAGTGCAGCAGTCAGGCGAAGCAAGGTCCGTTTCATCGTTGATCCCCTGTTGTTGTTTTCAGGCAAAGCTCTCCCGCCGCGGCGGAGGCCTGCTCCGCCGCGTTCGTCATTCCGGGTCTTCCGTCTCAGGCGACCTTGGCGGCCGCCGGCTGTTCGAGCGCGATCAGCAAGGCGTCGAGATCGTTCCAGAGGTCGTCCTGGTCCTCGAGGCCGATGCTGATGCGCAGCGACGGACCCTGATGCGGCCAGGGCACGACGGTGCGCTCGCCCTCCGGCGCCAGCGGCGCGATCAGGCTGCGCGTGCCGCCCCAGGAGGCGCCGATGGCGAAGACCTCGAGCGCAGAGAGCGCCTGTTCCAGCTGAGCATGCGGCACTGGCTTCAGGACCACGCTGAACACGCCTGACGAGCGGCCCATGTCGCGCTTCCAGAATTCATGGCCGGGGCAGGAGGGCAGGGCCGGATGCAGCACGGTCTCGACCGCGGGCGAACGGGTCAGGCGCCGGGCAAAATCCTCGGAGACCGTGCCCATATGGGCAAGGCGCAGCGCGAGGGTTTCGAGGCCGCGCAGAGCGAGCTGGACTTCGTCGGGCGAGACGCCGACGCCCAGGCCGCGCAGCGTCACCTTCAGCATCTCGCGCAGGCCGAGATCGGCGACGGTGATCGAGCCGAGCAGCAGGTCGGAATGGCCGCCGACATATTTGGTCAGCGCCTCGCAAGCGAAATCGACGCCATGGGCCAGCGGCTTGAAAATCAGCGGCGTCGCCCAGGTGTTGTCGCAGCCGACGAGCACGCCCTTGGCCTTTGCCGCTTTCACGATGGCGGGGATATCCTGGACCTCCATCGTGTTGGAGCCCGGCGACTCGACCCAGACCAGCTTGACCGTGTCGTCGATCAGACCGGAGATGCTGGCCCCGATCATAGGATCATAGACGCCATAGTCGATGCCGCGCGGCTTCAGGTACTCCTCGCAGAAGCTGCGCACCGGCTGGTAGACCTGATCCGGGATCAGCACCTTGTCGCCCGGCAGCAGCACCGAGAGCAGGACGATGGTGACCGCCGCCTGGCCGGAGGGGACGAGCACGGTGCGCACGCCGCCATGCAGCGCGGTGAGCTGCGCTTCGAGCGTGCGGTGCGTCGGGGTGCCGTGCAGGCCGTAGGTGTAGCCATCGAAGCCGCGATGCCTGCGGGCGAAGAAGCTCGCTGCGTCGGGGTAGACGATGGTCGAGGCGCGGTGCGTCGGCACGGTCAGGCTGGCATAGCCCTCCTCGTTGACAGCTGGATGGTGAACGGTGCGGGTCGCGTCGTGCATAAGGGGCTCCTTCGAAGGGGAGATTCCCTCCGCGAGGCGCCGCCGGCAATCAGCCAGAACTCATGACTCGATGCCGGGACGTTATGGTCAGCGCACTTCCATCAGGCAGTCGATGAAGTCGCGCACCAATTGCGATTTCGGCCGGTCGAGCGGCAGGATCAGCAGGCTGCGGCTTTGCACCTCCGGCTCGAAGGGGCGCAGCACCAGCCGCGTCGGATCGGCGCCGGCGACCGCATAGGGGCTGACCAGGCCGACGCCGACGCCTTCGGCGACGAGCGCGCAGACGGTCGCGGCGTAGATGGTCTCGACGACGATGCGCGGCTTGACGCCGGCCTGCGCGAAGATGCGGTCGAGCCGCTGGCGGGCGCGATCCTCGGGCACATAGGCGACGAAGGGCAGGTCGTGCAGGTCGGCCGGGCCGATCAGCTCCTTCTCGGCGAGCGGGTGGCCGAGCGGCAGGGCGCAGAGCACGCGCGGCTGGACGAAGAGCTGATGCAGGACACCGGAGACGTCGATCTCGTCGGCGGCGAGGCCGATGTCGAAGGCGCCCGACGCGACGCCGTCGCGGACGTCGCGCGAGGGCAGGACCATCAGCGTCACCGCGATCTCCGGGCGCCGGTCGCGGAAGCGGCGCACCGCCCGCGGCACCAGCGAAGAGCCGAGCGCCGAGAGCGAGCCGATGCGCAACTGGCCGGCGCCATGGTCGCGGATGCGGGCGGCGGTGGCGCGCAGCGTGTCCATGCCGAGAAAGGAGGCCTGGACCTGGGCGTAGAACAGCTTGGCCTCGGGCGTCGCGACGATGCGGTTGCGGATGCGGTCGAACAGCAGGAAGCCGAGCGATTTCTCCAGCTCGGCGATAGCGCGGCTGACGCCGGGCTGGGTGACGCCGAGCAACTCGGCGGCGCGCGAGATCGTGCCGGCCTTCATCACCGCGGCGAAGGTTTCGAGCTGTCGGCTGTTCAAGCGGCGTCCATGGGATGACGTGACGGGAGGAGGGTAAATCGGATGCAGCGTCGTGGGAACTGGAAGCGGCACGCGCAGAGGTTAACGAGAGGGCGCTTTACGATTGCAGCAAGCCCTAGTTGTACGCCGGATTATACCAAAGAACTGCCGCCGATCACCCGGGCTGCCGCGGCATTAACCGCGGCTTTACTGCGTTCGTTTAACTTCCGCTGGCAGAACTCCAAGATGGAAGCGCCGAGCGATGCACGCCCAGGCCCTGAAGCTGCCTGATCCCGCCAATGAGGATGCGCCGGGCGCAGAGGCGGCGGCCCATGCCGTCCGCGAGATCGCCGAGCGCTTCGGCAAGCTCAGCGCCGAGATCACCGACATGTCCGGCCGCATCGGCGACGTCAATGCCGAGCTCGATCGGCAGACCGACGGTTTGCACCGCGTCGTCAGCTCGGTCGAGCAGGTCTCGCGCTCCAACCAGGCGATCCAGCAGGCGGCCGACACGGCGCAGGAAGCAGCGTCCGTGGTCAAGAGCGGGCTGGAGCGCGTTACCGGCGCGGTCCGGCAGGGGCTGAATGCGGCACAGAGCGACATCGCCGAATTGTCCGACGGGGCGCAATCGATCTCGCAGGCCCTGAACGAGGCCGTCGGGCGCGCCCACAAGGCGCGCGAGGCCAGCGAGGCGATCCAGACGATCACGCGCGAAATCCAGCTGCTCTCGATCAATGCCGGCGTCGAGGCTGCGCGCAGCGGCGCCGCCGGGCGCGGCTTTGCCGTCATCGCCGCGGCCGTGAAGCAGCTCGCCGAACAGACGCGCGACGCGACCGCTGCCAGTGCCAAGCAGCTCGACGCTCTGGTCGCAACCGTCGACCAGCTGGCGAAGCAGAGCGAGGCGAACGCGCAGGCGGCGCGCCGCGCCAGCGAGGAGAGCCAGGGCATTTCCCAGCAGATCGGCGAGCTCGACCATTTCGGCCGTTCGGTCGTCGGCCTGATCGGCGAAATCGACTCAATCTCGGCGCCGGCGCGCGAGAATGCCGTCGCCTTCGCGCAGGTCGGGGGCGAGCTGAAGGGGCTGGTCAACGGCGTCGACCAATCGGCCCGCAATCTCGAGGTCGCGGCACGGCGCGGGGCCTCCCTGGTCTCGACCAGCGAGGCGATCCTCGGCGCGATCGCAGGCTCGGGCGTGCGGACGCCGCAATCCGACATGATCGAGCTCGCGGCCGAGGCGGCTGCCACGATGGCGGAGCTGTTCGAGCGGGCGCTGGCGAAGGGCGAGATCGGTCAGGCCGAATTGTTCGACGAGGCCTATCGGCCGATCCCGGGCAGCGATCCCCAGCAGTTCACGAGCCGCTTCACCGAGCTGACCGACCGGCTCCTGCCATCGGTGCAGGAGAAGATGCTCACGGCGAACAAGCGCATCGTCTTCTGCGCAGCGGTCGACCGCAACGGCTACCTGCCGACGCACAACCGCAAATATTCGCAGCCGCAAGGGCCGGACCCGGTCTGGAACAACGCCAATTGCCGCAACCGGCGCATCTTCAACGATCGCACCGGCCTCGCCGCGGCGCGCAACCAGAAGCCGTTCCTGCTGCAGACCTATCGGCGCGACATGGGCGGCGGAAATTTTCTGGTGATGGAGGATCTGTCGGCACCGATCTTCGTCAGGGGCCGGCACTGGGGCGGCGTCCGGTTCGGACTCAGCGTCTGAGGGCCGGAGGGGCTGAAGCCGTCGCGTCCAGAGTTCAGTTGAGTATCGAGTTGCGGACATGCATATCGCGCCATCCTTCCCCAATCTCTCGGTGCTGCTGATCGACCCCAGCCCGCACTATCGGCGCATCATTCGCACCATGCTCTACCAGGCGCAGCTGCAGCGCGTGTTCGAGGCGGCCGATCTCGCCACGGCGGCGACGACCTTCATCCAGAAGCAGCCGAACATCGTCATGCTCGATTGGGATCTCCCGGATGGCGACAGCGTCAAATGCCTGGCCGCGATCCGCTCGTTCAAGACCTCGCCCTTCGCCAAGGCGCCGGTGCTGGTGATGATGGAAAAGCCGGATCGGCGCGCGGTGGTGCAGGCCGCCAAGCTCGGCGCGCACGAGATCATCGTCAAGCCGATCTCGCCGAACAATCTCTGGCTGCACCTGTCGGGGATCATCAACATCCCACGCAAGTACAAGGAAGTGAACGGCAGCATCTCGCTCGTGCCGCGCGCGATCAGCAACAACCTGTTCTAAAGCGAAGAATGGTGCCGCGGAACGGCCACAATCCTTGCCGGTGGACCGCGTGGTTAGCGAAATTTTTACCAATCCCCGGGATGCTTCCCAGTCAACAAACACAGGGCGCGCCGCCGTGGTCATCACCGTCTCACTTCCGCCTTTCCTCGGCCGGTCAGAGGCCGCGGCTTTCCGCAATCAGCTGCTCGTCGCGCTGGAGCAGAAGGAAAGCATCGCGGTCGAGTGCGCGGAGGCCGGGCCGTTCCCGAGCCTGTGGATCCAGCTTATGCACGCGGCTGCCACCAGCGCCAAGGCGCGCGGGCTCAGCGTCACCCTCAAGGCGGTCTCGGACGAGTGCCGCCAGTCCTTTCAAGCGATCGGGTTCGACCCGGCGCAAAGCGCCCTCGTTCTGGAGTGATCCCGCGATGAAGATCCTCGCGATCGACGATACCAAGACGCTGCTCAGCCTGCTCAGCATGACGCTGCGCAACGCCGGGCACGAAGTGGCCGAGGCGGAGAACGGCGAAGAGGGGCTGACGCGCTTCGACCAGTTCAAGCCCGATCTCGTCATCACAGACCTCAACATGCCGATCATGGACGGCATCGAGTTCACGCGCGCCTGCCGGGCCCGCCCGGCCGGGCAGAACACGCCGATCATCGTGCTGACCACCGAGAACGGCGCCGAGATCAAGGCGGAAGGCCGCCGCGCCGGCGCCAGCGCCTGGATGGTCAAGCCGTTCGAGCCCAACACCCTGCTCGGCCTCGTCGCGCGCTACCAGAACTGAGGCGTCCATGGATCCCCTGGCGGAACTCAAGCAAACCTTCTTCCAGGAGTGCGAGGAACTCCTCGGCGCGCTGGAGCAGAAGCTCCAGGCGCTCGACGAGGGCTCGACCGATTCCGAGGACGTCAATGCGGCCTTCCGCGCCATCCACTCGATCAAGGGTGGCGCCGGCGCCTTCGGCTGCACCGAGCTCGTCGGCTTCGCCCATGTCTTCGAGGCGGCGCTCGACCATCTGCGCTCCGGCCGGGTCGCGCTCGAGGATGCGCCCTTCACCCTGTTCCTGCGCTGCTCGGACGCCGTCGCCGACCTGGTCGCTGCGGCCCGCAACGACGAGGCTGCGCCGGTTCGCCCGGACCTTCTCGCTGCGCTCGAACAGGTCGGCCAGGCCAAGCCCGTTGCACCCGCGGCTCCGGCTGCTCCAGTCGCGCCGCCGGTGGCTGCCGCCGCGCCGGCCTCCGACGGACCGCCCGGCATCGCCGCGCTCGGCAACCTGCTCGCCATGGTCGACGCCAAGATGGGCGCGCTCGCTCCCGCAGCGCCGGCCGCGGCCAATGACGGCTGGGACGATGACGCGCCCGGCGTCGCAGCGGCTGCTCCGATCCGCAAGCCCGGTCACGACGTCTGCATCAAGATCACGCCGGAAGCCGACCTGTTCCGCCGGGTGATCGAGCCACGCGTCGCGATCGGTATCCTGCCCGCCGACGAGATCGTCTCGGTCGCTTGCGATCTCAGCCATGTGCCACCGCTCGAGACGCTCGACGTCACCGACTGCCATATGCGCTTCACGGTGATGATGCGCACCGAGCTCTCGGCCGACGAGATCGTCTCGAAATTCGACTTCACCCTCGCCAATGAGGAGTTCGAGGTCGAGGTCCTGCCGGAAGCCGAGCTTGAGCTTGTTGCCGAGGCGGCTCCTGCCGCTGTTCCGGAGGTGCCGCAGACTGTCGCCGCCGACCTGTCGGCGATCCTTGCCCGGCTCGGGCCGGCAACTGAGGCTGCGCCGCAGCCCGATATCCAGCCCGCCGCTGCGCCTGCGGCCGCCCCGGCCGCTGCCGCGCCCGCGGTCCCGGCTGCTCCGGCGGCGGCGCGTGCGGCTGCGCGGCCCGTCGCCAACGAGGCCGCCGCGCGCCAGCGCCAGGCGGTCAGCGTCCGCGTCGATCTCGACCGTATCGACCGGCTGATGAACCTGGTCGGCGAGATCGTCATCACCCAGTCCATGCTGGTCGAGTGCGTGCGCTCGCTGCCCTACGACGTCTACGCCAAGACCGCCGAGGGGATCCTGACCCTGTCGCGCCAGACGCGCGAATTGCAGGACCATGTCATGGCGGTGCGGGCCCAGCCGGTAAAGGCGGTGTTCCAGCGCATGCCGCGCCTGGTGCGCGAGCTCGCCCAGACGCTCGGCAAGGAAGTGAAGCTCGTCCTCGAAGGCGAGAATACCGAGGTCGACAAGACGATCATCGAGGAGCTGGCCGATCCGCTCACCCACATGATCCGCAACTCGATGGATCACGGCGTCGAGACGCCGGAGGAGCGCATCGCCGCCGGCAAGAACCCGGAAGGCACGATCAAGCTGATCGCCGAGCACCGGGCCGGCCGCATCGTCATCAGCGTGACAGATGACGGGCGCGGCATCGGTCGCGACAGGCTGCTCGCCAAGGCGAGATCCCGCGGGCTGGTCGGCGCCGACGAGAAGCTCGCGCCGGAGGAGATCGACCAGCTGATCTTCGCCGCCGGCCTGTCGACGGCGGACGCGGTCAGCGACATCTCCGGCCGCGGCGTCGGCATGGACGTGGTGCGCCGCAATGTCGAATCGCTCGGTGGGCGCATCAGCGTCGATTCCGAGCCCGGCCGCGGCTGCAAGTTCACGCTCGCTTTGCCGCTGACGCTCGCCGTGCTCGAGGGCATGGTGATCCGCTGCGGCGACGACCGCTACGTGATCCCGATCGCCAGCGTGATCGAGACACAGCATCTCGCCAACACGCCGATCGAGCACCTGACCTTCGGCCAGGAAGTGCTGCGCTGGCGCGGCGAGATCACGCCGCTGCACCGGCTCGGGGCCGTGATGGGCTCGGCTGGGACGCGCGACGAGAACATCATCATCATCGCGGAGACCGAGCGCGGCGGCAATGTCGGCATTGCGGTCGACGAGATCGTCGGCCAGCAGCAGGTCGTCGTGAAGAGCCTCGAGTCGAACTATGGCGCTGTCGCCGGCGCCTCGGCTGCGACGATTCTCGGCGACGGCCTGGTCGCGCTGATCCTCGACGTCGACTCGATGCTGCGCGTGGCGGCTTCGGGTACCCGCCAACCCGCTCCCGAACTCAAACTGGCTGGATGAACCATGTCCCTGCAGCTCAGCGAAAAGCACTTCACCTCGGCGCAGCCTGAGTCCGCGGCGCGTCGGATCGTCACCTTCCGGGTCGGCGACCGCACCTTCGGCATCGATGTCGGCATGGTCCGCGAGATCAAGGGCTGGCAGGCGACGACGCCGCTGCCGCACGCGGCCCCGCATGTCCGCGGCGTGCTCAACCTGCGCGGCGTGATCCTGGCGGTCTACGATCTGCGCACCGCGATCGGGCTGGGCTCCACCGAGGCGACCGCGACCCATGTGATCGTCGTCGTCGACGTCGAGGACAAGACCGCCGGCCTGCTGGTCGACTCGGTTTCGGACATCGTCGACGTGCCCGTCAGCGCGGTCCGCCCGGCGCCGGACCTCGAGCGCGACGAGCACGGGCTGATCGAAGGCCTCGTCCTGCTCGACACCGAGATCGTCGCCTTGCTCGACCTCGCCGCGGTGATCCGCGACGGTGGCGACAACCAGGACAAGCAACTGCGCGTCGCCTGACGTCGATCGGCCTTGCCCGGTGGCGCCCAGCCGGAATGCCGAATGATGATCAGGACCGCCTGAGAGACAAAAAGAGCCGATGACTCAGCTGGGCGCCTTCTCGAAACTCTCGGTCAAGCTGCCGGCACTGTTCGCCGGCGGCGCTGCCGTTTCGAGCGCGCTCGTCGCTTATGCGGTCCAGCAGAGCGCAAGCGCCCGGCTCGGCGCCCTCGGCCTGTCCAGCCAGCAGGTCGAAGCGGCGCTGTCGGGCTTTGCCGGCACAGCCTTGTCGTTCGGCGTCGCCGGTGTCGCTCTCGCCGCCGGCTTCGGCTGGCTCGCGGCCCGTTCGCTGGCCCGGCCGGTCACCGCGCTACGCGAGGGCATGGAGAGGCTCTCGGAAGGCGCGCCCGGCGCCGTACCGGAACTCGACCGCCGCGACGAGATCGGCGAGCTCTCGCGGGCGCTGCGCCAGGTCCAGGAAAGCTCGGTCGAGGCAGCGCGGATCAAGGCCGCGCTCGATGGCTGCCGCACCGCCGTCATGGTCTGTGACGCGAAAGGCCAGGTCGTCTACGTCAACAAGTCGCTGCTCGCCTTCTTCAGCGGGGCGCAGGAGGATTTTCGCGCCGCCTTTCCGGGCGTTTCGGCCAAGGACATGCTCGGCAAGGTGCTGGAGCTGTTCGCCGGCCCGCAAGGCGTCCCCGAGGCGCGCAGCATGCGTGTCGCGCTCGGGAAGCGCATGGTCGCGCTGACGCTGACCGTCACGACGCAGCCCGATGGCCAGAGGCTGGGCTCGACGATCGAGTGGCGCGAGCTGACCGAAGAAATGCGGGCCGCCGACGAGGTCGCGGCCGTGGTTGCCGCCGCGGCGGAGGGCGACTTCTCGCGGCGCGTGCCGCTCGCCGGCAAGCCCGAGGCGCTGCAGCGCATTGCCACCGGCGTCAACGAGATCAATGCGATCGTCGAGGCCGCCACCGACGAGTTCGCCACCGTGCTGGCTGGTCTCAGCGAAGGCGACCTGACCGGTCGCATCGACGGGGCCTATGACGGGCGGCTCGGCGAACTGAAAGCCGGGCTCAACCAGACCTTGGCGCGGCTGACGCAGACCGTCTCCGGCATCCAGCTGGCGGCGGCCCATGTCGCGGCGACAGCGGTCGAGATCAAGGCGGGGGCGGTCGATCTTGCCGGACGTACCGAACAGTCGGCCGCCGGCCTGGAAGAGACGGCACAGACCACCGCTCAGCTCGCGGCCTCGATCACCGGGAGCGCCAGTCGCTCGCGCGCCGCGACCGAGCTCGCGGACGAGGCGATGTCGGTTGCAGGCAGCGGTCAGCAGGCCGTGGCCGAGACGATCGCGGCGATCGGGCGAATGGAGGAGTCATCGGCGCGCATCGCCGAGATCGTCACCGTGATCGACGGCATCGCCTTCCAGACCAACCTTCTGGCGCTGAATGCCGCGGTCGAGGCTGCCCGCGCCGGTGAGGCCGGGAAGGGCTTCGCGGTCGTCGCATCCGAAGTGCGCACTTTGGCGCAGCGCTCGGCGACGGCTGCCAAGGACATCAAGGGCGTGATCGCCAACTCCAATGCGCAGGTCGCCGAAGGCGTGCGGCTGGTGCGCCGGACCGGCGAGACGCTCGGCAAGATCGTCACGGCGGTCGAGCAGGTCTCGGCGACCGTGTCGGAGATCTCGCAGGCGAGCGCCGGGCAGGCCGGCGACATCGCCGCGATGAGCCGCTCCGTCGCGGCGATGGACGAGGCGACGCAGCAGAACGCGGCACTGGCCGAGCAGAGCGCCGGCGCGGCCGCGAGCCTTGCCGAACAGACGCAGGCGCTGCGCGAGCTCGCCGACGTCTTCCGCCTCGAGCGGCCGACGGCCCATGCCCGGCCACTGCCCGCACTGTCACCCAGCGAGCCGCGCCGCGTGCCGGCCCGTCAGGACCATCATCGTTCAACCGAAACCCGCCCCGTCCTTCCGCGCCGCCGCATCGCCGGCGGCGGCCGGATGGATGAGTGGGCCGAGCACTAATTGGTTTTGCAGGGCATGAGCATGCTTGCGCCGCAACCCGTCCAGTCGGACACGACGCTCAGCCGGGACGACATGGCCCTGGTGGCCAAGCTCGTCTACGAGCATGCCGGCATCGTCATCCGCGAGCACAAGGAGGCGATGGCGCGCGGGCGGCTGGCGCGGCGCGTCAAGGTGCTCGGCCTCAACTCGATCGCCGAATATTGCGCCTATCTGCGCACAGCCGCCGCAGTCGACGAGATCCCCGAGCTGATCAACGCGGTCACCACCAACCACACCGCCTTCTTTCGCGAGCGTCATCATTTCGACCATCTGCGCAAGGACGTGCTGCCGCGCCTGGTCCAGGAGCGGGCAGGGCGGCGCGGGCGCATCCGGATCTGGTCGGCGGCCTGCTCCTCGGGCGAGGAGCCCTACAGCGCCGCGGCGATCTCGCGCGACGTGATCGGCCATCGCAGCGACCTCGACTTCAAGATTCTGGCGACCGACATCGACACCGACATCCTCGACCGGGCGGCGGCCGGACAGTATCCCGCCGAGCAGTTCGACCGGCTGCCGCCGGACCTGCGCCCGCTGCTCAGGCTGGAAGGCCAGAGCTCCCGCGGCGAAGCCCGCATCGCCGAGGACCTGAAGCGGCTGATCGCCTTCAAGCGGCTCAACCTGATCGAGCGCTGGCCGATGAAGGGGCCGTTCGACGTGATCTTCTGCCGCAACGTCTTCATCTACTTCGACACGCCGACCAAGGCCGCGATCCTCGACCGCTATGTCGCTTTGCTGCAGCCCGGCGGCTTCCTCTATCTCGGCCACTCCGAATCCCTGCCGCAGCCGCATCCCCAGCTCAGGCTGATCGGCCGCACCATCTACGAGCGCACGCCATGAGCCTGAACCGATCCTCACGGCGCTATTTCGATCCGCGCTTCGAAGCGACCATCATCACGGTCGCGCCGGGCGAGCATGAGATCACCTCGGCCAAGGACGAGATCGTCGCCACCGTGCTCGGCTCCTGCGTCTCGGTCTGCATGCGCGACCCGCAAATCGGCGTCGGCGGACTCAATCATTTCCTGCTGCCGAAGAACAATGGCGGCACCGACGCCAGCGCCGGCGAGCGCTATGGCGACACCGCCATGGAGGTGCTGATCAACGGGCTGATGAAGCGCGGGGCCCGGCGCAGCCAGCTCGAAGCCAAGGTCTTCGGCGGGGCGCGCGTGCTTTCGGGCGCCACCATGCTGGCGATCGGCGAGGGCAACATCACCTTCGTCAACGAGTTCCTCGCCCGCGAGGGGATTCCAGTGGTATCGAGGGATGTCGGCGGCACACGTTCGCGCCGCATCCACTACCAGCCCGCGACCGGGCGCGCTTGGGTCCAGCACGTCCAGCAGGCCGCGCGCGATCCTGAGCGCGAGCAGGAAATCGCCTACCTCAACCGTCTCAAGACCCAGCCGGTGGCTGGCGAAGTGGAGATCTGGTGATGAGTCCGCTGACCTCGTCCGCCGGCCCGGTAAAGGTCCTCGTCGTCGACGATTCCGTGCTGATGCAGAAGCTGATGACGCAGATCATCAACTCGACGCCCGGCTTCCAGGTGATCGGCGTCGCCGGCAGCGCCGAGGAAGGCTGGGACGCGATCCAGGAGCTGCGCCCGGACATCCTGACACTCGATCTCGAGCTGCCCGGAAGGCACGGGCTCAAGCTGCTGGCGCGGGTGCTGAAGCAGGACCCCCTGCCGGTTCTGATCGTCTCGGCCTTCGGCGGGCCTGGCGCAGACAACACCATCCAGGCGCTGGAGCTCGGCGCCATTGATTTTATCGAGAAGCCGGACGGGGCGACACACACGCTCGAAGGCTTCATGAAGCATGTCGCCGCGGCGCTGCAGCGCGCCTCGGCCAGCCGGCGCATGCTCGCCGCCGCCAAGGAGCTTGCCGCCCAGCAACGGCCGGCTATGGCTGCGCCGGTCCGGCCGCTGGCCGCGCCTGCTCCCGCCGCGCATGGCAAGGTCTCGCTGATCGCGATCGGCGCCTCGACCGGCGGCGTGCCGGCGGTGCAGACGGTGATGCGCGACGCCGCGCATCTGCGCCTGCCGATCGCCGTGGTCCAGCACATGCCGGCCGGCTACACGGCCAAGTTCGCGGCGCGGCTCTCGGCCGCGACCGGGCTCGACGTGCGCGAGGCCGCCGATGGCGACCGGCTGCGGCCGGGCATGGCGGTGGTCGCGCCGGGTGGAACGAAACATCTCGAGATCGAGGAGCGCCGCGGCGAACTCATCTGCCATCTCAAGGAAGCGCCACTGGTCAGCGGGCACTGTCCCTCGGTCGACGTGATGTTCCATTCGGTCGCCCGCGCGCTCGGCAGCCATGCGATCGGCGTCCTGCTCACCGGCATGGGTCGCGATGGCGCTGACGGTTTGTTAGCCATGCGCAAAGCCGGCGCCGCCACGTTAATCCAAAGTGGCGAGACCTGTGTGGTAAACGGGATGCCGAAAGCCGCGTTCGAGTTGGGCGCCGCCGACCGGGTCGTACCGCTCGACCAGATCGGAGGCGCCATCGCGGGGCTGCTGGGCGAACGCCCGCAGCAGCGCACCGCATAGATCATCGCGCGTCCGAACGGACGCGGTCACGACGATCTATCGCATTGTTATCGCATCGGATTCTTCCGAAAAGTGGACTCCACTTTTCGGCCAGAAGCCGTAAGGAGAGTGCCATGTCAAAGGCGAGAAGCGACTACCGCATCCTCGTGGTCGACGACCAGAAGAGCATGCGCGGCCTTGCCACCTATTTCCTCAAGCAGATCGAGTTCCAGGACATCGACGAGGCGGAGAACGCCCGCGAGGCCCTGATGAAGATGCAGACCAAGCGCTACGATCTGCTGCTGCTCGACTGGAACATGGACGGGATGAGCGGCATCGACCTCCTGCGTGCCATCCGCTCGGTGCCGGAGCTCAACCAGATCAAGATCATCATGGCGACCTCGGAACGCTCGGTCGACAAGATGGACGAGGCGACCAGCAACGGCGCCGACCATTATGTCGTGAAGCCCTATGAGCTGCGCGATCTCGAGGTGCGCGTGAAGAAGGTGCTCGCCTGCTGAGAAGCCGGCGGCCTTGGCGAATGATCGACGCCCCGGCCCGCGCCGGGGCGTTTTTCGTTTTCGCTCGCGGATATCTTACTTTGCGAGTAGGCTCTGCCGGCCTTAGCCTCGCAGCATCGCGGAGCTTGCCCATGCGCTTCCATCGCCGCCAGATCCTCGCCTTGCTTGCGCTCGCACCGGCTGCCCCGGCGCTCGCTGCGCAGGGAGAGGGCAATGCCTATGCCTTCAGCTTCGACCGGGCGGAAGGCGGGCGCATCCCGCTTTCGGCCTATCGCGGCAAGCCGATCCTGATCGTCAATACCGCGACGCAATGTGGACTTGCCGGGCAGTTCGCGGGGCTGGAGCAGCTCTGGGAGCGCTATCGCGAGCGCGGCCTCGTCCTGATCGCGGTGCCGAGCAACGATTTCGGCGGGCAGGAGCCGCTCGACGGCGCGGCGATCGCCGAGGCGGTCCGCCAGAGCCATGGCGCGAACTATCCGATCACGCAGAAGAACGTGGTGCGTGGGCCGGATGCGCATCCGTTCTATCGCTGGGCGGCGAACCAGCGCCCGAGCGAATTGCCGAGCTGGAACTTCCACAAATACCTGATCGGCCGCGACGGCAGCCTCGTCGGCAGCTTCAGCTCGCGGATGGACCCGCTCTCCCCGGAGCTGATCCGGGCGATCGGGCAGGAGTTGGCGAAGGCTTGAGCCGAAAGGCCACCTACGCCGTCATGGTCGGGCTTGTCCCGACCATCCACCTCTTCTTTCGTCGAGTGCTGTGTTCAAGACGTGGATGCTCGCCACAAGGGCGAGCATGACGAGCGGATATCACGTCGCTGCGTCTACCCTCAGCTGCGCGCGTAGATGTCCTCGATGCGGACGATGTCGTCCTCGCCGGTATAGCTGCCGACCTGGACCTCGATCAGCTCCAGCCCTATCTTGCCGGGATTCTTCAGCCGGTGCGTGCAGCCGATCGGCAGATAGACCGACTCGTTCTCGTGGACGAAGCGGACCGTGCCGTCGAGCGTGACCTCGGCGGTGCCGCGGACCACGACCCAGTGCTCGGCGCGGTGGAAATGCTTCTGCAGGCTGAGCTGGCCGCCTTCCTTGACGTGGATGTGCTTGACCTGGAAGCGGGCGCCGATGTCGATGCGCTGATACCAGCCCCAGGGCCGGTAGATGCGCAGATGCTCGCTGGCCTCGGGGCGCCCCTCGGCCTTCATCTGCTCGACCAGGGTCTTGACCTTGCCGGCTGCCGCCATCGAGGCGACCAGCACGGCGTCGCGGGTCGAGACCACGACGACGTCGTCGAGCCCGACCACGGTGGTCAGCACCTCCTCGCTGCGGATCAGCGAGCGGCGGGTGTCGAGCGCGACCGCCGGCCCCTCCAGCACGTTGCCGTCGCCGTCCTGCGGCTTGATCGCGTGGATCGAATCCCAGGAGCCGACATCCGACCAGTCGAAGGAGGCGGCGAGCATGCCGGCATGGGCGGTGCGTTCCATCACGGCATAGTCGATCGAGATCTTGGTGGCCTTGCCGAAGCTCTCCGGATCGAGTCGCAGGAAGTCGAGATCGCGGCTCGCCTTGTCGACCGCGGCCTCTGCGGCGGAGAGCACGTCCGGCGCATGGCGCGAGAGCTCGTCGCGCATGGTCTTGGCCGAGAACAGGAAATTGCCGCTGTTCCAGAGATAGCCTTCGGCGACGTATGTTTCGGCGACATCGCGCTTCGGCTTCTCGACGAAGCGCGAGAGGCGATTGGCGCCTGACTCGGGCAGGGCCTCGCCGGGGGCGAGATAGCCATAGGCGGTCGAAGGATGCGTCGGCTTGATGCCGAGCGTCATGATCAGCCCGGTCGCGGCCAGCTTCGCCGCGCGCTTGCAGTCCTCGCGGAAGGCTTCGGCATCGCCGACGACATGGTCGGAGGCGAGCGCGATGCAGACGGCCTCGGGATCGCGCCTGCCGGCCATGACCGTGCCGACCGCGATGGCCGCGGCGGAATCGCGCCGCTCGGGCTCCAGCACGATCTCGCCCTTGATGCCGAGCGCCAGCATCTGCTCGGCGACGATGAAGCGGAAATCGTTGTTGGTGATGACGATCGGCGCGCCGAAGGCCGGATCGACGAGGCGCTGCAGCGTCGCCTGGAAGGTCGAGAGGCCGTCCTCCAGCAGCGCGATGAACTGCTTCGGCATGGTGTCGCGCGACAGCGGCCACAAGCGGGTGCCGGAGCCGCCGGCCATGATGAGGGGAACGATCTTTGCAACCATATCGGTTTTCCGGCGGAAACTGGTCCCCTAGTCCTACAGCAGCGAAGCTACCATCCGATAAACGCTCATAAGGAGAGGCGGGTGGTATCGGTCGAGGTATTGTTCACCCTTTCGGCTTCTGCCCCGGCCGGAACGCCACGATCACGGCCGGATCGGTTTCCAGATAGGGGCCCTCGATCAGGTCGATGCAGTAGGGGATCGCCGGCATCACCGCGTCGAGGCATTCGGCGATGGCGCGCGGCCGGCCGGGCAGGTTGACGATCAGCGACTTGCCGCGGATGCCGGCGAGCTGGCGCGAGAGGATCGCGGTCGGGACCTTGGTCAGGCTGACCTGGCGCATAAGCTCGCCGAAGCCGGGCATCAGCTTCTCGATCACGTCCTGCGTCGCCTCCGGCGTGACGTCGCGCGGGGCCGGGCCGGTGCCGCCCGTCGTGACGATCAGGCAGCAGCCTTCCTTGTCGGCGAGCTCGACCAGCGTCTGGGCGATGCCGGCGCGCTCGTCGGGGATGATGCGCGTGATCGCCTGCCAGGGGCTGGTGAGCGCCTTGCTGAAATAATCGAGGATCGCCGGGCCGCCCTCATCGGCATAGACGCCGGCCGAGGCGCGGTCGGAGATGGTGACGATGCCGATCTTCGCGGGGGCAGCCATGACCAGTCCTCAAACCCGATAGAAGTCGCGGTACCAGCGCACCATCCGGCCGATGCCCTCGGCGAGCGGGGTGTGCGGGCGGAAGCCGACGGCCGCCTCCAGCGCCGAGACGTCGGCCGCGGTGCGCAGGACGTCGCCGGGCTGGCGCGGCTTCATCTCCATCACCGCCTTCCTGCCGAGCGCCTGCTCGATCGTGGCGATGAACTGCATCAGCGGCACCGGATCGGAATTGCCGATATTGTAGAGCCGCCAGGGTGCCGAGGAGGTGGCGGGGCCGGGCTCGTCGCTCGACCAGGCGGGATCGGGCGCAGCGACCTGATCGAGTACGCGCACCACGCCCTCGACGATATCGTCGACATAGGTGAAGTCCCGCTCATGCCTGCCTTCGTTGAAGACCTCGATCGGCTCGCCGGCGAGGATCTTCTTCGTGAAGATCATCGGCGCCATGTCGGGCCGGCCCCAGGGGCCATAGACGGTGAAGAAGCGCAGGCCCGTGGTCGGCAAGCCGTAGAGATGGCTGTAGGCATGGGCCATGCCCTCGTTCGCCTTCTTGGTCGCGGCGTAGAGGCTGACGGGGTGGTCGACATTGTCCTCGACGCGGAAGGGCGTGCGGGTGTTGGCGCCGTAGACCGAGCTGGAGGAGGCGTAGACGAGGTGCGCGACACCGCCCCGGCGGCAGCCCTCGAGCACATGGCCGAAGCCGGTGAGGTTGGAATCGAGATAGGCCTGCGGATTCTCGATCGAGAAGCGCACGCCGGCCTGGGCGCCGAGATGGACGACGCGCTCGAAACGCCCTTCCGCGAAGAGCCGGGCCATGCCGTCGCGATCGGCGAGGTCGAGCCGTTCGAAGCTGAAGCGGTTATGGCCGTCGAGGCGGGCGAGGCGCGCCTGCTTCAAGGCGGGATCATAGTAGTCGTTGAGATTGTCGATGCCGACGACCTCGTCACCGCGTTCGAGCAGAACCCGGGCTGTCTCATTGCCGATGAAGCCGGCAGCCCCCGTCACCAGAACGCGCATGATCCTCCTCGCGCCAGACGCGGCGTTTCGTCCAAACGTCTATCGAGCAGCTTGCCGTCTCGGTCAACGCGGGCTGCGGTCGCGCCAGCCTCGCAGCCGCATGCGTGCGGCCGCGGCGAGCCGGGGCAGGGCGGCGGAGCTGTCGGCGAGCGCGACGATCGTGTTGGCCATCTCCTGCCGCTCGCCCCAGGGATAGGCTGACGGATCGATCCGGTCGCCGGCACCGCTGTCGAGCCGGAAAGGACGGCCGGTGGCAAAATCGGCCCGGAGCATCTCGATCGCGAGCGCCCGGCCGGGCGAGAGCCGAGCCTTGCCCTCGTCATAGGCGATCTTGAGGAAATGCGATTGGCCGGCGAGGTCGAGCAGCAGGCCGCCGGCGATCGGGACGCCATCGAGCCGGAGCAGGTCGATGCGGGCGGCGTCGGTTGCGGCGAGGTTCCGGATGAGCTCGCGGATATAGGCGCCATGCTGCGGCAGGCTGGCGAGGGCGGTCCCGCTGCGGCCTTTCCAGCCGGCGGCTTCGAGCGTCAGGAACGCTTCCAAGGCGGTGATGGCATCAGCGCCGCGATGGCGCTGATAGGCGAGCGCGCCGGCCCTCTCCAGCTGGCGATGCTGCTGCATCCGTTTCTTGTAGCCCTGGCCGAGGGCGCGGCGCAGATAGCGCTCGGCATCGTCACCGGGCTCGGGGACCAGCATCGGCCGCTGCCAGAGTTCGAAGGTCGCGATGCTCCCGCCGGTCGCCATCAGCGCGGCTTCAAGAGCGACGAAGACACTGCTTTTCAGGGGAAGCAGAGGCAGCTTCAGCACCTTCGGCAAATCGGCCGCCTCGATGATGGCTGCGAGAAGCGCAACAGCGACATCGCCAGCGCGGTCGCGATCGAGCACCGGAGCCGATGAGACCTCGTAGAGCGGCATCAGCGGCGCTCTGAGGACCGCCGCCAGACCGCTTTGAAGGTCGCGCGTCCGGCGCAGCGCCCAGAGGCCGAGCAGGCGTTCGTCGTCTTGCTCCTGTGCCGCGAGCACGACGATGTCGTCGCTCGCTATGCCGAAGCTCATCGCCGCCGCGACGGCCGCCGGAGCCAGATGCAGATTGGGCGCCTCGGCGCGCCGGCAGAGATCGACGAAGGCCTCGGCGTAAGCTGCGCCATAGGTCCCGGCCGGCAGGCGGCGGACCGCGATCGGAGCGGTCATGGGAGCGATGGGCCACCGCGGCGGCGCAGGCCGAGCACGAAGGCGATCACCTGCGCGGTGGCGAGATAGAGCTCCTCGGGGATGCTGTCTTCGAGCTCGACGGCCGAGAGTGCCTGCGCCAGCATTGCGTTCTGCTCGATCGCGATGTCGTGTTCGCGCGCGGTCTCGATGATCTTTTCGGCGACGACGCCATGGCCCTTGGCGGTGACGCGCGGCGCGCCCTGGCCGTCATATTCCAGCGCGACGGCGAGCGGTAGGGGCTGCGATTGGCTCATGAGCGGCGGTCCAGGAACTGGCCGGCCGCCGCCTTGGCCTGCTGCGGATGGCCCGTGAAGACCTCGAACTCGGCGCTGTCGAAGCGAGATCGGAGCAGAGAAGTCTCCAGATCCGGCGTCGCCTGGCGCAACAGGCGGCTGGTATCCTCGCGCTCGGCCCAGAACGAGACGCCGATGGCGCGGCCCTGCAAGGTCACCACGCCCTGCAGCGCCCCGAGCGGCTCGACGTCGAGCGCGAAGCGCACGCGCCAGAGCGGTGCGTCGGGCGCGGCGGAGCCCGATTGCGGCGGGTCGCGCTCGATCTCGAGTGGCAGCACGGCGGTGCCGTTCGGCAAGGCCAGCGGGATCTCGGTGAGCCAGCGCGCCGGCGGTTGCTGGTCGAGGCGCGCGGCCTCCTGCGGCAGCGAGGCGTACTGGGCGAGCGCGATGCGATCGAGCGCCGCTTCCGCCTGGCCGAACAAGGTCTGCGCGATCATGGCCGGCCGGGCGGCGTTGTTGAGGCTCGGCTCGCTGGCCGGTTGCGGCGTCAGCAGGCCGTCGCGTGGCGGCGCCGGACGGGCCTTGGCCGGCGTCGAGGCGGCCGCGTCCTGCTCTGGCGTGCTGCGCACGGCCGGGCGCCCGGGCTGCGGCGCAGTTTCGTTCGCGGGCTCGCCGGGGAGCGGCAGCCGTGCGGTCGGCGTGCCTTCGACCGCCGGTTTCAGCAGGTCGCGCAGGCTCTGCAAGGCCGCCTTGAGGTCGGTCTGCGGCGTCGGCGCCTCTCCGGCCGCCTGCCTGGCTTCGAGGAAGACACCGGAGCGGGCGACGGCGGCCTTCAGCGCCTCGGCCGTGACGGGCCTGGTCTCGGCTACGGGCAAGCGCTGAGCGAGGATCTGGTCGACGAGCGCCATCAGCGGCTTGGGCAAGGTCAGAGCGACCGTACCCTGCGCCAGGCTGCCGAGATTGGCGAAGAGCGGGGCGAGGCTGTCCTGCCGCCCGAGCGCCGCGCCGAGCAGGGGGCCAGCGATCGCGCGCGGAGCAACGGGGGCAGGCTGGGGGACGATCGGTGCGGCGGCTGCCGCTGCGGGAAGCGTGCGGCCGGCCTGCAGGGCGGTGGCGGTTGCAGGCAGAGCGGTCGGAATCGTCGACGGCGGCGAACCGCCCGGGGATGCGATCGTGGTGGGCGTCGCCGGCATCGGCTGTGGCGCCGGGGGCGCGGTGCCGGCCGCCTGTTGTGCGGGCGTCGTCGGAATATTGGCGCTGCCCGCCTGCGCCGGGCGGATGCCGACCAGCGTCGCCTGCAGCGGCCCGCCAGGCTGCTCGGGGGCGGCGAGCTTGAGCATCAGCGCGGCGCCCGGCTGAAGTGCCGCCTGTTTGGCCTCGGGGCCGGCAAGCACGAGCGCGATCTTGACGCCGTTGACCAGGGCCGTGGCGTTGCCCTCGTTGTCGAGCGCAACGAGTTTGGCCTCGACCGTCTTGCCCGCGGCAAGGCCGCCATTGCCGGTCATCGTCGCGAGCAGGGTCGCGAGATTCTGGCTCTTGATGAGCGCCGCGAGCTGCGCCGGATCGGACGGGATGGCTGCCATCCGCGCAGGCTGGCACGAAATGTTAAGGATTCTCTTGCGCCGGGCAGCGTTGCGTCAGCTGGGCTGGTGCGGGCGCCGGCCCTGCGGCAGGTTGCCCACCCATTCTGGAGAGATCGTCATGGATTATCGCGCGCTCGGCCGCTCCGGCCTCAAGGTCTCGCCGCTGTGCCTGGGCACGATGATGTTCGGGGCGCAGACGGACGAGGCCGATGCGCGGGCGATCATCGACAATGCCGCGGCCGCCGGGATCAACTTCATCGACACCGCCGACGTCTATGCCGAGGGGCGCTCGGAGGAGATCACCGGCCGCGCCATCGCCGGCAACCGCCACGACTGGGTGCTGGCGACCAAGGCGGCGAATGCGATGGGCGAGGGGCCGAACCAGCGCGGACTCTCGCGCAAATGGCTGCTCGATGCCTGCGACGCCAGCCTGAAGCGGCTCGGCACCGATTTCATCGACATCTACTACCTGCACAAGGAAGACCATGCGACGCCGCTCGCCGAGACGATCCGGGCGATCGCCGACCTCGTGCGGGCCGGCAAGATCCGCTATTTCGGTGTCTCCAATTATCGCGGCTGGCGCGTCGCCGAGATCTGCCGGCTCTGCGACGAACTCGGCATCGACCGCCCGGTGGTCAGCCAGCCCTATTACAACGCGATGAACCGCATGCCCGAGGTCGAGCACCTGCCGGCCTGTGGCTATTACGGCCTCGGCGTCGCCAGCTATTCGCCGCTGGCGCGCGGTGTGCTGACGGCGAAATACGAGCCCGGCCAGGTGCCGCCGGAAGGCACGCGGGCAGGGCGCGCCGACAAGCGGCTGATGCAGACGGAATGGCGCGAGGAATCGCTGGTCATCGCCCGCACGATCCGAGACCATGCGGCGGCGCGCGGCCTGACGCCGGTGCAGTTCGCGGTCCGCTGGGTGCTGAACAACAAGCTGCTGACTGCGGCCGTGGCCGGGCCGCGCACTATGGAGCAATGGCAGGGCTATCTCTCGGCGCTCTCGGCCGATTTCACCGCCGAGGACGAAGCGCTTGTCGATAGCCTGGTGCCGGCGGGCCATCCCTCGACGCCGGGTTACAGCGATCCGGCTTATCCGCTGGAGGGGCGGCTGGCGCAGACGGGCTGAGGCGGCGGCCTTCCCGCGTCATGATCGGGCTTGTCCCGACCAGCCACGTCTTCCTTCGTGCAATGCGGTGTTCAAGACGTGGATGCTCGCCACAAGGGCGAGCATGACGGAGAGGTCAGCGCGCCCCCCCCTCATCCTAACCCTCGCGCAAAGGCAGAGGTACTGCCGCCGCTCTACGGATGCAGCTTCAGCCCCTTGATCGCCTTGTCGACCGCCTTGCGCTCGCCATGCAGGGCGATGCCGACAAGGTCGAGCGCCTCGGTCGCGACAGCCTCGACCGCGGCGCGATTGGCCTCGTCATGGCCGGTCGCGAACAGTTCCCGGGTGTAAAGCGAGGGCGTCAGCCCAGCTTCGCCCGCCCGGCGCAGGACGCGAGTGAGGTCGGCGGAGGTCGCGGCGAAGATCAGGATAGGCTGGCGCACCAGCGGGCCGTAGACCTTGCCCGAGCCGTCGCGGTAAGCTTGGCCGCCGAGGTCCGGTGCGGCGGCGACCAGTCCGCCGGCGAGGAAGGCGGTGACGTTGAGCTTCTGCCAGGCGGCGAGCTCTTCATGGACGATGATGGCAATCTTGGTGTCGAAGCGCATGCCGATAGCGTTAGAGCCCGCCAGCCCGGCGGGTCTTGAACGTTCGTGCGCGCTCGCCTCGCCCGGCGACTGGATCCGCACCGCGCCGGACGGGGAGGGCCTCGAGCGGATCGAGGCCTTCTTCAGCGGCCATGCCTATGACACGCACCGGCACGACACCTATGCGATCGGCTACACGGTCAGCGGCGTGCAGAGCTTCGATTATCGCGGCGCGCAGCGGGATTCGACGCCGGGCGACCTGATCGTGCTGCACCCGGACGAACTGCACAACGGCCGGGCCGGGATCGAGGACGGCTTCCGCTACCGCATGGCCTATGTCGAGCCCGGGCTGATCATGGCGGCGCTCGCCGGGCGCGCCGGCGCGATGCCGTTCATCGGCAATGCCGTCTGCCGCGACGGCAGCCTGATGCGGGCGCTGGTCGGCCTGCTCGGCGATGTCGAGCATGGGCTGGAGCCACTGGAGCGCGATGCGGCTGTCGAGGCGCTGGCCGAGGCGCTGCTCAGGCTCGATCCGTCCTGCGCGCTTGAGGGTGCCGAGAAGCCGGCGATGCAGGCCTGCGAACGGGCCCGCGATTTCCTCAGCGAGAGCCGTGACGAAGCGATCGACTCCAGCATGCTGGAGGCGATCACCGGGCTCGACCGCTATGCGCTGGCGCGGCAGTTCCGACGCCGCTACGGCACCAGCCCGCATCACTACCTGGTGATGCGCCGGCTCGAACGGGCGCGATTGCTGATCCGCCAGGGCGAGGCCTTGGCCGAGGCGGCTGCGGCGAGCGGTTTTGCCGACCAGAGCCATATGACCCGGCATTTCCGTAAGGCCTATGGCCAGTCCCCGGGGCGCTGGCGGGCGATGCAGGTTGGAGACAGGCCGGACGCTGCCTGAGCAACGCTCAGTTCATCACGCAGAAGCCGCCGGCGACCACTCGCGAGCGGCACCAGACGCGCGGTTCTGCCGGCTGCGTGCCGCGGAGATTGGCGGTTTCAGCGGTGGCGATCGAGGCTGGCGATGCGATACGCAGAGGCTGGGGCATGGCGGCGGCGTTTTCCGGCTGGCGGCTACGCAAAGTTGGCGTCACCACGACATGCGAGCCGTCGCGATGGGGCTGGCTGGCGTTGGTCGTGTGCGAGCGGCTACCGCCCGAGCGGAACTTGGCGGCTTCGGCGCTCGCCGGCAGCAAAGCGGCGACGAGGGCGGCTGCAGCGAGACGACGGATCATGCCAGGCTCCATTGCACAGCATGAGTGTGTCTGAACGGACCTGTCCTGCACAGCAGGACCTCAGATCAGCCTGAGCAAGGTGTTAAGCAGATGCCTCGGGCTGCCGCGGTGTCAGGTGCGGGCCCTGGTCAGGCCGGTCCAAGCCGCCATCGCCCCCCGCGCCACGGCTTCAAGCTCGGCGCGGGTCGCCCCGTCACGGGCGCGGATCGACATGCCCTGCTGCACCGTGATGTAAAAGGACGCGATGGCTGAGATGTCGCACGACGCGGGAAGCGCGCCTTTCGCGGCCTCGGCCTGCAACCGGGCTTCCAGCAGCCTCTGCATCTCGGCGCGGGCGTCGCGCAGTTCGCAGGCGGCCTCCTCACTCACTCCAGCAGCCTGGATGACGGAGAGCACGACCATGCAGCCTGCCGGTTTGCCGGGGCGAGTGAAGAGCTTGGCCGACCCCATCAGATAGGTCTCGATCGCCGTGCGTGCGTCCGGTGCGGCAGCGAGTGCTGAGCCGAAGCCGCCGCCTTCGTAGTCGTCGTAGAGCGCCATCGTTTCGCGATAGAGCGCCTCCTTGCTGCCGAAGCAGGCGTAGAGGCTGGGCGCGTTGATGCCCATCGCCGCGGTGAGCTCGCTCATCGAGGTGCCCTGATAGCCCTTTTCCCAGAATAGCAGCATGGCTCGGTGGAGGGCTTCTCCCCGGTCGAAGGTGCGTGGGCGGCCTCGCTCGGCCATGGCTGTTACCTTTCTGTAGCAAGCGATAAATAAATCGCTTGACGTTCCGGGGCAAGCGAGGCATCGATATTTGTATCAATTACTACAGATATGGTGACGCATGACGAAACTGGCAGGCAAGAAGGCCCTCGTGACCGGCGGCAGCCGCGGTATCGGCGCGGCAACGGCGCTCAGATTGGCGCAGGACGGGGCGGATGTGACGCTGACCTATGAGCGCGCCCGCGACAAGGCCGAGGCTGTGGCGGACCAGATTCGGGCGCTTGGCCGCAAGGCCGTGGTGTTGCAGGCCGACAGTGCCGATCCGGCGGCGCTGACGGCTGCCGTCGACAAGGCGGTGGCCGAACTTGGCGGTCTCGACATCCTCGTGAACAATGCCGGGATCTGGCATTATGGCGAGGTCGGCAGCTGGGGCCTCGACGAGATCGACAAGGTCATCGCCGTCAATGTCCGGGCGGTGATCGTCGCCTCGCAGGCGGCCGCCAGGCATCTGCCGGATGGCGGGCGGATCATCACCACCGGCTCGTGCCTGGCCGAGCGCGTGATGGAGCCCGGGATCGCGCTCTATGCGATGAGCAAGGCGGCGCTGATCGGCTTCACCAAGGGCCTCGCTCGCGATCTCGGGCCACGCGGCATCACCGTCAACATCGTCCATCCCGGCTCGACCGACACCGACATGAACCCTGCCGATGGCGATCATGCTGAGGCGCAGCGCCTGCGCATGGCGATCGCGCGCTTCGGCAAGGCCGAGGACATCGCCGGGCTGATCGCCTATCTCGCCAGCGAGGAGGGGCGCTTCATCACCGGCGCCGGAATCGCGATCGATGGCGGGGTGAATACGTGAGCGCCGACGTGTTCAATGCCCGGGCAGGACGATGATCGTCGGCTTGGCCGGCAGGCTCGCCTTCGACAGCACGATCTCCGGCCGCTCGCGCCGCTCGACCGGCCAGAGATCCTGCGAGCGCGCCAGGAAGCGGTTTAGCGTGCCGCCGCCGAAGAAGTGCATGGGAATCATCACCCGGGCCTGCACGGCTTTCAGCACCTCCAGCATGCCCTCCTGGTCGAGCGTATAGCTGCCGTCGACCGGGAAGAGCACGATGTCGACACGCCCGAGCGCCCGCAAATGGCCGGGCTCGAGCGGGTGATGGAGATGGCCGAGATGGGCGATGCAGAGCTCGCCGATCTCGAAGACGAACATCGAGTTGCCGTCATAGTCGGTGTCGCCGCCATAGGTGCGGATATTGGTCGGGACATTGCGCACGCGCATGTCGCCCATCGTGACGTCGTGACGGGCGGCGCCCTTGCCGGACGGGTCCCAGCCCGGCAGCACCTGCTTGATGGCGGGATCGGGCGCTCGCGAATAATGCGTCGAATGCGCCTTGTTCATCGTTGCGATGTCGGGCGTCACCGGCGGGCGGACATAGTCGTTGTAGTCGGTCGCGACCTTCACGCCGCCGGCCGTCTCGATCAGGAAGGTGGCATGGCCAACAAAGGTGAGCCTTACCTCGTCCTTGCCGAGGTTGGCGCGCTGGATCGGCAGGCGGGAGCTCGCCATTTCCGGCCGGCAACCGGGCTCGTTCGCCTGGGCGAGGGCAGGCGAAGCGAAAGCAGCCGCCAGCAGCAGCGCAAGTCCTGTCACGGCTCGGGATAGAATGCCCATCGTTCCGCTCCGGCCCTTTTCCAGTGCCGCAGGCTGAGGCAAAAAGCGCGCCCGAGGAAGGCCCGATCTGCGAGGCTGGCGGAGTTGTGAGCGATGGTGCCCCCGCAAGGTTGCGGCTCGCCATCCGGCCCGCTACATAGCGGCCAGATTTCCCCAACGCCCGAACGCCAGCCGCAAGCGGAGCCCGCACGCCCCATGTCTCGTCAGTTCATCTACCATATGCGCGGCCTGTCGAAGACCTATCCGGGCGGCAAGCAGGTCCTCAACAACATCCACCTGTCGTTCTATCCGGACGCCAAGATCGGCGTGCTCGGCGTCAACGGCGCCGGTAAGTCGACCCTGCTCAAGATCATGGCCGGCTTCGATAAGGAGTGGACCGGCGAGGCTTGGGTCGCCGAGGGCGCGCGCGTAGGCTACCTGCCACAGGAGCCGAAGCTCGACGAGGCGCTGACCGTCCGCGAGAACGTCATGCTCGGCGTTGCGCCCCAGAAGGCGATCCTCGACCGCTACAACGAGCTCGCCATGAACTATTCGGACGAGACCGCCGACGAGATGACCAATCTCCAGGACGAGATCGAGGCCAAGGGCCTGTGGGATCTCGATTCCAAGGTCGACCAGGCGATGGACGCGCTGCGCTGCCCGCCGGATGACTGGGCGGTCGGCAAGCTCTCGGGCGGCGAGCGCCGCCGCGTCGCGCTCTGCAAGCTGCTGCTGGAGCAGCCCGAGCTGCTGCTGCTCGACGAGCCGACCAACCATCTCGACGCCGAGACCACCGCCTGGCTGGAAGGCCATCTGCGGACCTATCCGGGCGCGATCCTGATCGTCACCCACGATCGCTACTTCCTCGACAACGTCACCAGCTGGATCCTCGAGCTCGATCGCGGCCAGGGCATCCCCTATGAGGGCAACTACTCGGCCTGGTCGGTGCAGAAGCAGAAGCGCCTCGCCCAGGAAGGCCGCGAGGACGCCTCGCGCCAGAAGACGCTGGAGCGCGAGGCCGAGTGGATGGCCGCCTCGCCCAAGGCGCGCCAGGCCAAGAGCAAGGCCCGCATCCAGCGCTATGACGAACTGGTGCAGAAGGCCTCGAACAAGGGGCCGGACACCGCCCAGATCATCATCCCGATCGCCGAGCGGCTCGGCAACAATGTGGTCGATTTCGAGGACCTGTCGAAGGGCTTCCAGGACAAGCTCTTGATCGACGGGCTCACCTTCAAGCTGCCACCGGGCGGCATCGTCGGCGTGATCGGCCCCAACGGCGCCGGCAAGACGACGCTGTTCAAGATGATCACCGGCGTCGAGAAGCCCGATGCCGGCACGATCAAGATCGGCGAGAGCGTCCAGCTCGGCTATGTCGACCAGAGCCGCGACTCGCTCGACGACAAGAAGAATGTCTGGGAGGAGATCTCCGGCGGCAACGACATCATCTATCTCGGCAAGAAGGAAATCAATTCGCGGGCCTATTGCTCGGCCTTCAACTTCAAGGGCGGCGACCAGCAGAAAAAGGTCGGCTCGCTCTCGGGCGGCGAGCGCAATCGCGTTCACCTCGCCAAGATGCTGAAATCGGGCGCCAACGTCCTGCTGCTCGACGAGCCGACCAACGACCTCGACGTCGACACGCTGCGCGCGCTCGAAGAGGCGCTGGAGGATTATGCCGGCTGCGCCGTGATCATCAGCCACGATCGCTGGTTCCTCGACCGCATCGCGACCCACATCCTCGCCTTCGAGGGCGACAGCCATGTCGAGTGGTTCGAGGGCAACTTCCAGGATTACGAGGAAGACAAGAAGCGCCGGCTGGGCATCGACTCAACAATCCCGAAGCGCATCCAGTACAAGAAGTTCACGCGCTAAGCCTCAGCTCGCTTTTCGGCGGATTTCGTGTTAGCTAGCCTAGCTAACTCGCGATCCGCCGCGGAGGCGTCGATGCCAGTCGTTAACGTCCATGAGGCCAAGACCAACCTCTCGCGTCTGATCGAGCAGGCTCTGCGAGGCGAGGAGGTCGTCATCGCGCGCAACGGCGTGCCGGCGGTCAAGCTGGTACAGGTCGAGGCGCAGGCCGAGACGATGCCGAAGCGCCAGCCCGGCTTCTGGAGCGGCCAGATCAGGGAGATCGATCCGGACTGGTGGAAGCCTGACGATGGGCTTGCTGATCTTTTCGAGGGCAGCGAAAGCTTCGAAGACCGTGACGGCAATTGGCAGAAGCCAAGGTGAGGCTGCTGCTCGACAGCCACATCCTGTTCTGGTGGGCGACGGCCCGGCTCGAGCGCTTGCCACCGGTAATCTGTGAAGCGATCGGCACTGCCGAAGACATTTTCGTCAGCGTCGCGACGGCCTGGGAACTCGAAATCAAGCGCAATGCTGGTCGCTTCGACCCCGGCCTTTTCGATTGGGCGGCTCTGCCAAGCCATGGCATGACCATTTTGGCGATCGAGCTCGAAGATGCATTCGCTGCGGCCCGTCTGCCTCTCGTCCATCGTGATCCGTTCGATCGGATGATCGTTGCGCAAACGATGCGACGCGGCCTGACGCTTGTTACGGCCGACGCGACTTTGAGCGGTTACGGTGTGGCGACCCTTAGGGCGTAGCAGACTGCGCCCTCGGCCTTCAACATCTCGCCTATCGCTATCCTGGATGGCGTGTGGTCGCAGAGCGCCATGGTCCAGCTTACGCCCGCGCCTCCCCGCCGAGCAGCTTCTGCAAAGCCGCGAGGTCCGTCCCCTCAAAATCCGACGACCGGCCGACCTGCGCCCAATCCGCCGCCTGCTTCTGCCGCTCGGCCTCCGCCTGGGCGAGGACGAAGAGGGCGTCGCTGCCGAGGACGAGATGGGCCGGCAGCCTTTCGCGCCGGCTGAGGTCGAGGATGATCCCAGCGATGCGTTCGGGGTCGCCGATCTCCTTGCCGACGTAAGTCCTGAGCAGGTCGAGCACGGCGCCGACGCTGGGCTGGTAGTCCGGCATCACGGCCGGGGTGTTGCCGCGGGCGATCTCGCCCCATGAGGTGCGCATGCCGCCGGGCTCGACGCAGACGATGTTGACGCCGAAGGGCGCGACCTCCCTGGCGATCACCTCGCTGAAGCCGCCGACCGCCCATTTCGCCGATTGATAGGCGCTGAGGCCCGGCGTAGCCGTGCGACCGCCGACCGAGGAGATGTTGATGACGTGGCCGGAACGCTGGGCCCGCAGCACCGGCAGGGCGGCGCGGGTGAGGTTCACGACCCCGTAGAAATTGGTCTCGATCTGGGCGCGGAAGCTGTCCTCGCTGGTCTGCTCGAAGGCTGCGGCGTGGCCATAGCCGGCATTGTTCACGAGCACGTCGAGCCGGCCGAAAGTGTCGACTGCGACGGTCACGGCCACGTTCGCTGCCGCCATGTCGGTGACGTCGAGTGCGAAGGACAGCAGCGTGTCGGGGTAGCGGGCCTCGAGATCGGCGAGGCGGCCGGGATCGCGCGCGGTCGCGACGACAGTGTCACCGGCGGCGAGGGCGGTCTCAGTGATCGAGCGGCCTAGGCCGCGGGCGGCGCCGGTGATCAGCCAGGTTTTCGTCATGTGCTGTCCTCTCGATATTGTGAGTGAGTGCTTGCTCATTTAAATTGGTCGAAAGAGCCCAGGCGGCCCCTTCTGTGACTTGTGTTCAGACGGAGATGCCGTCCCAGAAGACCGTAAAGCCGGTCTTCCTGTAGTGCTCGTGCCGGTGCGGCTCCTGCGCGATCAGGTCGAGCGTCATGGTGCCGATGGCGTCGAGAACCGCGCCGATGAAGCTCTGCGGCTCGCCTTTGAGCACGCCGTCACGGCGCCCCTGCTCGAACATGGTGCTGATCTCGGCGAAGGCGACGGCCGACTTGTCGCGGGTCTCCTGGGTGATCCGGCCCGAGACGGCGAGCTGGCGCAGCGCCTTGCGCTTGGCGGGATGCTTCGCGCCCCAGTCGATGAAGCCGTTCCAGAAATGCTCGAAGCGGTCGCGCACGCTGCCATGGCTCGGGTAGGATGGCACGGTGAGCCTGGCGAAGTCGGTCTTCAGCTCGAGATAGAGCTGGTTGAGCAGGTCGTCCTTGCTGGCGAAATAGGTGAAGAGCGTGCCCTCGGCGAGCCTTGCCTCCTTCGCGATCTTCGCGGTGGGCGCGCCGGTGCCATGTTCCGCCACCAGCTTGCAGGCGGCGGCCAGGATTGCTTCGCGCTTTGCTTCGCTGAGGGGGCGGGCCATGAACGGGTCAAATCTGAATGAGTGAGTGATTGCTCATTTATCTGGATGCGATGGGCGCGGGAGTCAAGGCCGCCTGCGCTCGCGTTCTAAAGCGAGCGTCCGACCCGCTCGATCGCGGTCAGGAACCATCTCAAGGCCGGATCGGCCGTGGCGCGGCGGCCATGCAGCAGGTCGATGGCGAAGGGCGGGGTGTCATAGGGCAGGGGCATGAGCGTCACCCCGGCGATCGCGGCCAAGCGCCCGGCGACGCGCCGCGCCATGGTCGCGACCAGATCGGTGCCGGCGACGGCGAAGGGCACGGCGACGACATGGGCGAGCGTGACCGCGACCCGGCGCTTGCGGCCTTCCATGGCGAGGATAGCGTCGACAACGCCGGGCGAGCCGTCGCCGCCGGCGGAGGAGAACAGCGCATGCGGCAGCCGGAGGTACTCGTCGGCCGTCAGCGGCGTAGCGTGCGCCTTGTCGCGAATGCAGACGAAATCCTCCTCGAACAGCGTGCGCCTGACGATGCGGGGAGAGTCCGGCAGATGGCCGCCGATCAGCGCATCGACATCGCCGCGTTCGAGGGCGGCGAGGCTGGCGGCGGCATCGCCGATCGGCCTGACGACGAGGTCGATGCCGGGCGCGTCCTGGCGCAGCAGGGCGACGAGCGGCGGCACGACGACGAGGTCGCCATAGTCGGTCACGGCAATGGTCAGGCGGCGGTAGGCGGTCGAGGGCTCGAAGGCGGTATCCGGCGCCAGCGTCGCCCTGATCCGGGCGAGTGCCTCGCCGATCGGCCGGGCGAGTTCCAATGCCCTGACGGTCGGCTGCATGCCGGCGGCGGTGCGGATGAAGAGCTCGTCGCCGAACAAGGCGCGCAGGCGCGTCAGCGCACTGCTCATCGAAGGCTGCGCCAGCCCGATGCGCTGGCCGGCGCGGGTGACGTTGCGCTCCTCCAGCAGCGCCTCGAAGGCGACGAGGAGGTTGAGATCGATGGCAGCCAAATTCATCTGAGCAATAATACCGATAGTAAAAATCGATTTCCACAATGCCGTGCGAACTGCTGAAAGGGGCGCGCTTGAAACGACCGGACGAGGCGCATGCGAGCATCCCTGTCGCGCCTCGTGCCGCGCGGCCCGACCATCCTGGCTCTCGGCGTCCTCGTCGGCCTGGCCTCACCGGCGCTGGCCGAGCTGACTCGGCCATCGATGCCGGTGATGATCTTCATCATCGTGCTCGGCACGCTGCTGCGGACCGATGGCAAGGCCGTCATCGCCGTGCTCGGGCGCCCCGCGCTTTCCGTTCTGCTCCCCGTCACCGTGATGGTCGCCTGTCCGATCCTTGTCGGTTTGCTCGCCCACCGTCTCGAGCTCGGTACCGAGCTCGCGCTGGCGCTCGTGCTGGCCACCGCAGCTCCACCATCGAGCGGCACGGCAGCGGTGGCGCGGATGCTCGGGCTCGACGGCACGGTGCCCCTTGCCGTCACGCTGCTGTGCATGGCGCTCGCCCCGCTCACCGTGCCGCTTCTGGCCGGCTGGTTCGGCGGGATCGGGCTTAGCGCCTTCGACCTCGCCTTGCGCCTGGCCCTGCTGGTCGGCGGCGCCGAGGGCGTCGCCCTAATGCTGCGGCGCTTTGCGGGATCGCAGCTGCAGAGCCATGGCGAAGCGGTCGACAGGATCGTGATCGCGGCGCTGCTCGTCTTCGTGATCGCGACCATGGCCGGGGTGCGCGCGCAGATCGAAGCGGATTGGCAGGGAGCGCTGCTCTGCCTCGCGCTCGCCTTCGCCTGCAATCTTGGTCTGCAGGGCGTCGGTGCGGTCCTGCTGCCGGGCACGCTCGCCGAGCGTTTGACCGTCGGCCTCATCCTCGGCAACCGCAATGTCGGGCTGGTCTGGTCGGCGCTCGGCGCCGCCGCCTCGCCGCGCATGGCGCTGTTCTTTGCGGCGACGCAGTTGCCGATCTATCTCACCCCGCGCCTGATCGACCTGCTAATCACCTACGCCAGAGCAAGGAAGCCATCATGACCGCAGCCCATCTGACGGAAGAGCTCGCGCTCCGTTTCGCCCGCATCGCGCTCGGGCATGTCGGGCGCGAATACCCGAACAAGCCGGATCACACGCTGGCGGGGCCGGAGGACGCGCGCACCCCGCGTGAGCTGCATCCGATCTTCTATGGCAGCTATGACTGGCATTCCTGCGTCCACAGCTACTGGATGCTGGCGCGCTTGCTGCGGCGTTACCCCAACTTCGAAGCGGCCGCGGATATCCGCGCGCTGTTCGACGGGCAGCTGACGCCCGAGAAGGTCGCGGTCGAATGCGCTTACCTCGCCGCGCCGACCGCGCGCGGCTTCAAGCGCCCCTATGGCTGGGGCTGGCTCCTGAAGCTGGCGGCGGAGCTCAGTCTGCTCGACGACAAGAGCTGGTCTGGGACCATCGCCCCGCTGGCCGAGGCCTTCGCGCAGCGCTTCCGCGATTTCCTGCCGCTCGCGACCTATCCGGTGCGGGTCGGGACGCATTTCAACACCGCCTTCGGCCTGCGCATGGCGGCCGACTATGCCACCGCGATGGCGGATGACGCGTTCGCCGTCCTGCTGCGCGAGACGGCCCAGCGCTGGTATGGCGAGGATGCCGACTGCCCGGCCTGGGGCGAGCCGAGTGGCGATGATTTCCAGTCCTCGGCGCTGATCGAAGCCGAGTGCATGCGCCGGCTGCTGGCGCCGGAAGCTTTCCTGCCCTGGTTCGACCGTTTCCTGCCGAGGCTGGAGCGCCGGGAGCCGGCGACCTTGTTCCGCCCCGCGACCGTAACCGATCGCAGCGATGGCAAGATCGCGCATCTCGACGGGCTGAATCTCAGCCGCGCCTGGTGCTGGCGGGCGCTGGCCGGGGCGCTGCCGGAAGGTGATACCCGCCGCGCGGTGGCGGAGGCCGCCGCAGCCGAGCATCTCGCCGCGGGAATTCCGCATATCGCCGGCGACTATATGGGCGAGCACTGGCTGGCGAGCTTCGCGGTCCTGGCTCTGGAAGAGGAGCCGTGAGCGCTTAGGGGCTCGTCGATGTTCGGAAACTCTCTGCCCTCATCCTGAGGAGGCCCGCAGGGCCGTCTCGAAGGATGGTCCAGCTAGATCCGGAGCTTCCTGGAGCATCCTTCGAGACGCCATTCCCAAGGGAATGGCTCCTCAGGATGAGGGCTATCGTAGGCCTGAACAGGCTCAGGCCTTGCCCTTCACCAGGATGCTGGCGTCGACATCCTGGATGTCGCGCTTGCCGCAAAGGGCCATGGTGATGTCCAGCTCCTTGCGGATGATCTCGAGGGCGAGCCTGACGCCGTCTTCGCCCATGGCGCCCAGCCCATAGAGGAAGGGGCGCCCGATCAGCACGCCGCGGGCGCCGAGCGCCACCGCCTTGAGCACGTCCTGGCCGGAGCGGACGCCGCCATCCATCCAGACCTCCATGCGCCCGCCGACCTGCTCGACGATCCCCGGCAGGGCCGCGATCGAGGAGACCGCGCCGTCGAGCTGGCGCCCGCCATGGTTGGAGACGATCAGCGCATCGGCGCCGCTCTGGGCTGCGAGCTCGGCGTCTTCGGCGTCGAGGATGCCCTTCAGGATCAGCTTGCCGCCCCAGCGATCCTTGATCCATTTGACGTCGTCCCAGCTCAGCGTCGGGTCGAACTGCTCGGCGGTCCAGGCCGAGAGCGAGGTCATGTCGCCGACGCCGGTGGCGTGGCCGACGATGTTGCCGAAGCTGCGCCGCTTGGTGCCGAGCATGCCCATGCACCAGCGCGGCTTCAAGGCGAGGTTGATCAGGTTGGCGATGGTCGGCTTGGGCGGAGCCGAGAGGCCGTTGCGGATGTCCTTGTGGCGCTGGCCGAGGATCTGCAGGTCGAGCGTCAGCATCAGCGCCGAGCAGCCGGCCGCCTTGGCGCGGTCGATCAGGCGCTCGATGAAGGCGCGGTCGCGCATCACATAGAGCTGGAACCAGAACGGCTTGTCGGTGTTCTGGGCGACGTCCTCGATCGAGCAGACGCTCATGGTCGAGAGCGTAAAGGGAACGCCGGCCCGGGCTGCCGCTTTGGCCGCGAGGATCTCGCCATCGGCGTGCTGCATGCCGGCGATGCCGGTCGGGGCGAGGGCGACCGGCATCGAGACCTGCTCGCCGATCATGGTCGAGGCCAGCGTGCGGTTGGTCATGTCGACCGCGACGCGCTGGCGCAGCTTGATATTGGCGAAATCGGCCTCGTTGGCGCGGTAGGTGCTCTCGGTCCAGGCGCCGGAATCGGCATAGTCGTAGAACATGCGCGGGACGCGGCGCTTCGCCTGCAGACGCAAATCCTCGATGGTCAGAAGCTGGGCCATGGTCGCCAAATCCCGCGTTTTCTCCGTTCGCTCGGTCGCATGGAACGAAGCGGGAGGCAACCGCGGAGGCCGAGAGTCCCGGCATGCCGGCCCTGCTTCAGCCCCTGTTCATCGCGCTGCGGCGATGCCGGCGGTTGAGCCGGGCGGCCCGATCCTGTAGGGCGGCCTTCCTACCTCACGCTTCAGCGAGACCTTTCCATGCTTCTGCGGCTCGTCGCTGCATTCCTGTTCTGCGGCCTTGCGACCGTCGCCTCCGCCCAGCAGGAGGGCGTCGGCTGGAAGAGCGGGCGCGAGGCTGCGCAGATCGAGCGCAAGATCACCGCGCTGATCGGCAGGATGACGCTGGAGGAGAAGGTCGGCCAGCTCCACCTCTCCGGCCGCGGCGAGGGCTTCGACATCAGCCAGGTCAAGGCCGGCCGCATGGGCGCGGTGATGAACTTCGTCGTGCCGGCCGAGGTTCGGCAAGTCCAGGAGGCGGTCCGGCAGTCGCGCCTCAAGATTCCGCTGATCATCGGGCTCGACGCCGTCCACGGCTTCTCGACCTATTTTCCGCTGCCACTCGGCCAGGCGTCGAGCTGGAATCCGCAGCTGATCGAGCAGGCGGCCTACTGGACCGGGCGCGAGGCGCGGGCGGCCGGCGTGAACTGGACCTTCGCGCCGATGGTCGACATCTCGCGTGATCCGCGCTGGGGACGGGTGCTGGAGGGAGCGGGCGAGGACGCCCACCTCGCCAGTGTGATCGCAGTTGCACGGACGCGCGGCTATCAGCGCGGCGGCGTCGCGGCGAGCGTCAAGCACTTCGTCGGCTATGGCGCGGCCGAGGGCGGGCGCGACTACAATTCGACCTGGATCCCGACGAGCCAGCTGCACGACCTCTTCCTGCCGCCGTTCAAGGCCGCCTTCGACACCGGCGCGATGACGGCGATGGCGGCCTTCAATGCCCTCAACGGCATGCCGGCCACGGCCCATCGCGGCATGCTGACCGACCTGCTGCGCGGGAAATGGGGCTTCCGCGGCTTCGTCACCTCGGATTTCGGTTCGATCACCGAATTGCGCCTGCACGGCATCGCCAAGGACGACGCCGAGGCGGCGCGCAAGGCGCTGCTCGCCGGCATCGACATGGACATGATGGGCGATGTCTACCACAAGCACCTCGCCAATGAGGTGAAGGCCGGCCGCGTGCCGGTGAAGGCGCTCGACGAGGCCGTCCGGCGTGTGCTCCGGGTCAAGTACCATCTCGGCCTGTTCGAGCGGCAGGACGTCGACGTCGCTGCGGCGCCGTCGCTGATGCAGACGGAGGAGGCCCGTAAGGTTGCTCGCCAGGCGGCGCGCGAGGGTGTGATCCTGCTCAGGAACGACAGGCAGACGCTGCCGATCGCGCCGTCCGTCAAGTCGGTCGCGGTGATCGGCGCCATGGCGGTGCCGGAGGACGAGCGGGTCTGGACTGATCCGGCCGGGCTCGGCCGCCGCGTCGTGCAGCCGCTGCCGGAGGCGCTGCGCGAGCAGCTGCCGTCCGACGTTACGATCACCTACGAGCCGGGCTTCGCCAAGAATTGCGGCACCGAGTTCAAGGACAAGGATGCCGCCTTGAAGGTGGCGGCCGCGGCCGATCTCATCGTCACCATGCTCGGCGAGGATTGCGAGTTCATGGGCGAGGGCGCCTCGCGCACCGATCTCGGGCTGCCCGGCGTGCAGCAGGAGCTGCTGGAGGCGCTGGTCGCGACCGGCAAGCCGGTCGTCCTGGTGCTGGCGACCGGCCGGCCGCTGGTCCTGACCTGGGCCGACAAGCATGTCGCCGCGATCGTCCAGACGTTCCATGGCGGCACCGAGGGACGCGCCGCGATCGCCGAGGTGCTGGCCGGCAAGGTCAATCCGGCCGGGCGGACGCCGATGAGCTTCCCGCGCTCGGTCGGGCAGATCCCGGTCTATTACGACCAGCTGCCGACGGGGCGGCCGCAGAAGATCCGCCAGCGCTATGAATCGATCTACATGGACGAGGCCAATGAGGCGCTCTATCCGTTCGGCTTCGGCCTGTCCTATAGCCGCTTCGCCTATGCCAATGCGCGGGTGACGAACGCGAAGGTGCCGTTCAATGGCGCGACCGAGGTCGCCGTCGACGTGACCAATCAGGGGGATCGCGACGGCCAGGAGGTGGTACAGCTTTATATCCGCCAACCGGTGGCGGAGCGCTCGCGGCCGCTGCGCCTGCTCAAGGGCTTCGAGAAGATCACGCTCAAGGCCGGCGAGACCAGGACGGTTCGGTTCAAACTGGAGGGCAAGGCGCTCGGCGGTCATGACGATGACGGCCGCTACCAGCTCGATCCGGGTATCGTCGAGGTTTATCTCGGAGGCTCTTCACTCGCTACGGTAAGGACGGAATTCGAGCTGGCTAAGCCTTAAGCGGACGTAACGGCAACTGCCGGCGGTTTCATCTCGACAAGCTTGCGTTTTCGGTCAATCCTCAGCTTCGCGGGGCCTTTTCGACAGTGTTGCCGAGGGGCTCCGTTACGACCACGGATGCTCCAAGGGATGCGGCGATGGCGACCGGAACCGTCAAATGGTTCAATACCGAGAAGGGCTACGGCTTCATTCAGCCTGCTGACGGCGGCAAGGATGTGTTCGTACACATCACTGCCGTCAAGGAAGCGGGCCTGATGTCCCTGACCGAGGGACAGAAGCTCTCCTTCGACCTGAAGACCGAGCGCGGCAAGACCGCTGCAGGCGACCTGAAGCTGCTCTGAACGCAGCCGAAGGACTGGTAGGCGTGACGAAGGCTGCAGGCCTGCGGTTGTAAGCATTGCGCCCTAAGCCGACAGGGCGCGCTCCATCCGGCCCTCATTGGTCCGGCAACTACGCGTTCGCGACCAAACCCGCCGCCATGCTTGATGCCGAGTGATCGGCGTTCCGAACCTATCGCGCGTAGCGCCGTGCGCCCGCGACGCAGAGCACGACGGCGGCCGAGGTCGCGATCATCTGCCAGCCGACGGTTTCGCCGAGCAGCAGCCCCGCCAGCGCCAGGCCAAAGAAGGGTTGTAGCAGTTGCAGCTGCCCGACCGCCGCGATGCCGCCCTGGGCGAGGCCGCGATACCAGAACACGAAGCCGATCAGCATGCTGAACAGCGAGACATAGGCGAGGCCGAGCCAGGCGGGCCCGCCTGTCTGGCTGAACGAGGCCGGCAGCGTCGCCAGCGAGAGGCCGGCCATGATCGGCAGCGACAGCACCAGCGCCCAGGAGATCACCTGCCAGCCGCCGAGATGGCGCGAGAGCCGCGCGCCTTCGGCATAGCCGAGCCCGCAGACGATGACGGCGGCGAGCATCAGCAAGTCGCCGACGGGAGAGGCGGCGATGCCTTGCGTCCAGGCGAAGCCGACGACGCAGAGGCTGCCGAGAATGGCGAAGAGCCAGAAGGCCGGGCGCGGGCGCTCGCCGCCGCGCAGCACGCCGAAGATCGCGGTCGCGAGCGGCAAGAGGCCGATGAAGACGATCGAATGGGCGGAGGTGACGTGCTTCAGCGCCAGAGCGGTCAGCAGCGGGAAGCCGACGACGACGCAGAGCGCGACCACGGCGAGCGGCAGCAAGTCGGCGGTGGCGGGACGCTTCTCACGCAGGGCAAGCAGCAAGGCGAGCCCGAGCAGGCCGGCGATGGCGGCGCGTGCGACGGTCAGGAACACCGGGTCGAAATCGGCGACGGCGACGCGCGTCGCCGGCAGTGAGCCGCTGAAGATGACGACGCCGATGAAACCGTTGAGCAGGCCGTTCGCAGTCTTGTCCATGATACCTCCAGTGAGCCCGCCCGACACCTCCAGCCCTCATCCTGAGGAGGCCGCACGGCGGCCGTCTCGAAGGATGATCCAGGAGGCTCCGGAGCCAACTGGAGCATCCTTCGAGACGCGATCTGCGATCGCTCCTCAGGATGAGGGTTGTGGAAGGGCAGACAGACTCTTTCGCCCTTCTGCTTGCGGGGAGTCACGGTCGATTTCCAGAGACAGTCCGGTACAGTTCCGGCAAACTGTCCTGATGCAGGAAACCGTACAGATTAAGGCTTCGGCCGATCATGCGGCAGCAGCCGACACGCTGGTCGGACGCGTCATGGCAACGATCCGGCAGCGGATCGCCGGGCGGACGCTGGCGCCGGGCGCCAAGCTGCCCTCGATCCGCGGTCTGGCGCAGAGCATGGGCGTGTCGAAGTCGACGGTGGTCGAGGCCTATGAGCGGCTGGCGGCGGAAGGCGCGATCCAGGCGCGGCAGGGCTCGGGCTTCTATGTCCGGCGCCTGCCGCCGCTCTGCCTCGCCGATGTCGCGCCGAGGCTCGACCGGGCCGTCGACCCGCTCTGGATTTCGCGGCAGTCGCTCGATGCCGGCGTGGACAGCCTCAGGCCGGGCTGCGGCTGGCTGCCGCCGGACTGGATGCCGGAAGCCTCGATCCGCAAGGCGCTGCGCAAGCTCGGCCGGGCCGATGCGGCGACGCTGGCCGAGTACGGCACGCCGCTCGGCTTAGCCGGGCTGCGCCATCTGCTCGCCCATCGCCTGGCCGAGCGCGGCGTCGAGACCTCGCCGGACCAGATCGTTCTGACCGAGTCGGGCACGCAGGCGATCGACCTCGTCTGCCGCTTCCTGCTCGAGCCCGGCGATACGGTGCTGGTCGACGATCCCTGCTATTTCAATTTCCAGGCGCTGCTGAGCGCCCATCGCGCCCGTGTCGTCAGCGTGCCCTATACGCCGTCGGGGCCGGACCTCGCCTTGTTCGCGCAGGCGCTGAGCGAGCACCGGCCGCGGCTCTATGTCACCAATTCAGCCCTGCATAACCCGACCGGCGCGACACTCTCCGCCGCGACCGCGCATCGCCTGCTCAAGCTCGCCGAGCAGGCCGGCCTGACCATCGTCGAGGACGATATCTTCGGCGATCTCGAACCGGACACTGCGCCGCGTCTTGCCGGGCTCGACGGGCTGGAGCGGGTGATCCAGATCGGCAGCTTCTCGAAGACGCTCTCGGCCTCGGTGCGCTGCGGCTACATCGCCGCAAAGCCGGACTGGGTCGAGGGGCTGACCGATCTCAAGGTCGCGCTTTCCTTCGGCGGGGGGCGGCTCGCGGCCGAGCTGGTGCTCGATATCCTGAAGGACGGCAGCTATCGCCGGCATGTCGAGACGCTGCGCCAGCGGCTGGGGCGGGCCATGGCGGAGACGCGTGGCCGGCTCGCAGCGCTCGGCATCGAGCCCTGGCTGACGCCGCGCGGTGGGCTGTTCCTGTGGTGCCGTCTGCCTGATGAGCGCGATGCGGGGGCGATTGCGCGGCATGCCTTGGGCGAGGGTGTCGTGCTCGCGCCGGGCAACGCCTTCAGCCTGTCGGGGACGGCGCGGCAGTTCATGCGCTTCAACGCGGCGCAATGCGCCGATCCGCGTATCTTCAGCGTGCTGCGCGGGGCAATGCGGGCGGCTCCGTCAGGCAAGCCTGTTTAAGGAGAGTATGCGGAGCCTTTCTCCCCGGGGAGCAGAGAGGCCGGCGTTTGTTTGAACCGTCGCTTCCGACTGAAATATCGGACAAGCAGGCTTGCCATCTCCGTCGTTCTGACATAAAGATATCTTTATATCTTTCACAGAATTTCGAGGCGTTTGCCGGTGACCAGCCGCTTCCACCATTCGCTGCCGACCCTACTGGCTTCGCTGCGCGCGGCGGGCGAGGAGACTCGCCTGCGAATCCTGGCGCTGCTGGCGGAGGGCGAGCTTTCGGTGTCCGACCTCACCGACATCCTCGGCCAGTCGCAGCCGCGCATCTCGCGGCATCTCAAGCTGATGGCCGAGGCCGGCCTGCTGCGCCGCTCGCGCGAGGGCGCCTTCGCCTTCTTCCGGCTCGACGATGCGACGCCGGGCGGCGCGCTCGCCCTGGCGCTCGCTCGCGACCTCGATCCTGCCGATCCGGTTCTCGCCGCCGATCGCGAGCGCCTCGCCGCCGTCCGTGCGACCCGAGCCGCGGCGGCGCAGTCCTATTTCGCCAATGTCGCGCGCGAGTGGGATCAACTGCGCACGCTGCATGTTCCCGATGCCGCCGTCGAAGCCGCGGTCGAGGCCGCCGTCGGCGGGACGCCTCTGCAGGCGCTGCTCGATCTCGGCACCGGCACCGGGCGCATGCTGGAGCGCCTTGCGCCCAAGGCGACCCGTGCGGTCGGTGTCGATGCCAGCCACGCCATGCTGGCGGTCGCGCGCGCCAATCTCGAAAAGGCCGGGCTGTCCCGGGTCGAGCTGCGTCAGGGCGACATCTACGCGCTGCCCTTCGCGCGCGGCTCCTTCGACCTCGTGATCGTGCACCAGGTGCTGCACTTCCTCGACGATCCCGCCCGCGCCCTGCGCGAGGCGGCGGCGCTGCTCTCGCCCGGCGGGCGGCTGATCCTGGTCGATTTCGCGCCGCACGAGATGGAATTCCTGCGGACCGAGCACGCCCATCGCCGGCTCGGCTTCGACAAGGAGGAGATCGTCGCCTGGTTCGCCGAGGCCGGCCTCGACTGCGATCTCGCCGAGGAGATCACGGCGTCCGACGGGGCGTCCGGTCAGCTCGGCGTCATGCTCTGGCGCGGGCGCGACCGGCGCCTCCAGGGTGATTTCCCGATTCGCCAGTTCGATCGTGAGGTTGCGTGATGAACGCGTTCCGTCCCAGCCGCCACGGCTCGCGCCGCCCGCGTGTCTCCTTCGAGTTCTTCCCGCCGAAGAACGAGGAGATGGAGGTCAATCTCTGGGACAGCGTGCGCCGGCTGGAGCCGCTCGGGCCGGCCTTTGTCTCGGTGACCTATGGCGCCGGCGGCTCGACCCGCGAGCGCACCCACAACACCGTCAAGCGCATGATCGACGAGACGGGCCTCAAGCCCGCCGCGCATCTGACCTGCGTTTCGGCGTCCTGCGCCGAGGTCGACGACGTGATCCGCTCCTATTGGGCGGCGGGCGTGCGCCATATCGTGGCGCTGCGCGGTGATCCGGCCGGCGGGCTCGGCACCACTTATGAGCCGCATCCGGAAGGCTATCACCAGACCTCGGACCTGGTCGAAGGCATCCGCAGGATCGGCGAGTTCGAGGTCACCGTCTCCGCCTATCCGGAGAAGCATCCGGAGGCGGCCTCGCTCGATGCCGACATCGACGCGCTGAAGAAGAAGGTCGATGCCGGCGCGACCCGGGCGATCACCCAGTTCTTCTTCGATAACGACGTCTATTTCCGCTATCTCGACAAGGTCCGCTCGCGCGGCATCGAGATCCCGATCCTGCCGGGCATCGTTCCCGTGCAGAACTTCAAGCAGACCGCCGGCTTTGCCCGCAAGACCGGGGCGAGCGTGCCGCAATGGCTGGCCGACCGCTTCGAGGGGCTGGAGGACGATCCGGCGACGCGCCGGCTGGTCGCCGCCGCCGTCTGCGCCGAGCAGGTGCTCGACCTGATCGATCGCGGCGTCTCCGACCTGCACTTCTACACGATGAACAAGGCCGACCTGGTCTATGCGATCTGCCATCTCGTTGGCCTGAAGCCGGAGAAGACGCAGGCGCAGCAGGTGGCGGCGGAGTAAGCGGATGTCCGACTACGAGCCCACACCCGCCGACGGCGCCGAGATCGAGCGCGCCCTGCGTCAGGCCGCTTCCGAGCGCATCCTCATCCTCGATGGCGCGATGGGGACGCAGATCCAGGACCTGAAGCTGACCGAGGCCGATTTCCGCGGCGAGCGCTTCAAGGGCTGGAACCACGATCTCAAGGGCAATAACGACCTGATCGCCCTGACCATGCCGGATGCGCTGCGCGACATCCATCTCGCCTATTACCGGGCCGGCGCCGACATCGTCGAAACCAACACATTCTCCGGCACCTCGATCGCCCAGGCCGATTACGGCATGGAGGCGATCGTCTACGAGCTCAACGTCGAATGCGCCCGGATCGCGCGCGAGGCGGCCGAGATCGCCCGCAAGGAAGACGGCCGCCGCCGCTTCGTCGCCGGCGCGATCGGCCCGACCAACCGCACGCTCTCGATCTCGCCCGACGTCAACAATCCCGGCTTCCGCGCCGTCACCTTCGACCAGGTGCGCGAGTCCTACGCCGAGCAGGTGCGCGGCCTGATCGATGGCGGCTCCGAATTGCTGCTGATCGAGACGATCTTCGACACGCTCAACGCCAAGGCGGCGATCGTCGCGATCCAGGAGGTCTTCCGCGAGAAGGCGACAAAGCTGCCGGTGATGATCTCCGGCACGATCACCGACTTGTCCGGCCGCACGCTCTCGGGCCAGACGGTCGAGGCCTTCTGGAATGCGGTGCGCCATGCCGACCCGCTGACGATCGGCCTCAACTGCGCGCTGGGCGCCCGCGAGATGCGCGCCCATATCAAGGACATGTCGCGCGTCGCCGGCACCCTGGTCTGCGCCTATCCCAATGCCGGCCTGCCCAACGAATTCGGCCTCTATGACGAGCGGCCGGAAGCGACCGCCAGGATGCTGGCCGAATTCGCCGATGCCGGCTTCGTCAATATGGTCGGCGGCTGCTGCGGCACGACGCCAGGCCATATCCGCGCCATCGCCGAGGCCGTCGCCGGTAAGGCGCCGCGCGCCATTCCCTCGCCGAAACCCTATCTCAGACTCGCCGGCCTCGAGCCGTTCACGCTCGACGAGACCATCCCCTTCGTCAATGTCGGCGAGCGCACCAACGTCACCGGCTCGGCCAAGTTCCGCAAGCTCGTCACCGCCGGCGATTATGCCGCGGCGCTCGACGTCGCGCGCGACCAGGTCGCCAACGGCGCGCAGGTCATCGACATCAACATGGACGAGGGCCTGCTCGATTCCGAGAAGGCGATGACCGAGTTCTGCAACCTGATCGCTTCCGAGCCGGACATCTCCCGCGTGCCGATCATGGTCGATTCCTCGAAGTTCCATGTGATCGAGGCGGGCCTGAAGACGATCCAGGGCAAGCCGATCGTCAACTCGATCTCGATGAAGGAGGGCGAGGAAGCCTTCCTCGAGCATGCCCGCATCTGCCGGCAATATGGCGCGGCCGTCGTCGTCATGGCCTTCGACGAGACCGGCCAGGCCGACACTTATGAGCGCAAGATCGAGATCTGTACGCGCGCCTACAAGCTCCTGACCGAGGTCGCGGGCTTCCCGCCCGAGGACATCATCTTCGATCCGAACATCTTCGCGGTGGCGACCGGCATCGAGGAACACGACAACTACGGCAACGACTTCATCAACGCGACCCGCACGATCCGCGAGACGCTGCCGCACGCGCACATTTCCGGCGGCGTCTCGAACCTGTCCTTCTCCTTCCGCGGCAATGAGAAGGTCCGCGAAGCGATGCATTCGGTCTTCCTGTACCACTGCATCAAGGTCGGGATGGACATGGGCATCGTGAATGCCGGCCAGCTCGGCTCCTATGACGACCTCGATCCGGAACTGCGCGAGCTCTGCGAGGACGTCGTCCTCAACCGCCGCAAGGATGCGACCGAGCGCCTGCTGGATGCGGCGCCGCGCTTCAAGGGCGACGGTTCGACCGCCTCGTCCGGCAAGGATCTCGCCTGGCGCGAGGCCGATGTGCACGAGCGCCTCAAGCACGCATTGGTCAACGGCATCACCGAGTTCATCGAGGCCGATACGGAGGAGGCGAGGGCGCAGGCCGAGAAGCCGCTTCACGTCATCGAGGGGCCGCTGATGGCCGGCATGAACGTGGTCGGCGACCTGTTCGGCGCCGGCAAGATGTTCCTGCCGCAGGTTGTGAAGTCGGCTCGCGTGATGAAGCAGGCCGTCGCCTATCTGATGCCGTACATGGAAGAGGAGAAACGCCTCAATGGCGGCGCCGAGCGCCAGGCCGCCGGCAAGGTGCTGATGGCGACGGTGAAGGGCGATGTCCACGACATCGGCAAGAACATCGTCGGCGTCGTGCTCCAGTGCAACAATTACGAGGTGATCGACCTCGGCGTGATGGTGCCGACCCAGAAGATCCTCGACACCGCGCGCAAGGAGAAGGTCGACATCATCGGTCTCTCCGGGTTGATTACGCCCTCGCTCGACGAGATGGTCACCGTCGCCTCCGAGATGGAGCGCGAGGGCTTCGACATCCCGCTGCTGATCGGCGGGGCGACGACGAGCCGTGTCCACACCGCGGTGAAGATCCACCCGGCCTACAACCAGGGCCAGGCGGTCTATGTCACCGACGCCTCGCGCGCGGTCGGCGTCGTCTCCAGCCTGCTCTCGCAGGACCAGAAGCCCGCCTATATCGAAGGCGTCCAGGCCGAATACGAGAAGGTTGCCGCCGCCCATCGCCGCTCCGAGGCGGACAAGCAGCGTTTGCCGCTCGCCAAGGCGCGCGCCAACGCCTTCAAGCCGGACTGGGCCGGCTACCAGCCGCCGAAGCCGAACTTCCTCGGCACCCGCGTCTTCCGGACCTACGATCTCGCCGAGCTCGTGCCGCTGATCGACTGGACGCCCTTCTTCCAGACCTGGGAGCTGAAGGGCCGGTACCCTGCGATCCTGGAGGACGAGAAGCAGGGCGAGGCGGCGCGCCAGCTCTGGGACGATGCGCAGGCGATGTTGAAGCGCGTCGTCGAGGAGCGCTGGTTCAATCCGAAGGCGGTGATCGGCTTCTGGCCGGCCAATGCCGTCGGCGACGACATCCGCCTCTATACCGGCGAGAGCCGGCAGGAGACGCTCGCGACCTTCCACGGCCTGCGCCAGCAGCTTTCCAAGCGCGACGGCAAGCCGAACATGTGCATCTCGGACTTCGTCGCGCCGGAAGGCGGTTCGCCGGACTATATCGGCGCCTTCGTGGTGACCTCGGGCGCGGAAGAGGAGCGCATTTCCGAGCGCTTCGCCCGTGACAATGACGACTACCGCTCGATCATGGTCAAGGCGCTGGCCGACCGCATCGCCGAGGCCTTCGCCGAGCGCATGCACCAGCGCGTGCGCACCGAGTTCTGGGCCTATGCGCCGGACGAGGCCTACTCGAACGAGGAGCTGATCCGCGAGGAGTACCAGGGCATCCGCCCGGCGCCGGGCTATCCGGCTCAGCCCGATCATACCGAGAAAGCGACCCTGTTCGAGCTGCTCCAGGCCGAGCGCCGCGTCGGCGTCAAGCTGACCGAGAGCTACGCGATGTGGCCAGGCTCCTCGGTTTCCGGCCTCTATCTCTCGCATCCCGACGCCTATTACTTCGGCGTCGCCAAGGTCGAGCGCGACCAGGTCGAGGATTATTCGGTCCGCAAGGGCATGGATATCCGCGAGGTCGAGCGCTGGCTGGCGCCGATCCTGAACTACGAGCCGAGCGCCTATGCGGAGGCGGCGGAGTGATCCCTGGCCCGCTGCCGGCAAGGCAGCGGGATCACGCGGCCAGGAATTCCTCCGCCGCGAAGTCGACGAAGGCGCGCAGCTTCGGCGAGGCGTAGCGGCTCGCCGGCCACATCACGCTGAACTTGGTCTGCGCCTCGACATAGCCAGCGAGGATGCGGACCAGCGAGCCGCGCTGAAGATGTTCGGCGACGGACAGGTCGGGAACGCAGGCGATGCCGAGCCCGCTTTCGGCGAGGCCGATCTGCGCTTCGAGCGCGTTCGTCACCACGCTGGGTCGGATCTCGACCTGCGCGAGCTCGCCGCCTCTCGACAGGGGCCATTGGTGGAGCTTGCCGGTATTGGCATAGCGATAGACGAGACAGGCATGCCGGGCGAGGTCCTCCGGTGTCTCCGGTTTGCCCATCCGGCGGAAATAGTCCGGTGAGCCGACCAGCGCCTGGCGGAAATGGCCGAGGGTGCGGGTCATCAACCGGGAATCGGCGTGCTCGCCGGTGCGGAGCACCACATCGAAGCCTTCGCCGATGACGTCGACCACTCGGTCGGTGGCATCGAGCTCGAGCTCGATCTCGGGGTGGCGCTGCTTGAAGGCGGTGAATTTCGCGATCGGGATCATGCTCATCGAGGGCAGGCTGACGCGCAGCTTGCCTTGCGGCGTCGCCCGGCTGCGAGAGAGTTCCAGTTCCGCCGCTTCATATTCGCAGAGGATGCGCCGGCAGCGTTCGAGGAACATCGCGCCTTCCGGCGTCAGCGTGACGCTGCGGGTCGAGCGGTGGAACAGCCTGGCGCCGAGCCGATCCTCCAGCCGCGCCACCGCCTTGCTGACGGCCGAGGCGGAGATGCCGAGCTTGCGGCCAGCTTCGGTGAAACCATCGGCTTCGGCCGCATGCACAAAGGCGAAGAGCGCTCCGAGACTATCCATGCGGCGGTCACCCGGTCATGACGGAAATGTCCAAAGTGTCATGAGTTGTGTCCTGTTTTTCGTTCATTGGGAACCAGCTACCTGAAGCGCCAACCCATCTTCGAAGGCGCTATAGCCATGACATCAGCGACAGATACGATCTCGGCCGGCACGAGCGAAGCGAGGCTACCCTTGGGCGGCCTGCTGGCGCTCGCCATGGCGGCCTTCATCACCCTCCTGACCGAAATCCTGCCGTCGGGCCTGCTCCCGCAAATGGCGCAGAGCCTCGGACGATCCGAGGCGTTGATCGGCCAGCTGGTTACCGCCTATGCGGTCGGCTCGCTCCTCTCCGCCATCCCCCTGACGATCGCCACGCAGAACTGGCGGCGGCGCACATTGCTGCTGCTCGCCATAGGTGGCTTTGCCGTCGTCAACACGGTGACCGCGATCTCCGACAGTTATGCTGTCACGCTGGTTGCCCGTTTCGTCGCCGGCATGAGCGCCGGGCTGCTCTGGGCGCTGGCGGCCGGCTATGCGGCGCGCATGGTGCCAGACCATCTGCAGGGCCGCGCGATCGCCATCGCCATGGTCGGCGCGCCGCTCGCCCTTTCGCTCGGCATTCCGACGGGAACCTTCCTCGGCACGCTGCTGGGCTGGCGCTGGACCTTCGGCGTGATGAGCGGGCTGACTGTGCTGCTCGTCTTCTGGGTTCTGGCCAAGGTGCCGGATTTCCCCGGCCAGAAGCGGGGTCAGGAGTTCGGGCTGAAGGCGGTCTTCACGCTGCCGGGCGTGCGGCCGGTCCTGTTCGTGGTCTTCGCCTATGTGCTCGCCCACAACACGCTCTACACCTATATCGCGCCCTTCCTGGAGCCGGCCGGCCTTAAGGAGCGGACCGATGTCGTGCTGCTGGTCTTCGGCCTGGCCTCGTTGCTCGGCATCTGGATCACTGGAGCCTTGATCGATCGCTTGCTGCGCGAGCTGGTCCTGGCAAGCGTCGCGCTGTTCGGCTTCTCGGCCCTGGCGCTCGGGCTCGCAGGGACAATGCCCGCCGTGATCTACGGTGCGGTCGCCATCTGGGGGCTAGCCTTCGGCGGCGCAGGGACGCTGTTCCAGACCGCCTCCGCCAAGGCGGCGGGCCATGCCGCCGACGTCGCGCAGTCGATGCTGGTGACCACATGGAATCTCGCCATCGCAGGCGGCGGCATCCTCGGCGGATTGCTGCTGAGCGGGTTCGGCGTTGCCCCGTTCCCCTGGGTGCTGGCGGCGCTGCTGATCGCCACCTTCGCGGTTGCGTGGGCTGCGAAGAGCCATGGCTTCCGCGCCGCCACGCCCAGATGACCCCATTGGCGCCGTGAAGGGGAGGCGCGGGGAACCCTCTCCTGGAAGGAGAGGGCAGGGTGAGGTGTAGGCTGCCTGACCAGCTCCGCGAGGCCCGACCGCGCGGTGAGGTTCACGCCAACGTTTCCGCTCCGAACACCTTGTAACTCTCATTTTGCCTCATCTGCTATACCAGCGGTTGCGGTGGCAGGTGGAAGACCGACAGCCCTGAGGGACACCAAGCCCGTGGGTGA
>NZ_FOKP01000069.1 GCF_900112185.1 Allobosea sp. CRIB-10 | reverse complement strand
TGGACTGCCCCCGGTCCGTTAGACATCGCCGACCTATCCTTTGAGCATAGGAGGTTGGTCATGAGTTCGCAGAGATTTGCACCGGAATTCAAGGAGGAGGCGGTCAGACAGGTCGCCGAGCGGGGCTACTCCGTGCCTGATGTCGCGGCGCGTCTGGGCGTCTCGGCACACAGCCTTTACAAGTGGGTCAAGGCCGCTTCACCCGACAGAACCGAGCAGCAATCGAAGGAGTTGCTGGAAGCCAGAAGCGAGATCCTCCGGCTGCGAGCTGAGATGCGCAGGGTTGAAGAGGAGCGCGATCTTCTAAAAAAAGCCGCGCGGTACTTTGCCAGGCAACCCGAGTGAAGTACCGCTTCATGAACGAGCATCGGCATGACTATGCCGTCACACTGATGTGCCGTGTCCTGCGGGTTGCCCGGGCCGGATTCTATGCCTGGCTTCATGCTCCGGTGTCGGATCGCGACACCGAGGATGCCCGGTTGCTGGAGCTCATTCGGGACTCCCACGCGGCCAGCCACGAGATTTACGGGGCCCGAAGGGTGTTTGGCGACCTGCGGGAAGTGGGCGAGACCTGCGGCCTGCATCGTGTCGAGCGGCTCATGCGGCGCCACAAGATCCGGGCCGTCCGTGGCTACAGGAAGCCGCGGCCGTTTGCCGGCCGCCCGTCCCTCATCGCGCCCAACCGTTTGCAGCAAGCCTTCACGGTGGACGCGCCCAACAAGGTCTGGGTCACCGACATCACCTACATCCGGACATGGCAGGGCTGGCTATACCTGGCCGTGGTGCTCGACTTGTACGCCCGCAAGGTGGTGGGCTGGTCGATGAAACCGACGCTGAGCCGCGAACTGGCGCTCGATGCCCTGCTCATGGCGGTCTGGCGCCGCAAACCCGACGGGCGTGTCCTGGTGCATTCCGACCAGGGCAGCCAGTATGGCAGCGACGACTTCAAACGGTTCTGCGCTGCCCATTCGCTCGAAACCAGTATGAGCAGGCGCGGCAACTGCTGGGACAATGCGGTCGCCGAATCCTTCTTCAGCAGCTTGAAAAAGGAGCGGATCCAGAAACGCATCTACAAGACCCGCGCCTTGGCGCGCGCCGATGTCTTCGACTATATCGAGACGTTCTACAACCGAACCCGCCGTCACAGCCATCTCGGCGGCATCAGTCCCGAAGCGTTCGAACGCGCGTCGGCGTGAGGCTCGGCTTTGTCCACGAAACCGGGGACCGTCCA
>NZ_FOKP01000041.1 GCF_900112185.1 Allobosea sp. CRIB-10 | reverse complement strand
GCCCGAAAGCTCGTCACAATCCTCAACGCCGTCATCCGGGACAGACAACCATGGCGCGAACAAACCGCTTGACCAACAAGACAGTCGCTCACCCCAGCCGCCGATCCCGCTCATCGACAATCCGCTCCACGATCTCCAAATGCTCCGCCAGCAGCCGCTGCAGCGGCCCCATGGCCCGGAACGCCCGCTGGTCCTGCTCTTCCTCGCCTTGCTCGGCCCAGGCGGCGATCGCCGCGTCGGCGGCGGCGAGGTGCTCGGCTGACAGGGAGGGCGGCGCAACGCCGGCTTCCGCGACGAGGCGCCTGGCGATCTGATGGCGCAGCGCTTCCTCGCGTTGCAGCAGCGGCTCGAGCGGGTCGGTATAGGGCATCTCTCGGACCTCGCGGCGATCGGGCTTACGCGGCCGCGTCGACGGCGCGGCAACACTGCGCTTCCTCGCGCGTTCACGCCCGAAGGGCAATCGCTGCGGGGAGGGCGCCATGAGCTTCGAAGGGCTGGGTCTCGGCGGGCTGAGCTTCGACATCTGGGCCGAGATCGACCTCCTGCTGCGGCTGCTGGCGGGGATGGCGGCCGGGATCGTCGTCGGCTGGGAGCGCACCGGCAAGCAGCGCGCCGCCGGCATCCGCACTTTCGGGCTCGTCGGCCTCGGCACCGCTGCGGCCGCGACCATCTTCAGCGGCGCGGACCAGGTCGACGCCGCCAGCCGCGTCGTGCAGGGGCTGGTCACCGGCATCGGCTTTCTCGGCGCCGGCGTCATCGTGCTGCGCAAGGGCCATACCACGCCGCAGGGTCTGACCACGGCGGCGGCGATCTGGGTCACCGCGGCGCTCGGCTGCGCCGCCGGGCTCGGCGACTACGCCATCGTCTTCTCGGCGACGCTGCTTGCCGTCGGGCTCCTGTTCCTCGACCATTCGATCGAGCGTCGGGCCGGGCGGCCGAAGCCGTCCGGGGATGGAGGCGGCGCGGAGGGAACCGGCTGATGCGCCGGGTTGCGCTGCGCCACTCCCATCATGGCGTGGCATCCGGCAAAGTGCCCGTGCGGGCGGGAAGACGAGGGCAAGCGATGATGGTACGTGCGATGATGTCCGCCGCGCTGGCCATGCTGGTGCTGGCGTCTCCCGCCGCAGCCCAGATCGGCACGCCGGGCAATGCGCCGCTGGCGCCGGGCGGGCCGCGCCAGGGCCTGGGGCCGCCCTCGATCTTTGACAGCACACCCGACATCAGGCTGCACGCGCCGGGACCCGGCGGCCTGCCCGGCGCCGGCCCGCCCGTCGACTATGGCGGCACGCCGCGGGGCGCACCGCGCTCGCAGAATCCGATCACCATGCCGCGCTACGGGGCGGTCGATGATCCCTCGCCGCGCAGAGCCGTCGTCGCCTATTGCAAGACGCCGCGCCGGGCCTGCGCGGCGCCGAGCCGGGCTCGGGCCGGCGCGGCCTGCTCCTGTCGCCTGCCGAATGGGGGGCGGCAGCGCGGGCGAGTGGTTCGCTGATGCGGCACGTTCGGCTGTCAGCGCCTCGCCACCGCCCTGACCACGCCGTTCTTGCCGCCGCCACCGCAATAGAAGCGGTCACCGCCTGCTTCCAGCCCGGCGACGAAGGTGCCCTCAGGCATGCGCATGGCGTCGAGCACCTCGCCGCTCTCGGGGTCGACCCGGCGGATCTCGCTCTCGTCGTCCTCCCAGGTCGCGTGCCAGAGCTCGCCGTCGCTCCAGGTCACGCCGGTGACGAAGCGGTTGGATTGCAGCGTGCGCAGCACCTTGCCGGTCTCCGGATCGATCTGGTGAATCTGGCGCTCGCGATAATGGCCGACCCAGAGCGTGCCTTCCGCCCAGGCGAGGCCGGAATCGGCGCCGCCGGCTGGCGCGGGAATGGTCGAGAGCACCATGCCGCTCTCCGGATCGATCTTCTGGATGCGCTCCTCGGCGATCTGGTAGAGATGCTTGCCATCGAAGGCAGTGCCGGCATGGGCGGGAATATCGAGGCTGCGGGTGGTCTCACCGCTCTCCGGATCGAAGGCGTTCAGCTTGTCGCCCGAGGCGAACCAGACTTGTCTGCCGTCATAACTGACGCCATGCACGGCCTCCACGCCGGGGAAGGGGCCGTATTCGCGAAGGATGGTGGCTGTCCTGGTCATGAGATGATCTCCTCTGTTCGGTTGGTCCGACACGAGGTCTAGCCATCCGGCAGAGGAGCCGGGAGTAACAAGGCTGTCGGGAAACCGGGCACCGGCGGCGTCAGCCAGCGCCGTGCCCGCGCCTTGCCGAAGGACCGGATTTTGCCCGCCTCGGCGAGCGTCTCCAGAGCACGCTGCATGTTGCGCTGGCTGGTGCCGAGCGCCAGCGCCAGCGCCGAGCTCGACCAGGCCTCGCCGTCGGCCAGCAAGGCGAGCACGTCGGCATGCGGCTCCTCCAGCGGCTGCGCCAGCACCGCGACCTCGCAGCTCCGATGCGGCTTCAGGGCAAAGCCGCACTGGGTCGCGTTGATCTCCGCTATCCCGTGCAACTCGGCGCGCAGCCGCCCGATCTCGACCCGCAAGCGGGCGCGATGCGACTCATCCGCCTCCTTCGCCCGGAAGGCCCGTCGCAGCAGGTCTTCGCGCGAGGCGTCCGCCGGCCAGGCTTCGGCAAGGGCACGCGCGAGCGAAAACAGCACCGGCCGCGTCGCCAGTGGCACGGTCGTGCCGGCTTCGCGCACCACATTGCGGCAGGCATCGACGACGAAGCTGCCGGAGGCGAGCAGCGCCGCGACCTCGCCCAGCATCAGCGGGCGCTCCTGGCCCCGGATGATCGATCGCGCCGCCGGCGCCTCCAGCACGCGTGCGGCGGCCTCGACCTCGGCCACCAACGCCGGGATGCGGGCGCGTCCTGCCGCCTCTGCAGCGCGTTCGAAAGCCGCACGGGCGCCCTCAGCCTGCAGACGCCGCAGCGCGATGCCGCCGGTCGCGAGCGCGCGGGCAGCCTCCAGCGCCGGCGGCAGCGGCGCCTCGTCGAAGCCGCCGAGCAGGCGCTCGGCCTCGCCGAGCCGGCCGATCAGCAGCAGCCGGCGCAGCTCGATCGTGCGGGCATGGGCGGCATTGAGCCGGTCGCCATAGGTCTCGAGTACGAGGCGCGCCGCATCGAGCGCCTTCACCGGCCAGGACAGATCGCGCGAGACCAAAGCGATCTCCGCCTCGGCCAGGATGCAGCGCGCCCGCGCCACCGGTTCTTTCGCCCCGAACCCGTGGCCTGCGCGCTTGAGCAGCGCCTTTGCCCTGGCGAGGTCGCCGAGCTGCGCCATGGCGATGCCGCGCAGCGCCAGCGCCGGCGCATCTTCGCGCAGCGCGACGCGGTTGAGCGCCCCGAACGGATCGCCGGCGGCCAGCGCCCGCCCGGCCGCCGTGATCAGCGAGTCCATGCCGTCACTCGAAATCCCGCCAAACTTGTCACTCCCGCTCCCTGTCGGCCCGGGCCTACCCCTGCTTCCGACGCCGCATCGCGAGACGGCGAGCGGCGAATGTCAACCGACGACAGGAGCAAGCATCATGACGGCTCATCACATCGGAACGCGCGAGGACTGGCTCAGGGCCCGGCTCGACCTGCTCGCGGCCGAGAAGGCATTGACGCGGCAGAGCGATGCCGTGGCGCTGCAGCGCCAGGCTCTGCCCTGGGTCAAGGTCGACAAGGACTATCGCTTTATCACCGAGGCGGGCGAGGTTGGCCTCGCCGACCTCTTCGCCGGGCGCTCCCAGCTGCTGGTCTATCATTTCATGTTTGGCCCGGATTTCGCCGCCGGCTGCCCGTCCTGCTCGCTGATCGCCGACGGCTTCAACGGCATCCATGTCCATCTCGCCAACCATGATGTGACACTGGCAGCGGTGTCGCTGGCCTCGCTCGACAAGCTGGTCGCCTTCAAGCGGCGCATGGGCTGGAGCTTCCCCTGGGCCTCCTCGGCGACGGGCGATTTCAACTTCGACTTCAGCGCCTCCTTCACCGAGGAACAGGAGCGGCAGGGCAAGGTCGACTATAATTTCCAGCGCGAGCCGCAGGTCGACTGGAGCAGCAATGGCATCGTTTCGGGGCTCGCCGTGCAGAGCGGCACGACGCCGTCGGGCTATATGCGCGAGCGGCCGGGGATGAGCGCCTTCATCCGCGAGGACGGCGCGATCTATCACACCTATTCCAGCTATGCCCGCGGCATGGACGCGATCTGGAGCATGTATCCCTGGCTCGACCGCGCGCCGAAGGGACGCAACGAGCCGACCGGGCCCTGGTGGCGTCTGCGCGACGCCTATGAGGTGCCAGCAGCCGGCAAGGCCCAGTCATGCTGTGCCTGAGCCCGAGGGCGCATGCTGATCGCGGAGCGCCGGACAGTCCGTCCGGCGTCTCCGTCGCCGATGCAGGCCGCGTCTTTCGCGCCATCTGCACCCTGCTGTTCGTTGCCAGCGCGAGCGCGACCATCCTGATCTGCCGCGCCATGGCCGATATGGGCGAGGTGCCGATGGCCGGCGGCTGGTCGATGTCGACGGCCTGGACGCCGCTCTGCGGTGGCTCCTGGCTCGCTGCCGTCGCAGCCTTCATCGGCATGTGGGCGGCGATGATGACAGCGATGATGCTGCCCTCGCTGACGCCGTCGCTTTGGCGGCTCCGTCAGGGCGCGGCGGCAGCAGGCGCCGTCCGTCCGGGCTTGCTCGCCGCACTTGCCGGCCTCGCTTATCTCATTATCTGGACCGCGCTCGGCCTGGGGGTCTTCGCTGGCGGCGCCCTGTTGCTGGAGGCTGCCCTGCGTTGGCCGCAACTGGCTCGTGCGGTGCCCTTCGCTGCCGGCCTCGTGGTGATCGCAGCTGGTCTCTTCCAGATGTCACGCTGGAAGCTGGCCATGCTCGCTCACTGCTCGCATGCGGCGGGGCAGGTCATCGGCGCGGCAGCTGCGATCGGGCACGGGCTCCGGCTCGGCCTCGTCTGCTGTGCCTCCTGTGCCGGATTGACGGCGCTGCTGCTCGTTGGCGGCGTGATGGATCTGCGCGGCATGGCTGTCGTCGTGCTGGCGATCACCGCCGAGCGACTCGCGCCGGCCGGCGAACGCATCGCCTGCGCCGTCGGCGGCCTGATGCTCGGGGCGGGGCTGGTCCAATCGGCGCAGGCGCTCTGGCAGCCTTGAACGCCCCGCCATGCCTGCCATGCATTTTTGCATCTGCACAGAAACGCGCCACGCAGTGCCGCGCAGCCTCGCTCTGGCCTATACAGGTCGCAGGCGATCCACGGATTGGGTCGCACGCAAAGATTGCACGGCTAGAGAGGAAACGCAGATGACGATCAAAGCCAGATTCCTGATGGGAGCGGCCTTCGCCACGGCGCTGCTCGCAGGGGCGCCGGCGCGCGCCGACATCACCATCGGCCTGCTCGCGCCGCTGACCGGCGCCGTCGCCGCCTATGGCGACCAGGTCAAGAACGGCGCCCAGGCCGCCGTCGACGCGATCAACAAGAAGGGCGGCATCGGCGGCGAGAAGGTCGTCCTGAAGCTCGCCGACGATGCCGGCGACCCGAAGCAGGGCGTATCGGCCGCCAACCTCCTGGTCGGCGACAAGGTCCGCTTCGTCATCGGTCCGGTGACCTCCGGTGTCGCCATGGCGGCTTCCGACGTCTTCGCCGAGAGCGGCGTCTTGATGGTGACGCCGACCGCGACCTCGCCGGCCCTGACCAGCCGCGGCCTCGCCAACGTCTTCCGCACCTGCGGCCGTGACGACCAGCAGGCCGAAGTCGCAGCCGGCTATGTGCTGAAGAACCTGAAGGGCAAGAAGGTCGCCATCGTCCACGACAAGGGCACCTATGGCAAAGGCCTCGCCGATTCCTTCAAGAAGGGCATCAATGCCGGCGGCGTCACCGAGGTCGCCTATCTCACGGTGAATCCCGGCGACAAGGATCTTGCGGCGGTGATCACCCGGCTAAAGTCGGGCGGCGCCGAGGTGATCTATTTCGGCGGCTACCACCCCGAGGGCGGCCTGCTCGCCCGCCAGCTGCACGATGCCGGCGTCAAGGCGACGATCATCGGCGGCGAGGGGCTCTCCAACACCGAGCTCTGGGCGATCGGCGGCGACACCGCGGCCGGCACGCTCTTCACCAACGCGACCGACGCGCTGAAGAACCCGGCCTCGGCCGAGGCCGTGGCGGTGCTGAAGGAAAAGGGCATCCCGCCGGAGGCTTTCACGCTCAACGCCTATGCCGCAGTCGAGGTGCTCAAGGCCGGCATCGAGAAGGCCGGCAAGGACGCCAAGGCCGATGCGGTCGCCAAGGCGCTGAAGGCCGGCCTCGAGGTCAAGACCGCGATCGGCACGCTGACCTATGGCAAGACCGGCGATCTGAGCTCGCCGAGCTTCTCCATGTACAAATGGGAAGCCGGCAAGATCGTCGCGGCCGATTGAGGACGCGCCTCCACGGACGAGGGAAGGGCTCGCGGCTTGCCGCGGGCCCTTTTTCGTTGCGCATAGCGCTACGCCACTCATCTGAACGCGCCGTTCGGGAACCGTTCAGGCGCTGGGCCGTTTTCTCCGCCGACCGAACGGGAACTGCCCATGCCAGTCGCCGATGCCATTGCCGCCAGCAAGCCTCTCGCCAGGCCATCCGTGATCGCGATTCGGCGCGAGGTGGACGGCTATGGCATCCGCTTCGGCCTGAACGAGGCCGAGGATGCGGCAATGCCGGGCCCGGTCTTTCCAACGCTCGACGAGGCGATGGCCTGGATCGAGCGCATCGACCGCGCCGGCGGCCATTGAAGCGCCTGAATCCGGACGATCTGCCCGATGCCTGTCGATCGATCGTCGGGACGGCTTGTCAAAGCGGGTTGGGATCGGGCATAGAGCCTTCCAACGGAGACGTGGCCGAGAGGCTGAAGGCACTCGTTTGCTAAATGAGCATACCCCACAAGGGTATCGAGGGTTCGAATCCCTCCGTCTCCGCCATTTTTTCACCTGACAACGGCCCGTCGCCCCGCCTCAAACTGCAGCGGGAGCGAAGGTGCATGAGCGACGGGCATGACGTCTTCGATGTCTCGGTCTAGCTGCGAGGCCGGCGTCGGGTTTTCGATCCAAGGCAGCTGCCGCGTTCGCCTCTCGGAAACCTCTCGGCCCTACACTCCCGCGCCAGCCGTCAGGGGATGCCGCTTGGAAACAACCCTCTACCCTCCCGTCAAACGCTTCCTCGAAGAGCTCGGCTATGCGGTGAAGGGGGAGATCGGCCGCTGCGATCTCGTCGGGCTCAGGGAGGGCGATCCCACGGTCGTGGTGATCGGCGAACTGAAGCTCGCCTTCAATCTGGAGCTCGTCCTGCAGGGCGTCGACCGGCTGCGCCTCGGCGACGAGATCTGGCTGGCGGCGCCGCTTTCGGCCAGGGGCAAGGGTCGCGAGAGCGACCCACGCTATCGCGATCTCTGCCGCCGGCTTGGCTTTGGCCTGCTCGGCGTCAGCAACACAGGCCGCGTCGAGGTGCTGGTCTCGCCGACCGCGCCGACGCCGCGCAAGAATCCGAAGGCGCGCTCGCGGCTGGTCGACGAGCACCGGCGGCGCAAGGGCGATCCTGCTGCCGGCGGCAGCACGCGCCGGCCGATCATGACGGCCTATCGCCAGCAGGCGCTCGCCTGCGCGGCGGCAATGAGCGCTTCACCGCAGCGCCCGCGCGATCTCAAGCCGTCCTGTCCCGACGCGCAGAAGATCCTGCACCGTAATGTCTATGGCTGGTTCGAACGGGCCGAGCGCGGCGTCTACGGATTGACCGATGCCGGCCGCAGCGCACTGGCGCAATGGCAGACGACCTTTCCAGCGGTCGAGGTCGAGCACCGCGGCATCCGTCAATCGTCCAGCCCCGCCAGCCTCCGCGTCAGCGCCGCTGACGACATCGGCTTGGCGAGCGGATAGGACTGGCCGGCCCAGAGCAAAGTGAAGTCGTCGCGGCCGGCCGCCTCGGCGGCGCTGCGCAGCGGCCCGAGCGCCGTGCCGGCGGTTGGGAAGGCCGGTGCGAGTTCGGAGAGCGGGCCGAGTTCCGCCATGGCGCGGTTGACGATGCCGCGCGCCGGCCGGCCGGTGAACAGGTTGGTGATCGCGGTCGGCCGCTCGCCCATGCCGAGCGCCTTGCGGTAGATCGGCGAGATGCTCGCCTCTGGCGTGAACAGATAGGCGGTGCCGACCTGGACGGCGGCTGCCCCGAGCGCGAATGCAGCCTCCACCCCGCGCCGGTCCGTGACGCCGCCGGCGGCGATGACCGGAACGGAGACCGCATCGACCACCTGCGGCACCAGCGCGAAGGTGCCGACCTGCTCCGAGATCCGGTCGTTGAGGAAGATGCCGCGATGGCCGCCGGCCTCGGCGCCCATGGCGATGACGGCGTCGACGCCATGCTCGGCCAGCCAGCGCGCCTCAGGGACCGTCGTGGCGGAGGCGATGATCCTGGCGCCGGTGCGCTTGACGCGGTCGAACAGCTCCGGCGCCGGCAGGCCGAAATGGAAGCTGACGACCTCCGGCCGATACTCCTCGAGCACGGCCGCCAGCGCGGCGTCGAAGGGCGTGCGCCCGCTCGGCGTCTTCGGCATGTCCGGATCGAGCCCCGCCTCGGCATAGTAGCCGGACAGGTGCTTCAGCCAGGCCGCCTGCCGGGCCGGATCGTCGGCCGGGGGCGTATGGCAGAAGAAGTTGACGTTGAGCGGGCGTCGCGTGCCCGCCCGCACTGTGTCGAGCGCGGCCCGGAGGCCGGCCTCGTTGTACTGCGCGCCAGCCAGCGAGCCGAGACCTCCGGCTTCGCTGACGGCGATCGCCATCTCCGGCGTCGAGGCGAGGGCCATCGGCCCCTGGATGATCGGCAATTCGATGCCGAACAGGTTGAGCAGTCGCGCTTGTGCGGTGCTGGTCATGATCGCTTCTCGCAAGAGCGGACGGGCAGCAGCCAATGTCTGCCGCCGCCCGTTGGTTTCAAAGGCCAAGCTCAGCCCATCCGCAGTGCAGGATTGGGCAAGACCGGTTCGAGATCGCTGGCGGCGAGACTAGCTCGCCGCGCGTCGCTTGCGGTATTCCGGAACGGGCAGGCCGCCCCAGCCCCAATTATCGAGCTCGACCTCCTCGATCACGACGAAGGTCGCGTCGAGCGGTTTGTTCAGCACGTCGAGCAGGAGCTGGCTCGTACCCGCGATGAGCCTGGCCTTCTCTTCCGCAGTGGCGGCGTTGCGGCCCGGCCCGGAGCCTTCGCGCGTGATCTGGATGGTGACGATCGGCATGGAAGCCTCCTCTGGCTTGGCGTGATCAGTCAGTGGCCGGCGCTCTGGCCGCCGTCGACATGCAGGATCTCGCCGGTGACGAACGGCGCGCCCTCCAGGAACAGCACGGCGTCGACGATGTCCTTGACCTCGCCCAACCGCTTCACCGGATGGAGGTTGGCCAGGAACTCATGCGTCTGCGGCGCGTGCATCGGCGTCTTGATGATGCCGGGCGAGACCGCGTTCACCCGGATGCCCTGCGTGGCGTATTCGATCGCCAGCGCCTTCGTGGCCGAGTTGATGCCGCCCTTGGTCAGGTTGGCGAGCACGGTCGGGACGCCCGCGACGGCTTGATCTGTCAAGCTGGTGGTGATGCTGACGATGTGGCCGGAGCCCTGCTTCAGCATCGCGACCGCAGCCTGCTGGCTGATGTGGAAGAAGCCGGCGAGATTGGTCGCGATCTTCCCCTGGAAATCCTCGGTCGTGTAGTCGGTGAAGGGCTTGGCGATGAAGATGCCGGCATTGTTGACCAGCGTGTCGACGCGCCCGAAGCGGGCGAGTGCCTCGCGGACGACCCGCTCGGCGGTTTCCGGGTCGGCGATGTCGCCGGGGATCGCCAGGACGTCCGGATCGCTGCCCTGCCTGATCGAGCGCGACGTCGCGACCACACGATAGTTGCGGTCGCGGAAACCCTTGACCAGTGCAGCGCCGATGCCCTGCGAGGCGCCGGTGACGATGGCGACCTTCCGTTCGTTGCTCATGATGATCCTCACTGTCTGGTCAGCGAGCAGGATTGCCGCTGATGGCCATGTCCGGCCTGGTGAGGGGAATTTGGAGCGTACCGCCAAGCGATTGAATGCCCGCTGATCGGCAGTCATTCTTCCGAATGAAGGAAGAATGACTGCGAAGTTCAATCGCCTAGAGCGAGCGCTTCGGCTGACAATCGGTCAAAAGCCGCGCGTAGGGGCGGCACTGCGAAATCCAGGAAGGCGCGGACCTTCGGGACGGCGCTTCGCCCTTCCGGCATCAGCAGGTTGACCGGCCGCGCCGGCGGCTCGGCATTGCGCAGAAGAAGGCGGAGCGAACCATCCTCTACACGTTCGGCAACATGATAGGAGTAGAGGCGGGTGACGCCGAGGCCATCGATGGCCGCCCCGCGCGCGGCGCGCACGCTGTTGACGATCAGGCGCGGCTTGAACTGGACCGAGCGGGGAACGGCTCCTCCCTTCGCCGGCGGGAACACCCAGGCGTCGCGCCCGAAATCGGTACAGGCGATGATGGTGTGCTTGAGCAGATCGCCCGGCTCGTCGATGCGCGGATGTTGGGCGAGATAACGCGGCGAGGCGACGATGACCGGCCTGACGCCGTCGCCGATATGGACCGCCGTCATCGCCGAATCCGGCAGCTCGGCGATGCGCAGGGCGATGTCGATGCCTTCCTCGACCAGGTTGGCGAGGCGCACCAAGAGGACGAGATTGACGGTGACCGCCGGATGGGCCTCGACGAAGGCGTCGATGATCGGGCGCAGGATTTCTTCGCCGCTGATCGGCGGCGCCGTGATGGTCAGTGTTCCTCGCGGAGCGGTCCGCTCGCCGGTGCCGACTGCTTCGAGCTCCTGCAGATCGGCCAGGACGCGGCGGCAGAGATCGGCATAGCGCTCGCCGGTTTCGCTCAGGCGGATCGAGCGGGTCGTGCGATGCAAGAGCGGCGCGCCGGCTTGCTGCTCCAGGAAGGCGACGGCCCGGCTGACGGCGGCCGGCGAGCGGCCGAGCAGGCGTCCCGCGCCGGCGAGGCTGCCCTCGTCCAGCGCGGCGATGAACACCTTCATCGCGTCGATGCGGTCCATGATGCCCCCGAGCCTCTGGCGATAAGCTCGGTCAATCGTACAGACTGTCAAGCGCAGGCGCCGCCAGCCCAAACCTCGCCGGGTCAGGCTGGCTTGCGCGGCAAAGTGAGGCCGTAACTCTCCTGGGCAGGCTGCTCCTCGGCCTTGCGCAGCCTGGTGTCGCTGAGCTCGTCGGCGGCTTCCAGGATCGGATAGGCGATCGCAGTGATATGGCCGTGGATGCGCTTGAGATCGCGCAGCACGTCGAGATGGATCGACGAGGTCTCGAGCGATTCGGTGATGCCGCTGCGCAGCCGCTCATAGTGCTTCTCGGTCGCCATGCGTTCGGCCAGGCGCATCGCGCTCTTCTCGTCGAAGAGCTGGCGGGCGAGGGCGATGTCGCGCGAGGCGAGCACATTGAGCGAAAGCTGCAGGCTGTGGCTGACCCGGGCGTGGAAGTCGCGGATCTCGGCGAGACCTTCCTCCGAGAAGCGGTAGCCCTTGCGGATCTTCTTCTCCGCCAGCTCGCGCAGGTTCTTGTCGATGATGTCGCCGATATGCTCCAGATTGGTGGTCGCGGTGATGATCTCGAACAGGCGCCGGCTGTCCTCCTCGCAGAGCGGGCGCCGCGAGAGCTGGACGAGATAGAGCTTGATCGCCTCGTGGATCGTGTCGACGCCGTCATCGGCCGCGGCGATCTCGCGCGACAGCGCAAGCTTGTCCTGCTGCAGCAGGACAAGCAGGTCCTTCAGCATGGTGTCGACGCGGTCGCCGAGATGCAGCGTCTCGCGCTGGGCGCTGGCGAGCGCTTCCGACGGGCTGTCGAGCAGGGTGGGGTCGAGATAGAGCGGCCGCGTGCGCTGCTCCGCTTCGGGCGCGGCCGGGGTCAGGCGCGTGACGAGCGCGGCGATCGGGCCGGTAAAGGGCAGGAAGGCGAGGGCGCCGACGATGTTCAGCGCCAGATGGATCTCGACCGCCAGGCGCGCGGGGTTCTGCGACAGCTGCGCAAACCAACCCGCCAGCGGCTTGGCGAAAGGAATGACGATGAGCGCGATGAGGATGCGCGTCAGCAGGTTGGCGAGCGCGACGCGCCTTTGCACGACCGGCGTACCGAGCTGGTCGATCACCGGGACCAGCGCATTGCCGAGATTCGCGCCGACGATCAGGATCAGCGCGGTCGGCGCCGGGAAGAGGCCACCGGCCCAGAACGAGGCGATCAACAGGACGATCGCGAGGCTGGAATGCGTCAGCCAGGTCGCCGCGACCGTGATCGCGACGGCGAGCAGGGGCTCGCTGGCCAGGGCCTCGAACGCCATGCGGAAGACCGGCGACTGCGCCAGCGGGGCCGAGGCGGTCTTGAGCTCGGCGAGCGAGAGCAGGATCAACCCGATGCCGACGATCAGGCGGCCGATGTTGCGGGCGCGGTTCATCGCCTCGTTGGCGAGATAGAGCGCGACGCCGACGGCCAGGCACGCCCCCCAGAGCCAGCCGAGCTCGAACGAGACCAGGAAGGCGGCGAGCGCCGTGCCGACATTGGCGCCGAGCAGAACGGCGAAGGCCATCGGCAGGCCGATCAGCGCCTGCCCGGCGAAGGAGGAGAGCAGCAGCGTGGTCGCCGTCGAGCTCTGCAGGATCAGCGTCACGACCGCCCCGCTCGCCATCGCCGAGACGCGATTGCCGGTGAAACGCGCGATCGCCTGCCGCAGCGACGATCCGAAGGCCCTCGTCGCACCGGTTCGCACCAGCCTGACCGCCCAGATCAAGAGCGCCACCGAGCCGGCGAGGTGGATCAGGATGGCGGTGGTGCTCTCGGCGGCGTTCATCGTGGGGAAGGCGCTCCTTCAGGCGGGAATCGGGGAAGTGAAGCGGCGGACGATGCCGCAAATTTAGTTAGCCGTCTTATAAAATCGGCGTCAGAAATCGTCTACTCTCGCGGGGATCCTAAACGGGATGGGGAACGATTGGTGGCCACGCAAACGCGCCGGCCTGCGATGAAACGCAAGGCCGGACAGTCGTCAGCGAACGCTGCCGAAGCGATGCTGGTATTCGCTCAGTGTGGAGGAATTGCGGTCAGGCTTCCGAGGCAGGCTTCGGATGAGCCTTGCTCGCGAGCGCCGCGCGCTCGGCCGCCATCGCCGTGATCAGGCGAGGATAGGCGTCCTGCATCGCCTCGCGGAAGGCCTCGTATGGCATGTCGTCATGGTCGCCGCGGTCGAGCACATAGTCCATGTGCTGGCGGCCCGTTGCGTCGAAGGGCTGGAAGATCGAATCCGTGCTGCCGTCGAAATCGAGCGGCTGGACGTCGAAGCGGGCGCAGAAGGCAAGATCGAAGGCCGGTGTCGCCTTGACCCAATGGCCTTCGATGTGGAGCAGCGTATAGGCGTGCCAGCGGAAGACGTCGCTGCCCATCAATTCGAGGATGCGCGGTGAGGCCAGGTGATTGCGCACATCGGCGAAGCCGACGCGAGCCGGGATGCCGGCGGCGCGGCAAACCGCGGCCAGTGTCAGCGCCTTGGGCACGCAGAACGAGCCCTTTGCCTCCAGGCAGCGCGAGGCGACGAAGATATCGCGTTCGATGCCGAAATAGCGGAGGTCGTAGGGGATCGCGTCGCGGGCGGCGTAATAGAGCCGCACGGCGCGGTAGCGGTCCGGGCCGCTGCCGGCATGCTTCTCGACGAAAGCACGGATCGCCGGCGCATTGGCATCTATGAAGGGCGTCGCCTTCAGCGCCCCGGTGAGCCTGTCGTCGCTCATCGCTCACAGCCTTTCAAATGCATCATGGCAGGCGCGGGCAAACCCCTCCCCCTTGTGGGGAGGGGCAGGGGTGGGGGGCGAAAAGTCGGAGCGCTCTGCCACCCATGGATGCGATCGAGTACGACGAGCAGCCTATCACCCGGTCGTTCGCCCCCATCCCCATACCCTTCCCCGCAAGGGGGAAGGGAGGCACTTTGGCCGGCAGCCGCTCGCTTGGAATGAACAGGACAGTCATCCGCCTACGTCCCACCGCGCCGATGCTGCAGCCGCCAGGCGATCTGCGGCAGGCGGTCGGCGCCGAAGAAGCTTTCGCCGTCCAGCGTCACGAACGGCACGCCGGTGACACCAGCAGCGCACGCTTCGTCCACGGCTTTGCCGAGGCGCTGGCGGCCCTCAGGTCCATCGATCATGACGCGGATCGCGTCCGGAGTCTCACCCGCCAAGCAGGGCAGGTTGGCGAGCACGGCCGGATCGGCGATGTCCTCGCCTTTGGCGAAGAACGCTTCGAAGATCTCGCTGGCTAGCCTCAGCCCGTCCTGCTGTCGCGTTGCCGTCCAGGCATGAAAGAGCCGTCCGGCGAGATGGGCCGAGATCTGCAGCGGTTCTGGCACACGAAAGGGCAGGCCGAAGAATTCGGCCGAGCGGGTCACGTCCTCGAGGAAATAGCGCCGCCGCGCAGGCGTCTCCAGCGGGTTGACGACGCCCTGCTGCTTGAACACCGCCCAGAGCAGGATCGGCCGCAACTCCAGCGCCCGGTCATGCTCTTCCGCCAGTCGCGCCAGCGGACGAAGCGCGAAATAGGAATAGGGCGAGGCGAAATCGAGATAGAGGCGCAGCGCTCCCGGCATCGCCATCAGAACCGGAAGACGCCGTAGCCTGGCGGGCCGAGAGGAGCGTTGAGCGAGGCCGAGATCGCCACGCCGAGCGCGTTGCGGGTGTCGAGCGGGTCGATGATGCCGTCGTCCCAGAGCTCCGAGGTCGAATGATAGGCCGAGAGCTGCTCCTGATAGGCCTTGCGCGTCTCCTCCCAGAGCTGGTCGATCGCGCTCTGGTCGACCGTTCCGCCATTGCGCTTCATCTGGTTGGCCTTGACCTCGGCCAGCGTGTTCGCCGCCTGGTCGCCGCCCATCACGCCGATCTGGTGGTTCGGCCAGGAGAACAGGAAGCGCCCGTCGAAGGCGCGCCCGCACATGCCGTAATTGCCGGCGCCGAAGGAGCCGTTGCACATCACCGTGAATTTCGGCACCCGCGAGCAGCTCTGCGCCATGATCATCTTGGCGCCGTCCTTGGTGATGCCGCGCCGCTCGTATTCGCGCCCGACCATGTAGCCGGTGATGTTCTGCAGGAAGACCAGCGGCGTGTTGTTCTGGTTGCAGAGCTCGATGAAATGGGCGCCCTTGATCGAGGAATCGTTGAAGAGCACGCCATTGTTGGCAAGAATCCCGACCTTGAAGCCCCAGATATTGGCGAAGCCGCAGACCAGCGTCGTGCCGTAGTTCGGCTTGTATTCGTGGAAGCGGCTGCCGTCGACGATGCGGGCGATGATCTCCCGCATGTCGAAGGCCTTCTTGATGTCGTCGGGGACGATCCCGTAGATCTCGGCGGGATCGTAGAACGGCTCCTCCGGCGCCTCGCGCTGGGCTTCCCAGCGCGGCAGCCGGTCCCATTGCGAGACGATGTCGCGGCCGATCTCGATGGCGTGCTCCTCGCTGTCGGCGGGATAGTCGCAGGTGCCCGACACGCTGGTGTGCATCTCGGCGCCGCCGAGCTCCTCGACCGTGACGTCCTCGCCGGTCGCCGCCTTCACCAGAGGCGGGCCGCCCAAAAAGACCGCGCCGGTGCCGCGCACGATGACGCTGTAGTCGGACAGCCCCGGGATATAGGCGCCGCCGGCCGTGCAATGGCCAAAGACCAGGGCAAGCTGCTTCACGCCCATCTTCGACAGCAGCGACTGGTTGCGGAAGATCCGCCCGCCCATGTAGCGATCCGGAAACAGCTCTGACTGGAGCTGCAGGAAGCCGCCGGCGGAATCGCAGAGATGGACGACCGGCAGCCGGTTCTCCATGGCGATGTCGAGGGCGCGGACGATCTTCTTGACCGTGAGGGGATACCAGGCGCCGCCCTTCACCGTCGGGTCGTCGGCGCGGATCATCACCTCGCGGCCGGAGACCATGCCGATGCCGACGATCGAGCTCGCCGAGGGCGATTCACCGCCATAGGCCATGTTGGCGGCGAGCGAGGACAACTCCAGGAACGGCGTGCCGGGATCGAGCAACATCTCGATGCGCTTGCGCTGCGGCATCTTCTGCTGGCGGGCGAGCCGGTCGAGATCGCGCTGCGGCCGGCTATGGCGCGCGGCCTCCTGCTTCGCCCGGAATTCGGCGACGAGGCGCCGATTATGCGCCTCGTTGAGGCGGAAATCGGCCGAGGCGGTGTTGATCGATGATTGCAGTCTGGACATCGGGTCAGCCTTCCGCCGGAGCCGCGAGACGGGCGAGCACGGCGTCCTTGTCGAAGCCTTCGCCTTCGTGCGCCGCGATCTCGGCGATCTCGCCGTCGCGCGGCGCATCGAGTTTCATCTGCAGTTTCATGCTTTCGATGGTGACGACGGTCTCGCCGCGCTGGACCTTGTCGCCGACGCGCTTGTGGACCATGACGACCGTGCCCGGCATCGGCGCGCGCACGACATTGGCGCCGCCTCCGGCCGCCGAGGCTTCCGCGGCATCGCGCCGGTGCAGGGCGAAGCTGCGTCCGTCCAGCCGGACGATGGCGCCGTCGGCGCTGCCGGCGCGGGCGAAGGCGATGAGCTTGCCGTCCAGGGTCAGTTGGCGGCGGCCGTCACTGGCTTCGTCCAGGTCTTGAACGACATGCCGGCGGCCATCGACCGAGAGCACCAGATGCGGCCTGCGCGCCAGGATGGTGACGTGGTGGACGCTGCCGCCAAGATCGAGCTTGAGGACCATGCTCAGTTCCTCCAATGCCCGATCGAGGCGTGCGGCTCGGGCACGCCGAGGGCAAGGTCGCGGAAATCGCGCAGGCCGAGCGCCGCGGCGATCAGGATTTTGTCGCGCGTCTCTTCATCCGGCTCGGCGGCGGCGAGCTCCGCCTTGTGCTGGGTGACGAAGCCGGTGTGCAGCTCGCCGGCGGCGAAGGCGGGGTGGCCGAGCACGCGGGCGAGATAGTCGATATTGGTCTTGACCCCGAGCAGGGCGAGATCATGCAGCGCCGCGATGGCCCGCCGCGTCGCGCCGGCCCGGTCCGATCCGTGGGCGACGAGCTTGGCCAACATCGGGTCGAAATCGGCGGTGACGCGCTGGCCGCGATCGAGCGCGTTCTCGAAGCGCAGATAGGCGGCCTGCGGCGCGTCGAGATGCAGGACCGTACCGGTCTCCGGCAGGAACTCGCGCTCGGGATCCTCGGCGCAGATCCGGCATTCGATGGCATGGCCGTTCGCCGTGATCTCGTCCTGCGCGAAGGGCAGGTCGCGCCCGGCGGCGATCTCGATCTGCAGGCGGACGAGGTCGAGCCCGGTGATCATCTCGGTGACGGGGTGCTCGACCTGCAGGCGCGTGTTCATCTCCAGGAAGAAGAAGCGTCCGTCGGCGCCGAGAATGTATTCGACCGTGCCGGCATTGCGGTAGTTCGCCGCTGCCGCAAGGCGGACGGCCGAGGCGCATATCTCGTCGCGCAAGGCTGCCGGCAGGTTGGCGGCCGGGGCTTCCTCGATGATCTTCTGGAAGCGGCGCTGCACCGAGCATTCGCGCTCGAACAGGTGGATGGCGCCGCCCTTGCCGTCGCCGAAGACCTGCACCTCGATATGGCGGGGCCGCTCGACGAAGAGCTCGGCATAGACCCGCCCGTCGCCGAAATAGCGCTGCGCTTCGCTGGCGGCATGGCGGGCGGCGCCTTCCAGCTCCTCGGCCGAGCGCACGATGCTCATGCCCTTGCCGCCGCCGCCCGCCGCCGCCTTGATCAGCAGCGGAAAGCCGATCTGCGTCGCCTGGCGGGTGAACTCGGCAAGGTCTTCAGTCGGCATCACCGAGGGCGCCACCGGCACGCCATGATCGGCGGCGAACTGGCGCGCCCAGATCTTGTCGCCCATCAGCGCGATCGTATCCGCATCCGGGCCGATGAAGGTGATCCCGGCCTCGGCGACGGCGCGGGCAAAGCGCGCATTCTCGGAGAGGAAGCCATAGCCGGGATGGATCGCATCGGCCCCGATCCCACGGGCGGCCTCGACGATCTGGGCGATGTCGAGATGGGCCGCGACCGGGGTCTCGCCCCAAATCTCGATCGCCTGATCGGCCTCGCGCACATGCCGGGCGCGGGCTTCGACCGGATGATGGATCGCGACCGAGGCGATGCCCATCTCGCGCAAGGTCCGGATCACCCGGCAGGCGATCTCGCCGCGATTGGCGATCAGCACCTTGCGGAACGGCGGGTTGTCGTCCGGAGCGGTCATCATGCGTCGCCTGTGATCTTGAGGCTGTAAAGGGGGCCGCCCGGTGCGAGCCAGGCGGCGGGGACCGGCACCGGCAGGCTCATCAGGACCTGCGCCATCGCCTTGCCCTGCGGATCATGGCGGAGCGAGGCGATGCCGCCGCCGCCGAGCGCGCGGTGCATCACGAGGTTGAAGCCGCCCAGGCCCGGCCAGTCGAAGCGCTCGACCCTGCCGGCGACATGGTGGGCGAAGTGCTGGCCGACCGCCTCCGGCGCCAGCGCTCGACGCAACCAGGGCAGGAAGGCGGCGTCGCGCGCGATCACGCCGATATTGGCGATGTCGCCCTTGTCGCCGCTGCGGCCGAAGGCGAGGGCGACAAGCGGGACGGTCGCCATTTCGCCGGCGGCCTCCGCAACATCCGCAGCTATGCGGGCGGGGGAGGGAACGTCCGTGGCGGCCGCGCGGACATACGCCGGCGCAGGCAGGTTGGTCTGACCGAGGCTCACCATCGGCTGCAATTCGGCTTTGTCGATCAGGAAGGAGAACAGCCGGATCACCGGCTGCGGCTCGGGCCGGCCGCCGGCGAAACCGGTCAGGCTCTGTGCCATCGCGGTTGCGGCCGGGTAGATCTCGCGGGCGAAGATCTGCAGCGCCTCCTTGGCGGGATGGCGCACGCCGATCTTGAGCACGACCTCGCGCGTCGCCCGCGCCCGGCTTTGGGCGCCATAGCTCGCCTCGGCACCGAGCGCCTCGACCGAGGTCTCGGCGAAATCCGGGAAACCGGCCTCGCGGATCAGCCGGCCGCAGCGGGTAAGGATTGCGCTGGCGACTGCTTTGGCCCGCTCGGCCGCATCGTCGCCGACGATCATCATCGTCGTCGCGCAGCGATAGCCGTCGGCATAGGTGGCGCTGACCTTGTAGCTGTTGGATGGCGCCCGCCCGCGCGCGCCGGAGACCCGTACGCGATCGGGGCCGGCGGCTTCGAGCCTTACTTGCGACCAGTCGCAACAGACATCCGGCAGCATATAGGCGGCGGGATCGCCGACCTCGTAGACCACCTGCTCGGCGATGGTTGAAGGGGTGACGCGCCCGCCGGTTCCCTCAGGCTTGCCGATCTCAAAGCTGCCATCGGCGCGGCAATCGGCGAAGGGGAAGCCCATATCGGCCCAGTCGGCCGCGACCTCGCGCCAGTCGGTGACGATGCCGCCGGTCGCCTGCGCGCCGCATTCGAGAATGTGGCCGGCCAGACTCCCGGCCGAGAGCCGGTCGTAATCCTCCGGCGTCCAGCCGAATTCATGGATCAGCGGGCCGAGCACCACGGCCGAGTCGACGCAGCGCCCGGTCACCACGACATCGGCGCCCGCCGCGAGCGCCGCCGCGATCGGGAAGGCACCGAGATAGGCGTTGATGCTGGCGATCCTGTCGGGGAAGGGCGCGCCGGAGAACATCTCGGTGACGCCGGCAGCGCGCAGGCGCTCGGCCTCGCCCGAGAGATCGTCGCCGGTGACGATCGCGACCTTGAGGTCGACACCGACTTCCTTGAAGGCGGCGAGCAGGGCGTCGTGGCAGCCTTCCGGATTGACGCCGCCGGCATTGGTGACGACGCGGATGCGCTTCTCTGCGATCTCGCGGGCGAGCGGCTTCATCACCAGCGAGACGAAGTCGGTGGCATAGCCGAGCGCCGGATTCTTCGCCTTCATTCGGGCGAGGATCGACATGGTGATTTCGGCCAGATAGTCGAGCACGAGATAATCGATACCGCCCTGGCGGACGAGCTGGCGCGGCCCCTCCGGGCTGTCGCCCCAGAAGCCGGCGCCGCAGCCGATGCGGATGCTCTCGCGCATTGTCGCCACCATGGCGCTCACCGCCCGGTCCAGGCCGGCGGACGCTTTTCCGCGAAGGCGGCGAAGCCCTCGCGCGCATCCTCGGTACGGGCCATGTTGGCCAGCATGAACTGGGCGTATTCGAGCGCCGCGTCCGTCGACATCTCCCTGATCTTGGCGAGGCTTTGCTTGCCCAGGCGGATGCCGGTCGGCGACTTGTCGACGAGGCGGCCGACCAGCCACGCCGTCTTGGCGTCGAGCTCAGCGGCCGGCACCGCGTAGTTGATGATCGCGCCGGCCTCGGGATTGCCCGCCTTGATGGTCTCGCCGGTCAGGCAGAGCTCCATCAATCGGCGATAGGGCAGGACCCGCATCAGATAGGGCAGGATCATCATCGGGAAGAGCCCGACCTTGACCTCGGTCACTCCGAGCAGGACATCGTCGCGCGCCACCACCAGATCGCAGGCGCAGACCAGGCCGAAGCCGCCGGCCAGTGCATGGCCGTTGACCCGCGCCACCAGTGGCAGCCGGCATGCATCCATCCGGCGCAGCAGGGCGGCGACGTAGTGGCGGGGATCGGCCGCCTCGATGGTGAAGGGCGTTCCGTCCGCATTCGGCTTGAGGTCGCCGCCGGCGCAGAAGGCCTTGTCGCCAGCCCCGGTCAGGATGACGGCACGCACCTGCGGATCGGCCTCGGCCTGGTCGAGCGCGGTAACTATCCCCTCGGCAACCGCCTCGTTCAGGGCGTTGCGGCGGCTCTCGCGATTGATCGTGACGACCAGCGCCGCGCCCTCGCGTCGGGTGATGACCTCTTCGCTCACGGGTTCCGTCCCTGCGCGGCTCGCTGAAGGAGCCTTCATCCAATAAATGATTTCAATTCATTTGAGGTGTCAATAGCGATGCCACACCTGACGTGCATGGCCGATTGCGCAAATGGATTATTCGATTTTACTGCATCATCGCCACGTTGACAGCAGGGTTCGCCACTGATGAAATGGCCTCAATAATATTCGAGGCTGAATGGCCGAGCGCCCGCACGCTGCGTGACGAGGCGAGGGAGGAGATCGACGTGAATGCCGTAACCGGTAGCAACCGCGCCAACGCCTTCGGCCTCGACGAGGAGCAGAACGCCATTCTCGACGGTGCCGACCGCTATGCACGCGCCGAGCTCTATCCGCTGTCGCGGCGCATGGACGACGAGGAGTGGTGGCCGGACGAGGCTTTCCGCCAGATCGGCGCCAACGGTTTCTTGGGCGCAACGATCCCCGAGCAATATGGCGGGGCGGGGCTCGACCTGCTTCAGGCCGGGCTGGTCCTGCAGGGCTTCAGCCGCTGGAACCACGCCATGGCGCTCTCGGTCGTCGCCCATGACAACCTCTGCGCCAACAACATCTATCGCAACGGCAATGAGGAGCAGCGCCGGAAGTACCTGCCCGATCTCTGCTCGGGGAAGATGATCGGCGCGCTCGGCCTGACCGAGCCGGGGGCGGGGTCGGACGCGCTCGGCTCGATGCGCACCACCGCGCGCCGCGAGGGCGATCACTACATCCTCAACGGCAGCAAGATCTACATCACCAACGGCCCGGTCGCCGACGTGCTGCTGGTCTACGCCAAGACCGACAAGGAGCGTGGCGCGCACGGCATCTCGGCATTCATCGTCGAGAAGGGTTTTCCCGGCTTCAAGGTGGCGCAGAAGCTGGTGAAGATGGGCTATCGCGGCAGCCAGACCGCGGAATTGCTGTTCGAGGATTGCCGTGTCCCGGCCGCCAATCTCGTCGGCGCCGAGAACCAGGGCGTCGCGATCGTGATGAGCGGGCTCGATCTGGAGCGGGCGATGATTTCGCCGCTCTGCCTCGGCGTCGCCGAGCGGGCGCTCGAGCTCTCGATCGACTACGCCCGGACGCGCAAGCAGTTCGGCAAGCCGATCGGCGCCTTCCAGATGGTCCAGTCGATGCTGGCCGAGATGTATGTGCTGGTCGAGACCATGCGCAGCTTCACTTATCGCACCTTGGCCGAGGCGGCTCCTCTCGAAGTCGGCGGCGGCGGGCGCGGCGACATCCACCGCCTGACCGCGGCCTCGGTGATGTATGCGGCGCAGGCCTGCCACGATGTCCTCGACAAGGCCGTGCAGGTCCATGGCGGCGCCGGCTATATCTGGGAATCCGAGATCAACCGGCTCTTCCGCAGCACCAAGCTGCTCGAGATCGGCGCTGGCACCACCGAAGTCCGCAAGATGATCATCGCCGGCGAATTGCTGAAGGGGATGGAGCGCCATGGCTGAGGCCGATCCCCGCGAGTTCGGGCTGGTCGATGCCGATCTCGCCAAACTGCCGACGGTCTACGGGCCGGAGGCCTTCGCCGGCAAGACCGTCCTGATCTCAGGCGGCGCCGGCGGTATCGGCCGCGCCACGGCCTGGCTGCTCGGCCGGCTCGGTGCGCAGGTGGTCATCGCCGGGCGCGACGAGGGCAGGCTGGAGGCGGCGGCTGAGGCGATGCGCGCCGCCGGGCTGAAGGCGGCGGGCAGGACGGTGAATGTCCGCGATCCCGCGACGATCGGGGCGCTGCACGACTGGATCGCCACCGAGTTCGGCGGCATCGACATCCTCGTCAACAGCGCCGGCGGTCAGTTCCCCCAGGCGGCGATCGACTTCTCGACGAAGGGCTGGAACGCCGTCGTCGACACCAATCTCAACGGCACCTGGTACATGATGCAGGAGGCCGCCCGGCGCTGGCGCGATGCCAGGCGGCCGGGCAGCATCGTCTCGATCGTCGTCGTGACGCGCCAGGGCCTGCATGGCGTCGCCCATACGATCGCGGCGCGCGCCGGCGTGGTCGGCCTGACCCAGGCGCTGGCCGTGGAATGGGCACCGCTCGATATCCGGGTCAACTGCATCGCGCCTGGCGCGATCGAGACGCCGGGCTGGCGCGTCTACGATCCCGCGCAGGTCGAGGCCTATCCGCGCTCCAACCCGATGATGCGCACCGCGACGACCTGGGAGGTGGCGGAGGCCTGCGCTTATCTCTGCGGCCCGGCGGCGGCCTATGTCACCGGCGAGGTGCTCAACGTCGCCGGCGGGGCGCAGCTCTGGGGCGAGACCTGGACGATCCCGCGCCCGGCCTTCTTCGATGGTCCGGGCCGCAGCGGCGATGGCGGGTAGGCCATGATGTCAGCTCTCACCCTGAGGAGCCGCGCAGCGGCGTTTCGAAGGGGGCTCCAGGAGGCTCCGGAACCATCTGGACCATCCTTCGAGACGCACTCCTGCGGAGCGCTCCTCAGGATGAGGGCTGAATTGTTGAACGCCCTCTCAACCGCGTCGAGGAGACGACTTCGCCGGGACGATTCCGGCCGCTGCTTCCAGCCGGGCCGTCGCCGTTTCCAGCCGCGCGACCACGCTCTCCATCGGGGAAGCCGCCTCGCTGCCGACGGCCAGGCCGTGATGGACGAGATTGGTGATCGCGTCAGCCATCTCGGCCGGGTCGAAATCGCCTTCACCGCGCAGGAAGGCCCAGGTGCGATGCTCGATGCAGCCGAAGACGAGGTCGCGCACCAGGCTGGGCGAGGTTTCGGGCCGCAGATCGCCGGCAGCGATGCCGGCTTTGACCACGTCGACCAGACGATTTGTGTAGGCGCGGTTGAGCTCGAACAGATGCGAGCCGCGATAGTCGGGCGCCGGCCGGATCTCCTGGAACATCAGGCGCGACAGCGCCGGATCGCGATGGATCGAGGTGAGGTGGGTGTAGACGATGAAGCGGATCTGGTTCCAGCTGCCGCGCACCGCGGCGAACTGTTCGGCATCGTCGCGCAGCATCTCCTCGAACCAGTGCTCGACGACCTTGACCAGCAATTCGCGCTTATTGGCGAAGAAGCGGTAGATGCTGCCCTCGACCACGCCGGCACGCACAGCGATGTCGGTGATCAGCGCATCATTGTAGCCCTTCTCGACGAAGACGTCCTTGGCCGCGGCCATGATGTCGGAGATGCGCCGTTCGGGCGGGAGCCGGTTGACCTGGCGCTTCAGGGCAGTGCGGGGCGGCATAGATGATCCTTGCTGAGGCGAAGCGGCAGGCCGTTTCTTCCTCTGGCCGACCGGCGGCACGCCGGGGCGTGTCGTCACTAATAAATAGCATTCATCATCGACGGGCGCCAGGCAAGGGCTCGGCCGCAAGGTCAGCTTTGTGGAATGGGTGCCCGTCCCGATGCGTATGGGTTCTTTAGGGGAGGGGTCATTGCCATTGCCTGCCGCCTTTGCCGGACGCTTGCGCATTCCGGTCATCGCTGCGCCGATGTTCCTGATCTCGGGGCCGGATCTCGTTGTCTCCTGCTGCCGCAATGGCGTCGTCGGCAGCTTTCCGGCTCTCAATCAACGGACCACTGCCGGCTTCGCCGACTGGCTCGACGAGATCGCCGAGCGGCTGGGTGATGCTGGCGAGGCCACGCCCTTCGGCGTCAACCTGGTCGTCCATCGCAGCAATCCGCGGCTCGACGCTGATCTCGCCATCGTGGTCGAGCGCAAGGTGCCGCTGGTCATCACCTCGCTCGGCCTCAACCGCGATCTGATCAAGGCGGTGCAAGGCTATGGTGGACTTGTCTTTCACGATGTGACGACGCTCGCCTTTGCCGCCAAGGCGGCCGAGGCCGGCGTCGACGGGCTGATCGCTGTCTCAGCCGGAGCCGGCGGGCATGCCGGTCCGCTCAACCCCTTTGCGGCCCTTGCGGATATCCGCCGGATCTTTGACGGCACGCTCGTGCTCGGTGGCGCGCTGAGCACTGGCGCGCAGGTCGCGGCTGCCCGGATGGCAGGCGCCGATCTGGCCTATCTCGGTACCCGTTTCATGGCGACCCAGGAAAGCATGGCGCCGCAAGCGCTGCGCGACATGCTGCTCGGTGCCTCCGCCGCTGACATCGTCTACACGCCGGCGATCAGCGGCGTGCCCGGCAATTTCCTGCGGCCGAGCATCGCGGCGGCCGGCCGTGATCCCGACGATTTCAGCAGGCCGGCGAGCTTGGATTTCGGCACGACGGAGGCCAAGACCTGGCGCGATATCTGGGCGGCCGGACAGGGTGTCGGCGCGATCGACGACCTGCCTACTGCGGGCGATCTTTGCCGACGGCTGGCGGATGAATACGAAGCGGTGCTGGCCGGCGCGGCGCGCCTGTCATGTCGAGGAGCGATTGCTCATTCGGGCTGAGCGCGGTTCATTGAGGGTACTTCCAGCGCGCCGGCGACGCATGTGGTGCTGAGTAGGGCTTGAGCCGTCGCGAATACCGTTGTGCAGAAAATCACAGCTGCCACCGGCATCGAAGCCGGGAGGCAAAAGAGTTGACAGCACAAGATGAATTCTATTCATTAGCTGCATCGAGCTGACGCCTACCGAGATAACAAGACAGCGCAGCCGGGGAGGATGCCGTGGGAGTCAACGCCGTTCGCGCGGCGGCGCCGTATGTGCGCCGGGCGCCTGCAGATGACCCGGTCGGGATCGCCGGCGGGAGCCTTCCGGTCGGTTGCTCCGGATGTCTCGAATGAATGAGGTTCAATACCGTTCCGCCGCGAGCGTCGCTGGCGCGCCCGTCGCGCTCTCCTGCACCGGGATCGAGCGCGTCTTCGGCGGCCTGCGCGCGCTGAAGGGCGTCTCGCTCGACGTTCGCCAGGGCGAGATCCTCGGCCTCGTCGGCCCGAACGGTTCGGGCAAGACCACGATGGTCAATGTGATCACCGGCTTCTACCCGCCCAATGCCGGCAAGGTCAGCCTGTTCGGCGAGGACATCACGGCGCTGAAGCCGCATCGCGTCGCCGCCCGCGGTGTCGCCCGCACCTTCCAGAACCTGGCCCTGTTCAAGGGTATGAGCGTCCTCGACAACATCCTGATCGGCCGCCACACCCACATGAAGCCGAGCGCGCTCGGGGCGCTGTTCTACTGGTGGTGGGCGGAGCGCGAGGAGCTGGCGCACAGGCGCGTCGTCGAAGAGATGATCGAGTTCATGCAGCTCCAGGACATCCGCGACGAGCCGGTCGAGGTCATTCCGCTCGGCCTGCAGAAGCGCGTCGAACTGGCGCGCGCCCTCGTCGCCGAACCACGCCTCCTGATCCTGGACGAGCCGATGGCCGGCATGAACCAGGAGGAGAAGGAATACATCGCCCGCTTCATTCTCGATGCGAGCGAGGCCCGCGGCGTCACCACCCTGATCATCGAGCACCACATGGACGTGGTGACCTCGATCTGCGACCGCGTCGTCGTGCTGAGCTATGGCGAGGTGATCTCGGAGGGCGAGCCGCAGGCGGCGATCTCGCATCCGAGCGTGGTCAGCGCCTATCTCGGCGAGCGCGCCGCCAAGCGCCACCAGGCCGGTAGCACGGCATGACGGCGGTATCGGGCAGGATCGGGGAGGTGGCCCACTGGCCGGTCGCCGCCAATGGCGAGCCGGCGACGCTGATCGCGGCGCTCGCCCGTAACGCTGCTGAGTTCGGCGACCGGGTCGCCTTCCGCGAGCGGCGCTACGGCATCTGGCAGGAGCAGAACTGGCGCGAGGTCTTCGCGGAGATCGCCACGATGGCGGCGGGGCTCGAGGAGGCGGGGCTGGTCGCCGGAGCTGCGATGACCGTGATCGGCGACAACCGCCCGCGGCTCTATTACGCCATGCTCGCCGCCAACATGCTGCGCGCTTTCCCGTCGCCGGTCTTCCCGGACGTGCCGCTGGAGGAGCTGATCGTCGCGACCCGCCATGGCGCGCCGCCAGTCGGCATCGCCGAGGATCAGGAGCAGGTCGACAAGCTGCTGCAACTCCGCGAGGCGACCGGGCGCGTCGCCACCATCCTCTACGATGACGAGCGCGGGCTCGATGGCTACGACCTTCCCGGGCTGATGTCGCTCGATGCACTGGTCGCGAAGGGCCGCGAGCGGCTGGCGCGCGAGCCCGATCTGATCAGGCGTTTCGTCGACGGGCCGCAGGCCGACGACATCTCGGTGCTGCTGCATTCCTCCGGCACGACCGGCCTGCCCAAGGGCATCCCGTTGCGCCATCGCAACGTCACCGGCGGCCTGCTCAATGCCGGTGCCAGCGGCTATTTCCATCAGCACGAGGAACTCTACGCCTATCTGCCCACCGCCTGGGTCGGCGACTTCGTCTTCACGCTTGGCGCCGGCATGATGATGGCGGCGACGATCAATATCCCCGAGCGCCAGGAAACGGTGATGCGCGACCTGCGCGAGGTCTCGCCGACCTTCTATCTTGCCGCGCCGCGCGCCTGGGACCAGATGCTGACCCGCGTCCAGGTCGGCATGAAGAACTCGACGCCGTTCAAGCGCTGGCTGTTCGAGACCACGATGGAGCGCGCCGTCGCCTACGAGCGCAAGCGCCTGTCCGGCGGTTCGCTGACGCTGTCGGAAAAGCTGCTCGACGCGGTCGGCAACGTGCTGGTCTATGCGCCGCTGCGCGACCATCTCGGGCTCGGCCGGGCCGAGCGCGCCTTCACCGGCGGCGAGGCGCTGGGCGAGGACACCTTCCTGTTCTTCCGGGCGCTCGGCATCAAGCTGAAGCAGTTCTACGGCCAGACCGAGACCTGCGCGCTGACGGCGGCGCAGACCGAAGGGCAGGTCAAGCTGCACACGGTCGGCAAGCCGATGGTAGGCAGCGAGATCCGCATCGACGACAGCGGCGAAATCCTGGTGCGCTCCTCGTCGGTGGTCGATGGCTACTATGACGACCCAGAAAGCAGCGCCAAGGCGCTGGTCGATGGCTGGCTGCACACCGGCGATGCCGGACGCATCGACGAGGATGGCCAGCTCGTCGTGCTCGGCCGCGTCAGCGAGGTCGTGCGCACCGCGTCCGGCGAGCGCTACATCCCGAACTTCATCGAGAACCGGCTGAAGTTCAGCCCCTATATCCGCAATGTCGCGGTGATCGGCGCCGGGCGCGACCAGCTCACCGCCATCGTCTGCATCGATTTCGACGCTGTCGGCCACTGGGCCGAGGAGCGCGGCATCTCCTACACCTCCTATGCCGAACTCTCGCAGCGGCCCGAGGTGCAGGCGCTGATCGGCGAGGTGGTCAGGCACGTCAACGGCACGCAGCCCAACGGCCTGCGCGTGCGGCGCTTCTCCAATCTGCACAAGGATTTCGACGCCGACGACGGCGAGATCACCCGCACCCGCAAGCTGCGCCGCAACACCATCGAGACCACCTACGCCTCGCTGATCGAGGCGCTCTACAGCGGGGCGACCGAGACCGTGTTCGACGCCACCATCGCCTATGAGAACGGGGAGCGCGGCGTGATCCGGCGGACGCTCAAGATCAGCGAGGTCGTCGCCTGATGAGACCTCTGTGTAAAGCTGATCACATGAACTCCTCCCTTCCCCCTTGTGGGGAAGGGTATGGGGATGGGGGGCGAACGACCGGGTGCAAGGCCGCTCGTAGAAGCGGACCGGCCGATCTCTCGGCGAATGTGTTCCGACTTTGCGCCCCCCACCCCTTCCCCTCCCCACAAGGGGGAGGGGTTCTGCCCGCGCGTCTTTCGCGGAGGAATCCCTGATGGACTGGATCCTGCTCGCGGAACTCTCGACCAACGGCGTCTTCGTCGGCCTGATGTATGCGCTGGTCTCGCTCGGCATCGTGCTGATCTACAAGACCTCCGGCACTGCCAATCTCGCCCAGGGCGCGATCGCCATGACCGGCGGCTACGTCACCTGGGCGCTCGCGACCCTGGTCGGCCTGCCGATGTGGCTGGCGATCCCCGTTGCGCTCGTCGGCATGTTCGGCTTCGGCCTGCTGATGGAGCGCGTCGCGCTGCGCCGGATGATCGGCCAGCCGGTGATCATGACGATCATGCTGACGCTCGGCGTGGAGATCATGCTGCGCGGCCTGCTGCCGGGCATCTTCGGTGCGGCTGTGAAACGTCTCGACATCGGCCTGCCGCAGCAGCCGCTCTTCGTCGGCGAGCTCCTGCTCAACCGCTCGACAATGATCGGCGGTTCGATCTCGCTGCTGCTGATCCTGCTTTCGCTGTTCTTCTTCAACTCGCGCTTCGGCGTGGTGATGCGCGCCGTCGCCGATGACCAGACCGCGTCCTGGTCGGTCGGCATCAGGGTCGAGCGGGCGATCGCCGTCGCCTGGGGCCTCGCTGCCGTCTCCGCCACCGCCGCCGGCGTGCTCTGGGGCAGTACACAGGGCATCGACTGGTCGCTCTCGCTGCTGCTGATCAAGGCGCTCGCCATCGCGATACTCGGCGGGCTCGACTCGATCCCCGGCGTGCTCGTCGCCGGCGTCATCGTCGGCGTCGCCGAGAGCCTCGCCACCGGCGTGCTCGATCCGCTGGTCGGCGGCGGCTCGCGCGACGTGGTCGCGGCCGTGATCATCCTGGTGACGCTCCTGCTCAAGCCGCACGGCCTGTTCGGCCGCCACCATATCGAGAGGGTCTGACGCCGTGTTCTATCGTCGCGCCGGTATCCGCCACACGCGCTATCAGGACGAGCGCCAGCTGTTCCCGCTCGGCTTCGACCGTGGCCTGATCATCGCGGTCATCCTCATCCTGCTGGCGGCGCCCTTCCTGTTCGACCGGCTCTATGTCTCCGGCTATCTCCTGCCCTGGCTGATCTGGACCTCCGCCGCCCTCGGCCTCAACCTGCTGATGGGCTGGTCCGGCCAGATCCATCTCGGCTATGGCGCAGTGATGGGCATCGGCGCCTATGGCTCGGTGCATCTGGTGCGCCTCGGCGTGCCGCTCGAGATCGCGATGATCGCCGGCGGCCTGCTCAGCGCCACCATCGGCACGATGTTCGGCGGCGCGGCCCTGCGCATGAAGGGCATCTATCTGGCGATGGCGACGCTCGCCATGCAGTACGTCGTCGACTTCGTCATCTCGCATAGTTCCGTGATCAGCGGCGGCTCGCTCGCGACGCTGCAGGTGCCGCCGGTCAGCTTCCTCGGCATCCCCCTGCAGGGCGATTTGCCGACCTATTACCTCGCCTTCGGCGTCTGCCTCGTCATCACGCTGTTCATGTTGAACGTCCGGCGCACCAGCTTCGGCCGGGCCCTGGCGGCGCTGCGCGAGAAGGACTACGCCGCCCAGATCCTCGGTATCTCGACCTTCCGCTACAAGCTGCTCGCCTTCTGGGTCTCGTCCTTCATCGGCGGCGTCGTCGGCTCGGTGCTGGCGGTGACCTATCTCAGGGCGATCTCGCCCGACCAGTTCCACATCGAGCTCTCGATCCAGATTCTGGCGATGATCATCGTCGGCGGTCTCGGCAGCGTGCTCGGCCCGTTCTTCGGGACGGCGCTGATCCTGTTCGCGCCGATCCTGCTCAACAACCTGCTCGGCGCCGCCGCCGGCACGTTCGGCTGGTCCTTGCCGATCGACCTGCGCGCCCATCTGCCGTTGATGGCCTACGGCGCGCTGGTGATCGGCTTCCTGCTCTACGAGCCGCTCGGCCTCGCCAAGATCTACGCGAATTTCCGCAACTACTTGCTCGTCTGGCCGTTCCGCCATGCCCAGCGGTGACGGTGCCTCAATCAACGACAGGGCTGGAGGAAACAGGATGTCGCTCGATCGCCGTTCTTTCATCGCCGGATCGGCTGCGCTGGCCGCGCCGCTTGCCCTGCCGGCCCGCGTCTTCGCCCAGGAGAAGATCGTCCGCTTCTCGCTGCCGCAGGACTTCACCCGCATCTACACCTTCGTGACCTCGGAGTATAATCAGGGGCAGCGCGACTACTTCACGCTGGTCAACGACCGTGGCGGCGTCGGCGGCTACAAGATCGTCGCTGACATCACCGACCACGCCAACGATTTGCCGCGGGCGATCGAGGCCTATGAGCGCGGCAAGCGCGAGGGCGCCGTGCTGATCGACCCGCTCTCGACCCCGGTGGCGCGCGCGCTGGTGCCGCGCGCGCTTGAAGACAAGATCAACATGATCACGGCCTATTCCGGACGCAGCGACGCCGCCGACGGCAGTGCCTTTCCCTATGTCCTGCCGCTTTCGATCAATTACTGGACCCAGGCCGGCCTGATCATCGAGCAGTTCAAGAAGACCGAGAAGGGCAGCCTCAAGGGCAAGAAGATCGTCTTCGTCCACATCGACACGCCCTTCGGCAAGGAGCCGCTGCCGATCCTCAACGTGCTCGCCAAGAAGGAAGGCTACGAGCTGACCGCCTTCCCCTATACGCCGCCGGGCAACGACCAGTCGGCGATCTGGCCGCAGGTGCGCCGCGCGCGGCCCGATTTCGTGATCTTCTGGGGCGCCGGCGTCGGCCAGACGGTGGCGCTGACCGAGGCGATCCGCAACGGCCTGCCGATGGACCGCGTCTCCGGCAGCGTCTGGCTCTCCGAATCCGATATGGACGTGGTCGGGCGCGAGGCGGCCAAGGGCGTGATGAAGGTCGAGCCCTGCGTCGGCGGCCGCGAGCCCAAGGTGATCAAGGACATCCTCGCCGACGTCGTCGGCAAGGGCAAAGGCGCCGGCCCCGAGAACAAGGTCGGCACCGCCTACTACAACTACGGCGTCCAGATGGCGACGCTGATGGTCGAGGGCGTGCGCAGGGCGGCCGAGAAGGCGCCGAACGGCCCGGTTACCGGCCCCTGGCTCAACGAAGGCTTGCGCTCGATCACCAACTTCACCGCCGACGGCCTGCTGCCGCCCACCACGATCACCAAGGACGACCACCAGGGCGGCGGCATGGGCCGGATCGCGCGCTGGGACGGCGCCAAGTTCGTGCCGATCACCGACTGGTACTCCGCCAACCAGGACGTGGTCTGGGAGGAGATCCGCAAGAACTCGGAAGAGTTCAAGAAGTCCGGGAAATGACTCTGCGCGGGCGGCGCGGGTCTTCCGCACCGCCCCTTTTCGGATCGGGCCGATGACGTTGCTGGCGCTGAACAATATCGAGATCGTCTACGATCAGGTCTTCCTCGCGGTGCGCGGCGTCTCGATCGAGGTGCCCGAGAAGGGGCTCGTCGCCGTTCTCGGCGCCAACGGCGCCGGCAAGAGCACGGTGTTGAAGTCGATCTCGGGTCTGCTCAAGCCCGAGCGCGGCGCGGTCACGCGCGGCGAGATCAGCTTCGACGGCCGCTCGATCCTCGCCGTCGACCCGCCCGATCGCGTGCGCCTGGGCATCGTTCATGTGCTGGAGGGGCGGCGTGTGTTCGGCCATCTGACGCCGAAGGAGAATCTGATCGCGGCCGCGACCATGCATCGCGAGCGCGGCCATGTCACGGCGCTGATCGACCGGATGTTCGAGACCTTCCCGCGTCTCGCCCAGAGGGCCAAGGCCGAGGCCGGCTATCTCTCCGGCGGCGAGCAGCAGATGCTGGCGATCGCCCGCGCGCTGATGACCGAGCCGCGCCTGCTGATGCTCGACGAGCCGAGCCTTGGCCTCGCGCCCTTCCTCGTCGACGAGATCTTCGACATCGTCCGTAACGTCAACGCGCGCGACGGCGTCGCCGTGCTGCTGGTCGAGCAGAACGCCACGGCGGCGCTGGAGATCGCCCATTACGGCTACCTGATCGAGAACGGCCGCATCCTGATGAGCGGCGAGGCCGCCGTGCTGAGCGCTAATCCCGACGTCGCCGACGCCTATCTCGGCGGTCATCAGAAGGTCGACTACCACGCGGTCAAGCATTACCGGCGCCGCAAGCGCTGGCTCGCCTGAGGCCGTCATGGGCAAGCACTACGACCGGCTGGAGACCCGCGCACCGGCGCGCCGCGAGGCCGACCTGTTCAACCGGCTGCCGCAGGTGATTGCGGCGGCGCAGCGGCTCCCCTCATGGCGGAAGCATCTGCGCGGCCTCGATCCCGAGGCGATCACCGACCGCACGGCGCTTGCCCGCCTGCCGGTGCTGCGCAAGTCGGATTTGCCGGCGACCCAGCGCGGCAAGCCGCCCTTTGGCGGTTTGCTACCGGGCCGTCCGAGCGATTATCGCCGCTTGATGATGTCGCCGGGGCCGATCTTCGAGCCCGAAAGCCATGACGACGATCCCTGGCGGGTCGCCCGCGCGCTCGCCGCGACCGGCGCCGGCTGGCGCGATATCGTGCTCAACACCTTCTCCTACCACCTGACGCCTGGGGCCTGGTGCTTCGACGCCGGGGCGCGCGTGCTCGGCTGCGCCGTGATCCCGGCAGGGCCCGGCAATAGCGACGCCCAGCTCGACCTGATCGAGGCCTATCGCCCGACGCTCTATGCCGGCGTGCCGGACTTCCTGAAAATACTGCTCGATCTCGGCGCGGCGCGTGGGCGCGATCTCACCTCGCTGAAGCGGGCGGTGGTCTCCGGCGCGGCCTTCCCGCCGTCATTGCAGGCCGAGTTCCGCGAGCGCGGCATCGACGCCTATCAATGCTACGCCACGGCTGAATGCGGCATCATCGCCTATGAGACGCCGGCCCGCGAAGGCCTCGTGCTCAACGAGGACATCATCGTCGAGATCCTCCGTCCCGGTACCGGCCAGCCGGTGGCGGAAGGGGAGGTCGGCGAGATCACTGTGACCATCCTCGATCCGAAGAAACCGCTGATTCGCTTCGCCGTCGGCGATCTCACCGCGACGCTGCCGGGCTTGTCGCCCTGCGGGCGCACCAACCAGCGCATCCGCGGCTGGCTCGGCCGGGCGGATCAGTCGGCCAAGGTCAAGGGCATGTTCGTCCGGCCCGAGCAGGTCGCGGTGGTCGCCGCGCGCCATCCCGAGCTTGGTCGCTGCCGGCTGGTGGTGACGCGGGCCGGCGAGACGGATGCGATGTGTTTTAGGGCCGAAGCCACTGCATTGAGTTCAGAACTGGCCGAGACAGTGAAGGCTTCCGTCCGCGAGGTCTTCAAGTTGAGCGGCACGGTCGAATTGGTGGCGCCGGGGACATTGCCGAGCGACGGCAAGGTTATCGACGATACGAGGCCGCCGGGCTGAGGCTCATGACGCGGACAGGATGGGGACGAGACGATGAGCGATGCGGCAGACGAGGTGGTGATCACGCAGCGGCAGGGCCCGATCCTGACCGTCACCATGAACCGTCCCAAGGTGCTCAACGTCCTCGACGAAGCGATGGCCGATGGGCTGGTCGCAGCCTTCTCCGGGCTCGCCGCAGATCAAACGATCCGCGCCGTCGTCCTGGCGGGGGCAGGGCGGTCGTTCATGGCGGGCGGTGATCTCGCCCGCTTCCAGGCTGACCTTCCGGGCGCCCCGCAGACCGCGACGAAGCTGATCGACCGCTTCCACACGCTGATGCGCCTGATCAAGGCGATGCCGCAGCCTGTCATTGCCGCGGTGCAAGGGCCGGTCGCCGGCGGCGGCGTCGGGCTGGCGCTCGCCTGCGACCTCGTGATGGCGGCAGAGGATGCGAGCTTCCTCTCGGCCTATACCAAGCTCGGCACCAGCCCCGATGGCGGCACCACCTGGACGTTGACGCAGTTGCTCGGCCCGCGCCGGGCGCTGGAATTCGTGCTGCTCAACCAGGCGATGAATGCCCAGACCGCGCTCCAGCTCGGCCTGGTCAACCGCGTCGTGCCGACGGACGAGCTGATGGCGGTGGCGCGAGCCATGGCGGAAAAGCTCGCTCGCGGCAGCGTCGGCGCGCAAAGGGCAAGCAAGGCGCTGGTCCAGGCCGCGACTCATGGCTCCTTCGACGCACAGCTCGACCTGGAGAAGCAGAACTTCGTCGCCAATGCCGGCACGGCGGATTTCCGCGAGGGCATCGCCGCCTTCTTTGACCGCCGCCCGCCGGCCTTCTGAGATCGGTTGGGCGCGCTGCGCTTACGCTACTGACGTCCATGGGCGCGTTCCCGGCATAGTGCGGCCGAACCGTTGGCCGGGAGATGTCGGCGCATGACCATGCCTATTCGGATCGGTGCCCTGGCTCCGCTGTCGCCACCCGGCTGGGTCGAGGCCGGCCAGCACCTGCTCGCCGGGATCGAACTTGCTATCGCCGAGGTCAACGGCTCCGGCGGGATCGCCGGAAGGCCGCTCGAGTTGATCGTGCGCGACACCGCGGCCGATCCACAGAAGGCGGTGGCCGCCGTCGATGAACTGGCCGGTCTGGGCATCGTCGCCCTTGCCGGGGAGTACCACAGCGTCGTCGCCCGCGCCGCTGCGGCCAGGGCCGATGCGCTGCACCTGCCGTTCCTCTGCTCCTCGGCGGTCCTCGATGCGCTCACCGAGCAGCCGACGGACTGGGTTGCCCGGATCGCCCCGGCGCAGTCCCGCGGCTGGCGGCTCTATGCCGAGTTCCTGCTAGGCTTGGGGCATCAGCGGATCGCCGTCGCAACCGTCCCGAGCGTCTACTGGGCCTCGGGGACGCGCATCCTGCGGGACTACATCACGCCACGCGGTGGGAGCGTCATGGAGTTCGAGATGAACTCGTTCACGCCTGCCGCGCTCTGTGACGAACTCGCCGGCAAGGGCGCCACGGCCCTGCTGCTCCTGGTCGGCCATCCCGAGCCGGCGGTCTCGATCGTCAGGGCCGTCCGCCGCGACCCGCGCCTTGGCGGCGTCCTGATCGGCGCGCCGGCCGGGCCGCCGGAGCTGCCCGCATGGCTGGCGTTGCTGGGCGAGGACGGGGCCGCGATCCCGTTCCTGCGCTATTTGCCGGAGCAGCTTCCGCCGCTCGGTCTGCGAGTCGAGGCGGCCCTGCGCCAGCAGCTTGCGCAGGCGCCGTCCTTCGTCGCCTTCGAGGGCTATGACACGATCACCGTTCTTGCCGCGATGATGCGCTCCCATGGCCCGGAGCGGGGACGCCTGGCGCAGGCCTGGTTGGAGCTGTCGGTCGAAGGCACGCGCGGGCGGATCAGCTTCTCGCGCGTGCCGGACGTCGGCGTCTGGCAATGGGCTTGGCCACCGATCCAGGTCGTCGATCGGGATCCGGTCGAGCCCGATCGCTTTCGCGTGCTGCACGCTGGCTGAGAGCCTGCGTAGTGCAGCTGATTTTGGATCTTCAGCCGGTCTTGGCCTGGTTGAAGTCCGAGATGCCGCCATGCGCGGCCGACCATTTGGCCGGCTCGTTGAGGAAACGCTCGACCTCGGCCAGCACCTTCGGCTCGAAATGGCCGCTCGCCTTGGCGACCTTGAGCACGTCCCACCAGGTGGTGAGGTAGTGCAGGCCGACGCCGATCTCCTGCATCATCGCGCGCCCCTGCGGGAAGATGTCGTAGTAGAACAGCACGAAACAGTGATCGACCTTGGCGCCGGCGTCGCGCAGCGCCTTGCAGAAGTTGACCTTGCTGCCGCCATCCGTGGCGAGGTCCTCGACCAGCAAAGTGCGCGCACCCTCGACCACCTCGCCCTCGATCTGCGCATTGCGGCCGAAGCCCTTGGGCTTCTTGCGGACATATTGCATCGGCAGCGACAGGCGATCGGAGATCCAGGCGGCGAAAGGAATGCCGGCCGTCTCGCCACCGGCGACGATGTCGATCGATTCATAGCCGATGTCGCGCACGATGGTGGTCGCGGCAAAGTCGATCAGCGAGGAGCGCAAACGCGGGAAGGAGATGATCTTGCGGCAGTCGATATAGACCGGGCTCGCCCAGCCGGAGGTGAAGATGAAGGGCTTGTCCTTGTAGAAGTGGACCGCCTTGATCTCGAGCAGCATCTTGGCCGCTTCGAGCGCGATGGTCTCCCGGTCGACCGGCATGTAGAGATTGGGCATGGTCTTGGTCTCCAGGGCCAGCGCGCGCCAGCCTTCACCGTTTGCAGGCGTTGGCGCGGCTCGTGTCGAATTCGCAAACGGCCCCTTCTCGACAGGTTGCCGGTGAAGGTCAATCCCCGCTGTGCGCTGTCCCCGGCATGATTGCTCGGATGTGCTCGCGCCGCCTCGCCAAGGCGGTTATGGAAGGGCCAGCCCCTCGGTGGATTCGCTCGGCGGGCAAGTCAGCACAGGGGCAGGGCATGAGCGTCACGGAACTTTTCGGCAGCACGGAAGCCAAGGCCGCCGGCACTTTCGAGACGCTGACGATCCGCCGCCCGGACGACTGGCACGTCCACCTGCGCGACGGCGCCATGCTGAAGGCGGTGCTGCCCTTCACCGCCGCCCAGTTCAAGCGCGGCATCATCATGCCGAACCTGGTGCCGCCGGTGACATCCGTGGACGCGGCTAACGCCTATCGCGAGCGCATCCTCGCGGCGCGGCCCGATGGCAACGATTTCATTCCGCTGATGACCTGCTATCTCACCGACACGACCAATCCGGATGAGATCGAGCGTGGCTTCAAGGAAGGCGTCTGGGCCGCCGCGAAGCTTTATCCGGCGGGGGCCACCACCAACGCCCATCACGGCGTCACCGATATACCGAAGCTCGCCCCGGTGCTGGAGCGGATGGAAAAGATCGGCATGCCGGTCCTCGTCCATGGCGAGGCCACCGACCCGGCCGTCGACATCTTCGACCGCGAGGCGGTGTTCATGGAGGCCGAGATGCTGCCGCTGCTCAAGCGGCACCAGGGTCTCAAGGTCGTGGTCGAGCATGTCACCACCGCCGAGACCGTCGAACTGGTGCGCGCCCATGCCGGCCGGGCAGCGGCGACGGTGACGCCGCACCACCTGATCCTCAACCGCACCTCGATCTTCCAGGGCGGCCTCAGGCCGCATCTCTACTGCCTGCCGGTTGCCAAGCGCGAGCGCCATCGCCTCGCTTTGCGCAAGGCGGTGACTGCGGGCGACGGAAATTTCTTCATCGGCACCGACACCGCACCGCATCTGCGCAGCGCCAAGCAAGCCGAATGCTGCTCGGCCGGCGTCTTCGGCGGCGCCACCGCGCTCCAGACCTATGTCCAGGTCTTCGACGAGGAGGGTGCGCTTCCCCATTTCGAGGCCTTCGCCTCGGAGAACGGGGCGCGCTTCTACGGCCTGCCGCTCAACGAGGGCACGATCACGCTGGAGAAGCGGCCCTGCCGGGTCTCGCCTGCCGTCGCAGTCGGCGAAGAGGACGTGGTCGTCTTCCGCGGTGGCGAGGAACTGCCCTGGTCGCTCGGAGAGGTGAGGGGCTGACGCCCCTCAATCCGTAAACACCACCGTCTTCTTGCCGTTGAGCACGATGCGGTCTTCCAGATGGTGCGAGACGGCCCGTGCCAGCACGCGCCGCTCGATGTCGCGGCCTTTGCGCACGAGATCGTCGGGCGTGTCGCGATGGCTGATGCGCTCGACGTCCTGCTCGATGATCGGCCCTTCGTCGAGGTCCGAGGTGACGTAGTGCGCGGTCGCGCCGATCAGCTTCACCCCGCGCTCATGCGCCTGATGATAGGGCTTGGCACCCTTGAAGCCCGGCAGGAACGAGTGGTGGATGTTGATGCAGCGCCCGGCGAGCTTGGCCGAGAGCCCGTCCGAGAGGATCTGCATATAGCGGGC
>NZ_FOKP01000040.1 GCF_900112185.1 Allobosea sp. CRIB-10 | reverse complement strand
CGCGACCCGCTACGACAAGCTCGCCAGGAACTATCTGGCCTCGCTCTGCCTCGCCGCTCTCGTCGCCTACTGGCTGCGTTGAGTCTCGACCATAGAGCGTCGCTTTGGTCGCGAACAGCCGAGCATCTGGAATCCTTCCTGTTACCTGATCAGAGTTCAGGTTCCTCTGCCAGAATGGAGTTGACCCGCTTCCGTGGACTGTTCACGGCTATGGCGGGTCAGGTCAGTTCATGGTGCAGCCTTTCGTATTCGATGGGCGAGAGGTATCCCAGCGCCGAGTGGCGGCGTGACGGGTTATAGAGGCCTTCGATGAAGCTGAAGACCGCCATCCTCGCCTCGCTGTGAGAGCGGAAGCGGTTCCGGTCGAGCAGCTCGCATTCCAGCGTCGCGAAGAAGCTCTCGCACATGGCGTTGTCGTAGGCATCGCCGACCGAGCCGGCCGAGGGCCTGACGCCGGCGTCCTTGCAGCGGTTGCCGAAAGCCAGCGAGGTATATTGCGAGCCCTGATCGCTATGGTGGATGACGTTCTCCGGCTTGCGGGCGGCGAGCGCCATGTCGAGCGCATCGAGCACGACGCGGGTCTTCAGATCGGCTGAGAAAGCCCAGCCGACGATCCGCCTGGACCATGCGTCCAGCACGACCGCCAGGAACAGGAAGCCGGCGAGCGTGGGCACGAAGGTGATGTCGGCCACCCACAGTTCGTTCGGCTTCTCGCCAAAGAAGTTCCTTCGAACCAGATCGTTCGGCGGCCGATGCGCGGGATCGCGCCGTGTCGTCGTGATGCTTCTGCGCCGGCTGGCGCCGACGAGCCCGGCCGCGCCCATCAGGCGAGCCACGCGCTTCTTGCCGATGGCCACTCCCTCGGCCTTGAGCTCGGCATGGATCCGCGGTGCGCCATAGGTTTTGCGCGAGGCCGCATGGATCGTGCGGATCTTCCGGGTGAGGTCGACGTCGGCTGTCGCCCGCGCCGAGGCTGGCCTGCCGCGCCAGGCATAATAGCCGGACGCGGAGACCTTGAAGACGCGGGCCATGGTCTTGATCGGGAAGACGGCCTGGTGCGCGCTCATGAACCGGAAAACCCGTTCGGGTTCGCCTTGCTCTCCCGCGCGAACCAGGCTGCCGCCTTTGACAGGATATCGCGCTCCTGGCGCAGGCGCTGGTTCTCACGGCGAAGGCGGATCAGCTCTTCGCGCTCGGCCGTCGTCGCACCGTCACTACGCCTGCCGGCGTCGCGATCAGCCTGACGGACCCAGTTCGCGATGGATTGCGCGGTCGGCTCGAACTCCCGCGACAGCTCTTCAGGCGTTCGCCCGGATCGGACCAACTCGACCATCTGCCGTCGGAACTCCGGCGGATATGCAGCTCGAAAACGCGGCATCGGACACTCCAGAAAATGACTTCAAAGGTGTCCACAAAACCGGGTCAACTCCAGTCAACGAAAGGCAACCGCGCCGCTTGGTGGGTGTGATAGGCCGTTCTCCTACATTCTCCATGTGGTCTTTCACGTTTAAATTCCAGCACGCCGTTTCGCACGCGATCTTACTTGTCGCTTCCGGCTGATTCTATGCCGCCCTTTTTCAGGCTTATGCGATCAATCCATCGAGCTGACGGCGCTCATGATCTTCCAGGATGGTCAAGTCGTGACTGCTCGCGAAACTGACGCAAAGAGACACCCGTCATCGGACACAAGGCGCGGCTGAATGCACCGGGTCGTGTAGCCGGAAAAAAAAGGCGACATCGATGATCCTGCAGTGATGTCGCACAACCGGCTCGTGGCTCAGCGCTTCAGTACGGCGAAGCTGGCGCCTATCGTCAGCAGTGCTGCGATCGAAGCGGCTCCCAATGCAAGCAGGTAGACGAGAGGCCAGCCTCCGCGGTCCCAGGCCGGACCTGCGGCAAATGCTCCGAGCGCCCCACCGGTGAACATAAAGCTGGTGTAGAGGCCGTTCAGGCGCCCGCGTGCTTCTGGCTGAAGCATGTTGATCGCGTGGCGTCCAATGATCTGGTCGCCGGTAACACCAAGACTGAGCAGGAACGCGGCGATGCCGAGTAATGCAAGCGACAGGACAGGTGCGGCGTTGAGGGCAAGCATTCCGCCAGCTCCGTCCGCTACGGCAACCAACAGAAAGGCGAGAACAACCGCTCCCTGGAACAACGGGGTCATCAGGCTCGCCTTGTTTTGGTCCGCCAGTCGCCCCGCGACAGGTGCGATGACAACTGCTCCGACCGCCGCAAGCGAGAACACCGCGATGCCGATCTGCCCAAGTCCGTAAGGTGGGGCCGTCAGCCGCAACGCGATCGCGGTCCAAAACAGGCTGAACGCTCCCATCAGCAGGAACTGATAGGCAGAGCGCCGGCGCAGGACCGGCTCCCCGCAGATCAACGTCCCCAGCGAGGCGATCAGCGAGCCATAGCTCGCGCCGGGCGAAGGCCGTCGTTCTGGCAACGTCTTCGCCATTGCTGCGGTCAGAACCGCGATGAGAACGGCGCTCAGCGCGTAGAAGGAACGCCAGCCAGCAAATTCCGCCACCAGGCTCGCGAGCGGTCGCGACAGTAGCGTACCAATCATCAGGCCGCTCATCACATTGCCGACCACCCGGCCTCGCGCCTCGGGCGCCGTCAGCGCCGCCGCGATAGGAACGAGCATCTGGACGGCTGTCGAGGTCACGCCGAGCGCAACCGCACTCGCGAGAAGAAGCGAGGTGGTCGGGGCGAGCGACGTCGATAGCAACGATCCGGCACAACAGAGCAACGTCAGCAGGATCAGGCGGCGATTGGATATGAGGTCGACGAGTGGGACGACGAAGACGAGCCCAAGGGCATATCCCAACAGCGTCAGGGTGGTGATCATGCTGGCCTGGGCGGCTGTCATTCCGAAGGCCGGGCCGATCAGGCCGAGCAGGGGCTGCGACGCGAACAGGTTGAGGACCGTGATCGCGACGGCTGCCGCAAAGAAAACAGTCATGCCTGGCGTCATTACTGCCACCTGATCAGTCGCCAGATCGCGCTGCGCTGCATTCGATGCATCGGTCATTGTCAGCTCCGGCCCGTCATTGGCTGCGAGTCCAGGCTGGCCAGGCTCTGCTCCGTCGCTAGTTCCTGAATGAAGGCGCGCAGCGTACGCGGCTCCCGACCAAGGATCGCCCGCAAGACGAGGCCATTACCAGGCGCTCCATGCGCCGCGTAATGCGCATGGACCTGGCGTAGCACCTCGATCTGAGCAGGGACGTATGGCAGGTTCGCTTTCGCAGCCCAGCTGTCGAAGTTCAGCTCGGCGGCCGCGATGCAGCGCCCGAGAACGTCGCTCATCAAGGCAGCGATCTCGTCGCGGTTGGGCGATCCGTCGGCGCAAAGATCGAAGGCGCCGTATGACAGACGGTTACTGCTAAAGGCGATGGCCGCGGCCTCGGCAACGTCGCGATAGTCGACCCGGGCAACGCGCATCGTCGCCCGGAACGGCTCGGCAAAGGTCGCGGTCTTCACGATGGCGGGCCAGGCGGCAACCAGATTCTGAAAGACATTGGTCGGCCGCAGGATCGTGTAGTCGAGCCCGGATTCGAACAGTGCCTCCTCGACGGCGATCTTGCTCGCGTGATTGGGAAGCCTAGCGTAGGTCGGCTGGATCACCGAGGAATAGACGAATTTCGCGACGCCCTCCTGTCGTGCGGCGCGCACCATGTTGATGCCCATCTCCGCTTCATCCGGGGCGAACGCTGGGCCGATATGAAAGACGCCCTGAACGCCGCGTACCGCCGCAAGCAGTGTGTCGGGCCTACGGAGATCGCCGCGAGCCAGCTCGGCAGCGCCATTCGCCAGAGCCGCCGCCGCGGCGTCATCGTCCCGGACCAGCGCCCTGACTTTGATGCCCTTGGCTCGCAGCGCGGGAGGGACGAGGCCAGCAAATCGGCCATGGGCCCCGACAGCCAGGACAGTGTCGATTTCAGCAGTCATCAGCGAACTCCATTGAACGTTATCAGCTCAATGTGAGGCTTACGCTTTTGATTGATAATCGATGCATCTCAGGAGAGATTATATTGGATATCAATATAATCTGACTGAGCTAACTCCATGCATCGGCTTGAGGATTTGGAGGCGTTCGTCGCCATCTTGGACGAAGGAAGCTTCACCGCCGCGGCCCGCGCGCTAAGGCGCTCGCTGCAATCGGTCAGCCGATCGCTCGCTACCCTCGAGGACAGCATCGGCGTTGAGCTCGTGCGCCGCACCACCCGCCGATCGCATCCGACTGAAGCAGGACGTCGCTTCTATTCGCGCATCCGGCCAGCGCTTCTCGAGATCGCCGATGCCGGTGCAGAGGCCAGCAACCAACGCTCCGAGCCTGTCGGGCTGCTGCGGATCAGCGCGCCCGTTCTGTTCGCCCCCGTCCATGTCGTCCCGGCGCTCGCCGAATTCCTTGAGCGATATCCGAAGATCGAGGTCGAGCTCAGCCTGAGCGATCGCTTTCTCGATCTGATCGAGAATGGCATCGACCTGGCGGTTCGCATCGGCGACCTGCCAGATTCCGAGCTGAAGGCGCGGCGGCTGGGAGCCCTGCGCCGCGTGGTATATGGATCACCGATGTATCTTGCCAAACACGGTCGCCCCGGCCATCCCAGCGAGCTTGCCGATCACCAATGCCTGGTGCGCCGTCTCGATGTAATGTCGGAGGCATGGCCGTTTCAGATCGACGGCGAGCCCCAGACTGTTCGCGTCAGCGGGAGGCTGCGGACCGACAGCACTGCCGCAACTTATTCAGCTGCTGCGCTCGGCCTGGGGCTCGGCTTCACACCGCTCTGGCAGGTCCGCGACCTAGTCGAACGGGGCGAACTGGAGATCGTACTGGCCGAGTACGAGACACAGAAGGTCCCAATCCACGCAGTGACGCCCGCGGCCAAGATTCCGCTGCCGGCCGCACGTCTCTTCGCCGAGTATCTCGCGCGACGCCTCAGCCCCGCCATTCTCGAAGGACATCGATGAGCCCGCAGGGCAAAGTCGAATCCGCGCGCCCAGCAGGTCAACAAATAACGGCGATGCGGGCCGCGTTTACTAAGTCCCGCCTTGAACTCTCAGGGACGGCAGCAGCCCCAGTGCATTTCCTGCCAAGATCGCATTGGTTGCCGAGTTCGGCAGCGCCATGGCATCGAGCGCCCTCACGGCCGCGGTCATCGCATCCTCGGGCGCGTAGGGATAATCGCTGCCGAAAAGGACATGCTCGGGTGTCGTCAATGCCAAGAGCGGGTTCAGCATAGACGGCTCGGCCGATAGGGCGGTGTCGAAATACAGCGTCTGGAGCAGCGCCTTCACGCCCTCAGGGACCATCTTCTTGTAATCCGGCCGACGCTCGAGCCTGGCGAGGCGCCCGGCGAGGAAGGGCATCGTACCGCCGGCATGGGAGAAGATCATGCGGATCTTCGGAAACCGACCGATCGTGCCGGAGAACAGCAAACTGGCGATTGCGCGCGTGGTGTCGAACGGGAATTCGAGAGAGGCGGCCGGCAGCCCGACCCAGCAGCCGCAGGGCGTATCGGTCGGATGCACGAACACCGTCGCCGCCCGACGGTTCAGCTCTTCGAAGACAGGATCGAACATGGGGTCGCCGAGATAGCGGCCGCCATAGTTGGTGAGCAGGCCGATGCCGTCGGCCGCAAGCTCGTCGCAGGCGCGTTCAATTTCCCTGAGGCTGGCCTCGATATCCGGCAGCGGCAACGACGCGAAGCTTCCGAACCGGCCCGGGTAATCGCTTCGCATGCGCGCGGCGAAATCATTGCAATGGCTGCACAGCGCCGCGCGTTCGCCTTCGTCGCATTGAAAGCCCGGAGCCGAGATCGATACAACCGCGAGCGAAACGCCGTTGCGATCCATCGCCTCGATCGACTGCTGCGGGCTCCATGGGGGCGCCCGCCCCGAAACCAGCGTACGGCCGATCGCATCCGCCCCGACCAGCTCGCGATAGCGCGGTGGTATGAAATGATGATGGATGTCGATGCGCTGCCGCATCAGCGCGGCGCCAGTCATCGGGCCCCGCTAGGCATCAGCGCGTCTGTGATCTGCGAATGGGCCTGCACCGCCCCGGCACCGGCTGGCGAAGCGGCCCAAGCCCGCTCGATGGCTTCGGCCGTGACCACGTCGCCGAACAGGAAACCGACATTGGCGAGCGTTGCCTGATGCTGCTTGGCTGCGTGCGAGGCGACAGCGTCCTGCACGATGACGACGTCAAAGCCGCGACTGTGAGCCTCGCGGAGAGTCGATTCGACGCAGACATTGGTCTGCACACCGGCGAATATAAGGGCCTCGCGATCAAGCGCCCGCAAGTGCTGCTCCAGGCCGGGATTAGAGAAACCGGAATAGGTGTGCTTCTCGAAGACCGGCTCACCCGGCTCCGGCGAGACGCCGAAGAACCCGGCCCCCCAGGAGCCGCGCTCGCAGCAGATCAGGCTGGTACCGATTCGGCGCTTCTGCGCGATCATTGACGGCGGGATCGCGTCCTCCTCGTAACAGGCGGTCAACCAGATCACCGGAACCCCGGCGCTCCGCGCGCTCGCCAGCAGCACATTCAGTGCCGGCACGATCGTTGCGAGGCCCGAAACATCCTTGCCGATGCCCTCGACGTAGCCGCCGGGCGCGCAGAAATCGTTCTGCATATCGACCACGATGAGCGCGGCGCGCTGTGGCGCCAGCCGCTCCTCGACAGTCGCAAGGACGCTTCGGCTGGCAAATGTCTCTGTTGTCTTGCACTCGGCCATGTCAGGCGAAATCCGACCAGACGCTGGCGCCGATGCCGCAACGCATCTCCGCCGACGCAACGTAGAAGACCGAGCGCGCGCCGGTACCGCCCGCCGCCGCCATCGCCACCATCCAGGCGAGGAGCTCGGTAGTTCCGCCTCCGCCGGCATCGTTCATCCGCTCGACGGTCGCCTCGCGGATCACCCGGTCGGCGTCGCTTTCCTCCATCAGCTCGAGGAACCAGCGGTCGAATTTCGAATCCATCGTGAAATAACGCGGCCCGCCAGGCTCGTGTGACAGCCCGCCCGTACCCATCAGCCCGACGCGCAAGCCCGCCGGCAGGACCTCGCGGACGATCCGTCGCAATTCCCGGCCGAAGCGGATGCAATCGGCCGGCTCAGGCACCGGAGGATTGATGCAGTTCATATGGATCGGCAGGATCGGCACGTCATAGCCGAGATACCAGAGCGGCACCGACCAGTTGTCGTCGAAGAGCAGGCCATCGCCGCGATCGATCTTGTGGCCGGCCGCCATCGCTTCGCGGGCGATGATCTCGGCGATCTCCGGCCGGCCGCGAACCTGGTAGCCGGGCTGCTTCAGCCAGGCCTTGAAGAACTCGGCCGGGCCGGTCCACTCCGCCGCACAATCGACGCGCCAGTTCGGCGGGTTCTTCAGGGGCAGGTTGAGCAAATGGTCGTTGCCGACGCCGATGATCACGTCGGGCTTCGCCGCGCGCATGATCTGGCCGAGCTCCTCATATCCCGCCTGGATCGCCTGCTGGTCGGAGATCGGGCAGGACTCGAGCCAGCCGGTGACGCCCGGCGCGTGCGCCATGGCCATGATCGAAACGAACTCAGCCATGCGGGTTCTCCTCGCTCGAAATGTCGCGATGCTCGACGATCTGCTCGCCAAAGGAGCGGCGATAAGCTTCGGCTGCCGCGCTCTTGGTCGTGTTGCCCGCAGCGCCGTGGAAAAGCCGCGTGACCTGCGGCAGGAAGTACGGATGCACGCCGAGCTCGCCCAGGCGCCGCACGTCGACCGCACGGAACGCGTCGCGCTCTGCCGGGCTGAGACCATAGGCCTCCATCAGCTCTTCGAGCCGCTCCTTGAAATGCGGCCAGACATCATTGTCGCGGCGGATGTCGAAGATCAGCCGGTTGGACGGCAGGTCCGGGTCGAATTCGTTCGCCATCATGAGTTCTCCTGTGAGGCGATCCATAGCGGGCGGCATTCTCTCGTGCAACAGGAATTTATAAATTTCTCTATTTTGATGCAAAATCAGCTTCTTAGAAATTATCCCATACGTACCTGATTTCGTGTATTGCAGGTGGAAACGAGTAGGCGGGCCAGCCTCGATTCGCGCCCGCAAGGGGGTATGAATGGCGGATAGTGCCAGCAAGCAGCCGAAACCCGAGTGGGGCCCTTCGGCCTGGCTGCTCAGACAGGACGGGCCACGCACACAGGCCGACGAGGCGCTCATCAAGCTGCGCCGCGACATCATCGTCGGCGAGTTCGAGCCCGGAAAGCGACTGCGGCCGGACCAGCTCGAGGAGCGCTACGACATCGGCCGCAATCCAGTCCGGGAGGCACTGTCGCGCCTTGCCGTCGAAGGGCTGGTGCGCGGCGAAGGGCAGCGCGGGTTCCAGGTCGCGCCGGTATCGCGCGAGGAACTGCTCGATGTCGCCGATCTCAGGCAGCGCTTCTCGACGATGGCGTTGGCCCGCTCGATCGCCAATGGCGACGATGAATGGGAGGCTGGGATCGTCGGCGCCTATCATCGCATGTCGCGCATGGAGACGAGCCTGACCGGCGATCCGGCGAGCTATGCCGACGAATGGGAGCAGCGCAACAGCGCTTTCCACAATGCGCTCGAAGCGGCCTGCGGCTCGCCCTGGCTGCTTCATTTCTGCGCCCTGCTCTACGAGCAGTCGGAGCGCTATCGCCGCGCCGTGGTGCGTTATCCCGAGCTGCGCCCCTCGATCCATGCCGAGCACAAGGCGATTCTCGAAGCCTGCCTCGCCCGCCGCGAGGCCGAGGCCTGCCAGCTGCTTGCCGAGCATATCGAGGGCGGCGCAAGGGCAACGCTCGCCAGACTCGACGAACAGCTCGGTGCTAGCCCGCCGAAGCGCCGCCGTGGTCGCTGAGAGCCTTTTGTGCACTTCCAATTTTTTATGTGAAATGGAAAATTCATAAATTATTTGACAGGCCTCAAATTCGATGATCATTTGAGCTCACCCAGACGCGTCGTCGGCGCGGTAGTCCTGAAATCGGGCAGGGGGCGGGATTTCCGCAGGCTCGCGCACGTCCGCCGGAGGGGCGGGTGAAGCGCAGGTCGTGAGTCGGCAGCGGGCAGTGCTGCTTCTGAAACGGGAGATGATCGTGAACGGGGATTTCGGCTGGGCGCTGCGCGCCGCTACGTTCGGGCTGGCTTTGGCAGCCGGGTTCTCGCCGGCAGCAGCTCCTGCCGCCGATGGCAAGCTGGTCGTCGGGGTTATCCTGCCGTTGTCGGGCACCTTCGCCAACGAGGGACGCCAGTATGAGCGGGGCATCGCCGCCTATCAGAAGCTCAACGGCAAGACAGTGGCTGGACAGCCAGTGGAAATCGTCACGCGCGACGATCAGGGGCCGGGCTCGGGCGACCTCGCCCGCCGGCTGACGCAGGAGCTGATCCTGCGGGAGAAGGCGGATGTGATCATCGGCTACAGCTTTACGCCGAACGCGATGTCGGCCGCCTCGCTGCTCGGCGAGGCCAAGCGCCCGGCGATCATCGTCAATGCCGCGACTTCGATCATCACCGAACGCTCGCCCTATTTCGTCCGTGTCTCCTGGACCTTGCCGCAATCAGCCGCGACGCTCGGTGACTGGGCAGCGAAGAACGGCATCAAGACCGTCTACACGATGGTCTCCGACTATGCGCCGGGCATCGACGCCGAGACCTGGTTCAAGAAGGCCTTCATCGCCGGCGGAGGACAGGTTGTCGGCGAAGTCCGCACCCCCGTCACCTCGATGGAGTATGCGCCCTATCTGCAGCGCGTCATCGAGACCAAGCCCGATGCGCTCTTCGCCTTCAATCCCGGCGGTGACGTCTCGGTCGCCTTCATGAAGGCCGCGCGCGAGCGCAACCTTGCCGGGGCCGGCGTCAAGCTGTTGGTCACCGGCGATGTCGTCGAAGACAACTCGCTGTCCCTGATCGGCGAAGGGCTCGACGGCGTGATCTCTGCCCATCACTACCAGTCAGGCATCGCGAGCGCCGAAAACGAGCGCTTCATCAAGGCCTACAAGGAGGTCGCAGGGGCGGAGGCGATCCCGAACTTCCGCGCGGTCCAAGCCTATGATGCGATGGACCTGCTCTACAAGGCCGTCGCCAAGTCCGGTGGCAAGACCGATCCCGCCGGCTTGCTCGAGGCGATGAAGGGTCTCACCCTGACGAGCCCGCGCGGTACGATCACCATCGATCCGCAAACGCGCGACGTCGTGCAGGACGTTTATATTCGCCGCGGCGAGAAGCTCGACGGGCGTTGGCAGAACAGGGCTTTCGAGACCTACAAGTCCGTCGTCGACCCCGGCAAGACCGTGCGCTGAGCCGACAGGCAAGGGAGTCAATCCAGGTGTCTAGCCTCGTTGCCGTCCTGGTCGACGGCGTCGCCTACGGGATGCTGCTGTTCCTCTCCGCAGTCGGCCTCTCGGTCACTCTCGGCCTGATGCGTTTCATCAACCTCGCCCATGGCGCTTTTGCCATGGTGGGAGCCTATCTCGCCGTCGTCGTCGTCGGAGCCGGCCTGCCCTTCCTTATGGCCCTGCCATTGGTGTTCTTCGTGGTCGGCGCCTTCGGGATCGCGATCGAGCGGACCGCCATCCGTCATCTCTACCGGCGCAGCGCACTGGAGCAGGTGCTGTTCTCGATCGGGCTCGCCTTCGCGCTCGGCGCGCTCGCCAACATGATCTTCGGTCCGCAGCAGCAGGCGATCCTGACGCCGGCCTGGCTGACCGGGCGCGTGACCTTGGCTGGACTCGATATCGCCAGCTACCGTCTCTTCCTGATTGCCATGGGCGCTGCGACTGCGATCACCCTGATCTATCTGTTCGAGCATACATTGTTCGGCGCCAGGATTCGCGCCGCGGTCGATAATCGCCGTGCCGCTGAAGGGATCGGCATCCAGGTCGATCGTCTGTTCGCGCTCACCTTCGGGCTCGGCGCGGCGCTGGCCGGGTTCGGCGGCGCGCTTTCCGTCGAGATGCTCGGGCTCGACCCGGCCTTCGCCCTGAAATACCTGACCATGCTGCTGATGGTGGTCGCGATTGGCGGCGCCGGTTCGATCGAGGGTTCGCTGCTGGCGGCGCTCGGCCTCGGCACGGTCGACGCGCTCTTCAAATATCTCCTGCCCGAGGCCGGCGGCTTCGTGATCTTCGGCCTGCTCGTCGCCGTGCTGCTCGTCAAGCCGGCCGGTTTGAAGGGGCGAGCGGCATGAGCGCGCTGAATCCTGTCGGCCATGGCGGCCTGTGGAAGCCGACATTGCCGTTCGGCCTTGTCACCCCGCTTCTCTTTATCGCGTTGATCGCGAGCTACTTCCTGTTTCCGAACCATCTCGCCTTGGCAACGCAGATACTCGTGCTGATGATCTTCGCGCTATCCTATGATCTGCTGCAGGGCCATGCCGGCATCGTTTCGCTCGGTCACGCCGTCTTTCTCGGCCTCGGAGCTTATGGCAGTGCCATCCTCGCGCGATGGGGCTTCACCGACCCGCTGTTCGGCCTCGCGGCGGGCGCTTCGATCGCGGCTCTCGTGGCCCTGGTATTGAGCCCGATCGTCGTCCGGGGCAGCGATTTCACCCGGCTTCTGGTCACGCTTGGCGTCGCCTCGCTGATCCACGAAGCCGCCAACCGGATGCGTGACCTTACCGGCGGTGCCGACGGGCTCGCGGATTTCGAGGTGGCGCCGCTGCTCGGGCTGTTCGCCTTCGACTTCGAGGGCAGGACGGCCTTTCTTTATGCCTTGACGGTCTTCGCTCTCGTCTATGCCGCGCTTTGGCGGGTGACGACCTCTCCGTTCGGATTGGCGCTGCGCGGCATCCGCGAGAACCCGCGGCGCATGCCGGCGATCGGCTCGCCGGTCGCGCGCCATCTGGCCGTGAGCTACCTGCTTTCCGGAGGTATCGCCGGTGTCGGAGGCGCGCTCCTGGCACAGACGAGCCGCTTCGCCTCGCTCGACATGCTTGGCTTCGAACGCTCGGCCGAGATCGTCATGGTGGTGACGCTGGGCGGGACCGGTCACATTGCCGGCGTCAGTATCGGCGCCGCTGCTTTCGGGCTGGTCAAGGACGCTCTCTCGACGGTGAGTCCACGCTATTGGCAACTTGGGCTCGGGATCGTTCTGATGGCCTCGGTCTTTCTGGCACGTGGCGGTATCGGCGGCTTGATCGAGCGTTTCGGCCGGTTCGGGAGGCGCGCATGACCGCCGCGCTGGCGACGACCGCGCTCAGCGTGCGCTTCGGTGCCTTCCAGGCGGTGCGCGACGTTTCGCTCTCGATCGGTGCTGGCGCGCGCCATGCGCTGATCGGCCCCAACGGCGCCGGCAAGACGACGCTGGTCCAAACCCTCACCGGCAGCGTCAAGCCGGCCGCCGGTCGCATCCTGATCGGCGACGAGGACGTGACGGGCCTGTCGGAGGCGCAACGCGTCCATAGGGGCCTAACCCGGACCTTCCAGATCAACCAGCTCTTCCGCAATCTCACCGTCCTGGATAACGTCCTTCTCGCTGTTCTCGAGCGGAACCGCCGGACAGCGGCCTTCTGGCGCTCCGTCCGCAGCGACCGGGCGGCGCTCGACGAGGCGCGCTCCTGCCTCGCCTTCGTCAATCTGCTGGCGCTGGCGGATCGTCCGGTCGCGGCGCTTCCCTATGGCAGCCAGCGTCTGCTCGAAATCGCGATCGCCATGGCGGCCCGCCCGCGCGTGCTCGTGCTCGACGAACCGGCCGCAGGTGTCCCGGCAGCCGAAAGCGCGGCGATCTTCGAGCGCATCCATGCCTTACCCACCAGCCTGACCGTGGTTTTCATCGAGCATGATATGGGCCTGGTCTTCCGCTTCGCCGAGCGGATCACGGTGCTGGTCGCCGGGCAGATCCTCACCGAAGGTACACCGGCCGAGATCTCGGCCGATCCGCGTGTCAGGGAAGTCTATCTCGGTCGGCGAGGCAATCATGCTGCTTGAAATCGAAAGCCTGGTCGCCGGTTATGGCGACGCAGTCGTGATCGACGATGTCGGCTTTCGTCTCGATGAAGGCGAAGGCCTGGCAGTGCTCGGCCGCAACGGCGTCGGCAAGACCACGCTGATCCTGGCGCTGATGGGCCATGCCCATGTCAGCGCCGGCGCGATTCGCTGGCGCGGTAAGGAGATCTGCCGTCGCGATGCGAGCGGGCGCGCGGCACTCGGGATCGGCTGGGTGCCGCAGGAACGCGACATCTTCGCCTCCCTCACCGTCGAGGAAAACCTGCTGGTCGCGCGCCGGCCCGGTCGCTTCGGGCTGGCCGACGCCTACGCGATGTTCCCACGCCTCAATGAAAGGCGTCGCAACCATGGCGACAACCTCTCCGGCGGCGAGCAGCAGATGCTGGCGATCGCCCGCGCCCTGATGACAAATCCCCGGCTTCTCGCTCTCGACGAGCCGTTCGAAGGCTTGGCGCCGGTGATCGTCGAGGAGCTGGAGCATTCGATCAGGCATCTGCGTGAGGAGTTCGGCTTCGCGATCATCATCGTCGAGCAGCACGCGCAGGATGCACTGCGGCTTAGCGACCGGGCGATCGTGCTTGATCGTGGCCGGATCGTCCGCGAAGGCACCTCGGATGAGCTTCTCGCGGACTTCGAGGCCGTTCGCTCGCTGATTTCGGTATGAGGACGTCATGATCGATCAGGATCTCTACGCCGGCACCATGGTCGAGATGGCTGGGCCTGCCATCGCCGCTGCAGCCGAGCGCGGGGCGGGCGTGCTCCTGCCGATCGGCGTGATTGAGCATCACGGCCCGCATCTGCCGATCGGAACCGACGCGCATATCGCGACCGCGCTTTGCCGGCTGACACGGCGCTATGCTGCGGAAGCCGGCCGCGAGTTCGTCATCGCACCGCCGTTCTACTGGGGCGTGAACCACGTGCTCTCGGCCTTTCCGGCGACGTTCCGCACCCGGCCCGAGATTGCAGCCGCACTGCTCAACGACATCGTCGACACGCTCTGCGAGAACGGCTTTCGGGACATCCTCTTCGTCAGCCACCACGGCGACCTCGAGCACAACCGGATGCTGCACAAGGTCATGCTGGAGCAGCTCGAGCGCGGGCCGGGCCGCGCACGCTGGCTCTATGCGCCGCTGCGCTGGCGTCTGTTTGGACGGCTGGGCTGCTCGGGCACGGAACCGTTCTGGGTGCCGTGGGAGCGGCCCGACGAGCTGGACGGATTGAAGACCACCGGAATTCTCGGCGTCCATGCCGACGAGCTCGAGACAGCCGCAATGGCGCGCTATTATCCCGAACTGGTCGATTTCGACGTCCTTCCGCACTTAGTCCCGACGCAGTTGGGCGAGGCGGATCTGGTTCGATGGCGCAAGGGCGGCAGTGACGCGAAGGCAGTCACGCCGGGTGGCTATTTCGGCGCTCCCGCCCCGATCGATCCGGAACTCTGGCGCCACTACGACCTGATCGCGCGCGTCATGGCGAAGGCGGTTTCAGGCGAAGGACCCCGTTAGAGACTAGCCTCGGGCCCGGTGTCTCGGAGCGAGTAGATGAAATCTGCGTCGCGCCAAAAGCTGCCATCGGGCGTCTAACGGATAGCGGACGTTCAGGGAGTGACCAAGCGGGTCACACACGTCGCGTGCGTATGCCAGTAAAGTCTGCCTTAGAATGGGTTGACGTAGTTCGTGATCGCGATCTGCCGCAGCAGGACTTTGCGTATGACGTGGGCGGCCTTGACGCGTTCAGTGAAGATCGCGGCATCGCCGACGCTGCCGGCAGGTAACGACCGGGCGAAGGCCTCGTCGTCGAGCCGCACGCGGACGGCGAAGGGGGCAGCCTGGACAGTCCGAGGCGCAACCGCCTGGCCGGAGGTCTGCACCTGGCCGGACGCGACGGCCTGGAGAATGCTCTCGACCTTGCCGGTCTGCACCGTGCCGGGTGTCATCTTGAACGTCACTTCGACGGGCTGGCCAGACGCGAGGTAGCGCGCGTCGATCTGATTGATCTCAACACCCACGATCGTGTCCGAGGTGTCGATGAACGCCATGACGGGGGCGAGCGGCAAGTTGGTCACCCGCGCGCCCTTGCGCAGCGCCAGATTGGTGACATAGCCGTCGGCCGGAGCCCGCACGGTGGTCTTTTCGAGGTTCCACTGTGCCCCGACAAGTTGGGCCCGGAGCTGGTCGACCTCGGCCTGCCGCTGCTCGACGTCGAAGGTTCGACCGGTGCCGCGGTTCTGCAGCTGCGTCATCTCGTCGAGCCGGGTCTCCTGGAGCCTCAACTGTGCGGCGATGGCGTCGACCTGCGCCTGAAACGGCACCGGATCGATCTTGAACAGCACGTCGCCGGCCTTGAGCGGTTGGTTCGGCTGGACGGGCACCTCGATGACCTCGCCCGCGACATCGGGAACGATCGCTACGGAGTGCCGCACCACCAGCACGGAGCCCTGCGGCGCGCCCCATCCCATCGGGATGAACAGCCCGACGAGCAGCAGCAGGAAGACGATGAAGGGCGAGGCCTTCCAGAACAGGTTGAACCGGACGACCCTGAGCTTCACCAGGATGAACAGCAGCAGCAGGTAGCTGTTCAGGATCGCGACGATCATGGGGCGACCTCCCGGCTGCGGCCGGTGCCGCTCGGCCGCGGCGGGACGTCGACATAGGCCCAGATCAAGACGATCGGCCAGAGCACGAAGCCCAGGAATAGGGTGACCCAACCGCCGATACTGACGGCCTCGGCCCATGGGTGGCCGCGTCGTCGGGCGACCATTCCGGGCCACATCGCCATGAAGACGACGACGAAGACCGTGCTCGCGACGAGGACGAGCAGGACGATCCAGGCGAAGATATCGAGACCGGACATGAAATACCCTTCTTAAGGTTGCCCCGCGGCTCTGACCGGTCGCGATCGCGCCTTCGCTATCTGGAATTTCGCGAGGCCGCCGCCTCGAGGTTGCGCATCAGCCCGTCGATCATCTGATCGATGCTGAAGCTGGCGACGCGCTGGCTCGGCGGAAATTCCTTGAAGGTCTGGAGGAAGGGCGCCACGTTTGAGACGGCGAGCGGCGCTAGATAGGCGTTCTTGACCATCCAGTCGTAGTACTGGTCGGAGACGCCATCGGCTCGTTCCATGGGATCCATCCGGAGATGGAAGATTTTGGGAGCGCGCAGGCAGGTGAAAGGGTTCGACCAGACCTCGAAGCCACCAGGCTGGCGCTGCTCGCAGAACACTGCCTTCCATTCATCGAACCGAACGGCAACCACCTCCCCATCGTCGTTCAGGTAGAAGAAGGAGTTGCGGGCCGACTTTGGCTGCTGGCCTGTGAGGTAGGGGAGCTGGTTGTAGCCGTCGAGATGAACCCTGGCTTGCTTGGCACCGACCGTCGTCCCTTTCAGCAGCTTGTCCTTGATATCGGCATCGCCGGCGGCGGCCACGAGCGTTGGAAACCAGTCGAGACCCGAGATCATTTCGTTCGAGACCTCGCCGGCTTTCACGCGCCCGGGCCATCGGATCATTGCCGGTACGCGGAAGGCGCCCTCCCAGTTCGTGTTCTTCTCTGACCGGAACTGAGTGGTGGCTGCGTCCGGCCAGGACCACTGGTTCGGTCCATTATCGGTGGTGTAGATGACGATCGTGTTGTTGGCGATGCCGAGGTCGTCAATCGCCTTCAGGAGCTTGCCGACATCCTCGTCATGCTCAAGCATGCCGTCGGCATAATCGTTGCCCGGCATGCCGCTGCGGCCCTTCATGGACTCGCGCACGTGTGTGAAGGCATGCATGCGGGTCGTGTTCATCCAGGTGAAGAAGGGCTTTTGAGCCTTGACCTGTCGCTGCATGAAGTCGACGGCGGCATCCGTTGTCTCGTCGTCGATCGTCTCCATCCGCTTTTTCGTTAGCGGACCAGTGTCCTCGATCTTGCCGTCGGCCGATGACTTCAGCACACCGCGCGGCGAGTTGGCCTTGACGAAGGCGGGGTTGTTCTTGGGCCAGTACGGCCGTTCAGGCTCCTCCTCGGCATTGAGGTGATAAAGGTTGCCGAAGAACTCGTCGAAGCCGTGTCGCGTGGGAAGAAACTCATCGCGATCACCAAGGTGGTTCTTGCCGAACTGGCCGGTGGCATAGCCGCGAGCCTTCAGCGCCTCTGCGATCGTGACATCGCGATCCTGGAGGCCCACGGTCGCACCGGGAACGCCGACCTTGCACAGGCCCGTGCGCAGGCACGTCTGGCCGGTGATGAAGGTCGAGCGCCCGGCGGTGCAGGAATTCTCACCGTAATAGTCGGTGAACATCATGCCTTCTTTAGCGATGCGGTCGATATTGGGCGTCCGGTAGCCCACGAGACCGTGCGCGTAGGCGCTAATGTTCGACTGGCCGATATCGTCGCCGAAGATGACGAGGATGTTCGGCGGGGCGCTTGTGGCCGCGGGAGCCGGCACCACTGGCGGACGCGGCGAGGGCTGCTGGGCCAGCGTCTCCCCGTTCGAGAGCGACATGAGGGCCGCTATCGCGGCAGCTGCCAGAAAACCTTGCTTTTTCAACGGGTGCCTCCTTTGACCCATCATCTGGGCGCTGACGGCCGAGCTGGGGCGGCCTTGGGCGCAGCCGCCGAGTGGCCGATCGGGAAACCGATGCTGAAGAGCCCGATAGTGCCGCGCGAGCGGTTGTCGACGTCGACCTCGCGCAGCACCTTCAGCCGCGCGGAGACGGGCGTTCCGGCAACCTCGAAGGTGTAGGCGATCTGGGCGGCCAGGGCAGTGACCCGGCCCTTGTAGGGACCCAGCGTCGCCCCGCGGCCGCCGTCGCCGCTGACCTGCTGGTAATGGGACGCCAGCAGGCCGGCCGAGAATTGCTTGGTGAAGTTCTTGCTCAGCGCGATATCGGCGTGGATCGCGTTGCCGCTCCGATAGTCGGTGGCGTCGTTCTTGCCGTTGATCTCGAAGCCGACCGCACCGGAAAGGTCGATCCCGGTCGCGGGATTGAGGTAGGTTACAGCGGCGTAGATGTCGCCAATCCAGCGGTTGAACGACAGGTTCGAGAGCTCCCCGTCCTGATAGGATCCGGATGGGATGTTGACGGTCACCCCCGTCTGCCAATGGAAGTTGCCCTGATGCCAGCCGATGAAGCTGGAGATGGCCGGGTCGCCGATGTTGAAGGTGGCGTCCCGCTGGCTGAAGCCGATCGACCGCCCGCGCGGCCCGGTAATGACGGCGCCAGCGCTCACACGGGGCGTCCCGAACGGAACCGTGACCGCGAACGCCAGGTTGCCGCCGAGAATCTCGATCGGCGTGACCCAAGTCGGGGTCATAAAGTTGACCCGCGCCTCGACCTTGACGTTGGATACGACCGCCCCGCCGATCGGAATGGCCTTGGCGGCCGAGAGCCGACCTGAATAACTATAGAAGTCGTTCTCGAAATAAAAGCCAGGTGGCGGAACGACCCCGGCGAGGGGACCGCGGAGACCGGGGACGTAAAGGCTAGCGCCTCCCTCCGTTGCAACCGCGGCGCGATTCAAGGCAGTGAGCGCCACAATGACCGACAAAGCCTGTGCTAGAAGCAGTCGCAAGCCATGGCACTCCCGGTTCAGCGTATGAATTCTGAAACGATACTGGCCCGACCGTCAATTTCAATTTTCAGAAACGTCGAAATTTTGCAGAATCAGTTCGTGCCGCCCGCGTAGATTTCCTCAATTTAAGCCAGATTTTATCATTTCTAATTGCTGCCGCTACATAAATTCGGAGACGCGGGACCGCGTAACACTTTCCGATGGAGTGTCATTATTGTGCAATGCAACAGAGTGTCCGCTCGCGCTCACGTGGCTGCAACACACAAACGTATCATTTGTCTGGCACGTCAGACAGCGCACGGACATTGTCGATGGCGTCGCTCTCGTCGGCCTCTACGGCATCATCGCTACCATTTTTTGATGGGGTGACTGGAGGCCGTTGAGCGCGTTTCACGCGCGAACGACAGGCGGAATGCGGATGCTGTTCCGCGGCGGAGAACCGTTGAACGCGGTGATGTTACAGTTAAGCCTGCTACGCCATCTCATGACGTGTAAACTCAGTCTGGCTTCCTCTGGATGTAGGCAGATGGATCAGGCGCAAATACGAGGGCTCGCCCGCCTGATGCTGCGCTGGCCTGAGCGGCGCGCCGTCTTGCGCGAGAAATGCATCGCCGACCCACGGCTGGCCGAGCTCTGCGAAGCCTACGAGACGGCCTGCGAGGCAGCGGCATACTGGGCAAAATCCCCGACCCAGACCGGCCGTCAGCGAACACAGGAATATAATATGCTCGCATCGGCGACAGAACAGGATATTCTGGATAGGATTTCCTAACCGTCTTGAGCATGGCCATACCGCCGAGCGAACGGCATCTTGCCATCCGACCTATGGTGGCGCCATTGTTACATTCGTTGACTACGTAAGGATTCCCGCACTAGGCTTTGGAGGCAAAGCGATGGGCGAGGCAGTATCCACCGCGGCAGATGGGCCTTCTTCGCAAGAAATATTAGAAACTCTCCAAACGTTAATAGCAACGGATGCGCTCAGATTGTCCGAGCGGAACCGGCGCTTTCTGTCGTTTGTAGTAAGACAAACCGTGGACGGGCATGCCGACCGGATCAAGGCCTATGCGATCGGCGTCGACGTCTTCGGCCGGGACGACAGCTTCGATCCGGCCATCGATCCGATTGTGCGGATCGAGGCGACGCGCCTTCGCTCGGCGTTGACCGCCTATTACGATACCGCAGGCACCGCCGACCGGATCAGGATCACGTTGCCGCGGGGCAGCTACGTGCCGACGTTCGCATGGTCGTCCAACGTGGAAAACACCGGAGTTGCCGATCCTGTGGCGGCCGACATGCCGGCGGATCGGGCCGTGGCAGCCGTGATCATCCACGATCATTCTGATCGATCCGATCCGGAAACCGAGCTGCGCGGCGAAGTCTTCACCGACGCCTTGCTGCCGCTCTTGCGCGGGGCGCACTTCAGGACTCTGCTCATGCCGTCGGCGGAGCGAAGGGCGGCCACCGATGCCATCCAGGAGCTCTTCGCACATCCCGGAGAGACGTATTCTCTCGATATCTCAGTTCGCCCTATGGCGGAACATCGCCGCTACTCCTGGCGCTTCAGCGATCTGCGTAGCGGCGAGGTCCTTGCGTCGGATTCCCGAGACTTCGTTGCGAAAGCGACGCCATGTTTCGACCAGATCGATGGCTTTGCTGATACTGCCGTGAAATCGATTGCAAGCGTGATCGGGACGCGCTGAGGCAGTCGATCCGTCTCGCTCGTCGATGACGGGCGGGGACGCAGGCGGCTCGGTAACCGTTACAGAGCTGCCGCGCAGGGCCGCTCCACTCTACAACTCTCCATGCACTGTTCCAGCTTTGCTGTCGTTCCGAACTCTCCGGGAGAATGTGTCGTGGATCCTGAGCAGACAATCCCCTCGCCCAAGCCCGCTCTCAGTCGCCGCAACGTTCTGCTCGGCGGCACGGTGCTCGCAGCAGCCTCAACTCATCTCCCGGGCGCTCCGGTCCAGACGGCACAGGCTCAGCAGCCTGCTCCGTCGGCCGCCGCCGGGCGAAAGCCGAACATCCTAGTGATCTTCGGCGATGATATCGGCGTCCCCCAAATCAGCGCCTATACGATGGGGATGATGGGCTACCGCACCCCCAATATCGACCGCATCGCCAAGGAAGGCGCGATCTTCACCGATGCCTATGGCCAGCAGAGCTGCACCGCCGGGCGCGCCTCCTTCATCCTCGGCATGGAGCCGTTCCGCACGGGCCTGCTGACGATCGGCATGCCCGGTGATCCGCACGGCATCCAGGATTGGATGCCAACGATCGCTGATGCTCTGAAGACCGCCGGCTATGCCACCGGCCAGTTCGGCAAGAACCATCTCGGCGATCGCGACGAGCATCTTCCGACACGGCATGGCTTCGACGAATTCTTCGGCAATCTCTATCATCTCAACGCCGAGGAGGAGCCGGAGGGCTATTTCTATCCGAAGGATCCGAATTTCCGCAGGCAGTTCGGCCCGCGCGGCGTGCTGAAGATCAGCGCCGACGGCAAGATCGAGGATACCGGTCCCCTCAACACCAAGCGGATGCCGACCATCGATGAGGAGTTCCTGGCCGGAGCCAAGGATTTCATCGACCGCCAGACCAAGGCGAACAAGCCGTTCTTCTGCTGGTTCAACTCGACCCGCATGCATGTCTTCACCCATCTCAAAGCGGAGTCGATGGGCAAGACCGGCAAGGGTATCCACGCCGACGGCATGGTCGAGCATGACGGCCATGTCGGGCAGCTCCTCAAGCAGCTCGACGATCTCCGCATCGCCGACAACACGATCGTGCTCTACACCACCGACAACGGCGCCGAGATCGCTCTTTGGCCCGACGGCGCCATGACGCCGTTCCGCGGCGAGAAAGGCACCACATGGGAAGGCGGCTTCCGCATCCCGATGATGGTGCGCTGGCCGGGCGTGGTGAAGCCCGGGACCGAGGTCAACGAGCCGATCGCACTGATCGACTGGTTCCCGACTTTCTGCGCGGCCGCCGGCCTCGGCGACGTCAAGGAGAAGATGAAAAGCGGATTCCAGGCAGGGTCGAAGACCTTCAAGGCCCATCTCGACGGCTACAATTTCATGCCGTTCCTCAAGGGCGAGACGAAGGAGCCGCCGCGCGACTCCGTCTTTTATTTCGATCAGGGCGGCAACCTGAACGCTGTCCGCTGGAACGATTGGAAAGTCAGCTTTGCGGTAAACAGCGAAGGCAACATCGCGACCGCGACCCGCGAGGTCACGTCCTGGGCCTCTATCACGAACCTCCGCATGGACCCGTACGAGCGCGGCATGAAGGAAGGTGGCGAAGCCATGAAGTTCCTCGGCCAGCAGATGTGGCTGCTCGTGCCGGTCCAGGCAAAGGTGAAGGAATTCTTCTCCGATTTCGCCGAGTATCCCTACCAGACTGGCAGTTCGCTGAACGCATCCGGCATCAACTACGGCCTGCTCCAGCAACAGGCGGCACTGAAGCGGCTCGGGGAGCTCGAAAGACTGCGGCCGCGCTAGTGCAAGAGGGCGGCGGCCCGGCGAAAACGGTGCCTGCGAATTGCGCGGGCACCGCAGATCTCTGCTCCATATCACCCTCGTGATGGTGGGCTTTTGCCGAGCGACCGCTGCGATGCGAAACCGGGAGGATTCCATGCTCCGGACATTGCGGTCCATTATGGGGATGACAGCTGCGACGGTCGCAGCTCTGGTGCTGACCAGCACTGCTGCTTTTGCCCAGACCGACCCGCTGCCCTCCTGGAATGAGGGCAAGGCCAAGCAGACGATCGTCGACTTCGTCGCCAAGGTGACCCGAGAAGGCGGGCCCGACTTCGTCAAACCGGCCGAACGCATCGCCACCTTCGACAATGACGGCACGCTCTGGGCCGAGCAGCCGGCCTATTTCCAGTTGCTCTTCGCCTTCGACGAGATCAAGCGGATGGTGGCCGAGAAACCGGCGCTGAAGGGCAAGGAACCGTATCGCTCCGTGCTCGCGCGCGACCTCAAGGCCTTGTCGGCCGGCGGCAACAAGGGGCTGCTGCAGGTCGTCAGCCTCACCCATTCCGGCATGACAACCGACGCCTTCAGCGCCTCGGTCGAGAACTGGCTGAGCACAGCTCGCCACCCTACGAAGCAGCGCCCCTATTCCGAACTCATCTACCAGCCCCAGCTCGAGCTGCTGAACCATCTGCGCGCCAACGGCTTCAAGACCTTCATCGTGTCAGGCGGCGGCGTCGAGTTCATGCGCGTCTTCGCCGAGAAGGTCTACGGCATACCCCCCGAGCAGGTCGTGGGCTCGTCCGGTGTCGTGAAGTTTCGAGTCGACGGCAACGGCAAGCCGGGGCTCGTCAAAGAGAGCAAGGTCGAGTTCGTCGATGATGGGCCGGGCAAGCCGGTCGGCATCAACCGCTTCATCGGGCGCCGGCCGATCCTCGCCTTCGGCAACTCGGACGGCGATCTGCAGATGCTCCAGTACACGACCGCGGGCTCGGGCGCGCGCCTGGCCCTGATTGTTCACCATACCGATGCCGAGCGCGAATGGGCCTATGACCGCGCCTCCCATATCGGCAAGCTCGACAAGGCGCTCGACGAGGGCAAGGCCAAGGGCTGGACGATCGTCGACATGAAGACGGAATGGAAGACCGTCTTTCCTGCTGGGCAGTGAGCATGGACAAGGCCGAGATCATCGATCGCTTCCGGGTAGAGGATGGCGATGGTTTTCGGCTGAAGCGTTTCGACCCCGCCGACACCTGCGGTCTCGATATCGACAAGAGCGAGGCGAAGGACCTGCTGCAGGACGGCGTCGGGCGCCTGCGCGATCTGCAGGAGCGGCTCTACGCCGAGCGGCGCTGGTCGGTGCTGATCGTCCTGCAGGCGATCGACACAGCCGGAAAGGACAGCACGATCGAGCATGTCATGTCCGGCGTGAACCCGCAGGGTTGCGAAGTGACCTCGTTCAAGGCGCCGAGCTCGCTGGAGCTGCGCCACGACTTCCTGTGGCGCGCCGCTCGCGCCCTGCCCGAGCGCGGCGAGATCGGCATTTTCAACCGCTCCTATTACGAGGAGGTGCTGGTCGTTCGCGTCCATGAGGATCTGTTGCGGAAGCAGGGGTTGTCACCGAAGCTGATTGGCAAGGACATCTGGCAGGAGCGCTACGAGAGCATCCGTGATTTCGAGAAGCATCTCGCCCGCAACGGCACGGTGATCCTGAAGTTCTTCCTCAATCTCTCCAAGGACGAGCAGCGCAAGCGTTTCCTGGCGCGGATCGACGAGCCCGACAAGAACTGGAAATTCGAGCCGGCCGATCTCGCCGAGCGCAAGCATTGGGACGACTACCAGAAAGCCTATCAGGCGATGATCGCCCACACTGCGACGAAGCATGCGCCGTGGTACGTTGTCCCCGCCGACAACAAATGGTTCACGCGTCTTTTCGTGGCGGAGACCATCGCCGAGACGCTCGACGGGCTCGCTCTCGACTTCCCGAAGGTGGACGACGAAGCGCGCAAGGCGATGGCCAGGGCCCGCAAGGAGCTGCTGGCCGAGGACGACAAGAAGGGCTGAGATGATGGCGGATGCCGCGACGCTCGAAGGACCAGTCCGAACCGAAGGGATGATCTTCATCGCCGGCGGTAGTTTCCGCATGGGGTCAGACGAGCATTATCCGGAGGAGGCGCCGAGCCACCGCGTCAGCGTCGACAGCTTCTGGATCGACGAGACGCCGGTGACCAACCGCCAGTTCCGCGCCTTCGTCGAGGCGACCGGCCACGTTACCTTTGCCGAGATCCCGCCCGATCCGAAGGACTATCCGGGCGCCTTGCCGCATATGCTGCAGCCGGGATCACTGATGTTCAATCCGCCGACTCATCCGGTCGACCTGCGTCTCTGGGGAGAATGGTGGACGTTCAAATTCGGAGCGACCTGGCGCAAGCCCTATGGCTCCGGCTCCTCGATCAAGGGGCTGGACGATCATCCTGTCGTCCATGTCGCCTATCGCGATGCCGAAGCTTATGCGGCTTGGGCGGGGAAGGCGCTGCCGACCGAGGCGGAATGGGAATTCGCCGCCTGGGGTGGCAGGGAAGGCGCCGAATTCGCCTGGGGTGACGAGCTCACCCCGGATGGCCGTCACATGGCCAATATCTGGCAGGGCAACTTCCCGAACGAGAACACGAAGGAGGATGGCTGGGCCCGCACCTCTCCAGTCCGGACGTTCCCAGCCAATGGCTACGGCCTTTTCGACATGATCGGAAATGTCTGGGAGTGGACCACCGACTTCTGGTCAACGCGCCATCAGGCCGACGCACTGAAGGCCTGTTGCGTACCGCAGAACCCGCGTGGCGGGCCGGAGGCCGACAGTTACGACCCGCGCCAACCGCACATCCGGATCCCGCGTCGCGTGCTGAAAGGCGGTTCGCATCTGTGCGCCCCGAGCTATTGCCGGCGCTACCGCCCCGCTGCGCGCCATGCCGAGCCGGTCGATACCTCGACCAGCCATGTCGGCTTCCGCTGTATCGTCAGGCCCGCGTCCTGACGGGGCCACCTGGATTGAACTCGCCGAATGAGGAAGGGACCGTGCACGTGACCAAGCTGTCCGGGCTTCTCGTCGCTCTGTGCTGTTCGGGCCTCGTCGGTTGCACCACATCTGCGCAACAGCCGCCTTCCACCACCACGGTCGCGCCGCCCCAGCCGCAGCAGCGCAGCTATCTTGATACAGGGCCCAGCCCCGCCCGCACGGGCGGCCCGAGCTATATCCGGGCCAACCAGAACAGCGCGACGCGCCAGACTGACTTCTTCGGCAACGACGTTCTGCCCCGCATGCCGTAACGCCCGCCGGCTGCCGAGGGGCAACTTCCTGGTCCACCAGCCAGAGGGCCGGCGGACCAGGCCGTAACCGTTACCGCGGTGACTTGCCGGTCCCGTCGGTCAAAAGTCCGGGCAATCTTGTTTTCAGTTCGACCGGCCGCCTCACGGAGGCTGCACGGGTCGTGCGCCGATGGAGCGGCGAGACCAAGAAACTTACTCTTAGATGAGCTTCAGCTGCCAGCGTCCGCACTTGTTCTAAGCCGTGACTATTCCCCACTCAAGGAGATGCGCGATGACGACGGAACTCGAGCACACCGAGAAGCCAGCCACCGCCCAGGACGGGCCGAGCGTGAACCGGCGCAAGATCCTGCTCGGCGGCACGACGCTGGCCGCCGCCTCGGCGCTCGGCGCGGCGACGCCGGTTCAGGTCGCGCAGGCGCAACAGCAGCCTGCTGCGGCATCCGGCAAGCCCCCCAACATCCTGGTCATCTGGGGCGACGACATTGGCACCTGGAACATCAGCCACAATAATCGCGGCATGATGGGCTATCAGACGCCGAATATCGACCGCATCGCCCGCGAAGGCGTCAGCTTCACCGATTATTACGGCCAGCAGAGCTGCACCGCCGGCCGCGCCGCCTTCATGGGCGGCAATGTGCCAGTGCGTACCGGCATGACCAAGGTCGGGCTGCCCGGAGCGAAGGAGGGCTGGCAGGCGAGCGATCCGACGATCGCCGCCGTCCTCAAGGACAAGGGCTACGCCACCGGCCAGTTCGGCAAGAACCATTTCGGCGACCGCGACGAGCACCTGCCGGTCCGGCATGGCTTCGACGAGTTCCTCGGCAATCTCTACCACCTCAATGCGGAGGAGGAGCCGGAGAACCCGGACTATCCGAAGAACCCGGAGTTCCGCAAGCGCTTCGGCCCGCGCGGGGTGATCAAGGCGAGCGCGGACGGAAAGATCGAGGACACCGGGCCGCTGACCAAGAAACGGATGGAGACGATCGACGAGGAAACCGCCGCCGCTGCCATCGATTTCATCGAACGGCAAGTCAGGGCGAACAAGCCGTTCTTCTGCTGGTGGAATGCGACGCGCATGCATTTCCGCACGCATGTCAAGGAAGCCAATCGCGGCAAGTCCGGGCAGGACGAATACAGCGATGGCATGGTCGAGCATGACGCCTTGGTCGGCACGTTGCTGAAGAAGGTCGATGATCTCGGCATCGCCAACGACACCATCGTCTTCTACTCGACCGATAACGGCCCGCATTACAACAGCTGGCCCGATGCCGGCACGACTCCGTTCCGCAGCGAGAAGAACTCGAACTGGGAGGGCGCCTACCGCGTTCCCGCCTTCGTGCGCTGGCCCGGCAAGTTCCCGGCCGGCACGACGCTGAACGGCATCGTCGCCCATGAAGACTGGATGATCACCTTCGCCGCCGCTGCCGGCATGCCGGATGCGAAGGATCGCCTGATGAAGGGCGACAATTTCGCGGGCCGGCGCTACCGGTCCCATCCGGACGGCTACAACATGCTCGACTATTTTAGCGGCAAGACCAAGGAATCGCCGCGCAAGGAGTTCTGGTACGTCAACGATGACGGCCAGGTCGTGGCTGCGCGCTACGAAGATTGGAAGGTCGTGTTCCTGGAGAACCGCGGTGAGGCCTTCGGCGTCTGGCGGGAGCCCTTCACCGAACTGCGCGTGCCCTTGCTGTTCCATCTCCGCCGCGACCCGTTCGAGAAGGCCCAGCACAACGCCACCGTCTACAATGACTGGTTCATGAGCCGCGTCTTCGTTATCGTCCCGATCCAGGGGCTCGCGGCGCAGTTCCTCCAATCGATGAAGGACTATCCGCCCAGCCAAACACCGGGCTCGTTCAATCTTACCAAGATCGAAGAGCAACTGCGAGCAAACGTCGTTCGCTGATCTGAGTAAGGACGACCCCATGCCTGAGCAGTCGTGGGGCCGTCTTCGACGGCGGTGACGGGAGCGCTCGGAACGCTCAAGGGACTTCAAGAGATGGATCGAACCGGTTCCACAGCGCGCGATACCGTCCGGGAGCTCCAGGCCCGGATCAACCAGGACATCATCGGGCAGGAAAGGGTGGTCGAGCGCATCGTCATCGCGCTGCTCGCCAACGGCAATGTCCTGCTGGAGGGCCTGCCCGGCCTCGCCAAGACCCGCGCGATCAAGAGCCTGTCGAAGAACCTCGAATCCGATTTCAGCCGTATCCAGTTCACGCCCGATCTGCTGCCTTCTGACGTGACCGGTGGCGAGATCTTGCGCCAGGATGGCAGCTTCGAGTTCAGGAAGGGGCCGGTCTTCGGCAACCTCATCCTCGCCGACGAGATCAACCGCGCCCCGCCCAAGGTGCAGTCGGCCCTGCTCGAGGCGATGGAGGAGCGGCACGTCACCGCCGCCGGCAAGAGCTATGATCTGCCGCCGCTGTTCATGGTGCTGGCGACACAGAACCCGATCGAGCAGGAGGGGACCTATCCGCTGCCGGAAGCGCAGATGGACCGCTTCCTGATGCATGTCCGGATCGACTACCCTTCGGATGCCGACGAAGTGAAGGTGATGCGGCTCGTCCGCTCGGAGAGCGCAGCCGCCCCGACCGGCAGGGCGGCGCCCCCGACCATTCCGCAGCAGACGATATTTGATGCGAGAGAGCAGATCGACCGCGTGACGACGAAGGATATCGTCGAGAGTTATATGGTGGCGCTCATCTCCGCGACGCGTCGGCCGGGCGAATTCGGCGACAAGCTCAAGAGCTGGATCGCCGTCGGCGCCAGCCCGCGCGGCTCGCTCGCGCTCGACAAATGCTCGCGGACCTATGCCTGGCTGCAAGGGCGCGACTACGTCACGCCCGAGGATGTCCAGGCCATCGCGCATGACTGCCTCCGGCACCGACTGTCGCTGAGCTACGAGGCCGGAGCCGACGGCATGACGCCCGACGCGGTGCTGGACGAGATCGTGAAGCAGGTCGCCGTCGCGGCCTAGATCATCGCGCGTCCAAGCGGGCGCGCGATGATATCGTATTGTTATCGCATCAGATTCTTCCGCAACGTGGTTTCCACTTTCGGTCCGATGCTATCGTGAGGCAAGGCCATGGCGATGATGCGGGAGAAGGCGCGGATCGGCGCGGGCGCTACGGAGGCGGGAGCCCGCGCCTTCGTCACGCTCGACGAGCTATTGCGCCTGAAGCATCGCGCCAGTGGCTTCAGCTTCCTGCCGCGCCAGCCGGTGCACAGCCTGCTCGCCGGCCGGCATGCCTCGCGTCTGCGCGGCCGCGGCCTGAATTTCGAAGAGCTGCGGCACTATGTCGAAGGCGATGACACACGCACGATCGACTGGTTGGCGACGGCGCGGCTCGGCAGCCCGCATGTTCGGGTCTATTCTGAGGAGCGGGACCGGCCGGTCCTGCTCCTGGTCGACCAGCGCAGCACCATGTTCTTCGGCAGCCGGCGAGCGATGAAGTCGGTCGCGGCGGCGGACGCTGCGGCGCTCGCCGCGTGGCGTGTCGCCTCGCTCGGCGACCGGGTCGGGGCGGTGGTTTTCGGCGACGATGGCCTGACCAGCGTCAAGCCGCAGGCGCGCGATGCCGGCGTGGTTCGCGTCCTGACCGAGGTCGCCCGCCGCAACGCCGCCCTGGGCAAGCCAGGGGCGACGAAGCAAAGCGCGGCAAGGCTCAACGAAGCCTTGGTCGCCGCGGCGCGGATGAGCCTGCATGACGGGTTGGTCTGCCTCATCTCGGATGCCGCCGGCGAGGATGCCGAGACGCCGCGGCTGATCACCAAAATCTGCGCGCATAATGACTTGATCGCGGTCTTCGTCCACGACCCGCTCGAACAGGACCTGCCGGATATCGGACGGGCGACGTTCAGCTCGGGCACGGCACAGATCGAGCTCGACGCCTCAGCGACCTCGCTGCGCCAACGCTTCTCGGCAGAACGCCGGCAATGGAGGGCGCGGCTCGCCGATCTGTCGCGCGACCGGGCGATCCCGATCCTGCCGATCGCCACCGACCGCGACGCCGCCGTGCAGCTGCGCGAGCTGCTCGGCCGTCGCCAAGCCCGCCGGCTCGCCGGGGCCGGCACGGGAGCAGCGTCGTGAGCGAAGATCCCGGCGATCTCGCCAGACTGGCCGATCTGGCCTTGCCGCCGGCCGTGCCGTTCTGGCCGCCCGCTGCCGGCATCTGGATCGTCGGCGGCGCGGTCATCGCGATGCTCGCAATCGCCGGCATCCGCGCGCTGCGGCGCTACCGGGCGGATGCCTATCTGCGGGCCGCCGCCGCCGAACTCGATGTGTCTGTCGCTACCAGTCCGAGCGGGATCGACACTGTCGAAGCCGTCTCGGCCATCCTGAAGCGTGCAGCCATGGTCACCTATGGCCGGGAGCGGGTCGCGGCGCTGACCGGACCGAGCTGGGCGTCGTTCGTCGCGCAGACGGCACCGCCGGGCGCGCGCACCGATGTGCTGGCTGCGGGACTGGAGCGGCTTTTCGCCTGCCCCGAGAGCACCGCCGGTGGCGATGCCGGCCTGCTCTTCGGGCAGGCCAAGGCCTGGCTGCGCGGCCAGCGCGGCCGGGCGGGGAGTGCATGACATGCTCAACTTCGCCTATCCCTGGATCATCCTGCTCCTACCACTGCCGCTGGTGATCTGGTTCTGGCTACCGCCGCATGCGCAGGAGCGCGTCGGCCTGCGCGTGCCGTTCTTCGACAGGCTGGCGCGCCTGTCCGGGCAGGACCCGGTCTCCGGCGGCGTCGTAACGCGGCGCGATGCCGGGCGCTGGCTCGCGCTCCTGCTGGCCTGGCTACTGGTGCTTGCCGCGCTCGCCCGGCCGCAATGGATCGACCCGCCGCTGCATCGCGATCTGCCGACGCGCGACCTGCTCCTGCTGGTCGACCTCTCCGGCTCGATGGACACGAAGGATTTCGTCGATGCGTCCGGCAAGACGGTCGGTCGGCTCACGGCGGTGAAGCAGGTGCTCGACGAGTTCCTGTCGCGGCGCAAGGGCGACCGCGTCGGCGTGGTCGTGTTCGGCGATGCGCCGTTCGCGCTCGTGCCTTTCACCACCGATCTCGACCTCTGCCGCCTCATGCTGCGTGACACGGTTGTCGGCATGGCCGGGCCACGCACCGCCTTCGGCGATGCGATCGGCCTGGGGATCGGGCTCTTCGCCAAGAGCACAGTCAAGGCGAAGACGATCATTGCTCTGACCGACGGCAACGATACGCTGAGCAAGGTGCCGCCGGCCGAAGCTGCCGGCGTCGCCAAGGACAAGGGCATCGTCATCCACACCGTCGCGGTCGGCGATCCCCGGGCAGCCGGCGAGGACAAGCTCGACGAAGCCGCGCTGAAGCAGGTCGCCGATACCACCGGAGGCGGCTTCTTCCGGGCGCTAGACCGGACCCAGCTCGCCGAGATTTACAACCGTCTCGATGCGATCGAGACGCGTCGCGTCGACACGGTCAGCTTCCGCCGACGCCGCGACGTCTACTGGGTGCCGCTCGGCGCCGCACTAGCCTTGAGCCTGCTCGTCCAGGCGGTTCGGCTCGTCGGCAGGCACCGCCGCAGGACGCCTGCACCCGCTAAGCTTGCCGGAGTGGGACGATGATCGCGAACCTCTCCGCCTTCCATTTCGAACGGCCGCCCTGGCTGCTGGTTCTCCTCCCTGCGGCGTTGCTCTGGCTGCTCGAGCGGCGCGATGCCGATCCGCTGCTGCAATGGCGCCGCGTCATCGATCCCGTCCTGCTGCCTCATCTGATCGTCGGCGGTGATCGGCAGGCGCGTATCCGGCCGGGCGACTGGCTTCTGCTCACCTGGCTGGTCGCGGCGATCGCCGTCGCGGGACCGGCCTGGCAGCGCGAGCCGTCGCCCTTCGCGCAGGCCAAGCCGCCGGTCGCCGTTGTGCTGAAGGTGACGCCGTCCATGCTGACGCAGGATCTGGCACCGACGCGGCTCGACCGCGCCCGGCAGAAGCTCGCCGACATCCTGGCTGCGCGCGAGGGCGCCGCGACGGCGCTGATCGCCTATTCCGGCTCGGCCCATCTCGTCCTGCCGGCGACGCCTGACAGCGCCGTGGTGCTCGACCTTGCCAAGGCGCTGTCGCCGCAGATCATGCCCAAGGAAGGTGACGACCTCGCCGGCGCGATCACTCTGGCGAGGCGCGCCCTCGCCGACAGCGCCGATGGCGGCTCGATCCTCGTCATGGCGGACACCGTCTCGCCGGAGGCGATTACGGCTCTGGCCGAGGAGCAACGGATAGCGGCGACACTGCTCGCCATGCTGCCGGTGGGTACCGACACCGGCACCCTGTCCGAGGCGGCCCGGGCGATCGGCGCCAGGCTCGTCCCGGCCACGATCGATCAAGCGGATGTCACCGCCGTGGTCGGGCGGCTCGACAGCCGCGACGCTGCCGCCAGTGTTGCCGGAGACGGCTCGCATTGGCGCGAGGCCGGCTATTGGCTGGTGCCGCTGCTCGCCTTGCTGACACTGGCCTGGTTCCGGCGCGGATGGGTGCTCGCATGACTGGCATCCACAAGCTCGCAGCATCGCCCTATGGCCTCGTCGCGATCGTCGCGGGACTGGCGCTGCTGGTCATGGGCTATCGCCTCGGCTGGAACGATCTCTGGCTGACGCCCGACCAGCGTGGCCGCCTGCTGCTGGCGCAGAGGCGCCCGGCCGATGCGGCGCAGGCCTTTCGCGATCCGCTCTGGCGCGGCGTCGCCCTGTTCCGGGCCGGAGACTTCAAGACGGCTTCGCAGGCCTTCGCGGCCCGCGATACCGCCGAGGGTGCCTATGACCAGGCCAATGCGCTGGTCATGCTCGGCCAGTACGAGGACGCGCTGAAGCGCTATGACCGGGCGCTGGCCTTGCGCCCCGGCTGGCCGCAAGCCCTCAATAATCGCGAGATCGCGCGCATCCGCGGCGAGCGGAAGAAGACGGAAGGCGGCGAGACCGGCAATACGGACGACAAGGCTGACGAGATCGTCTTCGACAAGACCAAGAAGGGCGGAGAGGATGCCACGGTCGAGGGCGACAAGCCAATGTCCGACGAGGCCGTGCGGGCACTCTGGCTGAAGCGTGTGCAGACGCGGCCGGCCGACTTCCTCAGGGCCAAGTTCGCCTACCAGCTACAGGCGGACCCCAGCGAGGCAACGCCATGATCAGGGGCGCGATCGCACTAGCGCTGGTTTTCGCCTCCGCCATGGCCTGGGCCCAGGTTCCGGCCGGGCAGCCGCTGGTGCGCACCAAGCTCATTCCGGCCGAGGGCGTCGTTATCGGCCAGCCGGTGCGGCTCGACGTCGAGGTCCTTTTTCCCGGCGATATGTCCTATCCGCCACTTGCCAGCGTACCGGAGGCCAAGGGCGCGCAGATCATGCGCTTCGAGACGCAGGCGACCACCATCCGGGATCGGATCGACGGGCAGGATTATGTCGGCAAGACCTTCGAGTTCACCCTGTTTCCGCGCCGCGGCGGCGAGATCGCGATTCCTGCACCGCATATCACCGTGCTCGACAAAAACGGCGACCCGACAGGCTCGGTCGAGGGGCAGGCGACCCGGCTCGACGTCGCCATCCCGGCCGGGATCGACCCATCCGGCCCCGTCTTGGTCGCCGACGCGGTGAACGTGACGCAAAGCTGGTCACCCAATCCGGGCGGGCAGCCCGTCAAGGCGGGCGCTGCGATCACGCGTACCATCACGCGCCAGGCCGACGGCGTGCCCGCGCTCGGCATGGCGGACTTCCAGTTCACAGCGCCGGAGGGCGTGCGCGTCTATGTCGATCCGCCGGCAGTCGACGATCGCATGAATCGCGGCAGCGTCGAGGGGCATCGTACCGACAAGGTCACCTATGTCTTCGAGAAGGCTGGACAGTATCAGCTGCCGGCGCTCGTCCAGCCCTGGTGGAGCCTCGCCGCCAAGCAGGCGCGCACGGAGGAATTGGCCGGCCTCGCGGTGACGGTCACCGCGGCTGCCGGGCCGGCCACGAACTCGCATCCCAGTTGGCGACCGGGCTGGCTGATCGCCGGCCTCGCCGTCCTGGCTCTGGCGGGGCTCGCCGTTCTGTCGGGTGGGCGCCTCACAGCCTTGCGTCGCAGGCTGCTCGCTGAAAGGCAGGCATCGGAAGCGTTCGCCCGCAAGCAACTGCAAGCCGCGGCGCAGTCGGGCTCCGCCGATGCGACCTATCGGGCCTTCTCTGTCTGGCGCGGACGTCTAGCTCCCGGCGAGGCGGCCCGTCTGCATGGCGATGCCACCCTCGCCCCGCTGCTCGCCGGGCTCGAACAGGCGCTGTTCGGCGCGGGCGACACCTGGACAGAACGTAACGGAGAGGAATTCGCCGGGGCGATACGGCATTGGCAACCGCGGGCCGTCGCAACGTCCAAATTTACCCCGTTGCCGTCACTCAATCCCAGGCATGACGCTGGCCGACCATCAGCGACGCGATAGACCCGGAGCCACGAAGTAACTGTTACAGCCTTAAGTAAGGTCGCGTGGCTTGATACGTCGATCCAAGAGACATTCTCTACTGCGAGCGGCGATCTCGACGAGCCGCCCGGTCACAAGCGGAACGTCTCGGAGGCTAAATCACCAAGCGCCCAAGGGGCTATGATACGGAGCTAACCGTGAGAGGACCCAGACTCCTTGTTTCGGCCATCGCTATTCCCTGTCTCGTGGTCGCAGCCTTCATCGCGTCCTCGGCCTCGGCCCAGGTGCCGTTGTCGAGCTATGCCGACAAGAACGGCTATGTCGATGTACAGAAACTGACCTGCGCGCAATTGGCAGGGACCTTCCAGGAAGATGCCGATTTGCTGGCGGCCTGGTATAGCGGGTGGTACAACGGCCTGGCCAAGGCCCATCGCGCCAAGATCAGCCGGGTCAAGGACGATCTTCACCTGGTGATCGTGCATTGCAAGGCCAACCCGAACGTCACGATCATCAAGGCGATCGACAGCGTCTTCAAAGGCAAGAAGTGAGTAACTTTCCGGCGTAGCATTGCAGAAATCGGCCTTCCCGGCCTCTAGCACCCGTCCGGAGACGCACATGAAAATGAGACTGCCGACGCTCATCCTCATCGCGGGAGGTGCGACAGCGCCTGCCGCGGCGGCGGACCTCGCTCCGCGTCTGCCGCCGCCGGTCGTGGCGCCGCTGGCCGATGTCGAATACAGGATCACGCCGTTCTTCTGGATGGCGGGGCTCAACGGCGAGATCGGCACGCGCCGGAACCTGCCGAGCGTCGATGTCGACGTGACCTTCGGCGACATCCTGCGCAATCTCGACTTCGCCGCGATGCTGGCCGGCGAGTACCGCAACGGGCGCTGGGGCCTGCTCGCCGATCTCACCTATGTCGCGGTCTCCATCGACGGCGCGAGGGACGTGACGCCGCGCACGCCGGGCTTCACCAGCGCGACGCTCAAATCCCGCCAATTCAACGCGACGGTGACCGGCTTCTATCGCTTCTATGATGGCAGCGGCTTCACTGCCGATGCGCTCCTCGGCGCGCGCATCTGGTCGGTGTCGACCGATGTCGACCTGCTGCTCGGTGGCGTGCTCGCCGTCTCGACCGGCTCGGACCGGACCTGGGTCGATCCCGTCGTCGGCGTCCGCTTCCATGCCGAGCTCGGCAACGGCTTCGGCATCAGCGGCTATGGCGATATCGGCGCCGGCAGTTCGCAGGTGACCTGGCAGCTGCGCGGCACGCTCGACTATCGCTTCAACGCGAACTGGTCGGCCCATATCGGCTATCGCCACCTCGCCGTCGACTATAAGCGCGGCGGCTACACTTTCGATGCCGCCCTGAGCGGGCCGATCCTCGGCGTGTCCTATCGATTCTGAGGCGGTGACAAACCAGGGAAGGGTGCAGCATGCTCGACACCATCGCCCTGGTTATCCTCGTCGTGATGATGCTGCTCATCGTCTACGGCCTGATCGCAATCTGGGGCATCCCCTACGAGATCGCCAAGAAGCGCACCCCCCCGCACCAGGACGCGATCGGCGCGGCGACTTGCGCATGTTCGCCGCCGCCTTCCCGCAGACGGTCGTTCAGCGGCTACAGCCGGGCCAAGCAGCCGAGCTTGCTTTCGACGCCATTCCCGGCCGAGTGTTCGCAGGCAAGTTGCGCGTGCTGGTCGATGCGGTTTCGCAAGGACAACTCCAAGCGAGCTCCAGCCTTCTCAAACCGGAGGATCGCGGCAAGAAGGCTAGCTTCGCCCTCGCGTCCATCAATATCGAGGACGACCTTTCAGCCTATCTGCTGCCGGCGGGGCGGCCGCGCAGGTGGCTGTCTCCAGCGACCATCTCAAGCCCGTTGCAGTGATCAGCCGCATCCTGCCCAGGATGAAGAACTGGCTCAACTACGTGTTCTAACCATCGCGAAGCATCGATGAGGAGAAGATCATGCTGACCTTGCAGATCGACACAACCGGCTGTTCGAGATCGGCAAGCGCGAAGCGGTTCATCGCCAAAATCTTTGCTTGCGCTTTGGTCGCCACGCCGATGGTTCCCGAGCCGGCGCTAGCCGTCATCCCCATTGTTCCGAGCCTGCGGGACAATGCGCCGAGCTTGGTCGAGCAAGTTCAGCGTCGCGGCGGATTCCGCGGCGGTGCGATGCGCGCAGGGGGCGGCATCAGAGGCGGAGCCGTGGCCAGGCCGCGAGGCGGCGCGATTGCTCGCCGTGGCTATGTCGGCCCGCGCAGCGCCGCCGTGCGACGCGGCTATGTCGCGCGCGGCCCGCGCGGCAATGTTGTCGCCGGGCGGCGCACCACCGTCGTTCGTCCCGGCTACCGGCCCTATCGGCCGGTGCCCGTCCGGCCCTGGGTTCGGCCGGCGAACTACTGGTGGCATCCGGGAATGGCGGTCGCCGCCGGCGCCGCGATCGGCTTCGTCGGCGCTGCTGCGGCGACCGCCTACGCCACCTCGCCGGCTCCGGGGCCCGGCTACTGCTGGTACTACTCGAACCCGCAGCGCACGCAGGGATTCTGGGACGTTTGTCCCTGAACCGTCGCGCCGACTGTCCCTCTCGCATTGGAGGTCACGATGTCGAAATGCATTGCTATGATCGTCGCCCTCGCGCTCGCAGCGGGCGGCGCCGGCTGCGCCACCTCTCCCGAGATCACGACCCAGACGGTTGTCGTTTCCGGAATCGGGCCGGTCGAGGTCGAGCGGCTCAGTGTCCGGATCGTGTCGATCGACCGCACCAACCGCTCGGTCGTCGTCGAGCAGGGCGGCAACACCTGGCGCGTCGACGTCCCGCCGGTCTTCGGGAACCTCGACAGGGTCCGCGAAGGCGACATGGTCGAGATCAGGCGGATTGAAGGCGTGCTCTTGGATATGGGGCGCAGCAAGCGTGGCTCGCGGCCTGCGATCACCTACACGGAAGCGGCGAGCGAACCGCAGTTCCAGAACCTGCCCGACCGGTTCGTCGTGCGCTCGATCAGGCTGACGGCGCGGTTCGAACGCTTCGACACGGCCAACAGCGTCGTGAGTTATGTCGGTCCGTTCGGGCCGCGCACGCTCACCGTCGTCGACCCGCAGGTCAAGGCCGAGTTGCAGCGGCTGCGGCGCGGCGACATGGTCGATCTGAGCCTCGCTGAAGCCTTCTATATCGGCCTGAGCTAAGCTCAAGCATGCTGGAATGGGAGGTTCGGCGCGCGTGGAACGTTAGCGCATCCGAGTCAGTCGTTTATTTGACGCATGTCCAGAACTTCCACCGCGACGGTTGCCGTCGCGCTGGGGAGATTGCAGGTCCGTCTGTTCGGACAAGATCAGAGTGGAGTTGACCCGGTTTTGTGGACACCTTTGAAGTCATTTTCTGGAGTGTCCGATGCCGCGTTTTCGAGCTGCATATCCGCCGGAGTTCCGACGGCAGATGGTCGAGTTGGTCCGATCCGGGCGAACGCCTGAAGAGCTGTCGCGGGAGTTCGAGCCGACCGCGCAATCCATCGCGAACTGGGTCCGTCAGGCTGATCGCGACGCCGGCAAGCGTAGTGACGGTGCGACGACTGCGGAGCGCGAAGAGCTGACCCGCCTCCGCCGTGAGAACCAGCGCCTGCGCCAGGAGCGCGATATCCTGTCAAAGGCGGCAGCCTGGTTCGCGCGGGAGAGCAAGGCGAACCCGAACGGGTTTTCCGGTTCATGAGCGCGCACCAGGCCGTGTTCCCGATCAAGACCATGGCCCGTGTCTTCAAGGTCTCCGCGTCCGGCTATTATGCCTGGCGCGGCAGGCCAGCCTCGGCGCGGGCGACAGCCGACGTCGACCTCACCCGGAAGATCCGCACGATCCATGCGGCCTCGCGCAAAACCTATGGCGCACCGCGGATCCATGCCGAGCTCAAGGCCGAGGGAGTGGCCATCGGCAAGAAGCGCGTGGCTCGCCTGATGGGCGCGGCCGGGCTCGTCGGCGCCAGCCGGCGCAGAAGCATCACGACGACACGGCGCGATCCCGCGCATCGGCCGCCGAACGATCTGGTTCGAAGGAACTTCTTTGGCGAGAAGCCGAACGAACTGTGGGTGGCCGACATCACCTTCGTGCCCACGCTCGCCGGCTTCCTGTTCCTGGCGGTCGTGCTGGACGCATGGTCCAGGCGGATCGTCGGCTGGGCTTTCTCAGCCGATCTGAAGACCCGCGTCGTGCTCGATGCGCTCGACATGGCGCTCGCCGCCCGCAAGCCGGAGAACGTCATCCACCATAGCGATCAGGGCTCGCAATATACCTCGCTGGCTTTCGGCAACCGCTGCAAGGACGCCGGCGTCAGGCCCTCGGCCGGCTCGGTCGGCGATGCCTACGACAACGCCATGTGCGAGAGCTTCTTCGCGACGCTGGAATGCGAGCTGCTCGACCGGAACCGCTTCCGCTCTCACAGCGAGGCGAGGATGGCGGTCTTCAGCTTCATCGAAGGCCTCTATAACCCGTCACGCCGCCACTCGGCGCTGGGATACCTCTCGCCCATCGAATACGAAAGGCTGCACCATGAACTGACCTGACCCGCCATAGCCGTGAACAGTCCACGGAAGCGGGTCAACTCCATTCTGGCAGAGGAACCTGAACTCTGATCAGGTAACAGGAAGGATTCCAGATGCTCGGCTGTTCGCGACCAAAGCGACGCTCTATGGTCGAGACTCAACGCAGCCAGTAGGCGACGAGAGCGGCGAGGCAGAGCGAGGCCAGATAGTTCCTGGCGAGCTTGTCGTAGCGGGTCGCG
>NZ_FOKP01000020.1 GCF_900112185.1 Allobosea sp. CRIB-10 | reverse complement strand
CACAATCCTCAACGCCGTCATCCGGGACAGACAACCATGGCGCGAACAAACCGCTTGACCAACAAGACAGTCGCTCACCCCTGCCCCTCTCCTTACGGGAGAGGGGTTCCCCGCGCTTTACTTGGACATGGCTCAGCCGCCGCAGCGCTGCGCCATCATGGCAAAGCCCTTCTGGCCGCCGGCGAGCGGGAAGCTCTGGGTCTCGCCCTCGACGCGCAGTGTCAGGCTCTGGCCCTTGCGCAGCACCGCCTGCAGCGCGGGTGTCAGCGTCGTCGTCGCCTCGAAATGATTGCCCATCTCGTCGCTGATCAGCTTCATCGGAAGATCGGCCTGGCCGCCGCTCGAGGACAGCTTGGCGGTGGTGGGGGCATTGTCCTTCATGCCTTCCTTGAAGAAGGGCACCCGCACGGTCAGGCTCTTGCTGGCGAAGTCGCAGGAGAAGAACAGCCGCTGATCGTCGGTCTGCGGCACCTCATAGGCGACGACGATGCCGTCGGCATCCTGGCGGACGCCCCAGCTCAGGCCGTCCTTGGCCGGCACAGCCGTGGTCTGGAGCGCCAGAGCGGGCGCCAGCAGGAGAATTGCCCTCGGGATCATCGTCGTCGTCCTCATAGCCATCGATCGCCGCGCCTTTGCGCCGGACAGGCGACAATTCGCGGATTGCACCGTCATTGCGGGCCGCTTGGTTTCGCTCGCAGTCACGACAGAAAATTGGGCGGACAAACGCAAACAGGCCACCCGAAGGCGGCCTGTCCACAATTGGGTGATGTCAGGCTGTTCAGGCCGGGACGGCAGCAGTGCCGAAGCCGGCTTCGCGGGTCTGCGGGCTGGTTTCCGACACCGGCACGACACGCGAGACCGAGCGGCGCTCGTCGTCGATGCGCTCGATCAGGAAGAACGCGCGCTCGGCCGAGCCGAGCAGGGCCAGGATCGCGCCGCGCTCGACCCAGGGCAGCTCGGCGCCGAGGCGCAGGCAGCGCTCGCGGACCGCCGACAAGGCGGCGATGCGCGGCTCCGCCTCGGCCGAGACGATCGGCGCATCCTGGCCGGCCGGAACGATGGCGCGCATCGCCTCGGCGACCTGGTCGACGATGCTGTCGACGATCTCGCGACCCGGCTGGCCGAAGGGCTGGCGCTCGATGCGGCGGGCGATCTGGTAGAGGGTCTCGCCGAGGCTGGCGGTGAAGTCCTCTTCCTCGATCAGGCTCGCGACCAGGTCGGCGCGGGCATAGGGCATCTCGGGCGTGAACATGCCGGAGGTGTAGGCGCGGATGTCACGGTTGAGGACGTCGATCGCGGCGTAGTGCTCCTCGCTCTTCTGCGGCGCGTCCGGCTTGTCGCGGGCGATGTCGAGGAAGAGCTGCGAGGCCTGGAGATAGCGGCCCATCTCCTGCTGGATGTTGGCGACGGCATGGGCGTGGTCGGTCGCCTTGGCGAGGAAGCGCGGTGTCGAATAGTCCTCGATGTCGTCGACCGACGAGGCGCCGACACGGGACAGGACCCGTTCGAACACGCCGACGAAGGGGAAGAGCAGGACGGTGTTGAAGATGTTGAAGAAGGTCGAGTAGAGGCCGATTGCGACGGGAACGAGCGGGAAGGTCTCCTTGCCGTCCTTGATAACCGGGATGCCGGGATTGCCGCCGAACCACTGCATCGCCCAGGTCAGGATGTCCATGGAGACGAAGAAAAGCGGTATCGTGATGGCGACGCCGATGATGTTGAAGGATATGTGGGCGTAGGCGGCGCGCTTGGCGTTCTTCGACAGGTTGAGCGAGGCCATCCACGAGGTGATGGTGGTGCCGAGGTCGGCGCCGAGCGAGAAGGCGACGGCGGTCTTCCAGTCGAGGATGCCGGCGGCGCCGAGGCCCATGACGATGCCGATCGTCGCCGAGGAGGAGTGGATCATCGCGGTGATGCCGGCGGCGATCAGCACGCAGTATATCAGGTTGAGATAGGTGTCGGCCTTGAGCGAGGAGATGACGCTCATGACTTCCGGCATGGAGCGCAGCGGACGCAGGCCGCCGGTCATCAGGTTGAGGCCATAGAAGATCAGCGCGAAGCCCATGCAGGCCAGCGCGATGTTCTTCACCTTGTCGGTCTTGGCGAAGATGTGGACCAGCGCGAAGATGCCGGCGAGCAGCAGGCCGAGCGGGCCAAGCGGCAGCGCGATCAGGCCGTTGCCGAGCGTCGTGCCGATATTGGCGCCCATGATCACCGAGATGGCGGGGCGAAGGCCGATGACGCCGGCATTGACGAGGCCGACGACCATGACGGTCATCGCGGTCGAGGACTGGATCACGCCGGTGATGAAGGTGCCGGCCATGACGCCCTTGACCGGGGTGCCGGCGATCTTGGCGAGCAGGGCCCGCATCTTGTTGACGGCGAGATTCTGAATGCCGTTGCTCATGAATTCGAGGCCGAGCATGAAGATGCCCAGACCACCGATCACAGGCACGATGACCTGCGTGAAAATGTCGACTTGCATGCTCTCGACTCCGACAAGGGTGCGCGGACGCATCTGCGGCCGGGTCGGGTCGAGGCGTCACGGCGAGCGTAGGCACGCAGGTCCTGCGATGGACACGCGCGCAGCTCCGTGCCGGTTTCCCCACCTGGCTAACGGACTCCTAGGCAGGTCGTGCGACAGCCGGGTGACTATGCGTCACAATTGCGATGAACCGTTTCAATGGTCGGCCGTCGGCGTCGATACGCGCCGACGGCCGCGCTTTTCAGCCGCTCAGGCCGCTGCCTCGTCGAGGTCGAAATGGAAGACCTTGGCGATCAGGCGCCAGTGCCCGTCGAGCTTGATGAAGCTCAGAAGGTCGGTGAAGCGCTTTGCGCCGATCGCACATTCGACGCGGGCCAGCGCCGTGACCGGTCCGGCGAATTCAATCGAGACGATGCGGTCGCGGCGGGGCTCGCCGCGGCTTGCGGGCGAAGGCCGTTTCGCCACCATGGGAAGGTACTCCGTCATGGTGAGATGGGTCAGGCGCCCTTCGGTCGCGCAGGCATAGATCGCCTGCGGGTGGAAGAGCTGGCCGAGCTTATCGGCATCGCTGTGATGGAGCCCGTCGAAATAATCGCCGAGCGCGGCGACGATCTCGGCGAAGCGCGGATTGGCGCTCATTGCAGCAGGCCCTCGGCACGCATCGCCTCCTGCACGCCGGCGCGGGCGCCGATCCGCGCCATGAAGGCGCGCAGCTTCGGGAAGGCGTCGAGCGGGACGCCGCGGCTCTCCGACCAGTTGACGATGGTGAAGAGGTAGCCGTCGGCGACGCTGAAGCGCTCGCCGAGCAGGTAGTCGCGGCCGTCGGCGAGTATGCTTTCAATATGGCCGAGCTTCCTGGCGATGCGGGTGCGTGCCGCCGCTTTGCCGTCTTCGCTGGTGTCGGGGAGGAAGAGCGCGGTGTAGGCCTTGTGGAGTTCGCTGCCGATGAAGTTCATGATCTCTTCAAGCCTGACGCGTTCGAAGCTGCCCGGCTTCGGCGCCAGATCGGTATCGGGGGCGAGATCGGCGATGTAGCGGGCGATCACGGCGCCTTCGGTCAGGACGCTGCCATCCTCGAACTGCAGCGCCGGGACATAGCCCTTCGGATTGACGGCGGCGTAATCGGCGCCGGTCTCGGTCCGGCCGGCGACGAGGTCGACCTTTTCCAATGTCACCGGCAGACCGGCCTCGCGCAGGGCGATATGGGGCGAGAGCGAGCAGGCGCCCGGGGCGTAGTAGAGCTTCACGGCGGTGTCCTCATCCGCGTTGACGATGCGGAGAGCTAGGCGCAAGCGGTTACGTCTGTATATGGGGTAACTTGTTGTAACCGCGTTTTCCGGTATCCTCCCGGTAACCGGGAGAACCGACTGCAATGGCTTTGAAGCTCAGGAAGAACCGCGCGGCGGCGCAGCCCGAGACCTGCAATGTCGGCGCCTGCATGCAGGTGCTCGGCGGGGCCTGGACCCCGAACGTGATCTGGTTCCTGAGCGGTGGGGCGCGCCGCTTCGGCGAGCTCAGGCGCGACATCCCGGCGATCTCCGCCAAGATGCTGAGCGCGCGTTTGCGGGCGCTCGAGGAGAAGGGCGTCGTCCGGCGCAAGGTGGTGCCGACGAGCCCGCCCTCGACTGAATATGCGCTGACTGAGCTCGGGCAGGAATATGTGCCGGCGATCCTGGCGATCGCCGAGGTCGGCGCCAAGCTGAAGGCGCAGGCCGCGGCACGAGCGCAGGCGGCCTGAGCGGGGAACTCAGCCCTTCGCCGCGGCTTCAAGCCCTGCGATGTCGAGCTTGACCATCTTCAGCATCGCCTCGGCGACGCGCTTGGCCTTGGCGCGATCGGGATCGCGGGTGAGTTCGCCCAGGCGCTTGGGCGTGATCTGCCAGGACAGGCCCCAGCGATCCCTGAGCCAGCCGCACTGCTCGAACTTGCCGCCTTCGCCGAGCGCCTCCCAGAGCCGGTCGACCTCGGCCTGCGTCTCGCATTCGATCATGATCGAGAAGGTGTGGTTGAAGGCGTCGGAGCGGTGGGCTTCGAAGGCCTGATAGCGCTGGCCGTCGATGGTGAAGGTGGCAATCTTGACGCTGCCGGCCGGGCCGCTTGGCGATTCCGCCGGCAGGGCACCGGTCCATTCCAGCGCGGAGTTCGGGATCAGCGAGGTGTAGAGGCTGATCGCGGCGTCCATGTCCTTGTCGAACCAGAGATTCTGGATGACCTTCATCGCGGTGCTCCTTGCTGCGTCGGCAGGCTGGATCATGGCCTGTCGTCCCAAGGACGAAGCAGCAAGCAAGGTTCCGACAGAGGTGCGCTTTTTTGTAAGGTGGCGGGTGGGGACGTGTCTGCGCATACCAAAACTGGTATTGGCACGGTATGGGCGTGATCTGTCTAAGCTGCGAAATCGTCTCTGGCAGGAAGGAGGTCACTGGCGGGCCGCTCTGCGAAACGGATCACTTTCATGCTCACCAGGATGTCGCTTATCCCGTCCCAGGGCTCGTGATCGTCGCCTCCAGGCGCCACATCAAGTCTTTTGTCGAGATGGATGGTGGCGAGGCCCAGGAATTTCTGCCGCTCATCCAGCAGATCAGGCGTGCCCAGAGCGCTGTCGGTATAGATTCCGTCTATTACTTCTATAACGAGGATACCAAGCACCATTTCAATTTCTGGATGGTGCCTCGCTACCCATGGATGGCTCGCTTCGGCAAGTCCATCGAAGCCGTGCGCCCGGCATTGATCCATGCTCGCGATCACATGGCGTCCGCGGACGAAATCTCTTTCGTCGCTCAAACGGCAGCAAGGCTGCGGCGGATCCTGGCCGACAATTGATCGCCAGCGGCCGGCGGGGCGCTCCAGCCAGCTCTTCTCAGACCACGTGCATGGTGCCGGCGCGGACCATCGCGACATCCCCCGCCACCTCGATGGGATCGCCGAACAGGCGCAGGCAGTTGCGGCCGGCGGCCTTGGCGACGTAGAGGGCCGAATCCGCCTCGGCGAAGCGCCGCTCCGGGTCGTGCAGCAGGCCGGGTCTGAGGACGGTCGCGCCGATCGAGGCGCTGACCTCGATCTTCGTGTCGCGCCAGGTGACCGGGCGTGACAGTGCCTTCTGGGCCTGGTCGAGCCGGTGGAGGAGATAGGGCCGGCCGGCGGCGGAGCAGATGAGGAGGCCGAACTCGTCGCCGCCGATGCGGGCGATGATCGTGGCGTCGCTGAGCGAGGTCTCCAGCCGCATGGCGAGCTGGCGCAGGCACTCGTCGCCGGCGGCATGGCCGAAGCGGTCGTTGATCGGCTTCAGATTGTCGAGATCGACGATGGCGAGCAGGCCGAGCGCACAGGAATCGCCGGTGTGACGGCGCAGGTCCGAGAGCTGCATCTCGAAGGCGCGGCGATTGGCGAGGCCGGTGAGTGGGTCGCTATAGGCGAGCCGGCGCAGGCCCATCCACATGTCCTTCTCGCCGGTGATGTCCTGCTTGGCGCCGTGGATGCGGACCGGCCGGCCATGCTCGTGCGTCACGGCGGCGGACAGGCGCATCCAGCGCTCGGTGCCGCTGGCGGTGCAGATGCGGGCGTCCATGACGAAGCCCTGGCCGCAGGCGATCAGCCGGCCGCGCAGGCGCTCCATCTCGGCGCGCGACTCGTCATGATAGAGCTCGACGATCGAGCGGCGCGGGATCGGCGAGCCGCGCGGCAGGCCGAACAAATCATAGATGCCGTCGGTCCAGCTCAATTGCGTATCGGCGAGCCGGCATTCCCAGGCGCCGATGCAGGCCATCAGCGCGGCCTGGTCGTAGAGGCGTCTGGCTTCGGCGTCGGAAAGCGGCATGGTCTGGCCCTATGCGCTCGCTCGGTGATCGGTGAGTCCGGTGACGCTAGGGCCGAAGGGTTAACGAAGATTGCCGTGTCACTCGCGCCGGAGCGCCTCGATCGGGTCGAGCCGCGCCGCCTGCCGCGCCGGATAGAAGCCGAAGAACACGCCGATCAGCCCGGAGACGCCGACCGCGATCAGGATGGTCTGCGGCGAGATCACGAAGGGCCAGCCGGCGAAGCGCGCGATCGCGGTCGCTGCGCCGATGCCAAGGGCGATGCCGACGGCGCCGCCGATGGTCGCCAGCGTCGTCGCCTCGATCAGGAACTGCGAGAGCACGTCGCGCTGGCGGGCGCCGACAGCGAGGCGCAGGCCGATCTCGCGGGTGCGCTCGGTCACCGAGACCAGCATGATGTTCATGATACCGATGCCGCCGACCAGCAGCGAGACCCCGGCGACGGCCGCGAGCAGCCAGGACAGCGTGCTGGCCGCGGCGGTCGCGGTGTTGGCGATCTCGGTGAGGTTGCGGACGATGAAGTCGTCCTCCTGATCCTCGGTCAGGCGGTGGCGCTGGCGCAGCAGAGCGCGCGTCTGCTCGATGCCGGGATTGATCGCCTGCTCGCTGGCGAACTTGACCATGATGGTCTGGACCGAGCGGTCGCGGGCGTAGTTGCGGCCGACGATGCGGCGGCGGCCGGTGTCGAGCGGCACGAAGATGACGTCGTCCTGGTCCTGGCCGAGCGCCGATTGGCCCTTGCCCGCCATCACGCCGATGACCTTGAACGGCACGTTGCGGATGCGGAACATCTGGCCGAGCGGATCGCTCTCGCCGAACAGGTTCCTCGCCACGGTCTGGCCGATGATGGCGACGATCTCGCCGCGGCGCAGCTCCTCCGGCTCGAACAGGCGGCCTTCCGCCAGGCCCCATTCGCGGGCGGTGAAGAAATCGAGATCGGTCGCGGTGATCGTCGTCGACCAGTTGGTGCCGGCATAGACGGCCTGGGCCCGCGTGGTGATCACCGAGGCGGAAGCGACTACATCCTCGACCTCGGCCGCGACGGCCTTCGCATCCTCGTCGGTCAGGGTCGAGGAGGCGCCGGCTCCCAGCCTTACGCCGCCCTGCGTGACGTTGCCGGCCTGGATGATGGCGAGATTGGCGCCGAGCGACTTGATCTGGCTGTCGACGCGCTCGCGGGCGCCCGAGCCGATCGCGACCATGGCGATGACTGCGGCGACGCCGATGATGATGCCGAGCATGGTCAGCGCCGAGCGCAGCGCATTGGCGCCGATCGCGGAGAGAGCGGAACGGATCGCTTCGAGCAGGCTCATTCTGCGGCCTCCGGCATGGGGGCGGCGGTATCGTGCGCGGCGAGGGCGAGGCGGGCGTCGGCCGGCTCCTGGCTGACGTCGGCGATGACATGGCCGTCGCGAAAGCGCACCACCCGTCGGGCATGGCGAGCGACCTCGGCGTCGTGCGTCACCAGCACGACGGTGACGCCCTCGCGGTTGAGATCCTGGAACAGCGCCAGAATTTCCAGCGCCGTGCGGCTGTCGAGCGCGCCGGTCGGCTCGTCGGCGAGGAGCAGGCGCGGCTGGTTGACCAGAGCGCGGGCGATGGCGACGCGCTGCTGCTGGCCGCCGGAGAGCTGCATCGGCCGGTGGTGGGCGCGTTCGCCGAGGCCGACACGGGCGAGGGCATTGAGCGCCCGTTCGCGCCGTGTCTTGCCGTCGAGCCCGGCATAGACCATCGGCAATTCGACATTGGCGCAGGCGTCGACGCGTGGCAGCAGGTTGAATTGCTGGAAGACGAAGCCGAGCTTGCGGTTGCGCAATTCGGCGAGCCCGTCGCCGGAGAGCGTCTCGACCGCGACGCCGTCGAGCCGGTAATGGCCGCCGGTCGGCCGATCGAGGCAGCCGATGAGGTTCATGAAGGTCGACTTGCCCGAGCCGGACGGGCCCATCACCGCGACGAGCTCGCCCGCCTCGATGTCGAGCGAGACGCCACCGAGCGCGGTGACGCGGCCGGAGTCGAGATCGTAGACCCGGGAGAGATCGCGCACCTCGATCAGGGGCATGGCGGCCGCCTCAAAACAGTCTTGGGCCGCGTGGAGCCGGGCCGCGGCTGGTGGAGGCCGGCTCGGCATTGCGCGGGCCGCCGCCGATCACGACCTCGCTGCCCTCGGCGATGCCGGCCGCCGGCAGAACCTGCGTGAAGGCGCCGTCGCTCGGCCCGAGCCGGATCGCGACCGGCTTGGGCTGGCCCTCGCCGTCGAGCACATAGACGCGGCCGGGCGTGACCTCGCTCTGTGCTGCCGGCCGGCCCTCCTGCATCAGCGCCTCGAATTTGGCGCGACGCTCGGGATCGAGCAGGGCGGCGATCTTCGTGCGCAGTTCGGTGCGGGCGGTACGGAAGCCGGCACGGCGCTCCTCCTCGGACAGGCCGGCCATGGCTTGGCGATTGCCGGCGCGCTGCTCGGACATGATCGCGGCGATCGCCTGCTTCTGCTCCGGGGTCGGCTGCACCTCCTCCTCGATACGCTCGCGCAGCGCGCCGGCGGCGCGGCCGCCGCTTCCGCCGCGCCGCGCCTGTGTCTCGGCCGGCGCGGCGGCGGGCAGGGCGGTCGGCCCCCCGAGCGGGCGGAAGCGCAAGGCCGCATTGGGCACGCGCAGCACGTCCTGCCGGTCGTCGGTGACGATCTGGAGATTGGCGGTCATGCCCGGCAGCAAAGCGAGGTCACGATTCGAGACGCGGACCACGCCGGTATAGGTGACGACGTTCTGGATGGTCTGCGCGCCCAGGCGCACCATCTGCACCTTCCCCTGGAAGGTCCGGTTCGGATAGGCGTTGACGCTGAACGAGACGTCCTGGTCGACCTTGAGCCGGCCGACATCGGCCTCGTCGATATTGGCGTAGATGTCGATAGTGCGCAGGTCCTGCGCGATCTGGAACAGGACGGGGGCCGAGAGCGAGGCGGCGACCGTCTGGCCGAGATCGACCTGGCGCTGGACGACGACGCCGTCGACCGGCGAGCGGATCTCGGTGCGTTCGAGATCGATCAGGATGTCCTTCAGTTTGGCGTCGCGCTGGGCGATCAGCGCCTCGCCGGACTGGACCTGGCCCTCCGCCAAAGCGATGTCGGCGTCGAGCCCGCCGATCTCGGCCTTGAGCGAGGCGATCTGGGCTTCGTTCGAGGCGAGGGTCGCGGTCTGGATCTCGACCTGGGTGCGGGCGCTGTCGAGGGCTTGCTGGGCGCCGGCGCCGCGCGTGAACAACTCGTTCTGGCGATCGAAAGTGCGCTTGGCGTCGGCGAGCTGGGCACGGGTGCGGTCGCGCTGGGCTTCGAGATCGTTGACGGTCGAGTTCGCCTTGGTCCGCGCCACCCTGGCCCGGTCGAGCTGGGCGCGCTTGACGACGAGATCGGCCCTGGCCTGCTGCAAATCGGCGGCAGCGGCATCGCGCCTTGTCTTGATCTGGTCGCTATTGAGGCGGGCGACGACCTGGCCGGCCTTCACCTGCGAATTATAGTCGGCGAGGATCTCGACGATCTGGCCGGAGAGCTGCGAGCCGACCACGACGGTGGTCATCGGGGTCAGCGTGCCGGTGGCGCGGACCGAGGCGGTGATCCGGCCGCGATCGATCGCGGCGGTGCGGTAGGGCGTGTCGTTGGCGGCGCCGCCGGTGGGCCGCAGCGCGAAATAGCCGGCCGCCAGCGCGCCTGCGCCGATGACCGCACCGATTGCCCAGAGACGCACGTCCGTTCACCCTCCGAGGCCGGGGACAATGCCGGCCTTCCATTGCCGCGCATCATGCCAGATTCAGGCGATGCAGACGAGTTAACTCGCTGCAATGTTGCGGAAAGCTTGCCGGATGCCGAGAAAGCCGAACTCCAGCCCTCATCCTGAGGAGCGCCCGCAGGGCGCGTCTCGAAGGATGGTCCAGATGGTTCCCGAGCCTCCTGAAGCATCCTTCGAGACGCAAGCTGCGCTTGCTCCTCAGGATGAGGGCTGAGGGAGCTGCGGGTCAGCCCGTCCGCGCTTCCTGCGTCAGCGCCAGCAGGTCGCGCAGCGTGGTGATGGTCGAGCCGTCGGCGACGCCGTCGACCTTCTCCGGCCGCCAATGGCGCTGGAAGGCGGCGACGACCGCCTCGAAGCGTTCGTCATAGCTGCCGTCGACCGAAACGCCGTAGCCGAGCATGGCGAACATCGCCTGCAGCGCCTCGACCGGCGGGCCGGCGTCGCCGCGGGCGAAGAAGCGGCCGCCTCTGATCGGCGCCGGTTCGATCCAGAGGCCGACGCCGCCCTCGGCGAAACGGCGCCAGGGGAATTTCTCGCCGGGATCGATCTTGCGGCCCGGCGCGATGTCGGAATGGGCGAGGACGCGCTCGGGCGGAATCTGCCAGCGCTCGCAGATGTCGCGGCAGAGGTTCAGCGTCGCAGCGATCTGCGCTTCGGGAAAATCGGGCAAGCCGGCGGGATGGCCGGGGTGGGCGATCTCGATACCGATCGAGGCCGAGTTGAGATCGGTCTCGCCGGCCCAGTGCGAGGCGCCGGCATGCCAGGCGCGGCGCTCCTCCGGCACGAGCTGGAGGGAATGGCCGTTCTCGAAGACGAAGTAATGCGAGGAGACCTGCGAGGCCGGGTTGCACAGCCACTGCAGCGCCTCGCCGGCATCGGCCATGCCGGTGTAGTGCAGGATCAGCGTGTCGGGGCGACGCCCCGTCGCGCCGTCGCGGAACTTGCGCTCGCCATGGTTGGGCGAGGGGAAGACCTTGGCGGCGAAGCGGCTGTCGGGTGCGAGGGTGAGGCTCACGCCGGTTCGGGCTCCTTGCGGCCGATGCCGCGTTCCTTCTCGATCGTGTCCCAGGCGGCGTTGATCGCGGCGAGACGGCGCGTCGCGATGCAGACGGCCTCTTCCGGCAGGCCGCGGGCGATCTCGCGATCGGGATGGTTCTCAATGACGAGGCGACGATGGAGCTGCTTGAGCTCGCCATCGCTCATCTCGCGGGTGGCGCCGAGGACGAGATAGGGATCGTCGCGGCGGCGTAAGTGGCGCGCCTCGATGCGGGCGAAGCCGGCCTCGTCGATGGCGAAGATCGTCGCGACATCGCGTAGATAGGCGTGCTCGCGCTCATGGATCGCGCCGTCCGCGGCGGCGATCAGGAAGAGGCCGTCGAGCACGTCCTCGAGCAGAGCGGGCTCGTCGCGGAAGGCCTCCGCGATCTGCTGGGCATAGGCCTCGAAGCCGGCGCTGGTCTGCTTGGCGAGGTCGAACAGGCGCTCGACCTGCGCCTTCTGCTCCTCCGGCACCTCGACGATGCGCTCGAAGGCGGCGATCTCGTCGCGCGTCACCACCCCGTCGGCGCGCGCCATCTTGGCGGCGAGTGCGACCAGGCCGGTGGTGAAGATCAATTGCTTGGGGGCAGGGCCGAAGAGCGCGCCCTCACGGTCGATCAGGACATGCCCGGCCAGCGCGCCGACGAGCGCACCGAGCGGCCCACCCAGCGCGAAGCCGAGGCCGCCGCCGCCCAAAGCCCCCCAGAAAGACGACGTCATCGCATACTCCGCCATGGCCGAACCGGCCATGGCCCTTGCCTAGGATGCGCGCGGCTCAGCGGCAATATAGACGGCCGTAGTAGTCGCGGTAGTAGCCGTAGGGGCAGCCGCCATAGTAGCCGTCGCCATAATAGTAGCCGCCGCGGCGATAGGGCGAGGTCGCCGAGCCGACGATGGCGCCACCCACGCCGCCGATCGCGGCGCCGGCGAGCGCGCCGCCCGCGCGACCGGTGGCGAGCCCGCCGATCACGGCACCGGTCGCGGCCCCGACCAGGGCGCCGCCGCCGACGCGCTCCTCATGCGGCGTGCAGGCGCCGAGCGCCAGCGCGACGGCCGCCATTGCGATCAACTTCCTCATCTCATTCCCCCTTCGCGGGCCGTGCCCGCCGGTATCGCTTCGGCAGGAGCCGACTTTCTTGCATTGCGACCGGCAATTGCGGTGGCATTGCGGCGATGATTTGGCCCGCTACCATAACTGCGTCAACGCCGACGAGGATGAATCGTTCCGCCGTTCAATACATGATGATTACTTCTATCGAAATGAGGCTAAAGTATTCGTTCTACTTCCAAATTTGAATGAAATTCATGCGTATCGGCCAGATTGTGGTCACATTCATCTATCATTTCGCCGCTCTGTTTTGCGGTGCAATAGATAGATGAGGCTCCTCCAGCATGATGAACATCTCCGGTAGCGGCTGCGCCGCCTTCGCGATTTGCCTGGCCTTTCTTCAACCCGCTTCCGCCCAGGTGAACGCCGAGACCGACGCCCGCGCCTTCATCGTGCGAGAGGCCGAGATCAGGCGCCAGGCCGCCGCTGCCGAGCAGGGTCAGGACGCGCAGAAGACGATCGACACGGCCGAAGCCAAGACCGACCGCAAGGGGCGGGCCAAGAGCGCGAGGACGAGCCGGGACGAGCGCACGCCGCTGGCCGCGCCGGCCGGTTCGGAAGGGTTGCGCCAGCTCGTCGCCCGCCACGCTGCCGCCAATGGCGTGCCGTTCGCGCTGGCCGACGCCGTGGTGCGCATCGAGAGCCGTTACAATCCGCGTGCCGCCAATGCCGGCAATTACGGGCTGATGCAGATCCGCCATCAGACGGCGCGCGGCGTCGGTTACAGCGGCGGTGCCGCCGGCCTGCTCGATGCCGACACCAATGCCCGCTATGCCATGAAGTATCTCGGCCAGGCCTACAAGCTCGCCGGCGGCGACACCTGCCGTACCGTCATGAAGTACCAGAGCGGGCATATGGCGACCCGCATGAGCGGGGCCAACCGCACCTATTGCGCCAAGGTCCGCAACATCACCGGCCGCAGCGGCACGATCACCGCCAGCAACTGAGCTTGACGGCTCGAGCCTGAAAGCGCACATCGGCCCCGCCAGTCGGCCGGACGGCCGCTCCCGCTTCGCGGGGGAGGAAAGTCCGGGCTCCACGGAAACACGGTGCCGGATAACGTCCGGCGGGGGCGACCCCAGGGAAAGCGCCACAGAGATCGAACCGCCGCGGGCTTCGGCCTGCGGTAAGGGTGAAAAGGTGCGGTAAGAGCGCACCGCGGACCCGGCAACGGGGACGGCATGGCAAGCCCCACCGGGAGCAAAACCGAATAGGGACGATGCTCGCCCGCAAGGGAGGAGGGGCCGGTTTCCAGGTCCAGTCGTCCGGGTTGGTTGCTCGAGGCGCGCAGCGATGCGCGTCCCAGAGGAATGGCCGTCACGTCGGGAGAGAGATCTTCCGGCCATCCAGAACCCGGCTTACAGGCCGGCTGGCACCCCTTCAGTCATCGCGAAAAGGGTCGGGATTGATCCCGGCCCTTTCCTGTTTCCGCGACCGCGATCAGAGCGCGTAGCTCCATTCTGCGGGGACAAAGCGGAAGGCCGTTCCGTCCTTCAGCACCTTGCCAAAGCCCGGGAAGGGCATATGCGCCCCGCTGATCAGCAATCCGTCGGCGGCGGCCATGTCCAGTACGCGCCGGCGCGAGGCTGCCGCCTGCTTGCCATCGGCGTCAAAGACGAAGGTCACGTCCGGCTGCGCCGTCTGGATCACGACGTTGTGGATGCTATCGCCGACGAGCAGGAGCTGCTCGTTGCCCGAGGAGACGCGCAGGATGCTGTGGCCGGGCGTGTGGCCTGGCGCATGCTCGAGCATCAGACCAGGCGCGACCTCCCCCGGCTTCACCTTGCGGGTACGCGCGGCGTAGGGCGCGAGAGCGTTGCGGGCGGATGCGAAGAACGGCTTCATCTCGGCCGGAGCCTGGTTGAGGATACCGTCGTCGTGCCAGAAGGCATGCTCGGTCTCGTTTATGATCAACTCGGCGTTCGGGAAGCGCGCCGTCTTCTGCGCGGTCAGCAGGCCCTCGTGATGATCGGGATGGGCATGCGTCAGGATCACCGCGTCGATCTGTTCCGGCGTGATGCCAGCGGCGCGCAGATTGGTCTCTGCCCGGCCCATGGTGTCGCCCATCGCGTTCCAGGCGCCCGCGCCGGTGTCGAGCAGATAGGTCCTGTCCTTGGTGTTGATGATGAAAGTGTTGACCGCGGTCGGCAGGCGTTCGCCCTGCCCGGCATTGGCAAGGCTCTGACGGATCGCGGCAGGGTCGCTGCCGCTGAAGACCTTGGTGTCGAAGGGGATGTAGCCGTCGAGGATCGCGGTGATCTCGAGCTCGCCGAGCTTGCGGCGATAGATGCCCGGCACCTGCGCGCCGGTCTGAGGAGCGCGAGCATGCGCCGGCAGGGCAGGCGCGAGCGCAGTGGCCGCGGCCGCTGCGAGGAAATGGCGACGATCAATCATGGGGATGTTCCAGAGGCTTTGAGGTTGACGCTTCCGGAAACGAGGCCCGCTCCGTGGCAGGCCAAATCGTCTCACGGCCGGAGGAATGCCCGGCCGTGAGGCTGAGATGGGTGGCGCAGCGTCAGGCTGCAACCGTCAGCTGGACGTCGATATTGCCCCGAGTCGCATCGGAATACGGGCAGACGATATGGGCCTTCTGGACGAGGTCCTCGAGCTTGGCCTTGTCGATGCCGGGCGCCGAGATCGTCAGCTTGGCGGCGATGCCGAAACCCTTGCCGTCGTCGCGGGGGCCGATGCCGACATCGGCGCTGACGCGGGCGTCATCCGGGATCTTCACGCCTTCCTTGCCGGCGGCGAATTTCAGCGCGCCGAGGAAGCAGGCGGAATAGCCCATGGCGAAGAGCTGCTCGGGATTGGTGCCGTCGCCGCCGCCGCCGCCGAGCTCCTTCGGCGTGTTCAGCACGAGCTTGACGTTGCCGGTGTCGGTCGCAGCCTGGCCTTCGCGGCCGCCGGTGGCGGAACCATGGGCGGTGTAGAGGATCTTCATGACAGCTCTCCTTGTCTGGCGGTCCATCCGCCGTGGTTGATGCTTATTACATTGTGCACAATTGAATTGTCTGCAATTCACATTTCCGTGAACGGGGCGGTGTTCGGTGCGAAGAGAGAGTATCTTGGTTCCATCGCAGGTGAGCCTGTTTCCTGGGAGGGTTGTTCCAATCCGATCGGATCGGTCTGCCTGTCCAAGGAACGATGATGCGGGCAACAAGCGGCAAGGCGATGACGAAGGACGCGAAGGCGACACCGGTGCGCGGGCTCGACGAGCAGATCTGCTTTGCGGTCTATTCGGCTGCCCATGCCTTCAACCGGGCCTATCGGCCGTTCCTGGCCGAGCTCGGGCTGACCTACCCGCAATATCTGGTCATGCTGGTGCTGTGGGAGCAGGACGGCCAGAGCGTCAAGGCAATCGGCGACCGGCTCGGGCTCGATTCCGGTACGCTGACGCCGCTGCTGAAGCGCCTGGAAGGCAACGGCCTGATCCTGCGCAAGCGCGGCCGCGAGGATGAGCGGCAGGTGCTGGTCGAGCTGAGCGAGGCCGGTCACCACCTGCGCGAAAAAGCAGGCAGCGCACCCAATCCGGTGCCCTGCGCGGTCAAGGACAGCGGCGTTCCGCCGGGGCGTCTCCTCGGCGACGTCCAGGCTCTCCGCGAGGCGCTGCTGCGCCGCGCGACAGTCGAGGACTGAACTCGGCGGGGCAGGGTGGCCGCCCCTAAAAATATTTCCATTCGGCCTGATCCGGCTAGGCTGCCGAAGAGGCGCTGTGCGCTGACGTTCGCGTGCCAAAAATCCTCGTCTTTACGGATAGTTAACCTTAACGGGCTGTGATGGTCGCAGGCTCGGGCAGACCCGCGTCCGCAGCGTTGGATCCGTTGACGCCCATATTGTCCCATGCTATCCCAAATCATCCCGTCGAGACCGACAGGCAAGCACCAAGTCAGGGCCCGTGTGCCGCGCGGATTCTGGCTGACGGCCCCGCCATGTCGGGATCGACGGGAGTATCGATCGCCGGCATCTGCCGGTTCGTCTCGCGCTCTCGATGCGCGATTGGAAGCCCGACCCGGAGGCGGCGTTGACGGACCGCTTCGTCTCCCATTTCACCAACAGGCTCGATGCCAAGGGGCGGGTCTCGATCCCGGCTCCGTTCCGGGCCGTGCTGGCGAAGGATGGCTACGAGGGGCTCTACGTCTATCCGGCGCTCGATCAATTCAGTCTCGACTGCGGCGGCCATGCGCTGCGGGCGACGATCGACGAGATCCTGTCGCGCTTCTCGCCCTTCTCGGAGGAATGGGAGTCGCTCTCGACGGCGCTGAACGGCACGTCCGAGGTGTTGAAGGTCGATCCGGAAGGGCGGATCATGCTGAGCGAGACGCTGAAGGCGCATGCCGGCATCGGCGATACCGTCACCTTCGTCGGGCAGGGCCACAAATTCCAGATCTGGGAGCCCGAGCGCTTCAAGGCGCATCTCGAGGAGGCCAGGGCGAAGCTGCGCGACGTCCGGCGCATACTGGGCGCGAGGCCGGCATGACCAGTGAACCGCATATCCCGGTGCTGATGGAAGAGGCGCTCGACGCGCTCGCCCTGAAGGCTGGTGGGCGCTATCTCGACGGCACCTTCGGCGCCGGTGGTTATTCGCGCGCGCTGCTGGAGCGCGAGCCGAAGGCGACGCTGCTCGCGCTCGACCGCGACCCGAGCGCGATCGCCGGCGGGGCCGGTCTGGTCGCAGCGATGGGCGGGCGGCTGACTTTGGCGCAAGCCCGCTTCGGCGCCCTGGCCGAGGAAGCCGAGCGCTTCAGGATGACGCCGCTCGACGGGGTCGTGCTCGATATCGGGGTGTCCTCGATGCAGCTCGACCAGGCGCAGCGCGGCTTTTCCTTCCGCTTCGACGGGCCGCTCGACATGCGCATGGAGGCGGGCGGGCAGAGCGCCGCCGAGCTCGTCAACGAAGCCGATGAGGGCGTGCTCGCCAACATCATCTACCACTATGGCGAGGAACGGCGCTCGCGTGCCGTGGCGCGCGCCATCGTCGAGGCGAGGCGCAAGGCGCCGATCACCACGACCAAGCAGCTCGCCGATCTCGTCGCCGGCATCGTCCGCGGCGAGCCTGGCGGGGCGCATCCGGCGACGCGGACTTTTCAGGGCCTGCGCATCGCGGTGAACGACGAGCTCTGCGAGCTGGTGCGGGCGCTGCACGGCGCCGAGGCGGTGCTCGCGCCGGGCGGGCGGCTCTCCGTCGTCACCTTCCATTCGCTCGAAGACCGGATCGTCAAGCAGTTCTTCGCCGAGCGCTCGGGCAGGGCGCCTGGCGGTTCGCGCCACGCTCCCGCGACGGCTGCGCCACAGGCGACGTTCAGCCTGGTCACCAAGGGGCCGGTCGCGCCGTCCGAGGCCGAGACGCGGGCCAATCCCCGCGCCCGCTCGGCCAAATTGCGCGCCGCCGAACGCACCGAGGCGCCGCCGCGCGCTCCGGATCCTGATCTGGTCGGGCTCGCCGTCGTGCCCGCGCCGCAAACCCGCCGGAGGAGCTGAGCGTGATCAAGCTCTTGCATGTCGTCGCGATCGGCGCGCTGGTCTCCTCGGCGCTCTATGCCTATTCGATCAAATACGAGACGACGCTGCAGGCCGAGCAGCTGCAGAAGCTGAAGGCCAAGGCCCAGCGCGAGCGCGACGCCATCGCGGTGCTGAAGGCCGAATGGCAGTTCCTCAATCGCCCGGAGCGGCTGCAGGCGCTGGCCGACAAGCATCTCGACCTGCAGCCGCTGACGACGGCGCAGATCGTGCGTCTGTCCGATATTCCCAATCGCGGTCCCAAGGTGGATTCGATCGGCCGCAAGCTCGAGGATCTCGGCCTCGGCCTGCCGACCGAGACCCCGCGCGACCGCAAGAGCAACACCGCGACGACGCCGGGAGCCCGCCCATGAGCCAGGAGGTCAATCCGCAGGCCGCGGCGCCAGAGATCATCGCCCCCACGGTCGAAAAGCCCGAGGCCGTGAAGCGCAAATGGCGCTTCCGGACCGACTGGCTGCGCGACGTCTTCCGGATGAGCGGCGAGAAGAGCGAACCGCGTGTCGGGCTCGTCATCCTCGGCTTCAGCGGCTTGTTCCTGGCGATCATTGCCCGGCTCGTCATGCTCGGCGCCTTCCCCGGCGACCAGGTCGGCCTGCGCCGCGCCACCTCGAACGCGATCTCGGCGGCGCGCCCCGACATCCTCGACCGCAACGGCATCCAGCTCGCGACCGACATCCGTACCGTCTCGGTCTTCGCCGAGCCGCGCAACATCCTCGACAAGGACGAGGCGACCGAGCTCCTGACCGCGGTCCTGCCCGACCTCAACGCCAAGGAGCTGCGCGACAAGCTCAGCACCAAGAAGGGCTTCGTCTGGGTCAAGCGCGAGATCACGCCGCGCCAGCAGGCCGAGGTCCACCGGCTCGGCATTCCCGGCGTCGGCTTCGTGCCGGAGAACAAGCGCGTCTACCCGAACGGCAATGTCGCGGCGCATGTGCTCGGCTTCGCCAATGTCGACAATGTCGGCATCGCCGGCATCGAGAAATACATCGACTCGCAAGGGTTGCAGGACCTGAACGGGGCGGGCTTTACCGTGCAGGCCTCCGACCTCAAGCCGGTGCAGCTCTCGATCGACATGCGCGTCCAGCATCTGCTGCGCGACGAGCTGGTCAAGGGCATCGAGAAATACCGGGCGATCGCGGCGGCCGGCGCCATCATGGACGTCAACACCGGCGAGATGATCGCGCTGGTCTCGCTGCCCGATTTCGACCCCGGCAATCCGGTCGACGCGCTGGAGAAGGACCGCATCAACCGGATGAATGTCGGCGTCTACGAGATGGGCTCGACCTTCAAGGCCCTGACCATCGCGATGGCGCTCGACTCCGGCAAGGCGACCATCAATTCGACCTATTCGACCGCCGGCGGCATGATGCGCTTCGGCCGCCAGGTCATCAAGGAATACCACGGCACCGGCCGCACGCTGACGGTGCCGGAGGTGTTCCTGCATTCGTCCAATATGGGCTCGATCAAGATGGCGCTCTCGGTCGGCGTCGAGGGCCACAAGGCGTTCCTGAAGAAGATGATGCAGCTCGACCGCATGACCACCGAGCTGCCGGAGAGCGCTGCGCCGATCGTCCCCGGGCGCTGGGGCGAGATCAACACGGCGACCATCGCCTTCGGACACGGCCTCGCGGTGGCGCCGCTCCAGGCGCTGGCGGCTGTCGGCGCGCTGGTCAATGGCGGCTACCTGATCACGCCGACCTTCCTGAAGCGTTCCGAGGAGGAGGCCAAGAAGAACGCGATCCGCGTGATCAAGCCGGAGACCTCGGAGGCGATGCGCTACATCATGCGCATCAACGGCGAGAAGGGCTCGGCCCGGTTCGCGAACATCCCCGGCTATTTCGTCGGCGGCAAGACCGGCACGGCCGAGAAGGTCATCAACGGCCGCTACGCCAAGAACAAGAACTTCACCACCTTCACGGCGATCGCGCCCTCGGACAAGCCGCGTTATGTCTTCCTCGCGATCTATGACGAGCCGAAGGGCTATGCCGAGAGCGGCGGCTATTCGACCGCGGCCTGGAATGCCGGCAAGACCACCGGCAAGGTGATCGAGCGGGCGGCGCCGATCCTCGGCATGGCGCCGCGCTTCGAGCCGCCGCCGTCGCCGTTCCCGCTGATGGCTAAGCTCGGGGCTTGGGGCTCGCGATAGGGCGGAGGGCGTCATGCTCGGGCTTGACCCGAGCATCTCTGGACGGAAAGGAGCTTGATCCTGCATGAGATTCTCGGGTCTACGCTTCGCTTCGCCCGAGAATGACGCGCGGGTTTTCGCACCCGGCAAGGATTGCGCTTGTGACTGACACCGGCTTCAGCCTCGAACAACTCTTCCCAGGAGCCTTCGCCGACGCAGGCGAGCGCCATATCACGGGCGTAGCCTTCGACAGCCGCAAGGTGTCTGCCGGTCACGCCTTCGTCGCGCTCGCCGGCTCGAAGGCCGACGGCGCGCGCTTCATCAGCGATGCGGTCCAGCGTGGCGCGGTCGCGATCGTTGCGAGCAGGGAGCGTCCCGCCGAACTGCCCGGCGAGATCGCCTATGCGCAGGTCGAGGACCCGCGGCTCGCCTTGGCGTTGGCCGCAGCCAAGGTGCATCCGGGCCAGCCCGGCACGGTCGTCGCCGTCACCGGCACCAGCGGCAAGTCCTCGGTCGCCGAGTTCACCCGCCAGATCTTCAAGGCGCTCGGGCGCAAGGCGGCGAGCGTCGGCACGATCGGCATCGTCACCGAAGACGGGGCCGATTACGGCTCGCTGACCACGCCGGACCCGCTCTCGCTGCACGCTTCGCTCGACCGGATGGCGGGCGACGGCGTCACGCATCTGTCAATGGAAGCCTCCTCGCACGGGCTCGACCAGCGCCGGCTCGACGGCGTCAGGCTCGCGGCCGGCGCCTTCCTCAATCTCGGCCGCGACCATCTCGACTACCATCCGAGTGTCGAAGACTATCTTTCGGCCAAGCTGCGGCTCTGGGAGCTGCTGCCGGCTGTCGCGCCGGTGGTGATCAATCGCGACGAGCCTTATGCCGACAGGGCCGAGGCGGCCGCACGAAATGGCGGGCATCCGGTGATCGGCATCGGTCGGGGCGGCGATCGTCTCAAGCTGCTCGATGTGGCCCGCGAGGGCTTCTCGCAGCGCCTGACGGTCGCGGTTGATGGCGCCACGACCGAGGTCGTGCTGCCGATGGTCGGCGACTACATGGCCGGGAACGCGCTCGTCGCCGCCGGGCTCGCGATCGCGACCGGCGAGGACCCGCTGGCCAGCGTGGCTGCTATCGCCAGCCTCAAGGGGGTTCCGGGTCGGCTCGATCGTGTGGCTGAGCACAATGGCGGGCTCGTCGTCGTCGACTACGCCCACAAGCCCGATGCGCTGGCGGCGGTGCTGAAGACCTTGCAGCCCTATGCCAGCGGCCGGCTGATCTGCGTCTTCGGCTGCGGCGGCGATCGCGACCGCGGCAAGCGCCCGCTGATGGGCAAGATCGCCGCGGATGGCGCCGACATCGCCATCGTCACCGACGACAATCCGCGCAGCGAGAACCCGGCGGCGATCCGCGCCGAGGTGCTGGCGGCGGCACCGGAGCGCCTCAGGGAAATCGGCGATCGGGCCGAGGCGATCATGGCCGGTGTCACGATGCTGCAGCCTGGGGATGTCCTTGTTGTCGCCGGAAAAGGCCATGAAAGCGGCCAGATCATCGGCGATCGGACCTTGCCGTTCTCGGATCACGACGTGGTTCGCGAGGCGATCGCGGCATTGGCTGGGGGAAGACGGGGATGACCACCGAACCGCTATGGATCGGCGCGCGCCTGATCGAGGCGATGGGCGCCCGTTCGCAAGGGCCTGTGCCGGCCGCGGTGACCGGCGCCTCGATCGATACGCGCACGCTGGAGCCGGGTGACGCCTTCTTCGCGATCACCGGCGAGGCGCGCAACGGCCATGACTTCGTCGCGGCGGCGCTCGACAAGGGCGCGGCGCTCGCCGTGGTCGACGAGGCGCATGCCGTCGCCTTCCCGGGGGATGCGCCGCTCGCCATCGTCCCCAATGTGCTTCGTGGCATGGAAAAGGCCGGCATGGCCCGCCGGGCGGAACTCTCCGCCAGGGTCGTCGCGGTCACCGGCTCGGTCGGCAAGACCGGGACCAAGGAGGCGTTGCGCCTCGTGCTCTCGCGCCAGGGCAAGACGCATGCGCCGGTCGCCTCCTACAACAACCATTGGGGCGTGCCGCTGACGCTGACCCGGACGCCGCGCGATGTCCGCTACGGCGTCTACGAGATCGGCATGAATGCGCCGGGCGAGATCCTGCCGCTGGCGAAGATGGTCCAGCCCGATGTCGCCGTGATCACCACGATCCAGCCAGTGCATCTGGCCGCCTTCGAGTCGCTGGAGGGGATCGCCCGCGAGAAGGCGGCGATCTTCAACGGGTTGAAGGCGGGCGGGACCGCGATCATCAACGCCGACATCCCGCAGACCGGCCTCTTGCGCGAACTGGCGCTCGCCGCCGGGGCAGGGCGCGTCATCTCGTTCGGCGAGAGCGAGGCGGCCGATGTGCGGCTGCTCGGCTGCTCCTTGAAGCCTGATGTCTCGACCGCCGAAGCCAATGTCATGGGGCGGGCGGTGACCTACAAGCTCGGCAGTCCGGGCAAGCACATCGTGCTCAATTCGCTCGCCGTGTTGGCGGCGGCCGAGGCGCTCGGCGCCGATCTCGCCCTCGCCGCATTGGCGCTTGGCGATCTGGTACCTCCATCCGGCCGTGGCGCGCGGCAGGTCCTGCATGCGCCGGCCGGTCCGTTCACGCTGATCGACGAGAGCTATAACGGCAACCCGGCCTCGATGCGGGCGGCGATCGAGAATCTCGGGCGGATGCCGGTTGCGGGGAGAGGACGGCGCATCGCCGTGCTCGGCGACATGCTGGAGCTCGGCGAAACCGCGCCGGAGCTGCACAAGGGCCTCGCCGACGCGGTCACCGGCAACGGCATCGACCTCGTCTTCGCCTGTGGCCCGCTGATGAGATCTCTGTACGACGCCTTGCCTTCGCACCGCCGCGGCGCTTATGCCGCTCAGGCGAGCAGCCTCGAGCCTTATGTGCTCGATGCGGTCCGCGCCGGCGACGTCGTCACGGTGAAGGGCTCGCTCGGTACGCGCATGGGGCCGATCGTCAAGGCGATGACGGCTCGCTTCCCGGTCGTCCAGGCCGACGACTGAGTAAGGAACAGAATTCGATGCTGGTCTGGCTCGCCGAGTTCGCGGGATCGTTCCCGGTCCTCAACGTCTTCCGCTACATCACCTTCCGCGCCGGCGGGGCGACCGCGACGGCGCTGCTCTTCGTCTTCTTCTTCGGGCCGGCGGCGATCTCCTGGCTCAGGATCAAGCAGGGCAAGGGCCAGCCGATCCGAACCGACGGGCCGGAATCGCATCTCGCCAAGCGCGGCACGCCGACCATGGGCGGCCTGATGATCCTGACCGGGCTATTCGTCGCGACGCTGCTCTGGGGCAACCTGCGCAATCCTTACGTCTGGATCGTGCTGGGCGTCACCGCGACCTACGGCGCGATCGGCTTCTATGACGACTTCCTCAAGGTGACCAAGCAGTCGCACAAGGGCTTCTCCAGCAAGGCGCGCCTCGGCCTCGAGATCGTCATCGCGCTCGCCGCCTGCACCGCGATCATGCAGGTCAGCCCGCCGGCGATCGCCAGCGGCTTCGCGCTGCCGTTCCTGAAGGAATGGATGATCCCGCTCGGCATCCTGTTCCCGCTGGTCACGGCCTTCGTCGTGGTCGGCGCCGGCAATTCGGTGAACCTGACCGACGGGCTCGACGGGCTCGCCATCGTCCCGGTGATGATCGCGGCCGGCACCTTCGGCTTCATCGCCTATCTCGCGGGTAACGCCATCTTCGCCAACTACCTACAGATCCACCATGTGCCCGGTGTCGGCGAGCTCGCCGTGATCTGCGGCGCGATGATGGGGGCGGGGCTCGGCTTCCTCTGGTTCAACGCGCCGCCGGCCCAGATTTTCATGGGCGACACCGGCTCGCTCGGTCTCGGCGGCATGCTCGGCACCATCGCGGTCGCGATCAAGCACGAGATCGTGCTCGCCATCGTCGGCGGCCTGTTCGTGGTCGAGGCGCTCTCGGTGATCATCCAGGTCGCGGTGTTCAAGCGCACCGGCAAGCGCGTCTTCCTGATGGCGCCGATCCACCATCATTTCGAGAAGCTGGGCTGGACCGAGCCGCAGGTGGTGATCCGCTTCTGGATCATTTCGGTGGTGCTGGCGCTGGTCGGCCTCGCCACGCTGAAGCTGCGTTGAGGCGGTATTGCCATCTGTCGGATCGTTCTTGGTCGGACCTACCCTTGTCATTCCGGGGCTTCGCGCAGCGAAGAACCCGGAGCCCACGACTGGGCGAGGTGCCCGCGACTGGGCATCTGATATCTCATCCGGTCGTGGGTTCCGGGTTCGCGCCTGCGGCGCGCCCCGGAATGACAAAGAGCGCGTGCGCTGGCTCATGAAAGCGAGAACATCATGACACCGGTCACAGTCTTCGCGGGCAAGACGCTCGCTTTGTTCGGCCTCGGCGGCTCGGGCCTGGTAACTGCGCGCTCGCTTGTCGCTGGTGGAGCCAAGGTCGCCTGCTGGGACGATAATCAGGCGAGCCGCGACAAGGCGGCGGCTGAAGGGCTCTCCGTCGTCGATCTCGCGACCGCCGACTGGTCGGGCTTTGCCGCCTTCGTGCTCTCGCCCGGCGTGCCGCTGACCCATCCGGCGCCGCACTGGACGGTCGATAAGGCCAAGGCCGCGAATGTCCCGGTGATCGGCGACATCGAACTGTTCTTTCTGGAGCGGGCAAGGATCGCGCCCGCCGCGCCGGTGGTCTGCATCACCGGCACCAATGGCAAGTCGACGACCACGGCGCTGATCGCGCATGTGCTGCAGGCTGCTGGCCGCGACGTCCAGATGGGCGGCAATATCGGCACCGCCGTGCTGGCGCTGGAGCCGCCGGCCGACAACCGCATCCATGTGGTGGAGTGCTCGACCTTTCAGATCGATCTCGCGCCGTCGATCAAGCCGAGCGTCGGCATCCAGATGAACCTGACGCCGGATCATCTCGACCGGCATGGCACCTTCGAGGCCTATGGCGCGATCAAGGAGCGGCTGGTCGCCGCCTCCGACATCGCCGTGATCGGCGTCGACGACGAGCCGTCGAAGCAGATGGCGCGCCGGCGCGCCGCGTCGGGCAAGCCCCTGGTCAAGATCAGCGGCGAGCAGCCGCTCGACGAAGGCGTCTTTGCCGGCGTCACCGCCAATGCCGATCAGCTCGATACGCGCATCGTCGAGGTCAGGGACGGCAAGCCGAGGGTCGTCGCCAATCTCGCCGGCATCGGTTCCCTCCGCGGCAGCCACAACGCCCAGAACGCGGCGGCGGCCTTCGCCGCCTGCGCGGCGCTGGGTCTCCCGGCGGAGGAGATCGCCGCAGGCTTCAAGAGCTATCCCGGCTTGAAGCACCGGATGGAGGAGCTCGGCCGCATCGGCCGCGTCGTCTTCATCAACGATTCCAAGGCGACGAACGCGGACTCGACCGAGAAGGCGCTGACCTCCTTCCGCCAGATCTTCTGGATACTCGGCGGCAAGGCCAAGGAAGGCGGGATCGAGTCGCTGCGGCGCTATTTCCCGAATATCGCCCGCGCCTATCTGATCGGCGCGGCGAGCGATCTCCTCGCCGCGACCTTCGACGATGACGGCCGTGTCACTTACGAGCGCAGCGGCACGCTCGACGTCGCGGTCGCGGCTGCGACCAAGGCGGCGCTGGCGCAGCCGGGGACCGGCGAGATTGCGGTACTGCTCTCGCCGGCCTGCGCCTCCTACGACCAGTTCCCGAATTTCGAGGTGCGCGGCGATGCGTTCAGGGCGCTGGTCAAGGCGTTGCCGGGGTTCGAGGCGGTGCCCGGTTCGGCCTGATTGTCGCTGCCCGACGCCTGGTCATCCCGGACGGAGCGAAGCGGAGATCCGGATCCATTCCTGAACTGTTATCGGCGAGGTTCCGGAATGGGTCCGGCTCTCCCTTTGGTCGTCCGGGACGAGAGAGCTTTGCGTGGGGCAAAGCTCGACTCGGAATCAATCGGTTAACCATTCATTGACAGAGTGATTCGCCGGAGCGGGTGCCTTCGATCTGCCCGTCCGTACGGAGCCTTGTACACGATGGTCTCGCGCGCAGAACCGAGCCTGAGCGGCCGCTGGTGGTGGTCGATCGACCGCGTCATCCTGACGACGCTGGTGGTGCTGATGGTCTCCGGCGTCGTGCTGCTGATGGCCGGCGGCCCGCCGGTCGCCGAGCGGCTGGGCCTGTCGACCTTCCATTTCGTCAATCGCCAGGTGGTCTATCTCCTGGTCGCGCTGGCGATCTTCCTCTCGACATCGCTGCTGGCGCCGCGCCAGGTGCGCCGCATCGCGCTGATCGTCTTCGTCCTGTCGCTCGCCGGCGTGGTCGGCACCCTCTATTTCGGCGTCGAGGTGAAGGGAGCCAAACGCTGGCTGACGCTCGGCCCGCTCGGCTCGGTCCAGCCCTCCGAATTCCTCAAGCCCGCCTTCGTCGTGCTCGCCGCCTGGGCCTTCGCCGAAGGCCATCGCCGGCCCGATCTGCCGGGCACGATCCTCGCCTTCCTGCTGCTGCCGATCACCATCGTGCCGCTCGTGCTCCAGCCCGATTTCGGCCAGACCATCCTGGTCACGCTTGTCTGGGCCGGGCTGTTCTTCGTCGCCGGCCTGCACTGGTTCTGGGTCCTGGGGCTCGGCGGCATCGGCGCCGTCGGCCTCTTCATCGCCTATGAGCTCGTGCCGCATGTGCGCGCCCGCATCGAGCGCTTCATGGACAAGGGCTCGGGCGACACCTTCCAGGTCGACACGGCGCTGGAGAGCTTCGCCCAGGGCGGCTGGTTCGGGAAGGGCCCGGGCGAGGGCACGGTCAAGCGCATCCTGCCCGACGCCCATACCGACTTCATCTTCGCGGTGACGGCCGAAGAGTTCGGCATCGTCGTCTGCATGGTGCTGGTGCTGCTCTTCGCGCTCATCGTGCTCAGGGCGCTGTTCGTGGCGCAGCGGGCCGAGGATCCGTTCGTGCGCCTCGGCGTCACCGGCCTTGCTCTGCTGTTCGGCATCCAGGCCGCGATCAACATGATGGTGAACCTGCACATGATGCCGGCCAAGGGCATGACCCTGCCGTTCATCTCCTATGGCGGCTCCTCGCTGATCTCGCTGGCGCTCGGCACCGGCTTCCTCCTGGCGCTGACGCGCAAACGGCCGCGAGCCGAGAGCTTCGGCAAGCCGGAGCGCCGCTCGTGAGCGCAGGAGCGCAGGCGCCGCTCGTCGTGCTCGCCGCCGGCGGCACGGGCGGGCACCTCTTTCCGGCCGAGGCGCTGAGCCACGCCTTGCACCGCGCCGGCGCCAGGGTCGCGCTGATCACCGACACCCGCGCTGCCGAATACGCCGGCAACTTCCCGGCGGAATCGATCCATGCCGTGCCGGCGGCGACGCCCTCGGGCAAGTCGCCGGTGGCGATGGCGAAGGCGGCCTTCGTGCTGTTGCGCGGCGGTCTGGCGGCGCGGCAGGCGATCAAGCAACTCAGGCCTGCCATCGTCGTCGGCTTCGGTGGCTATCCGACAGTGCCGCCAGTCTTCGCCGCGGCGCTGATGGGCGTACCGACGCTTCTGCACGAGCAGAACGCCGTGATCGGCCGGGCCAATCGCTTCCTCGCCAGCCGGGTCAAGGCGATCGCCACCGGCTTTAGCGAGGTCGGCGGGCTGACGCCGGAACAGGCGGCCAAGTGCACGCAGGTCGGCAATCCCGTGCGGCCGGCGGTGATCGAGGCGACCGCGCCCTATGCCGAGCCCGAAGGGTGGCTGAACCTGCTCGTCTTCGGCGGCAGCCAGGGTGCGCGGGTAATGGCCGACATCGTGCCGCCGGCCATCCAGCTGCTTTCGGCCGAGGAGCGCAGCCGTCTCTCGATCGTCCAGCAGGCGCGGTCCGAGGATGATGAACGCGTCAGGAAGATCTATTCCTCGCTCGGCATCAAGTTCGAGCTCGCGCCCTTCTTCAAGGATCTGCCGGCGCGCATGGCAGCGTCGCATCTGGTGGTGGCGCGCTCGGGCGCCTCGACCATCGCCGAGCTCACGGTGATCGGCCGGCCCTCGCTGCTGGTGCCGCTGCCGGGCTCGCTCGACCAGGACCAGGCCGCCAATGCCGGCGTGCTCGCCGGGGCCGGCGGGGCGATGATGATCCTGCAGAATGATTTCTCGCCCAGGCGGCTCGCCGCCGAGCTTTCCACGCTGCTGGCCGAACCTCACCGCTTGACGGCGATGGCTCAGGCGGCCAAGAGCGCGGGCATACCGGATGCGGCCGACCGCCTGGCGCGGCTCGTGCTGCAGACCGCCCAAGGCTGAACCTTTCAGGACGTATCCATCATGAAGCTGCCGCCGAAGCTCGGCTCCATCCATTTCGTCGGCATCGGCGGCATCGGCATGTCCGGCATCGCCGAAGTCCTGCACAATCTCGGCTACGAGGTGCAGGGCTCGGACGCCTCCGATGGCGCCAACGTCAAGCGCCTGGCCGAAAAGGGCATCAGGACCTTCGTCGGGCACAAGGCCGAGAATATCGGCGAGGCCGAGGTCGTCGTGGTCTCGACTGCGATCAAGCGCGACAACCCGGAGCTGATGGCGGCGCGCGAAAAGCGCCTGCCCGTGGTGCGCCGCGCCGAGATGCTGGCCGAGCTGATGCGGCTGAAGAGCTGCGTCGCCATTGCCGGCACGCATGGCAAGACGACGACGACCTCGCTCGTCGCGACCCTGCTCGAGAAGGGCGGGCTCGACCCGACCGTGATCAATGGCGGCATCATCAACGCCTACGGCACCAATGCCCGCATGGGCGAGAGCGACTGGATGGTGGTCGAGGCCGACGAATCCGACGGCACCTTCCTGAAATTGCCGGCCGACGTCGCGATCATCACCAATATCGATCCGGAGCATCTCGACCATTTCGGCACTTTCGACGCGATCAAGGCTGCGTTCCGTTCCTTCGTCGAGAACCTGCCGTTCTATGGCTTCGCGGTGATGTGCATCGACCACCCGACGGTGCAGGGCCTGGTCGGCCAGATCGAGGACCGCCGCGTCGTCACCTATGGCGAGAACCCGCAGGCCGATTTCCGTCTGATCGACATCGATCTCTCCGGCGGGCAGGCGAAGTTCACCCTCCTCATCCGCGACCGCAAGACCGGCCGCGACGAGGTGGTGCGCGACCTCGTCATGCCGATGCCTGGCCATCACAACGCGCTCAACGCCACCGCCGCCATCGCCGTCGCCTATGATCTTGGCGTGCCGGTCGAGCAGATCCGTGCCGCGCTCGCCGGCTTCGGCGGGGTGAAGCGCCGCTTCACCAAGACCGGCGAGTGGAACGGCGCGCTGATCTTCGACGATTACGGCCACCACCCGGTCGAGATCGCCGCGGTGCTCAAGGCGGCCCGAGCCTCGACCAAGGGCAAGGTGATCGCGGTTATGCAGCCGCATCGCTACAGCCGCCTGGCGAGCCTGTTCGCCGACTTCGCCGCCTGCTTCAACGACGCCGACACGGTGATCATCGCCGATGTCTACGCGGCCGGCGAACAGCCTATTGCCGGTATCGATCGCGATTCGCTGGTCGCGGCGATCAAGGCGCGTGGCCATCGCCACGCGCTGCCGCTGGAATCCTCCGACAAGCTCGCCGGCATGGTCGCCGAGCTCGCCGGGCCGGGCGACTACGTGGTCTGCCTCGGAGCGGGGAACATCACGCAATGGGCTTATGCGCTGCCTGGGGAGTTGGCTTCTCTTCCTTCTCCCCTCGGGGGAGAAGGTGGCAGCGCGAAGCGCTGACGGATGAGGGCCGGCCGTGGAGCGCAAGAACGCGACCGGTACTCTCTCTTTCGCCCGCGGCCAGCGCCGCGAGCCGACGCGCGCTGAAGCGATCTTTTGGCAGGCGGTGCGTGGCCGCCGCTTCGCTGGCCTCAAGTTCAAGCGCCAGATGGCGATCGGGCCGTTCATCGCGGATTTCTGCTGTTTCGAGGGTCGGCTGATCGTCGAGCTCGACGGCGAGCCCCATGAAACTGATGAAGCGCGCGAGCGGGATCGGCGCCGCGATGCCTTTCTGCGGAGCGAGGGCTATCAGGTCTTGCGCTTTCCCAACGAGCGGGTTCTAGGAAACCTCGAATTCGTCCTGCGCGAGATCGCCGAACATGTCGGCCTCGCCGGGCGGCCCTCATCCGACCCGGCTTCGCCGGGCCACCTTCTCCCCCGAGGGGAGAAGGAGACGCGCGGGTAAGCTCATGCCTTTCCAAGACATCACCTCCGACATCCGCGCCGCCGCTCCAGATCTCCGCGGGCGCTTACTCGCCAATCAGGAGATGGCGGGGCTGACCTGGTTCCGCGTCGGCGGGCCGGCGCAAATTCTGTTCACCCCGGCTGACGAGGCCGATCTTTCCTATCTGCTCGGCAAGCTGCCAGCCGAGATTCCGGTCACCGTGGTCGGGCTCGGCTCGAACCTGATCGTGCGCGATGGCGGCATTCCCGGCGTCGTCATCCGTCTCGCCGGCAAGGCTTTCGGCGAGATCGCCCTTGAAGAGGGCGACCGGCTGCGGGCTGGTACCGCCGTTCCAGACGTGAAGGTGGCGCGGGCTGCCGCCGATGCCTCGCTCGACGGACTCGCCTTCTATCGCGGCATCCCCGGCTGCATCGGCGGGGCGCTGCGCATGAATGCCGGCGCACATGGTGGCGAGACCACCGACGTTCTGGTCGAGGCCCGCGGCGTCACCCGCAAGGGCGAGATCGTGACATTCTCGCATGCCGATATGGGGTTCAGCTACCGCAACTCGACTGCGCCCAGCGACATGATCTTCACCTCGGCGCTGTTCCAGGGCCGGCCGGGCGACCAGGCCGCGATCCTCGCCGAGATGGAGCGGGTGACCTCGGCGCGCGAGGCGGCGCAGCCGATCAAGGAGCGCACCGGCGGCTCGACTTTCAAGAACCCGGACGGCGGCAAGGCCTGGCAATTGATCGATGCCGCCGGCTGCCGCGGCCTGCGCGTCGGCGGCGCGCAGGTCTCCGAGATGCACTGCAACTTCCTGATCAACACCGGCGGCGCGACCGCCGCCGACATCGAGGGGCTTGGCGAGGAGGTCCGCCGCCGGGTCAAGGACAACTCAGGCTATGAGCTGCACTGGGAGATCAAGCGCTTTGGTGTTGCGGCCTGACCGGCGCCGGCGCGCCGCCAGCCTTGCGCCGTGACAGCATGATGCCGGCGACGGTCGAGCCGAAGATGATGGCGATGCCGAGCCATTGCTGGGTGTTGAACCATTCATTGAGCAGGGCGGCGCCGAGGAAGGTTGCGACCAGCGGGCTGAGCAGGCTCAGGAATGCGACGCCCGTGCCGATCGTGGCGATGCCGCGCACCCAGAGCCAATAGGCGAAGGCGGTGCCGATCACCACGAGATAGCTCAGTCCGACGAGGTTACGGACGGTCGGCATGGGCGGCAGGCCCTCGACCGCGAGCGCGACCGGCAGGAGCAGCAAGCCGCCGAGGGTGAGCTGCCAGGCGGCGAGCGCCAGCGGCGTTCCGACCTTGCCCCAGCGCTCGATCAGCACGGTGCCGGTCGCCATCGAGGCGGCGCCGACGAGCGCTGCGGCAACGCCGATCGCGTCGAGCTTCACCGTATCGTCGATCACCAGGAGGCCGACGCCGACCGTGCCGGCGAGGGCGGCGAGCACCTGGCCGAGACCCGGCCGGCGCAGCAGCAGCGGCCAGGCGAGGAAGGCGACGATCAGCGGCTGCATCGAGCCCAGAGTGGCAGCGAGGCCGCCCGGCAAGCGCGAGGCGCTGAGGAAGAGCATGCCGAAGAACAGGCCGATATTGGCGAAGCCGATGATGGCGAGCGGCAGCAGCTTGTCGCGCGGCGGCAGGCCGGGGCCGAGCAGCATCAGGAGGATGCCGGCTGGCAGCGCGCGCAGCGCCCCGACCAGCAGTGGATGCTCGACTGGGAGCGTCTGGGTGAAGACGACATAGGTCGTGCCCCAGAGGATGGGCGCCAGGATCGTCGCGAGCAGGATGCGGGTCTTGGAATCGGCCATGGCCGTGTCCTTTCGAGAGAGGCGGGGCCGGCGCTCAGGCCGGGAAGGAGCCGGGGAAGGCGGTTTCCACCAGCGGACGCCGCGGGCTCGGCCATTCGCGCTCGCGCAGCTGCGGCGGCAGTGTCTCGGGATCGGCTCGGCGACCGAGTGCGACGGCGATCTCGATGCGGAACCGGGGTGGCACCGCGAGCGCCTCGCGGGCGGCCTCGAACTCGATGCCGGCCATCGCATGGGCGTGGTAGCCGAGCCGCACCGCCTGCAGGGCGATGTGCGACCAGGCCGCGCCGGTGTCGAAGCTGTGGATCGGCGAGGCCTGCGGCTGCTGGGCGGCGTCGTCCGATCCTGTATCCGACAGCAGGAAGACGAGCGCCGAGGCCGATCCGGCCCAGCTCTGGTTGAAGCTGTCGAGCAGCGAGACGAAGCGCGGCCAGTGCGCATCGTCGCGCCGGGCGTACAGGAAGCGCCAAGGCTGCACGTTGTAGGCTGACGGAGCCCAGCGGGCGGCTTCCAGGATGGTCAGCAGCGCCTCCGAAGGCATCGGCTCCGGATGGAAAGCGCGGGGCGACCAGCGCTCGATGAAGATCGGGTCGATGGGGAATGCAGCGGTTCTGTCCGTCATCGTCTTGCTCGTGCCCGGTTTGCAGCGGCGTCGGCCGGCTGCTATGGTTTGTTTGGTGTCTGATAATTTGATGTCGAATTATTTGATGAAGGGTAATTAGGCGTGGGATTTCCATGAGTCAAGCTGGAGAAGGGCAGGGCGGGCCGCTCGATTCGATTCTCACGCAATGGCGTCGGGCGCGGCCGGATATCGACCCCAGCCCGATGGCGGTCTGCGGCGCGATCTGGCGGGCGGCCGAGCGAGTGCGCCTCGGTGTGGGACGCAATCTCGTCGGCGAGGATCTCGACTTCGCCGGCTTCGACGTGCTGATGACCCTGCGTCGCCAGGGCGAGCGCGGCGGCTCGCTGACACCGTCAGAGCTCGCCAAGGACATGATGCTCTCGACCTCGGCGATGACGAATCGGCTCGACCGGCTGGAGAAGCGCGGGCTGATCGCACGGCAGGCCGACCCCGCGGATCGGCGCAGCCTGCGCATCGTGCTCACGCCCGAGGGCTTCGCGCTGATCGAGCGGCTGGTGGTCTCGCATGTGGCGACGGAAGCGGCGCTGATTTCGGCGCTCAGCCCGGCTGAGCATGAGCAGCTCAAGGCGCTTCTGGCCAAGGTCGCGGCCGGCGAAGGGGAGTGAGTCCGGCGTGCAACAGCCGGCTCGTCATTAACCGGCAGGGCGCATCGTTAACGCGCCGTTAACCATCTCGGATCAGGTTCGGACCCAGGAGTTCGGTGTCAGGAACCTTGATGAGCAAGCATGTCGCAGTGCTGATGGGCGGGTGGTCCGTCGAGCGTGAGGTCAGCCTCAGCAGCGGCGCGGCCTGTGCTCGGGCGCTGGAAGGCGTCGGCTATCGCGTCACGCGCGTCGAGGTCGGCCGCGACGTCGCGCAGGTGCTGGGGACGCTGAAGCCCGACGTCGCCTTCAATGCCCTGCACGGCCGATTCGGCGAGGACGGCACGATCCAAGGCGTGCTCGAGATCCTCGGCGTCCCCTATACCCATTCCGGCGTGCTCGCCTCCTCGCTCGCCATCCGCAAGGACAAGGCCAAGATGGTCGTCGCGGCTGCCGGCGTGCCGGTGGCGAAGGGCGTCACCGTCTCGCGCTTCGAGGCGGCCAAGCGCCACGTCCTGCCGCCGCCCTATGTGATCAAGCCGATCGACGAAGGCTCCTCCGTCGGGGTGGTGATCGTTAAGAAAGGCCGCGAGCATCCGCCCCAGGAGATCGCCCGGCCGGACTGGCCCTGCGGCGAGACCATGCTGGCCGAAACCTTCATCGCCGGGCGCGAGCTGACCTGCGCGGTGATGGACGGCAAGTCCTTGGGGGTAACGGAGATTCGGGCGGCGACGGGCGAGTTCTACGACTACGACGCCAAATATGCCAAAGGCGGTTCAATCCACATCTGCCCGGCGCAAATTTTACCGAATCTTTACCGCCAAATCGAAGAGTGTGCGTTAACGGCGCATCAAGCAATCGGGTGCCGCGGCGTCAGCCGTTCAGACTTCCGCTACGACGACGAGAGCGACACGCTCGTCTGGCTGGAGGTCAACACGCAGCCCGGCATGACTGAAACCAGCCTTGTGCCTGAATTAGCCGCCCATGCGGGCATGAACTTCGGTGAGCTCGTCAAATGGATCGTCGAGGACGCCTCCTTGAATCGGTGAAGGTGGAACCGGTGTTCACCGGGTCCAACCTGCCGATGCGCGTGACGGGGCCGCAGCTCCTCGTCGGCGAGCGCTCGCGCCGCTGGTTCCGCGGCTCGCGCCGCAGCGCCGTCGCGGTACCGCTGGCCGAGCGGCTGCCGGGCGGGCTCGGCTCCTTCCTGGCGATCGGCTTCCTGGTGCTCGTGGGCACGACCGGCGCCGTCCTCGGCGGCCACTACGAGAATTTCCGCGAGACCTATGGCGAGCCCAGGCACGCGCTCGCCCGAGCCGTCGGGCTCGGCATCGATCGCATCACCATCTCGGGCCTCAGCGGTCTCTCCGAGATCGAGGTCCTGGTCGCCGCCGGCATCGATCCCAAGATCTCGCTCGCCTTCTTCGATGCCGACGAGGCGCGCAAGCGGCTCGAAGCGACGCCGATGATCCGCGAGGCCTCGGTCCGCAAGCTCTATCCGGGCGAGATCACGATCAATCTCACCGAGCGCGAGCCCTATGCGCTCTGGCAGGTCAAGGGCGAGCTCTTCCTGATCGCCCAGGACGGCACGGTGATCGACAAGATGGACGATGGCCGCTTCGCCTATCTGCCGCTGGTCGTCGGGCCCGACGCCAATCTCAAGGCAAAGGACTATCTCGCGCTGCTTGGCGAGGCCGGTTCCTTCGCCTCGCGCATCCGCGCCGGCAGCCTCGTCGCCGGCCGGCGCTGGAACCTCAAGCTCGACACCGGTGCCGATATCAGGCTGCCGGAGCAGGGTGCGGGCGCTGCGCTGAAGCGCCTGGCCAGCCTCGAACAGGACTTCCGAATCAGCGAGAAGGATCTGATCGCCATCGACATGCGCCAGCCGGACCGCGTCACCATGCGCCTGACCGAAGAGGCCGCGGCCACGCGCGCCGAGCAGCTCAAGAGCAAGACCAAGAAGAAGGGCGGCGAGGCATGAGCTTGACCTCGCAAGGCCTGACCCCGCGGATGCGTCCGCTCTCGTCGCGCAAGAGCGCGACCTTGTCGATTCTGGACATCGGCACGAGCAAGGTCGTCTGCCTGATCGCCGAGCTGAACCCGGCCGAGGCGAATGAGCGGCTGCGCGGGCGCACCCATGTCGCACGCATCATCGGCATCGGCCATCAGCGCTCTCTCGGCCTGAAGGGTGGCGCGATCATCGATCTGGAAAGCGCCGAACGCGCCATCCGCGCCGCGGTCGACGCGGCCGAACGCATGGCCAAGGTCGAGGTCCAGTCGGTGATCGTCAACCTGACCGGCGGCAGGCTGAACTCGCAGCACTACCAGGCCAGCGTCGATCTGCGCGGCGGCTCGGTCGGGGATTCCGACGTGAAGCGGGTGCTTGCGGCTGCTGCGACCCATGCGATCCGGCCGGGCAAGGCGGTGCTGCATGCGCTGCCGACCGGCTACGCGCTCGACGGCTCGCCTGGCGTGCTCGATCCGCGCGGCCTGATCGGCGGCTCGCTCTCGGTCGACATGCATGTCGTCGCGGCGGAAGCGGCGGCGGCGCGCAACGTCATGCTCGCGGTCGAGCGCTGCCATCTCGAGGTCGAGGCGGTGGTCGCGAGCCCCTATGCGGCGGGCCTCTCCGTCCTGGTCGACGACGAGGCCGAGATGGGCGTCGTCGTGGTCGACATGGGCGGCGGCACCACCTCGCTCGGCGTCTTCTCCGGCGGGCACCTGACCCACGCCGACGCGATCGCGGTCGGCGGCAACCACATCACCATGGACGTGGCGCGCGGGCTCTCGACCCGCGTCTCCGCCGCCGAGCGGCTGAAGACGCTGCACGGCTCGGCGATCGCCAGCCCCTCCGACGAGCGCGACATGATCGCGGTGCCGCAGGTCGACGACGACGAGCGCGACATGCCGAACCATCTGTCGAAGTCGCATCTGGTCCGGATCATCAAGCCGCGCGTCGAGGAGATCCTCGAACTGGTGCGCGACCGGCTGAAGGCGGCCGGTTTCCAGGCCGAGGCCGGGCGGCGCGTCGTCCTGACCGGCGGCGCCTGCCAGCTCACCGGCATGCCGGAAGTGGCGCGGCGCGTGCTCGGCGGCCAGGTCCGCACCGGCCGTCCGCTCGGGATCAAGGGTTTGCCGGAAGCGGGCAAGGGCCCGTCCTTCGCGGCGGCGGTGGGCCTGCTGGTCTATCCGCAGGTCGCGCATGTCGAGCATTTCGAGCCGCGGGCGGGGGCGTCCTTCTTCGCCCATGCGCACGACGGCTACTTCTCCCGCGTCGGCCGCTGGCTGCGCGAGAGCTTCTGAGTGTTGCGGGCCGCGGCGCCGAAAGGCCGCTGCGGGCCGGGGTGAGTACGAGCAGAGCGGGGCTTAAGGCCCCTGGCGTGGAAGACGGGACGGCCCGCCAGGAGCCGGACAAGACAGTGAAAGAGGCAATCATGGCGATGAACCTGCAAGCCCCGGACATCCGGGAACTGAAGCCCCGGATCACCGTGTTCGGTGTCGGCGGCGCCGGCGGCAATGCCGTGAACAACATGATTGAGGCCGGTCTCGACGGGGTCGACTTCGTCTGCGCCAACACCGACGCGCAAGCGCTCGCTCTCGCCCGCGCCCCGCGCATCATCCAGATGGGTCTCCAGGTGACCGAGGGGCTCGGCGCCGGCTCGCAGCCGGAAGTCGGCCGCGCGGCGGCCGAAGAGGTGATCGACGAGATCCGTGATCATCTCGCCGGCGCCCACATGGTCTTCATCACCGCCGGCATGGGCGGCGGTACCGGCACCGGCGCTGCCCCCGCGATCGCCCGCGTCGCCCGCGACATGGGCATCCTCACCGTCGGCGTCGTCACCAAGCCGTTCCAGTTCGAGGGCCAGCGCCGCATGCGCATGGCGGAAGCCGGCATCGGCGAGCTCAACGAAGCCGTCGACACGCTGATCGTCATCCCGAACCAGAACCTGTTCCGTGTCGCCAACGAGAACACCGGCTTCGCCGACGCCTTCGGCATGGCCGACCAGGTGCTCTATTCCGGCGTCGCCTGCATCACCGACCTGATGGTCCGCCCCGGCCTTATCAACCTCGACTTCGCCGACGTGCGCGCCGTGATGCGCGGCATGGGCAAGGCGATGATGGGCACCGGCGAGGCCCAGGGCGAGAAGCGGGCGCTCTCGGCCGCCCAGGCCGCGATCAACAATCCGCTGCTCGACGACGTCTCGATGAAGGGCGCGCGCGGCCTGCTGATCTCGATCACCGGCGGGCGCGACATGAAGCTCTACGAGGTCGACGAGGCCGCTACCCGCATCCGCGAGGAGGTCGACTCCGAGGCCAACATCATCGTCGGCGCCACCTTCGACGAGGCGCTGGAAGGCACGATGCGTGTCTCGGTCGTCGCCACCGGCATCGACAAGCCGATCAGCGCCCAGAACGAGGTCGACCCGACCGAGGCCCGTATCGCCGAGGTCGCCGAGCGGCTGAAGGCGGAGGCGCGGCTGCGCTCGGCCGTCCCGAACGTCCGCACTTCCGCTGCTCCTGCGCCTGCGCCGATGCCGGCTCCCGTGGCCGAATATGTGGCTCCCGAGCCGGTTCGCGCTCCCGCGCCGGCTCCGGCCCCGAGCTTCGCCGCCGATGTCCGCATCGAGCCGGCCCAGCCGCGCCCGGCCATGGTCGCCCCGCCGGTCGTCGAGGCGCCGATGCCCGAGACCTCGCAGCCGCATCACGAGGACAGCTTCATCCCGCCGATGCCCGAGCGCGCCGTGATCCGTCCGACCCGCATGCCGCGCGTCGAGGACCTGCCGCTGCCGGCCCAGCACCAGATCGCGCAGAGCCGCGGCGCGGTGCCTGCCCCGGCACCGGCTTCTGTCGAGCAGAAGCGGATGTCGCTGATGCAGCGCCTCGCCTCGGTCGGCTTCGGCCGCAAGGAGGACGAGCACGAGGTGCCGATGGCGCCGCCGGCTCCGGCCCCGCGTCAGGCTCCGCCGGCCCCGGCCGCCGGCCCCAGCGCTGCCCATGCCGAGTTCATGCGCCGCCCGCCGGCGCCGGTGACCCGGCCGGCTCAGGGCCAGCTCGACCAGCTCGGCCGCACCGCGCCGGCGCGCACCTCGGAAGAAGACCAGCTCGAGATCCCGGCCTTCCTTCGCCGGCAGTCGAACTGAGCTTTCCGGCTCGGCTCGACCGCTTTAAACAAAAGGCCCGGCGGATCGCTCCGCCGGGCCTTTTTTTACGTCTGAAAAACCATATACATCAAGCAGATGGTTAAGATTTTCTGGCTCTATAACCTCTGTTACAGAGCGAAAGAAAGCGTGATTTTGAAGCCAATGCGCCTGCGCGTATCTTGCAGCGCATCACCGAGTAAGGGGATTCGGGATTAATCCCGAGTTCGCTACAAATCAGGGAACCGCGTCGATCGTCGAACAGGTTGCGCCGCAAGGCGCCGACCCGAGGATCGTCGCGCTCGAGACGGATACTGAGTATGATGGCTGAACGGCAGACGACCCTTCGCTCGCCCGTGACCCTGCAAGGCATCGGCGTTCATTCCGGGGCTCCCGCCTGCCTGACCCTGCGGCCGTCCACTGCGAATTCCGGCGTCGTCTTCCTGCGCAAGGGCCTCGAAGGCGGCCATGAGCAGCTGATCCACGCGCGTCACAACAAGGTCAGCGCCACCGAGCTGTGCACGGTGATCGGCGACCAGGCCTCCGGTTCGGTCGCCACGATCGAGCATCTGATGTCGGCCTGCGCCGGCCTCGGCCTCGACAATGTGCTGATCGAGATCGATGGTCCGGAAATGCCGATCATGGACGGCAGCGCCGCCGAGTTCGTCGCCGCGATCGAATCGACCGGTCTGGTCGCGCTCGGCGCGACCCGCCGCTACCTCAAGGTCCTGCGTCCGGTGCGGATCGAGCATGGCCGCGCCTTCGCCGAGCTGGCGCCGTCGGAGAGCGGTTTCCGTCTCGATGTCGAGATCGACTTCGACACCAAGGCGATCGGCCGCCAGCGCAAGATCTTCGACCTCGATCCCGAGGCTTATGCCCGCGAGATTTCCCGCGCCCGCACCTTCGGCTTCATGCGCGACGTCGAGCAGCTCTGGAAGGCGGGCTTTGCGCTCGGCGCCTCGCTCGACAACACCGTCGCGATCGGCGACGACAAGGTGATCAACCCCGAAGGCCTGCGCTACGCCGACGAGTTCGTGCGGCACAAGGTCCTCGACGCGGTAGGCGATCTCGCGCTGGCCGGTTATCCGATTCTCGGCGAGTTCCGCTCCTATTGCGGCGGTCATCGCATGAACGTTCGCATCCTAGAGGCCCTGTTCGCCGACCGCGCGAACTACGCGATCGTCGAGGCTCAGCCGGTCTACGCCCACCACGCAGTGCAGATGGCGGCCGGTCCGGTGCCTGCCGCTCTCGCGCCCGATCTGCACTGAGACGCTCTAAGCAGGGTATTACGCGACGCCACGCCTTGCATTCGCCCGCTTCCTGTTGGAAACGGCGATTGCACTGCATGAAGCGCCCGTCACGCTTGGCGAAAAGGCTGCTTCTGGGATAAAGCCATTTCGCGCGCTCTTTCGAAGGGCGTCACAAGGACGGATGAAGTGAGCGTCATGCGGCTGAAGACATTCAACTCCGGCGAATCGACCAGCGGCGGCAAGCGCCTCGCGCTGGCCTTCGCCCTCGCGGCGGCGCTCGGCGGCTGCGACACGATGAGCGCGCTCAACCCGTTCGACCGGCCCGAGACCTACAAGCCCGAGGTGCTGCCCGAGGTTCCGGCCGACAAGCTCTACAATGAGGGCCTCGCCCGTCTGCAGAACGGCGACACCGAGGGCGCGAACAAGAAGTTCGAGGAAATCGACAAGCAGGCGCCGTTCTCGCCCTATTCGAAGCGCGGCCTGATCATGGCCGCCTACGCCAATTACGAGGCGGCCAAATACGACGACGCGATCACCGCCTCGAAGCGCTTCCTGGCGCAGAACCCGGCGAGCCCGGATGCGGCCTACGCGCAGTACATCCTGGCGATGTCCTATTACAACCAGATCCCGGACGCGACGCGCGACCAGGAGCGCACCGACCAGGCGCTGCGCGCGATGCAGGAGCTGCTCGACCGCTATCCGAAGTCGGAATACGTCATCGACGTGCGCGAGAAGATGCTGGTCGCGCGCGACCAGCTCGCCGGCAAGGAGATGAATGTCGGCCGCTTCTATCTCGAGAAGCGCAATTACACCGGCGCCGTCGGTCGTTTCCGTGACGTCATCACCAAGTATCAGACCACGCGCCATGTCGAGGAGGCGCTGATGCGCCTGACCGAGGCCTATATGGCGCTCGGCATCACCAACGAGGCGCAGACCGCCGCCGCGGTGCTCGGCCACAACTTCCCTGACAGCCCCTGGTACAAGGACGCCTATACGCTCCTGGAGAGCGGCGGCCTGCAGCCACGCGAGGATCGCGGCTCCTATATCAGCCGCGCCTTCAACGGCTTCACGCGCGCCGTCGTCGGGTTGACCGGTCTCGGCCGTCTCTAAGTCGGTCTGCTGGTGCCCCGGCGAGGTCATCTCCTGCCGGCACAAGGGAACTGAGTTGCATGCTCGCTCAGCTCTCGATCCGCGACATCGTTCTGATCGACCGGCTCGACCTGGGTTTCGAGGACGGTCTCAGCGTGCTGACCGGCGAGACCGGCGCCGGCAAGTCGATCCTGCTCGATGGTTTTGCGCTGGCGCTGGGCTCCCGCGGCGATGGCGGATTGGTGCGCCATGGCGAGACGCAAGGGCAGGTCAGCGCCGTTTTCGATCTGCCGATGTCGCATCCGGCGCGGGCGCTTGCCCAGGCGCAGGAGATCGACACCGACGGCGACCTGATCCTGCGCCGCGTGCAATATGCCGACGGGCGCACACGCGCCTTCGTCAACGACCAGCCGGTCAGCGTCCAGATCCTGCGCATGATCGGCGCGGCGCTCGTCGAAATCCACGGCCAGCATGACGACCGCGCGCTGACCGACCCGGCCCAGCATCGCACCATCCTCGACGGATTCGGCGAATTGACCGAGCAGGCGGTCGAGGTCGCCCGCGCCAGCGAGACGCTGAAGAAGGCGCGACAGGCCCTGCAGAGCCAGCGCATCCGGGTCGAGACCGCGCGCAAGGAGGCCGATTTCCTGCGCCATGCCGTGGCCGAGCTCGGCAAGCTCGCGCCCGAGCCCGGTGAGGAAGAGGCGCTCGCCGCCAAGCGCCAGGGCATGATGTCGGCCGAGAAGGTGGCGCGCGACATCATCGAGGCGTTCGAGGCGGTCGGCGGCAACGCGTCGCCGGTCGCTGCTTTGTCCGGCGTGCTGCGCCGGCTGGAGCGACGCGCGAGCCAGGCACCGGAGCTGGTCGATCCGTCGATCGCCGCGCTGACCACGGCGGTGGTCGCGCTGGAGGAGGCCGGCGAAACCCTGCAGGCGGCGGTGCGGGCTGCCGAATTCGATCCGCGCCTGCTGGAGCGCGTCGAGGAGCGGCTGTTCGCGCTGCGCGCCGCGGCGCGCAAGTTCGACGTGCCTGTCGATGCGCTGCCGGCACTCGCCGAGACCATGGCGGCCGATCTCGCTGCGCTCGATGAGAGCGAAGGCTCGCTGAAGCGGCTGGAAGCCGAGCTCGCCGAGGCCGAGGCGGCCTATGTCACGCTGGCGACGGCGCTCTCGGCCGGGCGCATCCGCGCCGCTTCGGCGCTCGACGCCGCGGTGAAGGCGGAGCTGCCGCCGCTCAAGCTGGAGCGGGCGCGGTTCATCACGCAAATCGACAGCGATCCCGATGCGCGCGGGCCGGAGGGGCTCGACCGCGTCGAGTTCTGGGTCGAGACCAATCCGGGCACACGGCCCGGGCCGATGATGAAGGTCGCCTCGGGCGGCGAGCTCTCACGCTTCATGCTGGCGTTGAAGGTGGTGCTGGCCGAGCGCGGCTCGGCCCCGACCCTGGTCTTCGACGAGATCGACACCGGCGTCGGCGGCGCGGTCGCGGATGCGATCGGCGAACGGCTGGCGCGATTGGCGGCGCGGGTGCAGGTGATCTCGGTGACGCATGCGCCGCAGGTCGCGGCCAAGGCCGGCCAGCATTTCCTGATTGCCAAATCGGCCGATGGCGGGCAGGGCGCCGACGAGCGCACCGTCACCCGCGTCTCGCCCTTGCAGGACGGAACGCGTCGCGAGGAGATCGCCCGCATGCTCGCCGGCGCCTCGATCACCGAGGAGGCGCGGGCAGCGGCCGGCAAGCTGCTCGATGCGGCCGGAATACGCGGCTAGCCGATCAGGCCGGAATTAGTTCGTACCCCGCGTCACTCTCGACGACGCGCCTGAAGCCCTCGATATGGCCGCCGGATACAATCCAGCCTTCGTGCGCCGCGCGTTCGAGGATGGTGCGGCGCGAGGCGCGGGCGGCGGCAGCGTCGAAATCGTAGACGAAACCGATGTCGGGATCGGCGGCCTGCAGGTCGGAGAGATGCAGCGCGTCGCCCCAGAGCAGTAGGGGGGCGTCGCCTTCGATCAGATAGCCACCATGGCCGGCGGTGTGGCCGGGCAGCGGGATCAGCGTGATGCCGGGCCGCACCCTGCCGACCGGGGCGGAATGGATGCGGCCGGCATAGTGCTTCTTCACCGCCGCCGTGACGGCAAAGCCGCCCTGCCGGTTCTGCGGTGTCTGCGCGCGCTTGGCCTCGTCGCCGAAGAAAGCGAAATCGGCCTCGGGTACGACGATCTCCGCTTCTGGAAAACGGGCGCGATCGCCATCGAACAGGCCGAGCGCATGGTCGCCATGGAGATGCGTGATCAGCACACGCTCGACCTGCTCGGGAGCAATGCCCGCCTTGGCCATGGCGGCGGGCGCGTGGCCCATCGCCTCGCCCCAGGATGGGCCGGTGCCGGCATCGACCAGGGTGATCCCGTCTGCGCCTTTCAAGGCGAAGCAGTTAACGGGGATGCTGACCTTCGGTTTGCCCCAGCGCGCCACGGCCTCGTCTCGGGCGGCTTCGCCTTCGGCATGGATCAGGACGTCGAGCGGCGCTTCGAAGACGCCATCGTCCAGGATGAGCACGTCGTAGGAACCGAAACGCCGCCAGGTCTCGCTCATATCCGTCGATCTCCACTCCGGTGATGCCTGCTTAGATCACGCGGCTCTCGCTGCGGGCAACGGAGCGGGTGGCATGCCCGGTCTCCGCTGCCGCATACGCGATCGGCCGATGCTGCATTCCCTTTTTCCGCGTTTTCCTTTATGTGCAGCGCAATATCGCGGTGCCGCGTCCGGCGCCGCCCCTCGTTCTGCGTGCTGCCGACCCGCCAGCCCCGCTTTAAGGCCTGACATCGATGTCCTTCATCTCCACGAGCGCGCCGCTCGCGCGGGCGCTCGCCGACCGCAACTATAGCGAGCCGACCCCCGTCCAGGCCGCCGTGCTGGAAGAGGCGGCCGCCGGCCGCGACCTGCTGGTCTCGTCGCAGACCGGCTCGGGCAAGACGGTGGCCTATGGGCTCGCCCTCGGCGCCGACCTGATCGGCGAGGCCGAAATCCTGCCGCGCGCCGGACTGCCGCTGGCGCTGATCGTCGCGCCAACGCGCGAGCTCGCCTTGCAGGTCCAGCGCGAGCTCGCCTGGCTCTATGGCGAGGCGAAGGCCCGCATCGTCGCCTGCGTCGGCGGCATGGACCCGCGCCGCGAGGCAATGCTGCTGGCCGAGGGCGCTCACATCGTGGTCGGCACGCCCGGACGTCTGCGCGATCATCTCGAACGCCGCCAGATCGACCTCTCGGCCCTGAAGGCGGTGGTGCTCGACGAGGCCGACGAGATGCTCGATCTCGGCTTCCGCGACGATCTCGAATTCATCCTGCAGGCCGCGCCGGAAGAGCGTCGCAGCCTGCTGTTCTCGGCGACGCTGCCGAAGGCGATCATCGCGCTCGCCAAGAGCTATCAGCGCGATGCGCTGCGCATCGAGGTCGCCGGCACCGTGGGCGGCCATGCCGACATCGAATACCGCGCTATCCGCGTCTATCCGCGCGAGAGCGAGCTCGCCGTCGTCAACCTGCTGCGCTTCTACGACGCGCCCTGCGCGCTGGTGTTCTGCAATACCCGCAATGCCGTTCGCCACCTCGAAGCGGCGCTGCTGGAGCGTGGTTTCGCCGCCGTCTCGCTTTCGGGCGAGCTAAGCCAGAGCGAGCGCAATTCGGCGCTGCAGGCGCTGCGCGACGGGCGCGCGCGCATCTGCGTCGCGACCGACGTCGCGGCGCGCGGCATCGACCTGCCGGGGCTGACGCTGGTCATCCATGCCGAGCTGCCGAACGATCCAGAGGTGATGCAGCATCGCAGCGGCCGCACCGGCCGGGCCGGCAAGAAGGGCATCAGCGCGCTGCTGGTGCCGCCCTCGCGCCGGCGCAAGGCGCAGATGCTGCTGGCTGGAGCGGGTGCCGAGGCCGAATGGGCCGCCGCGCCGACGCAGGACGAGATCCGCGCGCTCGACCAGGAGCGCATGCTGCAGGACCCGCTGCTCTCGGGCGAGGCGGGCGAGGACGATGCCGGCATGATCGGCGCGCTGCTTGCCGGGCGCTCTGCCGAGGAGCTCGCCGCGGCGCTGGTGCGCGTCTATCGCTCGCGCCTGCCGGCGACCGAGGAGGTCGGCGATCCCAATTTCGGCCATGAGGAGCGCCGGCCGGCCCGCAGCACCGAGGATTATGCGCAGAAGCGCACGCCCGGTGATCGCGAACGCGGCGAGCGTTCCGGGCCCCGCGGCGAGACCGTCTGGTTCCGCCTGAGCACCGGCCGCAAGGACGGCGCCGATCCGCGCAAGCTGCTGCCGATGATCTGCCGGCGCGGCCAGATCACTCGCGACGAGGTCGGCGCGATCCGCATCTTCGATCGCGAAACCAAGGTCGAGATCGATGCCGATGTCGCCGAGCGCTTCGCCGAGCTGACGCGCGTGCCCGATCGCGATCGGATCACGATCGAGCAGGTCGCCGGCGAGGGCGAACGCCGGGCGGCCAAGCCATTCGGCGAGAAGGCGAGCCATGCGCCGCGCGGCGCCCATCCGGCCCGCGAGGAGCGTTCGAGCGAGCGAAAGCCCTATGAGGGCAAGCGCAAGCCGTTCGGCGCCAAGCCCTACGATCCGACACGGCGCGACCGCGAGCCTGTCTACGAGGAAACCGCGATCCTGCGGCCGGAGCGCCCCTCCTTCGACAAGAAAGGCGAGCCTGGCGGCAAGCCGTTCGCCGGCAAGTTCAAGGGCGGCAAGTTCGAGGGTGGCAAGAAGCCCTTTGGCGCGCCCCATGGCGGCGAGCGTCCCGGCGCCGGCGAGGGTCGGCCTGCGGGTAAGAGCTTTGGCGAGAAGAAACCGTTCGGAGCAAAGAAGCCTTTCGCTGGCAAGAAGCCGTTCGGTGCGAAGAAGCCGCGTCGCGACGAGCGCTGAAATAAGCTGAATCTACGACTCATCGTCATGGTCGGGCTTGTCCCGACCATCCCCGTCTTCCCAGATACAATGTGGTGTTCAAGACGTGGATGCTCGCCACAAGGGCGAGCATGATGGGCTGGAGCAGCGTCGGGCAAGCGGCTGCGATCAACGCAGCCCGAGGAAGGACAGGATCGCGAGGACGACGACGACCAGGCCGACGATATAGATGATGTTGTTCATGGTGGAGCCCCCTCCGGTTGCACTGCCATCGCGTCGCAACGGCCGATGATCGGTGCGGCTGTGCCGCAGCACCAGTCGAACGCGTTGCCGCGCGGGATTGTTCCAAAATCGTCGCATAGCTGTTGCACTCGCCAGCCATCCGCTCCCACAATGCCCGGCCGGGCAGAGACCCGGACGGGGGATCGCGATGAGGACGATGGGTAAGGCGCTCGGCGCCGTGTTGATGTTGGCCGGGCTCGTTCTGCCCGCCGCCGCGCAGGACCGGCTGGTGATCGCCGGGCGCGATGCCGGCTTCGCGCCGGCGCTGGCCAAGATGGTCGAGCTCTACCAGGCCAAGAATCCGAACGTGAAGATCGAGCGGCTCGAGCTCGGCGGCGGCCCGCTCTATGAGCGCCTCGCGGTCGGCGCGCGCGAGAAGACCGCTGCGACCGACGTCGCCATGCTCGACGACATCTGGGCACCGGAGTTCATGGCGCGCGGCTGGCTCACCGATCTCGGCACCGTCGGCGGCCTGCCGGGTGAGTTCGTCAAGTCGGCGCTGGATGTCTCCAAGCACGACGGCAAGCTCTATGCCGCGCCCTTCGTCGGCAACATCGCCATGTTCGCCTATCGCAAGGACCTGCTCGCCAAGCACGGCTTCGAGCGGCCCAAGACCTGGAGCGATGTCGTCAAGGCGGCGCAGGTGATCCAGGACAAGGAGCAGGGCGTCTCCGGCCTGGTCTTCCGCGGCATCAAGGGCAACCCGATCGTCACCTCCTTCCTGCCGGTGCTGTGGGCGCATGGCGGCGACGTGGTGAGCGCCGACGGCAAGGCCGTGCTCGACACGCCCGCAGCCGAAAAGGCGCTGACCCAATTCCTCTCCTTCAAGGCGCTCGCGCCGAAGGGCGTCGAGACCTACAACGCCACCGAATTGCGCGACGCGATCCAGCAGGGCCGCGCCGCGATCGCGGTCGAGATGTGGTCGTCCTGGGCCGGCACGCTCGACGGCAACGCCTCGAAGGTCGCGAACCAGGTCGAGGTCGTCGCCACCCCGGGCGAGGTCAAGGGGCCGGCGCCGATGCTTGGCGCCTGGCTGCTCGCCATTCCTGCGGATTCGCCGAACAAGGCGCGCGCCGCCGACTTCATCCGCTTCGTCACGAGCCCTGAAAACCAGAAGCTGATCGCGCTCGAGACCGGCAATCCGCCCACGCTCGCCGCGCTGTTCAACGACAAGGACCTCGTCGCCAAGTATCGCTGGTACCCGGCGCAGCTCGAGGCGCTGAACGTCGCCCAGGCCCGCCCGCGCATCAGCCAGTGGGCCCGCGTCGAGACCATTCTCGGCGACTATCTCCAGCTCGCGCTGATCGGCCAGATGCAGCCCAAGCAGGCGCTGAGCGAAGCCAACGCCCAGATCGCCCGCGCCCTGTCGCGCTGATCCCAATGCGGGCCGCCTCCTTGCGAGACGGCCCGCTTTCCGTCTGGATGTAATGACCGCTTCCCGCCGCCTGCTGCCCTGGCTCCTGCTGACGCCGGCGCTCCTGATCTTCGCCGGGCTGACGCTCTATCCGCTCGGGCGGACGCTGGCGCTTTCCCTGTTCGCCACCGATTACGGCTTCGAGAACGCCAAATTCGTCGGCCTCGAGAATTTCCGCGAACTCTGGGACAGCCGCTTCTTCCGGCAGGCGGTGACCAACACCGTACTGTTCACGGTGGTGTCGACCGTGCTGGAGGTCGCCGCCGGCCTGGGCCTCGCGCTGCTGCTCGACCGCGCCTTTCCCGGCCGCACGCTGATCATGACACTCCTGCTCGCGCCCTTCGTGCTCGCGACCATGGTGGTGACCGCGATCTGGCGGGCCTGGTTCCATTTCGATCTCGGCTTCCTCAACAATCTCCTGCGCACGGTAGGGCTGCCCGGCGTGCCCTGGCTGTTCGATCCCAATCTCGCGCTCTGGTCGATCGTGCTCGTCGATCTCTGGCAGACTGCGCCCTTCGCCTTCCTGATCATCTTCGCGGGTCTGCGCCTGATTCCGCAGGATGTCTACGAGGCCGCCCGGGTCGATGGCGCCGGGCCGTGGCGGCGCTTCCGCGACATGACGCTGCCGCTGCTCGCGCCCTATCTCTTCGTCGCGGCGCTGCTGCGCTCGGTCGACAGTTTCAAGCTGTTCGACAAGGTCTATGCGATGACCGGCGGCGGGCCGGGGCAGGCGACCGAGACGGTCTCGATGTTCGTCTACCGGCAGGGCTTCCGCTTCTTCGACATCGGCCTGGCGTCGGCCGCCGCGGTGGTGATGATCGTCGTCGCCGGGCTGCTTGCCGTCGTCTATGCGGCCTCGCTGCTCAAAGAGGCTGGCCGATGATCCGGATCATCGCCGCCTTCGGCCTTTGCGCGCTGTCGCTGATCCCGCTGGTCTGGATGGTCGCGACCTCGTTCAAGCCGCCGGCTGAATATGTCTCGACCTCGATCGCGCTCTGGCCGCAGGAGCCGACGTTGGCGCATTACCGCGTGCTTCTCGACGGCGGGATGTGGCGGCTCGGACTCAACAGCGTCGTGGTGGCGCTCGGCACGGTCGGCCTGTCGCTGCTGGCCGGACTGCCGGCGGCCTATGCGCTGGCGCGCTTCGAGCTGCCGAAGCGCTTCGACATCGTCTTCCTCGGCTTCGTGCTGGTGATCAAGCTGGCGCCGCCGATCGCGCTCGCCATCCCGCTCTACCAGGTTCTGCGGGCGCTCGGCCTGCTCGACACCCATCTCGGGCTGATCCTCGCCAACCAGATCCTGGCGCTGCCCTTCGCGATCTGGATGCTGCTCGGCTTCGTCCGCGACGTGCCCTATTCCTTCGAGGAGGCGGCGATGCTCGACGGCGCCGGTTTCATCAGGCGGCTGCTGGAGATCGTCGTGCCGCTGCTGATGCCGGGGCTGGTCGCGACGGCGGTCTTCGTCGCGATCATGAGCTGGAACGAGTTCCTGTTCGCGCTGCTCTTCATCCAGACGCCGTCGAAGTTCACCCTGCCGGCCTTCATCGCGACGCTGATCAACGAGGACGAGACCTTGTGGGGCAAGCTCTCGGCGATGGGGTTGATCGCGTCGTTGCCGGTGCTGCTCGCGGTCGGGCTGGTCCGGCGCGGGCTGACGCGCGAGGTGTCGGTCGATCAGCATTGAGGGGCAGCACGCCGTCATGCTCGCCCTTGTGGCGAGCATCCACGTCTTGAACACCGCATTGCAGGAAGGAAGACGTGGATGGTCGGGACAAGCCCGACCATGACGGAGAGGAGATGGCAGCGCCTACCGCGGCACGACCTTGCGGTAGAGGTGCCAGCTGGCATGACCGAGCACCGGCATGACGATGATCAGGCCGACCAGCACCGGCAGCGAGCCGAGCACCAGCAGGACCGTGATCGTCAAGGCCCAGTACAGCATGCCGCGCGGGCTCTTCTCGACGGCAGCCATCGAGGTCTTCACCGCGGTCGCCATGCTGACATGCCGGTCGAGCATCAGCGGGAAGGAGATCACCGTCATCGAAAACACCAGGATGGCGAAGAGCAGCCCGAGCGAATTGCCGAGGATGATCATCGTCCAGCCGTTCGCCGTGGTCAGCAGCGGCGTCATGAAGCCCTCGAAGGAGTCGAGCGGGACATCGCCCATCAGCCAGCGATAGATGATCCAGGCGCTGAACAGCCAGGCAAGGAAGACGCCCATCAGGAGCGCGCCGAGCGTCGCGATCTGGCCGATTCCGGGCGAATGCACGACGTCGAGCGCATGCTTCCAGGAGGTATCCATGCCGAGCTCGCGGCGGCGGCTGATCTCATAGAGGCCGATCGCCGCGAACGGGCCGAGCAGGGCGAAGCCCGAAGCCAGCGGGAACAGCAGTGGAAAGATGTTGTAGCTCACCGTCAGGCGGGCCAGCAGGATGCCGGCGATGGGGTAGATCAGCGCGATGAAGAGCAGGTGGCTCGGCTGCGCCAGGAAGTCGGCATAGCCCTGCCTGAGCGCGTCCTTGATGTCGGCGATGCCGATCTCGTTGACGGGCAGGGCATCGGCAGGCGCAGCATCGTTCGCCGCCATCGGGGGATGATGGATATGGGTATCGGCCATGGCGTTCTTCCCGGTTGCGGCCCGGTTCGCCTGGCGGTCCTGACGCGATCCTCCGGTCAAGACCTGCGAGGCGTCGAGCATCCATTTCAGCGAGGGAAGCCTACACCCGGCGCGCTCCTGCCACAAATCGGCGTACTCAAATCGTGAAACAGGCGCTTCGCAGGATACCCCGCCTCAACTAGAACTGCGCCATGGCCGACACTGTTCCCGCCCCCGTCGAAGATCTGACTCCCGAAGCCGCCCGTGCCGAACATCAGGTGCTGGCGCCCGAGATCGCCGCGGCGAACGAGGCCTATCACAGCGACAGCGCGCCGATCATGGACGACGCGACCTTCGACGCGAAGTTCCGCCGCCTGACGGCACTGGAAAGCGCTTTCCCCGAGCTGAAAGGCGCAGAGGCGCTCTCCGACAAGGTCGGCGCAAGGCCCTCGGGCAAGTTCGCCAAGATCCGGCATCGCGTGCCGATGCTCTCGCTCAACAATGCCTTCGCCGACGAGGACATCGCCGATTTCGTCACCCGCGTACGCACCTTCCTCGGCCGCAAGGACGACCAGCCGATCGCCTTCACGGCCGAGCCGAAGATCGACGGCCTCTCGCTCTCGCTGCGCTATGAGGCTGGCGAGTTGGTCAGCGCCGCGACGCGCGGCGACGGCGAGGAGGGCGAGGACGTCACGGCGAACGCCCGCACCATTTCCGAGATCCCGCACCGGCTGAAGGGCAAGGACGTGCCTGACATCGCCGAGGTGCGCGGCGAGATCTATCTCGGCCATGCCGACTTCGCCGCGATCAACCAGCGCCAGCGTGACAGGCAAGAGCGCGAATTCGCGAATCCGCGCAACGCCGCCGCGGGCTCGCTGCGCCAGCTCGACGTCTCGATCACTGCCTCGCGGCCGCTACGCTTCTTCGCCTATGCCTGGGGCGAGATGCCGGTGCTGCCGGCGGCGACGCAGTTCGGCGTGGTCGAGGCCTTCGCGCGCTGGGGCTTCAGGACCAACCCGCTGATGGTTCGCTGCGACAGCGTCGAGGCGATGCTGGAGCGCTACCGGCTGATCGAAGCCCAGCGCGCGAGCCTCGGCTACGACATCGACGGCGTGGTCTACAAGGTCGACGATCTCGCCTTGCAGGCCCGTCTCGGCTTTGTCGCGCGGGCGCCGCGCTGGGCGATCGCGCACAAGTTCCCGGCCGAGCTCGCGACCACCGTGCTCGAGGCGATCGACATCCAGGTCGGCCGCACCGGCGCGCTCTCGCCGGTGGCGCGGCTGAAGCCGGTGACGGTCGGTGGCGTCGTCGTCACCAATGCGACGCTGCACAATGAGGACTATATCCGCGGCTTCGATTCCAAGGGGCTGCCGATCCGCGACGGCAGCGACATCCGCATCGGAGACACCGTGACGGTGAAGCGCGCCGGCGACGTGATTCCGCGCGTCGAGGCGGTCGACCTCGCCAAGCGCCCGGCCGACGCGCAGCCTTACGTCTTCCCGACGACCTGCCCGGTCTGCGGCAGTGATGCGGTGCGCGAGCACAATCCGCGCTCGGGCAAGGAGGATGCGGTGCGCCGCTGCACCGGCGGGCTGATCTGCGAGGCGCAGGCGGTCGAGCGTCTCAAGCATTTCGTCTCGCGCGACGCGCTCGATATCGACGGGCTCGGCGACAAGCAGATCGAGTTCTTCCACGCCGATCCCGACCTGCCGGTGAAGGAGCCGGCCGACATCTTCACGCTGGCGCAGCGCGATGCGGCGAACCTGAAGAAGCTCAAGGACAAGGAAGGCTTCGGCGCGACCAGCACCAAGAAGCTGTTCGAGGCGATCGACGACCGGCGCAAGCCCCCGCTCAACCGCTTCATCTTCGGGCTCGGCATCCGCCATATCGGCGAGACCAATGCGCGTTTGCTGGCACGCCATTACGGCTCGTTCGAGGCGCTGCAGGCCGCCTGCCTCGCCGCCGAGAACCCCGGGAGCGAGGAGCGGGCGGCGCTCGATGCGATCGACGGCGTTGGTCCGACCGTGGTCGAGGCGCTGCTGCAGTTCTTCGCCGAAGAGCACAACCAGCAGATGCTCGCCCGGCTGCTGGCGGAAGTGACGCCGCAGCCGCTGGAGGCGGTGGCCTCGTCCAGCCCGGTCGCCGGTCAGATCGTCGTTTTCACCGGCGCGCTGGAGCGCATGACCCGCGACGAGGCCAAAGCGATGGCCGAGCGGCTGGGTGCCAAGGTCGCCGGCTCGGTCTCGTCGAAGACCGATTTGCTGGTGGCGGGGCCGGGTGCCGGCTCGAAGCTCAAGGATGCCGCCAAGCACGGCGTCAAGGTGATCGACGAAGCCGGCTGGTTCGAGCTGGTCGGGGGGTAGGCTCACCGTCATGCTCGCCCTTGTGGCGAGCATCCACGTCTTGGACACCGCAGGCTACCAGCGAAGTGAAGACGTGGATGGTCGGGACAAGCCCGACCATGACGGGAAATGGCCGCCTAACCCCGCCCTGCCGCCAGCGTGCAGATCATCCGCGCCACCTCATAGGACTTCTCGAAGGCCGGAACGGGAAGGAACTCGTAGCGCGAGTGGAAATTATAGGCGCCGGTGAAGAAGTTCGGCGTCGGCAGGCCGCGGGCCGAGAGCGCCGCGCCGTCGGTGCCGCCGCGCATCGGGATCTGCTTCTTCCGGATCTGCAAGCGCTCCAGCGCGCTGAAGAGCAGTTCGACCGGGCGCTGGTCGTCGCCGAGACTGTCGTGGATGTTGCCGTAGGTGTCGCTGACGACGCACTCGACGCGGCCGGTCGGATAGAGCGCGGCGATCTCGGCCGCGACCTCCTCGATCCGGCGCTTGCGCGCCTCGAAGCTCTGCCTGTCGAAATCGCGGATCAGCGCCCCTAACCTCGCCTCGCTCGCATTGGCCGTGATGGCGTTGAACCAGACATAGCCCTCGCGGCCTTCGGTGTGCTCAGGCGTCTCGGCGCGATCGAAGCGGCTGATGAAGTCCTGCGCCATCAGCAACGGGTTCACCAGCACGCCCTTGGCCGACATCGGATGGGTGCTGACGCCGGTCAGCGTGATCTCGGCGCTCGCCGCGTTGAAGTTCTCGATCACGACTTCGCCGAGCTCGCAGCAGTCGATCGTATAGGCGAAGTCGCAAGGGAAGCGGGCGAGGTCGAGGACCTTGGCGCCGCGCAGGCCGATCTCCTCGTCCGGGACGAAGGCGACGGCGATGTCGCCATGCTGGTCCTGCGGGCGCAGATTGGCGAGCAGGGTCATGATCACCGTGATCGCCGCCTTGTTGTCGGCGCCGAGCACGCTGGTGCCGTCGCTGGTAATGATCTCGGCGCCCTGCCAGTCGCGAAGTTGCGGATGCTCAGCGACGCGCAGCCAGATGTCCCGGTCGCGGTTGAGGCAGAGATCCTCGCCTTCGAAGCGCAGGAGCTGCGGGCGGATATCGGGCGAGAGGCCGGCATCGAAGGTGTCGAGATGGGCGATGAAGCCGATCCTGGGCGCATCCGGCACGGTGCCGCGCTTCACTGCCGTGACGGTGGCGCGATCGTCGATCTCGACATCGTCGAGGCCGAGCCCGCGCAATTCGTCGGCCAGGAGCTCGGCGAGGCGCTGCTGGCCCGGCGTGCTCGGCAGCGTCGTGGCCTTGATGTCGCTCTGGCTGGAAACCGCGGCATAGCGAAAGAAGCGTTCAATCAATTGCTGGCGGATGCTCATGGTCGTCCCGTCGAACGCTTGGCGGATTGTGGTCGGCAAGGCGCCCCGAGGCGCTGCCGGCAGGGGAGGCGTCGACCGGCCGCGTCGCGCGGATCGGCGGCTCGGTATTGCGGAAATGGCTTGGCGGCTTGCCGATCACCCGCTTGAAGGCGCGGCTGAAGGACGCCTCCGAATCGTAGCCGAGGCGGCGGGCGACGGCGGTGATCCGGAGATTGTCGCGCTCCAGCCATTGCCTGGCTTGGTGCATCTGGACCTGCAGGACGTAGCGGGCCGGCGTCTCGCCGACGACGCTGGCGAAGCGCTCGGCAAAGGCGGAGCGCGAGGCGTGCATCACCCTGGCGAGCGCATCGACCGTCCAGTTCTCGCTCGGGCTGAGATGGATCGCGGCGAGGACACGGCCGATATCGGGGTCGCGCGCGGCGGCCACCCAGCCGGTGGCCGTGCCGCAGCCGCGCTCGACCCAGGAGCGGATCAGGGCGGCGGCGACGACATCGGCGAGGCGGGTCAGGATGCCGCCGGCGCCGACGCGATCGAGCGCGAGTTCGCAGGCCATGGTGGTCAGCAAGGCGGGAATGGCCGGCTCGGCCACTGCCATTTCATGCACCCACATCAGCTCCGGCATCATCCGCAACATCGGATGCTGGGCGTCGACGTTGAAGCAGAGGCTGGCGCTGAAGAACAAGGTCGCTTCGCCGTCGGCTTCTCCGGAGCCGCCGCCGCGCGCCTCGGCGATCTCGCCGCAGCAATGCTGGAAGGCGCAGTGGCCGTTCGGTGTCGCCGGGAGGCCGGGCTCGCTGGCGAGCGCATGCTCGACGCCGCGCGGCATCAGCACGGCGTCGCCCTGTTCGAGCCGGCACCATTCGCCCTCGGGCGTGCGCAGCCAGCAGCCCCGCTCGGCCATGAAGTGCAGGCGCGCCGCCGGCTGGGCCGGGAACAGCAGGCACCAGGGCGTCGTCATCTGGTAGCGAGCGTAATCTACGCCTTCGAGCCGGAGGCCGCGCAGCATCTCCGTCAGCGGATCCGGTCCCGATCTTCTGGACGATTGGTCAAGCATAGCGGGTTTTCTAGCATGGAAGCTCCAGCCGGTCACGCCTAACTCCGGTGTCCGAACTTCTCCGATCCTTTTGGAGCATCCGATGTCGGATTCCTTGTCAGCCACAGCCGATGCCGAGCTCGTCGGCGTCGTGCCCGAAGAGCACATGGCCGCCTGGCCGGCGGTCTTCGCCCTCTCCATGGGCGTGTTCGCGCTGGTCAGCGCCGAGTTCCTGCCCGCCAGCGTCCTAACCTCGATCGCTGCCGATCTTTCGATCAGCGTCGGCGCCGCCGGACAGACCGTCACGGTGACCTCGCTGGTCGGCGTCGCCGCGGCGATCTTCACGCCGATCGTCACCAGCCGCTTCGACAGGCGGCTGGTGCTCTGGTCGCTCTTGTCACTGCTCGCCTTGTCGAGCCTGGTCACGGCGCTGGCCAACGGCTTTGCAATGCTGCTGGCGGCGCGCTTCCTGCTCGGCCTTGCGCTTGGCGGCTTCTGGTCGATGGCGCCGGCGCTGACGCTGCGGCTGGTGCCGGCGCAGTCGGTGCCGCGGGCGCTGGCGCTGATCTCGGCCGGCGTCTCAGCCGCCTTCATCGCCGGCGGACCGCTCGGCGCCTATCTCGATTCCCTGATCGGCTGGCGCATGGTCTTCGGGCTCTCGGCTGGGCTTGCCGGCGTCGCCCTGCTGGCGTTGTTGGCGACGATGCCGTCCTTGCCGCCGCAGGCGGCGCCACGGCTGGGCACGCTGGGGGTGCTGTTGTCGCGCCCGAGCATCCGGCTGATGCTGATCTCGGTGCTCGTCATCATCTCCGGGCAATTCACCGGCTTCACCTATATCCGGCCCTTCCTCGAGCATGCGCCGCAGCTCGGCGTCACCGCGATCACCATCGTGCTGCTCGGCTATGGCCTCGGCAATGTCGTCGGCAACTTTGCCGGCGGCGCGGTGGCTGGGCGCGGCGTCAAGCTCGCGATCGTCTCGTTCGCACTGGCGATCGGCATCCTGGGTCTGGTCATGCTCCAGTTCGGCGCCTCGCCGATCGTGGCGGGGATCGCGGTCGCGCTCTGGGGCTTCGCCTTCGGTTTCGCGCCGGTCGGCTTCCAGACCTGGATGATGCGCGTCGCGGCCGACCATGCCGAATCGGTGAGCGGGCTGGTGACGGCGGCGTTCCTGGTCGCGATCGCCGGCGGCGCGGTGCTGGGCGGCCTTTTGGTCAACCATGTCGGCGGCCTCGGCCCGATCGGTTACATGGCGGCGGCGACGCTCGCCGGCGCGCTGCTGGTTCTCGTCGCCGGCAAGGAGCCGCCGCGGCCCTGACCCTGCTAAATGGCGACGGTCGCGTGATCGTCGCCATCACTTTTCTTCAAGACATGCGCGCGCGCTTTCGCTTTATCTTGCGCCATGGATCTGATCAGCCAAGGCGATGCATTGCTGGAGATGCCGCTCCGGGAGGGTGAGCATGCCCGCCTCTTCACGGCGGCGCGCTTCTCCGGGCTGGAATGCCTGTCGGCACGGTTCTCGACTCATACCTATTCGCCGCACGCCCACGAGACCTATGCGGTCGGCACGATCCTTTCGGGCTGCGAGCTCTGGCACGCGCGGGGTCGCACGCTCTTCGCCCGCACCGGCGACCTCGTCTTCAACCACCCGCTCGATGTCCATGACGGCGCGCCGAGCGAGGGCGGCTATCGCTACCGGATGACCTATCCGACGATCGAGCTGATGCGCGAGGTGGCGATCTCGCTGACCGGCGACGAGACGATCGGCACGCCCTTCTTCCCTGAGCCGACCGTGCAGGACCCGGAGGGCTCGGCCCTGTTCTGCGAAGCGCATCGGGCGCTGGAGGAGGGCGGCGACGGTCTCGCCGGTGAGGAGGGCCTGCTGCGCGCCTATGGCTGGTGCCTGTCGCGCCATGCCGATCTCTCAATCCGTGAGATCGGGCGCGAGCGCGGGCCGATCGCGCAGGCCAGAGAATTGCTCGAGCAGCGCTATGACGAGGACCTGTCGCTGGCCGACCTGACGCAGCGCTCCGGCCTGCCGCGACACCACCTGATCCGGGCCTTCCGGCGCGAGACCGGGCTGACGCCGCATGCCTATCTCGTCGATGTCCGCATCCGCCGTGCCCGCGAGCGGCTGCGGCGCGGCGAATCCCCCGGCGCGGTCGCGGCCGCCACCGGGTTCTGCGACCAGGCGCATCTGACCCGCGCCTTCAAGGCGAGGCTCGGCGTGACGCCGGGCGTCTTCCGCGCCGCCCATCACGGCTGATGGACAAGACGATGAGCTGGAAAGACGAAGCCCGGGCCGGGCTCAATGACATCTGGCCGGCGGCGCTCGCCGCCGTGCCGATCGGCCTGCTCTTCGGCGCACTCGCCGCCGGCAAGGGGCTGTCGCCGTTCGAGGTCTTCCTGATGAGCGTGCTGGTCTTCGCCGGCGGGGCGCAGTTCGCCGCGGTCGAGCTCTGGACGCACCCTGCGCCGATCCTGGCGCTGGTGTTCTCGACGGCGCTGATCAATGCCCGCCACATCCTGATGAGCGCCTCGATCGCGCCGAAGCTCAAGGGCTTCTCGACCGCGCAGCTCTTCGGCGGGCTCTATTACATGGCCGACGAGAACTGGGCGCTGGCCGAGAAGCGGGCGCGCAGCCATCCGGTCACGCCGGCCTATTGGTTCGCCATGATCGTGCCCTTCGTCCTCGGCTGGCTGACGACCTCGACGACCGGCGCGATCATCGGCGCCGCGCTCGGCGATCCCAAGCGCTATGGCGCCGATTTCGCCTTCACCGCCTTGTTCATCGCGCTGACCGCCGCCTTCTGGAAGGGCCGCGTCACGGCCTGGACTGTGGCTGCGGCCGGCATCGCCTCGGCGCTGGCCTACAAGCTCGCCGGGCCGCCCTGGCATGTGCTGGCGGGAGCGCTCTGTGGCCTCGCCGCTGCCTGGATCGCCGCCGGTGACCTCGCCGGGAAAGCCATCGAAAGCCCGGCCGAATGAGCCTCGACCCGATCAATCTCGCCGCCTTCCTCGGCATGGCGCTGGTGACCTATCTCACGCGCATCGCCGGTCTGGCGCTCGTCGGCCGGCTCAATTTGTCGCCGCGGGCGCAGGCCGCCTTCGATGCGATCCCGCCGGCCGTGCTGATCGCGGTGATCGCGCCGAGCGCGCTGGCGTCCGGCTGGCCGGAGACGGTGGCGGCGCTGGTCTGCGGCCTTGCGGCAACGCGGCTGCCGCTGCTCGGCGTGGTTGCCGTCGGCGTCGCGACCGTGGTTGCCTTGCGCATGGTGGCCTGAAGCCGGCCGGGAGGACACGCATGCGCCGAGTGATGGATTCTGTCGTCGAGGCGATCGGCGAGACGCCGCTGGTCCGGCTCGACCGGCTGACGCGGCATCTCGGCGTGAACGGGACGATCCTCGCCAAGCTCGACTATCTCAATCCCGGCTTTTCGAAGAAGGACCGGGCCGCGCTCGGCATCATCGAGGAGGCGGAAGCGTCGGGAGTGCTGAAGCCCGGCCAGACCGTGGTCGAGCTGACCTCCGGCAATATGGGCACAGGGCTCGCGATCGTCTGCGGAATCCGGGGCTATCCCTTCATCGCGGTGATGTCGAAGGGCAACTCGGAGGAGCGCGCCCGGATGATGCGGGCGCTCGGAGCCGAGGTCGTGCTGGTCGACCAGCTGCCCGGCTCGGTGCCGGGGCAGGTCTCGGGCGGCGATCTCGAACTCGTCGACCGCGAGGCCAAGCGGATCACAAGGGAGCGCGGCGCCTTCCGCGCCGACCAGTTCCACCGCGACGGCAATTGGCTGGCGCATTACCGCACCACCGGGCCGGAGCTCTGGCAGCAGAGCGGCGGGACGATCGACGCCTTCGTCGACTTCATCGGCTCGGGCGGCAGCTATGCCGGGGTGACCAAAGCGCTGAAGGAGCGCAGCCCGGCCGTGCGCTGCCATGTCGTTGAGCCGGCCGGCGCCGCTGCGGCGGCGGGCGAGGCAGTGACCAGGCCTGATCATCCGATCCAGGGTGGTGGCTATGCGATGGCCGATCTCGCCTTCCTCAGCGATGTGCCGGTCGACGGCTATCTGCAGGTGACGGGCGAGGAGGCGCGCGAGACGACGCGGCTGCTGGCGCGGCATGAGGGGATTTTCGGCGGTTTCTCGGCCGGGGCGAATGTCGCGGCGGCGGTTCAGCTGCTGCGCGAGGGGGAGGCGGGCAAGACGATTGCCGTGATCGTCTGTGATTCCGGACTGAAGTACCTGTCGACTGATTTGTGGGGGTAACCGGCCGCAATGAAGAGCGCGGGGAACCCTCTCCTGGAAGGAGAGGGCAGGGTGAGGTGTAGGCCCTCCACCCAGTTCCACGAGCGCTCGCCGCGCAGTTGTTGGGTTCAGGCTAACGTTTCCGGTTCAAACACCTCACCCCTACCCCTCTCCTTCCAGGAGAGGGGATCCCGCGCCTCATCTTCTCACAGCGGCAAGCACGCCTGCTCCAGCCAGGCCTTGGCCTCGCCCTCGACCAGCGGGGCGAGATTGCTCCAGACTTGCGCGTGATAGGCGTTGATCCAGGCGAGCTCGACCTCGTCGAGCAGCGAGACATCTATCAGCGCGCGCTCATAGGGGCACCAGGTCACCGTCTCGAAGCCGTACATGGTGCGCTCGGCGCCGGGAATCTGGCGCTCCTCGACCACGATCAGGTTCTCGATGCGGATGCCGTAGGCGCCTTCCTTGTAGTAGCCGGGCTCGTTCGAGAGGATCATGCCGGGTTCGAGCGGGGTGGTGCCGAGCTTGGAGAGCCGCTGCGGCCCCTCATGCACCGAGAGATAGCTGCCGACGCCGTGGCCGGTGCCGTGGTCGAAATCGAGCCCGGCCTGCCAGAGCGGGGCGCGGGCGAAGGCGTCGAGCTGGGCGCCAGAGGTGCCTTTTGGGAAGATGGCGCGCGAGATGGCGAGATGGCCCTTGAGCACGCGGGTATAGCGATCGCGCATCTCGGCGCTCGGCTCGCCGACGACAAGCGTGCGGGTGATGTCGGTCGTGCCGTCCTCATATTGCCCGCCGGAATCGACCAGGAAGATGCCGGGCTCGATCTTGCGGTTGCTGGATTCGGTGACGCGGTAATGCGGCAGCGCCGCGTTCGGGCCGGCGCCGGCGATGGTTGTGAAGGAGACGTCGCGCAGTTCGCCGGTCTTCAGGCGCTCGGCCTCCAGTGCCGCGACGGCGTCGATCTCGGTCAGGCCGCCCTTGGGCGCCTCACGCGCCAGCCAGGACAGGAAGCGGACGATGGCCGCGCCGTCGCGCAAATGAGCCCGGCGGCTGCCGTTCAGCTCTGCCTCGTTCTTGCGCGCCTTCATCAGCGCGATCGGGTCGGTGCCGGCTTCGGGCGTGCCGCCGGCATCCTGGATCAGCGTGGCGAGTGCCGAGGCGGCCGTGCTGGAATCGAGCCGGACCTTGGCCTTGGCGGCGCCGAGCGCCTTGAGCTGCTGCTCCAGCGCCTGCGGCGGGGCGATCTCGCCGAGTGCGCCGATGGCGTCGCCGGCCTCGTTGGTGATCTTCTCCGGAGCCAGGAAGACGGTCGGTCGGCCCTCGCGCGGTACGATCGCGTAGCCGAGCGGCAGCGGCGTGTGCTCGACATCGCCGCCCCGGATGTTGAAGGTCCAGGCCAGCGCATGCGGATCTGACAGCACGAGCGCGTCGACCTTGGCCTTGGCGAGCTCTTGCTGGATGCGGGCGAGCTTGTCGGCACTGCTCTCGCCGGCATAGGCGGCCGGATGGGCCTTGATCGGCGCGGTCGGCGGGGCCGGGCGGTCGCTCCAGAGCGCATCGACCGGGTTCGGCGTCACCGGCACGAGCATGCCGCCAGCCGCCGAGACGGCTTTCTCCAGCTTGGCGACGCCGTCGACGGTGTGGAGCCAGGGGTCGTAACCGAGCTTGCCGCCGGCCGGCAAATTGGCCTCGACCCATTTGTCGAGCGGAGTCTCTTCCATCTTCGTCGGCGTCACGACGCTGGTGTCGGTCTGTGCGGCCGACTGAAGGCGATAGCGGCCATCGACGATCAGCGCCGCCTTGTCGGCGAGCACGACGGCATGGCCGGCCGAGCCGGTGAAGCCGGTCAGCCAGGCAAGGCGCGCCATGTGGGCCGGGACGTACTCGCCCTGGTGCTCGTCGGCACGCGGGACGATGAAGCCGTCGAGCCCCTGCTTGGCGAGGGCGGCGCGCAAGGCGGCGACGCGCGGGGCGACCTGCGAGGGATCGCTCGGCTCGGAGAAGGACTGGAAGCGGCAGGCGGTCTTGGAATCGGTCATGTCGGGCTCGGCAAGCTGGATTTGCGGCATGCTCGCCTCCGCGCAGGCGAAAGGCCAGTGCAAAACTGCCGTTTGGCCCCTGCTTCCGCCGCAGGCGCGGGATGGCTAGCATTTGAGCTATTTGCCTCAGAGCTATGCGACATGCGCACTCCTTAACGGATTTCTGTTTTCGTTATGCGCTCTGTGCATATTGAGCATATGCGAACATATCTTCTCGCAGGTGCGAAGACGGCCCACTTTAGTCGCATAAGAGAACGAGGAAGCGACCGGGACTGTCCTTCGTGATCTGAGGAGAGACCCTATGACCTATGTGCTGAATTCGACCGACGTCCTTCCGGCCGCGACCCGCGCCGAGGCGACCGAGACCAAGACCGCCGGCCAGGGCTTCTGGCAGCGCTTCTACGCCGCGCTGATCGAGAGCCGCCGCCGTTCAGCCCTGCGCGAGCTGCGCGCCCACAGCTATCTGGTGCGCGAGAGCGAGCTGGTGCTCGGCGGCTTCCCGCAGACGACGCTGAAAGACGACGCCGAGCTGCCCTTCAACCGCTGATCTTCAATCGCCGCAGGCCGCGATCCGCGCCGCGCGCAACTGACAAGGAACCGACATCATGATCGCCATCATCAAGCATGCTTATGACGCCATCGTCGACAGCGCCAAGTTCGCTGCGGCGGTCTGGCACGATGCCCGCGCCATGCAGGCGCAGGCCGAAGAGAAGTACGGCCATCTCGGCTTCTGAGCGCTATGGCGGCGACATTCGCCGCCGGTCGCTCGAAGCGTAGGGCCTAGTAGGGGCGGCGTGGCCTGGCGGCTGCGCCGCCTCTTTTCATAACCAGGGTCGCCCAGCCCTCGCGCGAGGAGCGCTTCGCCAGCGCCAGCCCCTGATGGCGATAGGCCGAGACCACGCCGGCGACGTCCATCTCCAGCAGCCCTGACAGGATCACCGTGCCGTCATCGGAGAGGGCGCGGGCGATCGCCGGAGCGAGCTTGCGTAGCGGGCCGGCGAGGATGTTGGCGAAAATCAGGTCGAAATGGCGTGGCCTGCTCGCCTTGGCGTGGCGCAAGCCGGGCGCGACATAGAGGTCGAGCGCCTGCGGGGCGTGATTGATCCTGGCATTGCTGGCGGAGACCTCGACCGCGATCGCGTCGATATCGCCGGCGACGACCTTGCGCTTGACCTGCTTGGCGAGCGCGAGCGCGAGGATGCCCGTACCGGTGCCGACATCGATGGCGTTGCGCGGCCGGCGCTTCTTCAGTTCGGCGTCGAGCGCCAGCAGGCAGCCGGCAGTGGTGCCGTGATGGCCGGTGCCGAAGGCGAGTGCCGCTGCGATCTCGATCGCGACATCGTTGACCTTCACCGCGTCGCGGTCATGCGAGCCATGGACGAGGACGCGGCCGGCGCGCACTGGCTGCAGGCCCTCCAGGCTGGCCGCGACCCAATCCTTCTGATTGACCGTGGTGAAGGGGGTGGCATCGATGCTGTCACCGACGATGGGGCGAAGCATGTCGCGCACCGCCTCCTCGTGGGGATGAACAGCGAAATAGATCTCGACCTTCCAGGGCGCATTCAGCGACAGGGTGGTGACGCCGCTCTCGACTTCGAATGCGGAGACGGCGGTCTCCGTGGGGTCGAAGACCTCGCCCAGGAGCTCGGTCAAGGCACGCGCCTTGTCGCCGCTGGTTTCGAGTTCGAGGACGGTCGCGACCGTCGATGGGAGGAGGCCTTCGCGCATGGCCGCGGCTTAGCAGGGGGCGAGGCCGATGTCATGCACCGTGACGCAACCTGCTTGGCTGGGACATGATCTCGCCTAAGCTGACTTTTTTGCCGTCAGGGAAGGTCAGCTATGTTGTCGCATGTCAGCGTCGGAACTAATGCGTTCGAACCGGCCTTCGGCTTCTACGAGGCGCTGTTCGCCGAGCTTGGCCACAGGCTGCGCTTCTGCGATCGCGAGAAGCCCTGGGCCGCCTGGCAGCAGCAGGCCGGCGGCCGGCCGCTCTTCATCCTGTCGGCCCCCTTCGACGGAGCGGCTGCGAGTGCCGGCAACGGCCAGATGATCGCCCTTCTGGCTGATGACCGTGCGAGCGTCGATCGCTGCCATTCGACTGCGCTGGCGCGCGGCGGAAGCTGCGAGGGTCCGCCCGGCCTGCGGCCCCACTACCATCCCAACTATTACGGCGCCTATTTTCGCGATCCGGATGGCAACAAGCTTTGTGTCTGTTGCCACGAGGCGGAATAGCAGGTCGCCGAACGGCGAAGCAATCGCGGGGCATCGAAGAGGCTCTGGATTGCTTCGCCTGTGCCGGCAGTTGGTGGCCGGCGTTCAGCCGTGCTGCGCCGCGAGCTGGGCGAATATCGCGGCGACCTGGCCGTTCTCGGCGGCGAAGCGCAGCGGCTTGCAGCGCTCGACGATGATCTCGCCGGAGACCGGAGCGCTTTCGAGCAGCGCCATCACTTCGCTGGTGAACTCGGCCAGCGGCATCGCCGCGGGATCGACCGCCTGCTGCGGACCGAGCAGTTCGGTCTGCACATAGGGCGGCGCGATCTCGACGACCTCGACCGGGGTCGCCTTGAGCTGCTCGCGCAGCGCCATCGACCAGGAATGGATCGCGGCCTTGCTGGCGCTATAGGTCGGCGTCGTCGCCAGCGGCACGAAGGCGAGGCCGGAGGAGACGGTCAGGATCGCCGCGCGCTCCTGCTTCAGCAGATGCGGCAGCAGGGCGGCGGTGAGGCGGATCGGCCCGAGCAGGTTGGTCGCGATCGTCTCCTCGGCGGTAGCCAGGAAATCGCCGGTCGCCACGGCCTCGCTGCGCATGATGCCGGCATTGTGGACGACGACGTTGAGCGCCGGAAAGCTCTCGACCGCCTGCCTGGCGAAGGCCGCGACATCGTCCTTATCCTGGATGTCGAGCAGGAGGGCTTCCATGCCCGGATTGGCCGAGGTCACCTCATGGAGCAGCGCCTCGCGCCGGCCGGCGATGACGACCTGGTTGCCGGCCTTGTGCAGGGCGTCGGCCAGTGCCCGGCCGATGCCGGAGCCGCCGCCGGTGATGAGGATGGTGTTGCCGGTGATGTTCATCGCAAATCCCTTTCCTGGTTGCGAGACATCAGCTGGCGTCGATACTCTTCAATCGAAAGAAGGCGCCCAAAGGTTCGATACGCACCAGAAGGAGAGTGTCGGCATGCATGCGATCCGCGAGGCGATGGCCGCGATGCACAAGCGCAGCGAGGAGATCCCGCCGGTCTCGAAGGCGGTGGAATCGCTGGTGCGCCAGGTGATCGCGCAGGTGGCCGACAAATGGACGATGCTGGTGCTGGAGGCGCTGGAGGAGCACGGCACGTTGCGCTTCACCGAATGCGGGCGGATCGTGGGCGGCATCAGCCAGAAGATGCTGACCAAGACGCTGCGCGAGATGGAGCGCGACGGGCTGGTGGTCCGCACCGTCCACCCGGTGATCCCGCCGCATGTCGACTACACGCTGACCGAGCTCGGCCGCGAGCTCAGCGCGGCCTTCTGCGGCGTCTGGACCTGGGCGGAGACCTATCACGCCGAGGTCTCGGCGGCGCGGCGGGCCTTTCGCGAGCGGGAGGAGGGGTAGGTGCCTCTTTCGCGCCTCAAATGCAGCCCTTCCCGTCATGGTCGGGCTTGTCCCGACCATCCACGTCTTCGTTCGGGCGTCGCGGTGTTCAAGACGTGGATGCTCGCCACAAGGGCGAGCATGACGGCGAGGTTCTGGCGCCTATTCCGCCGCTGGCTGGAAGGCGAGGCTCGGTGCTGGAATGAGCGCTATGGTATGAGCCGCCATATCGGCTGCCGTCTCGGGATCGGCCTTCAATTCACTGGGTGCGCGAGCGCGCGGGATCGTCTTGCCGTCCTCGACCATCGACTCGATCCAGAGCGCGAGCGCCTCGGGCGCATTCGCCATGGCCTCGTCCAGCGTATCGCCGGCCGAGAAGCAGCCGGGCAGATCCGGAAACCAGACGCCGACGGCGTGGTCGGGACCGGCGTCCTCGATGATGGCGACGTAGTGGGTCATCTCAATCGCGCGGCCAGCCTGCCTGTTTGTAAATCTTCAGCACGAGACCGGGTCCGAGCGCCTTCTTCGGATGCGGCACCGAGATATTGTCATGGACGCCGGGCTTTTTGAAGACATGGTGCGAGCCGGCGATGCGCACGCATTCCCAGCCCTCGCGTTCGAGGCGGCGAATGAGGTCGCTGCTGTTGTTGAGCATAGGTGCCTCGAACGAATCAAAAAGCACCTATCTATTTATAGGTAAGCTAGGTTGGCTCCGAACAAATCGAATAGTGAAAGGGGTATCTCTCTAACCATTTGAAAATATTGATATTTTATGCGCTGCATCATGTGGCGTGAGCACTGATTCGCTGTGAATAAATTGCTTTATCTGCTAAGTTATTGATATTTCTTATTTTGTTTTGTGCGATCAGAATGACCCATTCGACCTTACCTACACCGCCTTCTGAACGAATGAGTCTAGCACCATCTTCCGACCGGCCTTGTCGAAATCCACCGTCAGCTTGTTGCCGTCGACGCTGGCGACCGAGCCGGGGCCGAACTTGACGTGGAAGACGCGGGCGCCGGGATCATAAGCGGAGCTTCCCGTCGATTTCGCCGTCAGCTCGCCCTCGATCAGCATCGGGCCGCGCTGGCGGCCTGAACCGAAGCCACGCTGGCCGGCGTCGGAGAAGCCGGAGCCTCCGCCCGAGTTGAACTTCGCCTTGTTCTCCTGGGCGCGCTGCCAGCCCGGCGTCTGGTAGGATGAGCCGAAGCTTTCCATGCGCTCGAAGCGCGATGCGCCGTAGCCGCCCTGGCCGTAGGCCGTGGGCGCCTGGACGACCTCGACATGGTCCTCCGGCAGTTCATCGATGAAGCGCGACGGCAAGCTCGACTGCCAGAGACCGTGGATGCGGCGGTTCGAGGCGAAATAGAGCTTGAGGCGCTTGCGGGCCCGGGTCAGGCCGACATGGGCGAGGCGGCGCTCCTCCTCCAGCCCGGCGCGGCCGTTCTCGTCGAGGGCGCGCTGGCTCGGGAACAGCCCTTCCTCCCAGCCGGGCAGGAAGACGGTGTCGAACTCCAGCCCCTTGGCGGCATGCAGCGTCATGATCGAGACGCGGGCTCCGCCATCGCCGCTATCGGCATCCATCACCAGCGAGACGTGCTCGAGGAAGGAAGGCAGGTCCGGGAACTCGTCGAGCGAGCGCACCAGCTCCTTGAGGTTCTCGAGGCGCCCGGCGGCGTCGGCCGAGCGGTCCTTCTGCCACATTTCGGTGTAGCCGCTCTCTTCCAGCACAAGCTCGGCGAGCTCGCCCTGCGGCATCGCCTCGGCCTTGGCCTGCCAGCGGGCGAAGGCCTCGACCAGCTCGCGCAAGGCGGTGCGGGCCTTGGGCTTCAGTTCCTCGGTCTCGACCACCGCCCGTGCCGATTGCATCAGCGAGAAGCCGGTGGCGCGCGCATGGTTGTGCAGGAGCTGGATGGTGGCGTCGCCGAGGCCGCGCTTGGGCACGTTGACGATGCGCTCGAAGGCGAGGTCGTCGGTCGGGCTCACCACGCAGCGCAGATAAGCCATGGCGTCGCGGATCTCGGCGCGCTCGTAGAAGCGCGGGCCGCCGATGACGCGATAGGGCACGCCGACATGGATGAGCCGCTCCTCCATCTCGCGCATCTGGGCGGAGATGCGGACGAGGATCGCGACTTCGGAGAGGTTCTCGCCCCTCGACTGCATCGCCTCGATCTCGTCCGAGATCAGGCGGGCCTCCTCCTGGCTGTCCCAGGCGCCGGTGATGGTGACCTTCTCGCCGGCCTCGTCCTCTGTGCGCAGGGTCTTGCCGAGGCGGCCCTCGTTGCGGGCGATCAGCTTGGCGGCGGTGGCGAGGATATGGCCGGTGGAGCGGTAATTGCGCTCGAGCCGGACCACGGTCGCACCCGGAAAATCGTGTTCGAAGCGCAGGATGTTGTCGACCTCGGCGCCGCGCCAGCCATAGATCGACTGGTCGTCGTCGCCGACGCAGGCGATGTTGCGCCGGCCCTGCGCCAAAAGGCGCAGCCAGAGATACTGGGCGACGTTGGTATCCTGGTACTCGTCGACGAGGATGTAGCGGAAGCGCTCGTGATAGCTCGCCAGCAATTCCGGATGCTCGCGGAACAGCGTCAGGCAGTGCAGCAGCAGGTCGCCGAAATCGACGGCGTTCAGCGTCTTCAGGCGCTCCTGATAGGCGGCGTAGAGCTTGCCGCCCTTGCCGGAGGCGAAGACGCCGGCTTCGCCCGGCGGCACGTCCTTGGGCGCGAGCCCACGGTTCTTCCAGCTATCGATGAAGCCGGCCAGCATCCGGCCGGGCCAGCGCTTCTCGTCGATCCCCTCCGCCTGGATCACCTGCTTCATCAGGCGAATCTGGTCGTCGGTGTCGAGGATGGTGAAATCGGAGCGCAGATCGACCAATTCGGCATGGCGGCGCAGGAGCTTGGCCGAGATCGAGTGGAAGGTGCCGAGCCAGGGCATGCCCTCGGCGACCGGGCCGACGAGGTTCGCGACGCGCTCCTTCATCTCGCGCGCCGCCTTGTTGGTGAAGGTCACCGAGAGGATCTGCGAGGGATAGGCGCGGCCGGTCGCGATCAGATGGGCGATGCGGGTCGTGAGGACGCGGGTCTTGCCGGTGCCGGCGCCGGCCAGCACCAGCACGGGGCCGTCGGTCGCCTCGACCGCCTGGCGCTGCTCCGGGTTGAGCCCCTGCAGATAGCCGGCTGCCGGCTGCGCGGCCGCGCGCGATGCGAGGCCGCCGGGACGGGGCAGGGGGGCGGAGGTGGTGCTATCGGACAAGTTGACGCTGCTCGATCGTGATTCGTTCTGCGGTCAATATAGGGTGTCGCGCGGGGGATTGCTGGATCAGGATGTGGACGGCAGCATGATCGCCCGATTTCCTGAGCCCTCATCCTGAGGAGCGGGCTTCAGCCCGCGTCTCGAAGGATGCTCTAGGAGGTTCGGAAGGCATCTGAAGCATCCTTCGAGACGCCATTTCTGACGAAATGGCTCCTCAGGATGAGGGCTGAGAGAGTCTAGATCGCAGGAGCGACCGATGCCGTCAGCAGGATCAGCGCCGGGGCAGGCCCACCATGTCACCAACCAGGTGCCGCCGCTGGCCGATTACGACGCCTATGCCGCCGATCCCGTGCTGAAGGCGGCGATCGCGGCCTTCGATGCCGGCTGGGCCGATGAGCGTTTGCACGAGGCCGGGCGGACGGTGGGCGCGGCCGAGACGATCGAGATGGCGCGGCTCGCCAACCGGCACGGGCCGGAACTGCGCAGCCATGACCGCTTCGGCAATCGCATCGACCAGATCGAGTTCCACCCGGCCTGGCACGCGCTGATGGCCCGCGCCATCGGGCAGGAGACGCATGCGCTCGCCTGGAACAGGCCGGGGCCGGGGGCGCAGGTGGCGCGGGCCGCCCTGCAATATCTCTGGTATGGCTGCGAGAGCGGCATCTGCTGCCCGATCTCGATGACCTATTCGGCGATCCCGGTGCTGAAGCAGGACCGGGCGCGCTGGGCGGAATGGGGCGCGCTAATCTCCTCGAAGAGCTACGACAAGAGCCAGGGACCCGCCGCCGGCAAGGCGGGCGCGACCGTCGGCATGGCGATGACCGAGACGCAGGGCGGCTCGGATCTGCGCCAGACCCAGACCATCGCCTATGACAATCGCGACGGCACCTATTCGCTGCATGGGAGCAAATGGTTCTTCTCGGTGCCGCATTCCGACGTCTTCCTGACGCTGGCGCGCCATGAGGAGGGCATCTCCTGCTTCGTCGTGCCGGGCTGGCGGCAGGATGGCGAGCGCAACGGGATCGCGATCCAGCGCCTCAAGGACAAATGCGGCAACCGCTCGAACGCCTCCTCCGAGGTCGAATTCCGCGGTGCGATCGGCCATATGCTCGGCGATCCCGGCCGAGGTCTGCGCACCAGCCTGTCGATGAACCACAATACCCGGCTCGATATCGCTGCGGCTTCGGCCGGCCTGATGCGTCAGGCGGTGATGCTCGCCGGCCATCACGCCCAGCACCGCACCGCCTTCCAGCGCCTCTTGATCGACCAGCCGATCATGCAGAACGTCCTCGCCGATCTCGCGATCGAGGCGGAGGCCGCGGCCTGGCTCGCCTTCCGGCTCTTCGCCGCGGTCGACCGGCAGGAGCAGTCCGAGAGCGAGAAGCTGCTGGCTCGGATCGGCGCGCCGCTGGCGAAATACTGGGTGGCGAAGCGCACGCCGGCGGTCGTCGTCGAGGCGCTCGAATGCCATGGCGGCAACGGCTTCATCGAGGAGAACCCGATGGCGCGGCATTATCGCGAGGCGCCGCTCAACTCGGTCTGGGAAGGCTCGGGCAACGTCATCTGCCTCGACGTGTTGCGCTCGCTCGAGCGCGAGCCGGGCTCGCTGCAGGCGCTGCGAGCGGAACTGCACGCGGTCTCCGGGCAGGACCGGCGCTATGACGCGGCGCTGCAGGCGCTGGAGAACGATTTGCAAGATCTCATCCGGCATGAAGGCCAGGCCCGGCTGCTGACCGAGCGTCTGGCGCTGATGCTGCAGGGTGCGCTGCTGATCCGCCATGCGCCGCATGCGGTGGCGGACGCCTTCGTCGCGACGCGGCTCGGCGGGCACTGGTCCGGGCAGTTCGGCGACCTGCCGCTGGCGGTCGATGCGGTGACGCTGGCCAGAAGGGCGGTGCCGGAGGTCTGACGGAGGCGGACAGATCGACCTTTCCTCGATTGCGCCCGCGTGCGAAGGAACCAGCTGCCGCCGCCGCGCATTCTGTCGTGTCGGAGCATCCCTGCCCCGACATTTGCGGAACGATCGACGTGCACAGCGACGCCGGCCTCATCGCCCCCATTCTGACGCAGATGTTCGAGCAGGCGCCGACCTTCATGGCGCTGCTGCGCGGGCCAGAACACCGTTTTGATCTCGCCAATCCGAGCTATCTCAGATTGATCGGCGATCGCGAGGTCGTCGGCCGCACCGTGGCGGAGGCGCTGCCGGACGCCGTTGCGCAGGGTGTCGTGGGCATCCTCGACGACGTCTATCGCACCGGCGTGCCCTATGCCGCGAACGGCGCGCGCTTTGTGATCCAGGCCGAGCCCGGCGGGCCGACGCAGGAGCGCTTCCTCGATTTCGTCTACCAGCCGCTCCGCGACAGCGATGGCAAGGTCAACGCGATCTTCATCGAGGGGGCCGATGTCACCGAGCGAACCCTGGCGGAACGGGCGCGGCGCGAGAGCGAGGCGCTGTACAGGGGTTTGTTCGACGCCATCGATGAAGGATTCTGCATCATCGAGTTCTTCGACGGGCCACATGGCCCGGACAGCGACTATGTCCACATCCAGGCCAATGCCGCCTATGAGCGCCACGCCGGCATCCCCAATGTCGTCGGCCAGAAACTGCGCGAGATGGTGCCGGACGAGGCGGACGCCTGGGTCGCGCGCTATGGGGCGGTGCTGCGCACCGGCGAGCCGATCCGCTTCCAGCAGGAGCTCGTCGCGACCGGCCGCTACCTCGATCTTGCCGCAGTCCGGATCGATCCGCCGAGCCGCAGGCAGGTCGCTGTCATCTTCCAGGACATCACCGCCCGCCGCAAAGCCGAGATCGCATTGGCCGAGCTCAATGCGACGCTGGAGCAGGAAGTCGAAAAGCGCTCGGCCGAACTGATGAAGGCCGAAGAGGCTCTGCGCCAGAGCCAGAAAATGGAGGCCGTCGGCCAGCTCACCGGGGGCATCGCCCACGACTTCAACAACATTCTCGCCGGCATCGGCGGCAGCCTCGAAATGGCCCAGGCGCGGATCGCGCAGGGCCGGATCGCGGACGTCGAGCGTTTCCTGACGGGCGCAAAAAGCGCGGTCCGGCGGGCCGCCAGCCTGACCGAGCGGCTACTCGCCTTTTCACGGCGCCAGACGCTCGACCCCAGGCCGGTCAATGTGAATACGCTGGTCAACGGCATGCTCGATCTGATCGCGCGCAGCGTCGGCCCGACGATCGCGATTGAGGCGGTCGGCGCCGCGGGCCTGTGGACAGTGTTCGCAGATGCCGGCCAGCTCGAGAACGCGCTGCTCAATCTCTGCATCAATTCGCGCGACGCCATGCCGGATGGGGGCCGGCTGACGATCGAGACCTCCAATCGCTGGATGGACGAGCGGGCGGCAAAGGCGCGAGACCTGAAGCCGGGTCAGTACGTCTCGCTCTGCGTCTCCGACACCGGTACGGGCATGGCGGCGGAGGTGGTCGAGCGCGCCTTCGATCCGTTCTTCACGACCAAGCCGATCGGGCAAGGCACCGGACTTGGCCTATCAATGGTTTACGGCTTCGCCGGCCAGTCGGGCGGTGCGGCACGGATCTATTCGGAGCCCGGCAAGGGCACGATGATCTGCATCTACCTGCCGCGCCATATGGGCGAGGTCGTCGAAGCCGGCGAAGCCGCCACGGATTCCGTAGTGCCCGCGCCGGCGGCCGGGGGAGAAACCATCCTGGTCGTCGACGACGAGCCTTTGGTCAGAATGCTCGTCGTCGAGCAGCTTGAAGAGCTGGGCTACGCCGTGATCGAGGCGGATGACGGTCCTTCGGCGATGAGGATCATCGACAGCAAGCAGCCGATCGATCTGCTCGTGACCGATGTCGGGCTGCCGAGGGGCATGAACGGCCGCCAGCTCGCCGACGCGGCGCGCCAGCGCCGTCCCGGCCTCGAAGTGCTGTTCGTCACCGGCTATGCCGAGAACGCGGTGCTCAACCATGGCCATCTCGAACCGGGCATGCACATCATGACCAAGCCGTTCGAGATGGAGATCTTCGCACAGCGTGTCCGGGACTTGATCGACAGGCGCAGGGAGGCGAAGCGCTGATGCCCGTCAGACGTCCGGCGCGAAATCCATCGCCACGCCGTTGATGCAGTAGCGCAGGCCGGTCGGCGGCGGGCCGTCGGGGAAGACGTGGCCGAGATGGCCGCCGCAATTGGCGCAATGTACCTCGACCCGGTGCATGCCGTAGCTGTAGTCCTCGCTCTCCTCGACCGCGCCCTCCAGCGGCTGGTCGAAGCTCGGCCAGCCGGTGCCGCTCTCGAACTTCTTGTGCGACTTGAACAGAGGCTGGCCGCAGCCGACGCAAGAGAAGGTGCCGGCGCGCTTCTCGAAATTCAGCGCGCAGGAGCCAGCCCGCTCGGTGCCGTGGCCGCGCAGCACCTGGTACTGCTCCGGCGTCAGCTTCCGGCGCCATTCGGCGTCGCTGAGCTGGAAGGGGAATTCACGCTCTGCCGGCTTTCCCGTTTTGGCGAACATGTCCATCAGGCCCATGCGAGGCTCCTTTCCGTGCGCTCTTGTTCGATTGTCGCGCGTGATATGGGGATTTGTCTTCCTGATTTCAGCCCTCCGCAACATGGAGTGCTTCACGTTCGTGTTCGGCAATGATCGCTCGCTTCTCCGGCTGCCCGCCGCGTCACCCAACCGTCACGCGACTCCTCTAGTCGGCTCGCCATCGCAATGGGCGGAAACGAGGCTCTCGTGACGCAGACGATCCGCGCGGTGAAGCGCACGACGAATCTCGGCCTCAACACCGCCGTCCATCGCAGCAAGCCCCTGTCGCGCGCCGGCGTGCTGGAGCGGATGTTCACGCTCGCCTTCTCCGGGCTGGTCTATCCTCAGATCTGGGAGGACCCGGTCGTCGACATGGCGGCGCTGGCGCTGCAGCCCAGCGACCACCTCGTCGCGATCGCCTCCGGGTCCTGCAACATCCTGTCCTATCTCACCGCCGACCCGGCGAAGATCAGCGCGATCGACCTCAACGGCGCCCATATCGCGCTGGGCCATCTTAAGCTCGCCGCGCTGGCCGAGATCGACGATCACGCGGTCTTCCGCCGCTTCTTCGGGCAGGCGCAGTCGAAGGCCAATGTCGAGACCTATGACCGCCTGATCGCGCCGCGGCTCGATGCCGTTAGCCGCGCCTATTGGGAGGGCCGCAACCTTGCCGGCCGCCGTCGCATCGAGGTCTTCGCCCGCAACTTCTACCGCTACGGCCTGCTCGGCCGCTTCATCGGCACCGGGCATTTCGTAGCCCGCCGGCTCGGCTTCGACCCCAGAGTGATGCTGAAAGCCAAGACGATGGAGGAGCAGCGGGCGCTGTTCGACCGGCATCTGGCGCCGGTCTTCGACAAGAAGCTGGTGCGCTGGCTGGTCCGCCAGCCGGCCTCGCTCTACGGCCTCGGGATCCCGCCGGCACAGTACAAGGCGCTCGCCGCCGACGGCGATGCCGGCATCCGCGCCGTGCTGCGCCACCGGCTGGAGCGGCTCGCCTGCGGCTTCGACCTCAAGACCAACTATTTCGCCTGGCAGGCCTTCGGCCGCGGCTATGGGCCGGAGCCGGATGCTGCGGTGCCGCCCTATCTGGAACGCGGCCATTTCGAGGCGGTGAAGGCGCGCGCCGGGCGTGTCTCCTATCATCAGAGCGCGATCACCGCCTTCCTCGAGAAGCAGCCGGCCGAGAGCTGCAATGGCTTCGTGCTGCTCGATGCGCAGGACTGGATGAACGATGCCGATTTGACGGCCTTGTGGGCGCAGATCACCCGCAGTGCCGCCCCGGGTGCCCGGGTGATCTTCCGCACCGCCGCCGACGAGCGCCTGCTGCCGGGCCGCGTGCCGGAGGCGATCCTGTCGCAATGGCAGTACCAGGAGGAGCGCAGCCGCGAGCTCGGGGCGCGTGATCGCTCCTCGATCTACGGCGCCTTCCACCTCTATGTCCGTGGAGCGGCTGCGTGAGCGCGGCGGAGGGCAGGGCGGATGCCGCCGGCCTGATGGACCGGATGTACCGCTTCCAGCGGCACATCTACGATGCGACCCGCAAATTCTACCTGCTTGGCCGCGACGGGCTGATTGCCGAGCTGAAGCCGCCGCCGGGCGGGGCAGTGCTCGAGGTCGGCTGTGGCACGGGCCGGAATCTGATCAAGATCGCGCAGGCTTATCCGCACGCACGCTGCTACGGCCTCGACGTTTCCGAGGAGATGCTGCGCACCGCCCGCGAGCAGGTGGCGAAGGCGGGGCTGTCCGAGCGGATCGTCCTGGCGCAGGCGGATGCGACGGATTTCGATTCGCAGGCACTATTCGGCCGCGCCGGCTTCGAGCGAGTGGTGATTTCCTATGCGCTCTCGATGATCCCGCCCTGGCGCGAGGCGCTGGCACAGGGGCTCGCCGTCGTTGCACCGGGCGGCGCGCTGCACATCGTCGATTTCGGCGACCAGGCGCATCTGCCGGGGCCGTTCAGAGCGGTGCTGAATCGCTGGCTGGCGCTGTTCCATGTCACGCCGCGCCGGGATCTCGATGCAGTCGTGACCGATCTCTGCGCCGAGACCGGGACGATCGGCAGCACGACTCGGCTGTTCGGCGGTTACAGCGTGCAGGCGGTCGCGATCCGGCCGGCTTGAGCGCCAGGACTGGACGCCGTCGCTGCTGCGCTGCTACGCCAGCACCATGAGCGCCGCCGCCGATCCCGACGACAGCAGCACTGGACGATCCGGGCTGCGCGACCGCCTGCGCCAACTCTATCACGGCCGCACCCCGGCGGCGCTGCGCTTCCAGTTCGCGACGCTGATCGTCGATCTTCTGATCATCGGCTTCTTCATCGCAACGCCGATGCTGCGCGACCGGCCGGAATTCCTCTGGCTCGACTATGCCGTCGCGCTCATCGTCGCCGCCGAGATCGCGGCGCGCTTCCTCGCCTCCTCGAACATGCTGCGGCTGCTGCGCCAGCCGACCATGCTGCTCGACCTCTTCATCCTGGCGACGCTGCTGGCGCCGCAATGGCTGGAGAATTTCGGCTTCCTGCGAATCTTAAGGCTCTGGTCGTTGTCGCAGCGCGGCCAGCTCTGGGCGCAATTGCGGCAGACGCGCTATCGCGACTGGGAGGACGTGGCGCGGGCGCTGATCAACCTCGCGACCTTCCTCTTCGTCGTCACCGGCTTCGTCTACACCTTCTTCTTCATGAACCGGTCGGGGCTGGAGGGCTATGTCGAGGCGCTCTATTTCACCGTCACCACGGTGACGACGACCGGCTTCGGCGACATCACCTTGCCGGGCATCGCCGGCAAGCTGACCTCGATCGTGGTGATGATCACCGGCATCTCGCTGTTCGTGCGACTGGCGCAGGCGGTGTTCCGGCCGCACAAGGTGACATTTTCCTGCCCGGAATGCGCCTTGCAGCGCCATGAGCCCGACGCCGTACACTGCAAGGCCTGCGGCCACCGGCTGAAGATCCCGGACGGCGACGATTAGCTCCGATTCCGGAGCTAGTGCCGCGTCTCCGTCTCGCGTTCCGCTTCCGGCGCCGGCTCGCCGAGGGTGATCGCGCTCTTCTGCGGCATGCCGATCATCCGGCCGACCGTGGCCGGGCGCGGCATCTGCGCATGCGCCGCCTTCATGATCGCGAGATTGGCGAGGATGTCGGGCGGGAAGGGGGTCACCCTGCGATCGTTCATGTCGACGTGCAGCGATAGGTTCTCGGAGGTCGCGGCGAGCCAGCCTTCGCTGGCATGGCGCATCTCGAGATAGTAGTGCAGCCGCTTGTCGTCGAAGGCGATGAGTTGCGCGGTGACCCGCACGAGATCGCCCTCCGTCAGCTCGCGCTTATAGAGCACATGGCATTCGGCGGCGAAGAAGGAGGCGTGACGGCTCTCGACATAGTCCTGGTTCAGGCCGACCAGCGAGAAGACCTCGTCGACTGCGCGATCGAACAACACATGGTAATAGGCCATGTTGAGATGGCCGTTATAGTCGATCCAGTGCGGCTCGACCCGCATCGGGGACGAGACGAAGGGAGCAAAAAACAAAGCGGGCGTGCGAATTTCGTCCGGCATCGGCTCCTCCTTTCGGTCCGTCTGTCGTCGATGCGTAGGCGGCTCTGCACCGCCGGCTCTTGCCGGCGCGGGCGCGGCGCGTGAAAACAACACAAGCCGCTACTCCAGGGCCGAACCATTCCAGACTAGGCGAAGTTCTCCAGCCATGACAATGCCTTCTTCCGCTTCCGCGTCTCAGGCCCCCCTTGCTCGTGTTGCAGAGCTGCCGCCTTCGCCGCAGGCCATTGCGGCGCTGACGCAGGCGCTGGCGGCGCTGTTCGGCAACCGGCTCGTCACCAGCCTCGCGGTCCGGCAGCAGCACGGCCATACCCTGACCTGGATCCCGAACCAGCCGCCGGATGCGGTGGTCTATCCTGAGAGCACCGAAGAGGTGGCCTCCATTGTCAAATTGTGCGCCAAGCACGGGGTTCCCGCCATCGCTTTCGGCACCGGCACCTCGCTGGAGGGCCATGTCAACGCGCCCTTCGGCGGCGTCTGCATCGACATGTCGCAGATGAAGCGGGTCGTCGCGGTCCATGCCGAGGATCTCGACTGCACCGTCGAGCCCGGCATCACCCGCAAGGAGCTCAACGAGCACCTGCGTGACCAGGGCCTGTTCTTCCCGATCGATCCTGGCGCCGATGCCTCGATCGGCGGCATGGCGGCGACGCGCGCCTCCGGAACCAACGCCGTGCGCTACGGCACGATGAAGGACAATGTCATCGCGCTGACCGCGGTGATGGCCGACGGCTCGATCGTCAAGACGGCGAGCCGGGCCCGCAAATCCTCGGCCGGCTACGATCTCACCCGCCTGATCGTCGGCTCGGAAGGCACGCTCGGCATCATCACCGAGGTGACGCTGAAGCTGCAAGGAATCCCCGAGGCGATGTCGGCCGGCGTCTGCCCGTTCCCTTCGGTGAAGGCGGCCTGCGACGCGACGATCATGACGATCCAATCGGGCCTGCCGATCGCGCGGATCGAGCTGGTCGACGACGTGATGATGCGCGGCGTCAACCTGCATTCCAAGCTCGGCCTGCCGGAGACGACGATGCTGTTCGTCGAGTTCCACGGCTCGGAGGAGGGAGTGAAGGAGCAGGCCGAGCGCTTCGGCGAGATCGCGGCCGAATTCGGCGGCGGGCCGTTCGACTGGGCGACCAGGCCGGAGGATCGTTCGAAGCTGTGGCAGGCGCGGCACGACGCCTATTGGGCGGCCCGCGCGCTGCGTCCCGGGGCGGAATCGGTCGCGACCGATGTCTGCGTGCCGATCTCGCGGCTGGCCGAATGCGTCGACGAGACCAAGCGCGACATCGAGGCGTCAGGCTTGATCGCGCCGATCGTCGGCCATGTCGGCGACGGCAATTTTCACACGCAGCCGCTGGTCGATCTCGCCGATCCCGACGAGGTTGCGCGCTGCGAGGCCTTCATCGACCGGCTGGTCAAGCGAGCGCTCGCCATGGAAGGCACCTGCACCGGCGAGCACGGCGTCGGCCAGAAGAAGATGAAGTACCTCGCGATCGAGCACAGCCCGGCCGCGCTCGCCACGATGCGGCTGATCAAGCGCGCGCTCGACCCGCAGAACATCCTCAATCCCGGCAAGATCATCGCCTTGTGACATTCCAGACGGGGATCATTCGCAAGAATGTCGTGATCCTGCCGCGACTTGCGTGCATGATTGCGCCGTCGACATGTTGAGGATCAATGCAAGAGCGTGCGTGAGGCCCTGACCTTTCTGGCCGGGCTGCTCGTCGCGGCGTTGCTGGCCGCGCTGCTGGGGCCGGGCTTCGTCGACTGGCGCGAGTACAGGCCCCATTTCGAGCAACGCATCAGCGCCGCGCTCGGCGTGGAGACGCGCGTCGCCGGCGAGATCGGGCTGCGGCTGCTGCCATCGCCGCGGCTGAAGCTCGGCGAGGTCCGCCTCGGTTCGGGCGAAAGTGGCACGAGCAGCGCTACGATCGAGACGTTGACGGCCGAGCTCGCGCTGGCGCCGCTGGCGCGCGGCGAGTTCAGGCTGGTCGAAGCCGAGGCGGATGGGCTGACGCTCAACCTTACCGCCGACGAGAGCGGCGCCATCGCGCTGCCGGCCCGTCAGGGCGCCGGCTTGCCGAGCGAGACGGCGATCGATCGGCTGGCGATCCGCCGTGCAGCCGTGATCTGGCGCGAACCCGGCAAAGCGGCGCAGACGCTGGCGCCGATCTCGGTCGATGTCTCCGCCGTTGCCCTGCATGGGCCCTGGCGCGTCGAAGGCGAGATCGCCGGCTCGTCCCTGCGCTTCGCGACCGGCGCCATCGAGGCCGACGGGCGATTGCGGACCAAGGCGTCGCTCATCGGCGAGCAGACGCAATTCGGTTTCGACGGTTCGCTGATCCTTGGCGGAGCGGAACAGCGTGTCAGGCCCGGGCTCGAAGGCAGTTTCACGATGGCGCCGGGCGGGGCCGTCAGCCTGGCTGGGCGGGTCGCCGGCGACAGCCGCCGCCTCGACTTCTCCGGTCTCGCCATCGACATCGCCGGCGGTGCGGCGCGGCTGGAAGGCGAGGGCTCATTCAATCCCGCTGACAGCAAAGGCAGCATCCAGCTCAAGGCGCGCCGGCTCGATGCCGACGCACTGAGCGAAGCGCTCGCCCAGCGGCCGGGCTATCAGCGTGCCCTGCAGGCATTGCCGGGGCCGGTCGATCTCTCGCTCGATCTCGACCAGATCGTCTGGCGCGGCGAAGACTTCAGCGGCTTTGCCCTGCGCGGCAAGCTTGATGGCGACGGGATCGAGGCGGGCAGCGCCACGGTCAGGATCGCCAACGCCGTCCTCGACGCGCGTGGCGCGCTCGATGGCCAGGGCTTTCGCGGCACGGTCGAGGCGAAGGCACCCGATGCCCGCCGGGCGGCGCTGGCGCTGGCGCGGCTCGGCGTCGAGGCCGGGCTGGCCGACAGCTTTGCCGCCCTGCGCAGCTTCGACGGGACGGCGACGCTGGACTGGAGCAGTGAGCGCCTCGCGATCGCCCGCATGACCGCGCGGGCGGGCTCTGGTCCTCGGCTGGAAGGGTCCGGCGCGATCACGCCGAGCAGGCTCGATGCCAAGCTGACGGTGAATGGGCTCGACCTTTCGACCCTGCCGGCCGGCGACAGTCTGAACGCGCTCGCGGGCCGGCGCGATCTTGCGCTCGATCTCACCCTGAACGGGTTGCGCTATCTTGCGACGCCGCCAGGCTCGGCCCGGCTCGCGTTGGCCCGGCAGGGCGCCGATTGGCGCCTCAGCCGCCTGGCGGTCGACGGTTTCGGCGGCGTCAAGGTCGAAGGCGAGGGCGCGCTGTTGCCGGGCGGCGGCGAGATCGCCGGGCGGGTGCGGGCGCCGCGCTTCGCCGCGCTGACGGCGCTGGCCGGGCCGCTGCTGCCGGAAGGCTTCCGGCGCGTACTGCCGCGGATCGAGGACGGGCTCGCCGGCATCGATGCCGGCTTCAAGCTGGCGCGTGCGTCCAATGGCGAGACCAGCGTCGTGGCGGAGGGCTCGGCCCAGGCCGGGAGGCTCTCGCTCAACGGCAAGCTCGACGCCGCCGGGCAGTGGAGCGGCGGCGACGTGAAGCTCTCGCTGGATGACCGGCGCCGTGCCTTTGCAGCCTTCGGCCTGCCGCGCCCGGCACGCGGCGGCTCGGGCGAGCTGTCGCTCGGCTTCGGCTCGAACGGTCCGGTCGGTTCGCTCGCCGGTCCTGGGCTGATGCTGGTTCTGGAGAGCGCCGGGGGCGGGGCGCGGCTCAGCCTGCAGGCCGACGGGCCGGACCAGGTGCTGCCGGACGGGCTGGCGCGGCTGGTTCCGGACGGCGTTCTCGATGCCTCCGGGCGTGTCAGCTTCGGCGAAGAAGCCAGGCTCGACGATCTCGTCGTCAATGCCGGCGGCAAGGCGGCGCGCGGCGTGCTGAGCTTCTCGGCCGAAAACGGGATCGGCGGGCGACTCGATCTTCCCTATCTCGCCCTGCAGCCCGCGCTCACGGCGGTGCTCGGCCAGGCCCAGCCGGTGGCTGGCAGCCAGTGGTCGCCGAGCCGCTTCCAGGGCGCGACAGGGCTCGGGGAGATCAGGCTGGCCCTTGCCGCCGAGCGGCTTGACCTGACCGACAAGATCGCCCTGTCCAAGGCTCGGCTCGACCTGACAGCAGGGCCGGATGGGCTCGTCCTCGACAATCTGCGCGGCAACCATGCCGGCGGCGAGGTCAGCGGGCGGCTCACCGCCCGCCGCGAGGGCGGGCTGGCGCAGATCACCGGCAGGCTCGGCCTCAACGGGCTCGACCTTGCCACACTGACCAAGGGAGCGCTGACCGGCAAGCTGTCGGGCAGCTTCGAGGCTGGCGGCTCGGGCGAGAGCCCGGCACGGCTGATCGCGGCACTCGGCGGCGCCGGCTCGATCAGCGTCTCCGGCGCCGGCATGGCCCGCTTCGACCCTGCGGCGATCTCCAAGGTGATCGCCGCGACGGGTGATGACGCCTCCGAAAGCGAGACTGGGCGCCTGCAGGACCGGATCGGCGAGGCACTGGAGAAGGCGAGCTGGCCACTCGGCGACGTCACCATCCCCTTCACCCAGGCGGCGGGCGTGCTGCGGGTTTCACCCGTCTCGGTCGAGCGTGCCGGTCTCAGGGCCGATGCGACCGGCCTGGTCGACTGGCGGGCGATGACCACCGATCTGCGCCTGAATCTGCGTCCGCTCGGGGCCGCGCCGAAGGGCTGGCCGGACCAGATGCCGCAGGTCGGCGTCGCCTGGCGCGGGCCGCTGGAGGCGCCGCGTCGCGAGACCGATGTCGGGGCGCTCTCCAATGTCGTGGCGGCGCGGGCGCTGGCGCGCGAGATCGAGCGGGTCGAGGCCTTCGAGGCCGATCAGCGCGAGCGGGCGATGCATGTGCGCCGCCTGCGAGCCGAGCGCGAGCTCCGCGAAAACGAGCGCAAGCTCGCCGAGTTCCTGAAGGCGGAGGAGGAACGTCGCATCGCCGAGGAGAAACGGGCGGAGGAAGCGCGCAAGGCCGAGGAGGCCAGGCTCGCCGAGGAAGCCCGCAAGGCCGAGATCGCACGGCGCGCCGAGGAAGCAAGGCAGGCCGAGGAAGCGCGCAGGGCGGAGATCGCCCGCAGGCTGGAAGAAGCGCGCATCGCCGAGGAGGCGCGCAAGGCGGAAGTCGCGAAGCGCCAGGAGGAATTGCGGAAGGCCGAGGACGAGCGGCGCCGGGCCGAAGCCGAGGAGCGGGCCAGGCAGGCGGCGATCCGGGCCGCTATCGAGGGGCGGCCGGGGCCGATGATCCTGCAGGGCGCGCCACCCTCCTACATTCCGGGCGATCCGCCGGGATATGGCAGGCCGCGTGGCGAGGCCCCGCCATTGCCGCCGCCGCTCGACATCCAGTCGGTGCCGCGGCCGCTGTCGCGCTCGCCGCTACAGAACTGATTCAACATGCTGGGAAACTGAATCAAACACGTGTGGCGTTGATTCAATATTTTCTCGCAAACTGCTGATTGTGCAGGATTTTCTGTTCTGTCCGATCAGCCGCCTTGCAGCAATTTGAACGCGATCGCCCACATGGTGGCGGCGACGATGCCGTCGAGAATCCGCCAGGATTTGGGATCGGCGAAGAGCGGGCGCAGCCAGCGGGCGCCATAGCCGAGCCCGAAGAAGAACAGGAACGAGGCCGTCATCGCGCCACCGGCGAAGACCAGTTCCTGTCCGGGGAACTGGCTGGCGATGCTGCCGATCAGCAGCACCGTGTCGAGATAGACATGCGGGTTGAGCCAGGTCAGCGCGGCGCAGGTGACGAGGCTGGCGGAGAGCGTCGCGCCACCGGCGGTGCCGACCGCCAGCGCCTCGGAGGAGCGCAGGGCCGAAACCAGGCTGCGCGCGCCATACCAGATCAGGAAGGCGGCGCCGCCATAGCGCAGGGCCGGCTCGAGCATTGGCAGCATCGCCGTCGCCTGCCTCAGGCCGACGACGCCGGCCAGGATCAGCACCGCATCCGAGAGCGCGCAGGTGAGGCAGACCGCGAAGACATGCTCGTTCCTGAGGCCCTGCCGCAGCACGAAACTGTTCTGGGCGCCGATGGCTACGATCAGGCTGAGGCCCATGGTGAAGCCGGTGACATAGACGGAGAGGGGCATTGGCGGCGATCCTGTTTCGCCGTTCTGCCTAGGTGGTGAGGTTCCTTTAGTGTAGTTAAATATCGTTACTCCGATTAAGCAGAGCTAATGCGATGCTCGATTATCCCGGCTTGCAGGCCGTCTCGCTCGTGGTCAGGACCGGCAGCTTCGACAAGGCGGCGCAGGCGCTCAACGTCACGCCGTCGGCCGTGTCGCAGCGCGTAAAGCAACTCGAGGAGCGGCTTGGCACCGTGCTGATCATCCGGGGGCAACCCTGCACCGCGACCGAGCGGGGAGAATGGCTCTGTCGCCATATGGAGCAGGTCGGCCTGCTGGAGGGTGAGCTGATGACGCGGCTGCCCGCGCTGGCCGAGCCGGACCAGCCGCAACAGCGCGTCACCTTGCGGGTCGCCGCCAATGCCGACAGCCTCGGAACCTGGTTCCTGCGTGCCGTGGCGGCGTTCGCGGAGCGGAGCCCACATCTCATCGACATCGCCGTCGACGATCAGGAGCATACGGCCGATTGGTTGCGACAGGGGCGGGTGCTTGCTGCCGTCACCGCGCTGAACAAGCCGATCCAGGGCTGCCGCGTCATCCCGCTCGGCTCGTTGCGCTATCTCGCGACGGCAAGCCCGGGCTTCATGGCGCGCCATTTTACCAATGGGGTGACATTGCCTGCGCTCGGACAGGCGCCGTCGCTGGTCTTCAATCAGAAGGATCGCTTGCAGAGCCAGTGGATGGAGGCTGCCTTCGGCGAGAGCCCCACCCACCCAGTGCACTGGGTGCCGTCGACGCAGGGCTTCGTCGAGGCGAGCCTGCTCGGCATCGGCTGGAGCGCCAATCCGGAGCTGCTGGTGCGCGAGCATCTGGATGCCGGCCGGCTCTGCGAACTCATGGCCGGGATGGTGCTCGACACGCCCCTGTTCTGGCAGGTCAACCGGGTCGCGGCCGAGCGGCTGGTGGATCTGACGCGCGCCGTGGTCGAGACGGCGCGCAGCCTTTTGGTCAATCCGCAGGGATGAGCTTCGCGGTCTCTGTCCGCCCGCGATAATGCGCCAGCACGCGCAGCCGCAGCGCCGAGGAGAGATTGAGCTCGCCGCGGCTGGAATCGACCTCCACCACCAGGCTGGCGATCGGCCGCTTCTCGGCGGCCGCGATCTCCTTCAGCGCTTCCCAGAAGGGTTCCTCGAGCGAGACGCTGGTGCGGTGGCCGGCGATGGCGAGGGAGCGTTTTCGCAGGCCGCTCATGGTCCGCCGCTCACGCCTTGTCCTTGCCGTCGGGATCGTCGGAGAGGCGATGGCCTTCCAAGCGGCGCTCAGCCAGCGCTTTCTCCGCCTCGCTCAGCTTGCGCTCGGCCTTGGTGCGGCCGAACGCGATCCTGTTCTGCTCGGCTTGCGCCTCGGCGCTCGCCCGGTCACGGGCCTTGCGGGCGCGGCGGAGATTGACGATCTCGGCCATGATCAGCCCGGGCTGAGCATTTCTTCGGCGACGACGGTCTTGTCGAACAGCTCGGCATCGACGCCGGCCTTCAGCGCTTCCTCGCGCAGGGTCGTGCCGTTGTGATGGGCCGCCTTGGCGATGCCGGCGGCCTTGTCATAGCCGATCGCCGGGGCAAGCGCGGTCACAAGCATCAGCGAGCGCGAGAGCAGCTCAGTGAGACGCTCGCGATTGGGCTCGATGCCCTCGACGCAATTCGTGCGGAAGCTGTCGGCCGCGTCCGCCAGGAGCCGCGCGGACTGAAGAAAAGCCTGGGCGATCACCGGCTTGAAGACGTTGAGCTCGAAATGGCCCTGGCTGGCGGCGAAGGCGACGGTCGCCTGGTTGCCGTGCACGCGGGTTGCGACCATGGTCAGCGCCTCGGCCTGGGTCGGGTTGACCTTGCCCGGCATGATCGAGGAGCCCGGCTCGTTCTCGGGCAGGCTGATCTCGCCGAGGCCGGAGCGCGGGCCCGAACCCATCAAGCGGATGTCGTTGGCGATCTTGAACAGATCCATGGCGAGCGCGGTCAGCGCGCCATGGCTGTAGGAGATGGCGCCATGGCTGGCGAGCGCCTCGAACAGGTTGTCGGCGGTGCGGAAGGGCAGGCCGGTCAGCCTGGCGACCTCGGCCGAGAAGGCCTTGGCGAAGTCGAGATGGGCGTTGAGGCCGGTGCCGACCGCGGTGCCGCCCTGGGCGAGCGCCAGCAGGCCGGGCAGGGTCTGCTCGATGCGGGCGATGCCGAGCTCGATCTGCGCGACATAGCCGGAGAATTCCTGGCCGAGCGTGACCGGGGTGGCGTCCTGCAGATGGGTGCGGCCGATCTTGACGAGATCGGCGAAGGCCTTCGCCTTGGCGTCGAAGGCGTCCTTCAGCCGGCGCAGAGCAGGCACGAGCTCATTCGCGACGGCGAGCGCGGCGGCGATGTGGATCGCGGTCGGGAAGCTGTCGTTGGAGGACTGGCCCTTGTTGACGTGGTCGTTGGCGTGGACCGGGCTCTTCTTGCCGAGTCCGGCGCCCAGGATCTCGTTGGCGCGGTTGGCCAGCACCTCGTTGACGTTCATGTTCGACTGGGTGCCGGAGCCGGTCTGCCAGACGACGAGCGGGAAATGCTCGTCGAACTTGCCGGCGAGCGCCTCGTCGGCGGCCTGGACGATCGCGGCCTCGACCTTGCCGTCGAGCAGGCCGAGCCGCGCATTGACCGTGGCGGCGGCCTTCTTGACCAGGACCAGTGCATGCACGACCGGCAGCGGCATGCGCTCGGCCGGCCCGCCGATCTTGAAGTTCTGCAGCGAGCGTTGCGTCTGCGCCGCCCAGTAACGGTCGTTGGCGACGTCGATCGGACCGAAGGAATCGGTCTCGCTGCGGAATCCGGTCATGATGGGAGTCCTTAAGGTCTCAGGTCTTCTTGCGGAAAGCGTCGAGGCTGACGACCTGGGCGCCGCCTTCCTCCTCGGCTTCGGCCGGCTTGGCTTCGGCATCCGCCTCGGCAGCGTCTTTCGCTTTCGCCGGCAGCGCCTTCTGCGCTGGCTTCGGCGGAAGGGCGAGCGGCGCGGCCGGGGCGACGCTGGGCTCGGAGGCGGCGCCGCGCGGGGTCTTCGCCGGGGCGGCGGGCTCGCTCGCCTGCGCTTCGCCGGCGGCGTCCTGCGTCTCGAACTTCAGGCCGAACTGGACCGACGGGTCGAAGAAGGTGGTGATCGCGTCATAGGGGATCAGCAGCCGCTCCGGCACGCCGGAGAAGGAGAGGCCGACCTCGAAGGCGTGGTCGCTGACGTTGAGGTCCCAGAACTGGTGCTGGAGCACGATAGTCATCTCGTCCGGATGCTTCTCGCGCAGACGCTGCGACAGTCGCACGCCCGGGGCGGTGGTCCGGAAGGTGATGTAGAAATGATGCTCGCCCGGGAGCCCGTCGCGGCCCGCCTCGGACAGGATCTTGCGGACGACGCCCTTGAGCGCGTCCTGCACCATCAGGTCGTAGCGGAGAATATCCTTGGTCATCGGGTCCGGGTTCCGTTTCCGCTCCTCTAGATCACGCCGCGACCGGTGGGAAGCTCCCCGAAACGAAAAACGTGACCGATTCCATTAGTTTAGAGCACTTCTCATGCAAAGGAAGGCCTCCTCTGCTGCTCCGCGCCGGCCGCCTGAGCCGGGCAAAAAAGTGGAGGCTTCTGTTGCCAGGCGCCTCCGAGCCCCGCCTTACGCGGCTAAGCGCAAGGGCTTTGGTTTGGGAACCAGCACCGCTTACGCGGCGACAGCAACCCGAGCATTGTTGTCGTTGGCAACTATGCAACGGCCCGATAACGGCGGAACCATGCCGGGCAAAAGAACAACCTTTACACCCTCGTCGATCCTATTTCGCCCCCGCCGCAGCCCTGCAGCCTCGAGGCTGCAAGTGTTCCCGCTGCTCGCGCCGCAGGGCTGTGGTGGAGGCGCCGGGTACCGCCCCCGGGTCCGAAAGGCTTATTACGAAGTCCGTTTATCACCATAGCCGCCCTTGCGAGCGGCAAGCCGAATATAGGCGCTGCGAACGCGCGGGGAAAGAGAGCAGGAGGTCGCCCCGGCTAATTTCTGCGCAAGCGCAAAAAAGCCGCGGGAAAAATCCCGCGGCCTGGTGCCGTCTTCACTGAAAATGCGATCAGGGCGCCGCCGCTCCGCCGACCACGGTGCCGTCATAGGCATTGAGATCGAGCGTCACCTCGAGGCCGCCCTGGGCGCGCCCGGCGATCTCCCAACGCCAATCGGAGAGGGCGATCTCCTCGATATGGACGAGGCCGTGGCGGAAGGCGATCGAGCGCGCCTGGGACTCCGTGATCTTCGGCGCGGTGGCGGTCGCCGGGTTCTGAGGCTTGGCTTCAGCCGAGGCCAACGCCGAAGCATGCCCTGCCAGGCCCGCTGCCAGAAGCAACGCGGCCAGCATGGATAGTCTGCTCATGATACGATCCTCATCAGCCGGGCTTTTGATGGAGCATCGGATCGTTCCGTCAAACCGGAAGCCACCTTCGTCCGATGCTCCAAGCGCAGACCCGAAGCGCCCCTTCTATTCATCGGGCATTCACATTGGGGCGGCGCCTCGGCATTGCAATATGCCGGGCGATCACGATTTATTTCGATGCCGTGAGACGCGGCCGCGAGGGCTGCGTGAAAAGCGGTTGAGAGCTGCGGCGGGCGGGGAGCGCGCCGGCGCGGATGGCGCTAATATCGCGGGCTTTTCAGATTCGAATTCGGATTCAATGCACCAGTATCACGCTCTTCTGCAGCGCGTCCTCGACGAAGGCGTCCGCAAGGACGACCGCACCGGCACCGGCACGCTCGCCCTGTTCGGCCACCAGATGCGCTTCGACCTGTCGGAAGGCTTTCCGCTGGTGACGACCAAGAAGCTGCATCTGAAATCGATCATCCACGAGCTGATCTGGTTCCTGCGCGGCGACACCAATGTGCGCTATCTCCAGGAGAACGGCGTCAGCATCTGGGACGAATGGGCCGATGCGAACGGCGATCTCGGCCCGGTCTATGGCAGGCAATGGCGCTCCTGGCCGGCTCCGGACGGCGGAACGATCGACCAGATCGCCTGGCTGGTCGACGAGATCAGGCGCAATCCCGATTCGCGCCGGCTGATCGTCTCGGCCTGGAATCCCGCCGATATCCCGAAGATGGCGCTGGCGCCGTGCCATTGCCTGTTCCAGTTCTTCGTCGTCGACGGGCGGCTGTCCTGCCAGCTCTACCAGCGCTCGGCCGACGTCTTCCTCGGCGTGCCCTTCAACATCGCGAGCTACGCGCTGCTGACCCATATGGTCGCGCAGGTGACAGGCCTTGCCGTCGGCGATTTCGTCCACTCCTTCGGCGACACGCATCTCTACCTCAACCATCTCGACCAGACGCGCGAGCAGCTCTCGCGGACCCCGCGGGCGCTGCCGACGCTTCGGCTCAATCAGGCGGTGCGCAAGCTCGAGGATTTCCGCTTCGAGGATGTCGTGATCGAGGGCTACGACCCGCATCCGGCGATCAAGGCGCCGATCGCCGTATGACTCTCTCTATCCGTCCCGCTCGGCCGGACGAGGCCGGGCTAATGCTTTCCTTCGTGCGCGAGCTCGCCGAATACGAGAAGCTGCTGCACGAGGTCGAGGCCAATGAGGCCGACATGGCGGCGGCCCTGTTCGGCCCGGAGCCGAAGGTGTTCTGCGACATCGCCGAATGGGACGGGAAACCCGCCGGCTTCGCGATCTGGTTCTACACCTATTCGACCTTCACCGGCCGGCACGGCATCTGGCTGGAAGACCTCTATGTCCGCCCCGAGCATCGTGGCCGCGGCATCGGCAAGGCGCTGATGGTGCGCCTCGCCAGGCGCTGCGTCGACGAAGGGCTGTCGCGCTTCGCCTGGTGGGTGCTGAACTGGAACGAGCCCTCGCGGGTGTTCTACCGCTCGATCGGCGCGGTGGCGCAGAGCGAGTGGACGGTGAAGCGGGTCGACGGGCCGGCGCTGCACAAGCTCGCCGTCGGGGGCTGAGCGGGTGGGCAAGCTTCCCGTCGTCCTGATCGCTGCGATCGCCGACAATGGCGTGATCGGCCGCGACAACCAGCTGATCTGGCGGCTGCGGACCGATCTGCGCCGCTTCCGCGAACTGACCATGGGCTGCCCGATCATCATGGGCCGCAAGACCTTCCTGTCGATCGGCAAGCCGCTGCCGGGACGGCAGACAGTGGTGCTGTCGCGCGATCCGCAGTTCGGGCCTGATGGCGTCTACGTCGTGCCGACACTCGACCAGGCGCTTGAGACGGCGCAGCGGCTGGGGCAGGCGATGGGCGCGCGCGCCGTCATCGTCGCGGGGGGCGGGGAGGTCTATGCGCAGGCGATGCCCTTCGCCGACCGGCTGGAGCTGACCTTCGTCCATGCCACCCCGGAAGGCGATGCGGTATTCCCGGCCTTCGATGGCTCGGTTTTCCGCGAGAGCGCCCGCAGCGAGCATCCGGCGGGCCCGGAGGACGAGCATGCGTTCAGTTTCGCTTCGTTCGACAGGCTGAACTGAGTATTCGGTCCTGAGACTCGGTCAACCTTGCCAAGGGTCGACAACGACGACCCCAACGCCCTCAAAATCCCGGACATTACGCGTCACCACGGTCAAATCATGGACCAGCGCCGTGGCGGCGATGAGCGCGTCCACCTCATTGCGCCGATCGGGAATATGGAGATGCGCGCAGCGCGTGGCGATCTCGGCGGTGACGGGTAGGATGCGCCCGGCGAATTCCGGACGGACATGATTGTCGAGCCAGGTCCGCAGGCGTGCGCCTTGCGCGGCATCCCGGCGCTGGACACTGAGCACGCCTCGTTCCAATTCGAGGATCGTGATGGCCGAGATGAAGAAGCGCGCTGCGTCTTCGGCCGCGATCCAGGCCAGGACGCGACTGTCCGCCTTGCCGTCTCCGATCTTGCGGAGTTCCGAGACGACGTTGGTATCGAGCAGATAGCTCAAGACAGGTCGATCTTGCGCGGCGCGATTTGGGCGCGCGGCGGATCGAAGTCGACACCCGACAGGCCGGGCATGGCGAGCGCTTCCACAAGATTGCGGCGCTTGCCGCTCAAGCGTTGGAATTCGCCATAGGTCATCAGGACATGCGAGGGCTTGCCCCGATCCGTGATCACGACCGGGCCTTCCTGCGCAGCCTTCTTGGCGCTGCTGACATCATGGTTCAGCTCGCGGCTTGAAAGAGTGATCCGCGTCATGGTTGAACTCTATGTAGGTATGTACCTACATAAGGCGGATGGCTTGCGAATGCAAGATCGGCCACAATCGGCGCAACCGGTCGCCGCCGGGAATCGACGGAGGAAACGACGATGCTGACGACTAGGCGCAAGCTGGCGACCGTCGGAAGCGACGGCTGTCCAGCGCAAGCACGTCAACGAGCTGTGCGGCGACCGCAGGACCGCGACGGCGGCAACGGCACTGATTCTGGCGCGGATGTGCGGCACCAGCCCTGATTTCTGGTTGAACGTGCAGCGCCGCAGCGACCTTTGGGCGGTAATGACACGCCCGAGCAGCGCGAGTGGGTCGAGCGCGCCCGTCCTTTGCGAAATACGACCTGAGCAAGCTCCTTGAGCCATCGGATCGGTAACTGCGACGAAGGGTCTACGACCAAAGGAGCTTGCGTCGTTGACGAATCCGTGGCCGATGCCCAATTCAACGCGCATTGCGCCGGATGGCGCTGACAGCGTTCTGCCGTTCAGCTATGCACGGTCGAAGCAAAGAATGAGGAACGGCTGAGGCATGCCTTGGAGTAACCAGAGCGGTGGAAGCGGCGGCAGTGGCGGCGGCGGAGGCGGTGGTCCCTGGGGCCAGCGCGGCGGCGGCGGCAATGGCGGCGGTCCCTGGGGCGGCGGCGGTCCTTCCGGCGGCAATACTCCGCCCGATCTCGAGGAGATCATCCGGCGCGGACAGGACCGACTCAAGAATTTCATGCCGGGCGGCAATCTCGGGGGGCGCGGGCTCCTGCTCGTCGGTCTCGGCCTGGTGCTGGTCTGGCTCGCCACCGGCGTCTACACGGTGCGGCCCAACGAGGTCGGTCTCAACCTGATCTTCGGCAAATATGTCGGCAAGACCGCGCAGGGCCTGAACTACAACCTGCCTTATCCGATCGGCAGCGTGGTCAAGCCGCAGGTGACCAACGTCATCACCACCGAGGTCGGCTTCCGCACCGTCGAATCGGCGCGCACCTCGCGCCAGACCGATGTCGGCGAGGAAAGCCTGATGCTGACCGGCGACGAGAACATCGTCGACATCGACGTGATCGTGCAGTGGCAGATCGATCCGGGCGCGCCCGAGGCCTATGTCTTCAACATCCAGGACCCGCCGGGCACGGTGAAGGCGGTGGCCGAGAGCGCGGTGCGCGAGGTCATCGGCCGGCGCAACATCCAGCCGGTGCTGACCACCGACCGCGCCGCGATCGAGACCGAAGTGCGCCAGCTGATGCAGGACACGCTGAACACCTATCGGGCCGGCGTGCTGATTCGGCTGGTGCAGCTGCAGAAGGTCGACCCGCCGCAGCAGGTCATCGACGCCTTCCGCGACGTCCAGGCGGCGCGCGCCGACCAGGAGCGCCTGCGCAACCAGGCCGAGACCTATGCCAACCAGGTCGTGCCGGAATCGCGCGGCCGGGCGGCCCAGCTCGTCCAGTCGGCCGAAGCCTTCAAGGACCAGACGGTCAACGAGGCGCTCGGCCAGATCAGCCGCTTCAACTCGGTCTACGAGCAATACAAGAACGCGCCCGCCGTAACCCGCGAGCGTCTCTTCCTCGAAACCATGGAGCGCGTCTTCGGCGGCATGGACAAGGTGATCCTCGACCAGAACAACAACGGCAGCGGCGTCGTGCCCTATCTGCCCCTCGGTGAGCTCGGCCAGCACCAGCAGCGCCGGCCGGCCGGTCAGAACCAGGCCCAGGGCCAGGCTCAGCAGCAGGGAGCGACCCGATGAACGGCTTCCTCCGCGTCGCCGTCCTGGCGGTCATCGCCGTTGTCGCGATCGTCTTCTACGCCGCGACCTTCGTCGTCCAGCAGACCCAATCGGCGATCGTGCTGCGCTTCGGCGCGGTGCGCAGCGTCGTCACCGAGCCGGGGCTCTATTTCAAGCTGCCGGCCCCGTTCGAGCAGGTCACCTACCTCGACAACCGCATCCTCGATCTTGATCTGCCGGCGCAGGAAATCATCGCGTCCGACCAGAAGCGGCTCGTGGTCGACGCCTTCACGCGCTACCGGATTTCCGATCCGCTGCGCTTCTTCCAGGCGGTCAACAACATCCCGCGCGCCAATTCGCAGCTGGCTTCGATCGTCAACGGCAACGTCCGTTCGGTCCTCGCCGAGGCGACCTTCACGGCGATGGTCCGCACCGAACGCTCGCGGCTGATGAATCGCATCCGCGACGACGTGAACCGCGAGGCGGGCCGGTTCGGCATGACCGTGGTCGACGTTCGGCTGCGTCGTGTCGACCTGCCGGCGGCCAACTCGCAGGCGGTGTTCCAGCGCATGCAGACCGAACGGCAGCGCGAGGCGGCGGAAGCGCGCGCGCTCGGCGGTCAGCAGTCGCAGGAGATCCGGGCGCGGGCCGATCGCGAGGCGATCATCATCGTCGCCGAGGCGCAGCGGAAGTCGGACGAGATCCGCGGCCAAGGCGAAGGCGAGCGCAACCGCATCTTCGCCGAGGGCTTCGGCAAGGATCCGGAGTTCTTCGCCTTCTACCGCTCGATGCAGGCCTATGAAGCGAGCCTGAAGTCCGGCGATACGCGCATGCTGCTCTCGCCCGACTCGCCGTTCTTCCGCTTCTTCAACGACCCGTCCGGCAAGCGTGCCGGAGCGGCGACCGATGCGGCCCCGGCGACGCCGGCGGCCCCGAAGCCCTGACCACATGATGACCGAGCGCTGCGCATGACAGATTTCCTCGCGGCGCTCGGCCTGGTCTTCGCCATCGAGGGACTGCTTTTCGCGTCTATCCCGGAGATCGCCAAGGAGGCGCTGCGCAGCGCATCCGAGACCCCGGTCGAGCGGATGCGCCTGATCGGTATCGTCTCGGCGATCGTCGGCGTCGGCATGGTCTGGCTGGTCCGGAGCTGAAAGCGTCCTCTGCGGCGATCACGGCATTATGACGCGATCTTGCGTCGCCCTTCCGCCGCATTTTGGCGTTCTTAAGTTGCGTTCGGATTCCGGCTGCGCTGCAATGCCGTCAAGGCCGACCACTTGGCGCGACATCTCATGATCATGAGGACATCGATGGCACTCACACATTCCCACGCCTACCGCCTGGCGCGCATCGCGACAGTTGCCGGCATGGCGTTCGCGACGGTGCCCGCCTTCGCTCAGGCGACGCCGGCGCCTGGCAACGTCCAGGCCACGCCGCAGGCCCATGGCACCACGATCTCGCTGGCCGATCTCGCCGAGCGGGTGATGCCGGCCGTGGTCAACATCGCGGCGGTGACGACCAGCGAGACGCGCGGCCGCAACCTGCCGCAGCTGCCGCAGCTCGGCCCCGACACGCCGTTCGGCGACCTGTTCGAGGAATTCTTCAACCGCCGCGGCCGTGGCGGCGAGCAGGGTCAGAACCAGCCGCCGCAGCAGCGCCGGTCGCAATCGGCAGGCTCCGGCTTCGTGGTCGATCCGTCGGGCCTGGTGGTGACCAACAACCACGTCATCGGCGACGCCAACGAGATCACCGTGGTGTTCAGCGACGGTCTGCGCCTCAAGGCCGAGGTCGTCGGCAAGGACACCAAGGTCGACCTCGCGCTGCTGCGCGTGAAGCACGACAAGCCGCTGCCTTTCGTCAAGTTCGGCGATTCCGACAAGATGCGGATCGGCGATCCCGTGATGGCGATCGGCAACCCGTTCGGCCTCGGCGGCTCGGTCTCGTCGGGCATCGTCTCGGCCCGCAACCGCGACATCAACCAGGGTCCCTACGACACCTACATCCAGACCGACGCGGCCATCAACAAGGGCAATTCGGGCGGCCCGCTGTTCAACATGAGCGGCGAGGTGATCGGCATCAACACCGCGATCCTGTCACCGACCGGTGGCTCGGTCGGCATCGGCTTCGCCGTGCCGTCCTCGCTCGCGACAAACATCATCGACCAGCTGCGCGAGTTCGGCGAGACCCGCCGCGGCTGGCTTGGCGTGCGCATCCAGAATGTCGATGACGCCGCCGCGGAGGCGCTCGGCCTCGGCACCGCGCGCGGCGCGCTGATCGCCGGCATCGACGAGAAGGGTCCGGCCAAGCCCGCCGGCCTCGAAATCGGCGACGTGATCGTCAAGTTCGACGGCAAGGACGTCAAGGATTCGCGCGAGCTGCCGCGCATCGTCGCCAGCACCCAGGTCGGCAAGGACGTGCCGATCCAGATCATGCGCAAGGGCAAGGAGCTGAGCAAGACCGTCAAGCTCGCCCGCCTCGAGGATGGCGAGAAAGTTCAGCAGGCCTCGGCCAACAAGCCCACGGGCGAGGCCGCAAAGCCCGCGACCGCCTCGGCGCTCGGCCTCGAGTTTTCGGCCCAGAACGACGACCTGCGCAAGCGGTACTCGATCAAGGACGGGCTGAAGGGCGTGGTCATCACCAAGGTCGATGCCAACTCCAACGCCGCCGACAAGCGCATCCTCGTCGGCGAACTCGTGGTCGAAGTCGGCCAGGAGCCGGTGAATTCGCCGGAGGATGTCACCAAGCGGCTCGATGCCCTGAAGAAGGAAGGCAAGAAGTCGGCCCTGCTGCTGGTCTCGAACGCCCAGGGCGAAGTCCGCTTCGTCGCGGTGACGATGAGCTGACCCTCTTCAACGATGGATCAGGGAAAGGCGGCCTCCGGGCCGCCTTTTTTGTTGCCGCTGATCGTCGCCATCAGCTTTTTGCATTGGCCGCGTGATGGCTGCTCCGGCAGGTTTCCGGAATACGCGTCAGAGAGGCCGTCCATGCGCATGAGCGACATCCCCTTCGGCACGACCGACTGGTCGACTGTCGAGCCTGAATATTTCGCGGGAGAGCAAGGGCAGGCGACCTGGCGCACGCGCCGCTTCGGGCCGGCGGATAATCCGATCCGCGTCAGGATGGTCGACTACTCGCCCGGCTATGTCTCGGACCATTGGTGCGAGAAGGGGCATATCCTGCTCTGTCTCGAAGGCGAGCTGGAGACCACGCTGGCCGATGGCCGGGTCATGTGGCTGCGCGCCGGGATGAGCTACCAGGTTGCCGACAAGGCCGAGCCGCACCGCTCGCGCTCCCCGAACGGAGCGCGGCTGTTCATCGTCGACTGAGGCTCAGTTCCTGACGATCTCGTCGCCGCGATAGCCCTGGGCATAGAGCAGAGCGGTGAGATCGGCATGGTCGAGGCGGGCGTCGGCGGCGGCTGCGACCGCCGGCTTGGCGCGATAGGCGACGCCGAGCCCGGCTTGCCCCAGCATGGCGAGGTCGTTGGCGCCGTCGCCGACCGCGAGCGTCGCCTCGTCCGGCAAGCCGAAGCGGGCGCGCAACTCTACGAGCGCATCGAGCTTGGCCTGCTTGCCGAGGATCGGCTCGGCGACGAGCCCGGAGAGCAGGGCGCCCTCGCTGAGCAGGATGTTGGAGCGATGTTCGTCGAAGCCGATCGTCTGGCTGATCGGGCCGGTGAAGACGGTGAAGCCGCCGGAGACCAGCGCGGTATAGCCGCCATGGGCGCGCATGGTCCGCACCAGCGCGCTGCCGCCCGGCGTCAGGGTGATGCTCCTGGCGATGATCTCGTCGACGACGCCGAGCGCGATCCCCTTCAGCAGGGCGACGCGCTCGCGCAGCGCCGGCTCGAATTCGAGCTCGCCGCGCATGGCCCGCTCGGTGATGTCGGAGACCTTCTCCTTCAGGCCGACATAGGCGGCGAGCTCGTCGATGCATTCCTGGCCGATCATGGTCGAATCCATGTCGGCGAGGAACAGGCGCTTGCGGCGGGTCGCGGCCGGCTGGACGATGATGTCGACCGGAGCGCCGCCGAGCGCCTCACGCAGGACCGCTTCGAGCTTGCGCGCATCGCCGGCTTCCGCGAAGAGGTCGGCCGCGATCTCGCCGTCGAGGTGTTCGACCTTCACCGCGGAGGCGGCCGCGCTGAGGCGGGCGAGCAGGCCATCGTCGAGCAGGGCCTGACCATGGGCGGAGACGAGGGTGGCGACGAGCATCATGAGGGAGCCGGGCAACAGGTGAGATACAGCGCGGTGCTCATCGCAGGTCCGACCGCTAGCGGCAAGTCGGCGCTGGCGGTCGAATTGGCCCGCCGGTTCGGCGGCGTCGTGGTCAATGCCGACTCGATGCAGGTCTATCGCGATCTCCACGTCATCACCGCCCGGCCGACGCCGGAGGAGATGGGCGAGGTTCCGCACCGGCTCTATGGGCATATCGACGGCGCGGTGAACCATTCCGCTGCGGCCTATGCGACCGAGGTCACAATGCTGCTGCAGGAGCTCGCGGGGCAGGGCGCCTTGCCGGTGCTGGTCGGCGGCACGGGGCTCTATTTCAAGGCGCTGACCGAGGGGCTCTCGGATATCCCGCCGGTGCCGGATGAGGTTCGCATCGCCTTCCGGGCTCGGGCGGAGCAGTGCGAGACAAGCGAGCTGCATGCCGAGCTCGCCGCCAGGGATCCGGAGATGGCGGTGCGCCTGCGGCCGAGCGACCGCCTGCGGGTGATGCGGGCGCTGGAGGTGCTCGAGGCGACCGGACGTTCGCTGGCGACGTTCCAGGGGGCGCGGCGGCCGGGGCCACTGGCGGGGCAGGAGCTACTCAAGCTTTTCCTCGCGCCGGAGCGGGAGCTCGTGCGGGCCAGGATCGACGCCCGCTTCGATGTGATGATGGGCCAAGGCGCGCTCGACGAGGTCGCGGCCCTGCGCGAGCGCCGGCTCGATCCGCTGCTGCCGGTGATGCGTGCCCATGGCGTGCCGGGGCTGATCGCCTATCTCGACGGCAGGCTCTCGCTGGACGAGGCGGTTGCGCGCGGCAAGGCCGATACCCGCGCCTATGCCAAGCGGCAGATGACCTGGTTCCGCCATCAGATGGAAGGTTGGACGGCGGTGGAGCCTGAGGTTGCGCTCGATGCGGCCCTCGCGGCTTGCGGGGGCGGGTAGGAAGCTCCACCGTTTCCGCTCAAACTCCACTGTCATTCCGGCCGTAGCGAAGCGGAGCGCCGGAATCCATCGCAGAGCTCTGGCGCCTTTCGATGGATTCCGGAGCTGCGCGCCTGCGGCGCTTGTCCGGAATGACGGTGGAGGGCAGACAGGCGCTCTTCGCTTGCCGGCTCCAATCCCCGCTTGACCATGCGGCGCTGCTCGTCTAGCGTCCGGCAACTTTCGTTTCGACAGGGCTGCGACATGCGCAAGCTTATTATCGTAGAGGTGCGCTGGTAGGGGCCGGTTTAACAACCGGGCGTCCCCGACGCCAGCGCACGCCCAGGCCCCTCCGAGGGCCTTTTTTATTGCCTTTTTCCGACCGACACCGACAGACAGACCTCCGCAGGAGACCGTTATGAGCGAGATGATGACCGGCGCCGAGATGGTCGTTCGCGCCCTCCAGGACCAGGGCGTGGAGCATCTCTTCGGCTATCCCGGCGGCGCCGTGCTGCCGATCTACGACGCGATCTTCCAGCAGGACAGGGTCAAGCACGTGCTCGTCCGCCACGAGCAGGGCGCCGTCCATGCCGCCGAGGGCTATGCCCGCTCGGCGCCGGGCAAGGTCGGCTGCGTCCTCGTCACGTCGGGGCCGGGCGCGACAAACGCCGTCACCGGCCTGACCGACGCGCTGCTCGACTCGATCCCGCTGGTCGTCATCACCGGCCAGGTCCCGACGCATCTGATCGGCTCGGACGCCTTCCAGGAATGCGACACGGTCGGCATCACCCGCTCCTGCACCAAGCACAACTACCTGGTGAAGAGCATCGCCGACCTGCCGCGTGTCCTGCACGAGGCCTTCTACGTCGCGGCCAATGGCCGGCCCGGCCCGGTCGTGGTCGACATCCCCAAGGACGTCCAGTTCGCGACCGGCGCCTATAGCCGCCCGCGCGACAACCAGCACAAGACCTACCGTCCCACGGTCAAGGGCGACCTGACCAAGATCAAGGCTGCGGTCGAGCTGATCGCCAAGGCGAAGAAGCCGGTGTTCTACACCGGCGGCGGCGTCATCAATGCCGGCCCGCATGCCTCGTCGCTGCTGCGCGAGCTGGCGCGGCTGACCGGCTATCCGGTCACCTCGACGCTGATGGGGCTGGGCGCCTTCCCGGCCGCCGACAGGCAGTGGCTCGGCATGCTCGGCATGCACGGCACCTATGAGGCGAACCTCGCCATGCATGACTGCGACGTCATGATCAATATCGGCGCGCGCTTCGACGACCGGATCACGGGGAGACTCGACGCCTTCTCGCCGCACTCCAAGAAAATCCACATCGACATCGACCCGTCCTCGATCAACAAGAACGTCAAGGTCGATATCGGCATCGTCGGCGATTGCGCGCATGTGCTCGAGGACATGGTCCGGATCTGGCGCGAGACCTCGCCGCAGATCGACAAGACCGCGCTCACCGCCTGGTGGACGCAGATCGATGGCTGGCGGGCGCGCAAGAGCCTCGCCTACAAGCGCTCGGACACGATCATCAAGCCGCAATATGCGCTGGAGCGGCTCTATGCGCTGACCAAGGATCGCGACACCTACATCACGACCGAGGTCGGCCAGCACCAGATGTGGGCGGCGCAGTATCTGCATTTCCAGGAGCCGAACCGCTGGATGACCTCGGGCGGCCTCGGCACCATGGGCTACGGCCTGCCAGCAGCGATCGGCGTGCAGATGAAGCACCCCAAGGCGCTCGTCATCGACGTTGCCGGCGAGGCCTCGATCCTGATGAACATGCAGGAGATGTCGACGGCGGTTCAGTACCGGCTGCCGGTCAAGATCTTCATCCTCAACAACGAGTACATGGGCATGGTGCGCCAATGGCAGGAGCTGCTGCATGGCGGGCGCTATTCGGAGAGCTATTCGGCCTCGCTGCCGGACTTCGTCAAACTGGCGGAGGCCTATGGCGGCCATGGCATCCGCTGCTCCGACCCGGCCGATCTCGACCGCGCCATCATGGAGATGATCGAGACGCCCGGTCCGGTGATCTTCGACTGCCTGGTGGCGAAAGAAGAGAACTGCTTCCCGATGATCCCGTCGGGCAAGGCGCATAACGAGATGATCCTGCCCGATTTCGAAGGCGATACCGGCGAGATCATCGACGCCAAGGGCAAGCAGCTCGTTTGATCGGGCATCGTCATGCTCGGGCTTGACCCGAGCATCTCGAGCAGGAGGAGGCGCTGGCCGGCGCCTTTTCGTCAGGAGATTCTCGGGTCTGCGCTTCGCTTCGCCCGAGAATGACGACCTCGAAACAGGGGGACAACATGGCGACCATCGGCCTGATCGGCGGGATGAGCTGGGAATCGACGGCGGTCTATTACCGGCTGCTGAACGAGGGCGTGCGGTCGCGCCAGGGCGGGCTGCACTCGGCCGACGTCCTGCTGCACTCCGTCGACTTCTCGCCGATCGCCGAGATGCAGGCCAAGGGCGACTGGGACCGGGCCGGGGCGGCGATGGCGTCGAGCGCGCGCCGGCTCGAGCAGGGCGGGGCGGTCTGCATCGTCCTCGCCACCAACACCATGCACAAGCTCGCCGACCACATCACCCAGGCGACGAACCTGCCCTTCCTGCACTTGGCCGACGTCACCGCCAAGGCGATCCGCAAGACGAGCGCGCGCCGCCCGCTGCTGCTGGCGACGCGCTTCACCATGGAGCAGCGCTTCTACCGCGACCGGCTCGCCGCCTTTGGTGTCGAGGCGCTGGTGCCGGACGAGGCGGAGCGGGCGGATGTCCACCGCATCATCTATGAGGAGCTCTGCCGCGGAGTGGCCCTGCCGGCCTCGAAGGCGCGCTATCGCGAGATCGTCGCGCGGGCAGTGCGGGAGGAGGGCGTCGATGGCGTCATTCTCGGCTGTACCGAGATCGGGCTCCTCGTCTCGCAGGCCGATTTCGATGTCCCGGCCTTCGACACCACGGCGCTGCATGTCGAGGCTGCCCTCGACTTCACGCTGGCGATGGAGCAGGCGGCGTGATGATCCGTGGCGAAAGCCGGCGCGAGATGTTATCTTACCATCGTCTTACTTTTGGGGAGTGGTGATGGCGACGACGCGTCTGTCCACCAAGGGGCAGGTGATCTTGCCCAAGAGCATTCGCGAGCAGGGGCGCTGGGCGCCCGGCACCGAGTTCGAGGTGACGGCGCGCGACGGCGGCGTCTTCCTTGCGCCGAAGAGCCCGCGCAAGCGCTACACCATCGACGATCTGATCGGCTGCCTGCCCTATGACGGGCCGCCGAAGACGCTTGAGGATATGCAGAGGGGTATCGACCAGGCCATGGCCGAGCGCTGGAAGCGGAAGTCGGGCCTGGACCGGTGATCGCGCTCGATACCAACATCGTCGTGCGTCTCATCACGGAGGACGATCCGGATGCGGTCGTGCGTGCGCGTGCCTTGATCCTGGAGCGATCGGGGTTTGTGCAATCCACGGTGCTGCTCGAAACGGAGTGGGTGCTGCGCGCCGTCTACGGTTTCAAGAAATCGCAGATTGTCGAGGCGCTCCGTGTACTCGGCGAAACCGACGCGATCGAACTTGAGGATGGAGCGCGCCTGGACGCCATCCTTGGCGCCTATGAAGACGGCCTCGATTTCGGCGATGCCATCCATCTTGCTACCTGTCCGGTTGCGGCGTTTGCCAGTTTCGACCGTGCCTTATTGACCAATGCCAAGCATACCTTTCCTGAGCTGACGGTCGTCTCGCCATGAAGCTGATCATCGCCAACAAGACCCATTCCTCCTGGTCGCTGCGGCCCTGGCTTGTCCTCAAGCAGTTCGGCATCCCGTTCGAGGAAGTGCTGATCCCGTTCGGGCCGACCATGGACGATCCGGGTTGGAAGCGCGCCGTCGCCGAGTACACGCCGGCCCGCAAGGTGCCCTCGCTGGTCGACGGGGCGATCGCGGTCTGGGATTCGCTCGCCATCATCGAATATATCGCCGAGGCCCATCCGGAGCTGCCGATCTGGCCGCGCGACAAGCCGGCGCGGGCGCTGGCGCGTTCGATCTCGGCCGAAATGCACTCCAGCTTCACCGCCTTGCGCGGCGCCTGTCCGATGAACCTCGCCTGGGTCCACCCGGCGCGCGATCGCGGCGAGGCGGTCGCGGCCGACATCGCCCGCATCACCGAGATCTGGCGCGATGCGCGCCAGCGCTTCGGGGCGGGCGGCGACTTCCTGTTCGGGGAATTCAGCGCTGCCGATGCGATGTTCGCGCCGGTGGCGACCCGCTTCACCACCTATTCGATCGCGCTCGATCCGGTCAGCGCCGCCTATGTCGAGGCGGTACAGGGCACCGCTGGCTTCCAGGCCTGGCGCGAGGCCGCTCTGGCCGAGCCCTGGATCGTAGCCGTCGACGAGCTCGACGAGCCCGTCCTCACCGATTTCCGTCCAAATCTCAGCCGAAGCCGAGCCCAGACATGAACACGACGCACTATCCCAGCGCCCCGACTGCGCAGCCGATCGCCCGCCACACTTTGGCGGTGATCGTCGACAACGAGCCGGGCGTTCTCGCCCGCATCGCCGGCCTGTTCTCCGGCCGCGGCTACAACATCGAGAGCCTCACCGTCTCGGAGACCGAGCACGAGAAGCATCTCTCGCGCATCACCGTCGTCACCTCCGGCACGGCGAGCGTGATCGACCAGATCAAGGCGCATCTCGACCGGCTGGTGCCGGTTCATCGCGTCGTCGATCTCACCCTTCAGGGCGAGGCGATCGAGCGCGAGCTCTGCCTGCTCAAGGTCGTCGGCAAAGGTGACCACCGCGTCGAGGCGATGCGGCTCGCCGCGGCCTTCGGCGCGCGCACGCTCGATGCGACGCTGACCTCCTTCGTCTTCGAGCTCACCGGCGCGACCGAGGAGATCGAACGCTTCATCAAGCTGATGACCGTGGTCGGCCTGACCGAAGTCTCGCGCACCGGCATCGCGGCGATGAGCCGCGGCCCGGAGGCGATGTAGCTCGCTAGATTGGTTGCGGCATGAGTCGCAGCCTTTCGATCGCGATCATCGGGTGCGGAACCGCCGGGCTGGCGGCCGCGCTGCTGCTCGAACGCGCTGGCCACACCGTCACGCTGGTCGAGCGCTTCAACGAGCCACAGCCGCTCGGCTCCGGCCTGATCCTCCAGCCGAGCGGGCTCGCCGTTCTGAACGAACTCGGCCTGGCCGGTACGCTGATCGCCACTGGCAGCCGGATCGATCGGTTGTTCGGTCTGAATGCCACCACACACTCGGTGGTGCTCGATGTGCGCTACGCCGCACTGAAGCGCGAGCGCTTCGGCGTCGGCATCCATCGCGCGGCGCTGTTCGAGGCGCTGTTCGCTTCCGTGCAGAAGCGAACTGTCGCGATCGAGACCGGGGTCGAGGTCAGCGACGTCGATGCCTCTGCTGGCGGCAAGGTCTCGTTGATCGCCGCGGGCGGTCGCCGCCTGCGGCCGTTCGATCTCGTCGTCGATGCGTCAGGAACCCGCTCAGCTCTGCTTGGCCATGCCGCTCGCCCGGTGACCCATACGCCCCTCAGCTATGGCGCACTCTGGGCCAATGTCCCGCTCGCCGGGACCGACTTCGATCGTCACGTGCTCGAACAGCGCTATCGCCGCGCCAGCGTGATGGTCGGCGTGTTGCCAATCGGACGTCATGGCGAGGAGCCGGAGCCGCAGGCGGCGCTATTCTGGAGCCTGAAGGCGGATGCGCTCGATGCCTGGTGCAAGGCCGGGCTAGCGGCCTGGAAAGCCGAGGTCGAGCGGATCTGGCCGGCGGCCGCGCCGCTGCTCGCGCATATCGTCGCGCCGGAGCAGCTGACCTTCGCGAGCTATCGCCACCAGACGCTGCCGCTGCCTCGTGGCCGGCGGATCGCCTTCATCGGCGACGCCGCGCATTCGACCAGCCCGCAACTGGGGCAGGGGGCGAACATGGCCCTGCTCGACGCCTATGCGCTGGCGGTGGCGCTCGATGATACCGTCGATCTCGACGCCGCGCTGCGCCGCTATGCCCAGCTCCGCCGCTGGCATGTGCGGCTCTATCAGGCGGCGAGCCGGATGTTCACGCCGTTCTACCAGTCGGACAGCGCCATGTTGCCGTTGATCCGCGACCGCGTGGTGCCGCCATTGGCGCGGCTGCCGGGCATCGACCGGATGCTGGCGTTGCTGGTGTCGGGACTGATCGGCGATCCCTTGCGAAGGCTGGGGTTGAAGGAACCGGCGATTGCTGCTGAAAGCGATCGACCGGCGCTCGCCGGCGAGGGGGCGGAGCGGTGACGATCGGACTGAATGAAATCTCGCTCGGCCTCGGCGCCATCGGCTTCGCCTGCTTCGCCTGGCCGATCTATCAGCGCCTGACCGGCAAGGCCGAAGCCGAGCCGCTCGGATCGGGCAAGAGCCTGCGCTCGCCGCTCTGGTGGGCCGGTTTCGTACTGACGGTGGCGGCGATTTTCCTGCAACGGTTCGTGGCGCAGCAGGCGGCCGGCGGCTGAGGGCTCTTGATCGCCTGCGCCGATCGGCGGCAAATGCGCGGCATGACCTCTTGCGCATGAGTGGATGATGTCGATCCATCTCGAACTCCGCAGCTATCGCGGTCGCGACCGCCACCGCCACGGCTACAGCCAGGTCCTGCTGCCGATGCAGGGTGCGATGCGGCTCGATGTCGAGGGGCATCGCAGCGTCGTGTCGAGCAACTGCGTCGCGATCATCCCGCGCGAGCACGAGCATGATTTCGAGCCGACGAGCGATTGCAGCATGCTCATCCTCGATGTCGAGGCGGGAGCTTTCGCCGGCGAGGCCGAGCCGGCGCTGCTGCGCGACCTCGTGCCATCGCTGACGCGGGTCGAGCCCTGGCTGTGGCGGATGTTCCGCCAGGTCGGCGCCGAGGTCGAAGCCGGGGCCTGCCGGCCGAGCGATGCTGCGCGGATGGCCATGGCGGGGCTGCAACTGATCCAGCCGACCGCCGCGCCCCGGCCATTGTCGCGCGCGGAAGGCCGGGTCGTCGACGTCGCCAGCCATGGCGGGGCGGGGAGCGTCGCGGAGATGGCGCGGACGGCCGGTCTCGGCCAGAGCCGGTTCCACGCGTTGTTCCGAGCAACCACGGGGCAGTCGCCGAAGCAAGCGCAACTGACCCGGCTGTTCGACGAGGCCGCCGAGCTGCTGGTCAAGACGGCGCTGCCGGTCTCGGAGATCGCCTACGGTCTCGGCTACCAGAACGCCTCGTCCTTCAACCGGCAGTTCAGGCGGCGCTTCGGCCTGACGCCGTCGGAGTTCCGCGCCGCGAGCCGGAGCCGATAAGCGCAGCTTCGGTCAAACCGTTCGGAGTTTCGCCTCATCACGGCGGTGGGTGCGGTCGCTAAGGTCGATGCAACTCCGCATCATGAGGACCACCTGCGATGAAACTCACCGATTTCAAGGTTCTGACCTTCGATTGCTACGGCACGCTGATCGACTGGGAGACCGGCATCTGGAACGCGCTGCAGCCGCTGATCAGCGCCGGCCGACTCCAGATCGAGCGCGAGGAGGCGCTGGCGCGCTTCGGCAAAATCGAGAGCGAACTGGAGGAGGCCGGGCCGTCGCTGCGCTATTCGACGCTGCTCGCTGCCGTCCATGCCCGCCTCGCCAAGGAGCTTGGCGTCAATATCCACGCTGACCTCAACGAGCGCTTCGGCGGCTCGGTGCCGGATTGGCCGGCCTTCCCGGATTCCGCCGAGGCGCTCGCCTATCTCAAGCGGCACTACAGGCTCGTCATCCTCTCCAATGTCGATCGGACGAGCTTCGCGGCCAGCAACCGCAAGCTCGGCGTGACCTTCGATGCGATCCATACCGCCGAGGATATCGGCTCCTACAAGCCCGACCCGCGCAACTTCGCGCATCTGCTGGCGCATCTGGACGCCGATCTCGGCCTCAAGGCGAGCCAAGTGCTGCACACGGCGCAGAGCCTGTTCCATGACCATGTCCCGGCCGAGCGGGCCGGGCTGGCGCGCGCCTGGATCGACCGGCGCTTCGGCATGGCCGGCAGCGGAGCGACGCAGGTGCCCGCCAACCAGCCGAAGGTCGACTTACATTTCAAGAGCATGGCCGAGCTGGCCGAGGCTCACCGGAAAGCGGTCAAAGGCTGATCAACCGCTGAAGCCGCCGTCTTCGAGGAAGCGCTGCTCCTCGGCCGAGCTCTCTCGGCCGAGGACGGCGTTGCGATGCGGGAAGCGGCCGAAATCGCGGATGATGTCGCGGTGGATGATGGCGTATTTGGTCGAGTCGTCATCGCCCGAAGCCTTGCTCAAGGCGACGCAGCGTTCCTGGTCCGCAAGATCCTCGGAGTGCATGAACGGCATATAGAGGAAGCGGCGTTCCGGGTTCTCGAAGACCTCGTCGAAGCCGCGCGCGATCGCGTGCCCGGCGACCTCGCGCGCCAGCGGGTCGGCGGCGAAGGCATGGGCCGAGCCGCGATTGAGATTGCGCGGGAACTGATCGAGCAGGACCAGCAACGCATAGACGCCCTCCGGAGTCTCCTCCCAATCCGACAGCGCGCCGCGCGCGGCCGCATCGAACAGTGGCCGGAAGCGCCTGGCGATCTCGGCGTCGAAGGCATCGTCCTTGGCGAACCATTTGTCCGGACCGGCCTGCCGCCAGAAGGCGAGGACGTCGGCGGCGGCTGGCGGGGTAGGCTGGGTCATTCGTCGCTCCGGCTCGGTGGCACTCGCGGGGCAGATAGAGGGCTGTCCGGATTTCCGCGTGGAAAAGGCCTTCAACATCCCGCTTCTTTTTGGTGCCGCACGGCAAGGATCGTCACGGCGTGCTCGTCGATACGATAACGGACCAGATATCCGCTATCACCGAAATCTATGATCCATTCCCGGTGTTCCTCGGACAGGTCTTCGAGGAGCCGGCCCATATGGGGATGCGTGCCGAGCGCCTGGACGCCCCGGACGATCGCCTCGGCCGCTCGTTTTGCAGCCGACGGATTCTTGGGCCGCAAGAATGCTCGGAGCCGTTCGAGGTCGCGGATCGCGGCCGGGGCGAAAATTACTCGTGGCATTCGGGCGCAGGCAACTCGTTGTCAGTTCCCCAGCTCGACAGCCATGTCTCGACCTCTTCGGCGGTTGCATGTAGTCCGGTCGCCTGGAAGTCCTCCCAAGCCTTGAGGGTGTCCTGGCGCAGGGCTTCTCGCTTCTCCTCGCGCTCGACATACTGCGCGATCGCCTCGCGCATGATCCAATGCGAGGTACGGCGACGCGCTGCGGCCAAGTTCTGCACGCGGCCTTTCAGCTCATCGTCGAGTTTGATCGAAGTGACTGCCGCCATGTGCCTGCACTCCAATAAGAGGTATTACCTCACGCTACCGTAGCCAAATTCCGGCTTGCCGTCTATCGCAGCCCGCCAACGGTCGAGGCGTGCAAAGTCCGCGCGAAAATCCAGACCGCCAGATATAGGTGCCCTGGCGGCGCCATAGATGCGATGAAATTTCTCCAGCACACCCTTGCGCCCCGGCAAGCCGTGCGGTAGATGCCAGAACCGTAACGTACGGTACTCTCCGGATCGATGAGCGACATTGCGACCCATAGCCAAGGCGAAGCGCTGAGCGAGCGGCAGCAGGCCGTGCTCGACGCTGTGCTCGCGCTGATGGTGGAGCAGGGCGACCAGCTCACCATGACCGCAGTGGCGCGGCGGGCGAGCTGCTCGAAGGAGACGCTGTACAAATGGTTCGGCGACCGCGACGGCCTGTTGACCGCGACCGTGCAGTGGCAGGCCTCGAAGGTCCGAGCCGACAACTATGATCGTCAGGCGCTCGATGCGGCGACGCTGCGCAAGAGCCTGCGGGATTTCGCCGAGAACTGGCTGAGCGTGATCACGAGCCAGACCTCGATCGCGCTCAATCGCGCCGCGATCGGCCATGCTGCCTCGGGAAAGAGCAATCTCGGCGGCATCGTGCTGGCTAACGGGCGTTTCGCCATTGGCGAGCGCTTGAAGCCGGTTCTGGAAGCCGGTCGCGCCGCGGGGCTGCTCGATTTCGACGATGCCGAGACGGCGTTCCGGACCTTTTTCGGTCTGGTCGGCCGCGACGTCCAGATCAGGCTGCTGCTGGGCGACGCGCTCGTCGCCGGCAAGGCCGAGATCCAGCGCGACGCAGCCCGGGCCACCGACCAGTTCCTCAATCTTCACGGGCGGCCGAACACCGCACCGAAAGCCTGAAGCCAAGAGATCAACCCAAGGAAGGACGCATCCAATGCGCGTTTATTACGATCGCGACGCCGACATCAACCTGATCAAGGGCAAGAAGGTCTGCATCGTCGGCTACGGCAGCCAGGGCCATGCCCATGCGCTCAACCTGCGCGATTCCGGCGTCAAGGACGTCATCATCGCGCTGAAGGCCGGCTCGGCCACCCGCAAGAAGGCCGAAGAGGCCGGCTTCAAGGTCATGACCCCGTCCGAGGCCGCCAAGGTCTCCGACATCATGATGATGCTGACCCCCGACGAGCTGCAGGGCGACATCTATCGCGACGAGCTGCACGCCAACATGAAGGAGGGCGCCGCCCTTCTGTTCGCGCACGGCCTCAACGTCCATTTCAACCTGATCGAGCCGCGCAAGGACCTCGACGTGCTGATGGTCGCGCCGAAGGGCCCGGGCCACACCGTCCGCTCCGAGTATCAGCGCGGCGGCGGCGTGCCGACCCTGATCGCGATCCATCAGGACGCGACCGGCAACGCCCATGACCTCGGCCTCTCCTACGCCTCGGCCAATGGCGGCGGCCGCGCCGGCATCATCGAGACCACCTTCAAGGAAGAGTGCGAGACCGACCTGTTCGGCGAGCAGGTCGTGCTCTGCGGCGGCCTGGTCGAGCTGATCAAGGCTGGCTACGAGACGCTGACCGAGGCCGGCTACGCCCCCGAGATGGCCTATTTCGAGTGCCTGCACGAGGTGAAGCTGATCGTCGACCTCATCTATGAGGGCGGCATCGCCAACATGAACTACTCGATCTCGAATACGGCCGAGTATGGCGAGTATGTCACCGGCCCGCGCATCATCACCTCCGAGACCAAGGCCGAGATGAAGCGCGTGCTCAGCGACATCCAGTCGGGCAAGTTCACCCGCGACTGGATGCTGGAGAACAAGGTCAACCAAACCTCGTTCAAGGCGACCCGCGCCCGCTACGCCGCCCATCCGATCGAGGAAGTCGGCGCCAAGCTGCGCGACATGATGCCGTGGATCAAGGCGAAGGCCCTGGTCGACAAGAGCAAGAACTGAGGGTTGATCCACGGCTCCTTGTTTTGCGACGGCTCGGCTGCCGCCGGGCCTTTGGGATCAAGGCGAAGGCCCTGGTCGACAAGACCAAGAACTGAGGCGGGTGCCGGACGTCGCACGCCGATTCAACGGCGTGCGAGGTTGATTCCGGAAACGCGCGCAACCGCTTGAGAATAAATGGAACGGGCGTTCGCAGGGGCGCCCGTTTTGCGTTGAAAAGACCCGCCTCTGGAACCGCACTCGGCGGCAGGCGTTGATGCTCCAGTCAATACATGCAGGAGCGTGCGATGACCGGCCAGGAGGAACTGAAACGCAGGGCGATCGAGCGGCTGCATCAGCGCCATGCCCGTCACGGGCTGGCCGATGTCGCCAAGCCGGCATCATGGAACGACCAGCTCTCCGTCTTGTTGCTGGGTGGATTTCTCGCCGTCACGCTGCTGGCGAGCGCGCTCCTGCGCGCCGTCGGGGGCTGATGGTCCGAAGCCGAATGGAGGCCGTCATGCAGAGCGTTCAAGACGACGTCAGGACGCGCGAGGCGCGCATTCCGGAGAAGGGTGGCGAGCCGATCCCGCCGATGCGGGCGGATGTCCATTCCGATGCCGACCCGGCGGTCGAGACCCCGGTGGAGGCAAGGCAGGGCTTTCTTGACCGGCCTGTGCTGATCGTCCTAGTCGCCGGACTGGCGCTGGCGATTGTCGGCTGGGGGCTTGCCGAAATGTTGGCCTACTGAGCTGAGCACGGCCGGGCATATCCCGACGACAGACATTTTCCGACGAAGCTGATTCAAGCTGAACAGATGGAGGCGATGATGACACCGATCCGATCGATGCCTGCGTCCCAGTGGTTTCAGTTCAAGGTCGCGCATCTGGCGCTGGGCGCCTCGTTCGCGCTGCTGATCATGGTCGTTCTCGGCCTGCTGTAGCGCGCAGTTTCGAGAGCCGGTTCCGGTCGAACTCCGATCGGAACCGGCTTTCGCTTGGAAATCGGCCACTGCGTCTGGCTGCTCGCTCGCCACTGACAGAAGCTGTCACCGAGCCCCGGAGCTTCTGACAGCAGCTGTCAGGCGAAGGGTGTCCTGTTCCGTCTCACAACGACGGAGACAGGTCATGATCAGCTTCATCATCGGATCGGCCAAGCCTGTGCTCGCAGTGTTCGACACGCTCGGCCGGCTTCTCGGCGCGATCGACCACTGGCTGCAGTCGCGCCGCGATTATCGCACCTTGTCTGAGATGAGCGAGCGCGATCTGCGCGATCTCGGCTTGCGCGACAGCGATCTGCGCGATGCGACGGCCGCGCCCTTCTTCGGCGACCCGACCGGCATCATCTCGCTGCGCGCCGAGGAACGGCGGGGTCTGGCGGGCGGCGAAAGCGTCGACGAGGTCCTACGCGGTTTTGGCGCAGGGGCATCGACCCCACCGGAACGGAACGCTCAAGGGGCCGACAGCGCCACAAGCGGCCGGGTGATATTCCTGCGGGCGGCCGAATGACTGGCCTGCGAGCAGGCTCAACTGCTGACACAGCTGACACAAAAAGCGCCGGCCGCGGAAGCGGCCGGCTCGTCTGTTGGGAGCGGGATCAGAAGGTGACGTGATCCTTGATCTCGGCCTCGACATTGGAGGGCAGCACGCTGCGCTTCACCAGATCGTCAAAATTCTTGAACTTCGCCTTGGCGCGCTCCTCGATGATCTTCTTGGAGCGCGCTTCGCCGATGCCCTTGAGCTGCTCGAGCTCGGCGGCGCTGGCGGTGTTGATGTTGACCTTCTTGGCCTGGGCCTGGGTCGCGGCGGGTGCTGCGGGCTTGGCAGCGGGCGCAGCAGGGGTGGTCACGGGTGCGGCCGGCTTGGCCGGTGTCGTCGGCTGGGTCGCGGTCTGTGCGAGGGCCGGGCCGGCCGCGAGAGCGAGCGCGGCGAGGCCGATAGCGAAACGGGACATCGTCATGGCGTGGACTCCTGTTTAAGTCCTGCCCGGGGGGAAGCTGAGCTGCGCGGATGCCGGGCCGTCCGTGCCGCCGCGCCGGTTGCGAACCGGGACACCCGGTCTCGACGCGATGACCGGACTTTCGGCCTGCGCGGCTGAACGCGATCTGAGGTGAGCGTTCAGCTGGCGTTATGCTCTTCGCCGGGTTTTCGCCGCGATTGGCGGGGCCTTATTTGCCGGTGAACTGCATCATGTATTCCGAGAAGCGCCCGGCGCCGTAGATCAGGCCGAAGCCCCAGGCGAAGGACGCCGCGAAGTTCGCGACCTGGAAGGGCCAGAACGGCATCTTCACGATGCCGGCGACGAGCGCGATCACCGCCCGGATCGGCCCGAAGAAGTGGCCGATGGCAATGCCGAGCACGCCCCATTTTTCGAAGAAGTCATGGCCACGCTGGAGCAGGGCCGGGTTATTGCGCAATGGCCAGTGATCGCCGACGCGCGGGCCGAGAATCAGGCCGGCCCAATACGAGATCCAGAAGCCGGAGGCGGCGCCGAGCGCCGCGGCGAGCGAGAGCGGCACGAGGTTGAGGCCTGAGGCGCCGGCGATCGCACCGAAGGCCGTGAAGAATACCGTCGCCGGCACCAGCCAGGACAGGATCGCGACGCATTCGGCGAAGGCAATGAGGAAGACGATCGGCGCGGCCCAGTACTGGTTGACGCGCATGAACGCGACGAGCTCGTGCATCCATTGCTCAAGCGGGGGCATGGGCCGGTGATTCTCCTGATCGCGAGCGAACGCTAGCGGGAGCGATAGAGCAGAAGCGTCGACTTTTCGCTAGCAGTCAGCAGTCTGCCGGGACGGGATGCTGCGGGCGGGTTGCCTTCGCGATCCGATCGCCTAGTGTCGCGGCGAACGGAAATAAGCCGCGCGCGTCGGAAGACTAGCGACGGCAGGGGACGGGATATCCATGGAGTCCAAGGTCAGCCCGCCCGGCGATAAGGGCGCGGCAGCAGAACAGCCGGCGGTCAGGCTCGCCGGCATCGACATCACCTTCCATCTCAAGGGCGGAAGCCGCTACCAGGCGGTGAAGGGCATCGACCTTGCGGTCGCGCCGGGCGAGTTCGTCTCGGTGGTCGGGCCGACCGGCTGCGGCAAGTCGACCCTGCTCAACGCTGCGGCCGGTTTGCTGACGCCGTCGGCCGGCAAGGTCGCGATCTTCGGCCAGCCGCTCTCGGGGCTGAACCGCCGCGCCGGCTATCTCTTCCAGCAGGACGCGCTGATGCCGTGGAAGACGGCGCTCGACAACGTCAAGGTCGCGCTGGAGCCGATGGGCGTCTCCGATGCCGAGGCCGACAAGCGGGCGCGCGACTGGCTCGGGCGCGTCGGCCTGCGCGCCTTCGTCGAGCGCTATCCGCACATGCTCTCTGGCGGCCAGCGCAAACGCGTGGCCCTCGCGCAGATGCTGATCCGCGATCCCGAGATCCTCTTGATGGACGAGCCCTTTGGGCCGCTCGACGCGCAGACCCGGCAGATCATGGGCAATCTCCTGCTCGACCTCTGGAGCCGGGACCGCAAGGCCCTGATCTTCGTCACGCACGATCTCGAGGAGGCGATCGCGCTCTCCGACCGGGTGGTGGTGATGACGGCGGGCCCGGCTGCCGGCATCGTCGCCGACTATCATGTGCCGCTGGCACGGCCGCGCGACATCGCCGAGATCAGGCTGGAGAAGGCCTTCCATGAGATCCATCGCGACATCTGGGCCTCGCTCCGGATCGAGGTGCAGAAGGCCTATGCCATGGGCGAGGGCAAGGAACTGGTCGAGGGAGCCGCGTCATGAGCCGCATCAAGCTCCTCTCGCTCCAGATTCTCGTCATGATCGTCTTCCTGGCGATCTGGCACGTCGTCACGACGACCAGCCTGTTCGGAGACATCAAGACGACGCAGTTCTTCTTCTCGACGCCGGCCGACGTGCTGGCGCGGACCTGGAAGCAGCTCACCGGCACCGATATCTATTACCATCTCGGCATCACCCTGACCGAGACCGTGCTCGCCTTCGTCATCGGCTCGGCCGCCGGCATCTTCTTCGGCTTCGCCTTCGCCCGGAACGAACTGCTGGCGGCGGTGTTCGATCCCTATATCAAGGCGGCGAACGCCCTGCCGCGCGTCGTGCTGGCGCCGATCTTCGCGCTCTGGTTCGGCCTCGGCATCTGGTCTAAGGTGGCGCTCGGCTTCACCCTGGTGTTCTTCATCGTCTTCTTCAACGTCTACCAGGGCGTGCGCGAGGTCTCGCCGACTGTGCTCGCCAATGCCCGCATGCTGGGGATGAACGAGCGCCAGCTCTTCCGCCATGTCTACTGGCCGTCGGCGCTGACCTGGATGTTCTCGTCCCTGCACACCTCGGTCGGTTTCGCGCTGGTCGGCGCGGTGGTCGGCGAATATCTCGGGTCCTCGGCCGGGCTCGGCTACAAGATCCACGAGGCCGAGAGCGTCTTCGACGTCACCGGCGTGTTCTCGGGCATGCTCATCCTGGCGATCTTCGTGATCCTGATCGATTCGATCGTGACGCTGGTCGAGAACCGGCTTCTGGTCTGGCGGCCGGGCCAGAGCTCGACCACCACGACCTGAGCAGGATGCCTTCAGCCGACAAGCGCTGCCTTTCGGCCTTCGGCCGCCCGCCATGGGACCGGATGGCTTTCGATCAACGCCAGGAAAGCGGTGACGACGGGGCGTAGCGTCTCGGCCGGCAGGCTGACCGCGTACAGGGTGCGGCGCAGATTTGGGCTGAGACGGAGCGCGGCGATGCCGCTGCCGTCGTCGAGCGCGAGCTCTGGCATGATCGTCAGGCCGAGCCCTTCGCGCACCATGCTGAGCAGGGTCGTGTTGTCGCGAACGAGACAGGCGATCTCGGGATGGCTGGACGCTGCGGCCAGCAACTCCTGGATCAGGGTCTCGCAGCCGCCGCCCGAGACCAGCATGCGCTGTCCGTCCAGGGCCTTCAGCGACACCGAAGCACGCGACGCGAAGGCGTGGTCGCAAGGGACGACAACGAGATAGTCGTCGGAGAAGACCGGCCGCGCCGCCAGCTCCGGATGGGTGCGGCTGGTGATGCCGATCTCGACGACGCCGGCCTGTATCCAGGCGGTCACCTCCGGATCGGTCCCCTCGTACAAGGTCACCGCGATGCCGGGGTGCTCGGCGCGCAGGCGGCGCAACCAGCCCGGAAGCAGCCGGACGCCCGCGCTCTGCACCACGCCGATCCGCAAGGTGCCGCTCAACCTGCCGGCAAGCCCACCGCAGATGCTCAGGCGCGCGACGGCAGCGAGCGCAGCCCGCGCCTCGACCAAAGCGGCTTCGCCGGCAACCGTCAGCGTCAGCCCGTCGCGCCCGCGCAGAAGCAGGGGCGTGTTCAGGGCTCTTTCCAGCGCGGCGACTGCCTGGCTCACCGCCGATTGGGTGAGACAGAGGCGGTCCGCCGCCATGGTGAAGCCGCCATGCTCGACGACGCCGGCAAAGCAGCGCAACTGCACGAGAGTGACATTAGCTGGCATGATCTACTGCCATCGTGACGATTAATTGGACTGATTGGTTGCCCAGCCTTACCCCGGCCCCCGCAACTCACTCAAGACCGGGATCGGGAGACGATGACCAACGCTGCAGACAGCCTGACCGTGGGCCTCGCCCAGATCGCCCCGATATGGCTCGAGCGCGACGCCACGCTCGCGAAGGTCGTTGCCTGGATCGAGCGCGCCGCGCAGGCCGGCTGTGGCTTCGTCGCCTTCGGGGAGGCGCTGGTGCCGGGCTATCCCTTCTGGATCGAGCATACCGACGGTGCGCGCTTCGAATCGCCGCTCCAGAAGGAGATCCACGCTCATTATCTCGACCAGGCGGTGCAAGTGGAGGCGGGCCATCTCGATGCGGTTTGCGCCGCAGCGGCGCGAGGTGGCATCGCCGTGATGCTCGGGATCATCGAGCGCCCGGCCGATCGCGGCGGGCACAGCGTCTACTGCTCCCGCGTGCACATCGGCGCGGACGGAAAGATCGCCTCGGTCCACCGCAAGCTGATGCCGACCTATGAAGAGCGGCTGAGCTGGGCGCCAGGAGACGGGCACGGCCTGCAGGTGCACCGCGTCGGCTCCTTCACCGTCGGTGGGCTGAACTGCTTCGAAAACTGGATGCCGCTCTCACGGGCGGCTCTGTACGCGCAAGGCGAGAACCTGCATGTGGCGCTCTGGCCGGGGAACCTTCGCAACACGGAAGGCACCACCCGCTTCCTGGCGCGCGAGGGGCGCAGCTATGTGCTGGCGGTATCGGGGCTGATGCGCCGGCAGGATGTGCCGGCCGGCAGCCCTGCCGCAGCCATGCTGGCGAGCTGCCCCGACATGCTGGCGGATGGCGGTTCCGGCATCGCCGGGCCGGACGGCAACTGGCTGATCGAGCCTGTGACCGGACGCGAGGAGCTTCTGGTCGCGGCGCTCGACCATCGCGAGATCCGGCGCGAAAGGCAGAATTTCGACCAGGCCGGGCACTATGCCCGCCCGGATGTGACCCACCTCGTCGTCAACCGGCAGCGTCAGGGCGTCGCCTCGTTCCTGAGCCAGGCGATGCCCTGACGGCGTGGGCAGGGCGTCTTGGCGACCTAACGTAAGCTGCGCTTGATTCCGTGCGCAGATCAGCGCCATGCTCGCCCGTCCATCATCGGGGGGCGATCATGGAGCTCGATGTCTGCGATCGCATCACGGCCGATCCGACGCGGGATGACATCACCCGCGCCATCGATCAGCGCGGCGATGATCCGGGTTGGTTCATCACCCTCTCCGATGACGATGGCTATGTCGAAGCAGAGCTGGAGCAAAAGGGCCGGTTCCGGCTGGCCTATCATTCGGGCAAGGCCCGCTTCGACGCTGCCGAGACGGTCGATGCCGCGACGCTGAAGCGGATACTCCTCGCCTATCTCGGCGGCGACAGGAGCTGGCGCGGCAGGCTGGCCTGGCAGCCCAAGGTCTCTCCGGCGAAGGCGGCCGAGGCGAGAGGCGAGCCGCCGACCTGGGCTGTGATCGCCGTCGTCGCCTCGCTTGCGCTGATCTTCGTGATCGCGGAGGTGTTGCCTGAGAGCTGGGTGGAGAAATTGCCTTTGGCCGGAACGACCATGGGCAGTATCGCGCTGATCGCACTGCCGATGGTGGTGATGGTCGCCGCGATGATCCTCAATGCCGGCCTCAAGGTCCGCCGCGCCAGCAGCTGGGCGCAGGCGCCGGGGCGCATCATCCGCTCGCAGATGGGGGTGCGGCGCCCGCCTGAAGGCAACGAGATCGGCACCGTCGTCAATGTTCCCGCCGTGACCTATTCCTTCTCGGTCGGCGGAGTGACGCATCAGGGCACGCGCGTCAGCCTCGGCGACATCAGCGGCAAACATGCGCAGGTGGCATTGGCGCGCTATCCGGCCGGTGCGAGCGTGACCGTCTACTACGATCCGGCCGATCCCAGCGACTGCGTGCTGGAGCGCGAGGCGCCCAAGGGCGCCCTCAAGGGCTGCGGCCTCGCGCTGCTCGTGGTCGTCCTGCTCGTCTGGGGGCTCTATTGGGTGGGTACCGAAGGGGCCGACGCTCTCAAGCTGCGGATGCCGGATGCCGATGTCCCGGTGATGCTGTTCGCCGGCCTGTTCGGCGCCGCGGCGCTGCTGTTCTTCGTCGGGCACAAGCGTTATCTCGCCCGCGCCAATGCCTGGCCGATCACACCGGGGGAGGTCGTCTCCAGCACCGTCGAGCAACGCCGCTCGACCGAGAACGGCAAGGCGCGCACGACCTATCTTCCCGTCGTCGAATTCGCCTACACGGTCGAAGGCAACCGCCTGCACAGCCGGCAGGTCAAGCTCGGCCTCGAAGTCTCGGGCTCGGAGAGCCTCGCGCAGGGCATCGTCGATCGCTATCCGGCCGGCGCGGCGGTCGAGGTGCATTACGATCCGCAGGACCCATCCAACGCGGCTCTGGAAAACCCGACGGGAACGAACTGGATCCTGCTCGGCGTCGCGCTCGCCTGCTTCGCCATCGCGCTCTATGCGAGCCGAATCTTCCGCTAGAGCACTCCAGCAATTCTTCGATTGCTCTAGGTCCTTGTTTTATTGCATTTTCTTCGCACGAACCGGTGTCCACTTCGCTCGAAAATGCTCTAGCGCGATCCGTCCGCGCTATCCTGGCCCGGCGCGGCGCCGAGCATCCGTATCAGCTCGGCATAGCGCGGCATCAGCTCCTCGCGCCGCTGCATGTCGCGATCGAACTGCTCCCGCTGATCCGCGGCGCTGCTCTCGCCCTGCGGGGCGGCGGCTCCCTGAAACATCTCGTCGAGCGCATGGGCCATCGTGCGGTCGCTGAGCCAGACGAGCTCCTGCTGAAGCGCGGTGTACTCCGTCATCAGCTTGACGCGCTTTTCGACCCAGCTCGGCTCGGCCGCGTCATCGACGCCGGCCCCGGGCGTCTGCGAAGTCGCGCTGCCCTGGGCTAGGGCGGCGCGGGCCTGGTCGGAGAGGTCGAGGATGACGGCGTCGTCGCGATCAGGCGTTGGCGACGTCGCAGCGGCAGGCGAAGAGCTCGTCCTGTCCGGAGCGGGCACGCTTGCCGAGTGCGCGCCGTGTGGGAGGTCAAGGGGGAAAGGCGCAGTCCGGGCCGCTACTGCGTCCACCATGACCGTCTCCTGTTTCGTCCGTTCTGGTCGAAAGCCGTCGTCGGAAGTCACCGCATCCAGTCAGTGTGAAAGGCCGCCTTTAACAAGCGCTGAATCTTTTCCGTCGCTTCCGTGGCGATCGGGCGGGGCCTGGTGGGCTGCGCCGCGACATGCCCGCGCTTGCCCCGCTCGCGGCAATGCGCCTATCTTCGTTGCGAAATCGCGCCCTTTTCGAAGCGCGTCATCGTTCAACCGGAGGAAAATCGATGTTTCTCACCCGCCGCGCAGCGCTTGCCGCGCTCGCTGTCACCACGGCCTTGGGCCTTTCGCCGGCCATTGCCCAGAATGCCGAGAAGCCCAAGCTGACGCTCGGCGTCGGTGGCAAGCAGCTGCTCTATTATCTCCCGCTGACCGTCGCGGAGAAGAAGGGCTTCTTCAAGGATCAGGGGCTCGACGTCGAGATCAACGATTTCGGCGGTGGCGCCAAGTCGCTGCAGGCGCTCGTCGGCGGCTCGGTCGACGTCGTCACCGGCGCCTATGAGCACACCATCCGCATGCAGGCCAAGGGCCAGGACATCCGCGCCGTGATCGAGCTCGGGCGCTTCCCGGCGATCACCATCGCGGTGCGCAAGGACCTCGCCGACAAGGTGAAGTCGGCGGCCGACTTCAAGGGCCTGAAGATCGGCGTCACCGCGCCCGGTTCCTCGACGGCGCTGACGGCGCAATACGCCATGGTCAAGGCGGGCCTCAAGGCGACCGACGCCCCGATCATCGGCGTCGGCGCTGGCGCCAGCGCGGTCGCTGCGATCAAGCAGAAGCAGGTCGACCTGATCTCGCACCTCGACCCCGTCACCTCGAAGCTGGAATCGGACGGCGATGTCGTCTCGCTGATCGACACCCGCACGGAGGCCGGCACCAAGGCGCTGTTCGGCGGCTCGAACCCGGCGGCGGTGCTCTATCTCAAGAACGACTTCGCCGAGAAGAATCCGGTGACGACGCAGAAGCTCGTCAACGCGCTGATGAAGTCGCTGAAATGGCTGGAGACGGCCAAGCCGCAGGATGTCGCCGACCTCGTGCCGCCGGAATACCATCTCGGCGACAAGCCGCTCTACCTGACCGCGGTGAAGAACTCGCAGGAGAGCTATTCGCGCACCGGCATCCCGACCGCCGACGCGATGAAGAGCATGTACGACTCGCTCAAGCTGCTCGACCCCGAGCTGACCAACTCGAATGTCGACCTGAGCAAGACCTTCATCGACTCGTTTGCGAAGAAGGCGGCGGCGGGGTCGTAATCCGGCTCAGGCTGGAGGCTGCGAAGGAAAAGGGCGCCGCTGCAAAGTGGCGCCCTTGCCATGCGAGCGTAACCGAACTGCCTGCTGGACTCGCAGCCGCTATGGCGCGAAGCTGCGCCGGTTGACGCTAGGAGAGGTCAGATGGCTGAGCGCTCCGACATCAAGGACTTGATCGAGAAGGCCTATGCAGCGCGCGTCAAAGGCGATCTCGACGCGTTGATAGACTATTTCCATCCCGATTGCCGGTTCCAGCTGATGGGAGCCGCGGAGCGCGAGGCGATTTGCCGGCCGCTGGAAGGTTGTGTGGCGGTGCGCGGTCAGATGGCCGAGTTCATCAGCGCCTTCACCTTCTCGAATTTCGAGACGCTCGATATCGTGGTCGAGGGCGATCGGGCCGCCTATCACTGGCGCGCCGATGTCACCTTCGTGCCGACCGGCCGCACCGAAACCTTCCAGACGCTCGACTTGCTCAGCTTCGAGGACGGCAAGGTACGCAGCCTGGCGCAGTTCACGGACACTGCGGGGGTGGCGCGCATCACCGCCGCGGCGGCGAACTGAGCTGATTCTTCATCGCAGTCATCACCGCTTTCGATTTGCCTGCGACGCCGTAGCCGCTAGGTTCGCCGCCTCATATCGTCGAAGGCTGGCCTACCGCTCATGAACATCCTCTCGATCCAGTCCCATGTCGCCTATGGCCATGTCGGCAATGCCTCGGCCGTGTTCCCGATGCAGCGCCTCGGCGTCGAGGTCTGGCCGATCCACACGGTGCAGTTCTCGAACCATACCGGCTACGGCGCCTGGAAGGGGCAGGTCTTCGACGGCGCCACCATCGACGAGCTGATGGCGGGCATCGGCGAGCGCGGCGTGCTTCCCAGATGCGACGGCGTGCTCTCCGGCTATATGGGCTCGGCCGATATCGGCCACGCCATCCTCTCGGCGGTGGCCAAGGTGCGCGAGGCCAATCCCAAGGCGATGTATTGCTGCGATCCGGTGATCGGCGATGTCGGCCGCGGCGTCTTCGTGCGGCCGGGCATCCCCGAATTCATGCGCGAGCAGGCGGTGCCGGCGGCCGACATCGTCACGCCGAACCAGTTCGAGCTGGAATTGCTCACCGATGTCGAGGTCAGGACGCTGGCCGACGCACACCGCGCCGTCGAGGCGCTGCGCGATGCCGGGCCGAGGGTCGTGCTGGTGACCTCGCTGATCACCAACGAGACCCCTGGCGATTCGATCGACCTGATGGCGGCGGACGGGCAGGGCACCTATCGCGTGCGCACGCCTAAGATCGACATAAACATCAATGGTGCCGGCGATGCGATCGCGGCGCTGTTCTTCGTGCATTACCTGCGCGACGGTTCAGCCGCGAGCGCGCTCGGCAAGGCGGCGTCCTCGATCTACGGGCTGCTGAAGCGGACCAAGGAAGCGGGCTCGCGCGAGATCCTGACCGTGGCGGCGCAGGACGAGTTCGTGACGCCCTCGCAGCTCTTCGCAGCCGAAGCGGTCTGACGCGCATGAAGCTGCGCCTCGGCACCTTCAATGTCGAGAACCTGCTGACGCGTCATCGTTTCGAGCCCGGCGGGCGGACCGAGACGGCGGCGGCGATGTCGCTGTTCCATTTCCCGCGCGCCGACGAGCGCGACGCGGTCGAGCGCTCGCTCGCCGTCGCGCTCGAGGACGACAAGCGCCAGATGACGGCGCTCGCTATCGCCGAGGCCAATGCCGATCTCTGGATGCTGCAGGAGGTCGACTCGCTGGCGAGCCTGCAGGCCTTCTTCGCCAATTACGTCCACCGCATCGCCGACCATCGCTACGGCCATTTCACGCTGCTCGACGGCAATGACCGGCGCAATATCGACATCGGCTTCGCCGCGCGGCGCGATCTGGTGAAGCCGCCGCAGGTCACGGTGCGCTCCCATAAGGGCATGAGCTTTGCCGATGCGCAGACGTTCTCGCCCGAGATCGCCGCCTTCGGCATCAATCCGCGCGACAAGGTCTTCGCCCGCGATTGCCTGGCGGTCGAGCTCGATTTCGGCGACCGGCGGCTTGCCCTGTTCGGCTGCCATTTCAAGTCGATGAACAATGGCCGCGATGATGGCAGGCAGGCGACCTTGCCGATCCGCCGGGCCGAGGCGCTGGCGGTGAAGACGATCATCAAGGACTGGTTCGGGCCGGGCTGGCGCGAGGCGAACTGGGCGATCCTCGGCGATCTCAACGGCTACCGCATCGGGCTCGGCCCGCTGGCCGCGCCTGTCGACGAGGGCGACAGCGGCATCGAGCCGCTGCTGGATGATTTCGCCGTCGATCCGATGGAGAGCCTGCCGCCGCATGAGCGCTGGACTCACTTTCGGCGCTACTGGTCGGAGGAGCGCCAGAGCCTGGTCGACAGCCATATGCCGCTCGACCATATCCTGCTCTCGCCGGCGCTGGCCGCGGCCAATCCGAACCCGGCGATGCAGATGATCCGGCGCGGGCTGCCCTATCGCGTGCCGCTCGACCCGCGCGAGGCCGACCGGTCGATGGCCAAGCTCGCTTTGACCTGCGACCGCTATCCGCGCGTCGGCTGGGACCGGCCGAAAGCCTCCGACCATTGCCCGCTGACGATCGAGCTGACGATCCCGAAGGAGACCGCATGAGCCGCCGCTTCGTCACGCTCGACGTGTTCACGACCAGGCCGCATGCCGGCAATCCGCTCGCCATCGTGCTCGACAGCGACGGGCTCGACAGCGCGGCGATGCAGGCGATCGCGCGCGAGTTCAACCTGTCCGAGACCGTCTTCGTCGCGCCGCCGGCCAATCCGGCCCATCGCGCCGCGATCCGCATCTTCACGCCCGGGCAGGAACTGCCTTTCGCCGGCCATCCCACGGTCGGGACCGCTGTGCTGCTGGCGCTGCGTGATGCCGCCGAGGGACAGGCGGCGGACCGGCTCGTTCTGGAGGAGAAGGTCGGGCTGGTGCCCTGCGTGATCGCGCTCGGCAATGCGCGCAGCGCCCGTGCCACCTTCACCTTGCCGAAACTGCCGGAGCAGATCGCGCAGCCTATCGCTGATGTCGCGCTGGCGGAGGCGCTAGGGCTGGAGGCCGCCGATCTCGGTTTCGAGGATCATCGCCCCAGCGCCTTTTCGGCCGGTGTCGCCTATACGATGGTGCCGGCTTCCGGCCGCGAGGCGATCGCAAAGGCGCGCGTCGCCGGGACCTTTGCGCAGGTCATGGCGGCTGCACCGAACGGTAACGCCTTCGTCTATTGCCGCGAAACCGAGGAAGCAGGGCATCACTATCATGCCCGGATGTTCTGGCCGGAGGCCGGCGTGACCGAGGATCCGGCGACCGGCTCGGCTGTCGCCGCCTTCGCCGGCGCGATCATGGCGTTCGACCGGCCGGGCGATGGCACGCATCGCTTCGTCATCGAGCAGGGCTACGAGATGGGCCGGCCCTCGCAGATCGAGCTGACGCTGACGGTGGCGGGCGGCGCGCTCGCCTCTGCGACGATCGGCGGCGCCGCGGTGGTGATGAGCGAGGGCGTGCTGCTGTGACTGGCGTCGTCGATGGCGAGATCGTCGCGCTCGATCGCGTCGAGGCGCGGGTCGAGACTTTCGACTGGGGTTTCGCCCGCGAGCGTGCTGACGAGATCGCGGCGCATTGGGCTGCGATCAGCGCCGGCAAGCCGGCGATGTTCAACGGCCGCGTCATGCTGCAGCACCGCGCTGCGATCGAGGACGGCGTGTTCCATGCCGGCTATTTCGAGGCCGATTACGCCGCCTTTCTGGCCTGGCGCGATTTCGGCGTTCAGAGTTCCTTGCCGCAGCCGGCGATCCGCAACGGCTTCGCCATGGCGGCGCTGCGGGCTGCTGACGGCGCCTTCCTGCTCGGCCGCATGGGCGACCACACCGCCAATCCCGGCAAGGTCTATTTCGCCGCCGGCACGCCCGACCGGGAGGATGCGCGCCCGGACGGTACGCTCGACCTCGCCGGCAGCGTCACTCGCGAGCTCTGCGAGGAGACCGGGCTGACGCTGAACGAGATTGCCGTCGAGGAGCGCTGGACGGCGGTGATCGTGCCCGGCCGCGTCGCCTTCATGCGCCCGGTCGGGGTCGGCCTGCCGGCTGAAGAGGCCCGCGCATTGATGCTGGCGCGGATCGCGCAGCAGGACGAGCCGGAGTTGTCCGACATCGTGATCGTCCGCAATCTCGCCGATTGCGCGGCTTATGACATGCCGCCCTTCATGATGCCCTATCTCACCCATATCTTCGGTGGTGAGTAATCCGTCTCCTGGATCTCGGTCGTCCCGGACAAGCGGCGAAGCCGCGCCGATCCGGGACCCATTCCTGAGCCTTTCCAAGAGAGGTTCAGGAATGGGTCCCGGGTCTTCGCTTCGCTCCGCCCGGGACGACCACTCTATTTGATCGATGCAGCAATGCTGAAAGGCCAGCCCATGATCGCGTCCGAAGTCCTTCCCCTGCCTGAAGGCAACCCGTTCGGGCGCGCCTGGGAGACGCCGTTCGGCCTGCCGCCGTTCGCTGAGATCACGCCAGAGCACATCAAGCAGGCTTATCCGGCGGCGCTGGAGCAGCACCGGGCCGAGGTCGAGGCGATCAAGGCCGAGAAAGCAGCTCCGAGCTTCGCCAACACGATCGAGGCGCTGGAGCGCTCGGCGCGCGGCATGAGCCGGCTCGGCGGCGTGTTCTACAATCTCGCCGGGGCCGACACCAACGAGGCGCTGCAGGCGATCGAGCGCGAGATGTCGCCGGCAATGTCGCGGCACTGGTCGGCGATCATGATGGATCACGAGCTCTTCGCCCGCGTCGATGCGGTGTTCGAGGCGCGCGAGAGCCTCGGGCTGAGCGAGGAGCAGCTTCGCTTGCTGGAGCGGACGCATCGCGGCTTCATCCGCTCGGGCGCCAGGCTCGAGGGCGAGGCCAAGGTGAGGCTCGCCGCGATCAACGAGCGGCTGGCGGGCCTCGGCACCAGCTTCGGCCAGAACCTGCTCAAGGACGAGGCGAGCTATGCGCTGATCATCGAGGACGAGGCCGATCTCGACGGCCTGCCACCCTTCGTCGTCGCGGCGATGGCGCGCGCTGCGGCCGATCGCGGCCAGGAGGGCAAGCACGCGGTGACGCTGGCGCGCTCGATCATCGAGCCCTTCCTGACCTTCTCGACAAGGCGCGAGCTGCGCGAGCAGGCCTTCACCGCCTGGAGCAAGCGCGGCGAGAATGGCGGCGAGACCGACAACCGCGCCATCGTCGCCGAGATGGTGAGCCTGCGCGCCGAGAAGGCCAAGCTGCTGGGCTTTGCCACCTTCGCCCATTTCAAGCTCGACGATTCGATGGCGAAGACGCCGGAGAATGTCCGCAACCTGCTCGAACTGGTCTGGAAGCCGGCCCGCGCCCGCGCCGGGCAGGAAGCGGCGGACCTCGCTGCGCTCGCCCAGAGCGAGGGCGAGAACGCCCCGATCCGCCCGTCCGACTGGCGCTTCTATGCCGAGAAGGTGCGGCAGAAGACCTATGCGCTCGATGAGGCCGTGCTGAAGCCCTATCTCCAGCTCGACAGGATCATCGCCGCCGCCTTCGATACGGCGGGCAAGCTCTTCGGGCTGAGCTTCACCGAGCGGCCGGAGCTTCTGGGCTACCATCCCGACGTGCGTGTCTTCGAGGTGAGCGAGACCGCCACCGGCCGGCACATCGGCCTCTTCCTCGGCGATTATTTCGCCCGCGCCTCGAAGCGCTCGGGCGCCTGGATGAGCGCCTATCGCGGCCAGCGCAATTTCGACGGCGAGGTCCGGCCGATCATCGTCAACGTCTGCAACTTCGCCAAGCCGGCCGAGAGCAAGCCGGCGCTGCTCTCGATCGACGACGCCCGCACGCTCTTCCATGAGTTCGGCCACGCCCTGCACGGCCTGCTCTCGGACGTGCATTACGGCTCGCTCGCCGGCACCTCGGTCTCGCGCGACTTCGTCGAACTGCCTTCGCAGCTCTACGAGCACTGGTTCCTGACGAAGGAGGTTATGCAGCGCTTCTGCCTGCATGCCGAGACCGGCGAGCCGATCCCCGATGCGCTGATCGAGAAGATCAAGCGGGCGCAGACCTTCAACCAGGGCTTCGCCACGGTGGAATATACCTCATCGGCGCTGGTCGATCTCGCCTTCCACTCGCTGGAGGCGCCGGCTGAGGTCGATCCGCTCGCCTTCGAGGCGAAGGAGCTGGCGCGGATCGGCATGCCCAGCGAGATAACCATGCGCCATCGCACGCCGCATTTCTCGCATGTCTTCTCGGGCGACGGCTATTCGGCCGGCTATTACAGCTATCTCTGGTCGGAGGTGATGGACGCCGACGCCTTCAACGCCTTCATCGAGGCGGGCGACGTCTTCGCCCCGGAGGTCGCCGGCAAGCTCAAGCGCTACATCTATTCGGCCGGCGACACGCGCGATCCGGCCGAGGCCTATACGCTGTTCCGCGGCCGCCTGCCGACGCCGGATGCGCTGCTGGAGAAGCGGGGGCTGGCGGCCTGAGCTTCCTTCTCCCCTCGGGGATTCCTCTGCGAAACGCGGCTGAGGCCGATTGTTTGGGGTGCTGGTTTGGTGGGCGGTCTTCAGCGGCTGGCTTGGAGGGCTCGCAGTCGGCC
>NZ_FOKP01000039.1 GCF_900112185.1 Allobosea sp. CRIB-10 | reverse complement strand
ATGAAGAAGCGGCCGGTTTCGATGTCGTCATATTGCTGGGCGTCGAGAATGTTGCAGCCGGCCTCGAACAGAAGTGTCGAGACGGCGGCGACGATGCCCGGCCGGTCAGGGCAGGACAAAGCAAGGATCATCGGAGAATCGGACATATGACAGATCGGCCCGCTCGCGCGGGTCCCTCAAAAACGGAGAAGCTGGGTAAAGTCGGCGGAAGGGACGGCGCGCGGCGCGCTGCCGTCAACCTCGGCCGGTGGAGCGGTCGATGGAGACCTGGCAGCCGAATTCAGCCGCGGAGGCGGCGAACCAGGACCAGAAGCTTCCCACCATGCTGCGTGCGACCATGATCTCGAACACGGACCCATCCGGCCCGTCGGCGAGCCGCCAGAGATGCACACCGATATGGGCGATGCTTGTCAAGGCGGTATCGCCGACCACGAAGGTCGACGGATGCAGATCGAGCATCACGCCCTTGGCGAGAATGTCGCGGACTCGCGGGCCGGTAAGCCGCATGGCTGCACGCGCATCGCTTTGGTCGCTGACCGCGGCCTGAGCCGAGAGTGCCTCCAGAAGGCTGCCGAAACCCTCGCGCGTACTGGCGCGCAGAAGCCACTGATCGGGGCCGGACCAGATCGCGTCATGCGAGGCGCCCGGGACGATCTTCGGGGTTGTTGGCAGGGTGATGCCGATCCGGCTTTCGACGAGTTGCGACAGGGCCAGAGTTCCGCCCGGCGCAGCGATCAGCGTCGCCAGCCCGAAGCCGTCGAGCAGGGTCGCGGTGACGCCGGCCGCCCCCGCCACGCCGATCTGGCCGGCCTGCACGACGCCGGCCCAGGCGCTGCGCGGCGCCCATGAGGTCGCTGTCTCAGCCATGGAGGCGGGCTCCTTCGGGATCGACGAAGACGGGCGAGCAGATCTCGACGACGACGTCGCCATTGCGCACCGGGTCATAGGCGCGCACGCGCTCGCCAATGCGGTTCGCACCGCCCCTGATCAGGCCGAGCCCCATCCAGTGGTTGAGATGCGGGGAATAGGCGACCGAGGTCATGTAGCCCTCGTCGTTCTCCATCACCCCTGGCTTGCCGATGCCGATGAAATGCGCGCCGGCACGCAGGCGCTGCGACGGATCGACCGGCTTGAAGCCGACGAAGGAGGGGCGGTCCTGCTCGACCAGGGCCTGCCGGCCCGCCATCAGACGGCCGACAAAGTCCTTCTTGGACGACATCATCCTGCCGAGGCCGAGATCGCGCGCCGTGGTCTGGCCGTTGAGCTCGTTGCCGGCGACATGGCCCTTCTCGATGCGCATCACGCCGAGCGCTTCGGTGCCATAGGGCGTGATGCCGAAGGGCGCGCCGGCCTGCATCAGCGCCCGCACCATCGCATCGCCATAGTCGGCTGGGACCGCCAGCTCATAGGCGAGCTCGCCCGAGAACGAGATGCGGAACAGCCGCGCCGGGATGCCGCCGCCGACCGTGACGGGGCGCGCTGCGAGATAGGGGAAGGCCTCGTTCGAAATGTCGTACTCGGGATCAATGACGTCGCGCAGGGTCTCGCGCGCCTTCGGCCCGGCGATGGCGACCTGCGCCCATTGCTCGGAGACCGAGACCATGCGCACGTCCAGCTCCGGCCACAGCACCTGATGGCAGAATTCGAGATGCTGCATCACCTTGCCGGCATTGGCGGTGGTGGTGGTCATCAGGAAATGCGTTTCGCCGAGGCGCGAGGTGGTGCCGTCGTCCATGACGAAGCCGTCCTCGCGCAGCATCAGCCCGTAGCGCGCCTTGCCGACCGGCAGTGCCTTCCAGCCGTTGATGTAGACCCGCTCGAGGAACTCGGCGGCGTCTGCGCCCTGGATATCGATCTTGCCGAGGGTCGAGACGTCGCAGAGGCCGACGCTGGCGCGCACCGCCTTGACCTCGCGGTTGACCGTCGTCAGCCAGTCGGTCTCGCCGGGCTTTGGATAATACTGCGCCCGCAGCCATGGCCCGGCCTCGACGAAGACCGCGCCCTGCTCCTTCGACCAGTCATGCGTCGGCGCGAGCCGGATCGGCCTGAAACCCCTGCCGCGGTGATGGCCGGCGAGCGCCCCGATCGCGACCGGCGTATAGGGCGGGCGGAAGGTGGTGGTGCCGGTCTGCGGGATCGTCTTAGCCGTCTGTTCGGCCATGATCGCGAGGCCGGAAAGGTTCGAGGTCTTGCCCTGGTCGGTCGCCATGCCGAGCGTGGTGTAGCGCTTGAGATGCTCCACCGGCCGGAAGCCCTCGCGGGCAGCGAGCTCGACATCCTTGTCGGTGACGTCGTTCTGGTAGTCGACGAAGGCTTTTCCCTTGCCGCCTGACACCCGCCAGACCGGCGATAGTCCGTTGGTCTCGGGATCGGTCGTCGGGGTGGGCTCGGCCGGCCTTGCGGCCAATCCAGCTTCGACAGCCGCTTCGTTACCTAGCGTTGCGCCGTCTTCCAGCGCCTGCGCCAGGGTGAAGCGCCCGGCGGCGCTGCCGGCGACCGCAAGCCCGGCCGGCACCGTGCCGGGTACGAAGCATTGCAGGCCGTCGTCCCAGGCCGGCTTGCCGTTCTGGTGCGAGGTCAGGTGCAGCGTCGGATTCCAGCCATTGGAGACGGCGAGCAGGTCACAGGACAGCTCGCTCATCGCGCCCGAGGCGTCGCGGATTGTGACGCCGCTGAGCTGCCGCCCGCCGCGCGCGCCCATCACGGCGCCGCTAGCGAAGAGCCGGGCGCCGAGCTTGTCCGCAAGCGCCTTGCGCGCCGGATCGGCGGGGCGGGAATCGACGATCGCGGCGACCTTGCCGCCGGCCGCGGCGATGTCGCGCGCTGTCCTCCAGCCATCGTCACCGGCGGTGAAGAGCACGGTTTCGCGGCCGGGCAGCACGCCATGGCGGTTGACGTAAGACCGCACCGCGCCGGCCAGCATCACGCCGGGCCGGTCATTGCCGGCGAAGACGATCGGCCGCTCCAGTGCGCCCGAGGCGAGGATCGCCCGCTTGGCATGGATGCGCCAGCCGCGCTGGCGCGGCTGATGCGCCGGTGGCTGCGGCAGATGGTCGGCGACCCGCTCGACGGCGCCGAAGATGCCGTGGTCGTAGAGGCCGAACACGGTGGTGCGCGGCATGATCCGCACCTCCGGCAGGCTTTCGAGCTCGGCCAGCGTCGCGGCCAACCATTCGGAGGCCGGCTTCCCATCGATCTCGCGCTTCTCGGCCAGCAGCCGCCCACCCAGCCGGAAATCCTCGTCGCAGAGGATGACGCGAGCGCCGCTGCGCCCGGCTGCCAAAGCTGCGGCAAGGCCAGCCGGTCCGCCCCCGATCACCAGCAGGTCGCAGAAGGCGAAGGCCTTCTCGTAATGGTCCGGGTCTTCCGCTCCCGCGGCGCGGCCGAGGCCGGCGGCACGCCGGATCAGCGGCTCGTAGAGCTTCTCCCAGAAGGAGGCCGGCCACATGAAGGTCTTGTAGTAGAAGCCGGCGACCAGGGCCGGAGAGACCAGCCCATTGATCGAGAGAAGGTCGAAGGCGAGCGAGGGCCAGCGATTCTGGCTCGCGGCGGTGAGGCCGCCGAACAGCTCGACGACGGTGGCGCGGGTGTTGGGCTCCCGGCGCGCGCCGGAGCGCAGTTCGACCAGCGCGTTCGGCTCCTCCGGCCCGGCCGTGAGGACGCCGCGCGGGCGATGATATTTGAAGGAGCGGCCGACCAGGCGCACGCCATTGGCGAGCAGCGCCGAGGCCAGCGTGTCGCCGGCATAGCCGCGATAGGAGGTGCCGTCGAAGCTGAAATCCAGCTGCTGGCCGCGATCGATCAGGCCGCCGGAGGCGAGGCGGAAAGGCTGGGTGCTCATGCCGCCGCTCCGGCCTTGCGCGTCTTTGCAGGCTCGACCGCCGTGATCGCGTGGTTGCGGGTGTCGCGGGTCACCACCAGCCAGGCATGGCAGCCGGCGCCGTGATACCAGAGCTCGCGATGGAGGCCGGCCGGGTTGTCGCGCTGATAGACGTAATCGGCCATCGCGGCCTCGCTCGCCGCCATGCCCTCGGGGCGCTGCAGATCGGCGGCGCCGAGATAGCTGAATTCCTGGGCGTCGCGCGCGCCGCAATGGGGACAGGTGATGCGCATGGTCAGGCTTCCACGATCGTCGGGACGCGATGCGCCACCACCGTCATGCTCGCCCTTGTGGCGAGCATCCACGTCTTGAAGACCGCCTTCGACCAGCGGAGACGTGGATGGTCGGGACAAGCCCGACCATGACGGGAACGGGAAGCGCAGCTTGTCATCTCAATGCAGGTTCGGCTGGGCGCCGGCACCCTTTTCGTCGATCACGCGCCCGGTGGCGAAGCGATCGAGCCGATAGGCGGTGGCGACCTTGTGCGGCTGGCCCGTCGCAATCAGATGGGCGAAGCAGAAGCCCGAGGCCGGCGTCGCCTTGAAGCCGCCATAGCACCAGCCGGCATTGAGATAGAGCCCGTCGACCGGCGTCGTGTCGATGATCGGCGAGCCGTCCATCGACATGTCCATGACGCCGCCCCAATGGCGCAGCATCCGCACCCGGCCGAGGCCCGGCCACAGCGCCATCGCCGATTCCATCACGTCCTCGATCACCGGCAGGTTGCCGCGCTGGGCGTAGGAATTGTAGCCGTCGATGTCGCCGCCGAAGACGAGGCCGCCCTTGTCGGACTGGCTGATGTAGAAATGGCCGGCGCCGTAGGTGACGACGCAGTCGATGAGCGGCTTCAGCCCCTCCGAGACGAAGGCCTGCAGGACATGGGTTTCGATCGGCAGGCGCATTCCGGCCATCGCCGCGACACGCGAGGAGTTGCCGGCGACCGCCATGGCGATCTTCTTGGCCCGGATCGGCCCGCGCGAGGTCTCGACGCCGACCGCGCGCCCGCCCGAGATGGTGATGCCGGTGACCTCGCAATTCTGGATCATGTCGACGCCGCGGCTGTCGGCGGCGCGCGCGAAGCCCCAGGCGACGGCATCGTGCCGGGCCGAGCCGCCGCGGCGCTGCAGCAGCCCGCCCTGGATCGGGAATCGCGCATTCTCGAAATCGAGATAGGGCAGCATCGCCCGGACCTGCTCGGTATCGAGCAGTTGGGCGTCGACGCCGGCGAGCCGCATCGCATTGCCGCGCCGGGCGAAGGCGTCGCGCTGGGCGTCGGAATGGTAGAGATTCAGCACGCCGCGCTGGCTGACCATGGCGTTGTAGTTGAGGTCCTGCTCCAGCCCCTCCCAGAGCTTCATCGAGAGCTCGTAGAACGGCGTGTTGCCCGGCAGCAGGTAGTTCGACCGGATGATCGTGGTGTTGCGGCCGACATTGCCGGAGCCGAGATAGCCCTTCTCCAGCACCGCGACATTGCTGATGCCGTGCCGGCTGGCGAGGTAATGCGCCGTCGCCAGGCCATGGCCGCCGCCGCCGATGATGACGACGTCGTATTCGGGCTTCGGCGCAGGATCGCGCCAGGCCGGGGTCCAGCCCTTGTGGCCCTGTAGGGCCTGCGACAGCAGCGAGAAGATGGAATAACGCATCGATGGGTCCGGGCGGTCTTGTCATCGCGAGATTGACCGACATAGCCTTGCCGACATGCTCGATAGCGACATCAGATTGTCTGAAAGCGACGACAGCGCGCCGACCCATGTCGGCTTCCTGCTGATCCCCGACTTCGCACTGCTGCCCTACGCCTCGGCGATCGAGCCGCTGCGCGCTGCCAACCGGCTCTCGGGCCGGGCGCTCTATCGCTGGAGCCACATCTCCATCGACGGCGCCGCGGCGCCGGCCTCGAACGGCGTCGCCATCGCGGCCGATGCCAGCGTCGGCGCCGACCTCAGGCTCGACTATGTCTTCGTCTGCGCCGGCGGCAATCCGGCGCTGTTCCATCACCAGCCGACCTTCGCCTGGCTGCGCCAGCTTGCCCGGCGCGGGGTGAAAATCGGCGGCGTCTCGGGCGGGCCCTATCTGCTGGCGCGGGCCAATCTGCTCTCCAGCTATCGCTTCACCATCCATTGGGAGCACGCGCCGGCCTTCCTGGAGGAATATCCCGATCTTGACCTTCGGCGCTCGCTCTACGAGATCGATCGTGACCGTTTGACCTGCAGCGGCGGCACGGCGCCGCTCGACATGCTCCACGCGGTGATCGCGCGCGAACATGGCAGCGAGCTCGCGCTCGCGGTCAGCGAATGGTTCCTGCAAACCCATGTCCGGGAAGGGGCGGGGCCGCAGCGCATGCCGCTGCGCGAGCGGCTCGGCATCGCCCATGCGCCGCTCCTGCGCGTCATCGCCCGCATGGAGCAGACCATCGAGACCCCCGAACCGCGGGAGGACCTGGCCCGCCTCGCCAATGTCTCGCTGCGCCAGCTCGAACGCCTGTTCCGCCAGCATCTCGGCCGCTCGCTCGGCGAGCACTATCTCGGCTTGCGGCTCGACCGCGCCCGCGACCTGCTGCGCCAGACCAGCCTCTCGATCCTGGAGACCGCGCTTGCCTGCGGTTTTGCCAGCGCCAGCCACTTTTCGCGCAGCTATCGCGAGCGCTTCGGCCATCCGCCGCGGGCCGAGCGGCTGCAGGAGGTCCGCCCGGCTCGCCGCTGAGAGTCAAGAAAGCGTCGCACAGGATCAAATCTGTGCGCCGATCCACCGGAAGCTAGGGCTTCATAAGAAAACAAGGGGATCGCGACCGATGAAACGACTCACCGCCCTGGCGTTCGCACTCGCCGCCACGCTCGCCGCCGTGCCGGCCTTCGCGCAGGACACGCTCGCCAAGATCAAGGAAAAGGGCGTCCTCACCGTCGGCGTCAAGAACGACTACAAGCCCTGGGGCTTCCTCGATCCGTCGGGCAAGATCGTCGGCCTCGAGATCGATCTCGCCCAGGAGGTCGCGAGCAAGATCGGCGTCAAGCTCGAAATGGTGCCGGTGATCGCCGCCAACCGCATCGAGTTCCTGCGCCAGGGCCGTATCGACATGATCCTGGCGACGCTCGGCGACACGCAGGACCGGCGCAAGCAGATCGGCATGATCGAGCCGAACTACTATGCGGGGGCCACCAATGTGCTCGCGCCCAAGAGCGCCGGCCTGAAGAAGTGGGAAGACCTCAAGGGCCGCAAGGTCTGCGCCGTGCAGGGCGCCTATTACAACCGCCGCGTCTCGCAGATGTATTCGCCGGAGATGGTGGTTTTCCCCTCGGTGCCGGACGCTCTCAACGCGCTGCAGGGCAACAACTGCGTCGCCTTCCTGTTCGACGACACTCTGATCGTCTCGACGCTCTCGGGCGGCGACCCGAAATGGGCGAACTACGAGATGCCGCTGGTCTCGGAGGATCCGCAGCTCTGGGCGATCGGCGTGCGGCTGGACGATCTCGACGGCCCCTTCGGCAAGCTAATCAAGGAGATGTCGGTCGACTGGCACAAGAGCGGCAAGCTGCTGGCGCTCGAGACCAAATGGGGCATCAAGCAGAGCCCCTATCTGATCGAGACCAACAAGAAGCTGAAGGCCGGCTCGTAGGCAAGGGCCTAGGCTCCACCCGCGCCGTCATCCCGGACGGAGCGCAGCGGAGATCCGGGATCCATGCCTGATTCTATTTCGTCTGCGCTCCGGCATGAATCCCGGGTCTCCCTTCGGTCGCCCGGGATGACGATGTGGCCAGCGATGGGCCGATGACACCATGATCGCCGCTTTCTTCGAGCGCCTGAACGAGACGCAAGGGCTCAACTTCTCGATCTTCTATGACGCCTTCGACCGCTCGCGCTTCCTGACCGGGCTGTGGACGACGACGTATATCTGCGTCGTCTCGATCCTCGCCTCGCTCGCGATCGGGCTGCTCGGTGTCTGGGTCGCCGGCAGCAATTCGCGGCTCGGCCGGCTCGTGGTGCGGGGGTACGTCCAGTTCTTCCGCAACACGCCGCCTTTGGTGCAGCTCTCTTTCTTCTATTTCGCCGTCGGCGGCCTGCTGCCGACGGTGTCGGACGGCTTCGGCGGGCAGTCGCCGCTGGTCAGCGGCACCGGCTGGGCGATCATCGCCTTCTCGCTCTTCGCCGGCGCCTTCAATGTCGAGATCTTCCGTGCCGGGATCGAGGCCGTGCCGGAGACGATGGTCGAGGCGGCGGAATCGCTCGGCTACACCCGCTTCCAGCTCTGGCGCCAGATCGTGCTGCCGCTCGCCTTCCGCATCTGCCTGCCGGCGCTCAACAACAACCTCGTCAACCTGGTGAAGACCACGACGCTCGCCTACGCCATCGGAGTGCCCGAGCTGCTCTATGCGGCGTCGCAGATCTGGTCCGAGGTCTTCAATGTCCGCGAGATGATGAACGTGCTGCTCGTCGTCTATGTGCTGCTCGTCGCGGTGCTGGTCTGGGTGATGCATCGCTGGGAGCGGGCGATGCGCATTCCCGGATACATGCCATGAAGACCGCCACGACCGATCTCCCCGTCCTGAAACCCTTCCGCGCGGCGCCAATCGCGCCGAGCGGGCTCGCTGCGCCGATGATGCTCAGCGCCGGGCTCGTAGCCGGCGTCGCCATCGTCTTCGCCGCCTCGCTCGCGGTGGCGCAGGCGACCGGCCCCAGCGCGCGCGATGGCGCCGTCACCATCCTGCTGCGCTGGGCGCCGCTGATCTTTCAGGGCTTCCTGTTCAACCTCTTGATCAGCGTGCTCTCGATGGCGCTGGGCACCGCGGTCGGCGTGCTGTTCGGCATCGGCCAGGTCTCGCCCTCGGCCATCATGCGCCAGCCGTCCTGGGCGGCGACGCAGTTCTTCCGCAACGCGCCCTGGCTCGTGCTGCTGTTCTACGCGATGTTCCTCCTGCCCTTCGAGATCAGGCTCGGGCCGGTCACCATCGCCTTCCCGGCCTGGGTCAAGGCGATCATCGGCCTGGCGCTGCCGGTCGCGGCGAATGTCTCGGAGATCGTGCGCGGCGGCATCCGCTCGATCCCCTCCGGCCAGTGGGAATCGGCCGAGGCGCTCGCCTTCACCCGCCGCCAGACGATGTGGATGATCATCCTGCCGCAGGCTGTGAAGCGCATGCTGCCGCCCTGGATGAACCTCTACGCCATCCTGACCATGGCGACGACGCTGATCTCGGTCGTCGGCATCCAGGACGGGCTCACCATCACGCGCGCCGCCCTCGTCGCCGAGAGCCGGCCGGAGCTGATGCTGCCGATGTACCTGCTGCTGCTCCTGATGTTCTTCGCCTATTGCTACCCGATCGCGCGCCTGACAATGGCGCTCGAACGCCGCTTCAACGTGAAGGGATGACCATGGCTGCCAGGCATGAACTCGGCGAGCCGGTCGTCGTCGTCGAGGGCGTCGAGAAGGCGTTCGGCGCCTTCGTCGTGCTCAAGGATGTCGGCCTCACCATCCGCCGCGGCGAGACCGTCTGCATCATCGGCCCGTCCGGCTCGGGCAAGTCGACGCTGCTGCGCTGCATCAACGCGCTTGTGCCGATCAGCAAGGGCTCGATCACCGTCGCCGGACGGCAGGTCAACGATCCCGCTCTGGACAAGCTCGCGCTGCGCCGCGATGTCGGCATCGTCTTCCAGCAATACAATCTCTTCCCGCACAAGACGGCGCTTCAGAACGTGATGATGGCGCCGATCCATGTCCTGAAGCAGGATCCTGCCGAGGTCGGCGAGCGGGCCAGGCGCCTGCTTGCCAAGGTCGGGCTCTCGCACAAGCACGACGCCTATCCCGGCGAGCTCTCCGGCGGCCAGCAGCAGCGCGTCGCCATCGCCCGCTCGCTGGCGATGAACCCGAAGGTGATGCTGTTCGACGAGGTCACCGCCGCTCTCGATCCCGAGACCAAGAAGGAGGTGCTCGTCACCATCCGCGATCTCGCGGCGGAGGGCATGACCTGCATCCTCGTCACCCATGAGATGGGCTTCGCCCGCGAGGTTGCCGACCATGTCTACTTCACCGATGGCGGCGTCATCGTCGAGCATGCGGCGCCGGCCGAGTTCTTCGGCGCACCTCGCGAGACCCGCACCCGCGCCTTCCTCGAACAGGTGCTCTGAGCGCGGAAGCGATGTCGCATCCGGGCGAGACGATGTCGCAAACCGGCCTGCCTGCCGCCTGCCGATGCCGAGACTGAACGCAGCCCTTCGAGAGCGCAGCCCATGACCGTTCCGGCCTCCGATCCCAAATCCGTCACCGGCAAGCCGCTCGCCATCGCAGAAAGCGTCGATGTCCTCGTCGTCGGCGCCGGCCCGGCCGGGCTCGAAGCCGCGATCAGTGCGGCGGCGCGGGGCTTTGGCGTCTTGCTGGTCGACGAGAACCCGGTGCCGTTCAAGACGATGGGCGACGACGTTCCCTTGCATTTCGGTCAGGGCATGGCCGCCAGCGCCCGCAATCGCAACACCATGATGGAGGCCTTCGTCGCCTCCGAGCCGCGGATCGTTGAGGCCTTCGAGGCCGGCGTCGATCTTCGCCTCGGCACCGCATGCTGGGGGCTCTACGCCAACGGCCCGGCGCTCGGCTGGATGCCGGGCCTCGTCGCCGGCCTCGCCGGTGAGGACAGCTGCATCCTCGTCCAGGCGCGGCATGTCATCTTCGCCTGCGGCCGCCGCGACATGGGCCTCGGCTTCCCCGGCTGGGAGAAGCCCGGCGTGATGGGCGCCACCGCCGCGCTGAACCTCGCGACCCGCTATGACGCTTTCGGCCCGCGCAAGGCCGTGATCCTCGGTTCGAATACGGAGGCGCTGACCACCGCGCTCGCCTTGCGCGAGGCCGGCATCACGATCGCCGCCATCATCGAGCAGGCGGCCAAGCCGATCGGCGATGCGGACTTGCTGGCGAAGCTCAGCGCTGGCGGGACCGAAATCCTGGCAGGCCATGTCGTGCGCGAGGCGACCGGCCGTGACGGCGTCGAAGCGGTGCTGATCGCGAGGCTCGACGAGGAGGGCAGGCCGGTCGGCGAAGAGCGCGCCATCGCCTGCGACGGCATCGTGCTGGCGGTCGGCGCGACGCCGGTCGTCGACCTGATCGACGCAGCCGGCTGCAAGGTCGCCTTCCAGACCGAGCGCGGCGGCTACGCTCCGGTGCTCAATGGGAGCCAGCGCACCAGCATCGGGAACGTCTACGCCGTCGGCGACTGCGCCGGCATCTGGGCGGCCAAGACGCGCGACCGCGCCATTGCCGAGGCGGAGGCTGCTCGCGCGGTTGCAGCCCTCGGGGAGGATGCGGCCGATACCGCCGCAGCCGCAGCCGCACCGCCCGCGCCGGACTACGACATCTCCGCCTATCGCCTCGCCTGGGTTCGGGCGAGCGTGATCGAGGCGCGCGCCGAATTCCATGTCTGCCAATGCGAGGAGGTGACGGCGCGCGAGATCCTCGAAGTCCGCCCGCCGCGCTATCTCGACTGGCAGAACGAGCGCCGCAACGATCGCTCGCTCTCGGCGCTGCTGGGCGAGGGCCCGCCCAATCCCGACCAGGTCAAGCGCCTGACGCGCGCCGGCATGGGCCCCTGCCAGGGTCGGCGCTGCCGCGAGCAGGTTGCTGCCCTGCTGGCCCTCGGCGCGGCGCAGCCGCTCTCGGCCATTCCGCTCGCCGGCTATCGGGCTCCGGTCCGGCCGATGCCGCTGGCGATGGCCGCCCTTGTGCCCGAAGCGCCGGAGCAGGCCGAACATTGGGACACCTGGTTCGGCATGCATGCGCAATGGGTGCCGTTCTGGGAGGTGCCGGCGCGCTACACCGTCGCGACCAACGACGCGACCGGCCGCGTCGCGAGCGAGTGAGAGCCATCATGAGCGAGATCAAGGGAGCCTCGGTGGTGATCGTTGGCGGCGGCGTCACAGGCCTCTCCGCCGGCTGGTGGTTGGCGCAGGGCGGCGTCGACGTGCTGGTGCTGGAGAAGGGGCTGATCGGCTGGGAGGCGTCCGGCCGCAATGGCGGCGGCTGCTCGCACCATCATTCGCCGCTCTTCGCCGAGGAGCAGAGGCTCTGGCCGCTCATGGACGAACTGCTGGGGTACCCCACCGAATTCCGGCCCGAGCGCATCCGCCTCGCGTCGAGCGAGCACCAGATGGCGCTCTATGGCCGAGCCTTGCGCAATGCCGCGCGGCAGGGCTTCGACTCCGAGGTGCTCGACCTCAAGCAGGCCAAGGAGATGGTGCCGCTCGCCGGCGACACCGTCGTCGGCGGCTACCACTACAAGTTTGGCGGCCACGCCAATCCGCATCGCACGCTGCAGGGCTATGCCTGGGCGATGCAGGACCATGGCGGACGCGTCCTGCAGCACACCACCGTCACCGGTTTCCGGACCGAGGGCGGCCGCGTCACCGCGGTCGAGACCGATCGTGGTGAGGTCGGCTGCGACAGCCTCGTGCTTGCCGCCGGCCCGCAGACGGGGCGGCTCTCCGCCATGCTCGGTCAGGAGGTGCCGGTGCAATCGGCCCGCTGCGAGATGATCGTCACCGAGCCGCTGCCGCTGATGCCGCTCGGCGGCGTCGACGGCTGCGGGCTCTATGGCCGCCAGACACTGCGCGGCAACCTCGCCTATGGCGGCGGCCCGCATGAGTGGCTGGCGCTGACGGAGGAGGGCACGCCGGCGAAGCCGACCACGCCGCTGATGCTGCATATAGGCAAGCGCCTCGCTCAATTACTGCCCAAGGCGGCGCATGCCCGGATCATCCGCTCCTGGGCCGGCGTGATCGAGAACACGCCGGACGGGCGGCCGGTGATCGACCGGCTCGCCTCGCAGGCCAATGTCGTGGTGGCGACTTTGTCGAGCGTCGGCTTCGGCCTTTCGCCCGCGAGCGGGCGGGCGATCCGCGATCTCGTCGTCGACGGCGCCTGCGGCTTCGCCGACATCTCGACTTTCAGCCTAGCGCGCTTCGCCGAGCTGGAGCCGAACTGGCGCGAATTGCAGGGCTGGCAGGTGACCGCCGCGACCGAGGCGCTGGCGGCTTAGATCATCGCGCGTCCGATCGGACGCGATAACGATGATCTATCGCATTGTTATCGCATCGGATTCTTCCGAAAAGTGGATTCCACTTTTCGGTCCGATGCTATAGAGAGCAAGGAATCGTCATGCTCAAGTCTGCGCTGTCGGGGTAGCTGCGGCTGAAGCTTCGAGGCTGTCCAGGCTCATTCGGCGGCGATCCTCAACGGCGTGGGCTCGCCGGCATAGCCGCCATTATGCCGGCATACCATTGGTGAAATTGGTCAGCATGAACTCGGACGGGGCGTAGGGCCCGGGCTGGTAGCCTATCGAGCGGATGCCGACATGGTTCACCGCCGCGAGCTCGGCGTCCTGCGCATTGGTCGCGATCCAAACCGCGGTCAGCCGCTTGATGTCGTAATCGACACCCTCGACCGCATCCTGATGAACCAGCCAGGTCGTGCGCACCGCGGTCTGTCGTACGATAGCGGGTTCCAGTTGTTCGGCACCCGGAACATCCGGACCGAGCCGAGATCGGGCTCGGTGAAGTCGGCGAGCAGCTTGCTGCAGGCCGACCCGCGCGGATCGCCCGGCAGCGCGAACTCGACCAGCGTGACCAGGAGCTCCGGATGATTGCCGGCGCATTGGTAGCACTCGCGGTTGTTCTCGATGACCAGCTTCCAGTTCGCGTCCTCGATCAAGGTCATCTCGAAGGCGACCTGGGTGCGCTCCGGCATATGCGGCGCGATATAGGGCGTCACCGCTTCGCGATAGCGCGTCAGGTCGGGCGGATCGTCCGCGAGGCAGATATAGACCATGCCGCAGATCACCTCGACATGGACGGGCTTCAGCCCATGGGCCGAGCGGTCGAAATCGGCCGGAACGACCCGCCTGCTTTCGTAGAAGTTGCTCGACCTGCCTCCTTCGAGGCCGGCGAAGGCGGGGTTTTGTCGTTCAAGGTATGGGCTCAAGTCTTACCACCGAGGCGATTGGCTCCATCGTGGTCCGCCAGCCATTCCACCATCTCGATGGCGTATTGCCGGGTTCTCGGATCCTCTATTCGCCGAAAAGCTAAATCGAGTTCCTTGGATTGAGCAGCGAGCGGCTTTGAATCGTACCTCGTCTGTTCGTTATCGGCGGCGCAAACTATCGCGATCGCTGAAGCGACACCCTCATAAAGAATCTCCAAGGTTACATGCAGGAACTTGGAGAGCTTTTTGAGCGTTTCCGAACTGATCCGGCTCAAACCGCGCTCGTAGCGGCTATAGAGCCGGTGACTGATCCCGACTGTCTGGGCAATCTCGCGCTGGCTCAGCCCCAACTCGATCCGCCGACGCCTGAGACGGTCACCGACGACGCGATCAAAAAAGCTTCCCCTATCGCGTTCCATCTACGTTTCCCCGCGACTCCCCCATAACGTGTATCTAGGTTGCCAGATCGGTCAAGGGTTGAGTCGAGGCGACGAATGTCGGCGATCCTGCCATAGTTCGACAGCTGCTCGGCTCTATCTCTCCCGAGTTCAGCCTGCCGGCATTTTCAGGAGTTCCCCATGCCCACCAACGCAGCCGGACGCATCCATATCGGCATTGGCGGCTGGGTGTTCGAGCCTTGGCGCGGCACCTTCTACCCGGACAAGCTCTCGCAGAAGCGCGAGCTCGAATATGCCTCGAGCAAGCTGACCTCGATCGAGATCAACGGCACCTATTACGGCTCGCAGAAGCCGGAGAGCTTCGCAAAATGGCGGGCCGAGACGCCCGATGGCTTCGTCTTCGCGTTGAAGGGCTCGCGCTTCTGCACCAACCGCCGGATTCTGGCCGAGGCCGGGCCCTCGGTCGAGAAGTTCGTGACCTCGGGCCTCAGCGAGCTCAAGGAGAAGCTCGGCCCGATCAACTGGCAGTTCATGGCGACCAAGGCTTTCGATCCCGCCGATTTCGAGGCCTTCCTGAAGCTGTTGCCGAAGGAGGTTGACGGCATCAGGCTGCGCCATGCCGTCGAGGTGCGCCATCCGAGCTTCCGCTCGCCGGACTTCGTCGCCTTGCTGCGCGAATACGGCGTCGCGGTAATCACCTCCGGCGATTCCGATTTCCCGCAGATTGCGGATGTCACCGCGCCCTTCGTCTACGCGCGGATCATGGGCACCAGGGAGGCGGAGGCGCAGGGCTATCCGGCGAAACAGCTCGACGCCTGGGCCGGCCGCGCCAAGGACTGGGCCAAGGGCGGCGCGCCGGCGGATCTGGAGCTGGTCGCGCCAGCCGCGGAGAAGACGCCGCGCGACGTCTTTCTCTATGTCATCAGCGGCGATAAGGTCCGCAATCCCGCCGCGGCGATGGCGCTGATCGCGCGCGTCGGCTGACGCTTATTGCGCGGCCAGCGCCGCGGGCTCCTGGCAGACATCGACCCATTGCGCGCCCGTGAGCGCGGCCATCCGCTCCGGGCTGATGCGCACTGCCGTCTGCGTCGAGCCGGCGGCCGGCACGACCTCGTCGAAGACCTTCAGCGAGATGTCGCAATAGACCGGTAGCGGCGTCGGCAGCCCGAACGGGCAGACGCCGCCGACCGGATGGCCGGTGATGGCGACGACCTCGTCCAGATCGAGCATGCGCGGCTTGGCGCCGAAGGCGGCCTTGGTCTTCTTGTTGTCGAGACGGGCGTCGCCGCGCGTGACCAGCAGCACGACGCGCTCGCCGAGGCGGAAGGACAGGGTCTTGGCGATGCGGGCCGGCTCGACGCCAAAGGCCTCCGCCGCCAGCGTCACCGTGGCGCTGCTGCCGTCGGTTTCGAGGATCGCGATATCGGGAGCATGCTCTGCAAAAAAGGCGCGGACGGATTCAAGGCTCACGAGGCATTCCTTCCAAATCGCCACCAGATCAGGGCTGCCACCAGCGCCGGCACGCCGAAGACGACGAGCAGGATCGGAGCCTCCTGCAGGAAGCTGTAGCCGGCCCGGGTGATGCCGACGATCAGGTTAATCACCGAGACGACGAACCAGAGCGGGATGAACAGCTTCATCGCGAAGACGATCGGATGACGCCCACCCGTGTTCAGCCGCGGCGCGATCAGGAGCAACACGCCAAGCAAGGCGAAGCCGGCGGCGATGACCTTGACGGTGTGCATGCCGGCCTCTCCCCGCTTGGCGTCTCAGTGCCGGAAATGGCGGTGGCCGGTGAAGACCATGGCGAGGCCGGCCTCATCTGCGGCCTTGATCACCTCGTCGTCACGCATCGAGCCGCCGGGCTGAATCACCGCGGTGGCGCCGGCCTCGGCTGCGGCGAGCAGGCCGTCGGCGAAGGGGAAGAAGGCATCGGAGGCGACGACCGCGCCCTTGGCCAGGCTCTCCGCCGCGCCGGCGGCCTTGGCCGCTTCGCCGGCCTTCCAGGCCGCGATGCGCGAGGAATCGACGCGGCTCATCTGGCCGGCGCCGACGCCGACCGTGGCGAGGTTCTTGGCGTAGACGATGGCGTTCGACTTGACGTGCTTGGCGACGCGGAAGGCGAAGCGCAGATCGGCGAGCTCGGCCTCGCTCGGCTGGCGCTTGGTCACGACCTTGAGCTCCATGTCGTCGACGACGGCATTGTCGCGGGCCTGGGCGAGGAAGCCGCCGGCGACGGTGCGCAGCGACAGACCGGCCTTGCGCACATCCGGCAGGCCGCCGGTCAAGAGCAGGCGCAGGTTCTTCTTGGCGGCGACGAGCGCGATCGCTTCCTCGTCGGCATCGGGGGCGATGATCACCTCGGTGAAGATCTCGACGATCTTCTTCGCGGCTTCGGCATCGAGCTTGCGGTTCAGCGCGACGATGCCGCCGAAGGCCGAGACGGGGTCGCAGGCCAGGGCCCGCTCATAGGCCTCGAGCAGCGAAGCGCCCTCGGCGACGCCGCAGGGATTGGCGTGCTTGACGATGACGCAAGCGGCGGTGCGGTTGGGATCGAACTCGGCGACGCATTCGAAGGCGGCGTCGGTATCGTTGATGTTGTTGTAGGAGAGCTGCTTGCCCTGGACCTGGCGGGCGGTGGCGACGCCGGGGCGCCGCTCGGGCGTGCGGTAGAAGGCGGCCCATTGATGCGGGTTCTCGCCATAGCGCATGGTCTCGGCGAGGCTGCCGCCAAGGGCGCGGAAGGCCGGCGAGGTGTCGCCGAGCTCATTGGCGAACCAGTTCGAGATCGCGGCGTCATAGGCGGCGGTGCGCGAATAGGCCTTCTGCGCCAGCTTGCGGCGGAGCGTCAGCGTGGTCGCGCCCTTATGCGTCTCCAGATCGGCCAGCACGGCGGCGTAGTCGGAGGCCTCGACCACCACGGCGACGTCGTTATGGTTCTTGGCGGCGGCGCGGATCATGGCGGGGCCGCCGATATCGATGTTCTCGATGCAGTCGTCATAGGGCTTGCCGGCGGCGACGGTCGCCTCGAACGGGTAGAGGTTGACGACGAGCAGGTCGATCGGCGCGATGCCGTGGCCGAGCATCGAGGCCTGGTGCTCGGGATGCGAGCGGATGGCGAGCAGGCCGCCATGGACCTTGGGATGCAGCGTCTTGACGCGGCCATCCATCATCTCGGGGAAGCCGGTGAGATCGGAGACGTCGGTGACGGCCAGGCCGGCATCGGCGATCGCCTTGGCGGTGCCGCCGGTCGAGACCAAAGCGATGCCCAGGCGGGAGAGGGCGCGGGCGAAGTCGATCAGCCCGGTCTTGTCGGAAACGGAAAGCAGCGCGCGTTCGACGCGGCGGAGTTCGTTCGGCATGGGAGGATGAGTCCGGGTTGATGGCGGCGCGGCCGCGGAAATGTTCGCGCGCGCCCTATCACGCCCGGGCTTTGCTGCAAAGCACAAGAGATCGCAGCCTTGCCCTGCGAAGAGGTCAGAGCGGCAGATCCAGCTCTGTTTCAGCCTGTTCCTGCCGGGCCTCTTCGGCCCTGGTCTTGCGCTGCGCCGGCGTCCCGAGGCGGGCGAAGCGCCAGATGAGCTGCGGCGTCGCGACGGCGTCGAATTCGACGACGAGCTGAGCTGTCTTGTGGCGGCCATCGGCGGCGGCGAAGAAGATGCTTTCTTCCAGCGCGACCCTGAGGCCGGAGGCCTCGAAGGCCCAGATCTCGCCCGAGGGCAGTGCCAGCAGAGCGCCCTCGCCATCGCGGATCAGGCTCGGCTTGACATTGGGGTGCAAATGAAAGCGCGCGGCGGCCGGCAGGCTCGCCAGCGCGGCGGGCCGACCGAGCTGGTCCTCGCCGACGAGCTCATTGCCATTGCGGGCGAGCAGCAGGCGGCGGGTGTGGACGGTGCCGAAGGCACGGCGATAGCCGTCATGGCTGCCGACCCATTCATGGCCGTCCTCGCCGTCCTGGCGTGCGACCCGGACATCGGCAGGGCCGGCGGTGATCCGCCGCTCGCCGAGCACCAGCCCGAAGACGGCGCTGGAGCGGTCGTCCAGGGTCACGGTCGAATGGGCGGCGGTGGCGCGGGCGGCGAGTCTGAGCTCGGGCGTGCCGAAGCGGCTGGCGCCGCAATTCACCACGATGCGCTGCGAGCCGGTCGACAATTCGAAGGAGAGGCACCCGGCATGGGCTTCGATCGAGTTGGCGCCCCGCGGTGGCGGCCCCGCCTCGACGACCACGATGCTGGTGCCGGCGCTCAGGCGGTCATAGCCGGAATACGCGGCGTGCTCGATCGGGCGGGCGCGGACGTCGTCATAAGCGGCGAGCGTCGCCATCAGGTCGGGCGGCGTCGCGTTCATGCCGTTGAACAGAGCGAGCGCGCCGTCGCCATGCCGGAACAGCTTGAGATGCGGCATCATCCGGTCGATCGCCATGATGACGCTGCGCGGCGGTTCCAGCCCGCGCGCGGTGAAGGTTTCGCGCAGCGGCAGGAGATCGAGCAAGAGGTCTATGAGGATACGCGGATTGCGGCTGAGATGGCCGCCATCGGGCAGGATCTGCTGCTCCAATTCGTCGGAGAGCGCCGTCTCGTAGCGGCGCAGTCGCCGCTCCTGGCCGTCGAGGCAGATGGCGGCGAAGCAGATCGCGATCAGGCATTGCAGCCGCGCCGCACCCTCGACGGCGCCGGAAAGCGCGAGCTGGAGGCGCTCGGCCGTCTGGGCGACATGACGGATGAAGCGCTCGTAGAAGGCATGGTCGGCGCCTTCGAGCAGGAGCGGCGAATGCGACAGGAACGACATCAGCCGCCGCGCGATCACGGCCGGGCGGCGGGCGATCTCGTCGCGATCGTGCCGGCGGGCGATGAACTCGTCGACGAGGGCGCGGGCATTGGCGCGGGCGATCGCCGTGTCGGCGGCGCGCAAATGGCGCAGCCAGACGAAGCCGTGCAGCGCCTCGGCCCAGGCCTCGCTCGGGGCTGCGACCAGGAAGGGCGATTCGCCATGGCAGTTCACGGTCCGGCCGGCGAGGGCGAAATAGCCGGCATAGATGTCGCTCGCCGTGATCGGGTCGGCGGTGCGCAGATCGTGCGGCGCGAAGAGCAGGCGGCTCGCGCGCAGGCGGCCGAAGGGCCAGAGCGCGCGCTTGGCGCCGGCGACCTGGCCGCGCGTGCGCCGCGCCGCCCTGCCGATGGCTGCCCGTGCAAGGCCTCCGCGCTCCGACCAGCCGTTCAATGAAGTCTGCTGCCTCGCCGTCCCACCGCCTCCCTGCGAAGGCGAATCCCCGATCGAGTCATGATCTTATCAGGCGACAAGCGTAAAATCCCGCCCATCCTGAGAGGCGGGGCGTTTCACCGGCGAGCTGGTGCGGCAGCGTGCGCAACTCGCCTAGCGGCGTCAGCGCCTCGGCCTGGCCGCCGATCTCCTCAGGCTTGATCGGATCGCGCACGAAGCCGGTACTGCGTGACAGGAAGGCCTCGATCTGCGCCTCCCCTTCCTCGCGCTCCAAGGAGCAGGTGCAGTAGATCAGGCGCCCGCCCGGCTTGGTCAGCCGCGCCGCCTGGTCGAGCAGGCGGGCCTGCAGGGCGGTGAGCTTGGCGATGTCCTCCGGCCGCTTGGTCCAGGCGACATCGGGATGGCGGCGGATCGTGCCGGTGGCGCTGCAGGGCGCATCGAGCAGGACAGCGTCGAACGGTTCCGCCTCGTAGGCCGCGACATCTGCGGTGACCACCTCGGCCTTCAGCCCGAGCCGCTCGAGATTGGCCTTGAGCCGACGCAGGCGCGGGCCGGAACGGTCGACCGCGACGACCTCGGCGCCCGTCTGTGCGAGCTGGACGGTCTTGCCGCCGGGCGCGGCGCAGAGATCGGCGACGCGCTCGCCCTGCCGAACGTTCAAGAGCTGGGCGGGCAGGGCGGCGGCGGCATCCTGCACCCACCATTCGCCTTCGGCGAAGCCGGGCAGGCCGGTGACCGCCTCGCGTCCGCGCAAGCGCACCGAGCCGGTCGGCAGGACGATGCCGTCGAGCTTTTCGGCCCAGCCGGCCGGATCGGATTTGACGGTCAGGTCGAGCGGCGGCTCCTCGGCATGGGCGGCTGCGATCGCGCTCGCGATATCGGGGCCATAGGTCTTTATCCAGCTCTCGCGCAGCCAGTCGGGCGTATCGGTCAGCGGTTCGAGCTTGGCGAGGATCGCCTCGCGTTCGCGCGCCAGCCGCCGCAGCACGGCGTTGGCGAGCGAGGTGTAACGCGCGGAGCGGGCGTCCTCGTGCAGTTGCCGGATGGCGAGATCGACCGCCGCGTGATCGGGCACGTCGAGGAAGAGCAGCTGCGCCGCCGCGGCGACCATGATCGGCTCGAACGGGCCGGATTTGCGCGGGCTGCCACGCTCCAGCCGGGCGTCGATGACCTCGCGGATCGTGCCGAGGCGGCGGAAGGCGACGGTCGCGATCGCGCGCGCCAGCCCGGCATCGGCCGGCTCCAGACCCGCCGTCTGCGCCATGCGCTCGAAAGTTTCATCGAGCGCGGTGCCGGCACGCAGCACCTCGTCGATCAGCGTCGCCGCGAGGCGGCGTGCGGCGAGACCGGGGACGTCGTCGCTAAAGGACTGGCTCTGTACCTTTGTCATCTCAGCCCCAGGGCCCGGGCTCGCGGCCGCCGGCGAAGGGGTTCCGGCTTGCGCCGCCCACGAACCCGCCGCGGCTCGCGCCGACGCCCATGGCGCGCGCCTGCTCCATCAGCGCGGCGATGCGGTTGCCGGTGGCGGGGTGGGTCGAGAACAGTGAATCCATGCCGCGGCCTGAAAGCGGGTTGATGATGAACATGTGCGCCGTAGCAGGCTTCGCCTCGGCCGTCTCGTTCGGGATGTGGGAAACGCCACCGGCGATCTTGGCGAGCGCATCGGCGAGCGCCACCGGATTGCCGCAGATTTCGCCGCCGATCCGGTCGGCCTCGTATTCGCGCGAGCGCGAGATCGCCATCTGGACGATGCTCGCCGCCAGCGGGGCGAGGATCATCAATGCGATCTGGACGACGGCGTTGGGGCGATTGTCGCGCGAGCCGAAGAACATGCCGAAGGAAGCGAGGGTCGAGATCGCGCCGGCCATGGTGGCGCTGATCGTCATGGTCAGCGTGTCGTGGTTCTTGATGTGGGCAAGCTCGTGCGCCATCACGCCGGCGAGCTCGTCATAGGAGAGGGCGCGAATGATGCCCGTGGTCGCGGCGACCGCGGCGTTCTGCGGATTGCGACCGGTGGCGAAGGCGTTCGGCTGGTCTTCCTGGATGATGTAGACGCGCGGCATCGGCATGTTGGCGCGTTGGGCCAGGTCGCGCACCATGCCGTAGAGTTCGGGCGCGCTGCGCTCGTCGACCTGCTGGGCATTGTAGGCGGACAGCGCCAACCGGTCGGAATTCCAGTAGCTGAACAGATTGGTCGCGACCGCGATGCCGAGCGCCATCAGCATGCCGCCGGCGCCGGCGAGCAGATAGCCGACTACGCCGAACAGCGCGGTGAGCGCCGCCATCAGCATGCCGGTACGGACATAGTTCATACAGGAACCCCTTCTTGCGTCGTCGCTCGGGCACGCAAAGGCTCGCCGGAACGCGCTTTCGTCCCTATGTGGTGGGGATGATGCCGATCCTGCAAGAGAATGGCCGATCATGAGCACGCAAACCGAGACAGATGAGCCTGCGACGCCGGGCCCGGCGAAGGCGCTTTCGCCGGCTGCGCAGCGTGCGCTGGCCGAAGCCGAAGCCCGCCGCGCGGCGATCGACGCCAAGGCGGCCGAGCTCAAGCGGCAGAAGGAAGTCGACGGCCGAGGCGGGCTTGAGCCGGTGCGCTATGACGACTGGGAAGTGAAGGGCATCGCCAGCGATTTCTGAGCGGATGCGCGCTTACGGCGCTATTCCAGGGCTGCGGCTCAAGCGACTTGTCCGGACAACGCCTGCGCCAGCGCCTGCGGCGTCAATTCCGCCAGACCCATCTGCACCTTGAAGGCCCTGGTCTTCTCGCCGGGCTTCATCACCAGAATCACCGTCTCGGTGCCCGGGCAGGCGGGATCGGCGCAGAGGATTTCGTTGACGGCGATCACGGCGTTCTCCGGCAGGGCGAGCAATTCGCGGACCTGCCTTTTGACCTGCGCTGCGGCATCAGCCTCGGCAGCGTCGCGCTTGTCCTTGCCGAACAGGCCGAAGCGCATCGCCGCTCAGCCGCCCGGCAGGGTGAGCACACCGGCCGCCCCGTCTTCAGCACCGAAGGCGAGGCGCTTGCCGAGCTTGTCCCAGGCAAAGGCCGTGATGCTGCTGCCGCGCTGCGCCGGCCGCACCAGCAGCTCCGAGGCGTCGGTCAGGCGGATCATCAGAATGCAGCCGTCATCGTAGCCGACGGCCAGAACCAGCGCCTTGGGATGGAAGGCGACGCGGGTGACCTTGGCGTGGCGCGCACCGCATTCGCGCGGCGCCTTGCCGGTCGGCCCCTCGCCCTGGAAGGGCCAGACGATCGCGGCATCCGCACCGCTGGAGGCGAGCCAGAGCCCGTCATGCGACCAGGACAGCGAGCGGGGCTTGGCCGGATAGCCGGTCATGCGCATATGGCTCGGCTTCTCGCCGAGGCGCCAGCCATGCAGCGCGTTCTCCTGCATCGCCGTGACGATGAAGCGCCCATCCGGAGACCAGGTCACGTCGAGATGCGAGCCCTTCCATTCCAGGAAGTCGGGCCTGGCCTCGGTGTTCGGATACCAGAGCAGCACGCCATTCATCTGGGCGATCGCGAGGCGATAGCCCTTCGGTGCGAAGGCGAGACCCTGCGGCGTCGAGGCGACGTCGATCGACCTGAGTTTGCCCTTGTCGTCGCGGGCGTGGACATCGCGGCCGCTATTCCAGGCGATGCTGCCGGAGGCCGACATGCTCACGGCATCGATCCAGCGCCGCTTTTCATCGCGCGCCAGTTCCTCCGGTGCGCCTTCAGCCGAAGTTGCGACGACACGGCCGTCATCGCCGCCGCTGATCAGGCGCCCCCCATCCGAGGCGATGCAGAGCAGGCCGCCGCCATGCGCCTCGACACTCTCGGTCTCACCATCGCGCCAGCGCAGCACCCGGCCATCGGCGAGGGCGAGCGCCAGCGTCTGCTTCAGCCAGACGGCGCCGACGACATGCTCGCCGGCTTCGACGGGGACGACATGCTCGCGCAGCGAGACGGGTTTGGTGATCGAATCCATGCCCACGCTTTAGCTCAAGCCGCGCAGGCCATGAACCCCTTGCGCAGCTCGGCCTCGTCGAGATCGCGGCCGATGAAGACGAGACGCGATTCGCGCGTCTCGCCGGACTTCCAGTCGCGCTGCAGGTCGCCGTCCAGGATCATGTGCACGCCCTGGAAGACGAAGCGGCGCGGCTCGTCCTTGAAGGCCAAAATACCCTTTGAACGCAGGATGTTCGGTCCCTGCACCTGGTTGATGTCGTTGATCCAGGGCATGAACTTGTCCGGATCGACATCGCCGGGGATGGTGAAGGACATCGAGCGGACGTCCTCCGAGTGATGGTGATGGTGACCGGCCTCGAGGAAGTCGGGCTCGATGTCGAGGATGCGGTCGAGATCGAAGGCGTTGCGGTCGAGCAAATCGGCGATCGGCAGGTCGCAGCGCGTCGTCTTGTGCAGCTTGGCGTAAGGGTTGATCGCGCGGATCGTCGCCTCGACCTCGGCGAGCTCCTCGGCACTGACCAGATCGGTCTTGTTGAGGATGATCACGTCGGCGAAGGCGATCTGGTTCTTGGCTTCCGGCGCATCCTTGAGCCGGTCCTTCAGCCATTTGGCGTCGGTCACGGTCACGACCGCGTCGAGCTTGGTGGCGTCGCCGACATCCTGGTCGACGAAGAAGGTCTGGGCGACCGGGGCGGGATCGGCGAGGCCGGTGGTCTCGACGATGATCGCGTCGAACTTGCCCTTGCGCTTCATCAGGCCGTCGAGGATGCGGATGAGATCGCCGCGCACGGTGCAGCAGATGCAGCCATTGTTCATCTCGAACACTTCCTCGTCGGCGCCGACGACGAGGTCGCCATCGATGCCGGTCTCGCCGAACTCGTTGACGATCACGGCGAATTTCTTGCCGTGATCCTCGGTGAGAATGCGGTTGAGGAGCGTGGTCTTGCCGGCGCCCAGATAGCCGGTGAGCACCGTGACGGGAATCTTCTCGGACATGGGAAACGACCTGGTTGGCGACGCTGCTGCGATCGCGGTCCGGTCAGGCCGGGCCGCCGACGAGCGCCTTCTCGATCTGGCTTATATTGTGTTTCATCATCGCGATGTAAGTCCCGGCCGGACCATCGGCTGCCGAAAGCGCATCCGAATAGAGCCGTCCGCCGATCTTCGCGCCGCTCTCCTTGGCGATCTGCTCGGCCAGGCGCGGATTGGTGATGTTCTCGAGGAAGACCGCCGGCACCTTCTGCGCCTTGATCTGGCGGATGATGCGGGCGACGTCCTTGGCCGAGGCCTCTGCTTCCGTCGAGACGCCCTGCGGCGCGATGAAGGCGATGCCATAGGCCTTGGCGAAATAGCCGAAGGCGTCATGCGAGGTGATCGCCTTGCGCCGGTCGGCCGGGATGCGCGCGACGGCGGCCTTGACCTCGGCTTCGAGCGCATCGAGCTTGGTCTGATAGGCGGCGGCGTTGGCCTCGTAGACCGCCTTGCCGGCCGGATCGGCGGCGATGAGTGCGTCGCGGACATTGCCGACATAGATCTTGGCATTGGCGATGCTCTGCCAGGCATGCGGATCCTCGCTGCCATGGGAGTGACCATGACCGTGACCGTGATCGTCCAGCTCGAGCGGCTTGATGCCCTTGGTCGCCGTCGCCACGGTCGCCTTGGTGCCCGACGACTTGATCAATCGCGTCAGCCAGCCTTCGAATTTCAGCCCATTGACCACGACGAGCTTGGCGCCGGCAACCGTCTTGGCGTCGGCCGGCGTCGGCGAATAGACGTGGGCGTCGCCATCGGGCCCGACCAGCGTGGTCACCGCGACCCGCTCGCCGCCGATCTCGCGGACGAAATCGCCAAGGATCGAGAAGCTCGCGACGACGGGCAGCTTCTCCTGGGCGAAGGCCGGCAATGGCAGGGCAATGCCGACGGCAAGGCCGAGGAGGACGAAGCGGCGGTTCAGCATGATGACTCTCGCGCTATATGAAACACTATAACATAACTAGCGTTGGAGATGGGCCCTCGGCAAGAGCCGCCGCGCAAGCCCGCCCTGCGAGCCCAGCAGGAGCGAGCCGAGATAGAGCGCTCCAGCCGCGAGGATGATCGCCGGGCCGGCCGGAAGATTGCTGCCGGCGGCATAGGAAGCGACGAGCCCGATATAGCCGGACGCGATGCCGAAACCGGAGGCGAGCAGGATCAGTCGCGTGATGTCGGCAGTCCAGAACCGCGCCGCTGCGGCCGGCAGCATCATCAGCCCGACGGCGAGCAGCGTGCCGAGCGCATGGAAGCCGGCGACGAGATTGAGCACGACCAAGCCGAGGAAGGTCAGGTGGACGACGCCGCCGGAGCGGCTGACCGAGCGCAGGAAGCCGGGATCGACGCATTCCAGCACCAGCGGGCGATAGGCCAGCGCCAGCACGCCGAGCGTCAGGCTGGCGACGCCGGAGAGCAGCACGAGCACATCGTCGTCGAGCGCCAGCACATTGCCGAACAGGACATGAAAGAGATCGACCGCCGAGCCGCGCAGCGAAACCAGGGTGACGCCGAGTGCCAGCGAGATCAGATAGAAGGCGGCAAGCGAGGCGTCTTCCTTGAGTACGGTCAGGCGCGCCACGGCGCCGGCCGCGAGCGCGACAGCAAAACCCGCGACGAGCCCGCCCAGCGTCATCGCCGGCAGCGAGAAGCCGGCGACGAGATAGCCGAGCGCGGCGCCGGGCAGGATCGCATGCGCCATCGCGTCGCCGGTCAGGCTCATCCGCCGCAGCATCAGGAAGACGCCGACCGGCGCGCCGGAGACCGACAGCGCGATCACGCCGACCAGCGCCCGGCGCATGAAATCGAATTCGGCGAAGGGGCCGATCATGAGGTCGTAGAGCAAAGGGCTCGAATCCTTCAAAAACTCACTCAGCCCTCATCCTGAGGAGCCGCAAAGCGGCGTCTCGAAGGATGCTTCAGGAGACTCAGGAGGCAACTGGAGCATCCTTCGAGACGCGATCTACGATCGCTCCTCAGGATGAGGGCTGGAGTAGATGTTGCGGCTCAAGCCGCGCAGGGCGCGGCATGGCTGTCGAAGGCCTCGACCATGCGGCGCGCCCTGAGCAGGTTGTTCGCTGTCAGAACCTCGCCGGTGTCGCCCCAGGCGATCGCCTCGCGCGCCAGCAGCAGCGTCTGCGGGAAGGCGCGCTTCACCGTCTCGATGTCATGCAGCACGGCGACGACGGTCCGGTTCTCGCCATGCCAGCGCTGGACCAGCGCCAGCAGGTCGGCACTGGTGCGCGCATCGATCGCGGTGAACGGCTCGTCGAGCAGGATGATGTCGGCGTCCTGCAGCAGCAGCCGGGCGAACAGCGCGCGCTGCATCTGACCACCCGAGAGCGTGCCGATGCTGCGGCTCTCGAAGCCGGTGAGGCCGACCGCTGCGATCGCCGCCTCGACCTTGCTGCGTTGCCCGAGGCCGATCTTGCCGAAGATGCCGGCCGCGCCCCACAGGCCCATGGCGACGAGATCGTAGACATGGATCGGGAAGGAGCGGTCGAGCTCGGCCGATTGCGGGAGATAGGCGAGGCGCTTGCCCCTGGCGAGCGTGACAGTGCCGTCGAGCGGCGAGAGCGCGCCGGCGATGGCCTTGAGCAAGGTCGACTTGCCGGCGCCGTTCGGCCCGACGATCGCGGTCAGGCTGCCCGGCGCGACCTCGCCAGAGAGATGATGCACCGCCGGGTGGCGGTCATAGCCGAGCGTCAGGTCGCTGAAGCGGATGGCGGGCACAGGGATACTCTTGTTCACACGATGACGGCGAGGGTCGCCGCCCAGAGCAGCAGGATCACGCCGGTTGCCAGACCGAGCCTTTGCCCGGCCGACAGCCGCAGCAGCGACCAGCCGGGAACCTCGGCGACAGGCTGGCGATGGTGGGCGTGATCATGAGCCATAGCGAATGATATAATATTACGATCGCCCACGAGCAAGCACGATCACCCTTGCATCGAGCGCAACGCCACTGCGTTATCGGCACCGTCAACAATGTCCGAACAGGAGCAGGCCGGTGAGCGCCGAGCGGGTGACCTTCAAAGCGATACGCAATGGCGTCGCGACCGAGATCGCAGCCGATGCGATCGAGATTTGCCTGCCAGACGGGTTGAGCTTCAAGATCATGGCCTTCGCCGGCCGCAAGGGCTCGGCGACGCTGCACATGCCGGCCGATGATCCGCAGGCCCCGAGCTTCGACGTGTTCTGTGTCGAGCCCGGCGCGGCCAACACGCTGTTCGTATCCGTCGACCGGATCCAGAAGCGCCAGATCGAAGGGTAAAATTCGTTTCGATAATCTGTCATTCCGGCCGCAGCGAAGCGGAGCGCCGGAATCCATCGTAGGGAACTGCGCTCTACGATGGATTCCGGAGCTGCGCTGCTCCGCAGCTTGTCCGGAATGACGGCTCAGTGTGAGCGAAAATTCTCTGGCCCTGGCCGATGTCGGCGCTGCCTGCACCCTATGCGGGCCAGTACTGGTAGAGCCAGGTCTCGGTCAGCACCTTGTCGCCGCCGCGCAGGAAGCAGCGCATCTCGACCGGATGAGTCCCGTCGACGGTGAGGTCGAACTGCGCCCGCCAATGGCCGGGAACATCGTTCGGCACGGCTTCGGCGAAGATATAGGAAAACGAGCCGCGCGAGGTGGAGAGCACGACCTCGGGCTTGACCCCGAACGGGATGTCCTCGAGCGCCGGCCCCTTGAACTCGATCATGAACTTGCGCACGCCCTTCGGACGCGCCGTGCCAGGCTGGCCGCCATTGCCGAGCCTCGTCGCGACGACGCGGCCGAGCGTCGGCGGGAACGGCTCGTCGGCCTGCCAATGCAGACGGTAGCGGAAATTATAGGAATTGCCGGCCTTGGCCGGGGCTTCGGGGACCCACATCGCGACGATGTTGTCGTGGATCTCGTCGTCGGTCGGGATCTCGACCAGCTGGACCGCGCCCTTGCCCCACTGGCCGAGCGTCTCGATCCAGAGGCTCGGCCGACGCTCGTAGAAGACACCATCCATATAGTGCCCGAATTCGCGGTCGCGCTGCATCAGGCCGAAGCCGCGCGGATTGTTGTCGACGAAGGACGAGGCGACCGTGCGCTGGGGATTGTTGAGCGGGCGCCAGGCGCGCTCGCCACTGCCGGTCCAGAGCGCGAGCCCGTCGGAATCGTGCACCTCCGGCCGCCAGTCGACCATGGTCGTCTTGGCCGTCTCGGAATACCAGTACATCGAGGTCAGCGGCGCGATGCCGAGCCGCGCCACGTCCTTGCGGAGATGGAGTTCCTGCTCGATCTCCATGTCGACGCCCTTGCCGCGATGCATGCGGAAGCGGAAAGCGCCCGCAACGCTCGGCCCCGAAAGCAGGGCGTAGACGACGACATGCTCGGCCGCCTCGCCGGGCGTCTCCAGCCAGACATGGGTGAAATCGGGGAACTCCTCCGGCCTGTCGCCCACCGCCGGATCGACGGCGAGACCGCGGGCCGAAAGCCCGTACTGGTAGAGCTCGCCGATGGCGCGGAAATAGGAAGCACCGAGGAAGGCGACCCAGTCGTTCTTCTGCCAGTCGAGCTTCTCGCCCTTGCGGCCGGGATGGCCGGAGCGGCTCTCCTGGAAGCGGAAGCCGGCGAAGCCCGCGCCCGGCGGCAACTGCTTGGCCGGTGAATCGGCCGGCATCTCGAAATAGCTCTCGTCGTAGACGATCTCGCGCGCCTTGCCGTCGTCGAGCACATGCATGCGCACCGGCTTCTGGAAGTAGCGGCCGAGGTGGAAGAAGGTCACCGGCCAGGGCGACGGGCCATTGGCCCAGAGCGCCAGCTCCGGCTTGAACTTGATCTTGCCATGGGCGTCGTAGTCGATCTTCTCGAGCACGTCAGGCTTGGGATTCGGCGGCGCCTCGTAGGGCTTGGCGGCGAGATCGCGGGCCCGCGCCTTCAGGCCCTCGAAGGAGAAGGCCTCGGCGGTGCCGAGCTTCAGCCCCTGTTGCGCCAGCGCCTGGCCCGAGAAACCCGCTGCGGCGAGCGCTGCCGTGCCGGCGGCTCCCGCGAGCAAGGTGCGGCGGTCGATCAGGGGCATGGTCGGCGGTCGCGGCTGCATCGGGCGGGGGTCTCCATCGGAAAGGATCAGGTGGAAGATGGTGCTTCCGGCTAGCCTGTCCAGCCGGCGAGGGCAATCTCCCGAGCTTCCTGGCCGCAGCAGGGCGGAAATCGCGCGCAATCGCGGCAAGCGCAGCGCAGCCACACAGCCCTCATCCTGAGGAGCGCCGCAGGCGCGTCTCGAAGGATGCTCCAGCTGTCTCCGGAGCCTCCTGGAGCATCCTTCGAGACGCCATTCCCAACGGAATGGCTCCTCAGGATGAGGGCTCGCGGGGTGCCGGCGGCCTGTAGGGCTTCGGAACAACTTTTCTTTCCCTGGGCGACCGGCTTACAACAGGACAAGTCCGGCCCTTCGCGCCGGAACATCTTTCGGGAGGAACCATGACGACGCTCTTTGCCGGCCGCCGATTTGCCGGCCTCATGACTGCCGTGATCATCGCCGCGACGCCGGTCGCGGCCAAGGCGCAGGATTTCATCAACGTACTGACCGGCGGCACCTCGGGCGTCTACTACCCGCTCGGCGTCGCGCTCTCGAAGATCTATGGCGAGAAGATCGCCAACGTCCGCCCGACCGTTCAGGCGACCAAGGCCTCGGTCGAGAACCTGCAATTGCTGCAGCAGGGCAAGGGCGAGATCGCCTTCACGCTCGGCGATTCCCTCGACGCCGCCTGGAAGGGCGACGAGGAGGCCGGCTTCAAGAGCCCGCTGAAGAAGCTGCGCGGTATCACCGCGATCTATCCGAACTATGTCCAGATCGTCGCCTCGAAGGATAGCGGCATCAAGACGCTGGCCGATCTCAAGGGCAAGCGCCTTTCGGTCGGCGCACCGAAATCGGGAACCGAGCTCAACGCCCGCGCCATCCTCGCCGCCGCCGGCATGTCCTACAAGGATCTCGGCAAGATCGAGTACCTGCCCTTCGCCGAATCGGTCGAGCTGATGAAGAACCGCCAGCTCGACGCCACCCTGCAATCGGCCGGCCTCGGCGTCGCCTCGCTGCGCGACCTCGCGACCTCGGTCGAGATCACCGTGGTCGAGGTGCCCGCCGCCGTGGTCGACAAGGCCGGACCGCCCTTCGTCAAGGTCTCGATCCCGGCCAACACCTATACCGGCCAGACTGCGGCGGTCCCGGCCGCTGCCGTCGTCAACTATCTCGTCACCCATGAAGGGATGAAGGAGGAGACGGTCTACCAGATGACCAAGGCCGTCTTCGAGAACCTGCCCGACCTCGCCGCCGCCCATGCCGCCGCGCGCTCGATCAAGCTGGAAAGCGCGCTGGAAGGTATGCCGGTGCCGCTGCATCCGGGCGCGGCACGCTATTTCAAGGAGAAGGGCCTGAAGGTCGGCTCCTGAGCCGAGCATCAGCAGGACGATTGAGCGAGGCCGGCTCGTCCGGCCTCGCTTTTTCTCATTGGAACGCTTAGACGCCGCAAAGGCGCAGGGAACGGGGAACGGATATGAGCAGCGCAGCGGAAACGCCCCTGGCCGTGCCGGACAATGCCGGCGTTCCGACGGACAAGCCCGAGCAGTTCGTCGACCCCGAGCACGGCTTGCCGCCGGGCTTCGGCCCGGGCTGGCAAGGCCAGCTGCTATTCTGGATCGCCGTCGCCTTCTCGCTGTTCCAGATCGCGACCGCCTTCAACGTTCCGCTCGATCATCGCTTCGCCGGTGTCTCGATCATCGACCTGCTGCGCGTCACCATGGCGCTCTGGCTCGGCTGGATCGTCCTGCGCAAGGTCCAGGGCAAGCCCGCGGGCGCAATGCTGCTCGCCTGGTTGCCGCTCTTCGTCGTCGTCGAGCTGCTCGCCCGGTTCGGTGGCTCGATCCCGAACCAGATCCTGCGCGCCCTGCATGTCGGCTTCCTCTGCCTTGTCGCCGGCGGCCTGCTCGCCCAGCACAAGAGCGAGACCCGCATCAAGGCCATCGCCGCCTGGGCCCTGGCCGGAATCGGCTTCGCCGTCGGGCTCTATCACTGGTTCCTCTATGAGGAGCTCGTCGCCCGCGCCGGCGAGGTGACGCCGTCCGACCTCGTCGTCGGCATCACCGCCATCGCCGTGCTCTTCATCATCTGCTGGCGCTTCATGGGGCCGGCGCTGCCGATCGTCTCCGGCCTCTTCCTCGCCTATTGCCTGCTCGGCAACTACCTGCCCTCGCCGCTCAACCATCGCGGCTATTCGCTCGACCAGGTGATCGAGCACATGTCCTTCGGCACGGAAGGCATCTATGCGACGCCGACCGGCGTCTCCGCCACCTTCATCTTCCTGTTCATCCTGTTCGGCTCCTTCCTCGAGCGCGCCGGGATGATCCAGCTCTTCACCGACATCGCCATGGGCCTGTTCGGCTCGGCCCGCGGCGGCCCGGCCAAGGTCGCGGTGTTCTCCTCCGCGCTGATGGGCACGATCTCGGGCTCCGGTGTCGCCAACGTGGTCTCGACCGGCCAGTTCACCATTCCGTTGATGAAGCGCTTCGGTTATCGCGCCGCCTTCGCCGGCGGCGTCGAGGCGACCGCCTCGATGGGCGGACAGATCATGCCGCCGGTGATGGGCGCCGTCGCCTTCATCATGGCCGAGACCATCGACGTGCCTTATGCCGCCGTCGTTCAGGCGGCGATCGTGCCGGCCATCCTGTACTATGCGGCGGCCTTCCTCGCCGTGCATCTGGAGGCCGGCAAGCGCGGCCTGATCGGCCTGCCGAGATCGGAGCTGCCGAGCGCCGGCAAGGCGCTGGCGACGAAATGGTTCCTGATCCTGCCGCTCGCCGTGCTGGTCTACCTGCTCTTCGCCGGCTACACGCCGCTGTTCTCCGGCTCGGTCGGCCTGGCGCTGACCGTCGTGCTCATCCTCGGCGGCTCGCTCGCCCTCGGCATCGGCGCCATCGCGCTGAAGGTGCTGTTCTGGGTCGGGCTCGGCCTGCTCTGCGCCTTCTTCTTCTGGTACGGCATCCTCGTCATCGTCGGCATCGTGGTGGCGCTGATTCTCGCCAACCTCTTCACCAAAGGCGGCGCCGAGACGGTGGCAGCCTGCCGCGAGGCGCTCGCCGATGGCGCACGCCAGGCCATTCCGGTCGGCGTCGCCTGCGCAGTGGTCGGCATCGTCATCGGCACGATGACGCTGACCGGCGTCGGCACGATCTTCGGCAACGCGGTCGTCGCGGTCGGCAAGGAATCGCTTTTCCTCGCACTGGTGCTGACCATGATCGTCAGCCTGATCCTCGGCATGGGCATCCCGACCATCCCGAACTACATCATCACCTCGTCCCTGGCAGCGCCGATCCTGCTCAAGCTCGGCGTGCCGCTGATCGTCAGCCACATGTTCGTCTTCTATTTCGGCATCATGGCAGACCTGACGCCGCCGGTCGCGCTCGCCGCCTTCGCAGCCGCGCCGATCGCCAAGGAATCCGGCTTCAAGATCGGCTTCCAGGCGATCAAGATCGCGATGGCGGGCTTCGTCATCCCATTCATGGCGGTCTACGATCCCGCCTTGATGCTGCAACCGGTCCAGGGCGTGACCGGCACCGCCTACGCCTTCGCCGCCGTCTACATCATCGGCAAGACGCTGCTCGCGATCTGCCTGTGGGGCGCTGCGACGATCGGCTTCCTCAAGCGCGAGATGGCATTGTGGGAACGGGCGCTGGCGGCTGTGGCGGCGGCCTTCCTCGTGCTTGCCTTGCCGGTGACCGACGAAGTTGGTTTTGCCCTCGCAGCCTTGCTCATCGGCCTGCATCTCTGGCGCGCCAAGGCCGCCACGCAGGCCGCGTGAGCATCTGCCTTGCCGCCGGTGCGCTCGTTATCTCGCTCGGCGCGAGCGAGATAACGCTCTCCTGGCGGCATTCGGTGCAGAAATCGCTGTGGGAGGAGGTCTGGCAGGAAACGCCTGAGGGCCTCGTTATCACCGAGGCCCGCATCGAGGGCTCCGGCGCCGGCATGGACCCGCCTGATGGCGCCAAGCTCGTCGACGGCTTCTGGCGCTGGAAACCGGAGCTGCCGCCCCTGCGTGAGGTGGTGATGCGACGCTCCGGCGCGACCGCCGACTGGCGGATCTGCGTGGAAAGCCGCTGCCGGGCGCTCGACGAATTGCTGCCGGCAGATGCCGACCCGGTGGTGATGAAGGCGTGCGGCTGAACCTCAGCCGCGATGGGTCAGGCGCTCGATCTTCACGACCCTGCGCATGAAGTTCACCAGCCCATAGGCGGCGAGCAGCGAGAACAGGCCCATCAGCACATAGGCGACGATCGGCCCGAGCTCAAACAGGCCGGCGAGCGCCCAGCCGGACGCCAGCGCGACGCCGAAGATCTCGACCGCGATCAGGATGGCGAGCGAGACCACCATGATCACGTTGCGCCAGTTGGTGCGGCCAGCCGCCATGCTTCTATCCTCGGAACCCATGCATGGACCGCCTAGCCTAGCCGGCGTCGGCATGCAACAAAATCGCGCCTTCCGGCGAAATGGTCCCGCCCCTTACGAACGACAAGAACCTGATGCCCGATTCTCCCGTCTTCGCCGCCGCCGCCGTCGCAGCCCCTCACCGCCTCGCCTCCGAAGCCGGGCGCGCCATTCTCGCGGAAGGCGGCAATGCGATCGAGGCCATGGTCGCCATGGCTGCGACCATCGCAGTCGTCTACCCCCACATGAACGCGATCGGCGGCGACGGCTTCTGGCTGGTGCACGAGCCCGGCGGCAAGGTCCATGCGATCGAGGCCTGCGGCCCGGCGGGGAGTCTGGCCACGATCGAGCGCTATCGCGAGAAGGGGCATGACACGCTGCCGGCGCGCGGACCGGATGCGGCGATCACCGTCGCCGGCGCGATCGGAGGCTGGCAGGCGGCGCTTAGCCTATCGAGCAGCCTCGGCGGCAGGGTGCCGCTGAAGGACCTGCTCTCCGACGCCATTCGCCATTGCGCCGAAGGCTACGACATCTCGGAGTCGGAGCTGCGTACCTGGCCGCAGGAAGTCGATGCCGTGAAGGCGGCGCCCGGCTTCAGCGACTTCTTCTGGCCGGGCGGAGAACGGCCCAAGGCCGGCGACCGCCGCAAGCCCACAGCGCTCGGTGCGACGCTGGAGCAGCTTTCCCATGCCGGGCTCGACGATTTCTATCGCGGCGATATCGGCCGCGAGCTCGCCGAGGACCTCGGCCGGATCGGCGCGCCGATCACCCGCGCCGATCTGGAAGCCTTCCGCGCCCGAACCGTACAGGCGCTGTCGCTGAAGCTGCCTGGGCTCACCGTCTACAATTTCCCGCCGCCGACGCAGGGCCTCACCGCCCTGATGATCCTCGGCATCTTCGAGAAGCTCGGCGCCACCCGGCCGGAGAGCTTCGACCATCATCACGGGCTGGTCGAGGCGGTGAAGCGGGCGCTCGCCATCCGCGACAAGGTCGTCACCGACCCGGCTTTCATGACGGTCGACCCGGCGAGCCTCCTCACAGACACCGCCCTGGAAAGCGAAGCCGCCAGAATCGACCGCAAGCGCGCCGCGAGCTGGCCGTTCCGGCCCGGGGAAGGCGACACGATCTGGATGGGCGCGATCGATGGCTCCGGCCTCGCCGTCTCCTATATCCAGTCGCTCTACTGGGAATACGGCTCCGGCTGCATCCTGCCCAAGACCGGCGTCAACTGGCAGAACCGCGGCGTCTCCTTCTCACTTGATGCGAAGGCGCTCAACCCGCTGACGCCCGGCCGCAAGCCGTTCCATACGCTCAACCCGCCGCTCGCCCGCTTCGACGATGGCCGGATCATGAGCTATGGCGCGATGGGCGGCGACGGACAGCCGCAGTTCCAGGCGCAGATCCTGTCGCGCTACCGCTTCGGCCAGGGTGTCGCCGATGCGGTCGATGCGCCGCGCTGGCTCTTCGGCCGGACCTGGGGCGCCGGCTCGATCTCGCTCAAGCTGGAGAACCGCTTCGATCCGATGCTGCTGGCGAGGCTGACCGCCGCCGGGCACCCGGTCGAGGAATACAGCGAGGCCTATTCCGACCAGTTCGGCCATGCCGGCATGCTGGTGAAGCACCAGAAGGGCCATGTCGAGGCAACGCATGACCCGCGCTCGGACGGCGACGCCCGCGGCATCTGATTGGGATCTTGGGGGAGATCTGAGACGACCATGATCGAGAACGACCCGTTCCGCTGCTTCGTGCCTTATCCCGAAGCACCCGTGAAACATGCTTCCTCCGGCCCGCTCGCCGGGTTGACACTCGCGGTCAAGGACCTGTTCGACGTCAAGGGCTATCCGACCGGCGCGGGCTCTCCCACCGTGCTGGCACAGTCGGGAATCAAGACCAAGACGGCGCCGATCGTGAAGGCCTTCCTGGAGGCCGGTGCCCGCTTCGTCGGCAAGACCCATACCGACGAGCTCGCCTTCTCGCTCAACGGCAAGAACGCGCATTTCGGCGCGCCCATCAATCCGGCCGTGCCAGACCGCATCACCGGCGGCTCCTCCTCCGGATCGATGGCCGCGGTCGCCGGGCGGCTCGCCGATATCGGCCTGGGTTCCGACACCGGCGGCTCGGTGCGGGCGCCGGCGAGCTATGGCGGCCTGTTCGGCATCCGTCCGACGCATGGCCGGCTTTCGCTGAAGCGCGCCTGGCCGCTGGCCGAGAGCCTCGACACCGCCGGCTTCTTCGCGCGGGATAGCGAGGTCTTCGCCCGCGCCGCCAACGCCGTTCTCGGCAAGGACAAGGTGACCTTGCCGGAAACGCCTCGCCTGCTGCTCGCCGACGACCTCTTCGCCCAGGCCGTGCCCGAGGCCGAGCGCATCCTGCGCAATGTCGTGCAGCGGATCGTGCCGATCCTCGGCCAGCCGCAGACGGTGCGTGCCGTCAGCGACATGGACGCGCTCTACTGGGCTTTTCGCTGGATTCAGGGCCGCGAGGCCTGGCAGTCCGACGGCAAGATGATCGAACGCCACGCCATGCCGCTCGGGCCGGGAGTCGCCGAGCGTTTCGCCTTCGGCAAGGCGGTCAGCGATGCGGAGGTCGCCCGCGGCGACAGCGTGCGAAAGACCTTCCGCGCGAAGCTTGCTCGCCTGCTCGGCAAGGACGGCGTGCTGATGCTGCCGACAGTGCCCGATGTCGCGCCGCTGGTCAGCGCCGGCGAGCCCGAGCTCGAGGATTTCCGCAACCGTGCCCTGCGCCTGCTCTGCCTTGCGGGCTTGTCGGGCTTCCCGCAGATTTCGATCCCCGTCGCCCATCGCGACGACGCGCCGCTGGGCCTGTCGGTGATCGGGCCGAAGGGCTCGGACAAATCGCTCGTCGCCTTTGCCGTGAAGTTCGAGCGGGCGGCGCGGATCAGGCTGGCATGACGAGGAGGGTCGGATGAGCGGCCACGACCATCACCACCATCATGACCACGAGCACGACAACCACTTTACCCCGATCGAAGCGCGGGTGAAGGCTCTGGAATCGCTGATGGTCGAGAAGGGCTATGTCGACCCCAGCGCGCTCGACGCGATCATCGATACCTACGAGACCAGGATCGGCCCGCGCAACGGCGCCCGCGTCGTCGCCAAGGCCTGGAGCGATCCGGCCTATGCCGCGCGCCTCAAGGCCGACGGCACGGCCGCCGTCGCCGAGCTCGGCTATGGCGGGCGTGGCGGCGAGCACATCGTCGCCTGCTTCAACACGCCCGAGGAGCACAACCTCATCGTCTGCACCCTGTGCTCCTGCTATCCATGGCCGGTGCTCGGCCTGCCGCCGGTCTGGTACAAATCGCCGCCCTATCGCGCCAAGGCGGTGATCGATCCGCGCGGCACGCTCGCCGATTTCGGCGTGAAACTGCCCGAGGGCCAGCGCATCCGCGTCTGGGATTCGACCGCCGAGACGCGGTTCATCGTCATCCCGATGCGGCCTGCGGGCACCGAAGGCTGGAGCGAGGACGAGCTGGCGTCGATCGTCAGCCGCGACTCTATGATCGGCGTCGGCCTGCCTTCCCCCGAGGACCGGCCATGAACAGCGCCCACGACCTCGGCGGCCAAATGGGCTTCGGCCCGGTCGTGCCGGAGAAGGACGAACCGATCTTCCATGCCGATTGGGAGAAGAAGGTCCTGGCGATCAACGTCGCCGCCGGCGCCATGGGCGCCTGGACGATCGACGGCATCCGCCATGCCCGCGAAAGCCTGCCGCCGGCGCAATACCTGTCGTCGAGCTATTACCAGATCTGGCTGGCGGCGCTCGACAAGATGCTGGTCCAGCAGGGTTTCCTGAGCAAGGAGGAACTGGCCTCGGGCGTTGCCGGCAGCACCCGCCGCGAGCCCAAGCGGGTGCTGAAGGGCGAGGAGGTCGAGGCCGTCCTGCGCCGCGGCTTCCCCTATGAGCGCGAGGCACCCGCGCCGGCCCGCTTCAAGGTCGGCGACAAGGTCCGCACCATCGTCATGCACCCACAGCATCACACCCGCCTGCCGCGCTATGCACGCGGCAAGCAGGGTGTGATCGAGCGCGTCACCGGCTGCCATGTCTTCCCTGACACCGGCGCCCATGGCGCGCCCGAGACGGCACAATGGCTCTACACCGTCGTCTTCAGCGGCCCGGAGCTCTGGGGCCGCGACGCCGATCCGACTTCGACCGTCAGCATCGAGGCCTGGGAGAGCTATCTTGAGCCGGCCTGATGCTGCCCTCGCGGATGCGCTCGCCGCCGGCACACCGATCCCGCGCGATGCCGAGGGTCCGGTCTTCGCCGAGCCCTGGCAGGCGCAGGCCTTCGCGCTCGTCTGCGCCCTGCAGAATCGCGGCGTCTTCAGCGCCGACGAATGGGCGCAGGCGCTCGGCGGCGAGATCCGCGAAGCCCTCGCCAATGGCGGCTGCCGCGACGGCTCCGACTATTACGAGCGCTGGTGCAAGGCGCTCGAACATCTCCTGATCGAGAAGGGCCTCGCCTCGCATGATAGCGTCGACGCCCGCGCCGCCGCCTGGGAACGCGCCGCCGAGGCGACGCCGCATGGCAAGCCGATCCTGCTGGAGAACGATCCGCTGGGTTGATTCTTCCTTCTCCCCTCGGGGATTCCTCTGCGAAACGCGGCTGAGGCCGATTGTTTGGGGTGCTGGTTTGGTGGGCGGTCTTCAGCGGCTGGCTTGGAGGGCTCGCAGTCGGCC
>NZ_FOKP01000035.1 GCF_900112185.1 Allobosea sp. CRIB-10 | reverse complement strand
GGTCGCGACTCCGAGCCGGAGCGCCTGCGCCAGCTCGCCGAGGCCGCCTTCGCCCAGAGCAAGGCCGCGCCTGCACCAGCCCGCAAGGCCGCCAACGGCCGCGCGGACGATGCGGGCTGGGAGGAGTTCTGAGGAAAGCTGGTCAGCCGCTATAGGCCGACTCACCGCCGCGCAAGCGCGCGACGTCGCGCAGGGGCGGGGCTCCGAACAGGCGGCTATATTCGCGGCTGAACTGCGAGGGGCTCTCATAGCCAACCTGGAATCCGGCCGAGGCAGCGTCATGCGCCTTGGCCAGGATCAGCCGGCGCGCCTCCTGCAGGCGCAGTTGCTTCTGGTATTGCAGCGGGCTCATCGCCGTCACCGCCTTGAAATGCTGGTGCAGCGCCGACGGGCTCATCCGAGCCTCCGCCGCGACGATCTCGACGCTGAAGGGCTTGCGGTAATTGCGCTTGATCCAGCCGATGGCGCGATTGACCTGCTGCAGCTTGCTCTCAGCCACCGCGATCTGGCGCAGGCGCGCCGCCTGCTCCCCGGTGAGCAGCCGATAGAGAATCTCACGCTCGGCCAGCGGCGCGAGCACCGAGATGTCGGCGGGAGTGGCGAGCAGGCCCGTCAGGCGTATCGCGGCATCGAGCAAGGCCGGCGTCATCGGACTGACCGCCATCCCGGGACCCGTCATTGGTTCCGGCTCGGCGAGCGACGCGGCTTCCAGCATCAGCGCGCCGATGGCGGCAGGGTCGAGTTCGAGCTTGACGCAGAGATAGGGCTTGTCCGGCGTCGCCTCGATCACCTGGCCGATGACCGGCAGGTCGAGGGAAACGATCAGGCAATGAGCCGCGTCATAGCGATAGATCTGGTCGCCCAAAATCACCTGCTTGGCACCCTGGGCGATGATGCAGAGCGCCGGCTCGTGCAGGCCGTGCATCGGCTCGCTCGGCTGCGACAGGCGCACTACCTTCAAGCGTGGGATCGCTGTCTCGTGGACGCCGTCGGTCGGCGCGAAGCGCGCGATCAGCGCAGCGAGTTCCTCGATCTGACGCATGCTGATCTCCTTTGCGGACAGCTTCGGCTTCGGACTTTCATATAAGGAAAGACCGGGGTTTTGCGAGCATCGAGCTGACGCGCTGGAGGATCAGGCAATGATCGCGGCGGATCGATCTACCACTCCCAGCTCCCGCCGGTGCATTGTCCCGCCATACCGGCAGCGTCGTCGACCAACGGACCCAAGGGCGAAGCGCCCTGGCGCCCCGAGCCGGTTGCTACTGACATATTCCTGTCAAAGGCGGCGCTATCTGCACCGCCCAACAACCTGAACGAAAGGAGATCATCATGCCCTTCAGCCAGGTCTTCCAGTCGCTTGGCGCGATCGCGTCGATCATTGTCCCGGCCAAGCCGTCGGTTCGCCCGCTCGAGATCGATCTCGAGCTTCCCGAGCCGCTGACCAAGGCCGAGCTCGCGGTGCTCGGCCGCTGGGTCAGCGAAGACGGCGCCATCCGGCTTGATCTTCGGCCCAATGGCCGCTTCGGCAAGCAGCGCGACCAGGCGCCGGGCCATGGCGGCCGCTACGAGGTCGATGCGTCGCAGCTCTATTTCGAGAGCGACGCCGGCCATGTCTGGAGCGGCGAATTGCGCCGCGGCCAGCTCGCCTTTGGCGAGAAGCGTTTTCGCCGGACCCTGCAGCTGGATCCGGTCGGATTGATCCGATCCGACCGGTAAAGACCAACAGCGTTGCGGCGGAGCCTCGTGCTCCGCCTCAATAGCCGATTGTAAAACGCTGGCGCGAATGCGCCGGCTTTTCCAGTTCGTCGACCAGGGCAATGGCGTAGTCCTCGGCCGAGATCCGGCTTTGGCCGTTATCGTCGACCAGAAGCTGGTCCTGGCCGAGGCGGAAAGTGCCTGTGCGCTCGCCCGGCTCGATCAAGGCGGAAGGCGAGAGGAAGGTCCAGTCGAGGCCACCCTCGCCCTTCAGCAGATCGAGGAAGGCGCCGCCCTTCCGGGCTTCGTCGAGATAGATCGCCGGGAATTCCTTGGTGTCAAACAGCTTCACGCCGGGCGCGACCTCGAGGCTGCCGGCGCCGCCGACCACCAGATAGCGCTTCACGCCGGACTGCTTCACCGCCGCCAGCAGCGTCGCCGGATCGCTGGCGGTGAAGTGCACGGCGCTGATTACCGCATCATGACCGGCGAGCAAGGCGGCGAGCCCGTCCTTGTCGTAGACATCGCCTTTCAGTGCAGTGATCCCCGCGCCCGGCGGCACCTTCTCGGGATTGCGGACGATGGCGATGACCTGATGGCCGCGGCTGATGAGTTCGGCGAGCAGGCGCGAGCCGATGAAGCCGGTGGCGCCGATGAGAGCAATCTTCATGGTGATTATCCCTGGTATCTGTTGGGAACCAACATCCCAATGGACACCAGATGGCAGTCATGCGATTTTCTCTCAAGAAGGCACTTTCACGCCACAAGGTCACCTGCCGGAAACCGCCATGCTGCATCGCCCCGACCCGTTCAATGCCCGGTGCCCGACGCGGCAGGTGCTCGACCGCATCGGCGACAAATGGGCGGTGCTGGTGCTGATCCTGCTCGAGCAGGAGACTTTGCGCTTCAACGAACTGCGCCGGCGCATCGACAGCATCTCGCAAAAAATGCTGTCGCAGACGCTGAAGAGCCTGGAGCGCGACGGGCTCATCTCCCGCCGTGCTTTCCCGACCGTTCCCGTCACGGTCGAATATTCGCTGACGCCGCTCGGGCGCACGCTTGCCGGCACGGTCGCGGCGCTGACGCAATGGGCCGAGGCCCATATCGGCGAGGTCGAGGAAGCCCAGCGCCGCTATGACCGTGGCGAGGTCGCCGCCTGATCAGCGTTTCAGCGCTCGCTTCGGCTTGAAGAAGGCGTGCCAGGCATCGTCAGGAGGGCCCTTTTTCGTGATCTCAGGCGCCCTGAAGGCGTCCGGCGCCAGATCCTTCTCCAGCAGCTCCCAGGCGACCGGCATGGCGACCGCGGCGCCGGGACGGGCCCGCGTCGAGAACGGGGCGATCGCGGTCGAGCCGCGCCCGTTCCTGAGATAGTCGATGAAAATGCGGCCCTTGCGCGCCTTCTTCGACAAGGTCGCGGTGTAAAGCTTCGGCTCGGCCTGCTCCATCGCCTTGGCGAAGTCGCGGGCGAAACCCTTGACCTCGTCCCAATCCGCCTTCGGCTTCAGCGGCAGCACGACATGGAAGCCCTTGCCGCCGGAGGTCTTGAGGAAACTCTCGAAGCCGAGCTCCTCCAGCCGCTGGCGGACCGTCAGCGCCGCCTCGCGCACGCGTTCGACCGGCACGCCCGGATCAGGATCGAGATCGAAGATGACCTGATCGGGTGTCTCGATCGCGTCGACTTTGGCCCCCCAGACATGGACTTCGACCGTGCCGAGCTGGACGAGGGCGGCGAGCCCGTCGAAATCGCGGATGAAGAGCAGTTCCTCGCCATCCTTGTCCTTCATCCGCAAGACGGATTTGTGCAGGCCGGCGCCGGCATGCTTCTGGAAGAAGACCTGCCCGCCGACGCCATCGGGCGCCCGCAACAGGCTCAGGGGACGCTCGGTTACGAAAGGCGCCATGCGCTCCCAGACGCTGGCGTAGTAGTCGAGCAGGTCCTGCTTGGTGAAACCGATATCGGGCCAGAGCGGCTTGTCGGGATTGCTGAGCGTCACGGTCGTCTCCGGGCCGGCCTTGCGCCGGGCCTTCGTTGTGCGCTGAACCTTCTTCGTTTCGGGCTTGGCCGGCTTCTCCTCGACGACCGCTTCAGCCGGCTTGTCCTCACGCAGGCCGAGGAAGGACGCGTGCCGCAACGTCTTCGAAGCCGTCCAGGAGCCGAAGGCGATCTCGGCGACGAGCTCGGGCCTCACCCAGACGATACCACGCTCACGCCCGGCTTCGCCGCTGAACGGCGAGGCCTTTGTGGCGATGGTGTCGAGCGTCTTCTTCAGCGCCGTGGCGGAGTTGCGGGTGAAACCGGTACCGACGCGGCCGGCCGGCTTCAGCTCATCGCCCTCGTGATAGCCCAGGACGAGCGAGCCGAGCTGGTTGCGCGCGGCTTTCGACGGGACATAGCCGGCGATGACGAATTCCTGGCGCTGCGTGCATTTCGACTTGATCCAGTCGCGGCCGCGGCCACTGCGATAGGGCGCCCCGGCGCGCTTGGAGATCACGCCTTCCAGCCCCATGCGGCAGGCATGGCGCAGCATGGTCTGGCCCGGCTCGATGAAATGCTCGGAATAGCGCAGGGGCGTATCCTGACCTGCGGAACTCAGCAGATCCTCCAGCCGCTCCTTGCGGGCCAGCAGCGGCTCCGGCTGCAGGTTCTCGCCGTCGAGATGGAGCAGGTCGAAGGCATAGAAGACGAGATTCTCGGTCTTCCCCTCCGACAGCGCCGCCTGGAGCGCCGAGAAGGAGGAGATGCCGTTCTCGCCCAGCGCCACCACTTCGCCGTCGATCAAGGCCGCCTCGCAAGGCAGCGCCGCGAGCGCATCGCCGATCCGGTCGCCGAAGCGCTCGGTCCAGTCAAGCCCGGTCCGGGTCAGCAGCTTGACCTTGCCGGCGGAGATCCGCGCTTGCAGCCGGTAGCCGTCGAACTTGACTTCGTGCAGCCAGGCATCGCCCGCCGGCGGTTTCTCCTGCAGGGTCGCAAGGCAAGGCTCGACAAAGCGCGGCAGCGGCTCGCTGTCTGTCTTCGCCGAGCGTCTGGCCGGCTTGGTCTTCGCTGGCTTTGCAGCGGCAGCTTTGGCCTTGGCCGCCTTGGGCTTGCGACCTGTCGCGGGCTTTTCGTCAGTCGACCAGACGTCACCTGCGGGGTCTTCGCCGACTTCCTCAACGCTTTTTCCGGATTTCACCGAATCCGGCGCGGCCTCCAGAATGTCCTCGTCGTCTCGGGCGAAATCGTCGTCGACCTTGATCAGCAGCCAATTGTCACGCTTCTCGCCGCGGCGGGGCTTCAGCCTGACCAGATGCCAGCGGCCGCCGAGCTTGTGGCCTTCGAGCGCGAAAGCGAGATGACCCTTCTCCATGCCGCGCGCGGGATCGCCCTCTGGAATCCACTTGCCCTCGTCCCAGATGACGACCGAGCCGGCGCCGTACTCGCCCTCGGGAATGGTGCCTTCGAAGGCGCCGTATTCGAGCGGGTGGTCCTCGACATGGACGGCGAGCCGCTTCTCAGCCGGATCGAGGCTTGGGCCCCGCGTCACTGCCCAGGACCAGAGCACGCCGTCATGCTCGAGCCTGAGATCGTAATGCAGCCGGCGGGCGGCATGCTTGTGGATCACGAAGGCGCCGCCGGCCGCTGCGGCCTTCCGACGGCGTGCAGCAGCGCCTTTCGGCTCACTTGTGCGGGAGAAATCGCGCTTCGAGCGATAGAGGTCGAGATTAGCCATGGCGCCCTCCGACGCGCGTCAGGCGCTCGTCCTGGCCTTGCCGGCAGTGGTCTTCTTCGTCGGCTTGCGCGCGCTCGCAGGCTTCTTGCCGCCGGATGAGGATTTTCCCGATGAACCACTCTCCTCACCCAGGCTCTTCTTCAGGGCCTCGAACAGGTTGACGACATTGGACGGGCGCTCGGCCGGTTTGGCGACCGGCGGCTTCTTGCCCTTGCGCTTGGCCGCGATCAGCTCGAGCAGCGCCTCCTCGTAACGGTCCTCGAAGCCGCTCGGATCGAACTTCGCCTCCTTCTTGTCGATGATATGGGTAGCGAGCTCGACCAGTTCCGCGTCGAGCTTGCCCTTCTTCAGGCCGTCGAAGATTTCGTCCGGCTGGCGCACGGTCTTGTCATAGCGCAACGTCGTCAGGAGCAAGCCCTTGTCGAAGGGCTCGATCATTACCGGCCGCTCGCGGCGATAGAGCACGATGCGTGCGATGCCGGCCTTCTTCTGCTTCGCCATCGCCTCGCGGATCACGGCGAAGGCCTCCTCAGAAACTTCATCGGAGGGGCTGAGATAATAGGGCTGGTCGAAATAGATCTGCGGGATCGCGGCGCGGTCGACGAACTGCTCGATCGAGAGCGTGTGCGAGCTCTCGATCTGGACCGCGTCGATCTCGTCCTCCTCGATCAGCAGGTATTCGTCGCCGCCGATCTCGTAGCCCTTGACCTCGTCGTCGGGATCGACCGGCTTGCCGCTGACGCTGTCGATATATTGGCGCCGGACGGTATTGCCGGTCTTGCGGTTGATGACGCGGAAGGAAACCTTCTCGCTATGGTCGGTCGCCGAGGTCAATTCGACGGCGCAGGAGACCAGCGAGAGCTTGAGATAGCCCTTCCAGGCCGGCCGGGGCGCCATCAGGCTGCCCTCAGCTTCGGCCGGGCCGGGAAGGCCGGCGGCAACCCGCGCAGCCAGGCCTCGGCCCGCACGATCTCGTCGCGGGTCACGACGGGTACGGGATCGGACAGGATCGCCAGCAGGACCTCGCGGTCGAGCTGACCATTGGCGATCACCTCGGCGAGTGCATCGCGGGTCTCGCGCTCGGCCCGAAGCTGGGCGCCGAGCGCGGCGATGAGGCGGTCCTTCGGCATGGCGGGCATGATACGCGACCCCGGTTTGGAAACCTGCGGCAAGTCAACCTGCGGAGCCGTCAGAGGTTCCGGGAGCTGCGCTTTCTCCATGCTGCAACGCAGCACCCTAGCGTTTCCTTGGATTTCGTGTATATGCCCGGTCAACCGGCCGCACAGCCGGCTGCGCATCCCTTCCGCGATGAGGCGGATGCGGGCTTCGGACCTTGCTGGACGACATCCCGGCCTGGCCCGCCAGATCAACACCGAACCAAAGGACATGACGATGTCGATCACTGCCGAGCGCAAGAACGCGCTCATCAAGGAACATGCCACCAAGCCGAACGACACCGGCTCGCCGGAAGTCCAGGTCGCGATCCTCACCGAGCGCATCAACAACCTGACCGGCCACTTCAAGTCCCACACCAAGGACAACCATTCGCGTCGCGGCCTGCTCAAGCTGGTCTCGCAGCGCCGCTCTCTGCTCGACTACCTGAAGGGCAAGGAAGAAGCGCGCTACAAGACCCTGATCGAGAAGCTCGGCATCCGCCGCTGATCGGACCGAATTCCCGCCCGGTGCCTCGCTGCTCCGGGCGGTTCTACGAGGGGCCAGCCTATGGCCTCGCTCCGGGAGCGCCGCAATGAGGCGACGTTCCCCCTTCAATGCGGCAACCGCATGGGGCGGCTTTCCGCATGATCCGCCGGCGTCAGTGACGTCCATGGCAGGATCGCCGAGCGCCCGGGCGCGCTTCCTGCAAGCTCACCCCGGACGTTTAGCCGTCTTGCCCATGGGCACGATCGACGCCGGACGGATCGCATCCGACCGAAAGACAATCCTATGTTCGATGTTCAAACCGAAGAGCTGATCTGGGGCGGGCGCAAGCTCGTGCTCGAAACCGGCAAGATCGCCCGCCAGGCCGATGGCGCCGTGCTCGCCACCTATGGCGAGACCGTCGTGCTCGCCACCATCGTCTCGGCCAAGGAGCCGAAGCCGGGCTTCGACTTCTTCCCCCTGACCGTGAATTACCAGGAGAAGACCTTCGCCGCCGGCCGCATTCCTGGCGGCTATTTCAAGCGCGAGGGACGCCCGACCGAGAAGGAGACGCTGGTCTCGCGCCTGATCGACCGGCCGATCCGTCCGCTCTTCGCCGAAGGCTACAAGAACGACACCCAGGTGATCGTGACCGTGCTGCAGCACGATCTCGAGAATGATCCCGACATCGTCGCCATGGTCGCCGCCTCCGCCGCCCTGACGCTCTCGGGCGTGCCCTTCATGGGCCCGGTCGGCGCGGCCCGCGTCGGCTATATCGACGGCGCCTACAAGCTCAACCCGCTGATCGACGAAGTGAAGGAATCGGCGCTCGATCTCGTCGTCGCCGGCACCCAGGACGCCGTGCTGATGGTCGAGTCCGAGGCCAAGGAGCTGACCGAGGAGGTCATGCTCGGCGCCGTGATGTTCGGCCACAAGCACTTCCAGCCGGTGATCGACGCGATCATCCGCCTCGCCGAGAAGGCCGCCAAGGAGCCGCGCGACTACGTGCCGGCCGACAACTCGGTCGTGCTCGACGCCGTTCTCAAGCTGGTCGATGCGGATCTCCGCGCCGCCTACAAGATCACCACCAAGGCCGAGCGCTACAAGGCGATCGACGCCGCCAAGGCCAAGGTCCAGGCGCTGGTCTCGGCCGAGCCGGACGGCAAGACCACCTTCACCAAGGAGCAGGTCGCCGGCCAGTTCAAGGAAGCCCAGGCCAAGGTCGTGCGCTGGACCATCCTCGACGACGGCGTCCGCATCGACGGCCGCGACGTCAAGACGGTCCGCAAGATCGTGGCGGAAGCGGGCATCCTGCCGCGCACCCACGGCTCCTCGCTGTTCACCCGCGGCGAGACCCAGGCGCTGGTCGTGACCACGCTCGGCACCGGCGATGACGAGCAGTTCATCGACTCGCTGGAAGGCACCTACAAGGAGACCTTCCTGCTGCACTACAACTTCCCGCCCTATTCGGTCGGCGAGACCGGCCGCATGGGTTCGCCCGGCCGCCGCGAGATCGGCCACGGCAAGCTCGCCTGGCGCGCCATCCGCCCGATGCTGCCGGCGAAGTCGGAGTTCCCCTACACGATCCGCGTCGTCTCGGAGATCACCGAGTCGAACGGCTCCTCCTCGATGGCCACCGTCTGCGGCACCTCGCTGGCGCTGATGGATGCGGGCGTGCCGCTGAAGTCGCCGGTCGCCGGCATCGCTATGGGCCTGATCCTCGAGGGTGAGCGCTTCGCCGTGCTCTCCGACATCCTCGGCGACGAGGACCATCTCGGCGACATGGACTTCAAGGTGGCCGGCACCGCCGCGGGCATCACCTCGCTGCAGATGGACATCAAGATCGCCGGCATCACCGAGGAGATCATGAAGGTCGCCCTCGGCCAGGCCAAGGGCGGTCGCGAGCACATTTTGGGCGAGATGAGCAAGGCGCTGTCCGCCTCGCGCAGCCAGCTCGGCGAATATGCGCCGCGCATCGAGACGATGAAGATCCCGGTCGACAAGATCCGCGAAGTCATCGGTTCGGGCGGCAAGGTGATCCGCGAGATCGTCGAGAAGACCGGCGCCAAGGTCAACATCGAGGACGACGGCACCATCAAGATCGCCTCGGCCGACGGCAAGTCGATCGAAGCGGCGATCAAGTGGATCAAGTCGATCGTCTCCGAGGCGGAGCCGGGCATGATCTATGACGGCACCGTCGTGAAGGTCATGGAGTTCGGCGCCTTCGTGAACTTCTTTGGCGCGAAGGACGGCCTCGTCCACATCTCCGAGCTCGCTCCCAAGCGGGTCCAGAAGGTGCAGGACGTCGTCAAGGAAGGCGACAAGGTCAAGGTCAAGTTCCTCGGCATGGACGAGCGCGGCAAGGTGCGGCTGTCGATGAAGGTGGTCGACCAGGCCACAGGCGAGGACATCACCGAGAAGCTGAAAGCCGAGCGCGAGGCCGAGAAGTCCCGCGAGCGCCAGAACGCCGACGACTGATACGCTATCAGCGTTTCACGTGAATCCGACGCCCCGCATCGAAAGGTGCGGGGCGTTTTCTTTTGACCACCCTCTGGTGCGCTGCAACGAAGTCGAATAGTCTAGACTTATTCCTTTGGAGGCCAGCATGACCGCGCACCAGATTACGTCGCTTGATCAGCTCGCGGCGCTCTATCCCAACCCGATCGCGCCGGCTTCGGTCATCAAGGAGATCGATCACATCGACGCCAATTACGGCGCGCTGATCGCCGCCTCGCCGTTTTTCGTGCTGGCGACCAATGGTCCGGACGGGCTGGATTGCTCACCGCGCGGAGATTTGCCGGGCTTTGTCACGGTCAGCGACGCGAAAACGCTGCTGATTCCGGACCGAAGAGGCAATAACAGACTGGATTCATTGAAGAATCTTCTGTCCGACAGTCGAATCGGAATGCTCTTTTTGATCCCCGGTTACGGCGAAACGCTGCGTGTGAACGGCACCGCGGTGCTCTCGACCGACCCGGAGCTGTGCGCGCGCTTCGAGATGGCCGGAAAACTGCCGGCCTGCGTGATCGTGGTCACCGTCGAGGCCGCCTACTTCCAGTGCTCGCGGGCGGTGGTGCGCGCCGACCTCTGGAACCCGGCGGCGCAGATTGACAAGCGCTCGCTGCCGAGCGCCGGCACGATCCTGCGCGAGATCTCGGCGCGGGCGGCGACGGAAGCGTTCGATGGCGAGGCCTATGACAAGGCGCTGCCGGAGCGGGTCAGGGCGACGTTATATTGAGAGGCGTCTGACACGCTCAACCGTCATGCTCGCCCTTGTCGCGAGCATCCACGTCTTGAACACCGTCCTGCCCGAAGGAAGACGTGGATGGTCGGGACAAGCCCGACCATGACGAGGAAGGCGATGCTTCCGCCCTACTCCAACGCTCCCACCGCGGCCTCGACCGCGTCGACGATCGCGCCGGAGCGGACCAAAGCCGTCGCCTGGTTCATCTCGGCGGCGTACCAGCGGTCGCCGTCCAGCGCCGGCGGGATCGTCTCGCGCAGCGCATCCAGCGCCGCCTGCGTGCCCTTGCCGAGCGGGTGGGCCTTGGCCGTCTCGGCGATCAGCGAGAGCGCCTGGCAGGCCATCAGTATCTCGGCGGCAATGATCATCTCGACATTCTCGACCACGGTGCGCGCCTTGCGGCCGCACCAGGTCGAGTTCGAGACATGGTCCTCGGCGTTGGACTTGCCGGGGATCGAATCGACCGAACCCGGCGAGGACAGCGTACGGTTCTCCATCACCAGCGCCGACATCGAGCACTGCACCGTGGCAAAGCCGGTGTTGAGGCCGCGCTTGCCGGCGAGCAGGTTGCGCGGCAGGCCGTAGCTCAGCGTCGGATCGACGAGGCGGGCGAGGCGGCGCTCGCAGATCGAGCCGAGATCGGTCATGGCGATGGCGAGCAGGTCCATCGCCTGCGCGACATACTGACCGTGGAAATGGCCGCCGGAGATGACGCGGTAGCCGTCATCCTCGGGGAAGATCAGCGGATTGTCGGTCGCCGAATTGGTCTCGGTCGCGATGATGCGGCTGACATAATCCAGCGCCTCGCGGGCGGGACCATGCACCTGCGGGGCGCAGCGCAGCGAATAGACGTCCTGCACGCGCGGCGCCGGCGGCTTGCCCGGCGTGCGGCCGATCTCGTCGGGATAGATCGTCTCGCGGGCCGAGGCCGAGCAGCGCTTCGAGCCCTGCGTGATCTTCAGAAGATTGCGCGCCACCAGCGCCTGACCGGGATGAGGGCGGGCGGCATGGACGCGCGGATCGAAAGCGGCGAGCTCGCCGCGCATAGCTTCGAGAGAAAGCGCAAGGCCGATATCGGCGGCCTTGATCAGGCGCCTGGCGTCCTCGGTGGCGAGCACGCCGAGCGCCAGCGACACCGTCGAGCCGTTGATCAGGGCCGAGGCATCCTTGGCGCCGAGCTTGAAGTCCGGCTCCAGCCCAGCCCTGGCGAGGGCCTCGCGGGCCTTCATCCGCTTGCCCTTGTAGACCGCTTCGCCCTCCTCGAAGCCGCAGACCGCCGCCGACATATGCGCGAGCGGCGCAAGATCGCCGGAGGCGCCGACCGAGCCCTTTTGCGGGATCACCGGATGGACGCCGGCATTGAGGCAGGCGAGCAAGCGCTCGACCAAGGCGACCTGCGGGCCGGAATAGTTCGAGGCGAAGGCATTGGCGCGCAGCAGCATGGTGGCGCGCGTCACATCCTCCGGAAAGGGCTCGCCGATGCCGGTGGCATGGGCGTAGACGCTCTTGCGCTGATACTCGGCCATCTCCGACATCAGCACGCGCTGGTCCTTGAACAGGCCGACGCCGGTGTTGAAGGAGTACATGAACGGAGCTTCGTCGTTCATGAAATTGGCGTCGATATGAGCCCGTGTCGCCGCGATCGCGTCACGGGCGGACCTGGCCAGCGTCGCCTTCTCATAGCGGCCGGAGGGCCCGGGCCGGGCCACACGCAGCACCTGCTTGCCCTTCAGGGTCCGTCCGTCGATCGTTACCGCCATGGCCTGTCCTTCCCAGCTTTGCCGCCGATCTAACTGGCCGGCACGCCAAAGGGAAAGGCCCATTCCCGCCGCGAAACGAAAAGCACCTTGTACGATGCGCCGCAGCTTGCGCTAGAATAGGCCACCGTGGCCTTGCTGCGGCGCGACATTGGCGCGCCTTTACCGCGTGCCTGGAATCCCTCAAAGGTGCCGCCAGGAGCGTCACTCATGGATTTCGAAGCCTTTTTCCGCAGCGAGCTCGACGGCCTCAAGGCCGAAGGTCGCTACCGCGTCTTTGCCGATCTCGAGCGCCGTGCCGGCCGCTTTCCGCGCGCCGCCTTCCACGGTCCGAACGGGCCGCGCGAGGTCACCGTGTGGTGCTCGAACGACTATCTCGGCATGGGCCAGCACCCGGCCGTGCTCGCCGCGATGCGCGAAGCACTCGATGCTTGCGGTGCCGGCGCCGGCGGCACCCGCAACATCGCCGGCACCAACCACTACCATGTCCTGCTGGAGCGCGAGCTCGCCGACCTGCACGGCAAGGACGCCGCGCTGCTGTTCAACTCCGGCTATATGTCGAACTGGGCCTCGCTCTCGACGCTGGCCGCGCGCATTCCCGGCTGCGTCGTACTGACCGACGCCGCCAACCATGCCTCGATGATCGAGGGCATCCGGCATTCGCGGGCCGAGAAGCTGATCTTCGCCCATAACGACCCGCAGGATCTGCGCCGCAAGCTCGCGAGCATCAATCCTGCCCGGCCGAAGCTGATCGCCTTCGAATCGGTCTATTCAATGGATGGCGACATCGCGCCGATCGCCGAATTCTGCGATCTCGCCGAGGAATTCGGGGCCTTGACCTATATCGACGAGGTCCATGCCGTCGGGCTCTACGGACCGCGCGGCGGCGGCGTCAGCGAGCGCGAAGGCTTGAGCCACCGGCTCGATCTGATCGAGGGCACGCTGGCCAAATCCTTCGGCGTGATGGGCGGCTATGTCACCGGCTCGGCTGATCTCTGCGACTTCATCCGCAGCTTCGCCTCCGGCTTCATCTTCTCGAGCTCGCTGCCGCCGGCGCTCGCCGCCGGCGCGCTCGCCGCGATCCGACATCTCAAGACGAGCTCGGCCGAGCGCGAGGGCCAGCAGGACCGGGTGCGCAAGCTCCGTGGCCAGCTCGATCAGGCCGGCATCCCGCATCTGGCCAACCCCAGCCATATCGTGCCGGTGATGGTCGGCGATGCCGGGCTGTGCAAGCGGATCAGCGACGAGTTGCTGGAGCGCTTTGCGATCTACGTCCAGCCGATCAACTACCCGACCGTGGCACGCGGTACCGAGCGCCTGCGGATCACGCCGACGCCGCTGCATGGCGACGAGGATATCGCCACCCTGGTCGTCGCGCTCAGCGAGATCTGGAGCGCTACGGGATTGAAGCGGGCGGCCTGAGCCGCCCGACCCTTTTCCTCAGAGCAGGCCGTTATTGCCGGCGAGCGTCTTCAGGCTGACGTCCGGGCGCGCGCCGACATGGCTGATGACCTCGGCGGCAGCGAGCGCGCCGAGCCGCAGGCAGTCGCGGGCTTCTCGGCCCGAGGTCAGGCCGTGCAGGAAGCCGGCGGCGAAGAGATCGCCGGCGCCGGTCGCATCGACGACGCGCTCGATCGGGAAGACCGGCTCGGCGACGATGCCGTCCGGCGTCAGCGCGAGCGCGCCGTTCTCGGAGCGGGTGATGACCGCGAGGATGTTCTCCGCCCGCATCGCTGCCAGCGCCGTGTCGAAATCCGCGCTCTGGTAGAGGCTCTTCAGCTCGTGCTCATTGGCGAAGACGAGGTCCACCAGGCCATTGCGAATCAGGCCGAGGAACTCGTCGCGATAGCGGTCGACGCAGAAGGAATCCGAGAGGGTGATGGCGACGCGGCCGCCGGCCTTGTGGGCGATCTCGGAGGCCTTGCGGAAGGCGTCCTTGGCCGCCGGCGGATCCCAGAGATAGCCTTCTAGATAGACGATATCGGCGTTCTCGACCGTGGCGGGATCGACATCGGCCGGCGACAGGCCCTGGCAGGCGCCGAGATAGGTGTTCATCGTGCGCTCGCCATCGGGCGTGACGATGATGAAGGAGCGCGCCGTCGCCGGCCCTCCGGTCGCCGCCGCGGTGTCGAAGGCGACGCCGAGCGAGGTCAGGTCGTGGCGGTAGAGCTGGCCGAGCTCGTCGGCCTTGACCTTGCCGATGAAGGCGCCCTTGCCGCCGAAGGAGGCGAGGCCGGCGATGGTGTTGGCGGCCGAGCCGCCCGAGACCACCTTGCCCGGGCCCATCGCGCCATAGAGCAGCTCGGCCCGTGGCTCGTCGATCAGCGCCATCGAGCCTTTGACCAGCTCGTATTTCGCCAGAAAATCTTCCTCCGCCGAGGCGAAGACGTCGACGATGGCATTGCCCAAGGCGAGCACGTCATAGCGCTTGGAGGTCATGAAACGATCCGTGATGGCGGGAGGATGGCGGCGTGTTGCATTGACGACAGGTCAGGTCAAGCGCTGCCGCGGCGCCGGGCTGCGCCATCAAGGATCGAGGTCAGCGCCGCGAGGTCGGACGGGCCGAGCCATTGCACCTCATGGGCGAGGCGGTTGGCGAACAAGGTCGCCTCCGGTTCGAGGCCGGCGGTGTCGATCACGATGCGCGGATGCGAGAGTTCGGCGAGGCGGATCAGTTCATCGGCCTCGTCCCAGATCACGCCGAGATGATGGATAGCGCCCTGGATCAGGGTGAAGGTCGGCTGGCCGCGCTTGCCGTGCTCCAGAGCCGAGAGATAGGCCGGAGTGACACCGAGCGCCTGCGCCATCTGCGCCAGGGTGACGCCGCGGGCGGCGCGCAATTCGCGGACGCGGCGGCCGAAGGGCGTCATCAGCCTGTCTCCCGGCTGCGGCGCAGGCGAATATAGAGCGCCCCGGCGCCGCCATGGCGCTGCTCGGCCTCGTCGAAACCGAGCACCAGCGGCCGCAGATCGGGCAGGCGCAGCCAATGCGGCACGTTGCGGCGCAGGATGCCGCGTTCCTCGCCGTAAGGAACATCGCCGGCGATGCCCTTGCCGGTCACCACCAGCACGAGCTTGGCGCCACGCTGCTGCTGCAGGCGCAGGAAGCCGCGCAGCGCCGAATGCGCCTCCTCCTGACGCAGGCCGTGCAGGTCGATTACCGCCTCGACGCCCTGCTGGCCGCGGCGCAATTGCGTGCGCATGCGCCGCTCCAGCGGCACCAAAGGCGGCGGCACGGGCTTGGTGGGCCGGGCTGGTGCCAACATGGCTGGAGGCGAAGCGTTCTCCACAATCGGGGCGGGCTTGGCCTGTGCTGCTTCCGGTTCAGGCTCGACCGGCGAACGGCCCGGTAACGGCTTCACTGTGCGCGCGACCTGGCGCCAGAGCGCGAGTTCCGCCTCGGAGAGGAGCTTGCCGCGCCGGCGCATGGCTCAGCGCGGCCAGAGCACGACGAAATCGACGGGATGCCGGATCAGGCCAGCACGATGGCCGGCTTCCGCGCCCGAGCCGACGAAGAGGTCGATCCGGGCCGGGCCGACGATCGCGGTGCCGGTATCCTGGGCCAGCATCAGCCTGGCGAGCTTCTCGCTGCCGCCCTTGCCGTCCGGGATCTCGGTCTCGATCCAGGCCGGCATGCCATAGGGCCAGAGCGAACGGTCGACCGCGACGCTCCGGAGCGGGGTCAGCGGCAGACCGGCCCCGCCTATCGGACCGGACTCAGGCGGAAGATCGTCATTCCGGGCGAAGAAAACGAAGGAGCGGTTGAGCCGGATGAGGTCACGGGCGAAGCCGGCATCGGCCTTCAGCCGGGCGATCAGCTTGTCCATCGTCATCTGCTCGGGCGGAATGTTCTCGCGCCGGCTGAGCTCGCGCCCGAGCGAGGTATAGGGGTGGCCGTTGCGGCCGGAATAGACGAGGCGCGTCACCTTGCCGTCCGGCAGGCGGATGCGACCGGAACCCTGGACCTGCAGCACGAAGCGATCGACGGGATCGCGCATCCAGAGGATCTCGAGCTCCTGGCCGGCGAGCGCGCCCTGCTCGATCGCCGCGCGATCCGGGAAGGCCTCCAGCCCCTTCGCCGTCCGGCGCGCCGAGGTCAGGGCCGGGTCGAGGCCGGGCCAGTCGTCACCCGGCATCTTGGTCACGAGGTCGGCCGGGCGGCCATAGAGCGGCGTCGGGAAGGCATCGGAGCGGGTCAGCGAGCCCTCGAATTCCGGCTCGAAATAACCGGTCATGAAGCCACGTTCGGCACCGGCCGGACGGATGCGCCAGAAGGCGAAATTGTCGGCGAAGAAGCGGCGGGCCGCAGCGGCGGATGCATCGGCAGCGAGCAGAGCTGCCGCCTTCGCGCATAAGGCCGGCAGGGCCGGTGGCGGAACGGCGCCTTGCCGCAGCGGCGGATCGGTCTCGCAGCCCTGTGCGAACAGGCGCAAAACCGCGAGCTGATCGTCGGTGCTCCAGCCGGCGAGCGCAGCGGGCGCCACGGGTTCAGCCCGGGCGCCCGTCGGTAGAGGTGGAGGGGAAGCGTCCGCGCCGGTCATCGAGATCGCTGCGGCCAGCAGCCCCAGAACGAGACCGGTCGCACGGATCACGCGGCCGATTCGGTGGCGACCAGCAGCCAGTTCGGGTCGCGGCTGCCGAGCTGTCGCGAGAAGGTCCAGACGTCGTTGACCTCCGAGACCGCATCGGCGCTGCCATCGACGACGTTGCCCTGCGCGTCGCGGACCGCGCTGATCAGCTGCGAGACGAAGGCGATCGTGACTTGCCCGACCTTGCCCTTGACGTCGACGGCGACGATCTCAGCCTTGTCGATCGAGACGAAATTGGACTCGGCCTTCTCGCCGCGCTTCTCGCGCTCGGCGATCGCCTGCTCGAAACCGTCATAGACTTCCTTGGCGAGCAGGCCCTTCAGGGTCTTGCGGTCGCCGCGGGCAAAGGCGGTGACGATGGTCTCATAGGCCGATTTCGCGCCGACGAGGAAACCCTGGGGCTCGAAACGCGGCTCCTGACGGACGATGGCATCGAGACCGACGGCGATCGGCGAGCCGGGCTCCGCGATATCCTTCCAGCGCTCGGCATCGGCCGCCGGGGCAGCCGCGGCATCGTTGGCGGCACCGGGCAGGCGGACGACATTGTCGCGTCGCTCGCCATTCGACGGCTGATCGGGCCGCAGCGGCGGCGTCTCGCGCCGCGCAAACGGGTCCGCAGGCGGCTTCTCGTGCCCGGTCTTCTGGCCCAGCACGGAGCGCAGTTTCCAGGCGACGAAAACGGCCAGGGCCAGGAAGACCAGGGTCGTCATATCGAAATTCTGCATCGCCGGCTGATCCGAACCTCGAAAACTCGTTCCCGCGCGGGCGCGCTGCTGCGGCCCGTCATCGAACGGATATGGTGTGGAAGGCTCGTAACATCCACCCCCGGGGCGCGACAAGGGCGCTAAAGCGCGCTTCGCTTGTGCCGGCCCCGCCGCCATGATAGCCGACGCGGGCCCGGCGTCGCTGCCTCGCCGGGCAATTCCGGCCACGGCACGGAATTTCCCGAGGATTTTCTAGAAGACATGATGGGACCGATGGCCAACGAAAACGGCAACGGCGCCGGCGCCGCCGACCAGCAGGGGCCCAGCCTCAACACGCTGGTCCAGTACATCAAGGATTTCTCCTTCGAGAACCCTAACGCCCCGCGCTCGCTGATCCAGCAGCAGCAACAGAGCGGGCCGCAGATCGGCCTCCAGGTCAACGTCCACGCCAATGCGCTCGGCGACAACGACGTCGAGACGATCCTGACGCTCGAAGGCAAGGCGACGCTGAACGACGAGACGCTGTTCGCCTTCGAGCTGAGCTATGCCGGCGTCTTCCGCATCCTCGGCGTGCCGCCGGAGCAGATGCACGCTGTCGTGATGATCGACTGCCCGCGCCTGCTTTTCCCCTTCGCTCGTGCGATCGTGGCCGAAGCCGTGCGCAATGGCGGCTTCCCGCCGCTCTATATCGACCCGATCGACTTCGCTTCGCTCTACCGCCAGCGCGTCGAAGAGATGCAGGCGCAGCAGGGCGTGCCTAACGCCTGATCGGCGACCGACATCGCGAATGCGACAGATCAAGAGCCCTTCGGGGCTCTTTTTTGTTGGCGAGGCGGTTGTAAATCGCCGGAGCGTTTCCATCTCCCGCGGGCCAGAGGCCGCCATACCGGCGCGCCGTACCCGCGAGGTTCACGACTCCATGGATGCCCTTATGACGCTCGCCGCCGACCCGGCAGTCTGGGCGGCGCTCGGCGCCCTGATCGCCATGGAGGTCGTCCTCGGTATCGACAACCTCATCTTCATCTCGATCCTGACCAACAAGCTGCCCGAGCACCAGCGCGCGCGCGGCCGGCGGATCGGCATCGGCCTGGCGCTGATCCTGCGCCTCGGCCTGCTCTCGACCGTCGCCTTCATCGTGCAGCTCACCGCGCCGGTGTTCTCGGTCTTCGGAAAAGCCTTCTCCTGGCGTGATCTCATCCTGATCGCCGGCGGCCTGTTCCTGGTCTGGAAGGCGACCAAGGAGATCCATCACAAGGTCGATCCCGATCACGGGCCCGACATGTTCGACGGCGGCGCAGCCGCAGCCGTGACCTTCGGCGGCGTGATCTTCCAGATCCTGTTGCTCGACCTCGTCTTCTCGATCGACAGCATCATCACCGCCGTCGGTATGACCGAGCACATCCCGGTGATGGTGATCGCCGTCATCGTCGCCGTGCTGGTGATGCTGCTCGCGGCCGACCCGCTGGCGCGCTTCATCGACAAGAACCCGACGATCGTGATGCTGGCGCTCGGTTTCCTCCTGATGATCGGCGGCACGCTGATCGGCGAGGGCTTCGGCGCGCATATCCCGAAGGGCTACATCTATGCCGCCATGGCGTTCTCGGCCCTGATCGAGGGGCTGAACATGATGTCGCGCCGGGCGAGCCGGAAGCGGGGCGGGTAGTAATCCGCCGGTCATGCTCGGGCTTGTCCCGAGCATCTCAACCAGGAGATTCTCGGGTCGTCGCTGCGAGTCGCCCGAGAATGACGCTTGAAGCTACGCCTCCTCGGGTACCCCGAGATAGCCACGCCAGAGCGGCCCCTTGAGCTTCAGCACGAAGGCCTCATGGGCCGCTCGCTCTTCCGCCGTCAGCCGCGCCGCGAGCGGGCGCTGGCGGACCGGACGTTCGATTGCCGCCGCAAGCCCCGCGCCCGCCTTGCCGGCGACGGCGCTGCCGAAGCCGAGGCTGGTCTGCTTGCCGCCGATCAGCTCGATATAGACCTCGGCCAGGATCTCGGAGTCGAGCAGCGCGCCGTGCTTGGTGCGACGGCTGTTGTCGATGCCATAGCGCGAGCAGAGCGCGTCGAGGCTGTTGCTGGCGCCGGGGTGCTTGCGCCGGGCCAGGGCGAGCGTGTCGACCACCAGCGCCGGCACGATCGGCGGCAAGCCGAGCCGGCCGAACTCCATGTTGATGAAGCCGACATCGAAGGCCGCGTTGTGGATGACGAGCTTGGCATCGGCGATGAAGGCGGCGAAGTCGCTGGCGATCGCGGCGAAGACCGGCTTGTCGGAGAGGAAGGCTTCGGACAGCCCGTGCACCTTGAAGGCGCCCTCCGGCATGTCCCGCTCAGGATTGATGTAGACGTGATAATTGCGGCCCGTCGGGCAATGGTTGAGCAGCTCGACGCAACCGATTTCGACGATGCGATCGCCTTTCAGGGCTTCGACGCCGGTGGTCTCGGTATCGAGAACGATCTCGCGCATGTCAGCCCGCCCTTTGCGGCCGGCCGAAGCGGCCGGCGACGGCATTGAGGATAGAGCGGACCTGGCGCTCGGCGGCCATGAGCCCATGCGAGGTGTCCACAAGGAAGTGGGCCCGGCGCCGCTTCTCCGCGTCAGGCATCTGGCGGGCGAGGATCGCTGCGAATTTCTCTTCCGTCATGCCGGGTCGGCCGAGGACGCGCTTGCGCTGGACCTCGGCCGGCGCGGTGACGACGACGACCGCGTCGTAACGCCCCTCCGCACCGGTCTCCAGCAGAAGCGGTATGTCGAGCACCGCAACGGTCGCGCCACTCCTGCGAGCCTCGGCCAAAAAGGCCTGTTCCTTGGCACGGACCAGCGGATGGACGATGGCCTCGAGCTTCGTCAGCGCTTCGGGGCGGCCGAGCACGGCGGCGGAAAGCCTGGCCCGGTCGACAACGCCATTGGTCGTCGATCCTGGGAAGGCCGCCTCGATCTGCGGTGCTGCAGCGCCGGCATAGAGGTCATGCACCGCCTGGTCGGCGTCATGGACGGGTACGCCAGCGGCGCGGAACATCGCCGATGTCGTCGATTTGCCCATGCCGATCGAGCCGGTGAGGCCGAGCAGGAAGGTCATCGCAGCGTCTCCGCCATCGGGCTCATGCGCCGGGAATATCGGCTTCGAGCTTAGCGCGCAGCGCCGCCGTCACCTGCGGGCGGACGCCGAACCAACGCTCGAAACCGGGTACTGCCTGATGCAGCAGCATGCCGAGGCCATCGACCGGAATACCGCCGCGGCGCCTGGCCTCAGCGAGCAACGATGTCTCCAGCGGCACATAGACGATGTCGTCGACGATCGTGCCGGGGCGCAAGGCCGAGAGGTCGATCTCCAGCTGCGGCTGGCCATGCATGCCGAGCGAGGTCGTGTTGACGATCAGACTGCTCTCGCCGACGAGCGCGGCGACCTCTTGCCAAGCACGCGCCTCGACCACCTTCGGAAACGCCTCTGCCAGCTCGAGCGCGCGCTCGGGACTACGGTTGACCAGCAGGATGCGACGCAGGCCGCGAGCGACGAGGCCGTGGATCACAGCGCGCGCCGCGCCGCCGGCGCCGAGAACCAGCGCCGCTACGCTCTGCTGCGCCCAGCCTGGTACGCAGGCGTCGAGATGAGCAAGGAAGCCATAGGCGTCGGTATTATCACCGTGCAGCCTACCGTCCTCCAGCCACAGCGTGTTGGCCGCGCCCATCGCGCGCGCGGTCTGGCTGATCTCGTCGAGCAAGGGCAACACGACTTCCTTGTTCGGCACCGTGACGTTGCCGCCGACGAACTCTCCAGCGCGCAGCCTCGCGATGAAACCCGCCATCTCGGCTGGCGCGACATCGACACGCTCATAGCTGCCGGCAAGGCCATGCTCGACGAGCCAGTGACCATGGATCAGCGGCGAACGGGAATGCGCGACCGGATGGCCGATGATGAAGCAGCGTCTGGTCATGATCTCGAAACGAAGGTCATCTCGCGAGGTCGAGGCTGCGCAATGCGGCGAGTAGAGTCAGCATCGGCAGGCCGAGGATGGTGGAATGGTCACCCTCTATCGCCTCGAACAGATGGATGCCGAGGCCTTCGAGCTGATACCCCCCGACACTGCTCGTCGCGGCAGGACCAGCCGCCGTGACATAGCCCTCGATGAACTCCGGCGTCAGCGGCCGCATGGCGAGCGTCGCGCTGCTGCTCCCACGACCGACGATCTGGCCATTGCGGGCCAACGCAAAGGCCGAAGTGAGCTCATGGCTGCGGCCCGCGAGCATGGCGACCTGCCGGATGGCAGCAGCGGCGTCCTCGGGCTTGTGGAACGGCCGGCCTTCGCAGATCAGCATCTGGTCGGCGGCCAGGACGATCCGACCGGAATAGCGAGGCGAGACCGACAAGGCCTTGGCTTCCGCCAGTGCCGCGGCAACGCCGGCAGGCGGACAGCCCATGGCGATAAATTCCGCTTCAACCGCGCGCTCGTCGACATCGGGCCTGATCACCTCGACCGGGAGCCCTGCCGCCTCCAGCAGCTGCAAGCGCGTCGCGCTCCCGGAGGCGAGGATGAGCGGCGCATCGCCGCGCCAGAATGTCGCCTGCCCGCTCACGTCGCGATGAACTTCATGCGATGATCGCGCAGCAGGTCGAGGATCGCGGCCGCCGTCTCCTCGATCGAACGACGAGTGACGTCGATGACCGGCCAGCCCCTGCGGGAGCAGAGACGACGCGACTGGGTGATCTCCTCGGCGACCGCATCTGGATCGACATAAGGCGTCTCGTCATCTGCCTTCAGCGAGAGAAGCCGGTTCTGCCGGATCTGGATGATGCGCTCGGCACTGGCGACGAGGCCGACGACCAAGGGTTTCTTCAGGCCATCGAGCTCAACCGGCAACGGCACGTTCGGCACCAATGGGATGTTGGCGGTCTTGATGCCGCGGTTGGCGAGATAAATGCTGGTTGGCGTCTTCGATGTCCGACTGATGCCGACGAGAATGACGTCGGCGCTTTCGAGATCACCGCCGAGCTGCCCATCATCATGCATCAGCGTGTAATTCATCGCGTCGATGCGGCGAAAATACTCGGCGTTGAGCATATGCTGCGCGCCGGGGCGCGGGGCCGAGGCCTGGCCGAGATAGGACTGGAACAGCGACAGCACCGGCTGCAGCACCGACAGGCACGGACAGCCGATATCCCGGCAGAAGGCTTCGAGCCGCTCCGCCCATTCCGGCTCGACCAGCGTGTAGAGCACCACACCCGGAGAGGTCTCGATCTCGGCGAGCACCCGCGAGAGCTGGTTCTCGGACCGGACCAGCGGATAGACATGCTCGATCGCCGAGACCGCTTCGTATTGCGCCGCAGCGGCGCGGCTGACCGCGATCAGGGTCTCGCCGGTCGCGTCGGAGACCAGGTGCAGGTGAAAATAATTGCGCGCCACGGCTACCGTCGCCCCCGCCGGCCTTTTCTCTGATTCAGCTCTAGAGTGGTTCCGCCAGCCTGGGAATCCCTTTTCGATTCGATGGAGAGGGAGGGGGAAGGGGCGGCGATTCACAGGGCCGGGGACCGCTGGGGATAAACCGGCTTTTCCGAAGGCCTGTCCCGGCGGGCTGGGACAACCCAGCTCAGGACTAAACAGGCATCGACCTGTGGGCGGAATCGGGATGTTTCACGTGAATCATTTTTGGATGCGGCGGCGAACCGCGCCAACGATCAAAATCCAATTCGTTAAGAAACTCTTAAGGGCCGATCGGCGCGATAAGAGGCTGCCAGCCGGCCGGAGTGCGACCTGTGGACCGGTTGTGGACAATCTTGGGGCGGGCTATGTGCCCCCATCCAAGAGTCAAAACAGAAGACTCTCTTAGAGAAGAATCTTTTTAGGACGATGGGCGGATAGCCCGGTGCGCTTCATGACCCAAAGCCTTTTCCTCCGTGCTCTCTCCGGCGAGACACTCCCGAAGCCTCCGCTCTGGCTGATGCGTCAGGCTGGCCGGTATCTGCCGGAGTATCGCGCGCTCCGCGCCAAGGCCGGTGGCTTCCTCGATCTCTGCTACAATCCGGAATGGGCAGCCGAGGTTACCTTGCAGCCGATCAGGCGCTTCGGGTTTGATGCCGCGATCCTGTTCTCCGACATCCTGGTGATCCCGCATGCGCTCGGCCAGAAGCTCTGGTTTGCACAGGGCGAAGGGCCGAGGCTTGAGCCGGTTGCCGATGAAGCCCGGTTCGGCGAGATCCGCGAAGAGATCGATCAAGATGTGCTGGCGCCGGTGTACGAGACTGTGCGGCGAGTGAAGGCAGCCCTCCCCGTGGAGACTGCGCTGATCGGCTTCTGCGGTGCGCCCTGGACCGTTGCAACCTACATGGTGGCCGGGCGCGGGACCCCGGACAAGGGGCCGGCCAAGGAGCTGTTCCGGCGCGACCCCTCTCTGTTCGCCAGGCTGATCGACAGGCTGGTCGTCAACTCCGCCGCCTATCTCAATGCGCAGATCGATGCCGGGGTCGATGCCGTGCAGATCTTCGACAGCTGGGCGGGTTCACTCGGGCCGGAGGATTTCGGGCGTTGGTGCATCGAGCCGACCAGGCGGATCGTCGATTTGGTCCGGGCGCGGCACCCGCAGGCGAAGATCATCGGTTTTCCGCGCGGAGCCGGTGCCGGCATCCCGGATTATGTTCGCGCGACCGGTATCGACGCCGTCGGGCTCGAGACCGAGATCGACCGGAGTTTCGTGCGCGAGGCGATCCAGCCATTGGTCCCGGTGCAGGGCCATCTCGATCCGGAGCTGCTGCGGGCGGGTGGGATCGAGCTCGACCGCGAGATCGCCGCCATCCGTGCGGCATTCGGCGATAGGGCGTTCGTCTTCAATCTCGGGCATGGCATCCTGCCGGACACGCCGATCGCTCATGTCGAGCGGCTGGTCGAGCTGGTGCGTGCCTAAAGGACTCCCGCCATGGCTTACGAATGGATCAAGGCTTTCCACGTCATGGCGGTGATCGCCTGGATGGCTGGGATGCTCTATCTGCCGCGGCTGATGGTCTATCATGCCGAGGCGCAGGCCGGCTCGATCCAGTCCGAGACCTTCAAGATCATGGAGCGCCGGCTGCTCAAAGGGATCATCAACCCCGCGATGATCGCAACCTGGGTGCTCGGGCTCTACCTGGCCTGGAGCGGCTTCGGCTTCAAGGGCGGCTGGCTGCACGGCAAGATCGCGCTGGTACTTGTCCTTTCGGGCATCCATGGCTATCTCAGCGGCAGGGTCAGGGCCTTCGCCGAGGACCGCAACGACAAGCCGGCGCGGTTCTATCGCATCCTCAACGAGGTTCCGGCGCTGCTGATGGCGGCCATCGTCATCCTGGTGATCGTCAAGCCGTTCTGATATCGCCGCGGTTTCCCGCTTGAGCGATCCAGGGAAAGCGGTTATCAAGCCTCTGCGCTTTTCGTACGCGTCCTTCCTTATCGTCGACGGCTCGTGCCGCGGCTGCTTTCTCGGCCGACACGACGTCCTGACAAGTGGGCCTTCAGGCCTTTCGTCCCGTCGATCCCTCCACTGCCGTCCGGCCTGCCTGATCGCGGGCCCGTTACTCCGGGTACCCCATGCGGGAAATCAAACTCCACGAACTCAAGGCGAAGTCGCCGACCGAGCTGCTCACCTTCGCCGAAGGCATGGAGGTCGAGAACGCGAGCACCATGCGCAAGCAGGAGCTCATGTTCGCGATCCTGAAGCAGCTTGCTTCCCAGGAAACCGAAATCCTCGGGGAAGGGGTCGTCGAGGTGCTGCAGGACGGCTTCGGCTTCCTGCGCTCCTCCGATTCCAATTATCTGCCGGGCCCCGACGACATCTATGTCTCGCCCTCGCAGATCCGGAAGTTCGGCCTGCGCACCGGCGACACCGTCGAGGGTCCGATCCGCGGCCCCAAGGATGGCGAGCGCTATTTCGCCCTGCTCAAGGTCAACACGATCAACTTCGAGGATCCGGAGAAGATCAAGCACAAGATCCACTTCGACAACCTGACGCCGCTCTATCCCGACGAGCGGCTCCGGCTCGAGGTGCAGGACCCGACCAAGAAGGATTTCTCGCCGCGCGTCATCGACATCGTCGCACCGATCGGCAAGGGCCAGCGTGCCTTGATCGTGGCGCCGCCGCGCACCGGCAAGACCGTGCTGCTGCAGAACATCGCTCAGTCGATCACGACCAACCATCCCGAGTGCTATCTGATCGTGCTGCTGATCGACGAGCGGCCCGAGGAGGTCACCGACATGCAGCGCTCGGTGAAGGGCGAGGTGGTGTCCTCGACCTTCGACGAGCCGGCGACCCGCCACGTCCAGGTCGCCGAGATGGTGATCGAGAAGGCCAAGCGCCTGGTCGAGCATGGCCGCGACGTGGTCATCCTGCTCGATTCGATCACCCGCCTCGGCCGCGCCTACAACACGGTGGTGCCGTCCTCCGGCAAGGTGCTGACCGGCGGTGTCGACGCCAACGCCCTGCAGCGCCCGAAGCGCTTCTTCGGTGCGGCCCGCAATATCGAGGAAGGCGGCTCGCTGACCATCGTCGCGACCGCGCTGATCGATACCGGCAGCCGCATGGACGAAGTCATCTTCGAAGAGTTCAAGGGCACCGGTAACTCGGAAATCATCCTTGACCGCAAGGTGGCCGACAAGCGCATCTTCCCGGCGATCGACATCATCAAGTCCGGCACCCGCAAGGAAGAGCTCATCACGCCGCGCTCCGACCTGCAGAAGACCTATGTGCTGCGCCGCATCCTCAATCCGATGGGCCCTCAGGATGCGATCGAGTTCCTCTTGGACAAGCTGCGCCAGACCAAGCAGAACTCCGAGTTCTTCGACTCGATGAACACCTGAGCAGCGACCGCCGCCGCAGCGAGATGGAAGGGCCTCGGCATTGCGCCGAGGCCTTTTTCTTTGGCGCTGCCCTGCGCGGGATTCAGCCGGCTCCAGCGACCGCTTCCGCCAATCGATTCGGCTCCGTGACGGGCGGCAGGCAGCGACCGTGCAGGCAGACGAAAGTGGCGCCGTTTCCGGCTTGCTTGGCATAGGCATGAGCCGGGTGCTGCGGCGGCAATCCGTCCGGGTCGGGACAATCGACCAGCATCGTCGTCAGATGAGGTAGTGCCAGAGCGGTCCGCCTGAAGGATTCTCGAGTAGGACCAGCGAGTACGATCTCGACGCCGTTGCGGGCGAGATCATAGGCGTTGAGGACCGAGCCATGCGCCATCGGCGCATGGGCTGCTGCTGCGAGTACGACTGCGAGAAATTGGTCAGCCAGCGCGCGATCGTCGGGCTGGCCGGTCTGCGCTGCGATCCGCAGCAGGTTGGCGGCATGCAGGCCGTTGGCGTTGGGCACGGCATCGTCGTGAGTCGGTCTGGGTATGACAGGGAGCGCCGCCGAGTCGGCCCGAGTCATCCGCAGGAGTCCCGAGTCGGCCTCGCCGTAGTGCCGATCGAGATGATTGCTCCAGCGCCGGGCGAGCTCGAAGTAGTGCTGCTCGCCGGTGGCATCGTGCAACGCGATCGCGGCTTCCGCCATGGCCGCGTGATCGAGCGCGAAGCCCGGCGCGATCAGGCGACCAGCGCGGTAGGAATGGGCGAGGCCGCCGTCATCAGTCATTGATTCGGTAACGAAACGAAAGGCGTTGGCGGCGAGCTTAATCCAATCGTCGCGGCCGAGAAGGCCTGCGGCTCGGGCGAGGCCGGAGATCATCAGCCCGTTCCAGTCGGCGAGGATCTTGTCGTCACGGCCGGGCGGAACGCGCCGGCTGCGCACGGCCAGCAATTGCGTGCGGAGCGCCGACAGCCTGTCGGCGATCTCCGGAGTGGGATCGGGCGTATCCAGCCGGTTGAGGATGACATGGCCTTCCCAATTGCCGTCGGCGGTCACGTCGTAGTGGCGGGCGAAGAGCGCGGCGCCTTCCGGCCCGAGAGCCGCCGCCAGCTCGGCCAGCGTCCAGACATAGAACTTGCCCTCCTCGCCGTCCGAGTCGGCATCGAGGCTGGCGGCGAAGGCGCCGTCAGGCAGGAGCATGTCGCGCTTCAACCAGGCGACGATCCCGTTTGCAGCTTCCAGCAGAAGGGGGTCGCCGGTCCGCGCCGCCTCGAGCGCATAGAGGGGCAGCAATTGAGCGTTGTCGTAGAGCATCTTCTCGAAATGCGGCACGAGCCAGCGCTCGTCGACGGCATAGCGAGCGAAGCCGCCGCCGAGATGATCATGGATGCCGCCGCGCGCCATCTGCACCAGCGTGCGATTTGCAGCTTCGCGCGAGGCATCATTGCCGGCGCGGCTGCCATGGCGCCAGAGCAGTTCGATCAGTCCTGGGTTCGGGAATTTCGGCGCGCCGCCGAGCCCGCCATGGTCGCGATCGAAGCGACGAGCGATCTGGCTGGCGAGGTGGCTGAGATCGGGTTCGTCAGCCTCGGCAATTCGCTGGAGGCTTTGTTGCAGGGCGTCGCCGATCGCCTGAGCATTGCGACCGACGCGCTCGCGGTCACTGCGATAGATGCCAGCAATTTGCCGGAGCACGTCGATGAAGCCTGGCCGGCCATAGCGCGAGGTCGGCGGGAAATAGGTGCCGCCCCAGAACGGTGCGCCCTCGCTGTCGAGGAACATGGTCAGCGGCCAGCCGCCCTGCTCTCCCAGCGTATGAAGAGCGCTCATATAGACATGGTCGATGTCGGGCCGCTCCTCGCGATCGACCTTGATGTTCACGAAGAGCTCGTTCATCACCGCGGCAATGGCAGGGTTCTCGAAGCTTTCATGCGCCATGACATGGCACCAATGACAGGCGGCATAGCCGACGGAGAGCAGGACCGGGCGATTGCTGGCGCGTGCTTCCGCGAAGGCCTGCTCGCTCCATTCCCACCAGTCGACGGGGTTGTCCTGGTGCTGCAGCAAATAAGGACTGGCGGCGTGTTTCAGGCGGTTCATTGGCGGAACTCCAGCCCTGGCGACGACATATGACGAAAGCCTATCCGACGATTGTGGCGCTGTCCTCCGGCGCCGGGCGGGCTGGTGTCGCGGTCGTCCGGGTCTCCGGCGAGCGTGTCCGATTCGCTGTCGAAACGATTGCGGGATCGGTGCCCGAGGCGCGCAAGGCTGCCTATCGCGCTCTGCGTGATCCTGAAGGGGCGGTCATCGATCATGGGCTGGTCCTGTTCTTTCCAGCGCCTGCGAGCTTTACGGGCGAGGATGTCGCCGAATTCCATATCCACGGCTCCCGCGCGGTGCTGTCGCGGCTGCTCTCAGTGCTCACGGCCCTGCCCGGTTTGCGTCTGGCCGAGCCCGGCGAGTTCACCCGGCGGGCGTTCGAAGCCGGAAAGCTCGACCTCGCCGTCGTCGAAGGCCTCGCCGATCTGATCGATTCGGAGACGGAATGGCAGCGCAAGCAGGCTCTGCGGCAGATGGAAGGCGCGCTCGGGCAGGCCGCCGCGGCCTGGCGCAGCGGGCTGATCGAGGCGATGATGCTGCTCGAGGCCGAGATCGATTTCTCCGACGAAGGCGATGTCAGCGGCCCACTGATCGTCGAAGCGGTGGCCCGGGCGCAGGGCGTCCTCGGCAGTCTGCAGGTAGCGCTCGGTAGTTTCTCGGCGGGCGAGCGGGTTCGCGAGGGCTTCGTCGTGGTGCTGGCCGGACCGCCCAATGCGGGTAAGTCCAGCCTGCTCAATGCGCTGGCTCGGCGCGATGTCGCGATCGTCTCGCCGATCGCCGGTACGACCCGGGATGCCATCGAGGTCAGGCTGGATCTGGGCGGTATTCCCGTCCTGCTGGTCGATACAGCGGGGTTGCGCGACAGCGTCGACGAGATCGAGGCAGAAGGCGTGCGGCGCGCCCGCCAGAAAGCAGCCCAGGCCGACCTGGTGCTGCGGCTGCGGCCGCCCGATTCGGTACCGGAACGAGAGGAGAGCGGCGCTACCGAGATCAGTGTCGCGACGAAGCTCGACCTTGGCGGTCGTGCTCGTCCCGGAGAGATCGGTGTGTCCGCGATGACCGGGGTAGGACTACCGGAACTGATCGAGCTGATTGCGTCTCGGTTGGGTAAACTCGGCCAGACGGAGCCGGCGCTCGTCACCCGGGAGCGCCAGCGTGTCGCCTTAGCTGACGCAGCCGCTGCGATCGAACGTGCCGCGCTGCTGTCGCATGACCACCCCGAACTGATGGCAGAGGAGCTGCGGCTCGCGGTCAGGGGCTTGGAGCGCCTGATCGGCAAGGTCGACGTCGAGGATGTGCTCGACAGCCTGTTCTCCGGCTTCTGCATCGGCAAATAGCCGGTTTTCATTGACCTCGCGGCTGGGCTTGGCTAGCGAACTAGCCATGTCGAATGCACAGGCGAACGGGCACTACGATGTCGTCGTGGTGGGCGGCGGCCATGCCGGGGCGGAAGCCGCGGCCGCGGCGGCGCGCGCCGGCGCCAGGACTGCCTTGATCACTCAACAGATCGCCACGGTTGGTGCGATGTCGTGCAACCCGGCGATCGGTGGGCTCGGCAAAGGCCATCTCGTGCGCGAGATCGACGCGCTCGACGGGATCATGGCCCGCTGCGCCGATCAGGGCGGCATCCAGTTCCGCATGCTCAACCGGCGCAAGGGGCCGGCCGTGCGCGGGCCGCGCGCCCAGGCCGACCGCAAGCTCTACCGCGAGGCGGTACAGGCTGCGCTTGCTGGCCAGGCCGGCCTCACCTTGATCGAGGGCGAGGCCTTCGACTTGGATGTCGTCGCCGGCCAGGTCGCCGGCCTCGTGCTGGCGGATGGACGCCGATTCGCCTGCGGAACGGTGGTGCTCACCACCGGCACCTTCCTACGTGGCCTGATCCATATCGGCGAAACGAAAATTCCGGCTGGCCGTGTCGGCGAGGCGCCGTCGCTCGGCCTTTCCGCCACGCTGGAACGGCATGGCTTTCCCCTCGGCCGGCTGAAGACCGGGACGCCGCCGCGTCTCGACGGCCGCACGATCGACTGGGCCAGCCTGGAGATGCAGCCGGGCGACGAGCCGCCGGAGCCGTTCTCGGCGATGACGGAGGCGATCACCACGCCTCAGATCAGCTGCGGCGTGACCCGGACGACATTGGCAACGCATGAGTTGATCCGCGCCAATTTGCACCGGGCGCCGATGTTCTCCGGTCAGATCGAGGGGCGGGGACCGCGCTATTGCCCGTCGATCGAGGACAAGGTCGGCCGTTTCGGCGATCGCGACGGCCATCAGATCTTCCTGGAACCTGAGGGCCTCGACGATCCCACGGTCTATCCGAACGGGATCTCGACCTCGCTGCCGGAGGATGTCCAGCTCGGCCTCCTCAAGACGATTCCCGGCCTGGAACACGCCGTCATGCTGCGGCCGGGTTATGCGATCGAATATGATTATGTCGATCCGCGTGCGCTGAAGTCGACGCTGGAGACCCGGGCCGTCAGCGGTCTCTTCCTGGCCGGCCAGATCAACGGCACGACCGGCTATGAGGAGGCGGCGGCGCAAGGCCTGCTCGCCGGTCTCAACGCCGCGCGCCGGGCCGGAGGCAGCGAGCCGGTCGGCCTCGATCGCACGCAATCCTATATCGGCGTGATGGTCGACGATCTGGTGACGCGCGGCGTTACGGAGCCGTATCGAATGTTCACCTCGCGCGCCGAGTTCCGGCTGTCGCTGCGGGTCGACAATGCCGACGAACGGCTCACCGCCCTCGGGATTGGGCTCGGCATCGTCGGCAAGGCTCGGAAGGAGCGCTTCGAGCAGCGGCAGTCAGAAATCGTTAAGCTTACCGAACTCTTACGCGACCGAACTCTGTCGCCGAATCAAGCGGCGGCTGCAGGATTGGAGCTCAATCGCGACGGGATCAGGCGCTCGGCTTTCCAGATCCTGTCCTATCCGGCTGTCGATTTCGACGCCCTGGTGCGGGTCTGGCCTGACCTCGCCGGCTTTTCCGAGACGGTGCGGGCTCGCGTCGCTGCGGACGCGACCTATGCGGTCTATCTCGACCGGCAGGCGGCCGAGATCGAGTCCTATCAGCGGGACCAGGCACTGGTACTCCCCGTCGATCTCGATCTCGACGGCATCTCCGGCCTGTCGAACGAATTGCGATTGAAGCTGCGCGCGGCGTGGCCGAGCAATCTGGCGCAGGCCGGCCGGATCGAAGGCATGACGCCAGCCGCCTTGACCTTGCTGGCCGCGCATGCGCGTAAGCATCAGGCCATAAGCATGGCGGCGGGTGCCGAGGCTTGACCCTGTGAGTTCTGTTGATAAGGCGGATAACCCCGATAGGCAGCGTGCTTTTCGCTTGACGCCTGTTTCACGTGAAACAGAGGAGCGCCTCGCAATCCTGGTGGCGGAGCTCAAGCGCTGGCAGCAGGCAAAAAATCTGGTCTCGGGCACGACCCTCGACGCGGTCTGGACGCGGCATATCGCCGATTCCCTGCAATTGCTCAACCATGCGCCGCAGGCGCGACGCTGGCTCGATCTCGGCTCGGGCGGCGGCTTTCCGGGCCTGGTGCTCGGCATTCGGCTTGCTGAACTGGGCGGTCATATCGATCTGGTCGAGAGCAATGCCCGCAAATGCGCCTTCCTGCGCCATGCCGCGCGGCTGACGGGCTCCCCCGTCACAGTCCACAATGCCCGGATCGAGGATGTCGTCGACGGCTTCGTCGGCAAAGTTGAGGCGGTTACGGCCCGCGCGCTGGCGCCGCTGCCGCTGCTGCTGGACTGGTGCAAAGAGCTGTTGAGAACCGGGGTGACGGGAGTCTTTCCCAAGGGACAACATCTAGAGGCGGAATTGACCGCGGCGGCTAAATATTGGAAGATTCAGGCCACAACGTTTCCATCCTTGACGGATTCGGCGGCCGCCATCCTGGTGATCAGCGGCGCCGAGAAACGGGCGGATTGATGACCGATTCTCGTCCTATCACACTTCCTGCCGCGCGGCCGCGTGTGCTGGCGCTCGCTAATCAGAAGGGCGGGGTCGGCAAGACCACGACCGCGATCAATCTCGGTACTGCCCTCGCCGCCATCGGCGAGAAAGTGCTGATCATCGATCTCGACCCCCAGGGCAATGCTTCAACCGGGCTCGGCGTCGACCGCAAGAGCCGCAAGGCCTCGACTTATGACGTGCTCTGCGGCGATATTGGGCTCGGCATGGCGATGCAAGCCACCGCTGTTCCTAATCTGTTCCTGGCGCCGTCGACGCTCGACCTGCTTGGCGTCGAGCTTGAGATCGCCAGCGCCAAGGACCGCGCAGCACGCCTGAAGAAGGCGATCGACGAGCTGGTCGACGACCAGCGCTGCAGCGACCTGACCTATATCCTGATCGATTGCCCACCGTCCCTCAGCCTGATCACCATCAACGCTATGACGGCGGCGGATGCGGTGCTGGTGCCGCTGCAATGCGAGTTCTTCGCGCTGGAGGGTCTGAGCCAGCTGCTGAAGACGGTCGAGCAGGTCCGTGCCGGCCTCAACCCGCGCCTGATCATCCAGGGTGTGGTGCTGACCATGTACGATCCGCGCAACAACCTCTCCGGCCAGGTCATGGCCGATGTCCGCCATTTTCTCGGCGACAAGGTCTACGAGACCGTGATTCCGCGCAATGTGCGGATCTCGGAGGCACCGTCCTATGGCAAACCGGCGCTGCTCTACGATCTGCGCTGCGCCGGTTCGCAGGCCTATCTGAAGCTGGCCTCGGAGGTGATCAAGCGCGAGCGCACCCTGCGCGCCGCCTGATCAGACAGGAAAAGGTTCAAGAGGAATGGCAATGGTCGAGGAACAGGGGCGTTCGCGTCTTGGCCGCGGGCTGGCTGCGCTGATCGGCGATGTCGGCGAGGAGATCGGCGCGATCGAGCGGGCGCGCGGGCAGCGCAAGGTTCCGGTCGAATTCCTGCGTCCCAATGCGCGCAACCCGCGCAAGGCCTTTGCCGAAGCCGAGCTGGAAGATCTGGCGGCCTCGGTGCGCGAGCGCGGCATTCTGCAGCCGATCATCGTGCGCGCGATTCCGGGCATGATCGACGCCTATGAGATCATCGCCGGCGAGCGGCGCTGGCGGGCAGCGCAACGCGCCGAATTGCATGACGTTCCGGTCATCCTGGTGGAGGCCAATGATCGCGAAGCGCTCGAGATCGCGATTGTCGAAAACGTTCAGCGCGCCGATCTCAACGCGATGGAAGAGGCGGCAGGCTATGAGCGGCTGATCGCCGAATTCGACTATACGCAAAACGATCTCGCCAAGGTGATCGGCAAGAGCCGCTCGCATGTGGCGAACACGTTGCGCCTGAGCAAGCTGCCGGAGCCGGTCAAGCAACTGGTCAGCGACGGCGCGGTCTCGGCGGGGCATGCGCGCGCTCTGCTTGCTGTTTCGGACCCGGAACAGGTCGCGAAACGCGTTGTAGAGCAAGGACTTACGGTCCGTGACGTCGAGCGGCTAGGCCAGGACGAAGCGCGTAGCGAAAACAAGCCCGTCAGAGCCGCAGCAGTGCCGAAGCCGGAGAAGGATCCGGATACGCGTGCGGTCGAGAAAGCGCTGGAGGAAGCGCTCGGCCTCGGGGTCTCGATCCAGCATCGCGCCAGCGGCGGCGGCGAGATGAAGATCAGCTACAAGACGCTGGAGCAGCTCGATGCGCTCTGCCGGCGGCTGAAGGCCTGATCAGCGCCCCCCGCCGCCCATCCGGCTGAGGGTCCAGAGCGCACGGGCAGCGATCGGCTTGCCCATGTCGCCGTCGCGGCGAACAGCCAGCATCGCCGTGCCTAGGATGGTCACGGCGTCGCGCAGTTTGGCCGCGGGCCAGGCGTTGAGGGCAGCTTCTGCAGCGGCGATGCGCGGATAGGGCAGGCGCATCGCGCCGACCGCCTCGCGCATCGGCTTGCCGCCCTCTATGGCGAGTTTTGCTTTCAGCAGGGCCAGAGTGTGGCGCAGGACTGCGCCGAGCAGCACGCCCTGGTCGAGCCCCTCGCCGGCGAGCTTGGTCAGGGCGAGGTCAAGGCTCGGCAGTCGCCCGGCGAAGACGGCATCGACCACCCCCGCCTGCTCGCGCTGGGCGGTGTCGCCGACAACAGCCTCGACATGCGCCGCGGTGAGGGCGGCGTCGCTGCCGGCATAGAGAATCAGCTTGTCGATCTCCTGGCGCGAGGTCCGGCGGTCGCCGCCGAGCAGGCTGGTCAACACGTCACGCGTGCTTCGGTCGATGCTCTTGCCCGCCGCCCGCGCCATTTCGTCAACGATGGTGCCGAGATCGCGCGCCGCGTCGCCGTAACAGGGCACCGCGACCGCCGACCTGGCGCGCTCGCAGGCGGTGCGCAGCGGGTTCGTCTTCTGCAGGTCGCCGGCCTCGACGATCACGATCGCATCCTGCGACGGCGTCGCCAGCAAAGGCTCAACGGCGGCGACGAGGGGGCGAGAGGTCGGCGAGACGCGGATCGCGCGGCGTCCGCCGAACAGGCCGATGGTGTTGGCCTCGTCGACCAGCTTCAGCGGATCGGAGGCGATCTCGTCACCGTCCATGCGGATCAGCTGGAAGGCGTCCTGGGGATCGTCGACGCTGCCGCGGGCCAAGGCCGCGGCCCGCTCGGAGATCAGGCCTGCATCGGGGCCGTAGAACAGGAACAGGCGCCAGGCAGGATCGGGGCGAGAAAGCGCGCGATCCGCCTCATGCGCCTTGACCGTCACCATAGCTTCAGCCGGCGACGAGCGCCGCTGCGACCCGGGCTTTGATCTGCTGGGCAAGCTCCTTGGCAGCGCGAATTTGCGCGTCGCGTGCGGCGCGCAACGCGGCGAAGCGCTGCTGCGAGCGCTCATAGGGCGCCCGGACGACGCTCTGACCGGAGGCGACGACCTCGTTCGAGCCGGCGCGGACGAGCTGCCAGTCGGCGGTCGCAACCAGAATGGCCGAATCGGCGCGGCCGTTGGCATAGTCGACCGTGATGACCTCGAGCGATTCGGAGGTGCTCGCGGTGAGCTTCAGGATCTTCTGTCGATCGGGGGCGCCACCGCCGTCGAATTCGAACACGAGCTCGTTGCGCAGGTAATGTCCGACCAGACCCTTGATCTCAGGCACATCGATGCCGAGCATCGCGTTGCGGACATTGCCGCCGACCTTGCTGACCGTGCCCTCGCCATAGAGCGGCTGGAAGCAGCCGCCGGCGAGCGCAGCGAGCGCCAGCGCGGCTGCGAGCGCCAGCGGGCGGCGGCGTGTCATGGCCTCAGACGACGACATTCACGATCCTCCCCGGCACCACGATCACCTTGCGGATCGGCCGGTTCTCCAGAGCTTTGGCGACAGCCTCGGAGGCGCGCACGATCGCCTCGACCGCCACCGTATCGGCATCGGCGGGCACCGTCACCTCCGCCCGCTTCTTGCCGTTGACCTGTACCGGCAGGATCTTGCTGTCGTCCTGTAACAAATCCGTTTCGGTCTGCGGCCAGTCGGCTTCGCCGGCGAGGCCCGGCAGCCCGAGCGCCTGCCAGCATTCCTCAGCCAGATGCGGCATCATCGGGGCGACAAGCTGCGTGGCGATCATGGCGGATTCATGCAGGGCGAAGGCCATGTCGGCCGGGATATCGGCCGACTCGGCGGCGCCGTCGAGCGCTTTGCCGATGGCATTGGCCAAGGTGTAGACATGGGCGACGCAGCGGTTGAAGGCGAGCCGCTCGATATCGGCGCCGACAGCGTGCAAGGCCCGGTGACTGGCCTTGCGCAAAGTGAGGGCCGGCTCCGAGAAGCTTGCGGGGCGTGCGGGCTGGCCGCCGGTGCGTTCGCCGATCTCGGCGACGAGGCGCCAGAGCCGCTGCACGAAGCGGGCTGCGCCCTGGACGCCTTCGTCGCTCCAGATCACGTCGCGATCGGGCGGCGAATCGGAGAGCATGAACCAGCGGGCGGTGTCGGCGCCGTAGGAGGCGATGATGTCGTCGGGATCCACGACATTCTTCTTCGACTTCGACATCTTCTCGATCGAGCCGATCTCGATCGGGGCTCCGGTGTCGACGTTGAAGCCGAGGCGTTCGTTGCCGACCGTCTCGATCCGGACATTGCCGGGCTCGACCCAGGCGCCGTCTTCAGCCCGGTAGGTCTCGTGCACGACCATGCCCTGCGTGAACATGCCGTCGAAGGGCTCGTCGAGCCCGGTATGGCCGGTCGCCTTCATCGCGCGGGTGAAGAAGCGCGAATAGAGCAGGTGCAGGATCGCATGCTCGACGCCGCCGATATACTGGTCGACCGGCAGGAAGCGGTCGACGGCCTTGCGGTCCGTCGGGCTGTCCGTCCGCCACGGGTCGGTGAAGCGGGCGAAATACCAGCTCGAATCGACGAAGGTGTCCATGGTGTCGGTTTCGCGCCGGGCCGGCTTGCCGCATTGCGGGCAGGCGACATGCTTCCAGCTCGGATGATGGTCGAGCGGATTGCCGGGCTTGTCGAAGGAGACGTCGTCCGGGAGCTTGACCGGCAGGTCCTGCTCCGGCACCGGCACGATGCCGCAATCCTGGCAATGCACGATCGGGATCGGGCAGCCCCAATAGCGCTGGCGCGAGATGCCCCAGTCGCGCAGGCGGAAATTGACCTTGCGCTGGGCGACCGGGCGATTGCCGAGGCTCTCGGCCTCCAGGCGCCTGGCGACCTCTTCTTTCGCCTCCGGAATGGTCATGCCGTCGAGGAAGCGGGAATTGATCATCCGCCCCTCGCCATCATAGGCGGTGTCGGTGATGACGAAGCTCGCGGGGTCGACACCTTCCGGGCAGACCACGGGGATGTTGCCGAGGCCATATTTATTGACGAAGTCGAGATCGCGCTGGTCATGCGCCGGGCAGCCGAAGATCGCGCCGGTGCCGTATTCCATCAGGATGAAGTTCGCGACATAGACCGGCAAAGTCCATGCGGGATCAAAGGGATGGGCGGCGCGCAGGCCGGTGTCGAAGCCCTGTTTCTCGGCCTTGTCGATGTTCTCCTGCGCCGTGCCGGTCTTCTTGCACTCGGCGATGAAGTCCTGCAGTGACGGATTCGTTTCGGCGGCGGCCTTGGCCAGCGGATGATCCGGCGCGACAGCCAGAAACTTGGCGCCGAACAGCGTGTCGGGCCGGGTCGTGTAAACCTCGACCTCGCTCTGGCCCAGGGCATTCGATTCGAGAGCGAAACGAACCAGCAGGCCCTCCGAACGACTGATCCAGTTCTTCTGCATCAGCCGGACCTTGTCCGGCCAGTGGGTCAGGCCCTCCAGCGCGTCGTTCAGCTCCTGGCCGAAGGCGGTGATCTTGAAGAACCACTGCGTCAGCTCCCGGATCTCGACGGGGGCGCCGGAGCGCCAGCCGCGGCCGTCGATGACCTGCTCATTGGCGAGCACGGTCTCGTCGACCGGGTCCCAGTTGACCTTGGCGGTCTTGCGGTCGACCAGCCCGGCCTTCAGGAAGTCGAGGAAGAGCTTCTGCTGGTGCTTGTAGTAGCTGGGGTCGCAGGTGGCGAGTTCGCGGCTCCAGTCGAGCGACAGGCCCATCGACTGCAGCTGGCCGCGCATGGTCGCGATATTGGCGTATGTCCAGTCGCGCGGATGGACCTTGTTGGCCTTGGCCGCGTTCTCCGCCGGCAGGCCGAAGGCGTCCCAGCCCATCGGGTGGAGCACCGAAAAACCCTTGGCGCGCTTGTAGCGCGCGACGACGTCGCCCATCGCATAATTGCGGACATGGCCCATATGGATGCGCCCCGACGGATAGGGGAACATCTCGAGCACGTAATAAGGCGGCCGCGTATCGTCGTTGCGGGTCTCGAAGAGCTTGCGCTCATTCCAGACCTGGCGCCATTTCGGCTCGGCTTCCTTCGGATTGTAGCGTTCGACGGCCATGCTGATCGTGTCATTCTTGCGTGAGCGGACTGGGCCGGACTAGGACACCATCGCAGCCCCCGGGTCAATGTTCGGAACGGCTTGGCAGGGGCGCACGAGGCGAGGACGGATCGAAATGTCGGATGTCGTGGCGAGACTTCAGGAAACGCGGAATGCGATCGCCCGCGCCGCACGCGATGTCGGCCGCAAGCCGGACAGCGTGATGCTGGTCGCGGTTTCCAAGACCAAGCCGGCGGAGATGATCGTGCCGGTGCTGGAAGCCGGCCAGGTCGACTTTGGCGAGAACTATGTCCAGGAGGCCAAGGAGAAGTGGCCGGCCCTGCGCGAGCGCTTCCCGAAAGCTCGGCTGCACATGATCGGGCCGTTGCAGTCGAACAAGGCGCGCGATGCGGTGACGCTGTTCGACGTGATCCAGTCGCTCGACCGCGAGAGCCTCGCCAGGGAATTGGCGCGCGAGATCGAGCGCGCCGGCAAGGCGCCCGAGCTGATCGTTCAGGTCAACACCGGGGCCGAGCCGCAGAAAGGTGGTGTGCTGCCCGGCGAGGCCGACGCCTTCCTGGAGCTGTGCCGGAGCCGCTATGGTCTCGCGATCTCGGGACTGATGTGCATTCCCCCGGCCGAGGACCCGCCCTCGCCGCATTTCGCCCTGCTCGGCAAGATCGCGAGGCGCAATGGCCTTGCGATCCTGTCGATGGGCATGAGTGCCGATTACGAGGCGGCGATCCAGCTCGGCGCCACCCATGTCAGGGTCGGCAGCGCGATTTTTGGCGCGCGAGGCTGAGGGATCGTTCAGGTCGAGGTCGGGGCGGGAGTTCGCTCGGCTTCCGACAAGACGACCCGGTTGCGGCCGGACGACTTCGCCACATAAAGCGCCTTGTCGGCCCTCTCGATCACATCCTCGATGTCGCGGTCCTGCTCGCGGACGATCGCGGCGCCGACGCTGATGGTGAGCTCGATCTGGGCGAGCCCCTGCGTCACTACGGTCGCGCCGACCGATTCGCGGATGCGGTTGGCCAGGTTCTCGGCTCCCTGCGCATCGGTCTCGCGCAGCAGCACGACGAATTCCTCGCCGCCGAAGCGCGCAACCTTGTCGGTCGTGCGGATCTGGCCGGCGATGATCTTTGCGACGGCGCGGATGACCTCGTCGCCGGCGGCATGGCCGAAGCTGTCGTTGATGCGCTTGAAATGATCGATGTCGAACATCAGGACGCCGAGATTGCGCCGGTAGCGCCTGTAATAGTTCATCGCGTCCTCGGCGAAGGGCAGGAAGGCGCGGCGATTGAGCAGGCTGGTGAGCGGATCGGTATCGGCGAGGATTTGCAGGGTATGCAGGTCCGAGCCGAGGCGACGGGTCTTCTCCTCGGCCTCGCGTGCCTGCTTGTCGGCCTTGGCCTGGACATCGCGGATGGCCGCGGCGGCGTCGCGGGCGCCCTTCTCGGCGCTCCCCAGCCGGCGCAGCAGCGAGCGCAGCGCGGCAGAGAGATGGAGGATGTCGCGCGAGCCATGCTGGCGCTGGATGCCGGCGGCACCAGGATCGCGGCCGATGAGGTCGACCGAACGGCAGAGCCGCATCAGCGGGCTGGTCACCGTGCCGGCGAGGAACCAGGCCAGGGCGGCGCCGATGGCGGCGACCGCGAGACCGAGCAGGGCGATGACGGTAGCGAGGCGATTGGCGGGCGCGAGGGCGACATCGAGGGGACGGCGGGCGGCGACCACCCAGCCCAGGCCTGGATAATCGTCCTGGCCCTTGGTCGCAGCGAGCGCAGTCAACATCGCCTGATCGCCGGAGCGGTCGACGAAGGAGATGCCGTGGCGGGCGGCGGCGATCTGCGCGCCGTCGAAGGGCTTGGCGTCCTTCGGGCCGAGCAGAACCGAGCCGTCGCGGCCGATAATCCAGAGCTCCGAGGCGAGCGCGGGGTCGTGATTGCGCAGGACGTTGTCGCGCAGATTGCCGGCCCAGTTCCAGCTCAGATGCGCACCGAGGACGCCGACCTTGGCGCCGGTCGGCCCGAAGACCGGCATGGCGACGTCGACGAAGCGGAAGGGCGCCTCGTCCGGGCTCTTGCGAAGCAGGCCGTCGAGCAGCTTGGCGTCATGGACGTCTTCCACGGTCGGGCCGGCGAGACCATTGATGAACCAAGGTCGTTGCGCGACCGAAACGCCTTCGAGCATGCTGCGCGTCGCAGCGCGGACATTGCCGTTGAGCTCGGCGAGGCCGAGCCAGGCATAGTCGCTTAGCCCGTCCTGCAATTGCATGAGCACGGCCCGGGCCCGAGCCGGATTGTCCTGCCAAAGGCCGCGCAGCGGCTCCAGCCTGGCGAGATTCCTGATCTCGCGATAGCGCTCGAACATGTTCTGGTCGAGCCGGTCCGACATGGTTCGGGCGAGCGCGACCAGCTCGAGATTGGCTTCCTGCACGGCGTCCCGCCGCGCCAGCCAGGCGGCGCCGGCTGCCGATACGGCGACGACGACGATGCAGAGCAGGCCGGCCATGGCTGCGGTCTGCTCCCGCAGCGTCAGGCGGTCGGCGAGACCGACCAGTGACAGGCGCTTTTGCATGATCCTCTCCGGCAAGACCGCCGGAGAGGATTGTTAATCTGGCCGAATCGTCTGTTAACGGATGAAAATCACCGAGAACGATGGTTTTCATCCGGTGAACCGCGAGAGGCGAATGCGCTCGGTTGCGGCGCGACGCCTAGATCGGCTGGCCGACGTCGATGCGGTTGCCGTCAGGGTCCTCGAAGACGAAGGCGCGCAGGCCGTAATCCTGGTCGCGCAGCCCTTTGACGATGCGCAGCCCATACGACCGGCAGAGCTCGTGAAAAGCGTCGACATCATCGACCATCAAATGGGCGATGTTGAACGGCGCTGCCTTATGGTCCCTCTGCAGGGTCAGGTGGATTTCGGCCTTGCCCTTCTTGAGGATTATGAAGCCGACCGGCTGGCCGTTCTCGAAGGTTTTCGTGAAGCCGAGGACGCCGACATAGAAGGCGCAGGCGCGCTCCATATCCCTGACAGGGAACATCGCGGCGACGCGGCCGAAGCCGATCTCGGTCATAGGCGAATCAGTCATGGCACAGTCTCTTGCTGGGAGCTGGTCACGTTGAACGGGGCGGTGCCCGCGCAGCATGGCGCTCCTGATATCGATCGGCGAGACGGTGCTCGGGCGCCAGTATCCCCAGCCCGGATCAGCCTACAAGCCCTTAGCGCACGATGATCGCGCAGCGCCGCGCCAGTCTGGGCAGGACCTTGGCGAAGATGCCGCCGGTGACGGCGACGCAGCCGGCGGTGGGCGTGAAGCCGGGCCGCGCAAGATGCCAGAAGATCGCGCTGCCGCGGCCACGACGGACCGGAGCATCGTTCCAGCCGAGCTCGACGATGACGTCATAGAGATTGTCGGCGCGGGCGAGCCGCTCCTCGGCCTCGCCGGGCGGACGGTCGATCAGTCGGTTGTAGCGCCGGTCGGTCTGGTCGTCGCACCAGGCGTCCCGCAGCGTGATGGCGCGGACCGGCAAGAGGCTCGACGGGCGCGGCAGCCGGTCGGCACGATAGAACACCCGGCGCAGCGGCAGCTTCGCCCGCGGCGTGCCGCCATCGCCCTCGCGCTTGGCGACGATGATGCCGGAGCGGCCGAGCGCACAGGGAAAGGCGGCGGAGCCGGCGATCAGGAAGCCCTTGCGGCGATCATTCACCGAGCGCACCACCACCAGCTTCGTCAGCCGCCGGCCGGCCGCGGCGCGATCATCACGTTTTCTCACAGGCCATCCATCTTGCGTGATCTGCCGTCCGTTTGCTGTCGTCCGGCGTGCTTTCCGTTTGACCGGCTTGCTCCGTCCAGTCAGAATCTGCGCTCAACTCAATATGTTGGAGCATGAGCCGTTCGCAAAGGTGGCTCCCACTTCAGCCGAACATGCTCTACTATTGCATCAACGCAAATGGGCTGACTCGCCTTCATGTCTGCAACTCACCATATCCTGCTGGTCGATGACGACCAGATGCTGCGCGACGCGCTCGCCGAGCAGCTCGCGCTCTATGACGAATTCAAGGTCTCGGCGGCGCCGAACGCGACGGCGAGCCTGAAGGCCGTGCAGGCCGAGCGCATCGACCTTGTGGTTATGGATGTCGGCCTGCCCGACATGGATGGCCGCGAAGCGGTGAAGCTGATGCGCAAGGGCGGCTTCAAGGGCCCTGTGGTCATGCTGACCGGGCAGGGTTCGGACGCCGACACCGTGCTCGGGCTCGAAGCCGGCGCCAACGACTATGTCGTGAAGCCGTTCAAATTCGCCGTGCTGCTGGCGCGCATCCGCGCGCACTTAAGGCAATACGAGGCGAGCGAGGACGCGATCTTCCAGGTCGGGCCCTACACCTTCCACCCCGGCTCCAAGCTGCTGGTCAGCGCCAAGGGCTCGAAGACCAAGCTCACCGAGAAGGAGACGGCGATCCTGCGCTTCCTCTACCGCGCCGGCCGAAAGCCGATCGCGCGCGAGACGCTGCTGCAGGAGGTCTGGGGCTATAATTCGCAGGTCACGACGCACACGCTCGAGACCCATATCTACCGCCTGCGCCAGAAGATCGAGCCGGACCCCGCCAATGCGCGGCTGCTCGTCACCGATGCCGGTGGCTACCGGCTGAATCCGTAGTCCTGAATGTCGCTCAACGACGACATCGCCCTCCTGGCGCGTCAGCCGCTGCTGGGCCTGATGGATCGCGATGCGCTGCGCCTCGTCGCCTTCGCCGCAGAGACGCGGTCCCTGCGCGCCGGCGACGTGCTGTTCCGGCGCGGCGAGGGCTCGGACGGCGCTTTTCTCGTCATTTCCGGCGCGGTGGCGCTGAAGCGCGAGGATGACGGCCGCCCGGCCGACGAGGTCGTCGGGCCGGGCACGCTGCTCGGCGAGCTCGCCTTGTTCACGGCGCTGGAGCGGCCGGTGACGGCGATCGCGCGCGAGCCGACACAGGTGATGCGGCTGGCGCGCAGCGTGATGCGGCGCGTGCTCGGTGAATCGCCCGATTCGGCGCAGGCGATCGCAGCGGCCGTCGCGGAGCGGCTGCATGCGTTCAACAGCGAGCTGGCTGCGGTCGGGGCGGCGCTCAGGGCGATCGACGTGCGCTGACGCTTCTCACCATGACGGGGCGGCTCACAGCTCCAGCTGTACTGTCACCGGGACGTGATCCGAAGGCCGCTCCCAGCCGCGCGCCTCGCTCAGGAAGGTGAGGTCGCGCAGCGTCGGCTTCAGGGCGTCCGAGAGCCAGATATGATCGAGCCGGCGGCCGCGATTCGAGGCCTGCCAGTCGGCGGCGCGGTAGCTCCACCAGCTGTAGAGCTTCTCGGGCTCCGGCCGCAGCGTGCGGGCGGCGTCGGTCCAGCCGAGCTCGCTGCGCAGCTTCTCCAATGTCGTGGTCTCGATCGGGGTGTGGCTGACGACGTCGAGCAATTGCTTGTGGCTCCAGACATCGTGCTCATAGGGAGCGATGTTGAGATCGCCGACCAGGATGCTCGGCCGCCCGGCTGGGTTGCGCGCGACGCCCCAGGCGCCGACGGCGTCGAGGAACTGCAGCTTGTGGGCGAATTTCGGATTGGCCTCGGGATCGGCGATGTCGCCGCCGGCCGGGATGTAGAAATTATGGATCGCGATGCCGGCTGCCGCGCCGGCGCCCTCGTCGAGCACGACGGTCATGTGGCGGGCGTCGTTGCGCTCGCACATCGCCATCGCTTCCTTCTCCTGGAAGGGCAGCTTCGAGACGATGGCGACGCCGTTATAGCCCTTGTTGCCGATGAAGGCGTGGTGGACATAGCCGGCCTCGCTGAAGGCCTTGGCCGGGAACTGCTCATCCGGCGTCTTGGTCTCCTGCAGGCAGAGGACATCGGGCTGATGGTCTCTGAGGAACTGCGTGACCATGCCGATGCGCAGGCGCACCGAATTGATGTTCCAGGTGGTGACGGTGAGCTGCACGCAGGGGATTCCGGCGGAAGGGGAAGCCGGAAACTGGGTCGTCAGGCAGCGAAAAGCAAGCGCCGCGGTAGCCGCCCGTCATTGCGAGGAGCGAAGCGACGAAGCAATCCAGAAGGGTGCAGGGCGCTGTCGCCCCTGGATTGCTTCGCGGAGCCAGTCCTCGGGGTTGCCGACGGCAAGACCCGGGGGCTCGCAATGACGAAACTCAAAGCACGCGCTGATAGTCGATCACGAAGTTCTTCTGGTCGGGCCGGCGCTGGGTGTCGAGATTGTAGAGCGAAACCGAGGTCTCGTAACCCTGCGGATCGATCACCACCCATTGCCGCAGCGTGTTGGCGGCGAGGTCGAAGTTCAGCGTGATCTTCGAGGTGCCGCCCAGCGTCGAGCGGTCCTCGAGCTTGAGCGACAGGATGTCCCCTTTGGTGCTGACGCCGGTGACGGTGGTGTCGCGCTCCAGGCTGATCTGGTCCTTGAGCAGGAACTTCAGCGGGGTCTGGCCGATCGAATAGAGGTCCTGGGTCGCGAGCTTGCGATCGCGGATCGCGACCGAGGTGCCGTCGGCGACGACCTCCATGGTCACAGGCGGGCGATATTCGAAGCGCATCTTGCCTGGACGCAGGACATAGAGCTTGCCCTCGAAGCGGCGGCCATCGGCGGCGAACTGGATGAAGTCGCCTTGCAAGGTCGAAAAGCCGTTGAAATAGGCGTTTAGCCGCTCGACGGCCTCGGCCTTCGACAACGGCGTGCTCGGGCGCGCTGATTTCGCAGGCGTCGCTGCACGCGGCTCATTGTTGGCGGTGACGACCGGTGCGGGAGCCGGAGCGGCTGGCGCAGAGCTCGTCGCGGTAGCCTGCACAGCGTCGGTGCGCGGCATGCCGAGACCCGGCGGGCGGATCGGCGGCAGCGGAATCGCGCGCTGGGCCGGGCGAGCCGCAGCGGCCGGCTGGCCACTGGGCTTGATGTCAAGCGGTTGGGCCGAGACCTGGCCCGCGGCCAGCGCGAGCGCCAGGGCGGCGGCTGCGAGAGCTGGCATGGGCGAAAGATGGGTCATGGGGCTCCGATGTCCGGTTGGCGGCCTTCTGGCGGAATATCGTGCCGCCCAGGCTGGCCGGCAAGGGTTCAACGCGTCAGTCGGCGACGAGGTTGCACCGGGCTGATGGCATTTTCAGGACCGGTTTCGCGCCATGAGGCCGCAGCGGCCGTCGCCCTCAATCCTCGTCTTCCCTGGCTCTACCTGTCTCGACGAGGATCTCGCGTTTTCCGGCGTGGTTGGCGGGTCCGACGATGCCCTCGTTCTCCATGCGCTCCATGATCGAGGCGGCGCGGTTGTAGCCGATCTGCAGGCGGCGCTGGATATAAGAAGTCGAGGCCTTCTTGTCGCGCAGCACGACCGCGAC
>NZ_FOKP01000032.1 GCF_900112185.1 Allobosea sp. CRIB-10 | reverse complement strand
TCCTTGAATTCCGGTGCAAATCTCTGCGAACTCATGACCAACCTCCTATGCTCAAAGGATAGGTCGGCGATGTCTAACGGACCGGGGGCAGTCCAAGGATAGGTCGGCGATGTCTAACGGACCGGGGGCAGTCCAAGGATAGGTCGGCGATGTCTAACGGACCGGGGGCAGTCCAGACTGCCGGACGATACAGCTTGGAAATGGCTACCGTTACTCGCACCGTCTCGGCGTTGATCCACATCAGGTGCTCGCACAAGATCTCCAGCCTCAACGGCTTGTCACGCACAGTCTCACTGCATCGCCAACCGCAGCAGCAAGCCCGGTAGCCTTTCGGGCAAGGTTTCGATCGACTTCAACTGAATGCAGTTCCGGCGACTGAAAATGCGCGGTGCGTAGGATTCGGCCTCCGAATCGAGGACGATGGCGAACACATCGATGCCATCGTTGTGCAATCCGTGGACGGCAGCGCGCGCATCCTCGACCAGATAGCGGCGGTCGTCGACATCGATGTCGTGCGGCTCGCCATCGGTGATGATCAGCAGAAGCCGGCGATAGCTCAGCTGCCGTTTCAGGTCCTTGCCGGCATGTCGGATCACCGCTCCGAGCCGTGTGGAGTGGTGGCTTTGCAAGCCGGCCAGCCGGCCCTCGGCCGCGATATCGTAGCGGCCCGCGAAATCCTTGATCCGCTGATAGCCGATATGGTCGCGCGTGTTGGAGGAAAATGCCGCAAGTGCAAACGGATCGCCGAGCTCGGTCATCGCCTTCGCCAGCATGGCCACGGCAAGGCGTTCCGTCTCCAGCACCGTCTCGCTGCGACCGCTGACGCGTTCTCCGGTGGAGGCGGAACTATCGATGAGCACGAGGATGGCGAGATCGCGGTGGCGACGCTCATAGCGCCCGTAGATGCGATCCTCCGGCACCTGGCCGGAGCGTCGCGCGATCACCGCCTCGATCGCCGCGTCCATGTCGAGACATTCGCCTTCCGCTTGCCGGCGCACCCGCTGCTGACGGCTGACCTTGGATGATTTGATGATGGCGGTCAGGCGGCTGGCGAGATCGGCGCGCTGCTCGATGGCGCGGTGCAATGCGGCGGGCGATGCCATGGGAACGGCGGGCTCGTGGACCGTGCACCAGTCCGGGCGTTCCCGCCCGGTCACATAGTCGAACTCCGGATAGCGCGCGACGGCCACATCCTCGCTCGCCTCGACCATGGCTGCGCGGCCGCTGGAATCGTCGGAGAGCGTGTCGGGCTCGGGACGGCCGTCATCGCTCTCGCGTTGCTCGAGGCGGGCTCCCTCCGCAGGCGCCTGCATCTCGTATGGGACCTCTGGATTGTCGTCGCCGAAATCCCAGACGCCCATGCCGTCGTCGCGATAGGCCGGCTGCACGACATAGCTCTTGGCGTCGAACTGCAGCCGCATCTGGCCGATGTCATTGCCCAGCAGCCCGCCGACATGGCGGCTGAGCTGCTGGGAGCCGATGTCGACTGCGGCAGCCTCCTCGAACAGGGCCCGGCCCTTGCTCACCCAACCATGCGGATCCTCGTAGGACGGATCGAGCAGGGCCCGCGCCAGCCGCGCCATCAGCGTGATCGCAACCGGTGCACCTTCAGGACGCGCCACATGGAAGCCCCGCCAGAGCGCGAACAATCCCGGCATCTCGCACAGGGCCAGCCGCTCGACCCGCGCATCCTCGATCAGCGAAACCAGCGCGAGCTGCAGCGGCTTCAGGCCCGTGGCCGGGAATTTCTTGCGGGTAAAGCGGTGATGCGCGCCGATATGGGCCAGCGTCGCGCGATGGAGCTGTTTCTGATCGCTCGCCGGGAAACCGGCATAGGATGGCGGCAAACGGACGCCGCCCCCGCCGAAGCCGGCGCGGCGGCGCATCGCTTCGGGCGCATCGCCCGGTGTTTCGACGATCGGCGGCGAGATGGCCCAAAGCGCGCGGAGATAGGGCTTCAGCCCGGGCAGCAAGCCCGGCAACGAAGCGGATGGATGCTGCCGTTCGAGCAGTTGGCGCGCTTCCGGGCTCTGCAGCGCAAAAAAGGCCAAGCGGTGAGCGTCATCGCGACCGAGATCGAGCCCCATGCGCGCAAAGACCGCAAGACCGGCGAAACCGAGCCTGTCGAGAACCTGCGAGCCGTTTTGCAGGAAGGCGCTCAGTATCTTCGGCGCGCGTCTGGCGATGTCGTCGACCAGTTCGAGCCACGATGTGAGCTCGGATGGATGACGAGCAGCCTCGGCGGCATGCAGGGCCGCATCGATCAGCAGGCAGGCCGCCCGGCGGCCGGAACGAATCGCGACGAACGAGACGGATTCGCCGAGCCTGATCGCCTCGGCCGGCCCCGCTCTCGCCGCGACGATTGGCCCGGCGCTGCGATAGGCGCCGGCCACGAGGTCGCCATAGCCGGCCTGGTCGATGCGCGCATGAGCCGCGCTCCAGCGCCCCTGCCATTCGGCCGGAAAACTCCGAGCCGCACCTGTTCGACCTTCGGTCATCGTCATGGCATCAGACGCAGGCTGCGATGGCACCCGTCAACGCATCGCGCAGATCGTCATCGTCGGTGATCGGGATCACGAGCGCGACCTGGCAGGCCTCCATGATCGGGACGCCGGCGGCGACGAGCAGGGCGGCGTTGACGAGCATCCTCGTCGAGGCGCCTTCTTCGAGCCCATGGCCCTTGAGGTTGCGCGAACGCGCGCCGATGCGCACCAGCGCCTCGGCAGTGCGCTTGTCGGCGCCGGCCTCCCGCATCACGATCTCGGCCTCGCCCGCCGCTTCGGGATAGTCGAAGGGGATGGCGGCGAAGCGCTGCTTGGTCGATTCCTTCAGGTCCTTGAGAACGCTCTGGTAGCCCGGGTTGTAGGAAATCACGACCTGGAAGTCGGGGTGGGCCTTCACCACCTCGTTCTTCTTCTCCAGCGGCAGGATGCGCCGGTCGTCCGTGAGCGAGTGGATGACCACGGTGGTGTCCTGCCGGGCCTCGACGATCTCGTCGAGATAGCAGATCGCGCCCTGGCGCACCGCCAAGGTCAGCGGCCCGTCGTGCCAGACCGTACCCTCGGCATCGAGCAGATAGCGCCCGACGAGGTCCGAGGCGGTCATGTCCTCATGGCACGACACGGTGATCAGCGGCCGGCCCAGGCGCCAGGCCATGTGCTCGACGAAGCGAGTCTTGCCGCAGCCGGTCGGCCCTTTCAGCATCACCGGCATCCGGCTGCGATAGGCGGCCTCGAACAGCCCCACTTCTCCTCCGACCGAGCGGTAGAAAGGTTCCTTGGCGATGCGGTAGGCGTCCAGGTTCGTCACGTCGTCAGGCCCTTGATGGTCGCGCGGCAGCCGTCACTCGCCACCGCGCGCGCTGCGTCAGGATGCGAGGAGTTCCTTGAGCCTGTCGTCGAGGAACTTGATATCGACGGGATTGGTGCCGGGCCCGCCGGCGAAATGCCCCCAGATCGATGGAATCTGGACGAAGCTCGCATTCGGCATGCTGGCGACTTCGTTGCGGCTGTCTTCCGGCGGGAAATACAGATCCGTCTGACCGGGCATCACGTAGGTCTTCGCCTTGATTGCGCCGAGCGCGGCCTTGTAGTCGCCGTTATAGAGTTCGTTGGCCGAGATATCGCCGTTCTGCCAGGTCCAGAGCATGGCCAGCAGATTGTTGGGATCCCGATCGAGGAAGAAGCCCTCCCAGAAGGCAACCAGGAAGTCCTCGAGCGAGCTGTATCCCAGCGTCCTGATGTCCAGTTCCTCGCGATAGAAGGCCTGCGAGAAGCCCCAGCCGGCATAGACCCGCGCCGCGGCGCGCAGGCCCTTCTGCGGCTTGTCGACATACCAGCCGTCGCGGAAGGCGTCGTCCGCGGTCAACGCCGCCTTCACCCCTTCGAGGAAGACGAAGTTGTGGCGGGAGCATTTCGCCGAGCCGCAGAACGGCGCGAGCAGATCCATCATGTCGGGATAGAGCGCGCCCCAATGGAAGGTCTGCAGCCCGCCCATCGACCAGCCGGTGACGAGACGCAGATGCTCGATCCCAAAATGCTCGGTCACCAGCCGGTGCTGCGCGCGGACGTTGTCGCAGGCCGTCACCTTCGGAAAACGGGCGGCGTTGTAGGGTTCGGGCGTATTGCTCGGCGACGATGACAGCCCGTTGCCGAACATGTTGGGGATGATGATGAAGTACTTGTCGGGATCGAGCGCCATGCCGCGCCCGACCAGCCATTCATTGTCGTAGTGCTGGCCGGAATACCAGGTCGGATAGACGATGGCGTTGTCCTTGGCCGCGTTGAGCGTGCCGAAGGTCTTGTAGGCCAGCCTGGCGTTGCGCAGCGTCGCGCCGCGCTGGAGGGCAAGATCGCCCAGCTCGAAGATCTCGTAGTCGGTCGTCATCGCGATACTCTCTCAAAGGGGGATGTCGATGGAGCCGGCCCGGTCAGGCCGGAGCGCGGTCCGCGGCCCGCCCGGCCGCCGAATAGGTCAGGACGAGATGGGCGATGGCGGCGACGAGGCCGGCGCTGATCGCCGTCGAAAGCTGCGGCGCCTGGAACTCGACGATGAAGCCCACCGCGGCGCCGATCGCCCAGGAGACGAACGGCATTGTGCGCCATTCCTTCTGCACCGCCGGGCCGTGCTTGAGCACATAGGCCTCGACCAGCAGTATCATGCCGATCGGCGGCACGATGATCCCGAGCAGCGACAGCCACTGGATGAAGAAGGCCCAGACATTGCCGGCGGCAATGGCGATGCCGACGAGGCCGAGGATGACGGCCATCAGGCGCATCTTCGAGCGCAGGATGCGCGACCAGCCGGTCGCCGCATTGTAGAGGCAGTGCGAGCAGACCGAGCCGAGATTGATGTAGAGGAACAGGAAGGCGAGGACGCCGAGCCAGCCGATCTGCAGACTGTTCATGTAGCCGAACATGTTGTCGGCGCCGAACGGGTTGGCGTTCGGCACGGCGAGAGCGGCGGTCATGATGCCGCCGACGAGCATTGCGACGAGGTTCGAGACCGGGAAGGCCGAGAACGTCGCGATCAGCGAATGAGTGCCGGTCTTCGACCATCTGTTGAAGTCGGCGGTCACGGTGCCGGCGTCGATGAAGAGCGCGATCACGACGGTCAGGCCGACGCCCATCGACATCGTCGCGACGCCGTTGTTGCCGGCAAAGTTCCAGATCGCCTCGAAGCTGGTCGTGCCGGCCGAGTGCACGACGACGAAGAGGCCGAGCACGAAGAACAGCGGCACGGAGACCAGGCCGATCAGATGCAGGCCGCGCACGCCGACGAAGGTGATCCCGATATAGAGCAGCCCCGCGACGATGGTCATCGCGACATAGTTCAGCCCGTAAGTGCTGGCGACGAGTGCGCCGGTGATGCCGGTCTGGACCGCGAACCAGCCGAGCAGCAGCGTCGAAAGCAGGCCGGAGGCGAGCGCATAGCCCTTCGTGCCGAAGACACGCGACGCGATTAGCGCGAAGTTCATGCCGCTGCGGGTCGCCGACAGGCCGAGTGCGCCGACATAGGCGAGCATGATCAGGTTGCCGACGATCATGGCGACGAGCGCACGGGAGAAGCCCATGCCCAGAACCAGCAGGGAACCGGTCATGGCGCCCGTGATGATCATCGGGAACCCGGCCCAGACCATCACCATCGAGAACAGACTGCGCCGCGCCGCCATCGGCACCGGCTCGTGCTCGTATTCCTCGCCGAGCACGTGATCAGTATCGGCCGGCGCAGCCGCGCCCGGCCCTGCGGAATGTTTGGACACCGCGATACCCCCTTGTTGTTGTCGGATGCTCGGTGGCTCCGCCCGGCGCAGGCGCGCCGGGCGCGTTTCGTCCGGCTCAGCGATGGGCCGATTTGTTCGGGATGCCGTCCATCGGGCATTCGTCGGTGCCGACGGTCGTGCGGGTCATCGCCTCGACCATTTCGCGCGTGCCCTCGGGATCGTTGATCCATTTGGCGTAGAAATTGTAGGGGCAGGCGGCCGTGCCCTTGTCGCCGTCGCCGGAGTTGATCAGGCCGGTGTAGCCGCGGTGCAGCAGCTTGAAGAGATGGTTCTGCGACTGGCCGTTCTTACGGGCATCGCGGATCGCCGAGACCGAGAGCTGGGCGTACTGGATGCCGTTCTCCTCGGTGCCGCATTCGCCGAGCGTGCGGCCGTCGAAGCCGACGATCGCCGAATGGCCGAAATAGGAATAGACACCGTCGAAGCCCGAGGCGTTTGCGACCGCGACATAGACGTTGTTCGCCCAGGCCATCGATTTCGAGATCTGTACCTGCTGCTCCTTGGCCGGGTACATGTAGCCCTGGCAGCGGATAATCAGCTCGGCGCCGCGCATGGCGCAGTCACGCCAGATCTCGGGGTAGTTGCCGTCATCGCAGATGATCAGGCTGATCTTCAGGCCCTTCGGCCCTTCCGAGACATAGGTGCAGTCGCCCGGATACCAGCCCTCGATCGGGACCCAGGGCATGATCTTGCGGTATTTCTGGACGATCTCGCCCTTGTTGTTCATCAGGATGAGCGTGTTGTAGGGCGCCTTGTTGGGATGCTCCTCATGGCGCTCGCCAGTCAGCGAGAAAACGCCCCAAACATTCGCTGTCCTGCAGGCGGCGGCGAAAATCTCCGTCTCCTCGCCCGGAATCTGCGAGGCGGTCTCATACATCTCCTTGGAATCGTACATGATTCCGTGCGTCGAATATTCCGGGAAGATGACCAGGTCCATGCCCGGCAAGCCGACCTTCATGCCCTCGACCATCGCGGCGATGTTGCGCGCGTTGGCGAGCACCTCCTGCTTGGTGTGCAGGCGCGGCATCTTGTAGTTCACGACGGCGACGCCGACGGTGTCCCTGCTGCTCGTAATATCGCCGTGATACATGCTCTGGTCTCCCTGGATTGCTCGTCTCAGACGACGAGGTAGCGATGGATGAGATCGTCGGAGAGCGCCTCGATGCGGTCGCTGACCGCGACGCTGCCCCGGTTGAGCATCGCGAAACGATGCGATGCGCGACGCGCGAAGGTGATGTTCTGCTCGACGAGGATGATCGACAGGCCGCGCTTGCGGTTGAGGTCGATCAGGATGTCCTCGATCTGCTCGACGATGTTGGGCTGGATGCCCTCCGTCGGCTCGTCGAGCAGCAGGATCTTGGGTTGGGACAATAGCGCGCGAGCGATGGCGAGCTGCTGCTGCTGCCCGCCGGAGAGATTGCCGCCGCGCCGGCTGAGGAAATCCCGCAGGATCGGGAAAAGCTCGAAGACGTAGTCCTGGATCCGCCGTTCCGAGGTCTCGGCGGCGTAGGTTCCCAGCAGCAGGTTCTCGCGCACCGTGAAGTCGGGCAGGATGCCCCGGCCTTGCGGCACGTACCCCAGTCCGGCCTTGGCCCGGCGATGCGTCGGCAATTCGCCGATCTCGCTGCCGTCGAGCCGGATCGAGCCCGAGGTTTTCGACATCAGGCCGAGGATCGTGCGCAGCAGCGTCGTCTTGCCGACGCCGTTGCGCCCCAGCACGCTGACGAACTCGCTCTTGCCCACGCTCAGCGAGACCGATTGCAGGGCGCGGCTGCGGCCGTAGAAGCCGTCGACATTGCTGAGCTCAAGCATGGCCGATGCCTCCCGAGCCGAGATAGGCCTCGCGAACCAGAGGGTCGTCCGAGACCTCGTCGGCGGTGCCCTGCGCCAGCAGCTTGCCCTGGTGCATCACCGAGATCGTCTCGGCGATGTCGCGCACGAAGCCCATGTCGTGCTCGACCACGATCAGCGTGTGCTTGCCGCGCAGCGTGTTGAAGAGCTGGGCCGTCTTCTCGGTCTCGTGGGCGGTCATGCCCGCGGTCGGCTCGTCCATCAGGATGAGCTGCGGGTCCTGTGCCAGGATCAGCGCGATCTCGAGCCATTGCGTCTGGCCGTGCGAGAGCTGCGCCGCCTGCTTGTCGAGATCGTCGGAGAGGCCGACGAGCTCGGCCAGGCGCTCGAGGCGTTCGCGATCGGCGGCGCCGCCGAATTTGCCGAGATTGCGCAGGACGCCGTACTGGCGCGAGCTGCCGATCTCGAGATTGTCCCGCACGCTGAGCTCGCGGAAGACGCTCGGCACCTGGAACTTGCGGCCGATGCCGGTCCGGGCGATCTCGAACTCGCTGAGCTGGTGGATCTCCCTGCCGTCGAAGACGATCGCGCCTGAAGAAATCCGCGAGCGGCCGCAGATCAGGTCGAGCGTCGTGGTCTTGCCGGCGCCGTTGGGGCCGATCAGGCAGCGCAGCTCGCCCCGGTTGACGGTGAGGTCGAGACCGGCCACGGCGACGAAGCCGCCGAAGGATACGGTGACGTTGCGCAGAGCGAGCTGCGACTGTGCCGCGCCGGTCATGCCGTCCTCCCTGCCGGAGCACCGGCGGCATCGACGGGGCGGGACCGCTGCGCTGCGGCATTCTGGGGTGCGTCGCGACGGCGCAGGCCGGAGACGATGCCGGCCAGCCCGCGCGGCATGAACAGCACGATCAGGACGAACAACCCGCCCATCACCAGCGTCCAGGTGCTGAGGAAGGTCTCCGATTCCGACAGGCTTCCTTGCACGCCCGTCACCAGCAGCGCGCCGAGCATGGCGCCGAGCAGGCTCTGGCGGCCGCCGACCGCAACCCAGATGACGATGGACAGGCTGAGCGGCACGCCGAGAAAGGTCGGCGAGGCGAACTCCATCACGATCGTGTAGAGCATGCCGGCGACGCCAGCGATGGCGGCCGAGGCTGCGAAGACGAAGGTCTTGTAGCGGGCAACATTGTAGCCGAAGAAGCGGACGCGCTCCTCCTGATCGCGGATCGCCTGCAGGATCAGCCCGGTCTTCGACCGTGTCAGCGCGAGCGCGGCAAAGAGCGCCAGCGTCAGGCTGCCGGCGACCAGGAAATAGGTGGAGCGCGCATAGGCGTCGAAGGTGATGCCCAGCACCTCGAAGCGCGCGAGATCGGTGATGCCGTTGAAGCCGCCGGTGTAGCTCTGCTGATCGATGATGATCAGGTTGACCACGACCATTGCGGCCAGGGTGATGATCGCCGAATAGACGCCGGCGACACGCCCTCCGAACATGAACCAGCCGAGCAGCGCGGCGAAGGCGGCGGGAACGAGGATGCCGGCCGCGACGGCGAAGGGCAGCGACTGGAACGGCCACCAGAGCCAGGGCAGCTCGGTGACGTTGTTCCAGACCATGAAGTCCGGCAGACCCTCGGCGCCGGTATGGATCGGCACGGTCTTCAGCTTCAGCGCCATCGCCATGCAATAGGAGCCGAGGCCGAAGGTCGTCGCCTGGCCGAGATTGAGGATGCCCGCATAACCCCAGGACAGGCTCAGCGCGACGGCGAGCATGCCGAAGATCAGGTAGCGCGCGAATTTGTTGAGCAGGAAGGCGTCGTCGATGAAGGCCGGGACCAGCAGGAGCGCCAGGCAGACGGCCCCATAGATCGACAGCTGCAGGATCGGTTTGTTTGACATCGGCAAGCTTCGTTTCATGGAGGTGTCAGGCGCGGATGCGGGGCGTGAAGAGCCCCTGCGGCCGGAAGCGGATGATGACGACGACCGCGGCGAGCACGAGCGCCTTGGCGATGGTGTCGTTGCTGAGATAGGCGAGCGCGCCGGTGAGTTCTCCGAGCAGGCCGGAGCTGACGACCGTGCCGAACAGGCTCTGGACGCCGCCGACCACGACGACCATGAAGGCGTCGACCACGTAACCCGTGCCCATCTCCGGCGAGACGCTCTTGAGCGGCGAGATCAGCGCGCCCGCCAGCCCGGCGATGCCGGCGCCATAGGCGAAGGTCAGCCGATAGGCGCGGCCGGCGTTGATGCCGAAGCTCGAGGCGATCTGGCGGTTCTGGGTGATCGCCCGCAATTGCAGGCCGATCGAGGTATGGCGGTAGATGTACCAGGTCAGGGCGAACAGCCCGAGGGCGAGCGCCAGCACGAACAGGCGATAGGCGGAATCGGTGGCGCCGAGAATGTTGACGCTTCCGGACAGAGCCGCCGGCATCTGGACATAGCGCAACTCGCCGCCCGCCAGCAGGCGCACGATCTGCTGGGCCATGACACCAAGTCCCCAGGTCGCCAGGATGGTGTCGAGCGGCCTGTCGTAAAGATGGCGGATGACCAGGTACTCGATGGCGAGGCCCAGCAGTGCCACCGCGACGAAGATCGGGATCAGGCTCGGCAGCAGCCCCCAGCCGAGCTGGGTCTGCAAGAGCCAGGCGCAATACGCCCCGAGCATCACGAACTCGCCATGGGCGAGATTGATGACGCCGGTGACGCCGTAGATGATGGCAAGACCGAGCGCGACGAGCAGCAGGATCGACGACAGGCTGAGCCCGGTCAGCAGCTGAGAAACGACGAAATCCATGACGAACCTGTCCGGAGGCGTGCATGGCGGCCGCGTGGCGCGGCCGCCGGCGAAATCGAAAGATCAGATTTCCTTCAGCCCTTCGGCCGTGCACTTCTGGTTTGGATAGGCGCTGTAGGGGTTCGGCTCGAGCCAGTTCGCCGACTGCTTCAGGATCTTGAACTGCCCGTCAGACTGGCACTGGCCGATCTTCGGATGCAGCCAGCAATGCAGGTTCTCAGGCTCGACCTTGACCAAGCCCTGGGGGGCCTGGAACTGCTCGCCCTTCAGAGCCTCGCGGATGGTGAGCGGGTTGATGTCGCCCGCCTTCAGCTTCGCCACCGCCTGCTTGAACAGATAGATCTGGAAATAGGCCGATTCCGACACGAAATGCGTGACCTTGTCGGCGCCCCAGCGCTTCCGATAGGCCTCGACGAACCGCCTGTTCTCCGGCGATTCGTGTACCATGAAATAGGGCGCCGAGGTGAAGTGTCCGGCGGCCGCATCACCGCCCATGGCCGCGACCTCGTTTTCCGAGGTGGTCAGGCTCGCCATCGGCATCGTCGCCGGATCGAGGCCGGCAGCGCGGTATTGCCGGTGCAGCGCCACGACCGAATCCCCGACCACGGTGGAGAAGATCACGTTCGGCTTCTCGGAGCGGAACTTGTTGATCACCGACGAGAATTCGGAATGTCCGAGCGGAACGTATTCCTCGGCGATCACCTCGGCGCCGAGGCTCTTCAATAGCTTCTTGCAGTAGTTGTTCTCTTCTTTCGGATAGATGTAGTTCGAGCCGATCATGTACCAGCGCTTGCCGAACTTCTCGACCAGCCAGGGCACGAAGTCGTCCTGCTGCTGGTTGGGGACGGCGCCGGTATAGATGACGTTCTTCGAGCACTCGCGGCCCTCATAGAGCGTCGGGTAGAAAAACAGGTTCGCCTGTCTTTCGAAAACCGGCAGAACCGCCTTGCGGCTGGCAGAGGTGTAGGACCCGAACACCGAGACGCATTTGTCGCTGAGCACGAGCTTGCGGGCCTTCTCGGCGAATGTCGCGGGATCGGACGCCGGATCCTCGACGACCGGCACGATCTTCATGCCGTTGACGCCGCCGGCGGCGTTGATCTCCTCGATCGCCATGATCGTCGCCTTGTTCAGCGACTCCTCGATGATGGCGGTGGTGCCGGTGAGCGAGAAGAGCACGCCGACCCTGATCTGCCCGCTCTGGGCATAGGCGAGCGAAGCGTCCTTCGACCAGATGTGCGGGAACCCTGCGGCGGTGAAAGCACCCGCCGCGGCAGCATGTTTGATGAATGTGCGCCTGTCGTTTTTCACCCTTTTCCCCTTTTTTCTTGCAAAAGAAAAAGCCCCGAGCGGCACCGTCCGGATGGACGGAGTCGTTCGGGGCTTCATCGCCTCGGAATGTGGACTGCGGCAGCCTCGCCGCGCAAACGCGTATCGAACTGGGTCTAGAAAACAAAAAACCCCACGCTTCGCTTCCGCGACGGCGTGGGGGGCATCATGACCCGCTATGTGAGACGGCAGCCTTGCCGTCTTGAAACTGTAATGATGCTAACTGAGCAGATCATGCGAGTCAATCACGGCCGTTGCGACGGCCGCGATGGTGACGCGCTTCTCCATGGCTTGCTTGCGCAGGAAGCCATAAGCCTCGTCCTCCGTCAGGTTCTTGAGCCGGATCAGCAGCACCTTGGCGCGCTCGACGACCCGCATCGTGCGCAGATTCTCGTCGAGCTTCTCGATCCGGCCACGCAGGCGCCGCTCGTACTGAAAATGCTCGCGCGCGAGCATCAGCACCGACTGAATTGCTCGCGAGGTGGCCGGATAATGCAGCAGGCCGTGCGCGGCGCAGTTGTGGATGAGCTTGAGGTTCAGCGGCGCCTTGCCGTCGTCGACCAGGATCAGCGCGGAGGACGGCTCGCCCGGAACCCAGGGAATACGCTGCGGCAGGTCCACCGAGAGCGCGCAGAAGATGGCGTCGTATTGCAATGGAATCTGCGACGGCAGCGGCCAGACATGCCTCACCGTCGCACGTTGGCGTTGCAGTTCGCGGATCAGGAACTCGCCATGGTCGTCGCGCTCGACCATCACGGCGATATTGAGCTCTGGTTCGACGGCTCCTTGCCGCGCCGGTCGTTCGGAAACGGTGGCGCGGGGCTCGGTGGGATGCGGCCCTCCGGCGCGCTCGTATGCGTACCCTGTCATCGCCATGAAGCTGGTCGCCTCTTCTCCGTCGCGGCTGGTGGCTGTTCTTGTGTGTTCAGCACAGCTCAAGCGCGCGGCCCTGCCCCATCAGATAGGGGTCCGATTTCACGCTTGTGGTGGATTGGAAGACGATATCGAATTGTCCGTTGCGGTTGGCGCGTCCGATCCGCGTCCAGACATCGGCATGCCCCCAGACCGGATTGATCGAGACGCAGCCCTGCGGCGCATCGAATTCGGCACCCATCACCCAGGAGCGCAAACAGCGCGTATCTAGCGAGTTCGTCGCCTCCAGCGATTTCGCGAAGACATTGACCTGGAAGTAGGACGATTCCAGACACATGTTCGTCGGCTCGTCGTCGCCGTAGCGTTTGTGATAGCGGGAGACGAAATCCGAATTGCGCTCGTTCTCGACGCATTGGAAATAGGCGGCCGCGGTGTAGTGCCCTTCCCCGACATCGTGGCCCATCGCCCGGATCTCGGCCTCGGTCGTGGTCAGGCTCGCGATCGGAACCGTCTTCGGATTCAGGCCGAGATCGTGATAGGCCTGATAGAGGAAGGTGGTGGACTCGCCGACCACGGTCGAGAAGATGACGTCGGGCTGGGCGCGCTTGATCTCGCGCAGCAGGGGCACGAATTCGCTGCGGTCCGCTTCCAGCCGCAAATACTGCTCGCCGACGACTGTGCCGCCATTGCTGCGGACGAGATCGCGCATCACCCGGTTGGATTCGCGCGGATAGATGTAGTCGGACCCGATGAAGAAGAAGCGGGTGCCGAATTGCTGCATCAGCGCGCGGCAGAGCTGTACGGAATTCTGGTTCGGCGTCGCGCCCGTATAGATGACGTTGGGCGAGAATTCGAACCCCTCATAGAGCGTCGGATACCAGAGCAAGCCGTCGAGCCGCTCGACCACGGGCAGGACGGCCTTGCGACTCGAAGAGGTATAACAGCCGAAGATCGTGCTGACGCCGTCCTCGACCATCAGCCGCTTGGCATATTGCCCATAGGAGCGGGCATCCGAGCCCGGGTCATAGATCACCGGCTCGATCGGCCTGCCGTGAATGCCGCCGCGATCGTTGATCTCGTCGATCGCGATCAAGGTTCCGCGCAGCTGCGTCTCCTCGATGACCGACATGAAGCCGGTCCGCGAAAACAGCACGCCCACGCGCCACGGAGCGGATGTCCGCTCTACGCAACGAACCGGTTTTCTCATCGTTTCTTATCTCCTCCCGCGTCCCTCAACGCGTTGGGCGGCATCTCGTTCTCTGTGCTCGCCCTGAGTCATTTCCGCTCAGGCAACCCCTTCCGGCCATCCCTCCGCCAAACAAAAATGCCCCCACGACCGGGGTCGAGCCCGATCAATGGAGGCAGCATCGCCTGTCATGTTGCCGCAGCCTCATTGCTGCGCCTGAAACGGCAGTACGACGAATGCTAGTTTCAGAATGCCGGGCGTGTCAACGAGGCGTCCGCTGCTCACGGCTCCTGCTTCGACATATAGACGTATCAGTCGGCTTGCCTCCGTTTTCCTGACCGCTCGGAGCAGAAAAATTCCGATCCGGCGACGCTAGCTGGCGATGGAGTTTTTCGATCTGGCGCGATGTAGTCCGCTCATCGCGTTGCTCTCCCTACTCTCGGAGGTCGCAAGTAGGATCTGCTCGGTGCCGTTGTCGCTGACGAGCCTAAGCCACCATCCGCAAAGGGAGACGAGCGCATCGAGCTTGTGAGCCAAGCTTACTGCTTGTTCGCGCTCAAAGTCCGCTTCTCGGATGAATGCCAACTTCCGCTCCTTGGCGCATGCAGGAAAAGATGAGGCGCAGTCCGGCAGCTACTGCCGTCCACCGGTGGCAATCAGACTGACATCGATCGTCCCAGCCCTGAAACCGGCCTCGCAGTAGCAGAGATAGAATTCCCAGAGCCTGCGGAACGGCTCGTCGAAACCTTGCGCGGCGATCTGCGGCCAGCGTTCCAGGAAACGCCGACGCCACTCCTTCAGCGTCGCGGCATAGCTTTCACCGAATGCGAGGCGCTTGATCGTGGCCAGACCGGCGGAGGCCGCAGCGTCCTCCAAAGCAAGGACCGAAGGCAGGCAGCCGCCCGGGAAGATGAAGCGTTGGATGAAATCCGTGCCCTGCTGGTAGGGCTCGAACAGAGCGTCGTCGATGGTGATCGCCTGCAGGACTGCATGGCCCCCAGGAGCCAGCGAGCGGCTCAAGGTAGCAAAATATGTCGGCCAATAGTCGCGGCCGACGGCCTCGATCATCTCGATCGAGACGATGCGATCGAATTGGCCCTTAAGGTCACGGTAGTCCTGCAGGCGTAGCTCGACGCGATCTTCGAGACCGGCCTCGGTAACCCGCCGCTGCGCATAGGCGAGCTGTGCCGGGGATAGCGTGATCGCCGTGACGCGGCAGCCCTCGCGCGCCAGACGCTCGGCGAGGGCGCCCCAGCCGCAGCCGATCTCGAGGACGTGCTCGCCTCCCGTGAGCGCAAGCATCTCGACGATCCTGTCGAGCTTGCGGTCCTGGGCAGCCTCGAGCGTATCCGTCGGTGCTTCGTAGAGCGCCGACGAATAGGTCATGCTCTCGTCGAGCCACTGCCGGTAAAAGTCGTTGCCGAGGTCGTAATGGGCGGTGATGTTGCGACGGCTGCCAGCCCGGCTGTTGGCGTTGCGCCAGTGTCGCAGCCGGTTGAGCAAGCGGGCCGGCCAGGTCCCGGAAACGAGCTGGCGGAGCGTTGCATCGTTGCGGGCACCGAGTTCGATCAACGCCGTCAGATCCGGCGTGGTGAAATCACCATCGCGATAGGCCTCGGCGAGCCCGATATCACCGTCGAGCAGGAGGCGACGCATGGCCCGCCAGGTCTTCATGACGATTGCCGCTTGCGGGCCCGGCGCGGCTGGACCACTCCAAAGTCGTTCGCCCTCGGGCGTGACGATGCTCAACCGGCCGACAGCAATGCGCGACAGCAGCCGGCGCAGGAACCAGCGCGAGAGGCCGATTCCGCCCGGCAGCGAAAGCGATGATTCGCCCATCGGTGCCGGGCGTTCGGTGTCGGGAAGCCTCATGGCTGCGTCGATCCCTTCGGATGAGGTGCTACCGCCTGCCCCATGCTGAAAGGGCGTTCCGGCGGAGCCGGGTGCGTCCACCAGGGAACGCGCTTCACCAGGAGGCGCAGCGCGTGCCAGTGGATGGCCGCGGTGACCTTCAAGGTCAGCAGCGGATGGGTTGCGAGCAGGCGCAGGAGCGTGGCGTCGTCGAGCGCGCGGCGTTGGCCACTCAGCGAGGCGGTGATCAGTCTCCCGCTATGGTCATGCCCATCGATGGCGATCGAGACGCGCTCGCCCGGTGGCTCGACCTGGAAGGCATAGCACATCGCCAGCCCCATAAATGGCGAGACATGGAAGCGCTTCTCCGCCTCCTGCCGCAAAGGATGAGCCTCGGCGCCGGCCGGCGCGACATAGCTGTGGATCTCGCCGAAGGTGTTGTGCACCTCGTAGACGGTCGCCCGCAGGCCGCCGTCGCGGCCGTAACAGAAATAGGTGCTGAGCGGGTTGAAGGCATAGCCGAGGATGCGCGGCATGGTCAGCAGCCTGACCCCGCCGCCGTCCCAGTCGATTCCCGCCGCCGCCAGCGCTTCGGCCACCTGCTCCTTCAGTGGCCGGCCGCTGCGATCGCCGTAATCGGCATCGCGAAAGGCATAGAGGTCGAAGCGGTTGCGCGAGAACAGGCGCAGCTGCGCGGCGACGGCGTCGATCTCGTCGAGGTCGAGCAGCATCCAGAAGACACGATAGGACAGGGCATGCGGCTTCGGGCGGAAGCGATGGTGCCGCACGCGGCCGACATAAAGGGCGGAATGCCTGATCATGCCGCCAGCTCATGTGGCGGGGCGAGCGGAATGCGCCCGGATTCGTCGCGGACCTGCCAGGGCCGTCGCACGCCGCCGAGAGCCTCGGCCACGGCGAGCCCGGCCTGCAGCCCGTCCTCGTGGAAGCCCGAGCCGAAATAGGCGCCGCAGAACCAGCTGCGCCGGGCGCCCTGCAGAGCCCACAGCCGCTCCTGGGCTGCGAGCGCGGCCCGGTCGAAGATCGGATGCTCGTACACCTCTTCGTGCAGGATGGCTTCCTGGCGCAGCGTAGCGGGTGGATTCAAGGTGACGAAGAATGGCCGGGTCTCCGGCAGGCCCTGCAGGCGGTTCATCCAATAGGTGACGGCGCAGGCGGCATCCGGCCTGCCGCGTTCGCCGATATGGTTCCAGCTCGCCCAGGCGCGGCGCCGTCTCGGCATCAGGGCCTCGTCGCCATGCAGCACGGCACGATTGCGGCTGTAGCGAAAGGCGCCGAGTGCGGACGCTTCGAGCGGATCGGGATCGGCGAGCATGGCCAGCGTCCGGTCGGCATGTGTTGCGAACACGACCTCATCGAAGTGCTCGCTCCAGCCTTCGCCCGAGACGAGCACCTCGTTCGGCGAACGCCTGACCTGACGTACGGGCGCACCAAGCCGGACGCTCCCACCGAACTGCTGGCGCAGCCGCGCGACATACCGGGCGCTGCCACCACTGATGGTGCGCCAGACCGGTCGGTCAGTGAGCTGCAGGAGGCCGTGATTGTGGTGGAAGCGCAGGAAAGCCTGGGCGGGATAGCCCAGGATCTCGGAGCAGGGCGCCGACCAGATCGCCGCCGCCATCGGCAGGAGATGATCGTCGCGGAAGGCATCGCCATAGCCGCCGGCCGCAAGATAGTCGCCGAGCGTCATATCTGCCGCGTGTCCCGCCTGCGCATCGCGGGTCGCGTCGCGATAGAAGCGGACGAGGCCCTGGAGCATGGCCCAGAAGCGCGGGCTGGCCAGATTGCTCCGCTGCGCGAACAGCCCGCTCAGGCTAGTACCGCTGTACTCGAGACGCCCGTCGTCGAGCGAGGCGGCGAATGACATCTCGGTCGGCTGCGTCGCGACGCCCAGATCGGCGAGCAGCGCGACGAAATTCGGGTAAGTTTTCTCGTTGTAGACGATGAAGCCGGTGTCGACCGCCGTCTCGCCGCCATCCCGGCCCGACACCAGGACTGTGTTGGCATGGCCACCAAGACGCGGCTCGGCCTCGATCAGCACGACATCGTGAGCCTGGCTCAGCAGCCAGGCCGCCGACAGGCCGGAAATGCCGGCGCCGATGACGGCGATCTTCTTTGCGTGTCCGTGAGCCCGCGCCATGGCCATTCCTTGCTTGGTGGAAGGCTATACGCCGGGCACCTGGCTTTGGATTTGCCGCCATCCCGCGGAAATCGCGATGGACAGGGTGAGCCGATTGCCAGCGGCGAACGTAAATTGACTGAGGCAAACGGGAGGCGGATCGATGCCCGCAACGGGTCTGAAGCGACTGTCTGCGGCGGTCGGCGCCTATGCCGCCCACCCCGGACCGCGCGAGGCGGTCGCGAACACGGTTGCGCTGGTGATCGTTTCGAACCAGCCCTTCTACCCGCTCTATCTCCATTGGGCGGTATCGCCCGTGATCGGCCCGTCCCTCCTGACCTTTCTGTCGACGCCTCTTTTCGCGATGGTGCCGGCCGTGATGCGGCGGAGCTCGAAGCTTGGCCGCTCCCTGATGCTCTGCGCCGGCATCGGCAATACGCTGCTCTGCCGCTTCGTCTTTGGCGGCTCATCAGGTGTCGAAGCCTTCCTGTTTCCCTGCCTGGTGCTGGCCGTCCTGCTCTTTCGCCGTGACGAAGGCCTCTATGCCGCCGGTTTCACGGGGCTGGGCTTCGGGGCCTATCTATTGCCCGTCGATGCCATCGCAGGACCGCTGCATCTCTATGAGCAGCAGGAATACGCCTCGCTCCAGCGCCTGAACTTTCTGAGCGCGGCCTCGCTGACGGTGCTGATCGGCTGGCTTTTCGTTCAACGATCTCCCGGTATCGCTGCGGACGATGAAACCGGAAGGAGCCAAGGAACGTAGAAGAGGCGCAACCTGCGGAAAGGACATCGCATGAGACGCCTTCTGCTCGCCCTGATCATCGCCTCACCGTCCGCCGCCAGCGCGACCTCCCTGGACGGCACCTGGCTGCGCGACGATGGCAACGCCCGTGTCCGTATCGCGCCCTGCGGTGACAAGATCTGCGCCACCAATCTCTGGATCGGCGATACCAGCCAGGGCGAGGCGGCCGGCGACAAGCTGGTGATGACGCTGACGCGCCAGGCCGACGGCAGCTTCTCCGGCACCGCCTACGATCCGAAGCGTGACTGGACTTACTCATTGACCGTCAGGACGGGAGCTGGCGAGCTGACCACCCGTGGCTGCATTCTTGGCCGCCTGATCTGCCGCGACGTCGGCTGGAAGGCGGCCGAATAGTGCTCGGCCCGGCGGTGATCCGTTCTCGTTCCGCCGCCGTATTTTGGATATGGCTGCCGCATTCGCCTTGACTGTCGAAGACATGCGCGGGGCGTCAGTTGCGCAGGGAGACCGGTTTTTCGCCTTGTTCGACCCTAATGCCTTGATCGCTGCCATTGCGCGCTCGGGTGACCGGGACGCTTTTGCAGAACTGTTCGACCATTTCGCGCCGCGCGTGAAAGGATTGCTGATGCGCGGCGGGGCTTCGGCTGAGCTGGCAGAGGAAATCGCGCAGGAGACACTGCTGTCGGTCTGGCGCAAGGCCGCGATGTTCGACCCCGACAAGGCGAGCGCTTCGACCTGGATCGCCACCATCGCCCGCAACCGGCGCATCGATATCGCCCGGCGTGAGACTCGCTCGCGGCTTTCACAAGTTTACGAGATTCTGGATGAAGAAGGCCCTCAACAACCTGACGAGACGATCTCGGGAGCTGAGCGCGACGCGCGGGTCAGGGCAGCGATGACCGGCTTGTCAACCGACCAGTATCGGGTTGTCGAGCTCGCCTTCCTGGAAGGGTTCACCCATCAGGACGTGGCGAAGCATCTGGCGATCCCGCTCGGCACCGTGAAGTCGCGGCTGCGTCTTGCTCTGTCGCATCTGCGGGGCAAGCTGGAGGATCTGCGATGAGCCCGGTCCATCGTGCTTCCGACGAGACACTCGCCGCTTTCGCCGCCGGCAGACTCGACGAAGGGTTTGCGCTCGTCGTCGCGGCGCATGTCGAACTGGACGGCCAGAGCCGGCGCCGCCTGAGGGAATTCCAGGCTATCCAGGGTGCCATGCTCGATGCCGCGGAGCCCGTGGCGATGACGGCACGGCCACTCGACTCAGCCGAGCCGCAATCGCTGCCGGAGGCTGCCAGAGCGCCCCGCCCGGCTGAAGCAGGCCTCCCTCGTGCGCTGAGTCCCTATGCTTTAGGGCCGTGGCGGCCGATCGGCATCCGGATCGCGATGCGGCGGGTCGACGTCCCTGGATCGGAGTCACGCGTCTTCATGCTGCGGGCTGGGCCAGGGATCGCACTTCCACACCATAAGCATACCGGCCTCGAATGGACGACGATCCTGTCCGGCGCCTACGAGCACGAATACGGCCGCTACGCCGCGGGTGATTTCGACGAGGCGGACGCCGAGCACGAGCACACGCCGCGCGTCGATCCGGTCGACGGCTGTACCTGCCTCGTCGCCATGACCGGCAATGTCCTGTTCCAGGGTTGGCTCGGCCGCCTGCTGCAGCCGCTGGTGCGGCTGTGACGCTGGCCTCCTTCGCGGCGGCATTGCTCTTTGTCGCCGTCGCGATGTCGGCCGCCATGAGCCTGGCGACCCGGATCGAACGCCGGACCGGCAATTCTGGCTGGATCGACGTGGTCTGGACCTTCGGGCTCGGCGCGACCGGCATTGCCGGCGCTCTGCTGCCGTTCGGCGAAGGGCCGCTCGCGCGCCGGCTTCTAGTGGCGGCGCTCGTCGCGTCATGGGCTCTACGGCTCGGCCTGCATATCGCCGGACGCACGACAGGGATTTCCGATGATCCTCGCTATGCCCGCATGAAGCGCGACTGGGGGTCCCAGGCACCCAGGAAAATGGCGCGGCTACTGCAGTTGCAGGCGCTTGCGAGCATTCCGCTCGCTGTCGGCGTTGTCCTGTCGGCGCATAACCCGGTGGCCTTCGGCCAGCCTCAAGATTGGCTGGGTCTGGGCCTGTTCTTTACCGGAATCATCGGCGGCGGCATCGCCGATCGGCAGCTTCGCGCTTTTGCCCGCTCCGGTCGCAGTGGCGTCTGTGACAAGGGGCTCTGGGCCTATTCGCGGCATCCCAACTATTTCTTCGAATGCGTGCTCTGGAGCGCCTACGCGGTGATCGCTTCCGCCGCGGCTTACCCCTTTGGCTGGCTCGCCTGGCTCGCACCCGCCGCGATCACCCTGCTCCTCGTTCGGGTATCCGGCATTCCGCCGCTCGAGGAGCATATGCTTGCCAAGCACGGGGATGCCTATCGCGACTACCAGCTCCGGACCAGCCCCTTCATTCCACTCCCGCCCAAAGGAGCCGGGTCATGACGATCATGCAGAGGCTTTCGAGCTGGGGCGAGACCTTGCCAGTGCCCGATGCGGTCAGCCGCATGGTGATCGCCACGCTCGTCGGGCGAACGGATCGTACCCTCATGGCCAAGCCCGGCAATGCGGCCGGTTTCGCACGGGAAATGGCGGAACTGCCGATCGCGCTGCATGCCGATGCCGCCAATGCTCAGCATTACGAGGTGCCGGCCGCCTTCTTCGAGCAGGTGCTGGGGCCGAGGCGAAAATATTCCTGCTGCTACTACGCCGAACCCGGCGATACGCTGGCGGCGGCCGAAGATCGGGCGCTGGCCTTGAGCGCCGAGCATGCCGGCCTCGCAGACGGACAGGACATCCTCGAGCTCGGCTGCGGCTGGGGCTCGCTCTCGCTCTGGATGGCTCAGGCGTATCCGATGGCGCGCATCGTCTCGGTCTCGAATTCGGCCTCGCAGCGTGCCTTCATTGAAAAACAGGCGCGCGAGCACGGTTTCGGCAATCTTCGCGTCATCACCGCCGACATGAACGACTTCGCCATCGAAGAGCGCTTCGACCGCGTGGTTTCGGTCGAAATGTTCGAGCACATGGCGAACTGGCGCTCGCTGCTCGGGCGCGTCCATGGCTGGTTGAAGCCGAACGGACGCTTGTTCATCCACATCTTCGCGCATGCGCGGGGCTGCTACCGCTTCGATGTCGGCGACGATGCCGACTGGATCGCGCAGCACTTCTTCACCGGCGGGATCATGCCCAGCGCGGCACTGGCGTACGAGTTTCCCGACCTCTTCGCAGTCGAGGAGGCATGGCGCTGGGGCGGTAAGCATTATCGGCGCACCGCGGACGATTGGCTGGCGAATTTCGATCGCAACCTGCCGGCCATCGACCCCATCCTGCGCGAGGTTTACGGCGACAACGCGCCACTCTGGCGCCGCCGCTGGCGCCTGTTCTTCCTCGCGACGAGCGGACTGTTCGGGCACTCCGGCGGCGAAGCCTGGGGCGTCAACCACTACCGGCTGCGCCCCGTCTGATCGGTCAGCGATAAAGCGGCGATAGCCCCTGCTTCAGCCGCCAACGCGGCGCGCCACCTCGTAGGCGACCCAGCTGCAGAAACCGACCACGACAGTACCGTAGATGATGTCGGCGAGCGTGATCGTCAGGGTCCAAGGCCGCAAGGTGGCATAGTTCGTCAGGTCATAGGTTGCATAGGCGAGCAGGCCGATCAGGGCGCCGTTGACGAGCGCATCGTTCGCGCCGCCGCCGCGCAGGGCCGGCATCACCGCAAAATGCAGGACGCCAAGCGGGAAGCCGAAATAGAACAGGGCCGCAGGCACATAGCGGATCGGCTCCACAATCAGGTCACCGAGCGCCGGGCGATAGAGCCTGGTCGTCATCGTGCCGAGCCATATCGCATCGCAGATGCCGAAGGCGACGAGAAAGGCGACGTAACCGACGACGAAGCGCATGACGATCTCCATTGGCCTGTGCCCACAGATACGCAGGATCTACGTTTCCGGACTACATCGAGCCGATCGACCGATCCGGGATCCAGCGCGCTCCATCCGGCGTATCCATCGCATGGCCGGCAATGCGAAGGCGCTCATGACCATCTTGAATTCCAGGCGCGCTGTCATGGCGGCGCTGTCGACCATCGTTCTCAGTGGCTGCGCCGCGCTGAGGCCCGGCGCCTTTAACCAGGGCGCGCGGGATGTCGCCTATGGTGCCCACCCACGGCAGACGATGGATATCTACCTCCCGAGCAGCGGCGGAGCCGGTCGCCCGGTCGTCTTCTTCATCTATGGCGGGTCATGGGCCAACGGCGCCAAGGAGAGCTACGCCTTCGTCGGCGATGCCCTGGCTGCGCGCGGCTTCGTCACGGTGATCGCCGATTACCGGCTTGTGCCGGAAGTGCGCTTCCCGGTCTTCGTCGAGGATGGTGCCGCAGCGCTGCGCTTCGTGCGTGACAACATAGCCCGTTTTGGTGGCGACCCGCGCCGGATCCATCTCATGGGACATTCGGCGGGGGCCTACAACGCGATGATGCTGACACTCGACAGGGGCTATCTCGCTCGTGCTGGTCTTTCGTCGAGCATCATCCGATCGGCCGTCGGCTTATCGGGCCCTTACGACTTCCTGCCGCTCGACCTCGGCGTCACCAAAGCCGCCTTCGGCAACGCGCCTAGCCTCGAGCGGACGCAACCTGTCAGTTTCGCGCGTGCGGATGTGCCGCCGATCCTGCTCGCCACCGGCGCCGACGACACAACCGTCCTGCCCCGCAACAGCCAGAGACTGGCCGCGGCGCTACGACGTGCAGGAGCGCGCTCGGTGATGCTCAAGATCTACCCGGGCCTAGGGCACGCAGGGACGGCGGCCTCGCTCGCCCGCGTTATTGCCTGGCGTGCGCCCGTTCTCGATGATGTCATCAGCTTTTTGGAAAGCGCCTGACCGCAGCCACAAGCTGCGAGCGTTAATATGGACGCTGCGTTAGGCGGCGCCTGCGCGAACGTCCGCCTCCTTGCAGCCAGCCAATGTCCGCAACTGGCGCTTCCTGGAAGGTGCCCAAGCGGCTTACGAGCGCGTGGGCGCGAACCTGAAATCGGAACGCTGCTCCAACTAATTCCTCACACGGGGACAGGAGCTGGAACGGCCAGGGATCAAATAAGTCTCCGGCCTTTACCCCCGCAACTGATCAAGGGCGCTGCCGTCCTAACGCTCACCTTGAAATCTACATGTTCGAGCGGAATTCCCGGGGCGTGCGCCCAGTCGCTTTTTGGAAGGCGCGCGCGAAGTTGGCGGGCGAGGAATACCCCATCTCCGCCGAAACACGGGTGATCGAGCCGTCCGTGTGCCGGAGCAGCTCGGTCGCTCTTTGAAGTCTTGCTGCGTTCGTCAAGCTGCGAAAATCGGTACCAGCCCGATCCAGCTCACGCTGCAGCGTTCGGACACTGCTGCCCAGCGGTCGTGCAACACGATCGATAGACACGCTGCCGGTGAGCACCTGGGCCCGAATCTGCTCCATGACGACGTCGAGCAGATCCCGTGGAGCGCCGCCGGGCCGGTCTCGCGCCACGTCCTCGATGGTGACGATGGGCCATGAGGTGCAGCGCGGTACAGCAGATAGATGATGGCGTTCCACGACAATGGTCACAGCTGGCGCGTTGAAAAGGACCGGGCACTGGAAGAGATCTTCGAACAGGCTGGTTTGGCGTGGTCTGTTGATATCAAGTTCGATGCGCAGTGGGCGCCACTCGGAAGGTAGATAGGCCCGGAAGAGGCTCAGCAGGACGCCGGCAGCCGCGCCGGCGACCATGTCGTAACCAACATGGCCAGCCAGGGCAAAGACATAGCTATACCGCGCCTCGTCGCCGACGATCGCGACTGACATCCTGTCGTTCGTACAGTGATAGCAAAGGGCGGTTACGCTCCGCTGGATGGATTGGCCGAGGGTATCGGCTCCCAGGACGTAGCGGCCGAAACTGCCATAATTGGCGGCATTCATCATTGGGGCGATCAGGAGCCCGAGATTGGACGCGCCCGCCTCTCGTGCGGCGGCATTGATGAAGCCGACCACCGCAGCGTGCGGGATGAAGCAGTTCCGGCCCTCGGTCAGTTCGAGGTCGAAGCCGGCGGCGCGGTTCGCCCGCAGAAGCGCCCTTTCCCCGATTTCTTGACGCACGAAGGCGGGCAGGCCGTGCAGGATATGGCTGGAGATGACTGGGATCTCAGCCATGCGCTGGACGCTCCAAATGTCGCAAGATTGGCGCAAAATGAGTGGTTTCGAATTCCGATCACTGGTTTATTCTACAGTATAAGTATCACTCAAACGGGACAATCCCTTGGGGAAACCGTCATAGGTTCGATCGCTTTAAGGAATTTTCAGCTGTGAACCTGTGCAGAAGGCTCGCCGGTTTAACCAAACTGGCGCTCTTCGCGACCTTGTCGTTTCCAGACGTCGCGCTGGTGGGGGCTTCAGCGATCAACACCAACGTTCTGGTCAGATCCGCGCAGAATTTGTTCGGGTGCAGCGCCAGTTCATACTTCGAACAGTCAACGAATTTCGGCGAATCTCTTAGTACGAACCACCGCCCCTGGCTGCAATTTGCGAACCGGAAGGAAATGTTCAGATGCTGACGAAACGCGATTTGCTTTGCTCTGCTGCGCTGGTCGGATTCACCGCCGCGACTGCGAGATCGAGCCCTGCTTTTGCCCAGAACAAGGCCGAATGGCCCAGCATGATTGAAGCCAAGGAAATCGCCGAAGCAGGCTTCATCTACGGCCTGCCTATCGTAATGAACTATGCCATCATGTATGAATATGCAATTGATCGCAATTCCGGTCAGTTCAAGGCATCGTTCAACCAGATCAAAAACGAACCGAACGTCTTCACTTACAAGGATACGGCGATCGTCACGCCGAACAGCGACACACCCTATTCCTTCGCGTGGCTGGATTTGCGGGCGGAGCCGATTGTGCTCTCGGTGCCGGGGATCGACCCGAAGCGCTACTACTCGATCATGCTCTGCGACGGCAATACCTACAATTTCGGCTATGTCGGCACCCGTGCCACCGGCAGCGAGGCCGGCGACTACATGGTGGTCGGGCCCGACTGGAAGGGCGACACCCCGGCGGGCATCAAGCAGGTGTTTCGTTCGAGCACACAATTTGCCCTTGCGGGCTATCGCACTCAGCTTTTCGGCCCGGATGATCTGGGCAATGTCGAGAAGGTGCAGGCTGGCTACAAGGTACAGATGCTCTCGGCGCATCTGAAGCGGACGCCGCCGGCGGCTGCGCCGGCCATCGACTTCCCGAAGATCGACAAGGAGCTCGTGAAGACCAATTTCTTTGAGTATCTCGACTTCGCGCTGCAGTTCGCTCCGGCGCAAGACAATGAGAAGGAGATGCGCGCGAAGCTGGCACGTATCGGCATTGGACCTGGCAAGACCTTCAACTTCAAGGACCTCTCTCTGGAGAAGAAACTGGAGTTCGGCCTCGGCATGAAAGAAGGCCAGCGGAGGGTCGATGAGGCCGTCGCCAATGTCGGCAAGACGATCAATGGCTGGCGGGTCAGCGGTCTTCCCGGCGACAGCGCTCACTACAATGGCGACTGGATGAAGCGGGCCGTCGCCGCCCAGGCTGGCATTTATGGGAACGACCCGGAAGAAGCGACCTATCCGTTCACGCGTGTCGACAGCGAGGGCCAGACGCTCGACGGCAGCAAGCACAGCTACACCCTGACGTTCCCGCCCGGTCAGCAGCCGCCGGTCAACGCCTTCTGGTCGCTGACCATGTACGACGGCAAGAGCCAGCTCCTGATCGAAAACCCGATCAACCGCTATCTGATCAACTCGCCCATGCTGCCCACCATGAAGACCAACGCGGATGGGTCGCTGACGCTCTATATCCAGAACAAGTCTCCGGGTGCCGACAAGGAAGCCAACTGGCTGCCTGCCCCGAACGGGCTGATCTACTTGGTGATGCGCCTGTACTGGCCGAAGACGCAAGCTCCCTCGATCCTGCCGGCGGGCACAGGGACGTGGCAGCCGCCCGGTGTGAAACGGGCTTCATAGAAGACGAGAGCTTCGTCCGCTTCTCCGTCGCAAGGCCGTCGAGATAACGCCGGTTCTCGCGCTGTCGGCAGTGCAACTGCCGACAGCGAATGCAGCGCGATGCCGCCAGGGTGGCTCAGGCGCCAGCAGCCGGCATGATCAAGTTGCGATTTCAGTTCAATAGCCACGCATTCTACGGTTCAAGACAGGAGATCATCATGTCCAGAATTCTTGCCGCCATGGCGGTGTCGATCGTCTGCGCCGCCACGTCTCCGGCGACGGCCCAGGTTCCGCTCACGAACTATGTCGATGCCAACGGCTTCATCGACGTTCAGGCCCTGACCTGCGCACAACTGGCCGGGACCTTTCAGGAAGACGCCGATCTCCTCTCCGCCTGGTATAGCGGCTGGTATAACGGTCTCGCCAAAAAGCATTTCCTCGACCTCAAGAAGGGCAAGGTCGTGGAGCACGAAGTCATCGTCTACTGCAAGGCCAATCCCGGGAAGAAGGTCATCGAGGCGCTGGCGGTCGTATTCAAGGACGAGCGCGCCAAGCTGGGAATCCACCTGAAATAAGCACCTGCTGGCCAGTGCGTATAACCGTTCTGCCGTTCACGAAGGGCGAGTCAAAGATGTCCACCTCAAATACGAAGCTTGGCGCCGGACTTGCCCTCGCAATGTTCTCGATCGCTGCACAGGCCGCCGACCTCCCGTCAAGGAGGATCGAGCCTGCCGCTCCGTTGCCGCCAGCGTTCACATGGAGCGGCTTCTATGTTGGCGCCCAGGCCGGCTGGGCGCAGACCAGAACCGAGCTGACGCCAGGTGCCGCAATCGCCGGCCGGGTTGCCGTTGCCTCACTGCCCAGCTTGGACAAGAACGGCATCGCGGCCGGTCTGCTGGTGGGCTACAACCATCAGATCGGCCAGCTTGTCCTTGGTGGCGAGATTGACGGCTCTGCCCTCATCACCGGGAAGCAGCGGCACACAGCGCTGACCGGCGACTTCATCACCGCCCATACCAATTGGGCTGGCTCGGCCAGGCTGCGTGTCGGTTATGCCTTCGACCGGTTCATGGTCTACGCGACCGGCGGCCTTGCATTGGCCGCGCCCAAATCGACGGTGACGGGCACTGGCTATTCCTATGGCGCAGGCGACAGCACGCGCTTCGGCTGGACCCTCGGCGCCGGTGCCGAATATGCGATCACGAACAACTGGATCGCTGGCCTGGAATATCGGTACGCGCAATTCCAGGAGGATACCTACACCTACCCGGTCGGCGTCGGCAGCCTCGGGATCGTCGGATTTAAGCAGCAACTGAGCACCAATCAGGTTGTCGGGCGGCTGCTCTACAAGTTCTGATCCTCTCGGGCGGCCTGCGTGCAGGTCGTCGGCGACCGTCTCATCTTTCGGTTCCGACACAGGGGCAACGCCATGAAACATGCGATCTTCGGCTGGGGTATCTTGGCTTTGGCAGCGGCCCTCGCGCCGACGGAGGCGAGCGCCGTCGTTTGCGCACGCGGGGTCGTGCGAGCTGGTTGTGCGGGGCCGAATGGCGCCGTGGTGGCGCGTCGGCCCGTCGCTCCGCGTGCCGTGGTTATCGCGCCCGTGCGACGCGGGTGCGCCATCGTCAACGGCAGGCGCGTGTGCCGCTGACAGCGAGCCAATGAACCTTCCAGACCTCTCATGAGGGCCACCGGGCCAGGCCGGGAGCAAAAACCTGGCGTCACTCGGCAATGTCTGCTTCCGGCGAAGTTCCCAACCTCCGCAAATCGCGCATCAGACGAGCGGCGCATGCGATATAGATGTCTCGGATGCGGCATCCCAATGGAGGATGCGCCATGCTTGTCGAAGCTCAGCAGACTCATCAGCGCCCCGCTTGGAACACCGGCCGCATCATTGGCCCGAAGCCGCCGCTTAAGCCACGTCACATCTGGGCGATCCGGACACGGCTGCAGCACGAACATCGTGTACGTGATCAGGCGATATTCAATCTCGCGATCGACAGCAACCTACGTGGCTGCGATCTGGTCCGGCTTCGTGTGGCCGACGTTGTGCTCGGCGGAACCGTGAGGCTGAGGACGTCGATCATCCAGCAGAAGACTGGCAGGCCGGTGCCTTTCGAGCTGACCGATCCGACTCGAGAGGCGCTCACCTCCTGGCTCAGGAAACGACCAGCAGGAGGCGGCGATTGGCTCTTCCCAAGCCGCAGTCGACCCGGCGATCACGTGACGACGAGGCAATACGGCCGCTTGCTCGATGGCTGGGTCGCCCTGATCGGCCTCGATCCCGCACTCTATAGAACGCACAGCCTGCGGCAGACAAAGGTTGCGTTGATCTACAAGCGAACCGGCAACCTTCGCGCCTGCCAGCTGCTGCTGGGCATTCCAAGCTCGACAGCACGGTCCGATACTTCGGCATTGAAGTTGATGATGCCCCGCTCCTGTCCGAGCAGACGGACCTGTAGCTTCACCTGGGGAACGGGCACCGTCCTACTGGAATCTCTGCGCCCTCGTTGCTCACCTGGCGGGGATGCTCATGCATGTCCGGTTTGGGTCGCAAGCGAACATTCGCCGAACCCCGGTGGCCGGATTGCAATGCGGGACACCAGACTCTGGCTTTCCAGCGGAAAGCGTGAAGTCAGCCCAAGTACCGGAGCCAGTTCGCCAAGCTGCCGTCGTCCGCGTCGAGCGAAGGCGACAGGCGCAGATGCGCGGCATCGCGCGGCGCGATACCGAACTGTGCCTTGAAAGCGCGCGAGAAGGCATCGTCGCTCGAAAAGCCGAACTGACGCGCAATCTTCCCGATGCCACCTCTTCCGCGCGTCGAAGCATTGAGCGCCAGACGTGCTCGCGCCAGACGGCGTTGGCGAATGTAATCAGAGACACCACCGATCGGGGCGAAGAGACGGTAAAGCGCCGAACGCGACAGGCCGAATGCGCTGCAAAGCATCCTGGCATCGAGGGCGGGATCGCCGATCCGGCGATCGACGAAGCGGCAGATCATCGCCATGCTCGCCGTCAGCGTTGCCGGAGCCTCACTCTCGCGCATCAATGCTGGAGAGAGACAGGCCGACAGCAGTTGTGCGCTGGCCTTGGCAATATTGGGGGCTGCTGTCGGCTCGAGCGTGGGCGCCGCTTTCAGCAGGCTGCGCAGATGGTTACCCGCCAGCGAGCCGAGTGGGCTCGCCCCGAACAGGACGGTGCCATGCACCCGGTCCAGACTGCCGATATCAAGCGCGAGCAGGCTGCGCGGCAACACCAGGTTGACCGCCCGCATGTCGGAGGCGTGCGAGCGCACGGGACGGGACAGGTCGAAAATCACGACGTCGCCCGGGCCGGCGTGGACCTCCTCCCCATCCAGGTCGAGCGTCGTATGGCCTGTCTCGTAGCGTTGGATCAGCAGGTGATCGACGCCGACCGCGCCAATCAGGCTTTCCGAGCGTTCGTAATGCTGGGCGCTCGTTGCCACCTGCCCGACCAGCGCGGTGCTCAGATGGTGTCGGTCCAGCTCGGCATGAAATCCGGCATCCCAGTCGCCGGCAAGCGGCCGAACGTCGAAGATTGGCGCAATGGTCTCGCGCCAGCTCCCGAAACGCTGCCGCGCATGATCGCCTTCGCTGCCCATCGCCCAGCCTGCCCGCCCTCTCGCAGCGCCGCCCGTTATCAGGCGTTCGCGACGTTTTTCTAAACGAAAGAGAGCTGCGATAACGTAAATGGGCCGATGAGAGAGCACTGATACGTCGCCCCGGATGATTGGGACGCAGCGTCGCCTCTCCACCGTCTCCCCGATTTTCGTTCCATGTTACGCGCCGCACGATCGGTCCACGCCTGCTGGACCACGTTGACGAGCCTTGCCTATGCCGACTATCGCCGCACGCCGCGCCGTTCTTCGCTCCACCTTCCTCTGCGCGACCGCGGCGTCGCTTCTTGCCGCTCTCATGCCGGTTGCCGCTTCGGCATCGGATCTACCCGCGCTGCCGGACGCGTTTTTCCGCCTCCCAGTCCGCAATCTCCCGCGTGCCACAATGCCCCCAGCGCCCGCATATTTCGCGACACCGGAATACAACGCCAGCTACGGCCTGGCGCAGATCAATGCCGCCGACGCCTATGCGCTTGGACTCAGCGGCAAGGGCGTACTGGTGGCGGTGGTCGACAGCGGCATCGACCTCACGCATCCCGAATTCGCCGGCCGACTCTCGCCGCTGTCGCGCAATTTCGGCTTCGACCTGCCCGATCCGAACGACATCTTCGACCGGGATACGACGTCGCACGGAACCCATGTGGCTGGAACCATCGCCGCCGCGAAAGACGGCCGCGGCATGCATGGCGTCGCCTACGATGCCGAGATACTTGCCTTGCGCGCGATCACCCCAAGCGGCGGGGACACGGCTGCCGCCATCCGCTATGCGAGCGAGCGGGGCGCGAAGGTACTCAACGGTAGCTATGGCCCCGTTTATCCTGCGCTGACCCTGCCGGACGGCAGCCCCAACCCGGACTACAGCCTCGTCCCGATCCAGCCCTATCGCATCGACGGCACCTCTGCCGAGGTCTCGGCCATTCGTCAGGCAGGCGCTTCGGACATGGTCATGGTCTTCGCCGCCGGCAATGAGCGCGAGGACCAGCCGGTGATCGCGCGCAATCCGACGGGAGCAGCCTTTTACCCCGCGATCCGGCCGGAGAACGCCGGCAAGAATCTCTATGTCTTTCTGGACGGCAATGGCGACCAGGTCAGTTCGAGCAACCTCAACTATTCGGACCTCCAACCCTACACGATCGCCGTCGTTGCGGTGGATCGTGATCGCAAGATCGCGTCGTTCAGCAACTATTGCGGCATTGCCGCCGCCTGGTGCCTTGCCGCGCCCGGTGTCGGGATTCTCTCGACCGTGACCCCGGCCAATGGCAGCTCCCCGACGGAGCCGTACAATCTGTCCAGCGGCACCTCGATGGCCGCTCCGCATGTGGCAGGCGCAGCCGCCCTCGTTCGCGAGGCGTTTCCGTTCATGACCGCGCCGCAGGTGGTCCAGTCCATCCTCACCACGGCGACCGATCTCGGATCGCCCGAGATCTATGGCTGGGGCCTGCTCGATCTCGGGAAGGCGGTGCGCGGCCCCGGCCAGTTCGTGCAGACCTTCGATGTCGACACCAAGGGCTATTCGGCAACTTTCGGCAACGACATCACGGGCGCGGGCGGGCTGATCAAGCAGGGCGAAGGCCGGCTCGAACTAAGCGGCCGCAACACCTATGCGGGCGGCACCTCCGTTATTGGTGGAACGCTGGCCCTGAGCGGCTCCGTCGCTTCCACGGTCTCCGTCGGCCAGCAGGGCACCTTGCGCGGCACGGGGTCGATCGAGGCTGGCCTGTTCAGCGCCGGTACGGTCATGCCCGGCAACTCCCCTGGGACGCTGTTCGTCAAGGGGCCCGTGAGTTTCAGCGGTACGAACCGCTTCGTGCTGGACATCGATGGAGCCGGAACGAGCAACGGTGCGGGCAACTATTCGCGTCTCGTCGCACAGACCGCGTCGGGGCACGTCACTGTGGATGGGCGGATCGCCCCCAAGCTGCGTGGCATCGCTGGAGATGCGAGCAACAGCTTTACGCCTTTGCCCGGAAACGCCTTCCGGGTGCTGGTGGCTGAGGGAGGCTTGAGCGGAAGCTTCAACGGGCTGGATCAGCCGGCCGATGGTTTACCTGCCGATGCCCGCTTCGACGCGCTCTACGGCGTCGCCGGGCTGTCGCTGGTCGTGACACCTGGATCCTATGCCTCTCTCGCGGGCCTCAACGGCAATGGTTCCTCGGTTGCCAGGGCGCTAGACTCCGTGCGGCCAGCCGCCGGGACGCGCCCTGATGCCGCACGGCAGGAGGTGTTCGACGCGCTCTACACGACTGCGTCAGGCACGCTTCCCGGTGCGCTGAGCTCGCTGTCCGGGCAAAGCTACGCCGATGCCCGCATGGCGATGATGAACGCGCAGCGGACGGTCAGCGCGGCTCTCGATCAGCGCCTGACGGCCGGCGGGCCTTCTCGATATGATCAGCTTACTGGGTTGGGGGCGGCCAGCTATGCCAGCCTTGGTGGCGCTGCGGTCGAGCAAAGGCGGGTGCAGCCGGCCAGGGACGGCGCGGTCTGGGGGCGGGCTCTCTACGGTTTCGGGCGCACGGGAGGCGATGCCAACGGGACGGGCTCAAGCTTCGGCCTCGCCGGTGCCATGATCGGTGCGGAAACCGCCGCCTTCCGGGCCGGGACGATCGGCGCCGTCCTGGGATACACGCGCTCGAATGGAGACCCAAAGGCCGATGCGGCCGATCGCGTCGCGCTCGACAACTACAGCCTGGCGACCTATGGCCGCGCCGATTTCGGTGCCCTGACCCTGCGAGGCTCGATCGGCGCCAACTATGGCAAGACAGACGTTCGCAGGACGATCCTGCTCGGCAATACCCAGCGGGTCGCCCAAGGCGAGGCTGACAGCTACGGCTTCTTCGGCAATGCCGTCGCCGGATATCGCCTCGCCTCCGTAGCCGGCCTCGACCTGTCGCCTGAAGCCGGGATCAGCGTGCTCCATTCCCGACAGGATGGTCTGACCGAGACGCAAGCCGGAGCTTTCGCGCTCAATTTGCGCAGTCAGAACCAGACTTCCGCGCGTTCCCTAGCGGGTGCCCGGCTGTCGACGCCCGTAGCCGGCGACACGAAGCTGCGTATCGACCTCAAGGCCTACTGGTCCCACGAGTTCGCTGACAATGTCGCGGTTATGCAGGCCAGCCTGCTGGGTGCGGGCATCGTAACGCGAAGCCCGGGAGCGGCGCGGGACGGAGCGGTAATTGGCGCAAGCCTGTCGGGCTTCGTGACCCCGCAGATTGAGGTGGCCGGTTCCTATGACGGCGACCTGCGGTTGGGAGCCACGACCCACCGCTTCTCCTTCCAGGCGATGACCCGCTGGTAGGCCAACCGGAGATGCCCATGCTGCCCCCCTTCGGACGACGCCTGCTCGGCGCTAGCGTCCCCGCTCTTCTCCTCACCTGCATCCTCGGGGCCATGCTCTGGCACCAGCATCGCAGCGTCGAGCAGGTCGCGTCGCGCAGCCGCGAGGAGCAGATGCGGCTGGTCGGGATCTTGCTCGGCTCAAGCTTCGATCAAGCTGCCAAGTCTTCGCTCTCGCTCGCCGAAGCCTTTGCGCGCAATGCCGAGATACGCGACGCGCTCGCGGCTGAGGACCGCACTCGGCTGCAAGCTCTGTCCCAAGACGCCTACAAGTATCTCAGCCGGCAGGCGAACGTGCAGATCTTCGGCTTTCACGACAGGGAGCTGCGCTACCTGCTGCGCATGCATCGCCCCGACCAGCACGGCGACGACATATCCACCTTCCGGGCCATGATCGTCGCGGCCAACCGGCTGCGGCGCGCCCAGACCGGAATCGAGATCGGCATCGCCGGCATCGGCATCCGCGGCGTCGCTCTGGTCCAGCATGGTGCGGAATTCTTCGGGACGATGGAGGTCGGGCTCGACATCCGGCCCTTGATCGAGCTCGTGAAGACGGCGACCAACAGCGAGATCGCGGTGGTCGCGGCAGCATCGCTCACCAGTGTCGCGCTCGACCCGAAGCTGCCTTCGGTCGGCGGCCTCAGCATCATGGCATCGACGGACGACCAGCTTTTCCTGGACCTCCTGCGTGCCCGGGGAACACAGCCGCAACGGGACATCGAGTTCGGCCGCAGGCAGATCGGCGAGCACCGCTACGCTTTCATGAGCCAGCCATTGGTCGACTTCTCGGGCAAGCTGGTCGGGACCGTCCTGATGCTCAAGGGGGAGCCGCGGTCCGACTGGCGCCGCCTAAACACGGAACTATGCGTCATCGCCCTTTGCGGCGGGATACTCGCCTTTGTCGGCTTTCTCGCGTTGTCGCGTCAGCAGCGGGCCGTTTCATGATCAGACGCCTGCTTCTCCTCCTCCTGATCCTCCTCGGCCTCGCGCAAGGCGCATGGGGCGAGGAAAGAGCTGGCAACGGCAAGGCTACGCTGCCAGAGGCCTTCGGCTTGCCCGTACGCGTCCATATTGCGCTGCGCGTGCTCAACGTCCTGGAGATCAAGGAAGTCTCTGGGCAAGGGCGATTGCATCTTGAACTCACCCAGCGTTGGCACGACACACGCCTGGCCTTCAATGCGGTCGTGCGCGGCCTTGCCCGCGAGGATCGGGTCGGCGAAGAGGCCGACGATTATCTGAAGACGATCTGGTCGCCTGGCCTCGCACTCGACAACCAGATCGGAGACAGGGACGCACGCATCGTCGCCCTTTCAGTGCATGCCGATGGCGAGGTCGTGGTGATCGAGCGCTTCGAAAGCGATTTCCGCTTTCGGATGAACATGGACGCCTTTCCCTTCGACCGACAGAACCTGACGATCGGACTCTCGCTGCCGCGTTATGCACAGCAGGAGGCAATCGTTCTGACGACGGAGGCCGACCGCCCCTTCTCCGGCGTCGCGGACGCGCTCTCTGTCGTCGACTGGCGGCCCGTCGGACTGCGCTTCACCAACGATCTTGCGATTGGTTGGAATGCGCGCTCCTATTCGCGCCTCAACGCGACCGTGACGATCGCGCGCTATGCGGAGCGCTATCATCTGCGCATCTTCGTTCCCATCATCGCGGTGCTCGCCGTCTCGCTGTTCGTGCTGTGGTCTCCAGGTTTGAAGGAGCAGGACAAGGGTGGCTTGATCTTCTCGTCATTGCTGGCCCTGGCCGCGATCAGTTTCACCTTCGAATCCTCGTTCCCAGGCTCGATCTCCCTCAATACCCCCGTCGCCGAGATGATATCGCTGGGATATCTCTATCTCGTCGCGGTGCTGATGTTTGAGATCGCGCTGTCGGTCGCGATTGCTCACCCCAGCTTTCGCTGGCGCGACCATGCTACGGATTTACGCTGGCATCTGCGCTGGTCGGTGCCGGCGATGATGTTGATCATCTGCGTCGGGGCAGCGGTCCGCGCCCTGCCCGGATAGCTCCGCCATTGGGCTTGGGGCCTCGCTCGAGCAGCACCCCGCGATATTCAGGCTATCGGAAGCTATCCGGATGGAGGTACGCCTGCACGGTGAGGGGCCGCATTCGAGCGATCGGTAATGCGAGGCGGCTACGCCGATCGAGAGCTCCCTGCGTCGGTTCCGGGTCATCGCGAGATTGACCAGCGAGGTCTGCTTTCGGGCGGACCTCGAATTTCTGCTCATGGCGCATCTTAGAGGTCGCGTCGACTTCCGTCATCGTGCTTTCGAGGCAGCGTTTCGACATTCGGAGATCACAGTCTCCCTCATCCAGCGATGGGCCGGATCGGCGTCCATGCGCGGGTGCCACATGGCCGACACCGCGATCTCGAGTGTTCGGACGGGCAGATCGAAGACGACAATCTCACCCCGGGGCTGCGGTGTCGCCATCGACGCAGGACGCGGGAACGAGCGCAACTAGATCCGAGCGCGCGGCGATGGCGAGCGCGTCGGGGAAGCCCGGCACCACTGCTCCGACGATGCGTTCCAGCCCCAGTTCCGCCAGCGCTTCGTCAACCGGGCCTTCGAAGACCCCGCGGCGGGACGCCACGACATGCTGGCAGTCTGCATAGCGCTGGGGCGATAGAGAGCCTTCGAGGAGAGGGTGTCCAGTCCGCGCCACGCCGACGAGGCGATCGCGAAAGACGAGCTGAGCACGGATCTCGGGCGCGAAGGCACCGAGCACGCCGTCCCGCAACGGCCGTCCATTCTTCTCGGGCTTCGGAGCGAAGCGCAGTCTGACGTGAGGAGCAGTCTTTGCGACAGCGGCGATCACAGGCGCGCAGAGCAGCGCGACGAAGCCCTCGCTGGCACGAATAGTGAAGGCGTGCGCCAAGGACGCGATGTCCAGGCTGTCATCCTGCGGGCTCAGCGTGGCGCGGACCTCGCGATTGAGCTCATGAACTCGGTCGCGCAGGGCCATGGCACGCGGCGTCAGCACCAAGCCGCGGCCGGCTCGCACCAGCAGCGGATCGCCCGCCGCGGCCCGCAGCCTCGTCAGGGTCCGGCTCATGGCGGAGGGGCTGAGCTTCAGACGCGCACCCGCCTTCGTGACGCTGCCTTCGGCGAGAAGCGCGTCGAGCGCCGTCAGCAGGTTCAGGTCGAGATCGCTCATCCAGCGATGCCTGTCCGGTCCGTCCGGACAAACAGAAGGAGAGAAATCATGGCCATCGTCACCGCCGCTGCCGTCACCGGGCCGTTTTCGACACCCGTCAAAGCTGCTGAAAATGCTCGTCCTGTCATCCTGATCATCGGAGCCTCGCGCGGCCTCGGCCTCGCTTTGGCGGAAGAGTTTCTGAAGAAGGGCTGGAACGTCGTGGGAACCGTGAGGTGCGAGCACACCGCGCTGCACGAGCTCGCCGCCCCCAATCCAGGGCGGATCGAGATCGCCCATGTCGACGTGACCAGCCCCGAGCAGATCGCGGCTCGGCGCCAGCGCCTCGCCGGCCGCAGCTTCGCGATGCTGTTCCACAATGCCGGCACCGCCGACGCCAACCAGGACCAGACCATCGCACAGGTCTCGACCGAGCAGTTCGAGCGGATCATGGTCACGAGCGCGCTCGGCTCGCTGCGGGTGATCGAAGCCCTGCACGATCTCGTGCCGCCTGATGGCCTGATCGGCGTGATGTCGTCAGGCCAGGGCAGCATCAGCGCCAACGAGAACGGCGGGCACGAGGTCTATCGCGGCTCCAAGGCTGCGCTCAACATGTATATGCGCAGCTATGCGGCGAGACATGCCGGCGATCCCCGCCCGATGGTACTGATGGCCTCCGGCTGGGTCCGGACCGATCTCGGCGGCCCTAAGGCGCGGCTCGCCATCGAAGACAGCATCCCGAAGGTGGTGAACGTGCTGCTCGCGCAGCGCGGCAAGCCGGGGTTGCGCGTCCTGGATCGGGAAGGGAGCACCGTCGCGTGGTGACGCTCTCACCGCCTCATCCAACCTGAGCAGTGACCAGTTATCGGAGAACGCCATGGCACTGATCGGTATCGAAGAACATGTCCTGACGCCGGAGGTCGCCGAGGCCGGGCAGACCCTCGGCCTCGATGCGATCGATCCCAGCGTGGCATTTCATTCCAGCGCGATCGAGCGCCGGCTGCTGGGTCTGGGCGAGGAGCGGATCGCCCTGATGGATGAGACCGGGTGGACGAGCAGGTCCTGTCGCTGACCACGCCTGCCCTCCATGACCTCGGCCCGGAGAGCGTCGCGATCGCGAGACGGACGAATGAAGCGCTCGCCGAGGCTGTGGCGCGTCATCCCGGTCGCTTCCGGGCCATGGCGGCATTGCCGGTGTCGATGTCGGACGAGGCCGCGAGCGAACTCGACCGCTGCGTCCGCTCGCTCGGTTTCATCGACACGATGCTGTGCGGCGGGGTCGGCCCCGACAACCTCGATCATCCCCACTTCGAGCCGATCTTGCGCTGTGCGGAAGCGCTTCGGTTCCGATCCTCCTGCATCCGAGAACGCCGCCACAGGGCGCAAGAGAGGCCTATTACTCCGGCTTTGCCCCCGACATCGACGCGGCGCTGGCCACTTACGGACTGGGTTGGCATTACGATGCCGGCATCCAGTTCGTCCGCCTGGTGCTGGCCGGCACCTTCGATCGTATGTCCGGACTGCAGATCGATCTCGGCCATTGGGACGAGCTCGTCCTGTTCTATGCCGACCGGCTGGCAGCGATGGATCGCGTCGAGGGCTTGGCGCAGCCGATCGCGACCTATCTGCGCCGGAACCTCTACGTCACCGCCAGCGGCATGTTCCTGCCGCATTATCTGGAGCGTGCCTGGGGCGCCGTTTGCGCCGCGGGAACAGACTTTTTGCAATTTGGCGCATGCGCTCCTCAATTCGAGTGAGCAGGGTCTCGTAGGCCTCCAGCGTCAACCGATTGACCCGCTCGGCCCACGCAACCAGATGCTCGCGACTGACGGGATCGATCGCCTCGAAGATCAAGGTCCGGCTCTCGCCATGCGACCGGTCGTTGGTGTTTTTCCCATTGGAGACGATCATGACGAGTGTGCCGGCCGTGATCGTAATCCTGGTCCCGTGCCAATCGATCGGACGCAGTCCAGGCAAAATGTTCGCTCTCATGGAACCCACTAGATCATCGGAATACTGCGATCGGTACAGTGGCGCGGCCGCGATGTTACGGTCGAAATCCTGATCGCTGACCGCCTTGGCCTTGTTCGACGAGGTGCGCAAGGGGGCGACAAGTTTCGTTTTCCGGAACGGCGTCAAACCCGGCTCCTGCTGCCGGGAGCTATCCAGAAGGGTCAACGTTTCGATGACGTCAGCGCGCAGATGTGGCTCGCGCTTCTCCAGCCGATCGAGCCCGAACTGTATCGCAGATCGATGTCGCCTGACGGAGTTGGGGCGCAGATCTAGCGACCAGGCGAGAAATCGGCGCACGAGATCCATGACCCCAATGGTACGGCCGAGTTCATCTGAGGCCCGCCAGAGCTCCCCAAAACGCTTCAGGTATCGCTTTTCGGTCGTGGCAGTCCGTGTAGGAGTCTGCATCGACATATCGGATACGCCTGTTACTCCGATGTTACGCGCTCGAAAACGCTGGATTGATCAAACATCTCAGCCGGTCGGAAAACGCCGCTTCGCGACCGCAGCACGCAGGCGCGGATTGACCTCGTAAGACACCGAAGGACACCGGCCATGACCAGGTTATCGAAGGCCTGACGAAGAGCCGGGCCATCAGGAAACAATCCGCGGTGACCTCTGCTCAGCTCCCTCCGGTTGACCGTCGCGAGCTTGTTCTCGATGACATAGCGCAAGATTCGTTCGGCCAGCCCAACCGGCGCGGTCGCCCCCGACGCCGTAAGAGCCTTCATCATGCCCGGCACGGGCACGAGATCTATGAAGCGGACAGCGGCAGCGAGCGTGCCGCCGGAGATCATCCGGGGCCGCCGCAGCTCGACAGTCGTGGCCGCCCGCAGCATCTCGATGACGAGTGCGACCCTCATTGCCTGCGTGCCGGCCCGTTTCATCCAGGCCGAAGCCGGGCCACCGCCTAGCCGGGCAGCTTCCTGTTCTCAACGCCGCACGGCCAGATACAGAATCTCGACCGCCTGCATGCTGAGGACGAGTTCGTGTTCTGTGTCCCCCCAGTTCCGCAGAATGGAGAGGGTGCTCTCGATCACCGTCAGGTCTGCGGCATGGCGCGCAATGGCGAAGGCGGGCTTGCGGGTCGGAGCAATCCACATCATCCGCGCGAAGAGTTGATCGTTGCGCTAGACCTTGAGGTCCGAGAGCGCCGCCGGAACGGTCCCAATCAGAAGCGACAACCTGACCCCCTCGATCCGCCGGATATCGGCATGCATCGCCAAGGGCACATTGAAGGTATTGCCATCATGGCCGGCGAGGACGAGTTCGCCAAGCGGCTCGCCGGGTCGGGCTGCCCGCAAGAGCTTGCCGCCCTCTTCCGCCATGTAGAACAGGCCCCGCCCGGCGACCGCAGCCTCGACGATCGCAAGCGGGGCCATCTCGTGCACCGTAATCCGGGGCATCACAGGAGCACTCTGCCCACCCGACCACACTGGCGATGGTGGCTCGGGCCTGCCTTCAGCTTCGGCACGTTTCGCCGGAGCGGCATGGTTCTTCAATGCGGCACCGTGAACCAGCATTTCCTCGGCGAGCTTGCCGAGGGCCTCCTGCCACCTCGCCAGCTCACCCTCCTCGATCGTCAGCAGGGGCTTCGAGACAAGCTGGCCGCAACCGCCATCCGGCGCCAGCTGGCCGGCGTCACGATACAGGCCCAGAGATTGGGGCACTCCGACCAGACTGTGCCCGCCCTCGCCCGCACCCGCGTGCCGATCGCGGCGCCGGCAATGATAAGGAACGCGGTGGTCGCCATGATTCGCGGAAGCAAATGAACGCGCGCAACTTCGTCGAGGCAATTCTCGATCGCCACCGGCAAGATCAATGGCGGCCTCACGGACCGACCAATGATGCCGTCGACCACCGCGTCGTCCAGCTCGGCGAATCCGTCTGCCGCCCCGTCATTGAACGCCGCCGCCTCAGAACTGACCGTGACAAGCGCCCTGGCTTGCCTGGACTTCCCCCCGGCGACGCTGTGTGCGACGACGCCCTCTCGCCCCCGGTGGCCGCTGGTGCCAGCAGGGATCGAGTGGACTGTTTCCTTTCGCCGCGATATCCGCTGCTTGCGGATCAGGTAGAAAATTCGTCATTGGTCCCACGCCTCTTGAGGTGCACCAAGGTCGTGAGAGCCGGCTCCCGCCGCAGAAGATCGGCAGCGCCCGCGCCGATGTCTAGCCATACAATGTAGGAAAATCTGAATATTTTCAGTCGGGTAACGGTCAGATCGCACTCGTCCAGCCGGGCCATGACCTACTTGCCTTCGACATGGATGACGAATTCCTAGCTTGGCCACAATGTGAGCGAACCGAGGGCGTTAGAGCCCCATGTCCGGAGATCGGACATGGGCCCCAGTAGTACTATGGCGCCGATCGGCTCGCGGAATAGTGCGTCCGGACACATTCCGTATCAGCGCGTCGCCTCAAAGCCTTCGCAGACTTCGAACTTCCCAACGATGACAGTGCCCATCATTATCTCGTCGGGCGCGCCATTTCTTAGCTCCTCTTCAGCAGCACCGTTTACAGCCTCCCATTCATGCTTGGTTCTCGGCTTTGCGCTTGGCGCGAGGTCGATGATGTTGTCGATCCTGACCTGCCCGTTGTCGGCAAGGCCACGGCACTGCGCCTGCCGGCGATCGATCTCCACAGCCTTGTCGGTCGCATGCTCGTCTGGGCCATGATCTCGGCATCGCTCGCACCCGCCATCGCCAGCTCGACGCCGCGGGCATGGCGCAGCCCCTTCAGTGTCAGCCCCTGCCGCATCAGCCCGTTCTTCGCTAGAGCATTTTCGAGCGAAGTGGACACCGGTTCACGTGAAGAAATTGCGATAAAACAAGGACCTAGAGCGATTTCGCGATTCGAGGAATTGCGGAACTGCTCTAGGCGTCGTGCCATGCGCTCGACGGCCTGGCTGAGCAGCCGTTCCTTCCAGACACCGCCGTCAGCGTCGTAAGCGATCGTCACCGCCTGATTCGGCCTGCTCTCGAGGAGCTGCGTCAGGCGGCCGCCCTCCGGCTTGTCGCAGGCGACGCGCCTCTTTTTGGTGATCCCGCTCAAACCGCAATGGCGCTGCTGGTCGGCGTCGAAACCCCATACACGCGCAATGAACGATATCGCGCAGATGGTGCCGCGGCGGAGCACAGGTCTTTTGTCTTCAGACCCATATCGATTTGCCACTCACGCCGGGAGCCAGTGAAGCATGTGGGGCGAGAGCCTTAGCCAAGCGCTGCTGCCGATGTCGAACAGGTCGTGTCCGGACTGGAACGGCATGTCGACGGCCAACTCGGCACCGCCGATGCGGACGCCGTAGCGGACGCTTGCGCCGAGGAATTCGCGGTTGGCGATGACGCAGGGCAAGGATAGCGCGCCGTCCTGCGAGGCGGCCCGGTCGACGAGACCGGCATGCTGCGGGCGGAAGACCAGCGCCGCGCCGTCGGGAACGGCTGCCCCCTCGCCGATCGGAAATTTCGTACCGCCGTCGATCTCGAAGCAGCGCCCCGCGCCGCTGCCGACGACACGTCCCTCCAGGATGTTGGCGGTGCCGAGGAAGCCGGCGACGAAGAGGTTGGCCGGGCGCTCATAGAGCTCCATCGGCGTGCCGACCTGCTGGACGATGCCCTCGTTCATCACGGCGATGCGGTCGCAGATCGAGTTGGCCTCCTCCTGGTCGTGGGTGACGAAGATCGTGGTCAGGCCGAGCCTCTGCTGCAGATCGCGCAATTCGCGCCGGACCTGCACGCGCATCTTGGCGTCGAGATTGGAGAGCGGCTCGTCGAGCAGCAGCACCTTGGGCTCGACCGCGACGGTACGCGCCACCGCGACGCGCTGTTGCTGGCCGCCGGAGAGCTGCGAGGGCCGGCGCTCGGCGAGATGGGCGAGGCCGACGAGGCCGAGCGCGGCCTCGACCCGCCGGCCGATCTCGGCGCGCTTCACGCCGCGCTCCTCCAGCCCGAAGGCGACATTGCGGCGCACGCTCATATGCGGCCAGAGCGCATAGGACTGGAAGACCATGCCGACATCGCGCTTCCAGGGCGGCTGGCTGGAGATGTCCTGCCCACCGATCGCGACGCGGCCGGTATCGGCGCGGTTGAAGCCGGCGATCAGTCGTAGAAGCGTGGTCTTGCCGCAGCCGGAGGGGCCGAGGAAGGCGAAGAACTCGCCGGGGTCGATCGCGAGGTTCACGTCCTTCAGCACATGGTTGTCGCCATAGGACAGGTTGACGCCCTCGATCGCGACCGAGACGGCCGGCGTGGTCAGGGAGACGTTTGCGTTCATGTCAGTGGCCCATTCCCTTGGCCTTCTGGCTGCGTTCGACGATGAGGTGCGAGAGAAAGGTGCAGAGAGCGACGAGCACGACCGCGACGACGCCGAGCGCCGCGCCCGGCCCGCGCCCGGCGGCCGACTGCATGAAGACGTAGAGCCCATAGGCCAGCGGCGCGTCGGAGTTGGACTGCACCAGCATCAGCGTTGCCGAGAGCTCGACCGCAGCGGTGGCGAAGGAGGTGACGAAGCCGGCGAGGATGCCGCCGGTCATCAGCGGTACGACGATGCGGCGCACGGTGCGGGCCTTGGTGGCGCCGAGATTCTCGGCCGCTTCCTCCAGCGAGACCGAGATCTGCTGGAGCGCGGCATGGCAGGCCCGCAAGGCATAGGGCAGCCGCCGGATCGCCAGCGCCAGCACAATGGTGATCCAGAGCGCGGCGAGCGGCGTGCCGTCCGGCAGGGTGATGCCGTAGAAGGTCCTGAGATAGCCGATGCCGAGCACGACGCCGGGGATGGCGAGCGCGGCCGAGGCCATCCAGTCGAGCCATTCACGCCCGATCAACTTCGTGCGCAGCACGAGATAGGCGATGGCGACGCCGAGCACGACGTCGATGCCGCCGGCGAGCGCGGCATAGATCAGCGTGTTCTTGATGTAGAGCGAACTTTCTCCAAAGACGCGGCCGTAATGGGCGACCGTATAGGCGTCCGGCAGCGGCGAGAACGACCAGATCGTCGCGAAGGAGAGCAGCAGCAAGCCGAGATGAGGCGCCAGCACCAGCGCGAGGATCAGGATGACGACGCCATAGCCGAACACCGCCTCATGCGGGCGCATCACCCGCCGGGCGAGCCCGCCGCCGCCGCGCTGTGTCGTGGCGTAGTCGCGACCCTTCAGCGCCAGCGCCGAGAGCCACATCGCCAGCACCGAGGCGACGATCAGCACGACCGAGATGACATAGCCCATCGGGTCGGCGATGCCGATCGAGGTCACCCGCAGATAGGCCTGCGGCGCCAGCATGTCCTTGACGTTGAGCAGCAGCGGCGTCGCGAGATCGTCGAAGACCTTGACGAAAACCAGCGAGGCGCCGGCGAGATAGCCCGGCAGCGCCAGCGGGAAGACGATGCGCCGAAACAGGCGAAAGCCGGAGGAGCCGAGGTTCTGCGCGGCCTCCTCCATGGCGCGGTCGATATTGCGCAGCGCAGCGGAGAGATTGATCAGGATGAATGGGAAATAATGGACCGACTGGACGAAGATGACGCCGTTCAGCCCCTCCATGAAATCGATCTTGAAGCCGAACCAGTCGTCCAGGAGCAGGTTGATCGAGCCGTTGCGGCCGAAGAAGAGCTGCATCGCCACGGCGCCGACGAAGGGCGGCATAATCAGCGGCAGGAAGCCGAGCGTCTGGACGATCGCGGCGCCGCGGAAGGCGAAGCGTGTGGTGACATAGGCCAGCGGCAATGCCAGGACCGAGGCCCAGACCACCGACATCGCCGAGACATAGAAGGAGTTCCACAAGGAGCGCATGAACAGCTCGGTGCGGACGAAGTCGTAGAAATTGACCAGCGTGAAGGTCGAGGTACCCTTCTCGGTAAAGGCGACATAGATCACCGTCGTCACCGGCAGCACCAGGAAGACGAACAGGAAGGCCGCGATGGCGAGCGCCAGCGCGATCTGGCCGGGCGTGGCGGAGAAGGTGCGGATGCGGGGCTGGGTCGTGGGGACGGCGGTCATGTCTGGCCTTGCGAGAGGGCGTCATGCCCGGGCTTGATCCGGGCATCTCCGGACGAGTGGCGCAGCTTCAACGGAGCCATATCCGGCATGAGATTCCCGGGTCGGCGCATACGCGCCGCCCGAGAATGACGCACGCTCACTTCGCCGCCTTCAGCGCCTCCTCGGCCTTGGCCTTCGCCTTGGCGTAGTTGTCGCGGGCGAAGCTCGCCCATTGCGCCTCGACCTCTGCCTGGCGCGCGCCCTTCTCCTTGCCGCCGGTGAAGGCGCCGCGCAGCTCGGGGCTCGATGCCTGCGCCTCCGTCACCGGCAACGCCGCGACTAGGTTGCGCGCCTCGTCGGCGAGCGCCTTGGCCTGGGCGTTCGGCTTCTTGGCCAGCGCGGCGTCGACCTCGTGCAGCGTCTTGGTGACGCCCTTCAGGGCGTCGAGCTGGAAGGAGATCAATTGGTCGAACAGCGTGTCGACCACGGCGGTGCGCGCCTCCGACTTGTCGACGTCGAAGCCGATCATCTTCTGGAAGCGCGGATCGGTGAAGGGATTGGGATAGTCCGCGCCGGCCTTGGCGTAGACGGCCGGATTGACGGGCAGGCGGCGGATGCCCGGCTCGAGCAGCACCTCCTGGCCGGCCGGCGAGAGCAGGAACTCGATGAAGGCCTCGGCCGCCGCCTTGTTCGGCGGATTGGCGATGATGCCGACATTGGCCGGCACGACCGTGGTCACGGTCGGATAGACGAACTTGACCGGGAAGCCCGAGGCCTGAGCCGAGAAGGCGAAGAAGTCGATGACGATGCCGACGCCGACCTGGCCGGAATTGACCGCCTCCGGCACGCCGAAGGAGCGCTCGGTGATCGAGTGGAAATTGCCGGACATCTCCTTGAGGGTCCGCCAGCCCTTCTCCCAGCCCTCGCCCTGCAGGATGGTCTCGACGGTCAGATGCGTCGTGCCCGAGCGTGCGGGCGAGGCGATCGAGACATGGCCGAAGAAGGCCGGCCTGGCGAGATCCTGCCAGTCCTTGGGCTCGGGCAGCTTGTTGGCCTTGGCATAGCGCTCGTTCCACATGATGCCGTAGCCGGAGGCCGCGAAGCCGAAATAGAAGCCGGCAGGATCGTTGATCGGATAGGAGCCGATCTTCTCGGGGATGCCGGTCGCCTTCGGCTTGTAGGCGGTGAGCAGCTGCTTGCCCTTCAGCACCTCGAAGGCGTCCGGCGCCGAGGCCCAGAACAGGTCGACCTGATTGTTGGCCTTGGTCTCCTCGACATATTTCACGCCGGCATTGGTGTTGCGGTTCTGGACTTCGAGCGTGACGCCCGGCACCGCCTTCTCGAAGGCTTTCTTGATCGGGTCGGTGACGTCCTTCGAGAACGAGGTCACCACCGTGACCTTGCCCGACGGCGCCTGCGCCTGGGCGGCCGAGGCGGCCAGGGCCAGCCCGAGCGCCGAGACGAGCGCGATCCTGCGTGTGAACATTCTGATCCTCCCTTGGTCGTTCTTCATCCGCCGACGTCGAGGTCCGCGGAGGGCAAGTCCGGGAATCCGGACGGCCGTTGTCGCAAAACTGTCATAAAAAGCGCGGGCATGTCATCCCACTCTTTGCCGGAGACCGAACGAAGTTAGTGAGAAGCGTCTCGCGTGCCGGCGCCACTCAACCGAGCGCTGAGCCGGCTTTCACGATAGGTGGCAGCAAAAGGTGTGAATCTGGCCGTCCTGCCAGGCAGGTTGCGATCACATCGGTCATTACAGTGGATAATGCCACTTTGGTCGTAAGACCTGGTGCCTCGCCTGACTGGAGTGTGACGATTTTATGTCACATACTATAGCCAGCTCATAATCAAGACCGACCGGGAGAGACGCCGACTATGACCAAGACGCTGACTTGCCTGACCGCCACGACCTCGCTGCTCCTTGGCCTCCGGCTCGCCGGGGCGGCGCAGGCGCAGGACGCCTGCCCCAATCGCGGCCAGCTCGACACCATGTACTGCGACGCCAACAAGGACCTCGTCGCCGACGTGCCGACCGAGGCCTCGAAGCAGAGGGATCCGTCGGCGCTGGTCTGGGCCTATACGCCGGTCGAGGACCCGGCCGTCTACGCCAACATCTTCAAGCCGCTGACCGACCATCTCGCCGCCTGCACCGGCAAGCGCATCGTCTATTATCCCGTGCAGTCGAACTCGGCCGAGATCGAGGCGATGCGCTCCGGCCGCCTGCACTTCGCCGGCTTCTCGACCGGGCCGACCGGCTTCGCGGTCAACCTCGCCGGCGCGATCCCCTTCGCCGCCAAGGGCTCGGCCGAGGGTGTGCGCGGCTACAATCTCGTCGCCGTGGTCAAGGCCTCCAGCCCCTACCAAAAGCTCGCCGACCTCAAGGGCAAGAAGGTCGCCCACACCTCGCCCTCGTCCAACTCGGGCAACCTCGCTCCGCGCGTGCTCTTCCCCGAGCATGGCCTCGAGGCCGATAAGGACTACAAGCCGCTGATGTCGGGCGGCCACGACAAGTCGATCCTCGGCGTGGTCTCGGGCGACTACGACATGGGCGCCGTCGCCGGCGACGTCTATGAGCGCATGATCGTGCGCGGCACGATCAAGAAGGACGACACCCGCGAGATCTATCGCAGCGCGATCTTCCCCACCTCGTCCTTCGCTTATGCGCACGATCTCAAGCCCGAGCTCGCCAGGAAGCTGACCGACTGCTTCTTCTCCTTCCGCTTCACCCCGGAAATGACCAAGGAGTTCAACGGCGACGACCGCTTCCTGCCGATCACCTACCAGAAGGACTGGGCGATCGTGCGCGATGTCGCCGAGAAGTCGGGCACGCCCTACAACAAGTCGGCCTACGACGCCGAAGCCAGGCGCGAGGCCGAGGCCGCCGCCAAGAAGGCGCAGCAGCCCGCGCCGGCCAAGCCCTGACCGAAAGTCTTTCGCAGCTCATGAGCGCCCTTCCCGTCGCAGAGGCGCCCGGCCATGGCCGGGCGCTCGTCATCCGCAACCTCGTCAAGGAGTATCGCAAGGGCCAGCCGGTCCTGCGCGACATCTCGCTCAGCGTCTCCGAGCCCGGCATCGTCGCGATTATCGGCCCGTCCGGCACTGGCAAGTCGACGCTGATCCGCTGCATCAACCGTCTGGTCGACCCGACCTCCGGCTCGATCATGCTGGGCGGGACCGACCTGGCGACGCTGCAGGGCGAGCCTCTCAGGGCGGCGCGTCGCCGCCTCGGCATGGTCTTCCAGGAATACAACCTGGTCGAGCGGCTGACGGTGATCGAGAACGTGCTCTGCGGCCGGCTCGGCTATGTCCCGGTCTGGCGCGCCTGGACGCGGCGCTTCCCCGAGGAGGACATCGCCCACGCCTTTGCCCTGCTGGAATCGGTCGGCCTCGGCGACTTCGCCACCCGCCGTGCCGACCAGCTCTCCGGCGGCCAGCGCCAGCGCGTCGGCATCGCCCGCGCGGTGATGCAGGAGCCGGACCTGATCCTCGCCGACGAGCCGACCTCCTCGCTCGATCCCAAGACCTCGGTCGAGATCATGGAGCTGCTCGCGAAGGTGGGCCGGGAGCGCGATATCCCGGTGCTCGTCAACATCCACAACGTCGCGCTGGCGCGACGCTACGCGCTGCGGATGATCGGCATGTCCAAGGGCCTCGTCATCTATGACGGGCCGCCGGCCGGGCTGCAGGACAGCCATCTCGCCGAGATCTATGGCGGCGAAGGCTGGATGGAATGAGCGCCCCTCCTGTGAGCGCCGGCGGCAGCCTACGCGCCCGCGCCTTCCCGCCGAACTGGCCGCTGCGCCTCGGCGCGGTGCTGTTCGTCGCCTATGTCATCTATGCGGCGGGCATCGTCGACATCCGGTGGGAGCGCTTCGTCCAGGGCCTCGGCAATGGCGCACGCTTCCTTGGCCGCATGTTCCCGCCGAACCTGGCGCACGACAAGCTGCAGCTGCTCGCGCAGGGCATGCTGGAATCGCTGCAGATCGCTATCATCGCAACCGGCGCCGGCGTGCTGCTGGCCTTGCCCGTCGGCCTCTGCGCCGCCCGCAACCTGATGCCCCTGCCGGTGACGATCCTGGCGCGCGGTCTCATCGCTCTCTGCCGGACCTTCCACCCGGTCATCGTCGCCATCCTCTTCGTCAAGGCGGTCGGCTTCGGTGCGCTCGCCGGCATCCTGGCGCTGATCGTCGCCACCATCGGCTTCATCGCCAAGCTGATCGCCGAGGCGATCGAGGAGATGTCGATGAAGCCGATCGAGGCGCTGCGCGCCGCCGGCTCCCCCTTCCTCTCGGTGGTGACCATGGGCGTGGTACCGCAGGTGCTGCCGCGCTTCATCGGCTTTGCCGCCTACCAGCTCGACTCGAACCTGCGCAATTCCGCCCTCGTCGGCCTGGTCGGCGGCGGCGGCATCGGCGCCACCCTGTTCACCGCTTTCCAGCGCTTCGACTACGATTTCGTGCTGACCATCATCATCGCGATCATCCTGGCGGTGATGGCCGGCGAGATCCTCTCCGCCTTCATGCGCCGGGTCTATCAGGACGAAGCGCCGAGCGGCGAGGTCAAGCAAGGCGCCTCCGGCCCGGTCTGGCATCGCTTCACCGCGGCCGAGCGCGGCATGCGCCTCGCCTTCTGGGGCCTAGCGGCCCTGGCGCTGGGCTGGTCGGTCCAGACCATCGAGGTGATCCCGGAATTCCTCTACGACGCGCCGGCGCAGACGGTCGACCTCTTCACGAGGATGTGGCCGATCGACTGGGCCTACTTCCCCAAGACCGTGCAGCAGGCGCTGATCGAGACGCTGCATACCGCGACGCTTGGCACGGTGCTGGCGATCCTCATGGCGACCCCGGTCGCGCTGATGTGCGCCCGTAACATCTCGTCCTCGATCTGGGTCAACACGCTCGGCCGCTTCATCCTTGTCGCAACGCGTTCGGTGCATACGCTGGTCTGGGCGCTGCTCTTCGTCGCCATCTTCGGCCCCGGCGCCCTCGCCGGCGTCATGGCGGTGGCGGTGCACTCGATCGGCTTCACCGGCAAGTTCCTGGCCGAGGCGATCGAGGAGGCCAAGCCCGGCCCGATCGAGGCGCTGCGGGCCGCCGGCGCGCCTTGGCGCTCGGTGCTGCTCAAAGGCTTCTGGCCGCAGGTGAAGCCCGCCTTCCTCGCCGTCAGCCTGTTCCGCTGGGACATCAATGTGCGCGAGAGCGCCGTGCTCGGCCTGGTCGGCGCCGGCGGCCTCGGCGTCGCCCTGCAGGCGGCGATGGACAATCTCTACTGGGACCAGGTCGGGCTCGTGCTCGTCGTGATCTTCGCGGTGGTGGTCGTCACCGAGATCGTCACCGCGACACTGCGCGCGAAGGTGATCTGAGCATGATGCCGGGCTGGCCGATGCCGGCCCCAATCAGCACAAACCGACTCTTGCATCGCTAGAACCTGACCGGGTATCATTAGTCTAGACTTTTTTTAGATTGTGAATCGATGCAAGCAGTTTTGCGTGCTGAGAAAGCACGCCTTCAGGTCGGAGCTTTGCCACTGCGCTTCTCGGCAGACGGGACGGCCGAGATTCTGCTCGTCACAACACGCACGACCAAGCGTTGGACGATTCCGAAGGGTTGGCCGATCAAAGGGCTGAAGGCGCATGAAGCCGCCGCGCGCGAAGCGCAGGAAGAGGCGGGCGTTCGCGGCAAGGTGCGAAAGAAATCGATAGGTAAGTATCTCTACTGGAAGCGCATCGCCGACGATGATGTGCTCTGCCGCGTGAAGGTCTTTCAGCTGATCGTGGAGCAGCGGCTGGAGGACTGGCCGGAACGCGATGAACGGCGCCAGCAATGGTTCAGGCTGGGCGACGCGGCGGATCTGGCCGGCGAGGCAGGCCTGAGCGCGCTCTTGCGGTCGCTGGAGGTCACCGGTCATGAAAGAGGTTAGATCTCTCGTTGTCTTTGCTCGGCACGGCGCGCGGTATCAGCTTGCTGTCCAGCTCCGAGGATGCGCCGGTGAACAGCACAGTCTGCGCTTGAGACATGTCGGCTTGCCTGATGAAACAGGCAGATTTTTACCGGGCACGTGCAGCAAGATTTCATAGAGATCGGCGTGACCTGGAAACCGGATCGCGCCAAACCAAAATCACATTGCACCAGTTCTCATGCAGGATCCGTACAGTTATTCCTAGAGCATTTCCGCAATTCTTCGTATCGCGAAATTGCTCCAGGTCCTTGCTTTATCGCATTTTCGTCACGCGAACCGGTGCCCACTTCGCTCGAAAATGCTCCAGCAGTCAATGACTGCTAACCGGCAACGACGAATGTCCGGAATTGGCGCATCTTGCTGAACGACAGCGACATCTTTCAGGTTGGTTTCAACTGCGTGGTCGCGCTTCCCTAAGCCCGGCGTCGGCGCAGAATTTCTGAGCGCTCAACATCGGACTCCGACAAGCGCACCAACGTCTGCGTTATCGCCCCTTCGATACGTTCCAGTAGACCGGGACCCCAGGCGAAAGCAGACCTTGAAGGCTGGCTTGCCGACCGCGCACGAGCCAGAATTGTCCCACGGGCACGTAAGGCACCGTCTCGACGGCTCGCTCTTGGATCTTGCGCGCAATCGCCTTGCGGGCATCAAGATCGGGAGCCATCGTGAACTCGGCCCGCAGCTTCTCGATGGCCGCGTCGCAGGGCCAGCCGAACCAGGAGCTGTCGCAATTGGACCGCAGCGCCAGATGGCCGACGGGCTCGGTCATGTCGGGTGCGGCCGGGCCGGAGGCAAAGGTTGACCAGCCACCCTGATCGACCGGGTTCTTGCTGGTGCGCCGGCTCGACAGCGTGCCCCAGTCCATCGCCTGATAATCAACGTTGAGACCGGCATCGCGCATCAGCTGCGAGACGACGAGGGTCTGCGGGCTCAGCGCAGTCTCCGTGGCATCGAGCACGACGATCTTCTCGCCCTTGTACCCGCTTTCGGCGATCAGCTTCTTGGCTGCCGCCACATCCGGCTTCGGCCAGGCCGCATCGGTGAAATAGGGCGAATCGCACATGTAGAAGGACGGGCAGGCTGTATAGAGCGTCTTGTCGTCGACATAGGCACGGACCACCTGCTCCTGGTCGACCAGGCGCAGGATCGCTTGCCGCAGCTTGGGATTGTTGAAAGGCGGCTGCGACTGGTTCATTCGGAAGACGCCCTGCAGCGCGGCGAGCTTGGAGACGGTGATCTTCGCGTTGCCCTTCACGAGCGAGATCATGTCCGGCGGCATCTCCTCGAAGATGTCGATCTCGCCGGCCTGCAGTGCGTTCAGCGCCGTCTGGGCATCGGGCATGATCAGCCATTCGACGCGGTCGACATTCGCCTGCTTGCCGCCGGCGAGCCCGTCCGGAGCTTCCTTGCGCGGCTGATAGGTCGGGGCCTTGGCGTAGACGATCTTCGAGCCCGGCGACCACTGGTCCTTGACCAGCATGAAGGGGCCGGAGCCGGTCGCGTCGGTGATGTTCTGGTTCGATGGCGTGGCGGCGATGCGTGCCGGCATGATCACCGGCAGCATCGAGCTTGGCTTGCCCAGCGCATCGAGCACCAGGCTCCAGCGATCCTTGAGCACGAGTGTGATCGTCTTCGGATCGCTCGCCGTCAGCGAGGCGGTATGCGCCATCAGCTGTTGGCCGAGTCCGTCGCGCTCGCCCCAGCGCTTCAGCGAGGCGACGACGTCGGTGCTCGTCACCGGCGTGTTGTCGTGGAACATCAATCCGTCGCGGAGAACGAAGGTCCAGGTCAGGCCGTCGGCGGAGGTCGTGAAGCTCTCCGCCATCTGCGGCTTGATCAGGCCCTTGGCGTCCTGTGCGAAGAGCGTGTCGTAGACCATGTAGGCGTGGTTGCGGACCATGTAGTCCGAGGTCGTCATCGGATCGAGCGTGCGCAGGTCGCCGAAAGGACGGACCTTCAATACGGTCTGCGCGGCAGCAGGTAGTGCCGCCAGCGACAGGGCGAAGCCGCCGGCCAACGTCATTCGTCTGGTCAGGCTTTTCATCGTTTTCCTCCCTATGGATTGTTCCGGGTTCTTGTTGTTATGCGCGGCCTCAAACCCTGAGCTTGCGGGCGAGGCGAGGATCGATGGCGTCGCGCAAGGCGTCGCCGAGCACGTTGACCGTCAGAACGAGCAGCGCGAGCGCCACGCCCGGAAAAGCGATCATCCAGGGCGCGCGTTGCATGAAGGGGCGGGCCTCGGCCAGCATGTTTCCCCAGCTCGGGATCGTCGGTGGCGTGCCGGCTCCGAGGAAGGACAGGATCGATTCCACGATCATCGCCGAGGCGAAGACGTAGGTCGCTTGAACGATCACGGGCGCAGCCGCATTGGGCAGGATGTGGCGCAGCAGCATCCGCGGCAGGCTCGCGCCGTTGGTGATCGCCGCCTCGACATAGGTCTGCTCGCGCAGCACCAGCACGGAAGAGCGGACGACGCGGGCCATGCGCGGGATTTCCGCGATGCTGATCGCGATCACCACGTTCTGGACGCTGGAGCCGAACAGCGACATCAGCGCGATGGCCAGGAGAATGCCGGGGATGGCCATGAGGCCGTCCATGATCCGCATCACCGTTCCGTCCAGCCATCGGACGAAACCGGCGACGAGCCCGATAAAAAGCCCGAAGGTCACCGTCAGGATCGTGACGAGCGCGCCGATCGTCAGCGATATCCGGGTGCCGTTCAGCGTACGCGACAAGGTGGAGCGCCCGAGCTGGTCGGTGCCGAACCAATGGTCGATGCCAGGCGGCCGCAAACGCTGGATCGGATTGACCCGGACCGGATCGGGCAGGATGTAGGGCGCGATCAGCGCGACGCTGGTGAAGGCCGCGAGAACCGCGAGGCCGATCAGGATCGTGGGGTTGGTGCGCAGGAAACCGCCGAGGTTCTGAAAGAGGCCGGGCGCCTTCTGCGCGACAGAGCCGGTCACGGTCATCGCCACGGCGCCCTCAATAGCGGATGCGCGGATCGAACAGCACATAGCTGAGATCGACCAGCAGGTTGACGGTGACATAGACGAGCGAGAAGACGAGGATGAGCCCCTGCACCACGGGATAGTCCCGTCTCAGGATGGCATCAGTCGTCAGTCGTCCCAGGCCCGGGATGTTGAACACGGTCTCGGTCACCACCACGCCGCCGAGCAAGGCGGCGATGCCGACGCCGACGACGGTCACGACCGGGATTGCGGCGTTCTTCAAGGCATGGCGCAGCACGACGCGCCGCGGCTTCATGCCCTTGGCATGGGCCGTCCGGACATAGTCCTCCGAAAGCACCTCAAGCAGGCTCGCGCGCATGACGCGCGCCAGCAGCGCCGCATAGAGCATGGCGAGCGCCAGCCCCGGCAGGACGAGGCTGTTCAGGCAGGGCAGAATCCCTTGCGACAGCGGCACATAGCCTTGCGTCGGGAACCAGCCGAGCGACAGCGCGAAGACGTAGACCAGCAGGAAGGCGACGACGAAGACCGGAGAGGAGAAGCCGACCATCGCGAATGCCATCACCGCCCGGTCCGTCCGGCTGCCGGCCTTGAGCGCGCTCAGCGTGCCGAGCGGCAGCGCGATGGCGAGCGCCATCACGATCGCGACCAGCGCCAGCATCGCGGTCGGCTCGATCCGCATGCCGATCAGCCGGGTCACCTCCATGTCGGAAAAGACCGAGCGGCCGAGATTGCCCTGCGCAATCTGGCCCGCCCAGGCGAGGAACTGTTCGGTCAACGGCTTGTCGAGGCCGAGTTGGCCCCTGATCGAGGCGATCTGCTCGGTCGTGGCCTGATCGCCGGCGATGAGGATCGCCGGGTCGCCCGGCGTCAGCCGCAGCAGGAAGAACACGAAGAGGCCGACGAAGGCGAGTACGGGTACGGTCGCGGCAATCCGGCGCAGCACATAGGACATCATGGCTTCGCAGAGCCTTCTGCTGCGGACAATCGCTCCCACACGGTCCGGCTCCCTCAGGATTTTTGTAACGTTTCAATCAAGCTCTCACAGAGAAGAGCCGACCGCAAGAGGCCGTGATTTTCGACTTCCTGCTTGCGAAATGCATTTTGATCCGCAAAGCTGAAGCTAAGTTTGAACCGTTTCATCGAGGGATGGATGGCAACGATTCGGGATGTGGCGCGTCTCGCCGATGTGTCGGTGGCCACCGTGTCGAACGTGCTCAACAGTGTTGATCGCGTCAGTCCGGAGCTGTCTGCGCGCGTGCGTGCCGCCATGGAGAAGCTGAGCTATGCGCCTCATGCCGGGGCACGCTCGCTGCGCAAGCGATCGAGCGGGCTGATCGGCCTGATCGTCGGCGACATCACCAACCCGTTCTTCTCCGATCTGTTCGAGGCGGTGGAGGATGCCGCTGCCGCTTGCGGCTATCTGGTGCTGCTGTGCAATTCGAACGAGCGCAGCGAGCGCGAGGAGGCGCATCTGCGCATGCTCCGCACGCAGCGTATCGATGGGCTCATCCTGGCGCCCACCGGCGCTGCTTCGATGAACCGAGCTTCGCTGCTGGCCCAGTTGGAGATCCCCGTCGTGCTCGTCGACCGTGCGATGGAAGGGTTGGGTTACGACGCCGTCGTCCTCGACAACCGCCGCGCCGGCTTCGAGGCGACACGGCATCTCATCGGCTGCGGGCACAAGCGGATCGGCCTGGTCAACGGGCCGGACGTGCTGCGCACGGCAGCCGAGCGCCTCGCAGGCTATCGCGAGGCGCTGCTGGGCGCGGGCCTATCTGTGGACCCCGACCTCATCCGCGACGGCGCCTTCCGCCAGCAGCCGGCTGAGCAAGCCATGTCCGAGCTGCTGGCCTTGCCGCAGCCGCCGAGCGCGATCTTCGCCACCAACAACCTCATGACGGTTGGCGTGATGAAGGTGTTGGCGGATCGCGGCCTCGCCTGCCCGGAGGACATCTCGGTCATCGGTATCGACGATCTTCCCTGGGCGGAGGCGGTCTCGCCCCAGCTCAGCGCCGTCGCCCAGCCTGTCCGCGCCATGGGCGAAGCGGCGCTCGATCTTTTGCTCCGGCGACTCTCCGGCTCCTTGCAGGGGCCCGGAACGACCAGCGTGATGGCGCCGCGCCTCCATATCCGCCGCTCCTGCGGCATGCCCGCAACCGGACGACCTGCCCATGTCGGATGATCTCATCAAGCTCGGCGCGCTTGCCGTGCGCGACCTTCTCGCTGCCGGCGAGATCACCTCGGTGGAACTGGTCGAAGCGGCAGCGGCGCGCCTTGCCGTCATCGAGCCGCAGCTGAACGCCGTGCCGACGCTATGCCTCGACCGTGCGCGGGATCAGGCGCGGCTGGCCGATGCGTCACGAAGAAGCGGGAAGCCCACTCTGCTCGGCGGGCTGCCGATCGTGGTCAAGGACAACAATGACGTCGAAGGCGTGCGAAATACCGGTGGCACCTCGATCTTTCGCGACCGCATCTCGACCGAGTCCGATCGGACCGTAGCGCTGATGGAGTCGAACGGTGCGATCACGCTCGGCAAATCGAACCTGTCGGAACTCGGCGGCGCGCAGACGACAAACAGCGTCCATGGCGCGACGCGTAACCCTTACGACCGCCGCCTGACCTGTGGCGGCTCGTCGGGTGGTGCAGCGGTGGCGCTGGCCACTGGAGAGGCCTGGCTCGCTCATGGCAACGATTACGGCGGCAGCCTGCGCATTCCGGCTGCGTTCTGCAACGTGACAGGCCTGCGCCCGACCCCGGGCCGGGTGCCGCGCAAACGACTGGCAGACCCATTCGACACCATCGCCGTCGAAGGGCCCATGGCGCGCGACGTGGCCGATCTTGCACTCTTCTTCGACGCCATGATCGGCTACGATCCCGGGGATATCCTGACCGCGCCGACCGGCGAAGCCCCGTTCCTCAAGGCTGCGCTCTCTCCGAGAAAGCCCGCGCGGGTCGCAATCTCGGCAGATCTCGGGGCGCTGCCAATCGAAGAGCCGATACGAAGCGCGCTTGAGACTCTCGCCGCGATGCTGAGCGGGGCCGGGGTTTCCGTAACGCGAGCCGCGCCGGGCGTAGGGGGCGCGATGGATGCATTTCGCGTGCTCCGCGGTGAGGGATTCTATGCGACCTTCGAGCCGCTTTTCGAGAAGCATCGCGGCGAATTTCCTCCGCCGGTCGCCGCCGACCTCTTGCGCGGCCGCGATCAGCCTGGCGAAGCTATCGTCTCCGCCAATCGGGCCAGAAGCGAGTTGTACCGTCGAGCGGTGGATTTTCTCGACCAGCACGACTTCCTGATCTGCCCGGCAACACAGGTAATGCCCTTCTCTGTCGAAACCTTGTATCCGACGGAAGTCGCGGGGCAGCCGATGACAGACTATCTCGACTGGATTTCCATCACCGCCATTTGGTCGCTGACGGGCTTGCCCACCATCGCCATTCCGATCGGCTTCTCGCGGGAAGGCTTGCCCATTGGCGTGCAGATTCTGTCGCATGCTCGGCGGGAGGCTGATCTATTCCGGTTGGCGGCCTGGATAGAACGTGAATTGGCCTTGCCGAAGGGACCCATTATTCCGCGGTAGGGCTGCTGGCCGGAGCAATTTGGGCGTCTCGCGCTCCATTTTTTTGGCTGTCGCCAAGCCGCTCCTTGGCAAGACATTGATGCGGCCGTGACTCACGGAAGAGGTCAGCCTTTCCAAAGCAGCGCAACGTCCGCTTCCGGGCAGCGGCTCAATGTCTCGGTCTGGCGTCGCATCGCAGCAGTGCATTTTGAACCTTTGCCGAGGGCTGGAACGTCTGCCTTCAGCCAGTTCAATTGAGCGAGGACCAGCATCCGCTTTCCTGCTGAACCCGGCCATGCTCCCCTCAGGGCACGCCCGATCTGCACCCAGGCAACAGGTCGACGACCTTCGCGTTCGATCCAGCCCGGCTCGTCGAGCGATAAGGGACATAGTAGGATTGCCCGGGGAAGCCGATCTCGCGAAGAACCGGACAGAAGATCGGCTTGACGGTCGAAACCATCCTGCAGGCGCGAGGCTGGAAGGATGGCTGGGCGCCGCTGAAGTCGGTCTGCGGCAACCGGCGGCTGATTACCGAGCGCTCCTTCGGCGTGCAGGTGGGGACGCCGATGGCGCTCTACGACAAGCCCGCCAATCTCTTCGTGGCCAGCTTCCTCGGAACGGCGAACATCCTCGACGGGGCGATGCGGACGAATGGCCGCGGGCAGGTGTCACATCCGCCCGAGCCCGTAAGCTTCCCAGCTGTTATTGGCCCTGAAGGCTCTGCCGATTGGCCCACTTTTCCAGCCCGCCCGCATCGCCGACATGGCGCAGGTGATGCGGCGTGTCGCCGAACAGGCTCTCGATCATCGTCAGCCGCTTGAAATAGTGCGCGCCGAGATATTCCATCGTCATGCCGATGCCGCCATGGAGCTGCACCGCCTCCTGACCGACGAGCCGGCACGAGCGGTTGATCTGCACCTTGACGGCCGAGAGCGCCGCCGCGCGTTCGGCCGCATCGGCATGCTCGACCATCATTGCCGCGTAGAAGGCCATGGATCGCGCCTGCTCCAGCGCGATGAACATGTCGACCGCGCGATGTTGCAGCACCTGGAACTGTGCGATCGGCCCGCCGAACTGCTGGCGCGTCTTGAGGTAGTCCATCGTCATCTGGTGCAGCGCCGCCATGATGCCGACGGCCTCGGCCGCAAGCGCCGCGATGGCGAACTCCGCCACCCGCTCCAGCACCGGCAAGCCGTTTCCGGCTTGGCCGATCAAGGCGTCGGCCCCGACCCGGACCTGCGCCAGCGAAATCTCCGCCGCGCGTCCACCATCCTGAGTCGGATAGCCATGGATCGTCACGCCGGGCGCATCCGCGGGAACCAGCAATAGGCTGATGCCCTCGCGGTCCCGCCGCGCGCCGTCCGTTCGCGCGCTGACGACGAGACGGTCGGCGCTGTCGCCATTGACGACCACGCTCTTCGCCCCATCGATCAGGAAGCCGTCGCCGTCGGACCGTGCCGTCGTCGCGACATCGAAGAGATCGTAGCGTGACTGCTTTTCCGTGACGGCGAGGGCGAGCCGCGTCGTGCCTTCGACAATGCCGGGGATGATGCGAGCCTTGAGCGCCTCCGTCCCGCCAAGCCTGACCGCGCTGCCGCCCAGCACGACGGTCGCGAAATAGGGCTCGAGCGCGAGCCCCCTGCCCAGCGCCTCCATCACCGCCAGCGTCTCGACCGGCCCGCCACCGAAGCCGCCCTCGTCCTCGCTGAAGGGAATGCCGGTCAGCCCCATCTCGGCGAACTGTGCCCAGACCTTCTCGGAGAAGCCGAGCGGGCCAGCCGCGCGAGCATTGCGCTGCTCGAGCGAGCCATAGGCCGAGCCGATCAGTCGCTCCACGCCATCCTTGAGCTGAGTCTGCTCGGGGGAAAGGTCAAAATCCATCGTGCGTGCCTCACCTTCGAATTGCAGTCGAGCCGCGTTTTCATCCCGGGCGATCGGCGCCGATCCACTAGGCCCCGGATGGCTCCGAAGACGTCGATCCTGGTGTCACAACCCGAGCACCGCCTTGGCGATTATGTTCTTCTGGATCTCGTTCGAGCCGCCATAGATCGAGACCTTGCGGTTGTTGAAATAGCTCGCCGCCGCGGCGTCGGCCCAATCGTAGTCGAAGGGCCAATCATTGCTGAGCTCACCGGTACGGACCGGCGCAGCGAGCGCGAAGGGGCCTGCAACCTCGAGGAGAAGTTCCGTCGTCGCCTGCTGGAGCTGCGATCCCTTGATCTTCAGGATCGAGGATGCGGGATCGGGCCGGTTGTCGCCGCGCCGTCCTTGCGCCGCGACGACGCGCATCTGCGTGATCTCGAGCGCCTTGAGTTCGATCTCGACATTCATCACGCGATCGCGGAAATCGCGCTCGTCCCAGAGCATGCCCTCGCCGGCCGGCATTTCCTTCGCCAGGCGCTTCACACGGGCGAGCCGCTCCTTGGAGAGCCCGATGCGGGCGATGCCAGTGCGCTCGTTCGCGAGCAGGAACTTGGCGTAGTCCCAGCCCTTGTTCTCCTCGCCGACAAGGTTCTCGACAGGCACCTTGACGTTGTCGAAGAAGACTTCGTTGACCTCGTGCCGGCCCTCCAGCGTGATGATGGGACGCACCGTGATGCCCGGCGTGGTCATGTCGATCAAGATGAAGGAGATGCCGGCCTGCTTCTTGGCGGCGGGGTCGGTGCGGACGAGGCAGAAGATCCAGTCGGCATATTGGCCGAGCGTGGTCCAGGTCTTCTGCCCATTGACGATGTAGTGGTCGCCGTCACGCACCGCCCGGGTCTTCAGGGAAGCGAGGTCTGAGCCCGCGCCCGGCTCGGAGAAGCCTTGGCACCACCATTCGTCGAGATTGGCGATGCGCGCGAGGTGCTTCTCCTTCTGCGCCTGCGAGCCGAAGGCGGCGATCACCGGGCCAACCATGTAGCAGTTGAACTGCAGCGGCAGCGGCACCGCCGCGAGCAACATCTCCTCGGTGAAGATGTAACGCTGGATCGGCGTCCAGTCCTGCCCGCCCCACTCCTTCGGCCAATGCGGCACGGCGTAGCCCCGCGCATTGAGGATGCGCTGCGAGGTGACGTAGTCCTCCCGCGTCAGGCTGCGTCCTTCCGACACCTTGGCGCGGATCTCAGCCGGCACTTGCGTGCGGAAGAAGCCCCGCACCTCGTCGCGGAAGGCGGTTTCCTCGGGCGTAAAGCGTAGGTCCATGGCTCAGCCATTGATTTCGAAGAGGCCGGCGCAGCCCATGCCGCCGGCGACGCACATAGTGACGACGGCATAGCGCGCCTTGCGTCGGCGGCCTTCCAGCAAGGCATGGCCGACGAGCCGCGCCCCGCTCATGCCGAAGGGATGGCCGATCGC
>NZ_FOKP01000034.1 GCF_900112185.1 Allobosea sp. CRIB-10 | reverse complement strand
GGCTACCTCTCGCCCATCGAATACGAAAGACTGCACCATGAACTGACCTGAACCGCCATAGCCGTGAACAGTCCACGGAAGCGGGTCAACTCCAACTCCAGCGATGGCGCTGCGGGCCTCGACGAGCAGAAGGTTGGGTTCGGCCGCCAACGCCTGCGCCTGTGACACGAGCTGCCTCTGGCCACCGCGGAGCTCGTCGAGATACCGCCCGGCGATTTGAAGACGCTTGCACTGGCCCGATGCCTGGTCTGTCGCGGCCATGCTGAATGGACTTTCCGCGTTGCTACCTGGGCGAGGTCAGTTTCGTCTGCTGTGACGGCCGGCGCTTCGGCCGCCGCGTCGCGATCAATCTCGGAGCGAGCGCCCCGTCGATGCCGAATTCATCCTGGCGAAGTTCCGCGCCAATCGCCTGGCGCCGATAGCGAGCTGCTCCATCGCGCTCGCGGGCTCGTCGTGCCATTACTTTGAATCTTCAAGGCCTGTCCGCGCCAATAGCCGACCTTGGATCACTGCCGGTTAGCGGACATTGCTTTGAGGCCGACGGAGCCGAGTGCCGCCGGCCTACAATCTTTAGACCTGGAAGCTCCTGATCAACCGCGCCAGCTCGGCTTGAAACTGCTCATGGTGCTGGATGACGCCTGCCGCTGAACGGTCGGCATCCAGGATGACCGGAAGCCCTCGGGAGAGCAGCAAGTAGCCTTCCTGTGTCAAAAACAATCGCCTCAATCGGGCATCTTCCGGATCGGCAAGGACGGCGACCAGCCGCCGACGGAGGAGTGGCTTGAGGCTCGCGGTGACGGGGTCTTATCCGCGTCAAGAGCAGCGGCGACCTCACCGATGGATGGCGGCGCATCCACGTCGAGGCAGCTTAATAGGATCAGTTGCCCGGTGTTAAGGTCGAGATGCTGAAGAGCTGCGTCCGCTCTCCGAGACAGAACCCTGGCGGCACGCAGGATCGAAGCCGTAAGCCCGGTAGAGGCGTCATAGCCTGAGCTTGCGGAGGCTGGCCCATCGCTCACTCCGCCGCCTGCGCAAAGGCGGGCGGTGAAGTTGCGGCATTCGATCGGACATCGACCTTCTCGGTGGCTGTCACTGCCGGCTTGATCCTGAACCAGGCGGCGTAAAGCGCCGGCAGGAAGAGCAGGATGAGCACCGTGCCGACCGCCGTGCCGCCGATGAGCGTATAGGCCATCGATCCCCAGAAGACCGAATGGGTCAGCGGAATGAAGGCGAGAACGGCCGCGAGCGCCGTCAGAATGACTGGTCGCGTGCGCTGGACCGTCGCCTCGATGACGGCATGGTAGTCGTCCAGACCCGCGATCTGGTTCTCCTTGATCTGGTCGGTCAGGATCAGCGTGTTGCGCATCAGGATGCCGGCGAGCCCGATGAGGCCCAGGATCGCGTTGAAGCCGAAGGGCTGGTCGAAGGCGAGCAACGTCGGGACGACGCCGATCAGACCGAGCGGCGCGGTGAACAGCACCATCGTCATCATCGAGAAGGACCGCACCTGGAGCATGACGACGATCAGCGTCACGGCGATCATCAGCGGGAAGATCTTGCCGAGAGCATCATTCGCCTTGGCCGCCTCCTCGATCGAACCGCCCATGTCGATGCGATAGCCGGCCGGCAGCGCGGCGATCAGCGGTTGGAGCGCGGCCCGCACCTGCTTGGAGACCTCCGGAGGCTGCGTCGCTTCGTTGATCTCGGAGCGGACCGTGATCGTCGGCATCCGGTCGCGTCGCTTCAGCATCGGCTCCTCGTAACGAATCTCGGAGTGCCCGATCTGATCCAGGGGGATCTGCCGGCCGTCCTTGCTCATGAGGGAGAAGTCGGCGAGGCGCGTCGGGTCGAGACGCTCGGCGCCTGCGCTTCGGGCGATGACCGGCACGTTGCGGATGTCCTCGCGGACCTGCGTGACCGGCACCCCGCTCAGCAGGAACTGGAGTTGCTGGCCGACCTGCGCCGGCGACAGGCCAATCAGGTTGAGACGATCCTGGTCCGGCACGAAACGAAGCACCGGCGTGCGATTGCCCCAGTCGCGATTCGCTTCCCTGACATCAGGGACGCCGCGCATGATCTGCAGGGCCTGTTCGGAGATCTTGTAGAGCTCAGCCGGATCGGGGCCGACGATGCGAAACTCGACCGGGAACACCGAAGGCGGTCCGAAGACGAATTGCGTGGCGCGGACATAGGCCTCGGGCGCGAGCCCATTCGAAATCGCCTCTCGCAGCCGAACCTTGAGCTCTTCGCGCGCACGCGCGTCGGGCGTCAGCACGACGATCTTGGCGAAGGCCGGATCGGGCAGCTCCGGCGACAGCGCCAGGAAGAAACGCGGCGCGCCCTGGCCGACATAGCTGGTGACGATCTTGGCTTCCGACTGCTGGTTGAGCCAGCGCTCGACCTTTTGGACCGCGGCCGTCGTGGTCTCGATGCTGCTGCCTTCCGGTAGACGCATTTCGACGAGTACCTCGGGCCGATCCGAGGTGGGGAAGAACTGCTGCTTCAGCCCGCCCATGCCGACGCCGGAGAGAGCAAAGGCGATGCCGACGATCGCGCAGGTCAGGAACTTGTGGTCGACGGCGAAGGTGATCAGCCGCCGCAGGCGTCGATAGTTCGGCGTGTCGTAGATGGCGTGATGGCCGCCGGGGACGGGCTTGATCTCCGGCAGCATCTTGACGCCGAGATAAGGAGTGAAGATCACCGCCACGATCCAGGACACGATCAGCGCGAAGCCGACGACCCAGAAGATGTTGCCGGCGTATTCGCCGGCCGTGGAGGAGGCAAACCCGACGGGCAGAAAGCCTGCAATCGTCACCAGAGTGCCAGAGAGCATGGGCGCCGCGGTATGGCTCCAGGCATAGGCCGCCGCCTTGATGCGATCCATGCCCTCTTCCATCTTCACGACCATGACCTCGATCGCGATGATGGCGTCGTCGACGAGGAGGCCGAGCGCCAGGATCAGCGCGCCCAGCGTGATCCGGTCGAAGAACCGGCCGGTCTCCAGCATGATGAAGAAGACGGCGGCCAGCGTGATGGGGATCGCCGCGGCAACGACGATGCCGACGCGCCAGCCAAGGCTGAGCAGGCTGACGAGCAGCACTACGCCCAAAGCCATCGCGAACTTGATCATGAACTCGTCGACCGACGCAGCGATGTTGACCGCCTGGTCCGTCACCTTTTCGAGCGACATGCCGAGCGGCAGCGTCCGGCCGATTGCGGCAGTCTTATTCTCAAGATCCTTGCCAAGCGTCAGCCCGTTCCAGCCGTCCTGCATCACGGCGGCGAGCATGAGGCTGGGCTCGCCCTGATGCCGGATGACGAAGCTCGCCGGATCCTCGTAGCCGCGGCGGACATCCGCGATGTCGGAGAGCTTCAGCGTCCGGCCTCCCGCGACGATCGGCGTGTCGGCGATGGCCTGGACGCTGTCATAGGCGCCATCGACCCGGATGAAGACGCGCGGGCCTTTGGTATCCACCGAGCCCGCCGGCGTGACCGTGTTCTGCCGCTGGAGGGCGGTGACGATGTCCTGGGCGGAAACGCCGAGCGTCGCGAGCTTCGCATAGGAGAACTCGACGAAGATCTGCTGAGGACGCTCGCCGAGAATGTTGACCTTCTTTACCCCTGGCACGTGCAGGAGATCCTGCCGGATGATCTCGGCCTGCCGGGCCAATTCGCGCATCGGCATGCCCTTCGCCTTCAGCGCGTAGAGCGCGAAGCTCACATCGGAGTATTCGTCGTTGACGAAGGGGCCGAGCACGCCGGGCGGCAGGTTGCGCGCCTCGTCGGCGAGCTTCTTGCGCGCCTGGTAGAACTCCTCCTGGACGCGGGACGGCGGGGTGGAGTCCTTCAGGTTGACCGTGAGATAGGCATAGCCCGGCCGCGTCGTGGTCTCGACACGGTCGTACCAGGCGAGCTCCTGCAGCCGCTTCTCCAGCGGCTCGGCGACGAGGTCCTGCATTTCGCGGGCGGTCGCGCCAGGCCAGACCGAGGTTACGGTCAGCGTCTTGATGGTGAAGCTCGGATCTTCGGCCCGCCCGAGCTTGACGAAGGCGTAGGCGCCGGCGGCAACGAGCAGGATGATCGAGAACAGGGTGACGGCCCGCTCGCGGACGGCGATCGCCGAGAGATTGAAGCTCATCGCGAGGCCGCCTTGATGCTCGAGGACGCTCGGACCGGCTGGCCTTCGCGCAGGAGATGCGCCCCGAGAGAGACGATCTGGCGCCCGGCCTGCAGTCCCGAGACGACGGCCGTCTCGCTCGTGACGCGAACGAGACGCACGGGTTGGAACGTCACGGCGGAGCCTGCCTCGTCGAGCAGCCAAACGCCGGTCTTCTGTCCGTCGTCGAGAATCGCTCCGAGCGGAACCTCCGTCTCGGTGTCTGTCGCCGTATCGGAGAGGCGGATCGTCACGGTCGCGCCCAGCGGCGCCAGCGCGGCCTCGCTTTCGAGGACATAGCGGGCCTCATAGGTCCGGGTCTGCGGATCGGCCGAGTCGGACAACTGGCGCAAAGTGGCGCGGAAGCTGCGTCCCGCGACGCCGTAGAGCGTCGCCTGGGCGGCGGAGCCGATCAGAGGCCTTATCGTTTCGGGCAAGACCACCAAGGCTTCCCGCGGGCCCGTCTGCGCGAGACGGACGACCACCTGTCCCGCGGCGACGACCTGCCCGGGCTCCGCCAGGGTCTCGACGATGATCCCGGCCGCGTCGGCGACGAGCACGGCATAGTTGAGCTCGTTCTCCGCGACATTCGCCTCGGCCTCCGCGGCGGCGGCCTGGGCCTTGGCGGTGTCGAGCGCAGCCTTCGCCTGCTCGTAGCGCTGAGGGCTGGCGGCGAACCCGTTCTTCACGAGCATCGCGTAGCGCGCCTCGTCGGCCGTCGCCTGCGTCAGCACGGCTCGGGCGGCGATGGCCGCATTGCGCTTGGCGGTGAGTGCCAGCCGCAGATCCGTCTCGTCGACCCGCAGAAGCGGCTGTCCCGCCTTCACGGACTGTCCGACATTGACCAGCCGCTCGACGATCTTGCCCGGAACCCGAAAGCCGAGATTGCTCTGCACGCGCGCCGCGATGACGCCCGTGAAGCGCCTGTCGGCGCCCATGACCGGGCTCGCCGCCGACACGCGGACGATCGGTGGCTCCAATCGGGGATCTACGGCAGCCGAAGGAGCGGGTTTGTGCCCGATCAGCAGAACGGCTCCGCCGATTCCGGCGGCGGCCACGATGCCCGCGACCGCGAGCAGGGTGAACCGGGATTTCCTTGTCATGGCGCTTACCAAATAGATTGCATTTGACATCTATGACTGATATAGAGTTCGAACGCAATCTAATTTTCGGAGCACAGAATGCGGGTCTCCCGGGAGCAAGCGGCACAGAATAGGGAGCGGGTGATCGAGACGGCGAGCCGGCTCTTTCGCGAGCACGGCTTCGACGGCATCGGTCTCAAGGACCTGATGGCGGGCGCCGGCCTGACGCAGGGCGGCTTCTACAAGCAGTTCGCGTCGAAGGACGAACTGGCCGCACTGGCGTCGCGGCAAGCGATCGCCAGTGCGGCCGAGCGCTGGTCATCGGCCGCCGCTTCTCGGCCGGATGACCCGCTCTCGGCAGTCGCGGAATTCTACCTCAGCCCTGAACATGTCGCGGCACGCGCCGAAGGATGCGCGTTCGTCGCGCTAGCATCCGACGCGGCACGGCAGGGACCGGAGGTGAAGGCCGAGTTCGAGGCCGGCATCCGCGCGAACCTCGACATGATTGCAAGCCTGTCCGCGGAAGAAGATCGTGACGCTCTTCTGGCGAAAGTGTCGATGATGGTCGGAGCCGTCCTGCTGTCGCGGACGGTCAACGACGAGGCGCTGGCGCGCCAGATCCTGAACGCGGCTGGCTCCCAGATCGCCGCCCATGCGAAGCCGCCCGGCGGCAAGCAGGAGGGCGTGCAGTGAGTGCCGCGGAAACTGCGCTCGACGGACCGTCGCAGATTTCCCAAACGGGCCTCGACCCACTTCGATCCGAAGCCCGCGAAGTCAGCGGTCCTATCGTCGTGCTTCTCGCCGGTCTGGCCGCCCTAGGTACGCTTGCGACGAACATTATACTCCCGGCTTTTCCACGCATGTCGGCCGAGCTTGGCCTGACGGGCACCCAGCTCGGGATTCTCCTGAGCAGCTTCTTCCTCACCTTTGCGCTGGGGCAACTGGTTGTCGGCCCGCTCTCGGATCGTTTCGGAAGAAGGGCGCTGGTTCTTGGCGGCCTCGCCACCTTCTTGGCGGGAAGCATCATCTGCGCACAAGCTGACAACGTGTCCGGGCTCGTGCTCGGCCGGGTCGTCCAGGCCATGGGGGCCTGCGCCTCATCCGTGCTCGCCCGCGCCATCGCGCGCGATCTGTGCCAGGGCGAGACGCTCGGGCGGGTGCTGTCCCTCACCATGATCGCCGGGGCCGTCGCACCCGGGTTCTCGCCGCTTCTCGGCAGCGTCCTCGTCGATCTGTCGGGCTGGCGAGCGAGCTTCGCGTTCGTCGCCCTCTGCGCGGCGGCGCTCGCGCTACTCTACCTGCGGCGGGTCGGCGAGACCCATCCGGTTGACGCCAGGAGCACGCTCGCGCTCGGCAATGTGGCGACGACCTATCGGTCCCTCCTCGTCGACGGTCGCTTCCTGTTGCCGGCCCTCTCGGTCAGCATGGTGCTGGGCGGCTTGTTCAGCTTCTTTGCCGCGGCGCCCGGCGTCCTGATGGGTCAGCTTGGACTGACGCCGCTCGAAATGGGTCTATCCTTCGCAGCGACGGTGCTGATCGTCTTTGCAGCCGGGTTCCTGGCGCCTCTGCTGGCGCGGCGCCATGGCGACCGGACCACTGGCCTCGCTGGGCTGATCATCTTCGCCGCCGGCTCGCTGGGGATGGTCGCAGTGGCGTCGCAGCCGACCTATACGACCTTCACCGCGGCTCTTTCGATCGTCCTCTTCGGCATGGGGCTGATCAATCCGCTCGGCACGGCGATCGCGCTGCAGCCCTTTGGCCGCCAGGCCGGCTCGGCCTCTGCGCTACTCGGTTTCCTCCAGATGGGCAGCGCGGCCATCGGTTCGACGCTGGCGAGCGCGATGCCGTTCTCGCCGTCGGTCTCGCTCGCCATCGTCATGACGGCAGCCTCGGTCGGCGCGCTCGCGGCCTTCGCTCCCGTCTATCGCGACCGTCCGCGACGCGAAAAGCAGCCTTCCACCATCATCGAAGCGCGGGTCTCGAACGATGCTTAGGGGCATCTATTCGAAAGGTCATCACATGCAGAACGCGAACGGTTCCCCCGCTGGAAGCACCTTGGACGCGCCCTCGGGAAAATGGGCCCTTGTGACGGGCGCATCGAGCGGCCTCGGCGTCGAATTCGCAGAGCTTCTGGCGGCTCGAAAGGTCAATCTCGTGCTCGCGGCGCGGCGACGCGAGCCGATGGAAAGGCTCGCCTTCGAGCTTCGCCGGAAGCACGGCGTCGAGATCCATGTCGAGCCGGTCGACCTCTCCGCTCCCGGCGCTGCCGGCCGTTTGAAAGAGAATCTGGACGCGAAGGCGCTGCGGATCGATCTCCTGGTCAACAATGCGGGCTTTGGCCTGCACGGCGACTTTCTCGACACGCCGTTCGCGCGCACCGCCGAGATGATCCAGCTCAATGTGACGGCGCTGACCGAGCTGAGCTACGCCTTCGGGCGGGACATGGCCAGCCGAGGCTCCGGCGAGATGCTTCTCGTCGCCAGTCTGCTGGCCTTCCAGCCGGTTCCCACCTATGCGGCCTATGCCGCGACGAAGTCCTATGTGCTCTCCTTCGGCGAAGCGCTTCACGATGAGTTGCGTTCGCGAGGCGTCGTCGTCACCACGCTCTGCCCCGGCCATACCGAAACCGGATTCGATGCGGCAGCCGACGCCCGCGTCTCGCCGATGCTGCGCAGGCTGACCATGAAGCCTCGCCCCGTCGCCGAGGCTGGATTGAGCGCACTGGCTCAGGCAAAGCCATCCGTCATTGCAGGTCTGCTCAACAAGGTCGTCGCATTCACGAACCGCTTCACCACGCGATCGATGCAGCGGGCTTCGATGCGAAAGGTGATGGCGCCATGAGACCGATCTCCAAGCTTCAGGTGTCAGGCTTCTCCAAGAGCGGTCGGCTGAGGATCAAAGCCTGAAGGGCGTCCGAGGCCAGATGGTCCGCAGGCGGCAGCAGCGGAATAGTCAGAGCCAGCGGCGAACCTTGGCCTTGTAACGGCGGTAGTCGTCGCCGAACTTCGCTTCGAGATAGCGCTCCTCGCGGGCGATCACCTGCGTCTGGATCGCGATCAGCAGCAACTGGAGCAAGACGAAGGCGATCGGTCCGTCGAAGCCGATCGCAAGGCCGGCACAGACAAGCGCCATGCCGAGATACATGGGATTGCGGGTCCACCGATAAGGGCCGGTCGTTGCGATGAGGCTCGTAGGCCGCGACGGCCGAACGTTGGTGCCTAGCCGCCGGAACAGCCCCGCCGCCGCGAGCATTATCGCCGCGCCCGCAGCGAACAGCAGCGCGCCTGCTGCGACCAGCAACCGCCAGTCGATCCCGAAAGAGCGCAGAGCGACGAACCGCTCCGCCGCCAGCCCCAGCAGCAGAGCTCCCAGATATATGAGGGGCGGGGGGAAGCGCACACCCGCGCTGTCCGGTTCGACGGCCATGTTCATCTCCATTCTCTGCTCTCAAACCAGCATCGACTGCTGGGCGAAGATGCCCGCCATCGCGCCTTGCCATGTTGCCGTGGTGACCGAGGGGATCCCGGGGTTGGCGAGGTCGCCGGCGGCATAAATGCCGGGCGTGCTGGTTTCGCGGCGGTCGTCGGTCTTGATTGCGATGCCGGTTGGCGTAGCGACGGTGGTGAGACCTAGTGTCTCATGCAGGCTGGCGGACGGCTTGTTGCGCGGATGCGCGAACAGAATGTCGACCGCGACATCGGGGCCGGTATCGATCTTGATGGTGGCACCATGGCTCCCGTGACGGGCGACCCCGGTGATCCGTCCATCAATGACAGGTACCTTGCGGCCTGCCAGATCGGCCCGGAAGTCGGGTGCGATGTCGTGGACATCAGCGAAGACCGTCAAATTGTCGGTCCAATCGTGAAACAGCCTGACCTGATTCATCGACTGCGGACCCGACCAGACAAGGCCCCAATGCTGGTCGGCCACTTCAAAGCCGTCGCAATAGGGACAGGGCACGATGGCGGTGCCCCAGGCTTCGGCAAAGCCCGGAACATCAGGCATCTGGTCGACGATGCCATAGCTCAGGATCAGACGGCGCGCCTTAAGGCTTTCGCCATCGCCGGTGAGGACGGAAAAATCGTCGATGGCGCCGGAGACGCTGTCGGCCCCGGCATTGACCAGCCTGATCGTGGGATAGTGCGCCAGTTGCCGCCGCGCCTCGGTCAGGATGGCCGATGGTGGCTTGTGATCGTGGCCGAGCATACCGTGCGAGCGGCCGGCGAAGCGATTGCGCTGCAGGCCGGTATCGAGAACGGTGACCTTGCGGCGGGCACGGCCGAGCTGCAGCGCGGCGGCGAGACCGGCAAAGCTGCCGCCGATGATGATGACGTCATTCATGGTGATGAGCTCCTTGTTCTGGTTGGAAGAGGATCGGCTGGACCTGGCGGTGGCCGGGGCGCGGGCGATGCCGATGGCGGAAAGCGCGGCAGCCAGCTTCAGCAGGGTTCGTCGCTGCATGGATCTCTCGTGCTTTCGATCGGCAAACGTCCGACGAACGCGCTTGCGTAATTTGGAAACTGAATGGTATCGTATAAGGAATTAGGATACTGTCAAGGACCATAATTGCCGTGACTGAAAACAACCAAGGCCGGCGCGGCCGGCCTCCCAACCAAGCGCTCGGTCAGACGATCGTCGACGCCGCGAGCGAACTCTTTGTGGAATTGGGTTTTCAAGCGACGACCCTGGACAAGGTCGCCCAGCGAGCGAAAATCTCGAAGCTCAGCATCTATCGGCACTTCGAGAACAAGGAGGCACTGTTCGGCGCGGCCATCGCGGCCCACTGCCATCAGTTTGCACCTCTGGCCCTTGTTGAAGGGGTCGAGGGATCGGCCGAAGATCAGCTCATGGCGGTGGGAACATCCCTGCTTCGCACGCTGCTGAGCCCGGACGTCCGCAGTGTCGAGGCCATGATCATGGCCGACAAGACGAACCAAAAGTCGCTAAGCAAGCTCTTTTACGAGGCCGGCGGCGCCCATGTTATCGGCCAAATCGAGGCCCTGTTGCGTCAGATGCACGCCAAGGCGCTCCTGAACGTGCCCGATCCTCTCCAGTCCGCCCGCTTGTTTGGCGCGCTTTTCAAAGGATCAGATCTCCTGATGATCGCGCGCTTCGATCAGGCGAGAGCTGAGAACGACAACGAAATCAAATCCTACTGCCGGTCGGCCGTCGCCATGTTCATCGCCGCGCACGGTGGCAACGACCACGCGCGGGGATAGCGTGTGGTCATGGACCTCGACAGAACCTGAGCAGCCGTAACGGTGCCAATGACGTTGTCGTCTGCCGGCGCGCAGCGGCCTGGTTCCAAATTGACTGTCTTCGCCCCAAGCAGAACACGCCATTAATGGGACGCCGGCCCTGGGCCACTCATCGAACATCCGGCGCGGATCGAATGCGCCACAAGCAGACTCTGAGTTCCTGCCCGAAAGCGGACCTCCCGAGAGCTGCGCGCTGATTGGATGCCGGCCTTGCGACCGGCAGTTCACTCTAACGATGGGGACCTCAGCAGGCTGGAGGCCAGTCGAGCTCCCAAATGAAGACCGGGGCACGCCTCACAGCACTTTGGGCGAGTATAGCGCGCCCTGGAACTCCGGCACGTATTCATACTTCACCAGCGTGCCGAGCTTGAGCGCCTTGATGTAGGTCGACAGGCTACCGTCCCCGAGCGTCAGCTTCACGGCATCTGCGCTGGAGCTGCTGGCATGGCGCAACTGGCGCGAGACCGTGTAGCCTGTCGTCAGGCGGCCCTTCTGGTCGAGGTTGGTGAAGCTGTTCTTGACCATCGATTCCTTGCTGGAAACATCGGCAAGCTTGCGCGTCTCGAAGGTGACATCGACCTTCCTGGTCTGTGCGTCGAAAATCTCGACGACGACGGATTTGTCGGTCTCCTTGTAACTGATGTCGGTCAGCCATTTCGGCAGGTTGTAGCCCACCACGCCGCGCACCCGGGCCAGTTCGGTGTTGACCGGAAGCTTGAGCACATAGCCCCAGAAATCGCTGTCCATCATCTGGCCGAGCAACGAGAAGGGGCCGAGATTGAAGGAGCCTGGCTTGTTGGTGATGACAGACAGGCCGATCTCTTCGTAGCTGTCATTATCGCAATAACGATAGATGTAAGCCGTCAGGGCGATCAGGCCTCGGCCGGGCCACACCTGAAGCGGCTGAACCTTCGCCAGCACCTCGGCCGGCATGAGTTCCTTCAGCTTGTCCAGGTCGGCCGTGAAGATCGCCGTGACCCGGCTGTTCTTGTAGTAGAAATTCGGGGAGTAGGACTCGAAGCCGATGTCGACGCGCTCCTTTTTGAGCTGCCTGAACCAGGAGAGGTCCACATCTGGCGCCTCTGCGGCAATGACCGACAGCGGAGGATTGGAGCGATAGCGGTCGTAGAGCCCGCCCTTGACCACGGGCACCTGCTGGCCAGCGATGTCGATCATGGTCGTGCTCTCCGGTTGCTTCATCACCGGGCGATCGTCCGCCCAACTGGAGCTGGTGAGCAGGCTCAGGATAGCACCGAACGCAGCGGCGAGATTTCTGGTGTTCATCGACGGCACCTCAAAGGGGTTGCTGATGTCGAAGCTCTAACGTTAAAGTTAACTTTAGTGTCAAGCGGCTTTCGTAGCTCCTTTGGGCGGCCGGACATGCTGGCCGCCGGAACGCGACAACCGCCGCTTGACCTTCAACATAGGTTTAATCTTACGCTCGGCCCCGCCATGTTTGATGGACTGGAAGCGCCGGATGCTGAGGTCCCGCCCAGAGGGCCCCTGTGCCGGCCGCAGTCGCAAGTTTTCGAAGTTGAGCCTGTTTGATCCAGTCACCTGCAGGAAGGAGAGCAGCCATGCCATTCGTCACCACCCGCGACGGGACCGAGATCTTCTACAAGGATTGGGGGCCGAGGGACGCGCAGCCCATCCATTTCCACCATGGCTGGCCGCTCAGCGCCGATGACTGGGACAACCAGATGCTGTTCTTCCTCAAGGAAGGCTTTCGCGTCGTTGCCCATGACAGGCGTGGGCACGGCCGCTCTGCGCAGGTCAGCGACGGGCATGACATGGATCACTATGCGGCCGACGCTTCGGCGGTCGCCGAACATCTCGACCTCAGGAATGCCATCCATATCGGCCATTCGACCGGCGGCGGGCAGGTCGCGCGCTATATCGCACAGCACGGCCAGCCTCAGGGCCGCGTCGCCAAAGGGGTGCTGGTCAGTGCCGTGCCGCCGCTGATGGTCAAGACGGCCAGCAATCCGGACGGCACGCCGATCGAGGTTTTCGACGGTTTCCGGGCGGCCTTGGCGGCCAACAGGGCGCAGTTCTTCATCGACGTCCCGGCGGGGCCGTTCTACGGCTACAACCGTCCGGGCGCCAAGCCTTCGCAAGGGGTGATCGAGAATTGGTGGCGGCAGGGCATGATGGGCAGCGCCAAGGCGCATTACGAAGGCATCAAGGCCTTCTCCGAGACCGACCAGACCGAGGACCTGAAGGCGATCACCGTCCCGATGCTGGTCATGCAGGGCGACGACGACCAGGTCGTTCCCTACAAATGTGCGGCGATCATGCAGGACAAGCTGCTGCAGAACAGCACGCTGATCATCTATCCCGGCTTCTCGCACGGGATGCTCACCGTCAACGCCGATGTCGTCAACGCGGATCTGCTGAAGTTCATCCGCAGCTAGGCGCGGTCGCCATCGTCAAATCGGCGGCATTGCAGGGAGCCAGAATCTCTCTGCAATGCGCCCACGCACGCAGCCATTGTCGGCAACGCTGCTTGGCTCAGCGTCGGCCGAGCACGCTCGACAAGGCCAGATCCACCAGCCGGCCGAAAGGTGCCCTCAGCAAGCTCGGCAACGCCCACCGCCCCTGTTCGAACACGCCTTTCGCATGGCTCATGGCCCGGAAGCCCTCGATGCCGTGATAGGCGCCCATGCCGCTTGGGCCGACGCCGCCGAACGGCAGATCATCCTGCGCGACATGGATCATCGTGTTGTTGATGCCGACATTGCCGGAGGTCGTGCGCGCCAGCAGACTTGCGCAATCGGCATCCCGCTCGCCGAAATAATAGAGCGCCAGCGGACGGGTGCGCGCGTTCACGTACTCGATCACGTCGTCGATCGTCCGATAGGTCTGTACCGGTAGGATCGGGCCGAAGATTTCTTCCTGCATGACCGCCATATCGTCCGTGGCGCCCACGACCAGGGTCGGCGCGAGCGTGCGCGGTCGCGCGATGGCAGTCTTTGGCAGCGTGCCGGCCTCGATGACGCGAGCGCCGAGGCGCCGCGCATCGTCGATCAGCCCCTTCAGGCGCTCGTAGTGCCGATCATTGACGATCGAGGTGTAGTCGTCGCCTGTCGGCCCCGCCGGATAGGCGCGCGTGACGGCCGCGCCGAATTGTCCGACGAACGCTTCAACGTCGTCCTCATGCACGAGGGCGTAATCCGGGGCGACGCAGGTCTGCCCACTATTGGAGAGCTTGCCGAAGACGAGACTGCCGATCGTGCGTTCGTTGACATGGCCTTTTGCGACGATTGCGGGGCTCTTGCCGCCGAGCTCCAGCGTCACCGGCACGAGATTGTCGCTCGCCGCCTTCATGACCTTGCGGCCGACCGGCGTACTTCCAGTGAACAGCAGATGATCGAACGGCAGGCCGCTGAACGCGGCGCCGACCTGCGGCCCGCCGAGGACGACCGCGACCTCTTCCGCCGGGAAGACCGAGGCGAGCATCCGCTGCATCAGCTCGCTGGTCCGCGGCGTGAGCTCGGAGGGCTTCAGCATAGCGCGGTTGCCGGCGGCCAGAGCGGTCGCAAGCGGGATGAGCGTCAGGGAGATGGGGTAATTCCAGGGCGCCATCACGCCGATCACGCCCTTGGGCTGATAGTGCACATAGGCGCGACCCGAGCGGTAGAACAGATCGACATGGCGACGCTCGCGCTTCATGAAACGGCGCAGGTTTCGCGTGAGATAGTCGATCGACTGGACGACGCCGACCAGTTCCATGATCTCGGTCTCGTGACGGGAGCGGTGGCCGAAATCGGCGCTGACCGCATCGCCCAAAGCGCTGCGATGCGCGAGGACCACATCGCGCAGGCGCTTGAGGCGCTTCTTGCGCTCGCCAAGGCTGGGCGGCCCATCATTGAGAAAGGCGGCGCGCTGGCGTTCCAGCAGGCCTGCCATGTCGGCGAGGGGATCGAGGAGAGCCGGAACCGTCACGTTCATCTCACGAGTTTGTCTCGAGGATCGGTTTGGTCCTGGAGACGATGGGGGAGCGCGCCGGCGCTGGCCGGCGCGCGGCTTTCGTTCAGGCGGCCGAGCGCCGTTGCGCCATCCAGTGCCGGTATCGCCGGGTGTGTCGCCTGGCGGCCATCTGCGCGGTGATCAGCGCCCAGATCGGCGACACCTTCGGCGCTGTGCGCCGCCGGTCGCCGAGGCGCACGAGCTGGTATCGGACCGCTGCCATATGAGCCGCCGACGCGATCGGCTTGTTCTTCCAGGTGATCGGCTTCAGTGCGGGAGCGTCCGCCTGACCCTGCTTCCATTTGCGCGGAAGGCTCGGATCGATCGCGAGTGCGGTGGCGATCCCCGCCATGGCCACACCGCTGGCGACGACCTGCTCCGCGACCTCGCGCCGCCTGATCCCGCCGGTGACCATCAGAGGCATGGTCGCGACCGTGGCGATGTCGCGGGCGAATTCAAGAAAATACGCTTCGCGCGCGAGGGTACGCTCGTCCCGAGCCGAGCCCATCATCGCCGGCGCCTCATAGCTGCCGCCTGAGAGTTCGACGAGATCGACGCCGAGGGAATTGAGCATCACGACCACGGCCTGCGCATCCTCCGGGGAGAATCCGCCGCGTTGGAAGTCGGCGGAGTTGAGTTTGATCGAGACTGCAAAACCGGGAGCGACGACAGCGCGCACGCCGCGCACGATGTCGAGCAGCAGGCGTGCGCGGTTCTCCAAGCTGCCGCCCCAGCGGTCCTGCCGATGGTTCGACAAGGGGGATAGGAACTGGCTGAGCAGATAGCCGTGCGCCGCATGGATCTCCACGCCGGCAAACCCGGCCGCCTCGGCCAGGAGAGCGGTCTTCACGAAGCGCTGCTCGACCTCGGCGATATCGGCCTCCGTCATCTCGCGCGGCACCGGAAAGCGCTTCGACTGCGCGCCGAGGTCCAGCGCGATCGCGGACGGCGCCAGCGTCTCCTGACCCAGACCGGCAGGCATCTGCCGGCCGGGATGGTTGATCTGCATCCAGACCTGGCCGCCGCCCGAGCGGGCCGCATCGGCCCAGGCCTTGAAGCGGTCGAGATAGCGATCATCTTCCAGCACCACACCCGCCGGACCCGTCATGGCGCGGGCGTCGACCATGACGTTGCCGGTGATGATCAGCCCGGCCTCGCCATCGGCCCAGTTCTGGTACAGGCGGATGAGTTCGACCGACGGGGCATGATCATCGTCGGCCATGTTCTCTTCCATCGCCGCCTTGGCGATGCGGTTCGGGATAGTGGCGCCGTTGGGCAGGACAAGCGGGGAAAACAGGGACATCGGTCGCTCCTAGAAAGATTTGGACAGACCGTAACGTTTCAGTTAAGTTGAAGGTCAAGAGAATTTTTCACTGGGATTTGCGACCATGAACATCGGGGAACTGGCCAAGCGGACCGGCCTGACAAACTCGCGCATCCGCTTCTATGAGAGCGCGGGCCTCCTGAAGACGGTAGACCGTCGTCCGAACGGCTACCGCACCTATTCGTCCGATGCGGTGCTCGTCCTCGAACTCATCACGACGGCGCAGAAGGCGGGCTTCACGCTCGACGAGATCCGCACGCTTCTCCCGAGCGACCTAGAGCGGTGGGAGCATGATGCGCTGCTCGATGCTCTCCGAAAGAAGGTCAGGGACATCGAGGCGCTGGAGCACCGGCTGGCTGAGAGCAAGGCGCAGCTCGTGGGACTCATCGGCGACATCGAGGCGAAGCCCGGCGACATGGATTGCGCCGCCAATGCCCGCAGGGTTCTGTCGCGGATGCTCGGCAAGGCTGTCGACACGCCGACAGGCGCGGTCGACGACAAACCGGCCGGCAAGGCAATGCGGCGTCCTCGCGCCAGAGCGGTCTAACCTGCCATGCGCGCCTATATGATGACGGCTTACGGCAAGATTCCGGATGTCGTCCGGCTCCTCGACCTTCCTGACCCTGTGCCAGGGGCTGACGAGGTCGTCTGCGACATCAAGGCAGCCGCGCTCAATCCGATCGATCAGAAGACGATCGCCGGCGACCTGAAGCAGGTCATCCGATACGACCTGCCACACACCATTGGCTTCGACGCCAGCGGCACGGTGCGCGCCGTGGGATCGAACGTCACAGCCTTCAGGCCGGGCGACGAGGTCTTCGTGCGGGCCTCGCGCGAAACCATCGGAACCTTCCCCGAGAAGATCGCCCTGCCGCAATCCTTCTTCGCGCGCAAACCCGCGGCGCTCACGCATGTGGAAGCCGCCTCGCTCCCTCTGGTCGGCCTGACGACGGTGCAGGGACTGGTGGACCGGGCACGGGCGAAAGCCGGGCAGCGCATCCTGATCCATGCCGGCTCGGGCGGCGTCGGCACCTTCGCCATTCAGTATGCCAAGGCGCTCGGCCTGCATGTCACCACGACGACGAGCAGCAGGAACGCCGAATTCGTCCGCGCGCTCGGGGCCGACACCATCATAGCCTATGACAAGCAGGACTACCTCACCGAGCCCGGCGATTACGACATCGTCTTCGATACGCTGGGCGGCGCCTTCACGCTCGATGCGTTCAAGGTGGCGCGGCGCGGCGGCTCGGTCGTCTCGATCGTCGGCCCGCCGGACCGTTAGTTCGCGGACCAGATCGGAGCCAATCCGCTGATCCGGCTCGTCATGTGGTTCATGGCACGGCGCGTCTTCGCGACCAGCCGGAAGACTGGCGTTTCCTATTATCGCTTCCTGACCGAGTCCGATGGCGCGCAGCTCGCCGGGATCGCTCGTCTCGTCGATGAGGACCGTATAAAGCCTGTGATCGATCAGGTCTTCCCGTTCGAGAGCTTGCCGGCCGCTTTCGCGCATCTGGGTACCGGCCGGGCGAAAGGAAAGGTCGTCCTGTCGATGACCTGATCCGAGGGCGGCCCATTCGCAAATGGAACGGCAACGCCATCAAAGAAGGCTCACGACTTTCTCTGACGTTGCCTTTGCCGACCACGGGTTTTGTCCGGTGACGAGGCGGCCGTCAACGACGGCATAGGAAACGAACGGCAGGAAGGCTTTTTCGTACAACGCTCCGCGCGCCTTCATCTCGGCCTCTGCATTGTAAGGCATCTTCTTCGCGACCCCGGCCAGCACCTCCTCCGTCCAGGAAAAGCCGGTGAGCCGCTTGCCGGCCACCAGCAGCTTGCCGTCGGACAGCCTCGTGTTCAGCAGGCCGCAATAGCCATGGCAGACCGCGGAGACGATCCCGCCGCGCTCCCAGATCGAGCGGGTGATGCGCTGTAAGCCTTCGCTGTCCGGAAAATCCCACATGACCGCATGGCCGCCGGTAAAGTAGATCGCATCGAAGTCCGTCGGGTCGATCTCGTCAGGTCCGGCCGTCGCTTGTAAAAGAGCCGTGCGGCTCGGATCATCCAGCCAGGCTTTCGCCGAGGCGTCCAGAAGCGGCCATTTGAGGGCGCGGGGTTCGAGGGGCGAGCCACCGCCCTTCGGACTCATGATCGTCTGACCGTAGTCCTTCACCGCGAAGACGTCGTAGGCGTGGGTCAGCTCCGACAGCCACAGGCCGGTCGGCTGGGTCGGATCGGCATAGTGGGCAACATTGCTGACGACATGGAGGATGCGTTTGGCCATTTGCTAACCTCCTCGCGCATACGTCGCGACTCTGGGTCAAAACCGTCAGCTAAGCAGGTGGTTGCACCCTCCGATATCGCCATGGGCAGCTTCTCAGAGCAAGCGCACGACAGCCCGGCTAGCTCTCTGGCCTGCAACAAGATCCGTTTCGATCCGGCTGCCGTGCGCCAACTCCGGACATTGGACGGTTGCCAGGAAGCGGACATTGCACACGGCCCTTGCAGCTATGGGCGGACCAGTTGACGTCGATTGCTGTAGCGAGCCGCAAGCGCATAGCGATTAGTCATCATTCTGTCTTTGGACGTGACCGGGGGTGCCTAAGATCTGGCTCTGCAACCGCCCGAATGAGACAATCTCGCCGGCAATGGCGCTGGCGGCAACAGTCGGCGGACTTGCCAGCCAGACCTGGCCGGGGCCGGAGCGGCCGGGGAAGTTGCGGTTGATCGCGCTGATCGTCACCTCGTCCGCCAGCGAAGACACCCCCGGCCCACATTGTGCGCAGGCGCCGCAGGCGGGATTGAGGATCTGAGCGCCGACACGCCTGAACGTGTCGAGATAACCGCGTTCCTCGCAATAGCGCCGCACGGCGACGGTGCCGAACTGCAGATAGAAGGTGACGTTGTCCGGGACTTTCAGCCCGCGCGCAGCCGCCCAGTGCAGAACCTCGTGATACTGGTCGAAATCCTCGCGCTTGCCCGCCGTGCAGGAGCCGCCATAGGCGATGCCGACTGGGACGGGTGTGGTGAGTTCGTCGCACGAAACGCCATTGCCGGGGTCGCCCGGCGCCGCGAGCATAGGCGTCAAGGCCGAGCAGTCCAGCGTCAGCTCTGCGGCATAGGGCGCGCCGGGATCGCTCGCCATCCAGTCCTCGATCACGACCTCATTCCCGCGCCGCTCGCGGATGAAGCGGGCGGTCTCGGCATCGGGGGCGACGATTCCGGTGAAGCCGCCAAGCTCCGCCGTCATGTTGGTCAGCGTCGTGCGTTCGTCGATCGACATCGCCGACACGACCGGCCCGGCGAACTCGAAGACGCGGCCGAGCCCGAGCCCGGCCCGGATCCGTGGCTCGGCGAGCAGCTTGAGGACGACGTCCTTGGCCGTTACGCCCGGCGGCAGGTTGCCCTCGAGGCGGACCAGCAACGCTTCCGGGACAGTGAGCCGGATCGCGCCGGTCATGAACGCATTGGCCATGTCGGTCGTGCCGACGCCGAAGGCGAGGCAGCCGAGCGCGCCCGAATGCGGGGTATGCGAGTCGGTGCCGACGCAGATCTCGCCGGGAACGGCATAGGCCTCGGCCATCAGCGCGTGCGAGATGCCTTCCGAACCTTCCTCGCCGGCGAGATGGCCGTGATCCTTCAGGCCGTAGTCGCGGGCGAAGGCGCGATGCCCGTCGGAGAGCCGGCGGATCGCCGGCAGCAGGTTCTGCCGCCGATGCGTCGGCGAGCGATGCGCATAGGCGTTGTGATCCTCGAAGCAGAGGATCGTGTCCGGCTCGTGCAACGCGAGCGGCCGGCCATAGCAGCGATGCAGCATATGCGCCGCCATCGCCGTGTAGATCTCGTGGATGAAGCGAAAGCGGGCCCTCACGAAGCCGCCGCTGCCCGGCTCGGCGTCCCATCGGCGGCCAGGCTCGGCGAGGAGATGGCGCGCGATGATCTTCTGGACGAGTGTTCGCGGCGCCGCGCCATCCGGCGACGATGCCGGTCTCGCATCGGCCAGATGGGCCCTGCCGTATTCGAGCAGGCCGCCGGCGGCGAGAATCCGGGCCGCGAGTTCGTCGCGGCCCTGCAGCAAATCGGTGAGCGGAATGGCTTCGCCGGCCCGGATGCCGTCGAGCAGGCCGAGATCGGTCGAGGTGAACAGCCCGATATTGTCGCAGTTCTGGCGGTAGATCCGCTCGAAGCTCTCGGCGATGACGAGCTGGATTCCGGCCGCGCGCTCGGCCAGGGGCGCATGCTCGCGCGATGAACCCTTGCCGTAGCGGCGACCGGCGACGAGGACGCCGAAGCCACCGAGGCGCAGGGCGTCAAGCGGGATCGGGTTGTCATCGCCGGCCCGGTAGCCGGTATGGGCATGCCGGCCGATCTCGTCGTCGAAATGCACCAGCGAGGGCAGCGGCGTGATCTCGTCGGTCGAGACGTCGTCGCGCAGGATGCCGGCGGCCGCGCGATCGATGTCCTCGCCCTGCAACTGCCGGCGAACGATCCTGGCATCGCCCGACAGGAACAGCACCCGGCCGTCGAAGCGGATCGCTTGCATGACCGGTCAGGCCTGGGCTTCGAATTGCGGCTGCCAGCGCAGCAGATAGCTCTGCAACTGCCTGACGATGGTCGCGAGCAGGATGCCGACGACCATCATCGCGAAGATCGCGACCATCATCTCGGCGGCGTTGGCCCGCGCCTCGGCCTCGATGATCAGCTTGCCGAGACCGCGCTCGGCTCCGATGAACTCGCCGACGATGACGCCGATCAGAGCGAAGGAGACCGCCGGGGTCAGCGAGGCGAACACCCAGGCCAGCGCCGAGGGGATCACGACCGTGCGCAGCACCGTCATCTCGGACGCACCGAGCAGCCGTGCCGCGGCGATCTGGTCGCGATCGACGGCGCGCGTGCCCTCGAAGGTATTGAAGAAGACCACGAAGAACACGACGATCCAGGCCGTGACGATTTTCGACATGTCGCCGAGGCCGAACATCAGGATGATCAGCGGCACCAGCGCGATACGCGGGATCGAGTTCATCGCCACGACATAGGGCTGGAAGATGCGCGATAGATAATCGGAGCGCCCGAGGATCAGCCCGCAGGCCACGCCTGACACGGTGCCGAAGACGAAGCCCCACCACATGTTCTTCAACGTGACCAGTAGCGCCAGCCAGAGATTGTTGTCGTTGCGGGCAAAGCAGGCACCGAAGCCGGCCGCATCGCCGAAGCAGCTCAGCTTCAGGAAGCTCGTCCAGATCATCGACGGCTTGGAGATGAAATAGGGATCGAGGATGCCGGGCACGAGTGGCTTGAGTGCAGCGACGGCGCGCAGGCTCCAGCCCCATTCCCAGATCGAGAGGACGATGACCAGGATCGCGACCTGCCAGGCGACGACCTTCGCGGAGGAATGTTTCATCTAATCACTCCGCCTTGGTCCGCCGGAACTCTTCGCCGAGCGAATGCCAGATATGGGAGTAGAGCCTGCCGAACTCGGCGCTCTCGCGCAGCGAGACCGCGTCGCGCGGCCGGGCGAACGGCACCTCGAAATCCTCCTTGAGTCGGCCGGGCCGCGCCGAGAGCAGGATGATCCGGCTCGCCAGGGTCAATGCCTCGCCGAGGTCATGCGTCACGAACAGCACCGTCTGGCGCTCGCGCTCCCAGATCTCGAGCAGCGTCTTGTGCATTTCGAGCTTGGTGTGCGTGTCGAGCGCCCCGAACGGCTCGTCCATCAGCAGGATCTCGGGCTCCATGATCAGCGTGCGCATCAGCGCGACGCGCTGGCGCATGCCGCCCGAGAGCATGCGCGGGAACTTTGCCCCGAAGCCGCCGAGCCCGGCGGTCTCGATCGCCCGCGCGAGCTTGGCCTTGCGCTCGGCCTTGTCGACGCCGGCGATTTCGAGGCCGTAGCCGATATTGGCCTCGACCGTCCGCCAGGGGAACACGGTGTCGCGCTGGAAGACGTAGCCGACCTTGCGATTGACGTCGCCATGGCGGACCTCGTCCGCATCGATCGCGATTTGCCCGCCGCTGCGCGGGATGAGGCCTGCGACCATGTTGAGGATGGTGCTCTTGCCGCAGCCGGACGGACCGAGCAGCGCGACGAACTCGCCCTGCTTGACCTCGAAGGAGACGTCATCGACCGCCTTGACCCCGGCTTCGCCGGACCCGTAGCGCTTGTCGAGATTCCGGACGGTGATGCGGACGCGTTCTCGCGCCGGCTCCGCCTGCGCGAGCGGGGTGTCAGGCCGGGTGCGTTGAGCCAGCGCCATGACCCCGCTCACCCGAACTTGGCGCGTGCGGCTTCAAGGAACGTCATGTCGACGATGTCCTCGTATTTCGCCGGCGGAATATCGGTCCCCTGGCGATACCAGACCTTGCCGCCGCGCTCGAAGGAGGCCTTGTCGATGCGCCCGTCATACTCCCAGGTCTGCTTGTCGAAGCCGAGCTCCGCCTTGACCGCATTGGGATCCTGGCCGCTGTAGAGCTTCTCGCCGACCAGTGCGTAGACCTCGTCGACCGGCGTCGCCTTGACCCATTTCATCCCCTGATACATCGCGTTGACGAAGGCCTGGACCTTGGCCTTCTCCTGCTCGCAGGTCTCCGTCAGGGCGTAGAGGACGAGGACGGGCACGGTGCCGCCATAGGCGGAGACGAAGACGCCGGGCTTGGAGGTGTCGAAGATCGCCTTGCCGAAGCCCTTCGCCTCCGACTCCACCACCCAGCCGGGCGGCGCGATGATCGCATCGAACTGCTTGGTCTCGAGCCCGGGCAGCATGGTGTTCAGCCCGCCGCCGGCGACCCAGGTCACCTTGTCGCCCAGCCCCTTCGACTCGAAGGTGTAGGTTCCGTACATCCAGGTCCCGGAGCCGATCGCGGTGGCGGCGATGACGGGCTTGCCACCGTTCGGTCGCTTGTAGGCCGCTAGCTTCTCGACGCTGTCGATGCCGGCATCGAACAGGTCCTTGCGGACGACGACGTTGGCGATCGACGAGATCATCTGCGTCGCCATGATGATCTTGCAGGGCTTGCCGCGCGTCGAGAGCTGCAGCGGGTGGCTCGCATCGCCATGGGCGAACAGCGCCTGGCCTGCCGCGAGCGTCTGGCGGCCATGGGTGCCGGCATTGCCGACGACGAGCTTGAGCTCGAGCTTCTCGGTCTTGAAGAAGCCGCGCGCTTCGGCGATCGCGCCCAGCGCATAGACTGCGGTCTGCGGTCCATAGGCGAGCGAAGCCGTCGCCGACTGGGCGCGGCCAACGGCGGGAGAAAGGCCGGCGATCGCGAGGCTACCGCCCCCCGCCAGCAAATCTCGACGTGTGATCTCCATGCTGTCCTCCCTGGATCGTGTCAGTTTGCGGTGCCGGTTTTCCGGTCTTGCAACTCTGCCAGCACCTCGTCGGTGTGCTGGCCGATGGTCGGCGGATCGCGCCGCTTCTTCAGGCGGTGACCGTCGAAGGTGAAGGGCAGCGCCGGGGTCTTGACGGTGTGGCCGTTGTTCAAGGTCAGTTCGAGCAGCCCGCCCGAGGCGTTGAGATGCGGATCGTCGAACAGATCGCCCGGCTTGTTCACCGGAGCGAAGGGCAGCCCCAGCCGCTCCAGAATGGGGCTGATCTCGGCGATGTCGTACCCCGCCACGATCGACCTGATCTCGGGGATGATCCAGCCGCGATTGTCGACGCGGCCCTGGCCGGTCAGGAGCCGCGGATCGCCGAGCCAGGCCTCGCGGCCGAAGGTCCGGCAGAACGCCTCCCAATGTTCCTCGCCGACGATCGAGATGAAAATCTTGTCACCGCTCCTGGTGTCGAAGAGGTCGTAGACCGGCCAGGGCGACTCCTTCACCGACCAGGGCACGGAGCGCTCCCCGGTCACGCTCTCGAACATCATCGCCTGGGCCATCAGGAAGACGTTGTTCTCGAACAGCGCGCTCTGGATGTAGCTACCCTGGCCGGTGCGCTCGCGCTGGGCCAGTGCCGCCTGGATCGCGATCACCCCGAACATGCCGCCCATGATGTCGTTGACGGAGGCGCCGGCGCGCATCGGCTTGCCGGGAAGCCCCGTCATATAGGCGAGGCCGCCCATCATCTGGACGACTTCGTCGAGAGCGAGGCGGTTCTCGTAGGGGCCCGGCAGATAGCCCTTCAGCGAGCAGTAGATCAGCCGCGGTGAATCGGGGGCGAGCGTCTCGTAGTCGAGGCCGTACCTCGCCAGCAATCCCGGCCGGAAATTCTCGATCAGCACGTCGGCGCCGAGGATCAGCTCGCGCGCCGTCTCGCGCCCCTCAGGCGTCGCGGTGTCGATGACGACGCTGCGCTTGTTGCGGCTGTAGGTGTTGAAGAAGCCGGATGCGACGCTCTTGAAGAAGCGCGTCCGATCGCCCTTCGGCGGCTCGACCTTGATTACGTCAGCCCCGAGATCGGCGAGGATCATCCCGCAGGACGGCCCCATCACCATCTGCGAGAATTCGATGACGCGAACCCCTTCGAGCGGCAGCGGGCTCACGCTGCGACTCCATAGATCTTCGGCAGGCCGGCCTCGCGGACATGACTGCGGATACGCTCCTCGGGCAATGCGTCGGCGAGGATCTCGGTCGCGACGAGCAGGCGTTCCAGGTCGATGCCAGTCCGCAGACCCATCTGCTCCAGCATGAAGACCAGATCCTCGGTCGCGATGTTGCCAGAGGCGCCGGGCGCGAAGGGACAGCCGCCGAGCCCACCGCAAGCGGCGTCAAACGTGGTGACGCCGACCTCCAGCCCGGCCAGCACATTGGCGAGGCCGAGCCCCATCGTGTCGTGGAAGTGCAGTCGGATCGGCATGTCCGGGCCGACCGCGCCGCGGACCGTCTTGACGAGCGAGCGGACAAGCCGTGGATCGGCATAGCCGACCGTATCGGCAAGGCCGATCTCGTCGACGCCGTGCCGGGCCAGCGCCTCGGCGACATGACAGACGTCGCGTTCGGCGACGCGGCCTTCGAGCGAGCAGCCGAAGGCGGTCGGGATGCCGCCCATGACATGGGGCGCCTCGGCCTGTGCCTTCGCCTGCGCGACGATGGCGCCGACGATCTCCGCCTGCTCATCGCGCGTGCGCCTTGTATTGGCCATGCTGTGGCTGTGGCTGGCCGAGACGATGCAATAGAGCATCTGCGCCCCAGCCACGATCGCCCGCTCGGCGCCCTTGGCGTTCGGCGCTAGCGCGCCGACCCGCCATTGCGCGTCGGCAGCGCGCGCGGTTTGCACCATCTCCGCCGCATCGGCGAATTGCGGGAAGGCCTGCGGCGGTACGAAGCTGGTCGCATCGATCTCGCCGAAGCCGCAGCGCGCCAACGCCTCGATCCAGTCCCGCTTCGTCTGCGTCGGCATCACCTGACGCACCAGTTGCAACCCGTCGCGAGGGCCGACCTCGCAGATTTGGATATCGCGCATCGCCTACCCTAGAGCATTATTTTGTCATTTGTTGCTACAAAGTACAAAATCTGCAATCAGATTGTCAATTGCCTCTCGACGCCTACAGTCGCAGCGGCGAGTCAGCCGGGACGGACAGCGGGTACAGAGCCGGCATGAGCGACGGCATTTCAGCGTCACCGAAAGCGATCGAGCTCGCAGGCCAGATCGTCGAGATCGCGCGCAGCGAGAACATCCGGCGTGGCGAGCGGCTGTTCGAACATCGGCTCGCCAATCGTCTCGGCGTTTCGCGCGGTCCCGTCCGCGCCGCGCTGCGCTCGCTCGCCGAGGCCGGCCTGGCGGAAGCGGTTCCGAACAAAGGCTTCGTCCTCGCCCAAAGCCTCGATTCTGACGTCGCCTTGAAGGCCCTTAATGCAGGCGACCAGAGCGAGGCCCACTATCTCGCGATCGCCAAGGACCGGCTCGAAGGGCGCGTGCCCGATGTCGTCAGCGAGGCCGAGCTGATGCGCCGCTACGGCCTGAAGCGCGCCGAGTTGCTGCGCCTGCTCGACCGGATCGCGGCAGAAGGCTGGGTCGAGCGTCTGCGCGGCTATGGCTGGCGCTTCACGCAGACGCTCAACAGCCCGCTCGCCTATGCCCAGACCGGGCGCTTGCGCATGATGATCGAGCCTGGCGGCATCCTCGAGCCGACATTCCGCTGGAATGCCGAATTGATGGCTCCGGTGCGGGAACATCAGGAGCGTGTACGCAAGGATGGGCTGAAGGTCTTCACCCTGTCGGAGATGTTCCGCTTCGGCTGCGAGGTGCACGAAGCGATCGCAGAATGCTCCGGCAATGCGTTTCTGCTCGACGCGCTGCGGCGGCTCAACCGCATCCGTCGTCTCTTCGCCTACCGTTTCATTCCGGATCTGGAGATGGTCGAGCGGCACACGCAGGAGCATCTCCAGATCCTCGACCTGCTTGAACGAGACGATCGCGAGCAGGCCGCGGCGCTCATGCGAACTCATCTCCATTGGAGCGGCGGCGGTGACCAGATCGGCTAACGTTTGCGACGGTCGGCGTGCGCCATCTGCGGACGTTGACGCTCTGCCAGAATGCGGACCTGTTAAATCGTCAAGCGGCTTCCGCCACACCGAGAAGCCGTAGCGCGCCCCCGCCTTCAGGTCGAAGATCAATGTGATCACGCCAATCACAGTTGCCGCCGACATCCATACGGTAAACCGCCAAAACTTCTCACTGAGGTGATCATTTTTGATCCACCGTATCCAGGTACTAGCGGGACAGTGGTAGGCTCCGTGCTTGCTGGCGGTATTCCAGCTTGCCCTCGTCGTGATTGTGTGATCACATTGAACCGCACGGCGCCGTCGAAGCTGAATATGGGCGACCGAGATCGCGAAAACTCAACAAGGGGACAAACGATGAAAAAGCTCTTCGCCTCTCTCGTCGCATGCTCGGCCCTGATCGGCGGCGCGCAGGCGCGCGATCTCACCGTCGTATCATGGGGCGGCAACTATCAGGACGCGCAGAAGAAAATCTATTTTGAGCCCTTCGCCAAGCTGACCGGCAAGCCGCTGCTCGATGAGAGCTGGGATGGCGGTTATGGCGTGGTTCAGGCCAAGGTGAAGGCCGGCGTTCCGAACTGGGATGCGGTGCAGGTGGAAGCGGAAGAGCTGGCGCTGGGTTGCGCGGACGGCATTTATGAGAAGATCGACTGGTCGAAGCTCGGCGGCAAAGAGGGCTTCCTGTCAGCCGCGGTCAGCGATTGCGGCGTCGGCGCGATCGTATGGTCCACCGGTATTGCCTATGACGGCGCCAAGCTGGCGGATGCCCCGAAGTCCTGGGCAGATTTCTGGAACGTACAGAAGTTCCCCGGCAAGCGCGGCCTGCGCAAGGGCGCGAAATATGCACTTGAGTTCGCGCTGTTGGCCGATGGCGTCCCGGCGGCTGATATCTACAAGACGCTGGGCACGCCACAAGGCGTCGACCGCGCCTTCAAGAAGCTCGACCAGATCAAGCCGCATCTGGTGTGGTGGGAAGCCGGCGCGCAGCCGCTGCAACTCCTGTCTTCGGGCGAGGTGGTGATGACAGCGGCCTATAATGGCCGCATCACCGGTATCAATCGCACCGAAGGCAAGAAGTTCGGCTTCGTGTTTCCGGGCAGCATTTACGCGGTCGACAGCTGGGTGGTGCTGAAGGGCAGCCCGAACAAGGATGCGGCCATGGATTTCATCGCCTTCGCCAGCAAGCCGGATAATCAGTCGAAGCTGCCGGAATACATCGCATACGGTCTGCCCAACCTGGCGGCGGCCAAGATGGTTCCTGAAAAATTCCAGACGGAACTGCCGACGACGCCGGCAAATCTCGAAGGAGCGATGCCGCTCAATGCGAACTTCTGGACCGACAATTCGGAAGCGCTGACCCAGCGCTTCAATGCCTGGCTTGCCCAATAGGCGATGCGGGGCGGGGCGTGGTTGCAGGCGCCCCGCACCTCGATTCATACCGATCGCGGATCGGCAGGAGCTTTCCGGGGCCTGTCAGGATTTTAGATGACGCAACCGTTCATCGGCTTTGAAAAAGTCAGCAAGGTTTTCGGGGCGCTGACGGTCGTGGACCAGCTCGACCTTGCGATCCATGAAGGCGAATTCGTCAGCATGCTTGGACCCTCCGGGTCCGGCAAGACGACGATTCTGATGATGCTGGCCGGCTTCGAGGCGCCGAGCAGCGGCAAGATCAGCGTCGCGGGTCGTCAGGTCGACCAGCTTCCTCCGCACAAGCGCAACATGGGCGTGGTGTTCCAGAACTACGCCTTGTTTCCGCATATGAGCGTCGCCGACAACATTGCCTTCCCCCTGAGCATGCGGGGCGTGGCAAAAGCCGAATCTGACCAGCGCGTCCGCCGCGCGCTCGACATGGTGCAACTGGGTGCGCTCAGCGACCGCCGCCCCAGCCAGTTGTCCGGCGGACAGCAGCAGCGCGTGGCGCTCGCCCGCGCGCTGGTTTTCGAGCCGCAGGTGGTCCTCATGGACGAACCGCTCGGCGCGCTCGATAAAAAGCTGCGCGAGCAGATGCAACTCGACATTCGCGATCTGCATCGCCGGCTGGGCCTGACCATCGTCTTCGTCACCCACGACCAGAGCGAGGCGCTGACGATGTCGGACCGGATCGCAGTGTTCAACCGCGGCAAGATCGAGCAGATCGGTACGCCGAACGAAATCTATGATCACCCGGCGACACGGTTCGTCGCGGAGTTCATAGGAGAAACGAATCTCATCCATGCAACGGCAGAGGCCGCCGATGGCGAGGTTTCGCGCGTCGTGCTGGCAAACGGCCAGTCTTTGTCGGTTGGGCGCAAGGCGCTGAAGCCAGGCGAGCAGGTCTGCCTGTCAGTGCGGCCAGAGCGGATCAAGCCGTCAGGCACACAGGAGAACCGCATCGCCGGAACCGTGCGTGATGTGGTCTATCACGGCGACCATTTGCGTCTGATCGTCGACGCAGCGGGCCAGACGGTCGTCCTGCGCTCCGAGCGCAGCGAGGCGGCACCGACCATTGGCGACGGCATCGAGATGAGCTTCTCGCCGCGTGATTGCTGGGTCGTCGCACGATGAGCCGGCGCCGCAGGTTGCCTGTTTCCCTGGCACTGATCGCGCCGCTCGGCCTTTTCCTGCTGATCTTTTTCGCAGCTCCGCTTTACACGATGATGTCGGCGGCGGTTTCGGATCCGATCGCCTCGCGGGCGCTGCCCGGGGTCGGCTCCGCGCTGGCTTCTTGGGACGGATCCGCTGCGCCCGGGCCCGATGCCCAGGCGGTCTTTGCGCGGGATATCCGAAGCATCGAGGACGATCAGCTTTTCGGCGATCTGGTTCGGCGGCTGAATAGCGCCAAGCCCGGCTTCCGGACGCTCATGTCGAAGACCCGTACGGCGCTGCGCGAGGACCTCAAGGCGAATGATCTCGTCGCAATCGACGAGCGTTGGAGCGATCCGGCGTACTGGCAAGCGGTCAAAACCGCGACGGCCTCCACCTTCACCGATCGCAACCTGCTCGCCGCCGTCGACCTGGAACGCTCGCCCGCAGGCGACATCCAGGCAATGCCTGCAGGCATTTCGGCCAATCGCACGACGCTTGCCCGCACCTTCGTCGTGTCGCTCCTGGTCACCATAGCCTGTCTGTTGATCGGCTTCCCTTACGCAATGATCGCCGCGTCGGTCGAAGGCTGGAAACGGCAACTGCTACTTGGGGCTGTCCTGCTGCCGCTATGGACCTCGCTGTTGGTGCGGACCGCAGCCTGGTTCATCCTGCTGCAGGACAACGGCTTGATCAATTCGGCGCTGATGGCGCTCGGATTGAGCTCCGGGCCGGTGCCGCTGATCTTCAACCGCACCGGCGTCGTCATCGCGATGACGCATGTGCTGCTGCCTTTCATGGTGCTGCCGATCTTCAGCGTCCTGATCGGGATTCCGAAGAATCTCATGCCTGCGGCGGCTTCGCTCGGCGCCGCGCCGATCCGGGCTTTCTGGAAGGTGCTGCTGCCCCTTTCCATGCGTGGGGTGGTGTCGGGCTCGCTCCTCGTCTTCATGAGCGCGCTTGGCTATTACATCACGCCGGCCCTGATCGGCGGCGCGCAAGACCAGATGATCTCATCGGTGATCGCCTATTATGCGACCGGCGCAGCCAACTGGGCGATGGCCGGCGCGCTCGGCATCGTTCTCCTGGCCGCGACGATAATCCTCTATACCCTCTACCTGCGGCTCGCCTCCGATCAGCAGGTCCAGCCATGAACGTGCTCGGCTTTTCGAAGGTCGTGTTCGGTCTGGCGGCGATGCTGTTCCTGCTGGCGCCGCTGGCGGCGATCCTGCCTTTGGCCTTCACCGACAGCGTGTTCCTCAACTACCCGATCGCCAGCTATTCGACACGCTGGTTCAACGAACTGGTGACGGCCGACGTCTGGCGGCGCTCGATCATCAACAGCCTGATCATCGGCTTTGGCACGACGGTCCTGGCTACGGTCCTCGGTACGTTGGCTGCGCTCGGCTTGCGCCGGCAGGAGGCGTCGTGGCTGTTCGCCTTTGCCCGAACCGCCTTTCTCCTGCCGATGGTCGTGCCGGCGGTGGTGCTGGGCGTCGGCCTGCAGCTGATGTTCGCCCGCTATAATCTCGCAAACTCCTACCTCGGGGTGATCATCGCGCACACGGTGATCGCGGTTCCGTTCGTCGTCATCAATGTGTCGGCCGTGCTACAGGCCATCGAGCCGCGGCTGGAGCAGGCGGCAGCGAGCCTCGGCGCCGCACCGCCGACCGTTCTGGCCCGCGTAACGCTGCCGCTCGCCGCGCCGGGCATCATTTCAGGCGCGGTCTTCGCCTTCGCGACGTCCCTTGACGAGGTGGTATTGACCTTGTTCGTCGCGGGCCCCAACCAGCGCACCCTGGCCCGCCAGATGTTCTCCTCGATCCGCGAGAACATCAGCCCTTCCATAGCTGCCGCCGCACTGATCTTCATCCTTGGAACAATCGCAGCGGCGACCGTTCTCAATGTGTTGCGGAGATATCGGAAGCCGGCTCGGGCCGTGTCGTGACGTCCATTTCAGCGCCACTGGCCTTGATCCCGGTCAGCATGGAGAATTGCGACAGGCTTCTATTGCCCGCGGCCTGTCGCCAGCCCTTGATGACTTCCAACAAGAGCGAAGGCGAAGATGTCGACCCAGGACGAGCTCGCTAGCATTCCCGGCCTTGCCTATATGGATGGCAAGTATCTCCCCCTGGCAGAAGCGACGATACCGATCGCAGATCGCGGCTTCTTGCGATCCGACATCACCTACGATGCGATCCATGTGTGGAAAGGGCGCATCTATCGGTTGCGGGAGCATATCAAGCGATTTCGAGCTTCGATGACCGGCTTGCGAATGGATCTCGCGCTGACCGACGACGAGATCTCGGAGATCCTCGTCGATCTCGTTCGGCGCACTGGATATCGCGACGCCTTCATCATGGTCATGTGCTCCCGGGGGATCCAGCCTCCCGGAACGCGTGATCCGCGGCTCTGCCGTAACCGACTCTATGCCTACGTCCAGCCGTTCCTCTGGATCGCCAACGAGGAACAGCGGCGCAGAGGGCTCAAGATGGTGCTCGCGAAAACGCAGCGGATTCCGTCCGAAGCGCTCGACCAGCGGATCAAGAATTTCCATTGGCTCGACCTCACGATGAGCCTCTTCGAGGCTTACGATCGGGGGGCAGAGGTGACCATTCTGCCCCTGGCGGATGGCACGGTGACCGAAGGGCCGGGTTTCAACGTCTTCTTCGTGAAGGACGGCGTCCTCGTCACTCCGGATCGAAACATCTTCGAAGGTATCACCAGACGTTCCGTTATTGAGATCGCAGGCGATCTCCAGATGCGCTGCGAAATTCGCGCCGTGCGTGGCGCCGAGTTGTCCGCTGCTGACGAGATTTTCACAGCGACGACGGCAGGCGGCATCACGCCGGTCACAGAATTCGAAGGGCGTCCGATCGGGGACGGAAAGCCGGGTCCGATCACAGCCCGCATCCGCGATGAATACTGGCGTCGGCATGACGATGAAACGTTGAGCACGGCTGTTTCGTACGAATAGCTAGGGCGCCTCGCTCTCGAACGATGAGGTCGCGGTCCAGCTACGAAGCGTCGCACGCTCGTCGCCGGCAGTCAGGGTCCCTGGTCACCGGTCAATCCCTTGCTGGCGGTGCCCCGATATCGCTGCCCGGCCTGTCTCGGACCTCGTCACCTTGCAATTGCCTCGCCGACCTTGAGCGGCATCTGCAGCACATTGCCGGAGGGTCCTGCCGTAAAGAGTCCTGTGCGCGAGAGCAAGCTGCCACGACCTCGCGCCTCGGCCCTGACCATCTGATTCAAGGCCGGGATGAGACCGACGAACTTGCCGTGGTTGACGGCGTCCCGGCTTTTGGCGTTCGACATGTTAATGACCTGCAGGCCGTAGTGCGCGATTTCCCGCTGCCATTCCGCCTTGTTGTCGGCCGTCGATACATTGCCGACGCGAGGCACGTCTCCGGCCAGCCATTGCGAGAGGCCGAGCGCCTGATCGTCCTCGGAGATGGCCACCATGATCGGCGGATTGCGCTTGCCGATCACATCGAGCTGTGTGCCGAAAACGTAGAGATCGATATCCGGCGACGCCAGCAGGACTTCGCCGAGCTTGGGCAGGAAGGTGGAGTTCCCGCGCAGCTTGGCCTGGCGCAATGTCTCCATCGTCAGCCAACCGCCCATGGAGTGGGCGATGATGTTGATGTGGCGGACGCCGGGCGTGCGGGCGAGGTCGTCGAGGGTCTTCTCAAGGTAGTCGCGCGAAAAGGTCGATGCTTCGCGGTCCGTCAAATAGTCGACCAGCGAGGCCTTCGAGGGCCAGGAGAAGGCGATGACGGCCTCGGGCAGGCCATTGTCATGCTTGAGCTGAGCCGCCCGGAACACCGCCTCCTGATAGCTGGTGTTGTAGCCGTGCACGAAGACGATGACCTCACCGGAGCCTTTCATGTCTCGCATCGCAGTGCGGCTGAAACCGGCCTTGTCCAGAGACTGAGAGCCGGTCACGACGAAGTTGGTCGCGGGATTGCTTGGCAATGTCGTCGGCCATTCGATCTCGCCGGCGACATGATTAGGCGGTATGGAAACCGTGTAGGCCGCGTAGCTCACCCCGCGATTGCGCTCAGCGGTGAATTCGCGCCCGTCTGCCTCCGAACGCATGCGTGTGGTGGCGACAAGGACGTCGACCGGCTTTCCAACCCCGACGGGCCCGCCGACGGGATGAAGCACTGCGCTCCCCGGCACACCGGCGCAGGAGGCCAGGCCGGCAGCCAGGAGCATCATCACTGAGAGCCTGATCCTGTGAACGACCTGCATCGAGGTATCCCTTCAGATCAGAAACGACAGCCCGGCCGCGAGCAAGCCGAAGACCAATAGCGACGTGCTCAATCTGACTTCCACCTCGAACATGGGCGGGCCCTCAAGCCCCTTGTCGATCGTATGATGGAGCTTTCGCAGAACTTCGTTCTCGTCGAGGCTGTCCAGCTCGAAGATCGACGCGATCTCGGAGGCCACATTGGGAAACGGGTCGCGGACGAAGGACACCGCGATAGTCGCCGTCCGGCGCAGCGCCGTCGCGGAGAGCAGCGCCGACGCGACCAGCGAAGCGAGCGAGACGAGGCCCGTCGCCACTTCGAGGCGGTCGAGCGTGCCGAGGCCGTTGGCGACGCCGACGCGCAGTGTCGCGCCATAGAGCGTGACGACGCCGGCGAGCGCCCCGAGGGAGAGCGTGAACATCAGGCGCAAATGGGCCGTCACCAGATGACGCGCATGCGTGACGTGTTCGAGATAGACCTTGATCAGGGTCTCGACTGCCAGCCGCCTGGCTTCGAAGGCCAGGCGGCGCTCGTCGGAGGACAGCGGGACCGGCATCAGGCGACTCCCTGCGGCTGGGCCGCGCCATCAACCGGCACTCGGCTCGCCTGCTGCCCCTCCCATTGCAGCAGCAGGGAGATCGCGCAGGGCAGGACCGTCAGGGTGGCAACCGTCGCTACGGCGAGGCCGCCGATGATGGCGTAGGCCATCGGCCCCCAGAAGATCTGCGGCGCGATCGGGATCATGCCGAGGATCGCCGCCAGCGCCGTCAGCACGATCGGGCGAGCCCGATGCGTCGAAGCATGGATGATGGCCTGCACGGGTTCTTCGCCGGTCTTCATATTGGTGCTGACCTCATCGATCAGGATGACCGCGTTGCGAACGATCATTCCGACCAGCGCGATCACGCCGAGCTGCGCGACGAAGCCCATCGGGGTTCCGGTCGGCAGCATCGCCGCAACCACGCCGATGAGCCCGAACGGCGCCATGGCGAAGGCGAGCGCCATGCGCGAGAAGCTGCGCAATTGCACCATCAGCAGCGCGCACATCACCAGGGCGGTCAGCGGCAGGACGGCGACGATCGAGGCGTTGCCTTTGCCGGCCTCCTCGACGACGCCGCCGGTCGCGACGCGATATCCCTCGGGCAACCCCGCGGCGAACGCCGCCACGGCCGGCGCCAGCGCGTTGACGACCGTGGTCGGCTGGAGACCCGCCTGGATATCCGCCTGGACCGTCATCATAGGGAGGCGCTGCCTCCGCCAGACGACCGGATCCTCGACGCCGTAGCTCAACTCGGCGATCTGGGAGAGCGGAACGGAGCGCCCCTTCGGCGTCTGGATCTGCAGATTGCCGAGCGTCGCCAGATCGGTCCTCTCGCCGCTCCGCGCCCGCATGATCACCTCGACGAGGCGATCCTGGTCGCGCACGCTCGTCACCAACACGCCGGAGAAAATCGAGGCCATTGCGCTGGCGACATCCTCGGAGGAGAGACCGATCGCACGGGCTTGATTCTGATCGACCTTGACCAGCACGCTGCGCTGCGGCTCGCCCGTCGAGAGATGCACGTCCCGTGTGTCGGCATTGGTCGCGATGAGGTTGGCGAGCTTGCCGGCGATATCGCGCGCCATCGCCTGATCAGGCCCGGTGACCTGGTATTTCAGCGGCCAGCCGACCGGCGGGCCGAGCTCCAGCGGCGTAGCGCGGACGATCAGGCCGGAACGATCCGCCTTGTAGATCTCCGCGAGCCTGGCCTGCAACGCATCGCGCTCCTTGAGCCCCTTCGTCACGACCACCGTCTGGGTGACGTTGTCGTTGGCAAGCAGGAGGTCGAGGCCGAGATAGAAGCGAACCGCGCCGGAGCCGACATAGGTCGAGAAGCGCTCGACGGTCGGATCGTTCTTGAGCACGACCTCGAGCTTGGCCGCCTCGCGGTTGCTGGCCTCAAGCGACGCATTCTGGGGCAGCGTCACCGTGACCATCAGCTCGGGGCGGTCGGAGGCGGGAAAGAACTGCTCCTCGAGACGAGCTGCGCCGGCGAGCGAAACGATGAAGATGGCGATCGCAGCGCCGATCGTGATCCAGCGATGGGCGAGCACCCATCCGAGCACGGCTTCATAGGCCTGCATGACCCGGCCATTGCCATGGCCATGCCCGGGAAGGCTCTTCGGCAGCATCAAGGTGCCGAGCAAAGGCGAGAACAGCACCGCGACGACCCAGGAGGCCGACAGCGAGATCAGCACCACCATGAACATCGAGTAGCAATATTCACCGGCGCTCGATGCCGCGAAGCCGATCGGAATGAAGCCGGCGATCATTACGAGCGTGCCGGTCAGCATCGGGAAGGCGGTCGATTCATACGCATAGCTCGCCGCCCGCTTGAGATCTTCGCCCGCCTCCAGCTTGCCGACCATGGCCTCGACTGTGATCATCGCATCGTCGACGAGGAGGCCGAGCGCGATGATCAGCGCTCCCAGCGAAATCCGTTGCAGACCGATCCCGGTGAGCTCCATGCCGATGAAGGTCAGCGCCAGCACGAAGGGGATCGAGACGCTCACCACCAGGCCGGCCCGCATGCCGAGCGACAGGAAGGACACCGCCAGCACGATGGCAATGGCTTCGAGCAGCACCGTGACGAAGCCGTTGACCGCCTGCTTCACCACGACCGCCTGATCGGCAACCTGCATCATCTCGATGCCATGGGGCAGCGTGCTCTTGATCGCGTCCATCTGCGCCTTCACGGCCTCGCCGAACTCCAGCAGGTTGCCGGTCGGCGCCATCGAGATGGCGACACCCATGGCTTTTTCGCCATTGACCCGGAACAGCGGGGCCGGCGGATCGGCTGGAATGCGCTGGATGGTGGCAATGTCGCTCAACGGCACGAAGCGGTCGTTCGCCCGCAATGTCACCGCTCGCAGCGCCTCTTCCGAGGCGAAGCTGCCGCTGACCCGCAACGCGATCTTCTCGTCCGCAAGGCGCATGGTCCCGGCCGGACTCACAGCGTTCTGGGCCTGCAGGGCACGCAGCACGCTCTGCTCGTCCAGCCCGAAGGCGGCGAGCCGGCCAGGCGAGAACTCGATGACGATCTGCTCTTCCTGGACGCCGAGAAGCTGGACCTTGCCGATATTCGGGATCCGCAGAAGTTCGGCTCGCACCGTCTCCAGCCGATCGCGGAGCTCGCGATCCGAAAAGCCTTCTGCGGTGAAGCCGTAGATCAGGCCGAAGGTGTCGCCGAACTCGTCGTCGAAGAATGGCCCCTGAACGCCGCTCGGCAGCGTCGCTGCGATGTCCGCAATCTTCTTGCGCGCCTGATACCAGGCATCCGGAACGACACGCGCGGGCGCATCATCCCGCAGATTGAGCATAATCACGCTCTCGCCGGGACGCGTGTAGCTGTCCAGTCGGAAGAGATAGGGAACCTCCTCCAGCTTCTTCTCCAGCCGGTCGGTCAGGAGCTTGGTCGTGTCGGTGATCGTCGCGCCCGGCCAACGGGCGGCGATCACCATGGTCTTGATGGTGAAGGCCGGGTCCTCGTTGCGGCTGAGCCGCGTGTAACTCATCGCACCGCCGATCAGGGTGATCAGCATCAGGAAGAAGATCAGCGACTTCTGGCCGATCGCCCAGGAGGAGAGGTTGAAGCGGCCGTTGCCGCCGGGAGCCATGGAGGTGCTCATTTCACGGCCTCGCCCTGCTTGCCGTCGAAAGCGACTTTCTGGCCGGGCCGCAGCTTGCTCACCCCGGCGGTGACCACGGCCTCGCCCGCGGTCAGCCCGGAATCGACCAGCACTTCCGTCGCCGTATAGCGCACGACCGCAACCGGCTTGCGAACCAGGTCCTGGCTGGCCGGCTGGACGACGAAGACGGCGGGCTTGCCGTTCTCATCCGTCAAGGCCGAGGCCGGCAAGAGGAAGAGCGGCTTGCCCGAGATAAGGACGCGCCCGGTCACGGCAGCGCCGAGCGTCATCTCGGGCGGTGCATCGGGCAGGGCAAAGCGAACGCGATAGGTGCGCGTCACCGGATCAGCGCTCGGACTTGCATCGCGCAAAGTACCGGTAACCTTGATCGACGGATTGGATGCGAGCGCGACCTCGACTTTCACGTCGTTGGGAGCTGCAAGGTACAGCCGCTCGGAGATGTTGAACACGGCGTCGCGCTCGCGGACGGACGCGAGCTTGATCGCAGCCTGGCCGGCGCTGACGACCTGGCCGCCATTGATGGCGATCGTGGTGATGATACCGTCATAGGGCGCACGGAGCTCAGCATAGCCCAGCTTGTTCCGTGCGGTCTCAAGCGCGGACTGAGCGCTTTGCGTCCTGGCATTGGCCTCGCGCCAGGCGGTCTCGGCCTCCTCCATTCTAACGCGTGCGACGATTTGCTTCTCGAACAGCGTACGTTGACGCTCCAATCCCGATTTGGCCAGCGCTTCGGCCGCCTCTGCGCGTGTGACTTCGGCCTCGGCGGAGCGCAGCTCGTTTTCGATATCGCGCCTGTCGAGCGTCGCGAGGAGTTGATCCTCAATGACGGTCATGCCGACTTCGACATTCCGCGCCGCGACACGGCCGTCCATCCGGAAACCAAGATCGGTCTCGGTATGCGGCTGGATGTCGCCGGTCTGGACGACCTCCTCGCCGACGAGGCTCGGCTTCGCGAGGAGCGTGCGAACCGGCCGCGGAGGCTCGGCCTGGGCCTTCTTCTCCTCGCCGCAGCCGCTGACGGATAGCGCCAGGCCGCAGGCGCAACCACAAACGATCAGCCTCTTGAGCAAGTCTTTCATGTGAGATCTCCCGGAGTGGAAGACAGCCCGCGCAGGGCGTTGCGCACGGACTCGACGGCAAGGGTGCGCGCATCCTTGAAATCGATCTCGCGCACGGTCACGGACAGGGCGCAGACACCGTGGACGCTGGCCAGGAGGATGCGCGCGATGTCCGCGGTGGGAAGCGGGCGTAGCAGGCCGCCGGACTGAACCCGTTCCACCGTCTCCAGAAGGAGGTCGTAGCCGTTGAGCACGCTGGGATCGTCGAGTTCGAGCCTGGTGACCTGGGGATCCAGGAACAGGATGCGGAAGCGGTCGGGATCGTCGAGGGCGAAGTCGCCATAGGCGATCAGGATGCGCTCCAGCGCCAACGAGGCGTCGCCGGTTTCCCGCAGGATGCGGTTGCACTCGTCGGCCAGCTGATCGAGGGCCTCGATGCAATAGGTCCTGAGCACGTCCTGCTTGGTCGGGAAGTAGCGATAGAGCGCCCCAGCCGTCAGGCCTACTGCGGTTGCAACCCGGCGCATCGATAGGGCGCCGTAGCCCTCGGCCGAAATGATGCGGCCGGCAGCAGCGAGAATACGGGCACGCGCTTCGGCGAGCTGGTCATCGTTGAGGGCCGGTCTGGGCATGGCAGTTCCTTTCGATAAACGCGTTTAATAAACGCGTTTATCGAATAGTCAAGCAGGATATCTTCGCCGCTCGGACGCGACGTCGCCTGAGGCGATCAATGCGACCTGGTTTTCGTTTCGGCGACTCGGGGTTCGCGACCAACAGGCTGAGGTGGCTTGGTCGATCGAATTCCATCGGGTTGCCCCCGCGCGATTTGACCTAAACCGGGCGTGAAACCTGCCCGGCGTTTCGAGGTTCGTCAAAATTTTTCCCCTCGCCTTAATAGAAAATTCCGGCGAGGAGGCGATACTCGGCCTGGGGTCGAGAATTTGATTCTCGATATATTCTTATTCAAAGCGCATCTTATTGTAGAATTCACGGATCTGCGCCGATTCCCGACACAGAAATATTGGCATTTATTCCATTATAAGCTGATACATGCCACTACATTTCCAATCCAGCATCGACGACACGGGACACGGCGTCGATGAAACGATCAATGTCCGCTTCGGTCATCGGCGTTGACAGGAACCCCTTGCCGGTCCGGGCGATATGGAAGCCTTCGATGGTCAATGCGTGCTGAAGAGCGGCGACGCGCCTGGTTTCCTCGGGGGTGGAGTATCCCGAGCGGTAATCGCTGACCGACCGCGTGTGACCGAAGATCATGAAGCTCGATCCGAAGCCGGTGACCTGGCCTGGGAAGCTCGATTTCGCAAAGGCCGCGTTCACTCCATCGATCAATCGGTCGCCGAGCTGGTTCAGGCGATCGATGGCCGCGTGGTCGAGCAGGTCCAGAGTGACCTTGCCGGCGGTCATGGTCACGGGGTTGGCCGTGAAGGTCCCGCTCCACGGCAGCCCCGGCTTTCCCTCGCGATGATCATAGATCCGCATGAACTCTCGCCGCCCGGCGACGGCGCCGACCGGAAAACCGCCACCGATGATCTTGGCCAGCGTCGTAAGATCCGGGTTGACGCCGAGCAGCGTCTGAGCACCACCGGTGTGGGATCGGAACGTGATCACTTCGTCCAGGATGAGAACCGCACCGATCTCCCGGGTCACCCGCTCGATCATTGCGATGAACGGCTTGGATATCTGGACAAAGCCCAGATAGCTCGGAGCCGCGTCGAGAAGAACCGCTGCGATGTCGCCGGCATTGGCGCGAATGACGCGCTCGGACGCCTCGACATCGTTGAAGGGGATAACGATGACGTCGTCGGTCACGCCCTTGGGCACCCCTTTCGAATAACCGATCGAGTTCGGATCATTTCCCCAGTTCGCAGGCGAAGAATCGAGGCTGACCTCGGCGTAATCATACGCCCCATGATAAACACCCTCGGCCTTTACGATCTTGGGGCGCCCCGTGATCGCACGAGCAGCTTTAATGGCGCTCATGACGGCTTCGGAGCCTGAATTGCAGAACCTGACCTGCTCGAAGCTTTCTGCGCGGCCGCAAATCGTTTCCGCCAGTGCGACTTCCTGCTCCGTCGGAAGCGTGAAGGCCGATCCGTTGCCGACCTGACGACGGACGGCCTCAACAACAGCAGGATGCGCGTGACCGTGTATCAAGGATGCAAAGTTGTTCAGAAGATCAAGGCGCCGGGTTCCGTCGACATCGATGACATAAGCCCCTTCGCCGCGCGCCGCATAGACCGGGAAAGGCTCCTGCCAGGGCAATGTACGGGTGATGCCGCCGGGGAGCACTTTCAAGCCCCGATCATAGAGCGCTCTGGACCGAGAAGCAGCGTCCGGCCAATTGATCATCGTTCTTATCCCATCCGTGTTGGATACTCGGATCGCTACGTTATGTATCGGCCGCCGTCCGACCCGCAGACCTCTGCAGAGCAATCGCTACGACAATTCCTCTAGACGCCGCGGCGCGCGCATCTCACATGCCGCCATCCGCTTGAAGCCACCGGCGCCCTCCTGAGAATTCGGCGCGCCTGGCGCTCCAATGGGAGCCGCCGGCGTGAGGCAACTCCCTTCCGTTGCTGCTTGCCCCTCGCCTCGACACCATCAAAGCCGCATGAATGCTGGTGAGAGTTATGTGATCACATGATCATAGCACAGGCAACTGGAAAAATTCCAACAGGTTGATCACCGAGAAGAAAATGGCCGAATTTCGCAAGCGTGAGCGCAAATCACGCGCGCCATCCTGAAATTCGTCGGCGCATCTCGCTTGCTCGCCTGCGCGATGCGCGACTATCGTGATCACATCGAGCTTCACCTTTTCGAAGGCCGAGGCAGGTTACAAGCGGAGATGGAGAGCTGACTTCATGAATCAAAAAACAAAAACCGCCCCCGCTCCGAGCGATGCGCCGGCGGAAACGTTGAGTCTTCAGGTTTATCACACCATTCGGGATCGGATATTTCGCGGAGAATGGCTTCCAGGAACCCGCTTGACGCTACGCTCGCTGGCTGCCGACCTGGGCACGAGCGTGCAGCCCGTTCGAGATGCGATCGGTAAACTGACCGTCGAGCGCGTTCTGATCCTGCGCCCGAACTATAGCGTCCAGATTCCCGAGATTGACCGGGCTATGATGGACGAAATCTTCGCTGTGCGAAACATTCTGGAGGCCGAGGCGGCCCGGAGATGCGTCTCCTCGATGTCGAGCGCCGATATCGATGAGCTTGAGGAGGCGATCCTTGCGACACGCCGCGTCTACTGGGTTGAATCGGAGATCCTGAACCGCGTCGCCACCATCCAGCAGGTGCCTCGCCTCCTGGCGCAGCGATGCGGGTCCGTCACCCTCGGCGACCAGATCATCAATCTGCGCGCTCGCACCGCCCCTTATTACGCCGCGGCGCTGGCCCGAAACGATGACGGCCAAGACAGGGAATTCGTGGTTTTCACCATTCGCATCCAGGATGAATTCATCGCCGCGATGCGACGGCGCGATGAACTCGCTGCGGCCGAAATCAGAAAAGTCGATCTCTACACGTTCCAGCACTACATCTATCGTCTTCTTGGGATTGGCGATTGAATCGTCAAAATCTGCAGAAATTTTTGCTCTGAAAACATTTTGCTTCAATGCGGCGCAGTCTGACCGCGGGAGGCGAATTCCGTATCAGTAGCGGAGGCCGCTACCTGCAGCCGGCAATCAGGCTATCGCCAGATCAATGGCCCGGCACCGCATTATCACCGCACATCTTCTGGCATCTTGGTCGCCCTTTCGGGGCGCCCAACCCGATGAACAGCCACCGCTGCCGTAGCGCCCGACAATCCTCTTATTCGACGATAATGCCGGCGTGCCGAAGCCGGATCGCGTGCTCCACGAATGTGCTGAGCGAATATGTGAAGGCTTCCGCGGTAATGTGGCGCCGCCGGTACTTGGAGCGCTTGACGTACCAGTCCTGCAGCATCGGCTTGATCAGGGCCGCGCACATTTCGACATCGTCGATCTCGAACATTCCCAGGGCTTTGCCCTCCGCCAGGATCTCGGCGAGGAGACCCTCCGTCATGCGCTCGGCCGCTATGGCCATGGCGCGCGCCCGCGGCGGAAAACTCTTCGCTTGCATATAGGCGAAGATGAACCAGGGCAGCAGCGCCTCGGTCAGGGCGACATGGGAGGCAAGAAGCCAGCGCAGCCGCTCGACGGGCGTAAGCTCCTTGGGCGCATCGCCGAGCGTTTCCTCGACAACCTCGGACACCGTGCCGAGGATCATCAGCAGCAGGGTCTCCTTGGAGTCGAAATAGGCATAGAGCGCTCCCATGCTCAGCCCGGCATGCTCGGAGAGGTCGCGCAGGCTCATCGAGTGAAAGCCGACCTGGTTCGCGAGCGTGAGCGTGCTGTCCAGGATTCGCGCGAGGCGCTTCGTCGCGACCTGCGGCTTCTTCACGCGCACGGTGTCCAGATGGCGCGCCAGGGTACGCTCCGCGAGCGCCTCCATCGATAGGTCCAGGCGAACAGGGGGCATGACCGCCGCTGGCGGAGATGGTCTCACGCTCCGCTCCCTCCAGAAAAGCACTTTGCGTGGCCCCTCTTGCAACATGCCGGCACCGATGTCTATAAAGCGAGCGCTCGCTCGATAAATTCAGCGAAGCGGGATCGGGGAGGAACATCGATGGGATTCCAAGCGTCGTTCGATGGCCGTACGGTTCTGATAACGGGGGCCTCCCGAGGCCTCGGCGCGCATTTCTCCGAGATTCTCGCCGCCTCAGGTGCCCGGGTGGCCGTTGCCGCTCGCCGAAGCGCCGATTGCGAAGCCGTCTGTGACCGTATCCGCGCGGCTGGGGGCGAGGCGCTGGCGATCAGCCTCGACGTGACAGCGCCTGCCTCGGCAGACGCCGCCATGGCCGCGGTGCTGGCTGCGTGGGGGCGCCTCGACGTGCTGGTGAACAATGCCGGCATCACCGCCACGACGCCGCTGCTCGATCAGGACGAGGCCTCCTGGAGCCGCATCATGGACACCAATCTCAAAGGAGCCTTCGTCGTCGGCCAAGCCGCGGCCCGTGCGATGGCCGCGGATGGGAGAGGAGGCAACATCGTCAATGTCGCATCCATTCTCGGCGCCCGTGTCGCCGGGCAAGTAGCAGCTTACGCCGCCTCCAAGGCAGGGCTTCTCCAGCTCACCAAATCGATGGCGCTCGAATGGGCGCGTCACGGCATCCGGGCCAACGCCTTGTGCCCCGGCTATGTCGAGACGGATCTCAACCGCGATTTCTTTGCCAGCGAGGCCGGCAAGGCCCTGATCCGCCGCATTCCGACGCGCCGGCTGGGGCAGCTCTCGGACCTCGACGGGCCGCTTCTGTTTCTCTGCTCCGACGCCTCCGCCCATGTGACCGGCGCCTCGATCGCGGTCGACGGCGGGCACCTCGTTTCCTCCCTCTGAGGCCATCGCCATGGATTTCACGCTGCCTGCCGCCACCGAAGACATCCGCAGTCGCATCGCGGATTTCGTGGCGCGGGAGATCGTCCCGCTGGAGGCCGATCCCGCGTCCTATGACGATCACGAGAACATCCGCCTCGACTTGCTCGACACGATGCGCGCCAAAGCGCGCGCGGCAGGCCTGTGGTGCATTCAGCTGGCGCCCGAGCATGGTGGGCTCGGCCTCGGCCGCGTCGGCATGGCGGCCTGCTATGAAGAGATGAACCGCTCCATCTTCGGCCCGGCGATCTTCAACTCCGCCGCCCCCGACGACGGCAACATGATGGTGTTGGAGAAGGTCGCGACCCCCGCGCAAAAGGCACGCTGGCTCGCGCCGATCGCGCGTGGCGAGGTGCGCTCGGCCTTCGCCATGACCGAGCCTCATCCCGGCAGCGGCTCGGATCCATCGATGATGCTGACAAGGGCCGAACGGCAAGCGGACGGATCCTACCGGATCTACGGCCGCAAATGGTTCATCACGGGTGCCGCGGAGGCCGCCCATTTCATCTTGATGGCCCGCACCTCTGACGATCCCCGCAAGGGTTTGACCGCCTTTCTCTTTCACCGTGATCAACCGGGTTGGCGCATCCTCCGGCGCATTCCGATCATGGGGCCCGAAGAGCATGGCGGGCATTGCGAGCTGGAGTTCGACGGCCTGGCGATCGCCCCCGAAGACGTGCTGATGGGCGAAGGGGACGGGCTGAAGGTCACCCAGATTCGTCTTGGTCCGGCGCGGCTCACCCATTGCATGCGCTGGCTCGGTCTCGCCAGGAGATGCGTCGAGATCGCCCGCGCCTACGCCGTCGAACGGCACAGCTTCGGAGTGGCCTTGGCGGAGCGGGAAAGCGTGCAGATGAAGCTCGGCCAGGCCGCGATGAGCATCGAGATCGGCAGGCTCCTGACGATGAAGGCCGCCTGGGAGCTGGACCGCGGCCATCTCGCCCGCAAGGAAATCTCCATGGCGAAGATCCAGGCGGCCAACACGCTGCATCAAGCCGCCGACATGGCTATTCAGATCAATGGGGCACGCGGCTATTCCCGCGATACCGTGCTGGAGTGGATCTATCGCTACGCGCGCCAGGCGCGCCTGGTGGACGGGGCGGACGAGGTCCACCAGATGGTGCTGAACCGGTTCCTCTCGCAGGAGAAGGCCGATTTCTGGCGCTGGCCGGTGGCGACGCCATGAGCTTCGACCTGGACAGGCTCGATGCCTTCATGCGCCGCGCGCTGCCGGGGCTCGCAGGACGGATGCTTCTGGAGCCGATCTCCGGCGGTCAGTCGAACCCCACCTTCTTCGTGACCTACGACAATCGCCGGTTGGTCCTGCGCAAGCAGCCCGCGGGCGAGCTCCTGCCCTCCGCCCATGCCGTGGACCGGGAGCACCGCATCATCAGCGCGCTGAAGGGCAGCGGCGTGCCCGTCCCTCCGGCCTTGTTCTATTGCGACGACCGGACGGTGGTCGGTACACCATTCTACCTCATGGAGCGCCTGGACGGCCGCATCTTCCACGATTGCACCCTGCCCGGCGTATCGCCGCAGGAGCGGAGCGCCATGTACGCAGCGATGGCACGCACGCTCGCGGCCCTGCACAATGTCGATTTTGCTGGCGTCGGCCTCGGTGACTATGGCCGTCCCGGCAACTACTTCATCAGACAGGTGAGCCGCTGGAGCCGGCAATGGGCGGAAATCCGCACGCGGGACGATGCGGATGTCGATCGTCTCATCGCCTGGCTGCCGCAGCATATCCCCTCGGACGAAGCCACGTCGATCGTCCATGGGGACTATCGCATCGGGAACTTGATGTTCCATCCGACCGAGCCGCGCGTCGTGGCTCTCCTGGACTGGGAGCTCTCCACCCTCGGCCACCCGCTGGCGGATCTGGCTCACAGCGCGATGGCCTGGGTTTCCGCTCCCAACGAATATGGCGGCATTCGAGGGCTCGATCTTCCGATGCTCGGCATCCCTTCGCTGGAGAGCAATCTGGCGGCCTATGACGGCGAAGCACGCCACGGCGTCAGGCTCGACACCTTTCACATGGTCTTCGCGCTGTTCCGCTGGTCGATGATCTTCGAAGGCATTGCCGCGCGCGCCAGGATCGGAACTGCCAACGCCGCCGACGCCGCGGCGACGGAGGGTTTGGCCGCCGCCTTCGCCAGCCGCGCCGCGGAACTGATCTAGCCGAAACACCGAAGGGCTTCGCATGCGAAACAAGGTCTGGACGGATTCCGAAAGCGTGCTGGCAGGCGTGCTGCGCGACGGCATGACCATCATGGCGGGTGGCTTCGGCCTATGTGGTATTCCCGAGAGTTTGATCCATGCGATCTCCAGATCGGGTGTCCGCGACCTGACGCTGATCTCGAACAATTGCGGCGTTGAGGATTTTGGCCTTGGGATTCTGCTTTCCAACGGCCAAGTCAGGAAGATGATCTCCTCCTATGTCGGAGAGAACAAATTGTTCGAGCAGCTCTATCTCGAGGGTCGGCTGGAACTGGAGCTGAACCCGCAGGGCACTCTGGCCGAGCGCATTCGCGCCGGTGGTGCCGGCATCGGCGGTTTCTACACCAAGACCGGCGTCGGCACGGTCGTCGCCGAGGGCAAGCCGACCCGGGAGTTCAATGGCGAGATTCATCTCCTCGAGACCGGCCTCGTCGCCGATCTCGCCATCGTCAAGGCCTGGAAGGCCGACCGGGAGGGTAATCTGGTCTATCGGAAAACGGCGCGGAACTTCAATCCGATGGTGGCCACTGCCGGGCGCGTCACCATCGCCGAGGTAGAGGATCTGCTGGAGAAGGGGGAGATCGACGGCGACCATATCCACACCCCCGGCATCTATGTCGACCGCATCATCAAGAGCACGATCAACGAGAAGAAGATCGAGAAGCTGACCGAGCGCAAGAGGGAGGCAGCCTGATGGCCTGGACCCGCGAACAGGTGGCCGCCCGCGCGGCCAAGGAGCTGCAGGACGGCTTCTACGTCAATCTCGGCATCGGCATCCCGACGCTGGTGGCGAACTACATCCCTGCAGGTGTGGACGTCACGCTTCAATCCGAGAACGGCCTGCTCGGCATCGGCCCCTTCCCCTATGAGGGCGAGGCCGATCCCGACCTGATCAATGCCGGCAAGCAGACGATCACGATCCTGCCGAGCTCGAGCTTCTTCTCCTCGGCCGACAGCTTCGCGATGATCCGCGGCGGCCATATCGACCTGACCATCCTCGGGGCGATGGAAGTCGCCGCCAATGGCGACATCGCCAACTGGACCATCCCCGGCAAGATGGTGAAGGGCATGGGCGGCGCGATGGATCTCGTCGCCGGCGTCAAGAAGGTCATCGTGGTGATGGACCACGCCAACAAGGCCGGCGAGTCCAAGGTGCTGGAGCGCTGCACCCTGCCGCTGACCGGAGCAGGCGTGGTCGACCTGATCGTCACCGATCTCTGCGTCATGGCTTGCGACAAGGCCAAGGGCGGTGGGCTGACCCTGATCGAGCTGGCGCCCGACGTCGCGCTCGACGAGGTCAAGGCCAAGACGGCGGCGCCTTTCAGCGTTGCGCCAAGCCTCGCAAAGGCCGCGTGAGCGGTCTCCTCCGCGCATGCCGGGGAGCGCGTCGAGGAAATGCGTCAGCGTGTCGGTGCAGAGATGGCCGAGCGAATCGCCCACCCGACGCGGCCGCATGGCGGGGAAGAGCCAAATCAATTGGCTGCCATTCTCCTTCATCGTTTCCTCGGTGGGCACAGCGACCCGTCCGCCGGACCATGTCGCCGGCGAGCGACGGCAAGGGGAGGTCGTGGGTCTTGGTCGAGCCTGGGCGGAGGACGGTCTTGCGGTGTGCAGGCGGAACCTTCCAGATCAGCGTGCCGCCCTCGTCGGCGAAATCCGCCAGCCCGGCGTTGACAAAGGTCCGGCGCCGCTGCGCGGTGACCAGCAGCAGGCCGGCATCCGCGACCATGTCTTCGATCACGCTGCGAGGTCAGCATGAGCCAGACCAGCATGATGGCGCCGTTGAACCGGCAAACTAGACTGCCCGAAACCGGACATTGCCAGAGTCGGCTAAGGGCCAAATTGACCCATTGCCCAAAGGAAGCGGCCTTCTCTCGGAGGGATGATCGAAGCCGCGCTAAGAATTCCTACGCGCAGCTTTTTACCGATCCGGCTTCTTCACAACTCTAATTCCGGTCCCCACGCCGCCTTCGACGAGGAACTCCACACCGAGCGCTTCTAGCACGGACTGAATGTCCCGGAGCGTGCGGTCGTGTGGAACAGTCGCTTCAGATTCTATCCGCGCGATGGTCCGTTTTGCGACCCCTGTGATCTCCGCAACCTGATCTTGAGACAGATTAAGCCAAGCGCGGGCAGCGCGTAGTTGCGGGCCGTTAATCATAAAATGGCATCTTTGGTGACATATGACTCTTAAAGTGCCATTTTGGTCCTCGTGGACACGCCGTCCACGGACCGGAGCTTATGTCATGGCCAAGGCCGAAACCAACCTCGCTGTCGCCACCACCTCGCCGCTCTCCACCGAGAATATCGTTCGGCGCGGGGGTCTGCCCGCCGAGCTGAAGGCGCGCATCGATACGACCGTCGCCGGTGCGGCGGGGTGCACCTTCGCGGTCGATCCCCTCATGGGCGACGACCTGAGCAGGCTCAGCTCGTTCCTGTCCTCGCTGGTCAAGCGGGACGGAGCTATCCTGGAAGCCGGCATCTGCATGGCGTTGCGCCGCCACAGCCACATGACGGTGATGACCCAGGTGCGCATGCCGATCACCGTCTCCGCCGAGACGCTGGTCCAGGCCAATGACGGCGGCGAGCTGCGGCGCATCGCCCTGCCGGCCGACGGCGCCGCGACCAGGATCGCCCATTTCGATATGATCGTGGTCGACCGGCGGGAGCGGATCGCGAGGCTGGTGGAGGTCAAGAGGGGCGGCGGCGAGACCGAGGTCCGCAAGCGGCGCACCACGGAGCGGGACCTGCTCTGCGGCCGGCTGCAACTCAAGGCCTTCCTGAAGACCCTGGGTATTCCCGTGCGGCGCTGCGAGAGCTGGGTCGTCGACTACTACGGGAGGTCGGGCTTCCGGCCGGACCTCACCGTGACGCGCGAGGGGCTCGATCAGCTCTTCGGCGTGCCGGTCGTGGCTACGACCGATGCCGCGGCCCGCGCCATGCGAGCGGGCATGCTCCAGCGGCTGCCGCGGTTCCTCGACCGCGTGCGCGAGCGGCAGGATGTCGATCTGCCGGTCGGTGTGCTCCGCAACGACGATCTGTCCCTCGGGGCGGAGCTGCACTAGGCGCTTCGCCGCCCTACCGGCTTCCCGCTGCACCAGCCAGGCCGGCTGCTGCATCCTTCCTCCACCAACAAAGCTGTATCCCGCCGGAGTGCTCTCCGGCGGATCGGCGGAGCTGTGTCCGATGGCCGTACCCGTTCTCAACTTCCCGCGCCGGCAGATGCCTCGCCCGCCCGTCCTTTTTGACGAGGCAGGCAGCGATGCCGGCATCGGTCATGTCCCCACCTGGCAGCTCTGGCGCAGCTCGCCTGCGAATGCGTTCGGCGCTCCTGAACAGGCTGAGCTGACGGAGCTGCTCGGCAGGGTCAGGCCGCTCCGTGTCGAGCACTGGGATGCCGCGCTTGCCGGCGACGCCGCTGCTGCCGTCGCCCTGGCGCTGCGGATGTCCGGTGTCGAAGTGCTCGACACCGCCCGGCACGATCTCGTCATGAGTATGGTGCTTGTCCATGCGCTCGCCGGATCGGCTGCAGCCCGGACGGTTCTCGCCTTCACGCTCGATCGCAGGCGCTATCTCGGCGAGAACGTCGATCCGCTGGTGCGCTCGTGGCGTGGCCCGTCGCGGACCGAAATCCGACGCGCCGCGGTTCAGGCTCTGATGGAGGCGCTGTCATGAGCGAAAGCGATCTCTCCGAGGACAAGAGCGGCGACGAATTTCTCCTGAACTTCGAACCGTCGGCGAATGCCGATGAGGAGCACGAGGCTCGCGCTGGCTTGTCGCCGCTCGGTCTTATCGTCGAGCTGTCGTGGCAGGCGATGGACAAGCGCCGGGACCTTAGGGCGCTGCCGAGGGGCGCGACCATGGCGGTCATCGTCCGGGTCCCGACCGATAGCTGGATCGATCCCATCCACGCCTTCGTCCACGAGAACGACAATGGGATCCTGATCATCGACGGGAAGGCGAACAAGCGCGACTGGCGCACGACCGAAGCGCTGATCGTCGATGCTCTCGACGAGGGTAAGACGGTCTGCGGCATCGCCTCCGATCCCGACGGTCAGCTTCCCGCGCTGCTGCGTAGCGCCGCTGATCTGGTGTTAGCGGTGCCGGCACCCACGCCCGAGTTGATGCGCCGGGCGATCAGGCGCCATACCGGTCGCTCGGCGCCGAAGTTGTCCGCGGCCGACATGGCCGGCCTCGACCTCATGGACCTAGCGGCGGCGTTGCGGCCGTCGGCGACTCCGCAGGCCTGTGTAGCGCGGCTCCATGCCGCGAGCGCCGCGCGCAGCGTGACGACGAGCGACGACCGGACGCCGCTGCTTGCGGATCTTGCCGGCTATGGCGCGGCTCTTGATTGGTGCCTGGCAACGCTCGCCGATATCGAGGCGGTTCGGGCGGGGATGCTGTCCGCCGGCGAGCTCGAGTCGGCCCTGTTCCACGGCCCGCCCGGAACGGGCAAGACCACGCTGGCGAGGTCGCTCGCGAAGTCGGCTCGCCTGCCGCTGATCCAGACCAGCGTGAGCGGGTGGTTCCAGAAGAACAGCGGCCATCTCGGCGATGTTCTCCAGCAGGTGTCGGACGTGTTCAGCCGCGCGCGGGCGAGCGCACCGAGCATCCTGTTCCTCGACGAGCTCGATGCATTGCCGGATCGCGCCACCCTGGATTCGCGCAACCGGGATTGGTGGACCAGCGTGATCACCGGCCTGCTCCTCCATATCGATGCCTGCCGCACCGACCGGCGCGGCGTCATCCTGCTGGCGGCCACCAACCACGCCGAGCATATCGATCGCGCCCTGCTCAGGCCCGGCCGTTTCGATCGGTCGTTCCGGATCGACCCGCCCGATGCCGCGGGACTGGCCGGGATCCTGCGCACCCATCTGGGATCTGACCTTCCGGCCGCGGACCTCACCGCGCTGGCGAAGCTGATGCCCGGTCGAACGGGCGCCGACGTCACCGGGATCGTGCGGGAAGCCCGCAGGATTGCGCGCAGCCGCAACAGCACGCTGACTGCGGCCGATCTGCTGACCGCGATCATGCCGGCGGATCCGCGACCGCCGAAGGAACTGCTCCATGCGGCAATCCACGAAGCCGGCCACGCGGTGATCGCGCACAGGCTCGGATTCCAGGTCGAGACCGTAACGATCCGCTCCGCCGGCGACGCCGGCGGCTGGACCGATATCGTGATCGCGCCGACGCCGGATCGCCGCCAGATCGAGGACCGCGTCCAGATCCTGCTCGCCGGCAGAGCGGCTAACGAGGCGTTCGGAGCCCC
>NZ_FOKP01000029.1 GCF_900112185.1 Allobosea sp. CRIB-10 | reverse complement strand
CGAAGCCGAGGAACGCTATTACGCGATGCTGGACGAGCCAGCCATCGCAGCCTGACTCAAACCAAACGGCCTCCGGCGAACCCGGGGCGGTTCACTTGATGACCCCGGTCACCTTCCCGGCGCGATTGACAATCGGCGTATAGGTCGCCTGCAGCCAGAGGCGATGGCCATCTTTGGCGATCCTGAGGAACTGGCCCTGAAGCGCTTCCCCGGCCCCGAGCTTCTGCCAAAACGACTTGTAGGACGCACTCTCGCGCTCACCCGCCTCCAGAAAGATGGAGTGATGTCGGCCGCGAATTTCATCGTTACTGTAGCCCATGGCGTCGAGGAAAAGCTTGTTCGCGTCCAGAATGTTACCGGACACATCAAACTCGATAACGGCCTGCGTTCGCTTGATCGCTTCGAGCTCAGGCGAAGCGCCCTTCAAAGAGGCCAGAAAACCGCTGTTGCTCAAGATAGTTCCCCGCACAGCATAATTGCCAGATCGGTGCGGCCGCACCGGGAACCTCACCACTGTAAGCCCCCGTCTGGATATATGCCCCGCTCTGGTTAACGTTGCGATAATGCCAAATGTTGTACTGCTATTCTTAGCGACTTAGCCATTCTCCCACGGCGAGCTCCGCTCGATGAGGGCCGTCCTCGCCCCGGCCGCTACGATCAAGTCTCGTGCCGCCCTGGCGCGAACTTGAGCCGTCGTACATCGGGAATATGCAGGACCGTTGGCTGACGGCGAACAACAACACCTGGAGTAATTGAATGAGTTGCGCTAGGCCGGCGCCACCCAAGCGCAGAGCTACTTCTTCGCCAGGTCGATGCAGGTAGGCGAGATGACCGCCTTCCTGCATGAGGCTATTCCGGCCAAGGCTGCCTGGGCGCCCCCCATGGGGCATCGTAAACAAGTGTCCTTATCTGCAATCTCACCGTTCAGGCGAGTGATCCCTATCAGGTCGAGGCTGGCGGCTCCTCTCCCGCCCTGGGCGCAACAGGCCTTCGATCCGCCTCGCCAATGTCTCTCCCGTTCTCGCTTGAACCGTCCCGTCACGCTGGACGGAGAGAGCAACGCTAAGTCGGGTCAAGGCGTGCGAAGAACGCTTGAGCCAGCGCATCGCGTCGCGCAAAAGACGCGACGCCAGTAGCGTACTGGTTGTACGCCCTCGTTCGACCTGTGCCAGCCGAACATCTCCACGCCGCAGGAACGCCTCCCTGTCGGCAACATGTTCGATCACATTGGCCTTGTCGCGATAGCGTGCCGCCTCTGCGAACAGCCTTTCCTGAACCGCCGTATTGCTAGCCGGAAGGCGCGGATCGGCCTGGCGCTGCCGGCAAAGCGCATCGAGCCTATCGCGCTCGACGATGATGCGGGTGTCATGGCGATGCCGGCTGAGGCCGACATAGACCTCGCGTGCGTCCGTTTCACGAGCGATGTGGACGACCGATGCCGCCGCCGAGCGCCCCTGCACCGAATGCGCCGTGCCCGCGTAAGCATGCACGATGCGAGGCGGCGTCCGCTTGCGCCCATAGCGGGGCTCCCGCGCCAGCTCGCGCCACTTCACCTCAAGGCTGCGCCCGTCGTCGAGATCGAGCGTGACGCGGGGCGTTTCTGATTCCGTCAGGACGATCGCCCGCACCGTCGCACGGTTGCCGTTGCGGATGCCGTGCTCCGGTAAGGTCTCGCCGAACCGGAGTCGGTCGCCGATCGCGAGCGCGAGCCTCACCGGCTTGTCGGCGCGGTCGATCGATGGCAACGCGATGGCGTCCGGCCCAAGCCGCCCGTCCTGCTTCAGCAATTCGCGTGCCTTACGGTTCAGATCGGCAGCATCATCATTGCGCCGGGTCACGATCAGCACGTCATCGCCGTAGGCCTGCCGGAGTTCCCGCCATGCCGCGATCGTGCGTTCCTGCGCGGCCTCGCTGCCGGAGACCAGTTCCAGCCGATCATGCATCGCGTAGGCGCGCAGGCCCGCTTCGGAATCCCCACGCGCCATCACGACGGTGGCAGCCTTCTGCCAGTCCACCTCCTGGCGTCGAACCTCCGTCATCGCGGCGGAGCGGGCGATCATATCCGCGACGGCCCTGAGGGCGCTTGCCCCGGCCACAGAAGCAAGCTGCCGACGATCGCCGACCAGCACGACCTTGGAGCCGGCATCGCGCGCCGCCGTCAGCACGGCCTCCATGTCGCGCGTGCCGACCATGCCGGCCTCGTCGAGGATCACCAGTGTCTGGTCGTCAAGCGGTGGGCCTCCACCATGAGCCCGATCATGGCGCCAGCGCGCGATGGCCTGCGCCGCGATACCGGTGGATGCGGCCAGCTCATCGGCGGCAACCCAGGATGGCGAGAGGCCAACGACCTTCAGGCCCGAACGATGGGCCGCGTCGACCAGCGCCCGCGCGGTGGTCGTCTTGCCGGTCCCCGCTCCGGCTTCGATCAGGACAACGCCGTCACGGCTCGCGACCGAACGAACCGCGTCCCGCTGCTCCCCGGAGAGGTGAGGGGCTGCGGTCAGAGCGGCATCAACGGCAGCCTCTGCGAGCCAGTCGCGTTCGTCCGGCCGCTCGGCCGAGCGCAGCATCGCGGCCTCGCAGGCTGCGATTGCTGGCGTAGTCCAGCGTTGCGGCCGAGCCTCATCATCGAGCCGCAAGAGCCTGCCGTCATCCTGCAAGGCGGCAAGCTCGGCCGCGACGGTATCCGGACTGAGCCCCGCCAACCCTGCCAGTTCAAAGGCGCGTTGAAGGAGGTCTTTCCGCTCGATCACGCTCTCGTGGCGGAACAGCTCGGATGCGGCGCGGGCGACAGGCCCCTCTCCGGGAAGTTCTGGCGGGTCGATCTCCGGCCCGGACGCGGTGCGCTCGATCTCGCTGGCCGGAGCCCGCATCTGCTGCCAGGGATCGACAGCGAGGGCAGCAAGCTCCGCTCGCCAGCGCGCCTCCAGTTCGTCGCCTGTGGGAACCTGATCCTTGCCCTTACGGGTGGCAAGGGCCGCGATCTCGCGCTGAGCGGGACTGGCTCCCAATCCGGCATAGTCTTCGATTTGCGCCGAGCGTTTGGAAAAGCGGTCCAGAAGCTCCTGGCTGATTCCGGCGATCTCCCATTGGCCCTGACCGGCCTCGCGAAACCGCACACCCAGATGCTGCGCGAGTTCCGCTGCCAACTCGGCCCGGTAGGCCGCGCCGATCATGCGCTGGAGTTTAAAAACCTGCTCAGGGTCCGTCGTGAGGTGCTTGTAGCGATAGCGCCCCGAAAGCGCCTCGGCGGGGACTCCGGCCACATTCATCACGACGCAATGGGTATGGCAGTTGGGGTCTCCCTCTCGGGTCGTAAAATGATCGAACCGGCCGACGATCAGATCTGCCGGCTTGTGCCGGATGGCCCCGCCGGCGCCTGAGCGCACGACGACCATCTCCTCGTCGACGATCAATTGCAGCGCCCGCGAAACCGCATTGCGATGCGCGGCCTCGATGATCTCTCGCTGCTGTGGATCGCCGGCCATCCACAGCACCGATACGCTTTTGCCCGGCGTCATCACGATATCGGTTCCGGCGTTATGGGAAGCGCCTGCGCCTCTCACCAGCGCGTTGCCGGTCCGTGGATCGATGCCGGCGCAGAGATCGCGGAACGATTGACGATCGATCGCCGCGCCATTGCGCACGATCGTCTCGCCCGTCGACCACCAGACGCCATCACCGTCTTTCGCATAATACTCGTCACGCCGGTCCGGCCGGGCTTCGCGGGCGCTGTCTTTGGTGTAGTAGTTGCCGGCTTCCGGTCCAGCCCCGAGCCGATGAGGCGAGGCGGTCATCCGCCGTGCCGGTAGCGGCAGAATTCCGAAAGGTCGATCGGGGCTCCGGCCTCCTCGACGGCCGAGACGGCTTTGGCCAGCTCGAGCAGGGCGGCATCGACCTGATCGATGCGTTCCAGTGCGACGCGATGCCGGATCGCAACCTCCAGCGACTGGGCGATGCAATCGGCCGCCAGGCTCTCCGGCGTCCAGCCGCGCTGCGAGGCCGCTGCCTTTAGGGTCGAGGCCAGTTCGGGCGGGAGAGACAGGGTGAGCGAGACGGGCGGGCTGGCCATCAGCGGCGAATCCTGACACGAAGGGATATCAGACAGCGTGAGCGCGTCGATGACGCTCGGCAAGGCCCTGAGGGGCGTTTCGGGCGCTGTGGTTACCGAATAGCATCTTCAGTGCGTGGGGTGTCCGGCCGTCCAATGGACGTGCATCTCACTTTCCTGGCGGCCATCAATCTGTCGCGCTCGTCGCGCGAGGGACTGCTCTAGCACCGCTTTTGGTTCAAGCGCTTTTTGATTTGGGCGCCGTCAAAGCCGACTTGCCTAGGTCGGACGGTGTGTGACGCTTGCCCTGGACGCGGAACAGCACCACCGTCTTCTGGACCGAACTGTCCGCTACGGTTCGATGGTGAAGCGAGATCTGATCCCTGATGTCGGGCTGGGCGCCCATTCTGTCGAAAAGATCGAGAACCATCAGAATGGCAAAGCTGACATTGGTGCTCTGATACGCGATTGCTTGGGGCCCGTACTCGTCAACGAGCTGATCTGATGATCGTTTGGGGAGTGATCGTTTGAGCTCGGCCGTGGTTTTCATCCACCGGAACGTGAAAAGGACATCGACGCGACCTCCACCGAGATCTCTCGCTTCTGGGGTGCAGATTTGCGCGAGTGTCGAGCCCATGAGGAAATTGACGAAGTCGTGCTGGAGATCCGCTTCCAGCGGAGGGTTATCGGTGCTGCGGTTGAACAGGTAGGCAACCAAGGGAAACGTCGCGACACTCAAATCGTGACGCGCGACGAGGAAGCGGGTCGTATGCAGCAGGACTACGTCGAAGAATCTCCGAGCGTCCTCGTGCTTTGCGTAGTCGCCATTCTCCATGAGCCCGTTGGTTGCGGCCTCCAGAACCTCAATGAAACTCCGGGATACTGTCTCATTCAAGATCGATAGCGCGTCCGCCTCGATCCGCGCCACGATCGTCGCCTGCTCGCTCGCTGGCAGGCGCTCAATAATGGCGGCGGTCGGTGAGCTGCCGACCACCGCCCCCGAAGGGCGGTGTGCAACGAGGTCTTCTCGGGCGTGGACGACCAGCTCTCGGAGGGCGTCTGCATCCGGCAGCAAGCCAGACGACGAATTCTCGGCGATCCATAGTTCCAGAATATCGAGAGAGCGGAGCTCCTTCTGCATGCTGCCGACGATCCGCGGCCGTAGCAACTCCTCGAGGCCGCCAGCAGTGTTCCGTCGAAACATGCTCCGACTGGCGGTGTAAATCGAAAGGAGCTCATCCTCCAAGGCGGCAGCAACGCTGATCCAGGCGGAGTGGGACAGCTTGCCGGCCAAGCTTTCAAGCCGCAGCGCGAGCGACGACCAGTGGACGCGCTCGCAATCCTTGACCGACAGCCAGGAGCCGGTCTCCGCATCGCGATCTGATCGCATCAGATAGGCCGTGTACCCGAAGGCGGCTTGCTGGATCGCCTCGACATAGGTGGTCAGATCGCCATCCTGACCTGTGTGGAAATCGACCAGCACATCGAGGCAGCTTCTGTAGAGCTTGGCATCGATGCGGCTCTCGGACGCCTGTTCCGCGCGCTCGAAGAAGGCTTGCGCTTGGCGAAATTCCGATAGAGCGGCTTCCGGAGTTGTCGCCTCCATGCCAGCACGAAGAGCGTCGAGGCCAAGCTCGAAAAGGGCTTCGTCCATCGCCTCCTTGACGTTCGCGAGACGCGTCAGGAGCTCCCGCAATTCCTCAAGGGGGGCGTGTGCGTGGATAGCACCTGCGATACGCGCTGCATGGCGCAGATAGTTGCCGTCATCGGTAGCCTCGAGGCTGATGAGATCGGCTTGCAGGCGCAACCTCAATCCGGCTTCGCTTTGGGCGAGGATCATCGCCGCCTTGAGTGCCTGCGCGCGCACCCCGTAGTGATCCGACGCATTCGCCGCGCGCTTTCGAAACGCCTCGCCGACCGCCTTGCGGCTGGATGGGGCGATCAGCCCTCCACGACCAAGCCATGACGCGATCTCCATCATGGCGAGAACATCGGTCGCGTGGATTGCTGCCAGCAAAGCCTTCTCGGTCAGGTCGGTGCGAGGGTGAGATGCGAGAGCCGCGAACAGCTGCGCCTCCTCGACCTCGCCGGCAAGCGCGCTCAACGCCAATGCGACATCGTCGGGCGAGGAATTGCCGAAGTCGAACCGGGCTCCTGCACTCAGGAGCCCGTCAAGGAGGGCGTTAGTCGACACGGTCGCGGCCGTCAGAAGAGGAATCGTTGGTCTTGAGCGTGGGTCGTATGGTCGCCAGGGACAACCTGGAGCAGCTGCGGACGAGCGACAGCGCCGACTATAATCTGGATGTCGTCGGCGTTCTCGATCGCCTCCTGGACGGAGGACAGGAGGGTGGCAAAATCACCGGCGCTCATTTCCTGGGATCCCGGGCTATCGAGGACAAGAAGTCCTGGGTGGCGGCCATACATGCGGCGGCGCGAAACCTCGATGATCGCGAGCGCGGCCGCGATTCTCACACGGAGGTTTTCACCCGGCGAAAGTTTGCCGAAGCTCGTCTGCGTAGCGCCTTGGATGATGCGTAGCGCTCCGCCAGTACCCCATTCCATGCTTTCGAGATTTTGCACGCCGAAGAGTTTGGACAGGCGTGTGATTTCTTCAGAAACCTCCCGAAGAATGTCGCGAGCCAGGCCGTCGTAAAGCTCCTTGGTGATCTCTTCCGCCGCTTTCAAAACGGCCTCGTCATCAGCAGTTTTGTCGCCTTGGTCAGGCTCGACCTCATCCTCACCCGCTATGAGACTCTGGAGCTCGGTCTTCTGTGCTTCCAGGCCCCGAATTTCCAGTTCGAGATCGGCCTCAGCCTCAGACGACAGGTCCTTTTCCAGCGACTTCAGCCTACCCGCGGCCGCTGAAACAGCCTGAACAGCCGCCTTCTCGTTGTCTTTCGCTTGGTCGAAGGCGTCCTTCAACAGATCGACCTGCGACGTGGCGTCCTTCACATCGTCTTGGAGATCGCTGATGCGGATGCCGCTTTCATCGTCCTGGTCACGATCTTCGGTGCCGCACAGCGCGCAAATCGCCTTTTTGCTTGCGCTCTCATGACGATTCAAATCAATGCCGGCGTCGCAGGATGGACAGCAGACCGGCCGCAATGAGCGGAATACGAGCCCGGCGTTCCGGTCATCCGTCAGTTGCTGCAGAGATCGCCTCGTTTCGGCCAAAAGTGTCTTGGCGCCCTGCCATTGCCTATCCTGGTTCGCCGACTGATCCCGAGCGCGGTCCGCCGCCTTTCGAAGCGCTATCAGCTCTCCGTCCAGGACGAGGATCTGGGCCCGGATGGCACTGCGATCGATATCCGGCCGAACCTGGCCACGTTTCTCCTCTAGCGCCTCCTCCACCTTTTGGAGGCGCGCCGCCAACCTGTCCAGGAAGCCCTTGTTGAGGGGCGCGCGTTCCGATTTGCTGGCTCGAACCCGCTTCAGTGCCGTCGACGCTGCCGTGTAGGTACTGACCCATGGAAGTCCTATGAACATCTGCAGGAGCCGCAGCGGGATCGCGTCGATCAGGACCTCTCCAAAGATCGCCTTGCCGGGCCCATTGACGAAAAGTGCGGCCGCGATCGCCGGCCAGCCATGGGTATGGCTCCCGTCCCGGTCATTGTGAGCATGGAATCTGGCAAAGCCGAACTCCGCCAGCATGGCATCTTCCATAGCCCGCTCAAGCGGATCGCCTATGGGTCCCTCGTAAAGCGGAAACCAGGTTTCGCCCTGTTCGCGAGCAAACTGGGCCTGCCCCTCCCGTCGCTCGTCGCCAGATTTCTTGGTGATGACGAGCCGATGCTCGATCTCGTTGGCCTGGAAGACCACCTCGACATGGCTCAACCAACGCCAGATGTCAGGCTTCACGCGGTCAGGCAGATCTCCGCGTATGCCACCTTGGATCACGCCGAGCAGCGTGGACTTTCCGCGCGAGTTTTGATCCGAGAGAATTGCCCACAGGCCCTGTCCGAAGCGGAAAGTGCTGTCGAATGGGCCGTTCTCGGCTGTTCCTTCCTTGACGCCCTGTAGCCTGACCGACCGGATCCGCAAATGCTTGCGTCGCGGGAGCGTCGATTGCGGTTCGATGCCATACCGGTCGAGTGTCTCCTGCACCGTGCTAGCAGTAAGCGAGGACTTGCTGGCAATAGCCTCAACCCAGTCCGCTGCTGTGACCTGATGATTCATCCGCGCCGCCTCAAGGAATCGAGCCTGGTGAGAACGCGTCCCTTGATAGACGGGATTTCGGTACCGTGAGGCGCGTCGCGATATTCAGGATGGAGGTACTGATCGTCCTTCAGGCTGGAACCGCTGCGGAAGCCCGCGAGCGTCATGACCAACTGTACGCGATCGCGATACCAGGTCAGACTCGGTTGTTCGCGTTCGATCTTCGCGACGAATGCCAACGCGGCCTGTGTCACGATGAAATCGTGACGTTTGTGCCCTGCCGTTTGCTTCAGCGCGCGGACAAGCCCATGAGCCGTTAGGATCGAGAGTGGCATCTCGATGTTCTGGAATGCACCCCGGCGCCAGCGAACCATGGCAACGGTACGGACATCTGGTTCGTCCCGCTCGAATATCTGCCTCGCGGCCTGGAGGCTGGCGAGGTCTTTCTCACGCTCGTATCGGTTGAGCAATTCGTCAGCGAGATAGTCCGGATATCGTACGAGGAAATCCATCGCCATCGCGCGCTTCTCGCCGCGAAAAATGCGCTCACCGTCTTCAGCCTCTTCGCTGCCGACCACAAGGATGAACAGCAAACGGATGGCATCGCGGTGATGAAACCCGATCTGCTGAATATTCCGATCGGCGCTGAATGCTGCGCCCGAGATGGCTGACGCAGGATGATCAGGCTGCCCTGGCATATTGCAACCTGACAGTAGAAGCAGCGAAATAGCTGGCGTTCACAGCGGATGATCCCCCAACATCCATTCTGCTCTACCCTAGATTGTCGTGCTGGGAAAAATCCATAGGACAAAAGCGCAAAGCTGATCGGTTGAAGCCCAGCGCGTTCGAGAGTGCGGCGCTCCGCTCGCGCTACCTTCACCGTCTTCCGAAGCCTGGTGAATGGGCGCTTCAGGAACAGGCATGGCGAATGTCCGATTCCCGGCAACGGCCCAATTTCCGAAAGTGGCGCAGGGTCAACTGCCGAATAGTGCTGCATCCATGCCGCGCCCTCGGGTACCCATATGGATGTGCGACTCGATGCCAGTCAGCCTGTACGCATTGGAGATGCCGAACTCGTTCTTGGCGCTGGGCACACGCTCGACATGCGCCAGGTTGTTAATCGCCAGGACACTCAGGCCGGCTTTGATGTGCTCACGGGCGATGCCGGAATATTCGGTGATCTTGTCGTAGCTGATATTCGCCATGTTGGTGTCGTCACCACGGCGAGCCGCGAAGAGCAGATAGAGCTTCAACGCATTCAGTTCGGCGGGTTTCCGCAAGGTGAAGTCGTCGAAGAACGCCATGCGATCGCCGTGATAGAGCGACTTGCACGGCAGCTTTGCCCAGTCCCTGGTCGGATCAAAACGCAGCAGCCCATAATAGCTGCGCCCTCCACCCTCGCGCTCGATGATGCTGCGCTCCTCAAGGATGGCCAGGCCCCGCGCCAGCTTGGCACGGCTTCGCCCGATCAGCATCTCCAGCAGATCGTATGTGATGAAGCCCACGCCCGACTGATCATCGGCGTGATGGGCAAGCGCGATCAGCGTCATCAGCGCTGTCGTGTTGTCGGCATTGCTACCGGCCTTGCCCACCCACCGAAAGTTTTGCAGGCCGCCCTCGTTGATCCACGCAGACGGCAGCTTCACCCAAGGCTTTCTCATTTTTGCCGATCCTTGGCGATGGTCATGACGGCGTGAATGGCGAACGCCGCGAGGGCAAAGGCCGCGATGACCGCGACCCAGGTGATGACGTCCGGAGGAATGGTGGCGACCGCCGTGATGGTGGAAGGCAACTGCGACATCGAAGGAACTCCGTTTTGTTTTTTCGATGCGATTTTTTTAAACGGACTATCCAGTTATACTCTAGAGACAGTTGCCCCACAATTGGCGGCCTTCGAGGGACATTAACTGTTCAATATCAAATATATAGACCTTCCAAATTCAGTTCATATAGGTTCCTGAAACAGTTCACGAAGGGCGTTTCATGTACGATGCAGGCCTTGGGCTGGTCTTGGCCGGCCCTAACCGGGGCATCGGAACAGCCGCGATCCCTGTGTTACTCTGCGCGCGCGTGACTGCTTCAGCTATGCGAAGGTCCGTTGAGGGTCAGAATCCGAATAAGCCGGCGTCTGAAGTCATGCTCGCGCGGCGCAGCGAAACAGGTCCACGTAGTCCACCGACGCGAGGTCCGACAGACCGCAGGCATCTTCGATCGAAAACCAGGTCAGCTCAGTGTGCTCGTCGTCCATGATTGCGGGTTCGCCCCTTAGCCGACGTTAGGAAGGTCCGATCTTGGATAAGTTCCTAACGGTTGTGCTGGTCGAGCGACAGCAAGCACACTATCGACCAGAACGCTGACGGCGAGAGCCCCTGGCCCGTCTACTAGCATGCCACATTCCAGATTCGCGTGCCGCGATCGACGAAGGAGATTGGCAGAGCCCACATAGGCGCTCACACCATCAGCCAGGACGATTTTGGCATGGAAGGTCTCGCCCAGCGTGGTCTCGTCGCCTTCTTCGGAGAAACTGTAGTCGAAAATCCCGGTCGTGAGGGTTCTCAGATGGAATCCGTGTTGCCCGCAGCCCATCAACTGGGAGGTGTCCCGGAGAATCAAGAACCGTTCTGTCGCCGCCGTAGACTCGAAAAGCTCGACCGCCCACGCCGCGCCGGCCTTGTCGATGAAGGGCACCATAATGACGAGGCGGTCGACCGCACGACGCGCAATGTGGGTAAAGGCGTCGTGGGTGTCGGTGAGGGTAGTGAAGGCTGCGCCGGAATGGCGCTTCAACGCATCTGCGAAGCGGCTCTGCTCGCCGGGCAAGGTGACGACAAGTCGTGTCGTACCCTTTGGCGAAACGAGGTCTCGCGCCCTCATGTCCGCACGCGCGGGTCGAAGAACCCGACGATGGGCGGCGCCGTCGCGGCCTCCCAGTTCGGCGCCGGTCCACCACGCAGGGCGGCGCGGGATAGGAGTTGGTTGGAGGCGACGCAGGTCGTCTCGCTGACCATGATGCAGGCTGGGCAGGCGCCGCCGCGCGCATCGCACAGCGAACCCGAGCCGCAACGCAGAAGGCGAGGATCTATCGCGCGCCGCAGGTAGTCTTCGGCGTGGTTTCGCCACATGGCGGAGATGTTACCCAGGTCCGGCGTCATCCCCTTGCGATAGAGAACGAATGCGAGGTCAGCCGGGAAGAGGTGTTCGCCTAGGCCGTCTGCATCGAGGCCGGACAGGTCTGCCAGCGAGTGCATCAACTGGTGGGCCAGGCTGTGAAGCAGGAGATAGACGTAGGCGCCCAGCGATCTCGGCGTGCCGCCCCGCTCGCGGTCCTTGTAGTCTTCCAGGAACGGCCCGAAGTCCTGGTAAGTCTCAATCAGGAGTTGACCGATATGGACCCCTGCGGGCGGCGTATCGGGGACCTGGTTCAGTTCAAGCCAGCGCCGGACCTTGGCCTCGTCCAGCCTGAAATACAGCGCTTCGTTGCGTTGTCGTGTGACGTAGATCGGGTGCTTGCGTGCACCTTGAATCGGCAGGGTATCGAAGGCCTTGAGACGAACGGGCATGGACACCGAGCGCCCCTGTGTCTCGCGCTGGTAGATCGGGCCAGACGACACCCGCGAGTAGCCGAAGCTGAACTCGCAGATCGGCAGTCCGCGGATCAAGACCATTCGCTGAACGCCCATCGTGTCGAGGAGCGGTCCGATCGTGCCGCGATAGCGGGCTAGGGCGGTGGGATCGCCTGCGACATCGGAGAGCTGTGCGTCAGGCGTCATGACATCAACGGCCTCGAACACCGGAAGCCGTTCGGCGATGTGCTCTTCGACGAAGGCGCTGTGCTGTAGCGCCAGGCGGATAGGATCGTAGCGGCGCGCCCAACCCTCCCGGTTCAGCGCCGCACGAACCAGGGCTGGGCTCTGGATCTGCCCGCGCTCGACGACGCCGCTTTCGTACCAAGTCTCCCGGGCTTGGGTGATAGCGCCGCGCCAGCGGAGAATTCCTTCTTCCGACCCGCGCTCTTCGGCGCGCCGCAGCATGTCGACAAGATCCTGGTAGTCTTCCCATTCCGTGGTCCGCCCCGCGTTGCGAAGCGCGGCCTCGATGTCGGCGTCGCTCGGCTCGGCGAACGGGACATCGTAGATGCGCGCAAGTGCGCGGGAGAGGTCGAACCGCCGACCTTCGGTCAGCAGGTCGACTACGTCGGCGTTGCGGAACTCGATGAAATTTCCGCGCTGAGGATAGAAGGCCGAGTTCGCCCGGTACGAGACCGGAAGCATGTTCACTTCAATGAATTCGTACTGCCGCCCGCCGGCTTGGCGATCAGCTTCGAGGATTTCGTAGGTGTCGTGGTCGGGCTTCTTCAGCTCCTTGGCGACGCCGCACTCGTTGCAGACGAACCGCCATTCCGAGAAGACCGGCGCGCCGTTGCGCAGCGAGTAGTTCCGGGCCCCGCAGGTGCAGACATCGATGCGATGCACACGGGAATCGGCGGGATCGAAACGATAGCCGCTGGGGCTCAAAGGCTCGATGCTTCCGGACCAATGGGCATAGACGACATCGACCTGGGCCCACCTGCCGTCATGGTCGCCGCAACGGCGCGGCAGCGGCTGGCGGTCGAGTTCCTCGACCGACGCGAACTCGCGGATGCGGCTGCAGACCCCGCACTGGAACATCAGCGGATAGGGCACATAGCCCACCACGCTGGGGTCCGTGGTCTCGAAATGCTGGCGATCGATCTCCACCTGGCCCGTGCGGACATTGTAGAAATCGGAATCGAGAGCCAGGGCCGGGGCGACTTCGCCGGCCGGCCGGACGGACAAGGCCCGGGACTGCCAGTTCTCGGCGAACTCGCGGACGCCGTCGAAGATCTGGTTCTCGGTGGTCCGGTCCACCTGCACCGGCTTTCGGATCGGGACGGACCGACAGATGCCCTTGCCGCCTTCCCAGGTGAGCAGAACGCCCGGGGCGTAGGAGGTCGCGAGTTGGATCCGGGAGCGCACCATCTTCGGCGGCTCCAGATCGGGATTGGCGGGCGGTTCGAAGCCGCCGCGGATGGCGGCCGGGCGGCGATCGCGCCAGCCGCCGTCCCGCTGCGGAGGACGGCCATTGGGCGGGCGGCTCACGCGTTTTCTCCATCAAGCTCGGCGTCGGTTTCCGCCACGGCACCCCGCTGACTGCGGATGGCGCGCATCACCCGCGCGAGGGCGGCCGGTTCCACCCGCGTGTTGTTGGTCCTAGAGGCCGGGTCGTAAGCAGAGCCTACGATCATGCCGGCCTCGTCCACGTCGCGCAGCGAGGTCATTGGCTTCTTGAAGACCGCGGTCTGGTCGGCCCAGTAGTCGCGCAGCCGGCTCTCGGTGGATTGTGCCTTCATGGAGTTAGAAAACTCCTGCGAGGCCCGGTCGACGAGGCGGCGATAGGGTTCGTCGTAGACGGGCCGGCCGACGTGATCGCGACCACGCCCTTCGAACCCAACGGCTCTAAGGATGAAGTTGCCGATCTCGTCGGGGAACCGAATGGGTTCCCGGCGCGCGTCGCCGCCGAGCCGTCCCACGTAGTCGAATTGCGGTGCGCGTTCCTTAATCGCGTCGGCGGTGCGGATGAACTCGACGCCTTCCTTGGTGATCGCCCAGGCTTGGATGTAGGAGGCGAACACGCGGCGGATGGCGTTCTCTGCCCAGCGCTCCACCGCCGGCGGCGCGATCATCCGCTCCAAGAACCGATGGAAGATGTCGTGCGTCTCGACGACGTAGCGGTCGCGGCGGCTCTGCGGCGTGGGCAGCAGCATGACGAAGCCGATGTGGGTCCGGCCGACCCGGCTGGACGCTTGGATGTACTCGGCGACGTCGGACGGCAAGCCGGCGAAGAACATGCTGTTGAAGCGGTCGACGTCGACGCCATGGCTGATCGCGGAGGTGGCGACGATGTTTCGGACGAGGCTGTCAAGCGGCGGGTATCTTTGGCCGGCGAAACTGCGCTCGGCGTCGCCCATGACGGTCTGGATGTCCTTCATGTCGACGCCGCCGGAGATCAGCCGGCTGTCGAAGTGCTCGATGGGCACGCCGGCCGCCTGGTGTCCGAGACGCACTGCGGCGTCGAGGGCGTCCATGATCTGGTCGCCGCCCTTCTTGTTCGTGACATAGGCGAGCGCGATGCGGTGAAGGTCGACTACCGCGAGGACATCCTCATCGCGACCGTCGGCGACACAGCGATCAATGGCGGCCCGACGCCAATCTCCAGCCCGGCCTGGGCTGATGGCCGCTCGCAGGCGGGCGACCGCTCTGGCGCGGGTCTCTTCAACGACTAGGTCAGCCCAAAGCTCGCTGATCAGGGTGTGGAAGACGCCGAGCACATGGACCGACGTTACCGTGTGGGTCGCGTCGTTGGTCATGAGCGAGACGTAGAGCCTCATCCAGGGCGATGTTGCTTCAGGCGCCTCCCAGGACGGAAGCGCCTCGGCCAGCTGCTGCCGGTCGGGATTGCCGCCCGGCGCGGGCGCCGGCTCGGCGAAGAAGGAGTGGTAGATGTCGGGACCGGGATATGGGAATCGAAGCGCTCGCCGCTGATAGAGGACTTCGATCTGCCGGTCCGGGTCGGAGATCGTAGCGGTTGCCGCGATCACCTTAGGCATGCGGGCCGCGCCCCAATCATCGCCTCGCCAAGCCCGCGCAAGCTGCAGGTCGTCGCCCGCGGCGGCGTCGATCTCTTGGAACACATGCTCGAGGAGGGTGTCGAACAGACCGCTGAAGGTGCCGAGGCTTTCCTCCAGAAGGTGCGCCTCGTCCTGGATGATCAGGGCGGGGAACGGGTCATGGAAGACCCTCTGGCCGTTCCGATAGGCAGGAAATACCGGCGCATAGCCGGTAGCGCCCGGCCCGTCCCGCAGGTTATCGGTCCGGCGCGGCGTGTCCAGGTGGCCGGTCGGCCCAACCCATCGCGCGAGGCCGAACATGCCGACCACCTTGGCCACCGTATTGGTGTCCTGGCCGAGCATCGCCAGCTTGTCGACGGTACCGAGCAGGACTGAGGGTGCGCGGGCGTAGATCGTGTCATCCGTCAAAAGGAACGGGAGCGGCGTCAGCTGACCGTGGGCCTGGTTCCAGCGGCAACGGCGGTCGAAACAGAGGATCGCAAGGCGTTTGGCCGTAGGTCCCTCGACCTCGTACCGACGAAGGCCCGTCTGCGAGCCGCAACCTGGGCAGGTCGGCACCTTGTCATAGGCCGTCCGAAGCTCGCGATAGCGTCGTCCGCGATCCCGTATGGCGGGGGACTCGTCCGCGCCGTCCTCCAGCCGCGCATCGTCTGCAAAGTCGGCGTCGCCGGCGAGCGGGACGTCGGCACTGACCGCCGCATACCGATTGGGAGTGTTCGACGCACCAACCCAGAAGCCGATCTCGAAGGGCCAGCTTCCGATCCCTTCCCGTCGCCGGATCAGTTCGGCGTTGATCAGAAGGCGGAGGAGGCGCTGCGCCTGCTGCAAGGTCAGGAGCCGCAGTGGATAGCGGATCAGGACGCTGACGCCGCGATCCTTGCCGCGCAGGCGGTCCAGGAAGAGCCCGAACAGGAGCGTCCCGTAGAAGGCCTCCGACTTGCCGCCGCCGGTGGGGAAGTAGAGGAGGCTGACCGTGTCCTCGTCCAGGCGGGCGTTGTAGTAGGTTCGGTACTCCGGCATCCGCGACGCCAACGTCGGGATATGGGCTAGGACGAACGCCAGCTGAAACAGGCGCCATCCTCGGCCGCCGTCGGCACCATCGCGCTCGAAGAACGAGCGGTTCATCAAGAGCCAAGCCTCATAGGGCGCCGCCCGCCGCCGCAAACCGGCGGCGTTCGGCCCTTCTGGGGCCGCCGCCAGTTGCTCGGAAGCGGCCTGGGCCTCGATCAGCAGGTCGACGCCCCGTCGGATGAAACCAGCCTCATCCGACTGGCCGGCCTCATCGACAGCGAGACGCGCCGTTTCGATACCGGCGTCCTCGGGCGACAGTCCATCACGAACCTGGTCGCGCAGGCTGCTAACATGGTCGCGAACCCAGGCAGTGTAAGCAGCCGGCAAGGCGTGGAGATCGCCAACGCGGAGGGTCCGATCCGCTAGGCGCCCAAATTGGGTCGGGACATCGGCGCTGCGCGGAATGATCCGCGGCTGGACGAAGCGAGGTGCCCAGGTGGTTTTGAGGCTGACGGTCTCGCGGCCGACCTCGGCATCGACGCCGCAGTTCAGACCGATCGCCGGATACTCAAGGAAATGACGGAACCGGTACGACGGCTCCACGCGATCCAGGCGGAGTGGAAGGTGCGCCGCGCTGGGCAATTCCACCCGCAGCGCGCAGCCGAACAGGGCGTGGCAGCGCATCAGCGCCTGGCGCAACGGGACATCCGGCGCCTGGTTATCGAAGGTCAACCTGTAAGACTGGACCGTTGGATCGACGAAGTCTTGTTGTCGCTCGACCGTGACGGTGAGCCGAGAGAGATCCGGCACCACGTCCGCTGCATTGACCGGGATCGCCTGGGCCGCCGTCAGGAAGGTGTTGTAGGCCGCCTCGTCCTGTGCGTCGGCAGGACGGATGACGACATTGCGCCAAGCCGTGAGCCGGCCTTCTTCCGAGGCCAGCCAATCGGCGACGCTGGCGGCGGCGGCGAGGCGCAGCTGGTCGCGGTAGGCGGCGATCGCGACGGCAATTGCGTCAGCGTCAGCCTCCAGTCGCAGGTTCCCCGCCGGCAGCGTCAAAGGAAGGCGCACCCATTTGCCCGGCAGCTGAGCCGGGTCGATGAGTCCATAGGGGATGCGGCGGCCTTGCCGAAGCAAGGTCGCGATCCGAGGGCGCGGTTCGGCTTCGAGCGGTTGCGCCGGATCAGGGCCGGCCGGCCCGGGTTCGGGCGGCGACTCCTCGACGGCGGAGTCGTCCATGTCGCCGCGCACGAGCTCGATACTCTGCGCGCGGTAGGCTTCGATACGCACCTGTTCCTGGATATCGGAGCGCCGGCGCCTCACCTCGGACCGAGCGGTCTCGGTCAGATCCCGCCAGCGCGGGCGGTCGAGCCCCTGCTCGAGGAAGAGCTGCTGGCGGCGCGTGCGGATCGCCAGATCGATCGCCGTTTGCGTCGCCGTGTTGAGCCGAAAATCAATCTCTAGGCCGTTGCGAGGGTTCTGCAGCTCATCCCAGGTAGGCAGGGCTCGAATGTAAACCGCAGCGGAGGGTTGGATCGTTAGATCCCCACCGATGCCGGATCGCGTCGTGAAGTCGAGGCCGATGGCGGCGATGCGAATATCCGAGGTTTCGTCTTCCTGGCCATTGTCGTCGAAGCGCGGCAGGAGCTGCCCGGAGAAAATTGCGCGACGAGGCGACCGGCCGAAGATCACTCGTCCGTGCTCATCGGCGCCCGACACCCGGTCGACGATGAGATTGACCAGGCCGTCGCAGACGGCCTCCTTGACCTCCTCGCCGATGCCGCGCAGCTGGGTGGCCGAGTAGCCGTTGCTCATCCTCTGAACTCCCGGCGGCCGGTGACGGTGGCGACAAACTGCTCGGCAGCAGAGCGGACAGCCTTGACGCCGGACAGGCGGTCGAGCTGGGAGGCGTCGGCCCCATGCGGGTCCACCAGGATGCTGCGGTAGGCGTCGTAGAGCACTGAGCCGACACGCTGGCGGACGGAGCGCTGCTCAATGACCGCCCAAGCCCAGAAGCGGCGCGCCGTCCCGTCCGAGACACCCAGGGCTTTCATGAACCGCAAGAAGGTATCGCGTTCACGCGCCGCGTGCGGCACGACTTCGTGCAGGGCCTTGTCCGCCTCGTCGTCGAGGGTGATCCAGTACCGCATCTTAGCGGGATCGACGCGCGGTTCGCCCATGCGCTCGGAAACAATCCGCAGGCGCGCCGAGACCGATGGGCCCGGGATGTCGTGAAATCTCTCGCGGACGACGTCGTGGTAGCTGCGGATTTCCTCGGCGGCGACGGCGGAGATGTTCAGCAGCGGCCGCATCTTTTCGATGAAGGCCTGGCCCATGACGCATATCTCGTCGCCTTCGCCGACCTTCGACGCCTCGATTTCCCCGTAGCTGACGAGCGCTTGGCTTGGCAGTCTAGAGACGAGACGCGTGCGCGGCCGGGCGATCACCTTCAGCGCGTTCGACAGGGTGAACTCGATCAGGTCGCGCGGCGTCCGCGAAGGGCCGGCCATATCGACCACGGTTCCCACCGGGAGTTCGACGTCGGGAAGCGGCGCCTCAAGGGCGTCGAGGTTGATCGTAGCCCCGCCAAGGCGTCCGGCCGTCTCGGCGGTCTTCTGGGCCAGCAGGGCCAAGCGGCGCTTCAGCAGCGCGAACTCGGGATATTGCGACAACCGAAGCGCATCGCGGCTGGTCGCTCGCATCGTGTCGAGATCGAGCAGAATCAGCAGCTCTTTGGGGAGCCACGGCTTGGCCATCCAACCCAGCAATTGGGCGCGCGTCGGCCCCACCAGGATCAACCGGTAAAACTGGTTGCGCTCGCCGTCCGGCAGGCTGGCGATGTCGGCGGCACCCTGCACGTCCGTAAAGTGGATCATGCCGTTGTCGATCCGACCTTCGAGGTCGGGCATCCGCGCAACCAGGTCTTCATAGGCGAGCTCGGCGATCAGGTCGCTTTGAAAGACGAACAGGCACTTGGAGCTGGAGCCGAGAAAGCGCTGCACGGCCTTTTCGAGAAGGCCGGACATCGGCGTGGCCCTGACTACGGCCTCGCGTAGCGCCCGGGCCTTTGCGATCGACGTAGTCAGGGCGTCATAGGCGACTTGGGAGAGGACCGAGCCGACTTCGGTTAGATCCGAGATCAGCCCATTAATCTCGTAGGCCGCGACCTGCTCGGCGGCGACGGCCCGGCCCATCTCGGAGGTGACGAAGGCGCTCAAGGCGCCAAGCGAGGCCGGCAGGGACGCCGCACTGCGCAGCCGTCCCATCAATCGGCGCACGGTCTCGGCACCCCGGGCGTCGCCCGCCTCGTTGGCGGCCGTGACTAGGGCGCGAAGCTGCGCCAGTTCGGCGACGAGTTCGCCGCCGAAGCCTTCAACCGAGACGCGCTCGCAGCCTCGCCATTCGACCGCGGTTCCTTCCACAGGGGTCGCCACGGCGCTGTCGGTGGCAAACACCACTTCCGAAGGGCAGGCCTTCCGCTCGACCTTCCCGCGCACTCGGGTCTCCGTCGCCAGAGCGTCGAACCGGACGGCATCGAACGTCCAGGGATCGTCGGTGAGGGCCACAACGCCAATCCCGCGATGCGCGGCCTCGACCTTCGCGACGAGCTCGCGGACCCTATCGCGCCAGATCAGCCCCAGGCGAGCTCGGCCTCTGCGGGTCAGGTCGATCAACAGGATGTCGATCGCCAAGGTCGCGGCGTTGATCTTCGCGTTCGCTATATCAGCGGCGCGAAGCGAAAACGAGAAGAACGGCGCCGCCGCCGGATCGTCCGCCAAGCCCGTGCGGCTCTGCACGCGCAGATCGGTTTTGGCGCGCGCATGCCAAAGCAGATGACCGTGGTCGGGCATCGGGCCGTCCAGTGGGCCACTAGCCACGAGCTCGTCGAGGTTGGGATGGCAAAACTCGTCGTAGACCTTTCCGTCCCGCGCCCTCCCGGTTAGGGTTTTCACCCGCGACAGCGCCTGGTGGTAGTCGGCGAAGCCCGCCTCAGCTGGTTGGCGTATCGCCCGGGCATGGTGCCGGGTATGGCACCGGCTGATCGTCTCCTTGTCCGCGTAAACGTCCTTGAGTGGGCGATGCGCCGTGCTGGCGGCCGGGAACAACAGCGTGCGCAAGCCGATCGGCGTCGACAGCGCCGAAACCGGTTCGCCGTCAAACATCACCTGGATAGGCGTGGCGGAGAGGCAATCGGCGAGGCACGTCAGGACTGCGCCGGCGGCTAGCGAGATTTCCGAGGCCGGCCAAAACAGCGCCGTCCGCCGTCCGCCTTCGCTGGCTGACCTGGCGATGATCTCCACGAGCTTGCGGTAGGCCGGCGAGACACCGAGCGGCCGCTGGCTGCCGACTTGATGTAGCGGAAGCGCCCCGAGCGCTTGGGCGTAGGCGGCGGCCGGTCGTTGCGGACGCGGCGGTGGCGTTGCGGCCGCAACACGCTTGGCAAGCGAGTCCGCCATTTGCCGGGCAAGCTGGCCTCTCTGGCCCGCCGCCGACTGGCGTTGATCGAAACGCGCCTGAAACCCCGCCTTCGGCCCGCGACCGCGACTATCCCAATCACGCGACATGGCGGCCCGCGTGCAGAAGGGCGGAGGCTTCATAGGCCGCGAGAGCAGCGTTTTCGGGGTCGGCGTGGATCTTGGTCGCCGCCGCCAAGCACTCGGGTTTGGGTAAGTCGAGGGTTCGCAACAACTGCACCGAAACCGCGGCCGTTCCCGACAGCGCGCGGTAGCGCGCATCCGCCGCCGCGGTGTTGAGGAGCTGGCACACCTGGGCGACGTCGGCCGCGGAATCCCCCATCAGGACGATGGTGTGGTTCTCCGTCACAAAGCCGCCCCAGCGTGCATAGACTGCGGGATCGACGACAGCCGCCACAAGGCGACGGGGTTGCTTGTTGTTGGTGGTCCGCTGCAGCACGGCCGCAGGCTGGCGGACAATCGAGGGCGACATTTCCTCAAAGGTGACGAAGTCGGCGGCCTTGCCATCCTTGCCCGCAGGCCGGCAGAGTTGACCCGGCTTGACGTTCTTCGCCCAGATCAGCGGATAGGCGTCTGCCTCTTCGACCTTGCGTAGGCGATCACCCTCTCGGTTCCAGACGAAGTAGCCGGCCTTGGCGCTGACCCCGTAATCCGCGAGCGTGGCACCGCCGCGTGGCATGGCGTTTAGGGTCGGGCACGGCCAGGGCTCCTCCTGGTCCCGCGGCAGGGGGTAGGCACCGATGTCCGTCACCCCGGCGGTCGCGTCGATCATGCAGAAGCGGGTGTCCGCGCGTTTCGCCGCGCTGGTCTTGCGTAGTAGGAGGACGCTGACGTCCTGGGCCACGTCGGCGAAGACCTCGTCGCGCGGACCGACATCCCCGACGCATAGCACCTGGGCTTGCTCCAGCAGGTAACCGCGAAGCTTGGTGTAGAGCGGCCCGGTCCGGAAGCTCGATGGAATGACCAGGGCGACTAATGCCCCCGGCTTGGCGGCTCGCAAGCAGAGCTCGACGAAGACGGCGTATTTGTTGATGTTGCCGCTGTGAGCGACCTTCTTCCAGTGGTCGCCCGCCAACACTGCCGGCGTGACACGCCCGTAGGGCGGATTGGCAACGACTAGGTCAAACTCGGGCTTCCAATGGCGGCGGAGCGCATCGCAGACCTGCATGTCGATGGTGGAGACCCCGCCAAGCCCCAGTCGGTCGGCGATCAGGCCGCAGGAGATCCGCGCCAGACCGGGATCGATGTCCACGCCATGGAGGCGGCTTGCGACCTGATCCGGCTTCGCACCGACAGCCGTCATTCGCGCGGCGATGGTAGAAAGGAACGCGGCGCCGCCTGCGGCGGGATCAAGCACGGATCCTTCCTTGAGGTCGAACCCGTACTCGACGGCCAGGTCAAGCACAGCGTTTGCCAGATAGGGCGGGGTGAAATAGGCGGCCTGGTCGCGCCGCACCTCGGCCGAGAGTAACAGGGTGTAGAAGACGCCGACCCAATAGTGGCGCTCGTCGACGCTCAGGGTGGAAAGCGCGCGAGCGAAGCTTCCAAACTGGGTGTTGCCGTCATGGATATGGAGAAGGTCTCGGGCGAGACGTACACGTGCCATCTCAGCGCCGCCGGGAGCTTCGACCTCCTTTGCAGCCCGCCTTGCGTGCGCAAGAATTGCGCGTCCCCCCTCTCGCCAAGCCACCATTCTAATTTATGCCCCCCGGCCATCTTCGCGCGGAGCAGAATTCTACGCAACTATTCCGAGCACCGCTTCGATATCGATATCGGCGATGCCAGCGCTTGCCCAAGGTCCGGTTCCCGGCAACGACCCAATGTCCGAAAGTGGCGCTACCCGAGCGCCACCCGCGCTCAGCATTTAGATAAAACCCTCGAAGATGCGGCATCTCTACGTAGGGATCTGCCATGGATATACGAGCATAGGGATGTGGTCCTGATCGATCATGGAACGACAGCAAGCCCTCTGGATCCAAGGCTAGGCAAAAAAGAACCCCCCGCCCATGAAGGCGGGGGGCTCTTCGACTAGAAGCCTAGAGCCGCCCGAAGCCACGAGAAACAGCCGCGAAGGCTGAACTCGAGACGCAGGCGCACGAACTCGCCCCCCGTCTTGCCGGCTTCGTAGGTGAACAATGCACGCATGCATCCTCCCACGTTTTGCGCGCAGCCCCTGGGGCAGTCGTAGTCGCGCAAAGGCCGACATGGTGGTTTTCGTAGCTTAACGTTTCCAGTGCTCTGGCAACCACCACGCACGACTGGACCGTGAATTCCGTCTTAGATCTGGGTGCCCGGCCTTCACTCCGCAAGCGCGCAGCAACGATTCAGTTCGGGCACCCCGGGTTCAGTGTTCCCGATCGCGCGGCGGGTTCGGGTCGTTGCCGCCGCCAAGGGTATCCTTGCTCCGGATCAAGCCGTCGCGGCCCTTGACGGTCAGCTCGCCGCCGCCGGCGTTGGTCAGCTTCTCCTTGCCTGAAGCAATTGCCTCTTTCTGGGTGTCGAACACGAAACCCTTGGAGGCGTCGTTGCGCTTATCGACCCACTTGTTGTCGGATGCCCGGCGGAAGACGGTGCGATCAGTATCTTTGCTCATGTTCATCCTCCTTCGTTGTCGACGTCGATGTCAGTTTCGATGACGGCACTCTCGACGAAGGCCCCGAGCTGATCGCGCAGCTCATTGTAGACGTCGTCGTCTTCGTCCCCGGTGCCAAGCGACAGGACAAATTCCGTTTCCATCTCGGGAACCTCGTCGGCGGCCGACATCCCGTAGAGATAGAGATCTCGCGCGTAGACCCGGGCATAGACGCGCAGGGCATCGCCATCGAAGCTCAGGCTCTGAAAGGCGTTATGGTGGTGTCGGATCGGGCTCCACTTGTGATCGAAGGTCCGAGCATCCGCTTCCGTGATCTTGTCGGTTTCGAGCGACCCAAGGAGGTTATGAAATTTCGGCATGCCCTTCGGCGTTAGGCCACGCTGACGCTGCACAGCGGTTGCGAGGCGCACGCTGAAATAGTTCGGCCCTGCGATGTCGCTGACCATCGGGTGCGGGTTCAAAACCGCGGTGAGGGTGCCAAAACCCTTCAGCTTGCCCGATTCACGCATGGACCGAGGAATGGGCAGCTCCCAATAGTAGGCAGCGCCCGGGCGCAGCGAGGCCTTCCATTGCAGCGTGACCACGCCGTTTCGGCACTCCCAGGGCAAGGAGCTGACGGCCGGCGTTCCGAAGCCAAGGGTATGGTTGTGCCCATCGCCATCGGCATTGTGCAGCAACAAGGCTTTGACAAAGTCCGGAGAGGCATCTCGCACACGGTGCATGGTATGCGCCGCAACCGCGGAGGTGAGCGCCGTCGAGAAGCTCGAGCCCGCGATAACGGTGCCACCGATCGCCCGCACATGTGAGAAGTGCGAGAGGTCAGGCTTGAGCATGCTGGCGGGACCAGGACCGCTGAGGCTGACCGGGCATTCGCTCCCCGGCGAACCGTTGGCGCTGTGAAGGCGGCCGCCGACGGTTAGCGCAGCTTCGCAGTCCGCAGGAGGCTGCAGGAGATCTCCTGGCTTGTTGCCGATCGAGACAACCGGCAGAACGCCGTGCTTGCGGGCCAGAACAGCAATGTCATGGCCCAACGGGCTGACCAGGTCGAGCTGGCACGGTTGCCGCTGATTGAGCGAGAAGTTCCAGACCTTGGTGCCCGGGTTCGCGGTCATGACGCCATCGAGGTAAGCGATGAAGTCCTGAGGGTCGACGAACGAGCGCACGCTATCCTTGGCGACCGCTTGAACGGTGCCGACCTGGCAGTAGAGCGGCGGGAGCGTGAGGTTGTTGTTCCAGTCGTGGCCCTGGACGATCAGCGACGTCACTCGGTTTCCGTGCAGTGTGTCGGCATCGACCGTGCGGATCAGGGGCGGCGCGCGCCAGGCTTCAGCCGGACGATATGAAGCGGCAGTGAGGCCCCCGTCGACCACTCCAACGATCGGGAGAGAGGAAAGGTTTGCCGGAAGTGGCCGGTCAGGCTCACGCCCCTCGCCCGGAGACGTCGATGTCAGCGGCTGGACCGGCTCGATGCGGTAAACGGTGCCTGAAGCTACCAGCTGCTCGAGCGCAGCCTGGCTGGGCACAATAACCGTAGTCCGGGCGCGGCGATGGGCGCGATACTCGCGTACCGCCAGGTTAATCCGATCGCCGGTTGACGCAACAGCCTGCAGGCTGCGCCGCATGAGCGCAGGCGCATCGCCTGGCATGTCGGTCGTGAGCCCGGCCAGCAGCGGCGCCGGCGGGATGATCACCCCATCCCGCAAAGCAGAAAATGATTGGATCAGGCTTTCCGCCGCGTCGCGGCCCCGCAGCGGCATAAGCCAGACGACAAATGCCCTGCCGGCGCCGGCTTTTGGGGCAGCGTCCCAGATCTCGGCCAGGTTGCAGCTGCCGGCCGTATCGTCCTCACTAAAGAAGCGGACGGATTCGACGCGGGAAATATCGACCTGCTCCTTGGCCACGTCAGTACGCTCGACCAGGCGGCCGAGATCAGTGAGCTGGTCGGCGCGGGCCTCGACCAGATAACCCGTGCGGTAGGGCGCGATCAGACGAGCGTCGCGCGTCGCCTGAAACAGGTCGTTCGGCGTCCAAGTGGGAGCCAGGGAGTCGTCGAACATGGCGGCATAGAGAACCACCCTGCCATTGAATTTTGGCCGAGCAGCTGACTGCGCTGCTAGCGTTCGCAGTTGCAATCCGAGCGCGCGGCGCTGCCTATCAAGGCGATCGGCCTTAATGCCAAAGGCGTTTTTGCCACCGCCGGTGATCCCCTCGGGTTTGGGGTCCTTTGTGAAGCGCAGGACCGGATTCAGAAGCGGGTTACGAGGATCAGCCATGTCCCGCCTCCTTCAGGTAGCGATAGACCATCTGCCGGCTCACGCCGACGATCTCGGCAATGTCGCCCGGGCGAACGCGGCCTTGGTCATGCAGAAAGAGGCTCAGGCTCTTCTTCTCGGCCGTGTCGAGCTCGCGGTTTTTGAGCAACTGCGGGCTGCCGGCGCGTGAGGACTGCACTGCCAGCAAGATCTGCGCGAGGCTTGGCTCCTGATGGCCGAGAACGGCGCGCCGGCGAACCGCGAGCGCGATGTTCTCGATGTCGGCGCCGCTTAGCCCATCCGATGCCCTTGCCAGAAGATGTGCATCATTCAGCTTGGTCTCGTCATCCTGATAAAGGAAATGCAGCCATAGGCTGCCCCGCACATCCTCGCTCGGCAGTCCAAGTTCGACCTTATATGGGAAGCGGCGCCAAATAGCCGGATCCAGCAGGTGCGGATGGTTAGTGGCTCCGATCGTAACGACGTCGTTGGGGAGCGAGTCCAATCCCTGCAGGACGGTGTTCACGACGCGCTTGAGCTCACCGAGCTCATGCCGGTCGTCACGCAGCTTGGCAATGGCATCCATTTCGTCCAGGAACAGCACCGCATTTCGGGCTGGGACGAACTCGAATATGCCGCGGATGTTCTTCGCCGTTTCGCCCAAGCGCGACGAAATCAAGGAGTCCAGCCGCGCCAAATAAAACGGTCGCTGCAGCATGGCTGCTATCGAGCTTGCGAGAAGTGTCTTGCCGGTGCCAGGAGGTCCGTACAGCAGCATGCTGAGCTGCGAGGACACCCCCTTTTCGGTCAGCAGGTGAATGTTTTTCGCATCTTCGACCAGTTGCGAGACCGTCTGTCCGGCTTCGCCAGACAACATCACCGGGGTGGTTGGCCACTGGCCTTCTTCAATGAGCGGCAAGCGGGACCCGGCGTCACGCGGGAGGGCCTCGGCATACCCTGAGGCCTGAAGCGGCACGCCGCGTTTGCGGAGAAGGGCCTGCAGGGCCTTGGCCCCCTCAAGATCCTTCTGTTCGGCCATCAGCTTGGCAATATTGGTGCCGATTCGGCGCACGCCGGTATAGTCCGCGGACATCGCGGCGTCGATGAGGGCTGTGATGAGTGATTTGTCAACTTGCATGGCGCCATTGTTGTGCAATGAACGCCATATGTCAACTGAATATCCAAATTTGTAAACAACCCATCATGGCGAGAGCTCAGCGCAGTTTCTGCAGCGGGCCTACCGATCGCGGTTTCAAGCTGCGATAGGTTCATTTCCCATAGCGTAGTCGTACAGGTCGCTTTTGGTGGCATTCCAGGCGGCGGCCGGCGCTGTGCTCGATCGCACACTATCGCTACCGCAAGCTTTCGACCGGTAGCGAAGCCAATCCCCTCATTTCGAACGTCGGCTTCCGGGCAGGCGTCGAAGTTCTGCTCTTGTGAAGGGTTTCGGATGCCGGCCCATGCGAGCGGGGTCGGACCGGGCTGAGGGCCGGCGTCCGAAAGCCTCCAGTGGAGGAAGCCGCGGCCCGGGGCCGTGCGCTATGGGGATTTCGCCGCGCGGCGTGGTCTGCGGGAAGGTGCGAGGCGCGTGACGGCGGCGCGATGCTCCGACCGAGATGCCCGGAAGCCCCGGGTTTGCTGCATCTGGGAGGGATCCGGGATCGCCGCAGGGTGCATTTCCGCCATCGAGCCGAACGGGATCGCCCGCTCTCTGGCCGAGACCGGTCGTTGTTTCTCAGGGTGTCGCTGCGGCGCCGTCATGATGTGTCTATCCTGACGGCGACGATGGTGCGCGGCGCTGTGCCCGGCGCGAAGCGCTCGACGAGGATCATGCGGCCACCGCAGCAGGGGCATGGTGGACGATGGTCATCCCGTGGCTCGTCCGCCTCGGTACAACCATTTGCGTCGTGTTCCTGGGGCGCTGCCACTGGGATCGGCGCCGCGATGATCTGCCTGATGCGGGCGATGGTCTCGGCGCGCCGGCTGGAGGTGAGCAGCCCGTAGTGGCGGATGCGGTGGAAGCCGTCGGGCAGGACGTGGAGCAGGAAGCGGCGGATGAACTCGGTGGCCGTCAGCGTCATGGTCTTGCGCCAGGCCTTGCCGGATGAGCGCGCCCGATAATCCTTCCAGCGGAACGTGACTCCGTGCCGATCCATGGCGACGAGGCGGCTGTTGGCGATGGCGACGCGGTGGGTGTAGCGAGCGAGATAGGCCAGCACGGCGTCAGGTCCACCGAAGGGCCGCTTGGCATAGACGACCCAGTCGGCCCGGCGCAGCGGCGCCAGCAGAGCGGCGAAGGCATCCGCTTCGACCAGATGGGGAAGATCGCCATGGAAGGCGAGCCGCCCACCCGCGTGCAGGGCAGCGAGTCCTTCGAGGAAGAGCCGTCGGAACAGCCGCGAGAGCACGCGAACGGGCAGGAAGAAGCCGGGCCGGCACGAGATCCAGCGCGCGCCGTCGGGCGACAGGCCGCCGCCGGGCGCGATGATGTGGAGATGGGGATGATGGGTCATCGCCGATCCCCATGTGTGCAGCACCGAGGTGAAGCCGATGCGGGCGCCGAGATGCTTCGGGTCGATGGCGATCGTGGCGAGCGTCGCGGCCGCTGCCCTGAACAACAGGCCGTAGAGCTCGGCCTTGTTCTGGAAGGCGATGGCGGCGATCGGCGCCGGCAGGGAGAAGACGAGATGGTAGTAGGGCACGGGCAGGAGATCGGCCTGCCGGTCCGCCAGCCAGTCCTTCGCCGCCGCGCTCTGGCAGCGCGGGCAGTGCCGATTGCGGCAGGAGTTGTAGGCGATCGTCGCGTGATCGCAGTCGCTGCAGCGCATGACATGGCCGCCGAGCGCCGCCGTCCGGCAGGCCCGGATCGCACCGATCACCTTGAGCTGGCCGCGGCTGAGCCGATGGCGCGCGAGGAAGGCGTCGCCATGCCGGTTCAGGATGTCCGCGACCTCCAGCGAAGGCCGCGCCATGATCGGCGCGGGACCGCTATGGCGGTGGTGGCGGCGCCAGCAGGGCGAGAGGGCTCGTCACCTCGCGCAGGGTCTTCAGCGCGACGCGGGTGTAGACGGCGGTGGTGTCGAGCTTCCTGTGGCCGAGCAGGACCTGGATGACGCGGATATCGGTCTTGCGCTCCAGCAGATGGGTGGCGAAGCTGTGCCGCAGCGTGTGCATCGACACGCGCTTGTCGAGCCTGGCCGCAACGGCCGCGGCATGGCAGGCCCGGTTGAGCTGGCGGGTCGTGATCGGCTGGCCCGGCTGCTGGCCGGGGAAGAGCCAGCCACGCGGGCGCTTCACCCGCCACCATTGCCGCAGGAGGTCGAGCAGGTCGGGCGCGAGCATGACATAGCGGTCCTTGCGGCCCTTGCCCTGCTCGACGCGGATCAGCATGCGGGCGCTGTCGATGTCCGCGACCTTGAGGTTGGCGATCTCCGAGACCCGCAGGCCGCAGCCATAGGCGATGCTGAGCGCCGCCCGGTCCTTCAGGCTCCGCGCATGTGCCAGGAGCAGCGCGACCTCCTCGGTCCCCAGCACCACCGGCAGCCGCTCCGGCGTCGGGATCCGCGCCATGCGGTCTCCGAAGCCGGTCCGGCCCAGCGTGACGTGAAAGAAGAACCGCAGCGCCGTGCAGGCCTGGTTCATCCGCGAATAGCTCGCGCCGAGCGAAGCCAGGTGGAGTTGATAGCGCCGCAGATCCTCCGGCTCGGCCCGATCTGGCGGCAGGCCCAGAAAGGCCGTGAACTCACGGACCTGCCGGACATAATCGCGCTGCGTGTGCTCGCCGAACTGGCGGATCGTCATGTCCTCGATCATCCGCTGGCGCAGCGGACTGACGGTGACGGCATCGATCATGGAGACCTCCAGGGATCAGGGGAAACGACCCCCAAATCCTCGGATGCAGCACCTCACATGGCGAAATCTCGCTGCTGACTACGCTGCAGCGCCCTGCCGCGAGAGCGGCTTAGTCCTGTGGCGCAGCGCAGCTCAACATCATTCGTGATAATATCAATCCGGATGCGGCCTCCAAAGGAGGACACGCTATGCCGATCGAACATCAGCAACGTGACGAGCGTCCCGCCTGGAACACGGGTCGCCTTATCGGGCCCAAGCCGCCGCTGAAACCTCGTCATATTTGGGCGATCCGAACGCGACTGCAGCATGATCAGCGCGTACGAGACCTCGCCATGTTCAATCTGGCGATCGACAGCAAGTTGCGAGGCTGCGATCTCGTTCGCTTGCGGATCAGCGATGTCGTGCTGGGCGGCACGGTCAGACTGCGGACCTCGATCATCCAGCAGAAGACAGGTCGGCCAGTGCCCTTCGAGCTGACCGACCCGACGCGGGAGGCCTTGACCGCTTGGCTCAGGCGTCGAACATCCGGCGATGCTGACTGGCTCTTTCCTAGCCGGAGCCATAAAGGCGATCACGTCACCACCCGCCAATATGGGCGCCTGCTCGACGACTGGGTTTCGCTGATCGGGCTCGACCCCGCTCTGTATGGGACCCATAGCCTGAGACGGACCAAAGTCGCGCTGATCTATAAGCGGACCGGCAACTTGCGAGCATGCCAGCTCCTGCTCGGCCATTCGAAGTTGGAGAGCACGGTCAGATACCTCGGCATCGAGGTCGACGACGCCTTGCTTCTCTCTGAACAGACCGACCTTTGAAGAGGCGCCTGGCGGCAGGGCTCACGCAGCCGCTGGGCGCGCCTTCGTGCTCGACGAGCCCGTTGGAGTGAATCTGCTTGAGCAACAGATCCGTCGTGACAGCGGCGCGGCGACTGGATTTCGGTGCAATTCCGAGCAATTCCGCACCACCTTTCGATGCACTAGATTCTTTCGCGAAACCGGGGACGGCGGGCGCGCTGAGGAGGAAGGAGACCGCTTCCGATGCTCAATTTAGTCCTGTTTCTCGCGTTGGTCGTATCGGTATCCGTTGTGATTGCTGTGCTCGTCGTCCGCTCCTTTCCGAGGGCGTCCGAAGTCCGCCGTCGTTTGCGCGCACTGTCGTTCATGATCATACCCTGGGGTCTTATGATCCTCTCGGGTCCTTTCGTGATCGACCATCATGCGGTCGGCACGGAAATCCGCGCATGGATGATAACCGGCCAGCTCACGTCCATGGCGCTTCTTTGTGGCGTTGCGGCAATCGGCATTGTTCGGGCGCGGGGTGCGAGGCGGTTCGCATCGGTGATCGGCGGCGCCAATATCATCCTGGTCTTCCTGTTGGTCTGCGTCAGCGTCACGATCATTGATCCCGGGTCCGAGCGAGGCCCGACGGCAATCAGAGAACAGAGCGCCGTCCACTCACAGCAGCCGGAGCCGATCCGAAGGCCATAGCGCACAGGGTCATGATCGATCGCGCAGGGCAGGATGCCGATCGCAATGCGATGCAATCGGCATCAATTGCCCGGGTCGGCACAGGCACGGCAAGATAGCCGTTCAAGGAGGCGGTGATGAGCGTTTGGAACGACTGGCTCGACCGGTTTCATGCCATCGTCGAGGATCTGAGGCACCCGAGGCCGACGGGCATGCCGGTGCCGGACCTTTACCCACCGGAGCCATACGATCCACCCCTCGGGCCGGACATCGTAGCGCTCGCCTCTTCTCTCGATTGGCGATCGCCAGACTTGCAAGGAGTGCTGCGCGGCGAGGATTGGCCCGAGGCGCCGGCTTCGGTTGTGGCGCTCTGTGAGCGTGCGAAACATTCCCAACGATTTCGCGAGGTTTGCGACGAATTTCGCTGCAGCCCCTCGCAGCTTCTCCTCGGCGCGCTGCATATGGTCGCCTTTGGGCGGATTCCAGATGCCTGGCAGGGGGCCGGCGTCTCCGGATTGCCGGGGCGGCTGTTCCCCATGCTCGGCCTGAGCTGGGCGGATTTCGCCGGGCCGAGGGACATCGCAGAGCCGGGCCCATCTCTCGGTTCGCTGCTGTTGGCCCTGGCCCCTCAGCTCGACTGGAGCGATCAGGCGTTGCGACGGGGTCTTGTGGATCAGGTCTGGACGCCGCAACCGATGCTGCGCGAGCTGGTCGATCGGGCGCGCGAGCGCGCCGATGCGACTCTGCTTTACGAGCTCGGCGTGGCCCTGCCGGCTCATACGCTCGTCCTCGCCTGCCTTGCCCTGCTGCGCTCGCTCGACGATCCCGCCATCGGCGAGTTGCCTTGCCCGGCGGCCGGCGGGTCGGTCGGGGATTTCCCGAATGCCGTCCAGACGGCCATGTTCCTGCTGTTCGATCTCAAATGGCCACCCACGCGGCTCGGCGCCCCGGTCGGCTTCATTTAAGCAGGCCCAGGCCCGTCTCTCAGTTCGGCAGAATCGCGCCAGGCCTGCCACGCTTGAGGAGGGCCGGGGAAAAGGTGCGGCCATCCTCCGACCTCGCCGAGGTCGGCAGGCGCAGCGGCTGGCGCCAGCCGACATCGACGGCGAAGCTGTCCTCGTCTGCGATCGGCGGCTCGATGTTCCGCACCTGTTGCCAGGTGACGTTGTGGCCTTCCTCTTCGAGATCGCCGTTGTCGTTGCCCGCCGGCTGCACCAGGCCTGCCGCAAGAACGATCGCCGCAAACCCCAGCAAGAATGTCGTCTCAGATCCGGGGGCACTCGCTTGGCTCAGCGCCACCCATCCCATCTGCGTTCCAGAAAAGACGAAAAACGTCCCGATCGCCAGAAAGAGCCAGCTGATCGCGCGCATGGGCTTGGCTTCCATGCTGAAGACGATGCGCGTTCCCTCGATGGGCTCCGTCATCGTGACATTCCTGCAGTCCGATCCAGAGGGCGCGGCGGCGCGAGCCGAGGCGGCGATGAGTTGTTCCGCCTCGACCTCAGTTTTCCGAGCGCGATGATCGCCATGCCTCGGCTAGCGCCGGGTGAAGCGTCCGCCCGTCTTCGGCCCTGGCGGAAGCCGGCAGCCGCAGCGGCTGGCGCTCGCCGATATCGACGATGAACTCGTTCTCGCCGGGGAGCGGCGGCTCGATGCGTCGGACCTCCGGCCAGGCGACGCGGCGGCTGCGGCCTTCCAGTTCGCCGAAGAGGTCGCCGGCCCCATGCGGTAGGGCGGTGGCGGTGAAGCCGTCCGCCTCGATCGTGGCGACTGGCCAGGCTGCTTGCTGGCCTCGGGCGCGCCAGGCCCCGATCGCGGCGGCGACGATCGCAAAGGCGACGAACGCGATAATCGCGCTCCAGCCCAGAAGCGTGAGAAAGGCCTTGAGGTCGAGATTGGCGCTCTTCGTCGCCGCGGCTGTCGCGGTCAGCAGGAGAGCGAAGACGGCCGCGCCCGCGAGCAGCACGCCGCCACCGAGCACGCGCCAGATCGGCGGCGCCGCCCTGACGACCGGAACGAGGAACGTCCCCGTCGCGGCACGGGCCGCCGATGAAAGCCCGGCCAGATAGCGCTCCCGGGCGGCGAGGAGCGTGGCGTACGGCGTCGCACCGGCCTCGCCGCGCGCCTGTTCGGGGATTTCGTAGACGGTCTTCTGAACCCCGTCCTTCTCCGCCACCGTCACGGGAAACAGGCCTGTTTCCTTGACCGGCCCGATCGCGGCGACGTCCCGCCAGGGCACGAAGCGGCGGCGGCGCGCTCCCAGAGGTCCGGGACCGGCATAGGGATAGGGGTCGATGAAGATCCCGCCGGCGGTGACGACGAGAGGCGTGATCCGCCTTGCGGTGGCATCCGGATCACGCCCGGCCCGCCATGCGTTGAGATGCATGGCGGTAAAGCCGAGGCCGGCCGCGAGCCCGATCAGTCCTCCGACGCCGCCGAAGAGCAGCGGGACGGCGTTCGACAGCGTCAAAGGCCTGGTCACGAGTTGCAACAGGCAGAGAATGGCGCCCGCGAGAGCGCAGACGCCAAGGATGGAAAACACGCCGATCGGGCTGCGAAAGGTTTTGCCCTCGACACTGAAGGCGACGCTTGGTTCGTCCATGTCATCCCCCGCATTCGTCGGGCAACGGGCGAGACATCACCGCCGCGCGCCTCGGTTTCGAGATTATCTTATGGTCAGCCCCGCCGAAAAGTGGAACCGGACGATCGTCGCGGTGGGAATGCCGCCGCCATCGCCGGATCAGCCTGCCGGAATCTCGGCGCAGGCCGGACGCCTCAGCTTGGCGTAGCGCCCCAGCGCGCCCAGAAGCGACATCTCCTGCCCGCGGCTCGACCAGCTCCCGTCCTTGAGCTCCAGCGTCACCGTGTAGATCGGCCCTGCGGGCTGCCACGGGCTCCAGGCGCCTCTGGTCCCGTCCTGGCCGACCGAGATCTGGCGCAGGGCGGCGGCGCTGTAGGCCAGCGTTCCGCGCCAGGCGATCCCGTTGCGGCGGTCGATATCGGTCGTGATCTCGCGCCCGTCGAGGCGGACATCGGCATAGGCGATATAGAGCGTATGGCCGGAGGACGCTCCGGGCACAGGCGTCCCCAGGGTCGTGGTGAAGCCGCCCCGCGGTGGCGGCGAGACGTCGGCGGCGACGACATAGTCCTTGCCGCAGCGGGCCCGAAACGTCTCGAACTGCGCATTGGCCTGGCGCTGGGCTTCGAGGCGCGGCGAGGGCAGGGTCTGCGCCGAGGCCGCCAATACCAGGAGCGTGGCCAGCGCCGCGACCGAGGCCGCGGCGACGATGCGAATGCGAGAGAGCATGGGAACCTCCTCTTGCGGTGTCGGCGGCTCACCCGGCGAGCCGGGTGAGATATTTGTTCCAGAAGACGAGCAGCGGGCCGGTCAGCTTGGCGCGCTCCAGCGCCGCGCAGTCGTAGCGGCCGAGCAGGGCGGCCGTGTCGGAGGCGCCGTTGTCGAGTTCGCCCAGCACCATGGCCTGCATCGCCGCGTCGATCTCGTTGCTTGCCTTCCTCGTCCGGTAGGCCCGCTCGAGCCGTTCCAGCCGCGCGCCGTCCTCGGCCGAGAGGATGGTGCAGGCCCGATGCAGGCTGCGCGTCATGCCGATGGCGTAGGCGATGTTGCTCCGCTGGAAGATTTCGGGCTTGCCGACGATTTTGTCCTCCAGCTGCCCGCTGGTGATGGCGACGATCATATCGCGGTTCTTGACGGCGACCTTCTGCTGGCTCTGCTGGGCCTGCGCGCCTGTCGCGGCGAGCAGGACGAAGGCGGCGAGGGCGAGGTGTTTCTTCATGGCTCAGTCTCCGTTCCGTCGGGGTGATCCGATGGACGAAGGGATAGCCGCGACGCGGCGGCCGCGGTATTGCACCGACTTGCCCGGCCTTGCCGATGGATGCCGGCGCTCAGCGCGGCCTTCGTCGGTGCTTGTGGCGGAATTCCACAAGCACCGGGCTCGTCCAGGGCTCGAAGCGGCCGTTGCGGGCGACATAGGCGACACCGGGCTCGATGCCGTCCCGCCCGACCAAGCCGTGAACCCAGCGCTTCGTCGCTTCGTCCCAGGCGACGAGCAACGCGCCGTCAAAGCCGCTGACCCGCCCCCGCTTTGCGACGACGACCGCATGCCCGCCACCATGGACCGCGACCTGCTCGCCCCCCGCGCCGATGGCGACACCCAAGTCCCCCGCCCGAGCCTGGCCCCCCGATGGTCCCCTGGCGATGGCGATGCCGCTCTCGCCGGCTATCGCGGTCGTACCGTTCCACTCCGCAATCGCGATGCCATGCTCGCCCGCGACAGCCTGTCCACCGTGGTCAAGTTCACCGGGGTAGGTCAGAGGAAGACTCAAGGCGATCCCGGACTCGCCGGCGATCGCGCGGCCGTTCTCGCAGAGGGCGAGGCCATTGGCCCCGGCTCGCGCGACGCCCAGGCCGCGCGTACAGGCCACGCCGCGATCCCCGGCATGGGCCTCGCCGTCGCAGATGGCGAAACCCTCGTCTCCGGCCACGGCGAGGGAGGGATAGCGGCCGATGGTGCGGTCGCCGCGCAGAAGGTTGGACGGGGTCCCGTAATAGCGCTCCTCGATGTCGGCGGGATGCGGAGGCGGCAGCGGCACGGGGTCCATCCGCGACGCGACACGCGCGACGCCGCCAGGCCCGGCCAGCGCGATATGGCCGTCGAGCACCTTGTCGGCGCCAACGGCGCGGAGCGAGGCGACCGCGCCACGCAGGGTGCCGCGATAGAGTGCCGTCCCCTGTCGGAAGCCGACCATTTCGCCGCGTCCCTGCCCGAGCGCATGCTCGCCCTCAACCCTGACCAGACAGCATTGTGCCCCATCGCTCAGCGGCAGATCGCCCTGGCCCATGAGGGCGCCGAGCCACAATTTCCCGTCCTTACGCCCCGCCGCCAGCTCCGCTGCTGGAATATTGCCGCACAGAACGACGATCTCTCCCTCTCGTATCGGCTCTTGCAGGATTTCGGCCTCCGGATCGTGGTTCCGGGCGGCGACCCACCACGGCAAGCCCGAGGGAAAAGCCGGGGCGGGAGACTTGGAAAGAGACACCGCGTCGTCTTTCTCAGACTCCCACGGCTCGATATCGACGGAACCGAGTCGGTCGGTGGACTCCTCGTGGAGCTCGTCGTCCCAATAGCTATAGACCTTGGGCTCAAGGTTTCCGCCGCAGGTCGTGAACACTCTGACAACGCCCTCTGTCCGCCGGTGACGCATGATCAGCGTCGCTCGACGGCCCAGACGGAAACGGATCGCGCTTTCCAATCCCGCCGCGACGACGAGCGCATCGTCGGCGATGTCCAGCTGCTCCACATCCCCCTGCGCCACGCCGATCCCGCCACGGCCGACCGCCAGCCAGCGCGTGTTCTCGGTCGCCACGGCGACGCCTTGGGCCTCAACGGTCACGGACCCTTCACTCGCCTGCGAGATGGCGATGCCGCTGCCGCCGGCCTCGACGACGCTGAATTTGCCGAAGTGGCCACGAGCGATGCCGATTTTGCGGGGATGTCGGCGGGCGATCGCCACACCGCTATGTGCCGCCCGCGCATGGCCGCCACTCTCAACCACGGCAATCCCTTCCCTGCCGGCGGACGCATTACCACGCACGCCGGCCAGAGCCACGCCAAAGGCCCAGTATCCGGACCAGTCGACCTCTGCGAAAATATCAGAACTCCCGCGCCGCTCCGCCATTCCTGCCTGGGCGACGCCGCAGAAGCCAGCGCGCGCGAAGCCTTCATCGCCCGCGATCGCCACGCCGAAATCGCCGGCGGAGGCGACGCCGGTGCGATCCTGGAACGCCGACAGGGGCGTCTTCAAGGGCATGCCGCTCTTGTAAGCGGTGAATATGTTGAGCGCGGTCCGGCGCGGACCGCGGAACAGCACGAAACCGGAGGCAAAACAGACCAGACCGGGCTCGACCGTCCCGTCCTCGCGCTTAACCCAGTCGCAAGGATCGTCCCGATCGATCTGGACCACGGCCCATTCGGAATCGTGGAGATATGCCAGCGCGTGTGGTCCATCGAGGTCCAGCATTCCGGTGAAGCGGAGCGGCCGCGTGAAATCTCCCCGGGAATACATCGGCCACTCGATCCGCTCGAAGCGACCGAAGGCAGGCAGTGCCGGGCCGTAACCTTGGAAGGGGCCGCACAGCACGAAACAGGGAAAGGCATTCAACTTCCGCATCGGTCCCCTCCTTCTCTTCAGCCGGCGGCGGCTTGCGCGGCGCGGCACGTCGCCAGGCGTTCGCGGAGACGACCGGCGATGCTGTTGTGACGATCCTGCCCGTCCCAGAAGACGAGACGACCGCGTTCGTGGATCGGGCTCTTCAGCTCGATGACGAAGAAGAGCTTGCCCTCGAAGGCCGGCAGATCCATCGAGCGCAGCTCCTGCACCTGCGCCCAGGGCACGTGCACCGTCCGGATGTCGCCCTCCCGATAGCCGACGCCGTCTTCCGTCAGCTCGCGAATGACGACGAGCTCCCGGCCGAGGCCCCGCAACGGCCTTTCCTTGCGCAGATCCGCAATGGCCTCCGTCAGCGTGAAGGCTGCGAAGGAGGCGACGACAATCGTCGCGACCGCGCCCATCGCGATCGAGGAGAAGGCGGCGGATTCGCCGCGCAAGGACCGGGTTCCGAGCCCGGCCCACCAATCGCGGATCGCCGGGAATCCGTTTTGCGGCACGAACACGAACATGAGGTAGATCGCCGCGACGGCGGCGAAGGCGCCGAGGGCGAGGAACATCGCGATTGTCAACGGCTTGGTGGGCCGCCTGAGCGAACCGTCGAAAGCATCCCTGAAGGTCTCGCCGCCTTCGGCGACCGTCTGTCCTGTCATCGTGAATTCCCCCTGATCGAGCGATCGCCGTCACAGATCCGACGGGCGCTCGTCCCCCCGACCTCTTCCCTCGCGAAAACATAGCGCAACGAGGCCTGCATGACGCGTGCCTCCTCGCTGCCGGCGCCCTTCGCCACCAGCCGCGCGGCCGCTTCCTTGCCCCGCCTCCGGGCCGTCTTCAGCACCGCCGGCCTGATCTCGCCGAAGCCAGGCCGGGATACCGCGTCCCGCGCCCAGGCAAGTGCCGAGCGCATTCGCACGGCCTCCTCCGGCGTGAAGCAGCTCCAGGCTCGCTGCAAGGCGAGCCCGAGCGTCGCGTCATGGACCAGCGGGCCGAGCGCATAGAGCTGCGCCGACAGCGGCTCCGCCGGCCGGCGCGGCCGGACGATCAGCGCGCCGCCACGCGGACCGCACGTCGCCTCCGCCGCGGCAACCGAGGACAGCAGCGGCAGGGTCAACAGGGGCAACAGAAAGCGGCGTGTTTGCATGAGGTCCCTCGAACTGCGGATCGAGACTTTCTGCTCCGGATCGGGCCCGCCGCGCCATTGCGCCGGCTTGCCGTGCATTGCCTCCTCTTGGCGGGCAATTCCGGCGAGGCGGGAGATCACCGGGCCTCTCCCATCGAGGGCGCAGGATCGATCCATCGCTCGTTTCGCCGCAGGGCGAGCGTGAAGGGCGACGAGGTCGTGCGGCCCAGTCTCGCGCCGGCCGCGACGCAGCGCCCGGCGCGGACGCGGAGCTGCGACAGCGGCCCGTAGCGCAGTTCGCTGCCGTCGCGCTGCCGGATCCGCACGAAGCGGCCGATCCGCGTGGCTTCGACGGGCTCGACCCGGCCGGCTCGCACCGTCACCACGGCCTGGCCGCTGAGAGTGCGGAAGACCATGTTCGGCTGGAAGACCGCCATGCCGATGACGGGATGCAGGCGGTGCCCGAACCGGTGTTCGATCGGGGCCTTCACCGGAAGCGGCCGGGCCCTGCCCTCCGGGCAATCGGAAGCGTGCACCGGGACAGGCTGCAGGAGCAGCGGGCCGAGCACGGTGGCGAGGAGGCAAGCGGACCTCACGAGCCTGCTCCGTCCAGCGGATAAAGCTCCATCTCCACCGGCTCGTCGTCGCCGGGCACCCTCTGGAGACAGGGCACAGGGTTGCGCCCGGAGCCGCTCGCGCAAAGCAGGCTGTGGTTCGGCGCGCCGTTGGTGCAGGCGCTGAAGTCGATCTCGACCAGGGTCGGGCCGTTGCTCGTGCGGTAGGTCACCCGGCCGCAGCCGGCGACATCGCCGTAGAAGGAGCTTTCGCGGACACGGCCATAGCCGTCCCGGCGGAGGCACAAGACTTCGGCCGCATTGCCGCGTTCGGGCTTCTCGCCCTTGGGCAGCACCATCCAGCAGCCGCCGGCGGCTAGCGGCGCGCGGGGCTCGGCGCCGGCAGGCAAGGCCGGAACGAACAAGGTCGAAGCCACGAGCAAGACATAGGCGCAACGACGTCGCATCGAACGCTCCTGTTGGCAGTGATGTGCGGATCGCACGGCGTCGATCCTGCTTGCGTGCCGGGCTTGACGGAATTGCCGGGCCTTGCGCCGAGTTGCGCCGCCCGGCCTGCTGACGAGCGGGGCGCCTCCTTCACGTCGGCGCTGGTCGTTCATCCGCTCCTCGCGCGCAGACGCCGAGGTTGCGCGCGAGGAGCGCTTGGACGACGAGCGCGGGCATGTATCGGATATGATGGAAGTTCCTTGCGCTCAACGGTCCTAAGACCAATGTCCATGGAGGCCGAGCAGACGGGACGTTCGGCCGCTACACAAAGAGAGCGGGAGCCGTCACATTAAGGGAGAACGAAGGCTCATCACCGTGAAGCCTTTGCTGTTGGCGTGATGGCCAGCTTCGCCGTCGGCCACGGGATGAAGGAGAGCGAGATGTGCGTCCGGTTCGTGGGGCTCACGATGAGCGGGCTGCCGGAACCGCGACCGGGCGAGATCCCATGCGCCACGTAGTCCTCCTTCTCGTGCTGCTCGGCCTCGCCGTCCCAGCGGCGGCCAGCCCTCGCGACGATCTGGTCGCAGCTTTCGGACGCGGCGACCGCGGGGCAGCGCTGTGGCTGGCGAAACCCCTCGCCGAGCAGGACGACATGCTGGCCCAGTACATGCTCGGGACGCTCCTGCGTGACGACACGGGGACGCGTCAGGAGGCGGCCGTCTGGCTGCGGAAGGCGGCAGAGAAGGGCCATGTCGCGGCGCAGGGCGAACTCGGCTACCTCCTGTTCTTCGAGCTGAAATCGCGCGCGGAGGGCCGAAGCTGGATCGAGCGGGCGGTCCGGGCGAACTATCCGCCCTCCTTCAGGGACCTCGGCTGGATCCTGGAGAACGAAGGACGCGGTGCGGAGGGCCTGAAGGAGGCAGCCGAGCACTACCGGCGCGGCACGGAACTCAACGATCGCAACGCGACGTTGCTCTACGCAAACGCGCTGCTCAAGGGGCGCGGCGTTGCGAAGGACATCGCGGCGGCTGCCGCACTGTACTGCAGTCTCGGGCGCGCTTCCGGCGACCTGCAATGCGGCAAGCTGCTGCTTCAAGGCGCCGTCCCCGGGAAGACGGCGTCCGATGGCGTCGTCATGCTGCGGCGGCTGTCCGACCAGGGAAACGCCGACGCGCGCGTCGCCCTGGCCGAACACCTCCTCAACGCGCCGGCCGGGGCGAACGACGTCGACGATGCGGTGAAGCTCTTGCGCCTGGCGGCGGAGCAGGGCCATTCGGCCGCCCTTTTCGACCTCGGCGCGCTGGCGATCCGCGGGGTCGGCGGCCCGAAGGATCCGCGCGCGGCCTTCGAGTGGTACGGCAAGTCCGCTGCCGCGGGCTATGCCGCCGCCTACCAGCGCATGGGAGATATCGCAGTTGCGGGGCTCGACGGCAGACCGGACCCGGCCGAGGCGCTGCGGCTCTACCGGCTCGGCGCGGAAAAGGGCGATCCGTCGGCGCAGGAGAGCCTCGCGATCCGCCTCTACAACGACGAGGCGCCCACGCGCGACCGGGCGGCGGCGGCGGCGCTGTTTTGCGGCCTCGACACCGCGAGAGCGAATTACAACTGCGCTGCCGCGATTTTCGCCGGGTATGCCGCGGAGAAGGACAAGGCGGTCGCGGTACGCCTCGTCAGGAAGGCCGCGGCCGCCGGCCACCTCACGGCGATCGCCGAGCTCGGGAACCTGCTCATCACCGGGACGAATGTCGAGAAGGACATCGCGGAAGGCGTGCGGCTGACCAAGCAGGCGGCCGAGCACGGCTCGCCCGTCGCATATTTCAACATGGGCTATATCTGCGCCGCAGGCCTCGACGGGAGCCAGGACTATGCCGATGCTCTGCGATGGTACCGCAAGGCGGCGGACGCGGGAAACGCCGAAGCCCATGCGCGGATCGGCTGGCTGATGAGATACGGCCCGAGCGAGCTCCGCGACCCCGCAGCGGCCTATGCCCATTTCCGCAAGGGCGCCGAATTGGGGAGCACCGATGCACTCTTCCAGCAGGGGATGGCACTGCAGGACGGGTTCGGCGTCGCGCAGGACGAGACGGCGGCGGCCGGGATCTTCTGCCAGATGACGACGACGCTCGGCCGCTATCACTGCGCGCGGATGGCCATCGCCGGCAAGGCGCGCGGCCTCGACAAGGCCGCCGGCTTGGCATTGCTCGAAGCGCTCGTGAAGGAAGGCGACCGGGAGTCGATCCGGCTGCTGGCCTACTACAACCTCAACGGCATCGGGATCAGGAAAAATATCCCCGAGGGCCGGCGCCTCGTCGAGCTGGACGTGGCGCAGGGCGACGCCACCGCCATGGCCTGGAAGGGGGAGATGCTGGAGAAGGGCATCGGCTATGAGCGTTCCCTGGCCGAGGCTGTGCGCTGGTACGAGCGCGCCGCCGAGCAGGACCAGTCGGATGCGCTGCTGGCCCTCGGGCGGATCTACGAGAAGGGATTGCGCGGCAAAGCCGACCCCGATTCCGCGCTCAGATTCTACCGCCGGGCCTTGCAGGCGGGGAAGGCCGAGGCCGGCGCCGGGGTCAGCCGCCTGTCGCGGCGCCCGGATGCGTCGACGGTCCTCGATGTCCTGCCGCCGCAATAGCGCCGCACCGATGAGCCGGATCGAAGGCGATCGGCGAGGACGGAGAGTGCGGTCGCCATCGGACCGGCGAGGCCCAAATCGGAAGCGACTTCACCTCGAAGGGTCGCCATCACCCGAAGAAGGACGAGCCGCTGTCGGGGGGCATGTGCGATCGCCCAGTCTCGGCGGTGCGACTTTCCGATGAGAGAGCATCGCGTCACCGGACGCCTCACCGCGACGACGATCGCGCCGACGGTCAGGGAGGCCGACGAGGCCGCACTGCGGCGCGAGCAGATCGATGAGGTCTTCCGAATGGTGATCCCGGGTGTGGCCGGTGCCGGCCTCGCCGCGCTGATCCTCGCGGTGTTCCTGGTCGCGCTCGGCGCATCCGATCCCCGCACCGCCTCCATCTGGGCCGCCTGTGTCCTGACATGCGCCGTCGCGCATACGCTCCTCGCCCTTGGCTACCGGCGCGCCGATTGCGTTTTCAGGGCCGCATCGACATGGCCACTCGCCTTCACCGTCGTTGCGGGGCTGGAAGGAATCGCCTGGGGCTTCGCGCCCGTGGGCCTGACGCCTGACGCTCCCTTCGACATACGCTTCCTTCCTCTCGCCGTCACGCTCGGGGTGACGGCCGGCGCGATTCCCGCCTTCGGCCCGTGGCTGCCTGCCTTCCTCGCATTGTTCCTGCCCGCGACCTTGCCCTATGTGGCCGCGAATTTTTTCGCCCCGGCGCTCGTCGAGCGGGCGAGCGCGTTCCTGATGCTGATCTATGTCGTGGTCATGGGCGGCCTCGGCGTCCGCAGCCACCGCGCCTTCATCGAGATCGTCGGCTTGCGGCTGCGGAGCGAGGCGCTGGCGGAGGACCTGCGGCGGGAACGGGATACAGCCGATGCAGCAAATCGTGCCAAATCGAGCTTTCTGGCTGCGGCAAGCCATGACCTGCGCCAACCGGTGCATGCGCTCGGTCTGTTCGCGGGAGCGCTGCTTCGCCTGGACCTGCCCGGCGAGGCTCGTCTCCTCGTCGAGCGGATCGAGGCGTCCGCCGCTGCCATGGACGGCCTGTTCAACGCCATCCTCGACATCTCGCGGCTCGATGCCGGCGTGGTCGAGGTCGCGCCGCGAGCCTTCCGGGTCGGCCCCTACCTCGCCCGCATCTGCCGCGACCTCCGTCCCGAGGCGGAGGCCAAAGGGCTGCGGCTGCGCTGCCGCTCCTGCGACGAGGTGGCCTGGACGGACCCGTTTCTGCTCGAACGCGTGGTGCGCAACCTCGTCTCCAACGCGGTCCGCTATTCGGACCGGGGCGGCGTGCTCGTCGCGTGCCGTCGACGCGGCGGCCGCCTCGCGATCCAGGTCTTCGACACGGGTCCCGGCATCGCCGCGGGCGACCACGAGCGCATTTTCCAGGAATACGTTCAGATCGGAAATGTCGAGCGCGACCGCACCAAGGGCTTGGGCCTCGGATTGGCGATCGTGCGGCGGACCTGCGCGATCCTCGATATGCCCATTGCGCTGCGCTCCCGCATCGGCCGAGGCTCATGCTTCGAGGTTAAGATGGCACTCTCCGACGAGGCTGCCCTGGCGGAGGATTCCGTCGCGGCGGCGCCGGGGGCGCTCGCGGAGAGAAGCCTGATCGTCGTGATCGACGACGAGGCGTCCATCCGCGAGGCGATGGAGCGCCTGCTCGCGGGCTGGGGCCACGACGTCATCGCAGCGGGTTCCGGTGACGAAGCGGTCGCGCGGCTCGCATCGCACCCGACGCGGCCGGATCTGATCGTCTCCGATTATCGCCTGCGGGACGGCGAGACGGGAACCGAGGTGATCGAGCGCCTTCGCTCGGAATTCAACGAGACGATCCCGGCGTTGATCATCACCGGCGACACCGCGCCCGACAGGCTGATCGAGGCCCGGACGAGTGGCCTCGTGCTCCTCCACAAACCTGTGCCGAACGGGAAACTGCGCGCCGCGATGCGCAATCTCATGGTGGGCGCGCGCGCATCCTCGGGCGAATGAGACCGCCTCAGATAAGGCCCGCCGCACGCGCCGCCGCAGCCGCCTGGGTGCGGTTGATGGCGCCCAGCACCTTGAAGATGGCGGTGACGTGCGCCTTCACGGTCTTCTCCGAGAGATCGAGTTCGTAGGCGATGATCTTGTTCGGCTGCCCGGAGCTCAGGCGGCGCAACACCTCGACCTGACGCGCGGTGAGCGCAGAGGCGGTGACGTCCGCCGGGCTCGGCGGCACCTTCTGAGGGAGCGCCGTTCCCGTCACCTCGGCGAGGATGAGGGGCGGCACATAGACCTCGCCATCCATCACGAGGCTGATCGCTGCGAGCAGCGTGTTATGGCTCGCCGATTTCGGGACATAGCCGAGGGCACCACTGGCTAGGGCGCGGCGAGCGTCTTCCGCCTTCTCCGAAGAGGACAGGACGATCACCGGCACTTCCGGTCGCACGCGGCCGAACTCGCCGATCGCGCCGAGCCCGTCCATGCCGGGCAGGACCATGTCGAGAATGACCACGTCGAGATCGTCGTTCGCTTCGGCCAGACGCAGGGCCTCAGGCACCGTTCCGGCTTCGAGCATCGCCACCTCGGGTCCGGCCCGCCGGAGCAGGGCCGCGATGCCCTCGCGCAAAACGGGATGGTCATCGACGATCAGAAACTTCATCGCCGGAGTATTGCCCGACTCCGTGACGCCGGAAAGAGCGCGTAGGTCTCGCGACCAAAGTCCCATTCGTATCGACTCCCGGCCGACCATCGGTCAGATTGTCCCACATTTCCAATATTGCAACGTATTCGCCATGACGGACACTTCAGCGACCGCAGGGGAAGGCACCGTGTTGGCTCTCGCGCAGGGCGGGCCGCATCCATGGCCGACGGTGCCGGCGGCCTGGCGCGTCCGGCTGACGGCGCTGGCGATCGCGGCCGTCGCCATCCTCGTGACCACCCTGATGACCGTCCCGGATTCCCCCACGGCCGCTCTTCTTCTCGACCGGCAGCGCTACAGCGTCTTTCCCTATCCCTTCACCATCCAAAACCTCATCTACCTCGCTCTCGCCTGGGCGATGGGTGAACTCTACCGACGCTGGCGCGCCGCACGACGCGAGCGCGCCTTCCTTCAGGCCGGCTTGTTGCCGGAAGACCCCAATTCTCTCCTCGAACTGCACGAACTCGGGCCGATCCGCCGCCGCGTTGCCGAACTGCACGATGCCGAAAGCGGCTTTCTTCCGGCCCTGATCGACCTGACGATCCTTCAGCTCCAGGCGAGCCGCTCGGTCGATCAGGCGATCAACGTGCTCACCAGCTCGCTGAACCTAATGAGCGACCAGGTCGACCTGCGCTACCAGATGCTGCGCTACATGGCGTGGCTCATCCCGACGATCGGCTTCCTCGGCACCGTCATCGGCCTGTCGCTCGCGCTGCACCTCATCGACCCTGCCAATATGGATCTCGGCAAGGTGGTCGGCGGCCTCTCGGTGTCGTTCTACACCACGCTCGTCGCGCTGATCGCCAGCGCGATGATGGCCTTCGTGCAGCATGCCGTTCAGGAACAGGAGGAGCTCGCGCTCAATGCCGCCGGGCAATACTGTCTCAAGAACCTGATCAACCGCGTCTATGTGGACCACGAGAGCGTGGTCGCGCGATGAGGACAGGGCCGGCGAGGCAGCCGCGATGAGGAGGCGAAGGCGGCAAGCCGAAACCAGCGAGGTCGCCTTGATGGCCGTGATGACGAAGGCGATGGGAGCCTTCCTCATCCTCATGGTCTTCGGGATGAAATATTACATTCCCGACTTCACCTCCGAACAGATCGCCGCAATCGTCCGGGCCTCTCTCGACGGCGTCCGCACGCAGCTCGAGGCTTCCAGCCGGAAGTTGAAATCCGGTGATTACACCAGGGAGGATCTCGATCGTCTCCAGCAGCAGATCGACGCGGCCGTGGCCAGCCTCGCCCAGAGCCAGCGCGACGTGTCGCGGCTCCAGACACGGCTCGATCAGGCGAGCTCCCAGCTGCACCGGGTCGAGGACGAGCGAAAGCGCCTCCAGACGGCGCTCGCCGATGCCGAGGCGCAGACGCGGCGGTTCGAGGCGGAGGCGGCGGCGCTCAGGGCGGAGGTCGAGCGCCTGAGGGCGGAGGACAGCGTGGCGCTGAAGGCACGCATCGCTCAGCTCGCTCGGGAGAACGCGGCGCTTGCGGCGCGGCGGACGGCGGTCGTTCAGTTGCGTTACAGCTGTTCGGATGCGGTGATCGTCGTCGGTGTCTCGCATCAGCAGGTGCGGGAGCTCAGCAAGCCCGAACCCGTGATACCCGCGGACGACTCGCCAGGTTACGGGCCCATCCTGCGCGGCCCGGACGAGATAGACCCGGGCGAGAGCCTGGACTTCAGCCCGCTGCGGGGCACGCGCGAGTTAGCCTCGACCTGGATCGGTCGAACGCTTCGCCCGGGCGATTCCCTGGCGGTCTATGCGAAATACCTGAATGCAGTCCCGGCGGGGGGCGGCCAGGGTCCTAGCTTGGCGGAGAGCTCTTGTGCCGTGTCGAGCTTTCTGTCTTCCGGCGGCCCTGCCGTGGGAGCGCCGCCCATCCGGATCGGCCCGCAGCAGCCCTTCGTCTTTATCGGCCTCGTGCGTCTCGATGGCGAGCAGCTCAAAGCGGTACCGCTCGACGAAGCACAGCAGCGCTGGTTCAGGGCGCGGTTGGACGACGCACCCTGCAGGGCGCCGATCTGCGACCCGTCGAGCGCCGCCGCCCGCACGGCGCTGCGCGGCTATCTCGCCGTTCTCTATGGCAGGCGCCTCGCCGACAAGCCCGCCGGTGCGCCTGGCAACGAAGGCGCCGCAGGGTCACTTTTGACGGATCTGCTCGACGGCTATGTCGCGGGTAGCATCGACCAGCCGGCGCTGACCCGTTGGATCGGTTTGATTGAGGCCGATTCCACGCAGGCGGCCGGCGCGCCGCCGGGCGCGCCCGACGCCCTCGCGCCCGAACTGCGTCCGCGTCTTTCGGCGGCGGGCGTGCCCCCGGGCGTGGCCGAAGCGTTCGTCCGGCGGGCCTCGCTCGGCTGGTGGAGCCCGGCGGAGCGGGAGGCGCGCTTGCGCCGCGCCGGCATCGCACCGATTCCCGGGGAATTCGAGGCGCGGGCGGCTGCGATACCCGCGCAGCCCGGCCATGTCGCACTGATAAAGCCGATGGTGGACGAGGGCGCGATGACGGCCGCCCAGGGCATCGAATGGCTGACACTCATCACCCGGACCCGCGAAGCCGGACGCCCGGGCAGCACAGCCGGGCCGCCGCCATCCCCCAACCCGCCGCCGCAGCTCGACCGCCTCTCCGACGGCCTCACCGCAAAGGGATTCCCCGAGCAGATTCGCTCGATCGTCTGGGGCCTTGCCCAAGGCGGCGCTCTCCGGGCCGCCGACGCCCTCGACCTCCTGTCACGCACGAAGGGACGCCAGAGACGATGAGCCGGCGTATGCTCCGCTGCCTCGATGGCCATCCCTATGATGCCAATGCCCACGAAGCTTGCCCGGTCTGCGGCGCGGCGCCCCGGCTCCAGGCGGAAACGAACCCACCCCCGCAACCGGAGGCGGAGGAGCAACAGCAAAGCGCACCCCTGCCGCCGAAACCCCGGTGGCGCGGGCCTGTCCTGGCCGTCCTGGGTCTCGCGCTCCTCGCCTGCGGCTGGTTCGCCTTCGAACAGTTGCGGCCGGCCGATTGCCGGCGGCCGGAGAACGCCGAACGCGGTCCATGCGCGGCCGAGGCCGGGCAGCGCCGGCAGGCCGAAGAGCGCGCGCGCCTGGCGGCGGAAGAGGGCCGAAAGGCAGCAGCCGCGCGACAGGAGGCCGAGAGCCACCGGCGCGGGGAGGAAGCGCAGCGGGTGGCGTCCGATGCCCGGTTCAAGAGCGAAGCGGAGCGCGCAGTCGCAGCCTTCCTCACCGAGCCCAGCGGTGCGGTGGCGCGCGTGCGCGCGGCCTATGCTCCGCTGGACCCAGCCGAGGTGGAGCCGCTGCTCGATACGCTCTCGCCGCTGCCCTTCGCCGAGGGGCAGTTGCGCCTCTCGCGCGCGCTTCGCCACGGCCTCGTGCTGACGCGCGCCTTACGCGCCTTCCGGGCCGGCCAGACGCCGACGGCCCGCGCCCTTCTCACGGGCCTCTCCAAGGCGACACCCCCGGAGCCGAACCGGCCCCTCGCCTACGCCTCCTTCGCCCTGGGCTTCATCCTCGCGACCGCGGGCACCGACCCCGGCGACGCGGCTGCGGCCGCCTTTCACCTGCGCACGGCGGCCGAGCTGGGTCTCGTGGACGCGGTGGTCGAATTGCTGCGCCGGCCGAACCTCGTCACCGCAGCCGGGATCGATGAGCGAGGCGCCGCGCGTCTCCTCGAGACCGCCGCCATCCAGGCCGGCCAGTCGGCCGCGGTCGAAGACCTCTACAAGCGCCGCAACCTCAATCCGATGCCGGCCGCTCTCCTGATCAAGGCGTTTACCGATGCGCTGGCCGCGGGCGATTGGCCCGGCTTGATCGCCGCGTACAAGGCGATCGGCGAGCGGCGTGCGCCGCTCGTCGATGCGAACATGGCCTATGCCGTGAGCAGCGCCCGGGGACTCGACGGGCCCTATGACCGCCTTCTCGTCATGGCGGACGGGGGCGCAGCCGTCATGCACCCGCGGTCCCGCGGGGTCATCGGGTGGCTCTGTGAGACGGGGCGCGCCGGGCTCCCCAAGGATCTGCCGAACGCCGCTCTTTGGATTGCGCTCGCTCTCACGGGCATGAAGCCGGACGATGCGCTCTTCGCTGAGCTGAGCAAGCGCTATGCCGGGCTCAAGGACGCGTTGCCACCGGGCCAACGCGCGCTCGTCGAGCAGGTCGCAAAGGATATCGGGGTTCAGTGAGCCCTCCCGGCCGCCTGCTTCGGACTGGACCTCCATTTTCCGCTCGGCGCTGTTCTCGCTGCCATCGAACCGCGTTCGCCCGCTCATCGCGGGCGCTTGTGCCGCCTTGACCTGGAACGTGCTTCAGGACGAGCAGAACGCCTCCTTCACGGTGCACCGGCCCTTGTCGTCCTGCCCGCACTCCGCCAGTGCCGCACGGCGTGCGGCCGCAAGCGAACCGCGCCAATACGCCCACCAACGGCCGTTGGCCGTGGTCACGAGGGCGGCGCAGGCGTTGGAGAACCAGAGCCGCACACGACAGCCCGGAAATCCGCCGGCTATGCAGAACCGCATCGCCACGGCCTCCGCACGGGCGCGAGAGTCGTAATTGTAGGACGTTCCCCATTGCAGGTCGCCATTGACGCTGTTGGAGATCGCGATGGCGCCATAGCCGCCGCCGGACCGGCCGGGACCGCTGCCGGGCGCCGCTCCAAAGGGCGAGAGGCCGTCATTCGATCCGGCACAGGATTTGTAGCAATCGTTGTACATGCCGTTGCACATTACCGAGCACCGATTGTTCTGGGCCGCGGCCGGGAACGCCAGCAGAAGCGCCGCAGCGACGGCCGCGCTCGCGAGGCAAAACCGGGTGATCATGGACATCGCGATACCCCCTGTGAGAACCTGAAATACCGAGCGATCGACTGGACCGCACGATGCCGCGTCGAACCGGAGGAGAGGCCGTCAAGGCCCGAAGAAATCCGCCGCGGCGTCGGCGACCTGCCGCTTCGGATGCGCCCGGCAATAGGCGATGATCGCGGCGGCGATGCCGTCCGGGCCCGCGAAGCGCTGGTGAGGCTCTCCGGCGCCCGACTGGACGCGGCCGGTGAGGTAGCCGAAGCTCCATTGCAGCGCGGCGCGCCCCTCCGGCAGACGCGCCTTGGCGGGGGAGTCCAGCACATGGCAGGACAGGCCGCCCGCGCCGTTGAGGCGCAGCACAGCGCTTTGGGCGGCCGCCGTCGGGCAGAGGAGGCACAACGCCAGTCCGGCTCGCGCCATCGATCGGTTGAGTCGTGGATGTCTCGGTGTGGTGATCGACATGGTCCCTCGGTCGATCGAAGACGATCGCGTTTACTTTTGCCACCGGGCCGGCATCTGTCGATTGCTTCCGGTTGCCGGGCCTTGCCGTAGGAGAAGCGCCTCAGCGGGCGCGTGCCGAAGAACATGGCGGCTTTGAGGAGATGCGAGCGCACCCTTCTCCGCGAATCCTGTCTCGCGGGGGTCCCCGCAAGCCCGCGCAAGCGGGCGCAATCCTCGCCGAGCGATCAAAGCTGTATATCCGAAAAACAGATCAGAGGTCGCCACGGACCGATCCGGTAAATCACATCATCAGCGCGGAGGAGAACGTCATGGATCTTCAGCAGAACCCCGGGGCCGAGCCCCCCGCCGCGCCGAAGGAACTCGGCTGGACCGGAAACCTGCTGTTCATCGTCTGCGGCGCGATCTCGATGGCGGCGGGCCTCTGGATCGCCAGGGCGGCGACCGACTTCCTCTTCCCGGAACCGTGGCTGAAGCCCGGCGCCCCCTATCATCCCTCCGTCGCGTGGCTCGTGCGGGATTTCCCGGAGCCGCGGCCGCCGCAGAACCACTGGGACATCGTGCAGGATGTCGGCTTCGCCGCGTCCTGGCTCGCTCATGAGCTCGCAGCGACCGTCGCAAGCGTGGTGATGGTCTGGCCGGGCATCGTCTTCGGCTGTCTCGGGCTCTTCATCTTCTTTCTGTCCCTCTTTGTGTCGTGGAGGCTCGTTCTGGAGCGGATCTTTGATGGGCGGCCGATGGCCAAGTAGAGCATCGTGACCGGCACAGATCATTCGATCTATGGCGTCGGGCCGCCCGGTCCGGCGCGCCTCGCCGGCGGCAGCTGGGCGAGGATGAGTCGGCGCAGTTCGTCCGCGGGAAGAGCATCGGCCTCCTCGCGCCTCTCGCCGCCGATGAAGAGGACGGGCTGAGCCTTCAGCCCCGTCGCCGACATGATGTCATCGTGCTGACGTTGCAGCGCCGCCCGAGCCGTACCGTTTCGAAGGCATGCGTCGATGTCGACGGATAAGGTGTCTCCCTCACTCAGGACTTCGGCAAAGGCCCGTCTTCGCTCTGCCTCTTCGGGGAGGCTTCCCCACCGGGCGGCGCCGGCCACGAGCTTGCGAAACCGAGCGAAACGCGTCTCGGGGGCGGCGCAGACAGCGATCATCGAGGCCTCGACGCTCGCATCGGCAGGCGCCCTGAGCGGCACGACGAAGAGATGGGCGTCGCCTCTCGCCAGGAAGGGTTCGACGACCTGCATCAGCTTCTCCAGACCGCAGCTGGCGCAGGACGGAGATATCGCTAGCGTCAGAGACACGGGGGCATCCGGACGCCCGGCCGTGATGGCGAGCGAAGGATCGAGCACCCGCTTCAACGCGCGCTCGGTCGCGATCCGGTCGAGTTCCCCGCGCGCATCGAGCCCGATCCGCGGTTCCGGCGTCGCTCTGGCGACATCGCGTAGCAGAGCCTCGGCCTTGGCCGGATCGCGCAGGGCGGGATCGCCGTAGAGGTAGAGCCGGGCGAGCGCGAACCGGCCTAGCAGATCCTGCGCGATCTCCGGCCGTTCGAGGAGCTCGACGGCTTTCTTCGGCTGCGGCGCGACGGGCGGCTGGCCATCGCGCCCGGCCCTCCCGTTCGCCAGAAGAAGGCCGAGATGCAGGATGGCTTCCGGCTGGCGGGCTTTCGCGGCGGCACGCAGCAGCGCGAGCGCCCGCTCGGGGTCGCGGCCATCGCCCAGATAGTAATCCGCGAGATCGAGCGTCGCGGGTGTGAAACCGGCCTGGGCGGCGGAAGCGAACAAGGCGAGCGTCTCCGGCGCGATGCGGTGCTCGCGACCGATGCGCTGGCGGGCCCGCCAGTAGCGTCCGACGGGGTCATCGCCACTCGCCATGATGCCGACGAGCCGTTGCCGCTCGTCGTTCTCCAGCCGATAGGCCGGATCCCTTCCCGCACGTTCGAGCAGAAGGCCGATCGCCGGCCGGAAGCCGGCCGCCGCCGAGCGGCGCAGCCAGAAGTGCTCCCGCTCCGGCGAGGCGAGTTCGGGAAAGCCGAGCGTGCCGCTGAAGGCATTTGCTGCATTGTAGGCGACTTCGCCCGAGGGGTCTTCGTCCTCGGCGCGGAGAAAAGCCTTGCTGACGGCGTCGAGGACGTCCGGGGGCACGCCTTCGAGCCCATTGCTGCGAAGCTTGGCCTCGATGACCGGCGCGAGGATTGCGGCGGCGAACACGCCATGGGCCGAGGCGCGTCGCATCGCCCGCAGAATGGCGGCAGGACCCAATTCTACGCGGACGATCGACGGCGCGAGAAGGAAGGGAGCGAGCTCGCCGACCGGCAGATCCGTGCGCGCTGCCCGCATGGCAAGCGCATAGGCCTCGCGGCTCCGCCTCTCCTTCGACTCGCCGGCGAGGCTCTCCGCCTGGCTGGAGGCGAGGAGCGCCGACAGGAAGACAGCCTTTGGATCACCGTCCCTGAGCCCGGCTGCGACCTTTTCGACCGTGCCTTCCTTGCGGACGAGCTTGTCCTCCATCCATTTCGGGATCGACAGGCACCAGTCGCGGCGCGTCAGCCCGTAGCGATCGGCCACTCCATCCCAGGGCCGGGCGCAGGTCAGATCATAGGCGGCCTTGTCGAGCAGCCCGGCGCGCAGCAGCAGGGTCGTGCGCGTTTCCGGATAGGCGGTCCACCATAGCGTTGCCGCCGCGACCATAGCCAGTGCCGCGATGCCGGCGGCGATTCGCTGCACGGCCTGCCGGCGCGAGAGCCGGAACGGCGGGCGCTTGCTCCAGTCGCGCAGCCGCTGCTCATCCGCCTTCGTCAGCGACAAGGGCGGCATGAAGCCTTCGCGATAGACGGCGACCGTCTGCTCGTCCTTGGTCCAGAGGCCGACCTTGGTGGCGACGTCGTCGATCATGTCTTGCAGGCGGCGGCCCGGGACGAGCAGCCCCGGCAACTCCTCGGACAGAGCCAGCGCGAAGGGGCTGTGATCGCCGAAGCCGTCGGCAGCACGTGCCTGGGCCGCCGTCGAAAAGACGAGTTGCGAGGGGCGCGGCAGCTTGGCGCGTGCGAGCCCCGCCGTGACGCCCGCCGCATCCGCAGTCGCATCCGTCACGACCTCGTCGCGGCAGGCGTCGACCGCGACGATGGTGGCGCGGCGCGGGCAGCGGGCGAGCTGTGCCACCGCCACGTCGAGCGGCAGCGACCGGGTCGCGAGATAATGCGGCGCCGGGATCCGGGCATCGACCGGCAGCAGGAAGTTGCTGCCCTCATGCTGCACGCCATGCCCCGCGAAATAGAGCAGCGCGACCGCATGCGCGCCGGCGGCGTCGAGCTCTTCGCCGAAGGCGATGACCGCGTCCTGCATCGCGGCCAGCGTCGCATTCTCGACGCGCCGCACGGAGAAGCCCATCCCTTCGAGCGTCCAGCCCAGCAGGCGCACGTCCCGGACCGGATTGGCGAGCGCAGCGGGGGAATAGGCAGCGTTGCCGATCAGCAGGGCGAAGCGCTGTTCCGGTTGGGACTTGGAAGGCCCGTCGACCCGAGGGGTTGCGGTGTTCGAAGCCGGTGTCGCATCGGCTTCACCCGCGCTCGCCGGGGAGGTGCCGGCGTCGCCCGAGAGATCGAACCAGCGGCTGCGCATCGGCGACGCTCCCTCAGACCGTCACGATGTACTCGGCGCTCGACACCGTCACGACCTGCGCGTTGCGCCGCTGCAGGCGGCGCAGATTGGTCAGGAAGCGGGCCGTCTCCTCCTCGTCGAGCGCGCCCGGTTCCGCATCTGCCCCTCTCGGATCGAGCAGTCTGCGACTGTCGGCTTCCCAGAGCAGCGCCGTAGTCGCCAGGAACCGTCCGGGCTTGGGCTGCACGGGCGCCGCTTCAGGCATCAGCAGCAGCTTTCCCTCGACAAGGCGCGGGCGAGACGGGGACGGTAACCACAGGATCGTTTCGGCCCAGCTCAGTTCCCAGCATCTGTGTCCGATCGGGCGCGTGTCGCGCGCCAGCAGCGTATAGGCCATGGCGGGCTCGCGATCGATGCCTTGCACCGCGATGCGGCCCTTGTGCCGGCCTGCTTCAAAAACCACAGGGCCATCGCCGCCCGACGGCAGAAAGCCGTCGAAGCTGCGATCAGCGGCGAATTTCTCGATGACGAGCCGCACCGTTCCCTGCGGATTGACCCCAGGTGCCAAGTCGCCGAGCAGCGCGTCCTGCGCCCGGTCGAGCGTTTCGCCGTCCTCGATCCGCGCTGCCGACTGGATGCGACGGATGAAGTCGTAGAGCGGGAGTGTGAACTCGGACGGAGCCAGCGGCTCCGCCAGTCCGGGCAATCCACGCGCTCGCAGGCTGACGTCGAGACGCTTGTTGACGATCTCGGCGAGTTCGGTGGCGGTATCGAGGGAGAAGCCGTAATCGCCGTAAAGCAGCTTCGAGAATTTCGGCGCGCTGCTCTCCCATTTCGTCTCGCCGAACAGCCGAAAGGCAATCTCCGCCTCGGGCATCGGCATGCCGACGAGCTCCCGAAAAGCGCGCCATTTCAGATACAGGCCCGGAGTCGTCGCCATATGGTCCAACCACCTGCGATGCGGTTCAGCTTCATTATGATGCTGTGCCGCAGCGGCGAAGACAATTGTCGTCCCGAATATCTGGTATCCGGCAAGCTCCCAATGTCGGGTTGTGGCGCCACTCGGCCTCGCCCTGACTTTCCGATGCAATACGAGGGGATTGGGCCAGCGGCAGACACCTGAGGACCTTTGTCGAAGCTGCCCTGTTTGCTGGTGCTGTCTCTGGCGCGGTCGTCATTCCGCCTTGGCCTCGGCGATCGGCTCGACGATCGCACCGAGCAGGTTGAGTCCCTTAAGCGTGATGTGGATTTCGTGGCGCCGCATCTCGGCGTTGTAGGTCTTGGTCAGAACCTGGTGGCCTGGGACGCGCCGTGACCCTTCGGCCAGGACTTCGATGTGCCGCATAAATTTTGCGTAGTTCAGCCCGGCCCGCTCCGCCAGGATCTTGGCGGAGGGTTCGTCAGCGCTGTTGGCGGCGACGTTCAAGAACGTCCGCATCGTCGCGATCGAGACGTCGGGCATGACGTCGTAGGGGCCGTCGTACATGGCGGCTGCGGTGCGCACATGCTGGGGATCGCTCGGCACGTAGAAGAAAAAGAACATCGGTTCCATTCGGCTCGTTGACGTCCGGACGATGCCATCGCGTGCGCCCGTTTGCAAATCAGCGAATCCTGATTACACTGTTATTCCGTGTTATCTGATTGGAGTGCAGTTGTGTCCCACCATGCGGACGAGTGGACGGCCGATTACCGGTCGCGCCGGCCCGATACCCCCGACACCGGGCTGATGAGCAACGGCATCGCCGTGCTCGTCGGCGACGGTGAGTTTCCCGATGACGAGATGGCCGAGCGCCTCCCCCCGGAACTGCGCGACAGGGCTGCGCGCCTGCGCGCCGAGTTGCGGCGCCTGCGGCAGGGATGGACGCCCTCAGTGGCGGAACTGGCCGAGGTGCCGGTGATGACCGATGCGGCGCTCGTCCTCGGAGACGGCGAAGATCTGCCGGTGCTGGTGGGGCTGATCGACGACGATCTCGTCGAGACCGACGCGGTCGCGGCCGTCGATGCGGAAGGCGGAGGTTGGGCGCGCACCGTCAGCCGCTGGGTCAGGCTCCAGGGAGCCTGCTGCCTGAAGGAAGGGGCATCGATCTCGCCGGCTCTTCTCGAGCGGCTGAAGGACTGAGGAGACGAGCCATGTCCGACGCGCCCGATTCTGGTCTCGCCAACACTCCCGTGCGGCCTTCGCTGCTCGCGCCGCACCGGTCCCCTATGCCGATACCGCGGCCGATCGCGCCGATGGCTATTCCCTCACGGGACCGGCCTGCTGCGGAGGATGCGGTGAGCACGCATCCCGCCGCGCCGGCCGTCGACCTTGCGGATCTCGGCGATGCGCTGCTGGCAGCTGACATCGCCAGGCTGGCGACCGGATATGATGTCCCGGCGGAGATGCCGCTGCTCAGCGTGCTGGTCACCTCGGCCACGGCGCTGGGCTCGCTGATCAGGGTCGGGCTCGGCGCCGTCCGGAGCGAACCGCCGGTACTGTGGGGAGCGATCGTCGCCACGCCCGGCGCGCGCAAGAGCGACATGACCGCCTTGCCCAAGATGCTGCTGGAGGCGGCGACCGTCGCCGAACGCGAGCGCTGGCGCCAGGATCACGAGGCGGCCCAGCGCGACAAGAGCCGGATCGAGCTGGAGTGGCGCATTTATCAGGCCGAGCAGCGCAAGGCGCTCATCAGGGATCTGCCGGATCCCAGGCCGCCGGCGCGCAGTCCAGACTCCGTGGTTGTGCCGATCCGGCCCGGCATCGTCATCCAGGATTCCTCGGTCGAGGACATGACCGAGATGCTGGCCGGCTCGCCCCGCGGCGTTCTCGCCCTGGCCGACGAGGCCGCGACGCTGCTCGGCCAGGGCCGGCAGATGCGCTCCCGGCTGCTGCAGTCGACCGGCGGCAGCGCGCTCAGGGTCGGACGGATCAGCCGGGAGAGCCGCGAGCTGCAGAGCTTGGCGGTCTCCATTTTGACCGGGACGCAGCCCGACAAGATCACCGGCCTGGTCGGCCGGCAGGACGATGGCCTGGCCGGACGGTTCTTCTGGGTCTGGATCGACGAGGAGCGCGACGCGCTGATCGCGCGAACCGCGCTGTCGCTCGACGGCCTGATCGAGCTCGTCGGCCGGCTGCGTGCGATGGGCCGGGTCGAGGATGTGACGACCATCCCGATCGAGGAAGCAGGCCTCGATCGGCTGGAGCGGGCGATGAGGGACTGGAGCGAGGCCGGCCGGCGCGCGGGCGGGCTGGTCCGCAGCTGGTATGCGAAGGCCGGCGGTCACTGCGGGCGGCTCGCCCTAGTCCTGGAGGCGATCGCCGCAGCCCGTGACGGCGACGCCCTCCCCCGGAGTGTGTCTCTCGCCCGGATCGAAGCGGCCATCGCGCTGGTCGACCGGTTGTTCGCGCCCGGCATGATCAGGGTCGCCCGGCATGTGGCGCAGGACCCGGGCGAGCAGATCCGGGAGAACCTGGTCCGGCACCTCATGGCCAGCGGGACGCAGCGTTTCCGGGCGCGCGAGCTGCGCCGTTCCCGCACCGGGCTGTTCGGGTCGCCGGCGGCGTTCGAGGACGTGCTGAAGGAGCTCGAGAGCGAGGACGTGCTCAGCCGGGCCGACCGGCAGCCGGGCGCGCAGGGCCGCAGCCCCGGCGATTATGTGGTCAACCGGGCGAAGCTTGCCGCGGCCCTGGCGGGCTGACCGAGGCAAGCGTTACCTCCGGAGTAACGGGGACATCCGACATGTCGCTCCCGGCAATCACACGTACGGCCACGACCGAGACGCGTTACCTCGACCGCTTCGGACAGCTCTGGCGGCGGGCTGGGACGGAGCTCGACCGCTCCATCCGCGTCCTCGACTTCGTGAGGCAGTTCCTGATCTGGGCGCCACAGTTGAGCGGCTCCTCGGTCCGCCAGTATCGCGCGACGATCCGGTTCGGGCTCGAACGCCTCGCGCGGCACAACCCGCATCTGCGCGCCGAGGTCGCCGAAGCCCTCACCTTGCTCGACGGTTCCCGACAGCAGGATCCCGCGCCAGCACCGCGCGGCAAGCCGAAAGCCTCCATCCCGCTGCGCACCTCGGCCAGCAAGGCGAAAGGTATTTCCGACGCCGACTTCGACCGCATCATCGCGGCCGCGCCCCTCTACCGGTCGCAGTACAACGAAGATCTCGTCGGCTTCATGCGAGCGACCATCGTGACCGGGCATCGTCCTATCGAGTGGCACGGAACGACGATCACCATCACTGGCGATACGCTGATCATGATCGTCCCGAATGCCAAGAACAGCAACGACAGGGCGCATGGCCCGACCCGAACCCTGATCTTCGAGAAGCTCGACCCCGTCAGTCGCGATCACCTGCTTGCCTGGACCGAACGGGTCAACAGCCTCTCGCGCAAAGACTATCAGGCTCTGCTCGAGCGGATCGAGGAACGCATGCATATCGTCACCCGGGCGCTGTTCCCGCGTCGCAAGCGCTGGCCGACGCCGTACTCGCTCAGGCACGCCTGCTCCGGCCGCCTGAAGCGTCACTTCATCGGCCATGCCAGAACGCAGGAGGAGCGTGATCTCGGCGCGGCCATCGTCGCCGCTCTCATGGGCCACGCCGCCGACGACACGGCGTCCCATCACTACGGAAGCTCGCAGGGGAGCGGCGGACGCAGCTACCCCATCCCCAAAGCCGACCCCGAAGAGGTCGCCCGGATCAGGCCAAAGCTCGCCGAAAGCCGCAACAGGATGCGCGTCATGATCGCGGCGCGGAGAACGCCCGCACCGCGCTGACAGGGCGGACAGGGTCGCTGCAGCAGAACGCGCACGGCGTTTTGGCATTTTGGCAGTGGGCTCATGACGATGGCACAAGTTCGCCAGCATGGCCGGTATCGATCTCAGAGCGCTGCCGGGGAGGCATTGATCGCAGCGTCCTTCATCACGGTGTCGATCTCGCCTTGGACCAGCACGCGCCGCTCGACGAGCGCGGTGGCGAGCGCGATGATCTCGCGCGTGTGTTGCCGCACCAGCATGATCGCCTCGTCCTGCAGCCGGTGCAGATCGGCTTCGACCGCGGCGGCGAGGGTTCGATCGGCGGCCAGCAGGCGCGTGTCGTCGCCGGGGCGCCCCCTGACCGTCAGCTGGCCACGCAGGCCGAAGGTGGCGTGGGCCGCCGTGACCCATTCGGTCGCCTTGGCCAGGTCGCTGATCGAGCCGGCGTTGGGGCCGTCACCGAGGACGATGTCGGCGGCGCGTCCGGCCAGGATCGCGACGACCTGGTTGTCGAGGCGATCGCGATCGGGAGCCCGGTCGACGACGAACTCGGCCCAGCCATCGGCACGACCTTCCGCCTGGATGGTGACGGAGCGGACCTCGAGCCCGAGGCTCCTGCCGACGACGACATGGCCGGCCTCGTGCAGGGCGACCGCCCTCAGTTCCTCCGGCGAGCGCGTATCGGCGGGGGTCATGACGGCCCGCAGATCGTCCAGGGCAAGCGGCCGGCCGGCGTTGAGCGCCCTGCGCCGTGCCTGCCTGATCCACTGCACGACGTTGGCTCCGGTAGCGCCCGGAACCTGACGCGCCAGCGGCAACAGGTCGGCACCCGGCAGATCGGTCCCCAGATGCAGCCGGAAGATGCCCGCCAGACCCGCCGCGTCGGGCGGCGGGATCAGGAAGGATCGATCGAAGCGGCCGGGGCGCCGGATCGCGGCATCGACCCTGTCAACGTGATTGGTCGCGCCGAGCAGGACCACGCCGCTCTTGTCGGCGCGGACCTGGTCGATCCGGAGCAGCACGCTGGTGATGACCGGCAGCCACCAGTCGGCGCCCCTCTGCGAGAGCTTCGCCCGGTCCGGCAGCGCGTCGAGCTCGTCGATGAACAGCACCGAAGGGGCGCTGGCGAGCGCGCGGTCGAACACGGCCGACGCCGCCTTGATGACGCTGTCGAGGTAGCCCGGGCCGGCCTTGAACCAGTCCGCGATGCTGGTCGTCTCGATCGGCAAGCCCGCCGCCTTCGCCACGGCCCTGGCCAGCGTCGTCTTGCCGGTGCCGGGCGGGCCGTGGAAGATCGCGCTCTCGAGCTGGGTCGGCTGGATCAGGCCGGCACGCATGCGCCGGACATCCTCGACCAGGTCGAGCGCCCAGTCGCGGGCCTCGCCATAGCCGGTGAGCTCCGCCAGAGGCGGGGTGTCGTCGCTGGAGCCGATGACGGTGGTCGCCGCCGATGCGCGCTGCAGGCGTCCGACGCAGGCACCGGGCGAGCTGCCACGGCGAAGGGCAAGAGCGAGCTCGTGCAGATCGAGACCCGCGATGTCCGCTCCCGAGATCGCTGGCGCCGAGCGGCCGGTCCAGCGACGGATCACCTTGCGCATCAAGGCCGGCGTCGGGCTCCTGACGATCAGTCGACGATCGGCCGCGCCGCGCAGGAAGGCGGGCAGGCGCTGGTCGGGATGGGCGGCGACCGCCACCACGGTGCGTCCTGCCTGCAGATCCTGGACGATGTCCTTGCCGATATTGTCGCGGGCCTTGATCTCGGGTCGGCCGGTATAGGTCACGATCTGCTGGTCGATGCTCTCGACGAGCCTGCCGAGCGGCTGCTCCCAGGCCTCCGTCGGAACCTGCACGACCATGAGCGACGCCGCGCCGGATGGCATCTTGCGCAGATCGAGCTTGGCAGCGCGGGCCTGCTCGTCGAAAGCCAGCTCGACGATCAGCTCGACGGGACTGTAGACCGACTGGACGGAACGACCGGCCGCAGTGCCGCTCTCGGGGCTGCCCGAGCTGCGGCTGGCGTCGTTCGGGCTGCCCTTTGCCTGCTCCGCTTCGGGACGCTCGGCTTCGAGGCTCCACACCGGCTCGCCATCGGGCTCGGCATCGACGTGGATCTCCTGCCCATCGGCCAGGCGGTGGCTCTGGGCGAAACGGGCGAGGATGCCAGAACGGGGCATATGGGCGGATGCCGCGCTCGACGGCTTGCGGTCGCAGGTCATGGCGGTCGTCCTGATCAGTTCTGAACGGAAGGGGTGCGGGCATCCGGAAGACGCCCGGCGGGCGGGCCCGCGTCACCGCACGGCGGCGACAAGGCCACCTCGACGGCGCGCTCGAGCCGGCGCCTGCGATCGTGGATACGCGCATGATCGAGGATCAGCTGGCAGGCGCCGTTCTCCCCGGCGTTGAGGAGCAGCGCCGTCATCGCCAGGTCGCGTCGCATGTCGTCGCCGTCGATGACGCCGAGGGCGAGCCTCGATGCCATCGCCGCATCGCCGCCGGCGGCCTCGGGAAGGCCGGGGACTCGCAGGATCGCGACCTGAGCCAGCAGGCGCCGCAGACGGGTCGCGACGTCCGGATCCAACGGCAGGGCGGCGGCCGTCCACAGCCGCAGCAAGGCCGGTGCGGCGGTATCGGGGATCGGCTGATTATCGGGCGTCATGGCAAAGCGGTTCCCTGCACGCGGACGAGGTCCGCGCGACGCGTGGTGACGAGGACGACGATGGGAGGGAGCGGCGACCTGCACCGCTCCCGTATCGGTTACTGGACGGTCGGCCGCTGCGGGCTGCTGCGGGCCTGCGCTCCCGCCGGGATCCGATCGCCGCAGACCAGCCGACGGGCGGACTTCGGCTTGACGGGATTGGCGAAGGGATGAGCCTGCAGGCTTCCGTCATCCGCGGCTCCCAGCAGGTTCTGGGCGACGGTCAGCAGGCGCGGCACCTCGCGCAGGATCTCGGCCCGGAGCCGATCCGTGACCGCATCGACGAGGTCGCGGACCGGCACGCCGAAGAGCGCGTCGATGCCCTCGCGCGTCACCGTCAGGCCGTCGGCGAAGCCGCTGCGCCCGTAGTAGTCGAGCAGCCAGCTCTCGAAGGAGCGCGGCTCGCAATCGAAGCGCGGCCGCAGGAAGGACGGCAGCTGCAGCCTGGCGCAGCGCAGGTCGCGCTCGATCAGGCGGCGCTTGCGGACCTCGGTGATGCCGCCGCCGCGCTTGATCTCGATGATCTTCGCCGCACCCGTCTTCAGGTGGATCGCGATCAGGTCGAAGAACGCGACCCGGCGGTACGGCCCGTGCGCCGTCGCCGTCAGCCCGGCGAGCGCCTCGGGCGTGTTGGTCGCCACGAGCGCCTCGGCGGCGTCCGTGATCGGCATCTCGACCTGACGCAGCACCAGATACTCGCCGCTGCGCTCCAATGCCTCGCAGATCGCGGCATCGATCAGGCCGCCATGCCGCTTGACGGCGGAGGAGAGGTAGGAGTTACAAACGCTGAGGCCCGGCCCCAGCAGCGGATCGGCGACGAAGTCGGCCTGCAGGGCGCCAGCCGCCGCCCGCTCGACGCTGGCGAGCAGGGATGCCGGCAACGGCACGACGGACGAGTTGGACGAGTTGGACGAGGTGAGGATGGTGCGATGATCGGCCTTGGCCATGACGATGAGCTCCGGACGTGGACGGGCTGTCCACCGGCTCCTATATCGACTCAACAACTCAATTTTGCAATCTGAACTCAATAAAATGGTTAACAAAGAGCAAGTCCGCGCTGCTCGCGTTTGGCTCGGCCTCAGTCAAAAGGAGCTGGCCGAACTCGCGATGGTCGCCCAAGGAACGATTGCATCTCTGGAGACCGGTAGCCGCATCCCGCACGATCGGACCCTGCGCGATATCCAGCAGGCTCTCGAGAGCCGGGGCATCGTGTTCCTTTTCGAGAATGGGAGAGGGATCGGCCTCCATATCCGCTCGTCCCAAGGCACAGCCGCACCGCCAGATCAAAGCGAGACCGTCTAGGATGTCCGCCTGATCGCAGGCAGGAACGCCCAGTCGAGCCCCTGCACGGCCTCGTCCAGATCGCCGATGTTGACGACGCGCGGCTTTCGCTTCGTGCCATAGCGCTTGGTCATCCCGCCTTCCGCATGCCCCATCAGCGCCTTCTTGACCTCGTCGGCGTGACCGGCGCCGCTGAGTGCATCCTGGAAGGCGTGCCGGAAGGAGTAGAGCGTCGTGCCCTCGCTCTCGATCGTGAGATCCTTGCGGGAGAGGTCGGCCCAGAACGACGAGAAGTAGCCCGAGACCCGCGTCACGTCGTGGTCATGGCGGGTCATCGCCGACCACAGGAACTCCCGGCCGCCGGCGCGGGCCGCCTCGACGAGATCGAGCAGGCCGAGATCGAGAAGCTCGCGTCGGACCGGGACCCAGCGGCGGCGGGCCAGGGTCTTGACGCGGCGGTCTCCCGCGTTCGTCACCACGAAGCAGAGAGTGTCCGGTGCATCGGGATGCGGCATGATGCTGTCGGGCCCGAGCTGGATGATCTCGGAGCTGATCATCCCGTGCAGGCAGGCGATCAGCGGCAGCCAGAACTGCAGTTCCTCGCAGGCCTTGACCTTGGTGAAGCGCTTGCCTTCGGTGAAGATCGGATGGGTGAAGATGCGCTTGAGCTCGGCGTCGCTGTAAGGCTCGCGAAAGTCCTCGTCCTCAGGGATTTCGAGGTAGATCTCCTTGCCGAGCGGCGTCTCGACCCAGCCGGCGTTCAAGGCCGTCGCCAGCAGCGCGGAGATGAACCCCACCTTCTTGTTGATGGTCTGGATCGCGTAGTTGTTGGCCGAGCCGAGGTGGTCGCGATAGGCAAGCACGTGCTTGCGCTTGATCTCTCCGATGTCCTTGACCCCGGAATGCGCCGTGAAGGCCAGGATGGCGTGCTCCATCTCGCGCAGATATTCCGGCCTGACCTGCTTCTTCGCCAGGCGCCGGTTCTCGCACCACTTGGTCGCGCAGTCGGCGAGCGTCTTGCCGACCGCCGTCGACGCGACCGACGCCTTCTGCACGGCAATGGGTTCGGGCATCCCGGGCTGCTCCGGACGCGCCTTGCGCCACGGGCCGGCGATCGTATCGGGATGGGCCGTGCCGAGGCCGCCAAGCCGGCTCTCCCGCTGACGGAAGACGTCGAGATAGGTCAGCTCCGCTTCGAGGCATGCGGCCATGAAGCGGTCGTGGTGCTGCGAGGTCCTGGACAGCGAGACGCCGAGCCTGCGGACATACCCCTGGACGAAGCCCGATCGCTCCGTCGCATACTCGCCGATCGTCATCGCGCGCAGAGTTCGCTCCCGAGCGAAATGCTCCTTGACGTCGGCATTGCTGCGCCGCGGCAGATCGGAGATCTCCGGCACCGGCGCGAAGGCGGAGCCCCTGACCTGACGAAGGCGCTCGCGCCAGTCGTCCTCCAACAGGCTCGCTCCGAACCAGCGGGACAGCGCCTCCCAGTCCTCCCAGCCCCACCCGGTGGCGTCGATGGACGGCAAATGGTCGGCAGCACTCGCCAGCCCGCGTCGCTGACGCGCCTCGGCGAAGCGGCGGTCCCATTCCAGATCCAGCGCCAGCGCCTTCTCGCGCGCCGCGCGCTGATCGCGCGTCTTCAAAGACAGCTGGACGCGCGCGAACGAGAACGCATCGCGCAGGTCCTCGGGCACGCGGCGCACATACTGGCACACGCCGTTCCGGGTGGTGAGATGGTTCGCAACAGGCACGTCGTCGTCAGCCATGTTATGCACGATGTTATGCATCCGGACGGGGTGCAACCCGCCCGAAGGGCTTGTCGACGTTGAAATTCAGGGAGATGGATAACCCCAATCAGGGGAGTGGCGCGCCCGAAAGGATTCGAACCTCTGACCCTCAGATTCGTAGTCTGATGCTCTATCCAGCTGAGCTACGGGCGCGTGACAGCGAGGCGGTTTAAAAGGCCGCCAGCGGCTGACGGATGCGGACTTAACGGCTCACGGCGCGCTTGGCAAGCCCCGTTTGCCGACTTCCTGCGCTTTCTGCTTCGAGCGCGGCACAGAGACGCCTGGCCTTCATCCGTGCTTTCCCCTCAGCAGGGCCGGTTGCTGGGCTTCGGACCCTCTGTCCCGTTCGGCTGCCTCGCCGTCCAAAAATGCGATTCGCTCGCCACCACGCCGCGGTTTCGGCAGTTTCTCGGCGATGCCATAGAGCTCCTCGCGCCGGTCCATCTCGCGCCAGATCTCGCCGGGCGTGATGCCGAGCTCGCTCCACAGCACGACGAGATTGTAGAGGAGGTCGGCGCTCTCGCGAACCACGGCCGGGCGATTGTTCTGCACGGCCTCGATCCCGACCTCGATCGCTTCCTCGCCGAGCTTCTTGGCCATCTTCGGCACGCCTTCGCGGATCAGCTTGGCGGTTCGCGACCGGGCCGGGTCGCGCGTCCTGGCCGTCAGAACGGCAGCATAGAGCCTCTGCACCGAATCAGTCATCGGCACAGAATCAGGGCGCCATGTAAGGGTTTCGTGACGGTCCCGCCGCCGGCGCCGGTCGCTCATCGTGCCACTCCCGCAAACAGGCGCACCACCTCCCGGTAGACCTCGCGCTTGAACGGGATGATCAGCTCCGCCGTCTCCGCCAGCGGCACCCAGCGCCAGGCGTCGAACTCCGGCTTGTGACCGCCGCCGGGATTGAGAATGTCGATCTCGCTCTCGTCGCCCTCGAAGCGGAAGGCGAACCATTTCTGCGACTGGCCCCGGTATTTGCCACGCCAGGCTTCCTTGCCGATCTCGCGGGGCAGGTCGTAGCTCAGCCAGTCCGGCGCCTCGGCGAGAAGTGAGACCGAAGAGACATTGGTCTCCTCGCGCAGTTCGCGATAGGCGGCCTCGATCGGCTGCTCGCCTGCATCGATGCCGCCCTGCGGCATCTGCCATTCGTGGCCTGGCGCGACATGTTCGCGCTGACTGCGATTGGCACGGCGGCCGATGAAGACGAGGCCGGCCCGGTTGAACAAAGCGAGGCCGACGCAGGGGCGATAGCCGGGAGGCGGTTTCGTCATCGCAGCGAACCGGTCGTTGAAGGGTTGCGGAAGCCGCGCGCGGCGCTGACCGGGACCATAACCAGGTTCTTGCCCTCCAGCGTGCGGGCCCAGCGGGCGATGCGCTCGACCGTGACCGGCAAGGCGCTGGCGGTGGCGACTACGGCGCCGTGCTCGCGGGCGAGAGTCTCGAGGCGCGCCAGCTCCCTGTCGATCGTCTCGGCGCGCGGGACGGCGTCGAGGGCAAGGTCTGCCTTCAGCGCAGGAATCTGGGCTCGCGTCGCGGCGGATGCGAGCAGGCTGCGGGGCGAGGAGCCGTCGTCGACGACCATCAGCCCACGCCCGGCGACTTCGCGCAGCAGCGGAGTCAGCGCCATGTCATCCGCGGTGAGACGTCCACCGAGGAAGTTGACGATGCCGACATAACCGGTGAAACGGCCGAGCACCCATTGCAGCCGGTCGAGATTGTCGCTGCCCTTCGGTCCGGTGAGCAGAGTGTGCGGGCCGGGGTCGTTGTCGGGATAGTCGAACGGCTCCATCGGTACCTGCAGGAAGACCTCGTGGCCTTCGCTGCGGGCGCGCTGCACGGTCTTCTCCAGCTCGGCGCCATAAGGGGCGAAGGCGAGCGAGACGGGCCCGGGCAGGCGCGCGATCGCTTCGCTGGTCGAGCTCTGGCTGATGCCGAGGCCGCCGACGAGGATCGCGATCCGGCCGGCCGGCTTGGTGGCAGGAGCAGGCCCGAGCGGGCGGGCATAGACCTGCGCAGGCGTCGCGCCATCGGTGCCCACCTTCGGCAGGATGCCGTGGCGGGTGCGCTCGACCAGGCGCTTGTCCGGGGCCGGCGCCAGCTTGACCGTGCCGTCATCGGGCACGGTGATGACGATGGCGCCGGGCGCCTCCGAGCCCGGCCTGACGACGGTGACCCCGGAGTCGGTTTCGAGCTGGCTGGCGCTGGCGGGGCCACGCCTCTCCTCGGGCCTAGCGGGCTGAGGGGGAGCTTGGGCGATGTCGGTTGCTGGAGCCCGCTCGCGGATCACGGCGGTCGCGATCGGCTCGCCACCATGGGGGTCGCGCTTGAGGGCGGCATAGAGGGCGAGCCCGGCAAAGATGACGATCAGCGCGCTGACCAGGCCGCGCGACAGCCAGCGTCCATACGGCTTGGACGCGCGAGCGCGCTTCGCCTGCCCGAGCGGCTGGTCGAGTTCGCTGAGCGGCAATCCGGCCAAGAGGCGCCGTCCTCTCCGACATCATACATCTGCGAATCAGTTCGCAGTGCTAGAGTCGGATGATTCGGGCCGGAATCAATCGTCAATCGGCCACAGGGAAAACAATCCCCTGCGGCCGTTGCACAAGTGCCGAGTTGTCGGCAGAGCCGGCCGGCCGGCTCAGTTGGACTTGCCAGCCTCCGGAGCGGGGGCCGGAGCCGGCGTGGCAGGCGCCGGATTGGCGGGCAGGGCCACGTCTTTCTTGCCGCGCAGCAAATTGAGCGCCGCGGCTAGCTGGGTGTCCTTGGCCGGGTCGATCGGGACATAGGAGGGCGAGCCGGCCTGCTCTTCCTTGCCGTCGCCATTGCGCAGATGGCCCTTGAGCGAGGCTTCGCCCTTGTTCTCGACCTTGTCCTTCAACTCGGCCGGCACGTCTTGGATGATCTCGATATCGGGCGTGATGCCCTTGGCCTGGATCGAGTTGCCGGACGGGGTGTAGTAGCGCGCCGTGGTCAGACGCAGGCCGCCATTGTCGCCGAGACGGATCACGGTCTGCACCGAGCCCTTGCCGAAGGAACGCGAGCCCATGACGGTGGCGCGCTTGTGGTCCTGCAGGGCGCCGGCGACGATCTCTGCCGCGGAGGCCGAGGAGCCGTTGATCAGAACGACGACCGGCTTGCCCTTGGTCAGATCGCCCGACTTGGCGTTGAAGACCTGGGTCTCCTCGGCGTTGCGGCCGCGAGTCGAGACGATCTTGCCGCGCTCGAGGAAGGCGTCGGAGACCAATACCGATTGGTCGAGACGGCCGCCGCGGTTGTTGCGCAGGTCGATGATGTAGCCCTTGACCTTGTCGACGCCGATCTCGCTGTTGACCTTGTCGAGCGCCTTGCGCAGGCCTTCATAGGTCTGCTCGCTGAAGGTGCCGATGCGGATATAGCCGACATCGCTCTCGACGCGTTCCTCCACCGCCGGGACGACGATGTTGGAGCGGGTCAGGGTGAACTCCAGCGGCTCGGCCTTGCCGGTGCGCTCGATCGTCAGCTTGACCTGCGTGTTGATGATGCCGCGCATCTTCTCGACGGCCTGGTTCAGGCTGAGGCCCTTGACCTCGTCATTGTCGATCTTGCGGATGATGTCGCCGGCCAGGATGCCGGCCTTGGAGGCGGGCGTGTCGCGGATCGGCTTGGCGACCTTGAGAACCTCGTTCTCCATGGTCACCTCGATGCCGAGGCCGCCGAACTGGCCGCGCATGTCGATGTCCATGTCGCGGAAGCTCTTGGCGTCGAGATAGGCCGAGTGCGGATCCAGCGAGGAGACCATGCCGTTGATGGCGGCCTCGATCAGCTTCTGCTCGTCTGGCTTCTCGACATAGTCGGTGCGAATCTTCTCGAAGATGTCGCCGAAGAGATTGAGGCTGCGATAGACCTCGGCCGAAGCCGCGACCGCGCTGGTCGAGGAGAGCAGCTTGGTCTGGGTCACCACACCGGTGAGCCCCGCGCCGGCGATGGCGCCGACCAGAACGAGAGAAACCTTGCGCATCATCCGCGAACCTTTTCGCCTTGCGATTTCGTCCACCACGGCGTCGGATCGATCGAGACGCCGTCTTTCCTGAATTCGACATAGAGGACCGGCTCTCCGGTCCCCGTTCCTACATTCGTCGCGGCCGCTTCCGCGGTCTCGCCCATCACCGCAACCGGCTCTCCAGCCAGCACAAACTGGTTCAGCGAGACGTCGATGCGCTGCATGCCCGCCATGAGAATATAGTAACCATTGCCGGCATTGAGGATCAAGAGTTGGCCAAAGGAGCGGAACGGCCCAGCATAGACCACCCAGCCATCGGAAGGTGACGAAACCACGGCATTTTGCCGCGTCGACAGTGAAATTCCGCGGGTTGCAGCGCCAACTTCGTCGGTTGCGCCAAATCCACGCAATTGTGAACCGGCGACCGGCAGTGGCAGCATGCCGCGCAGTTCCTGGAAGGCCGCCTTGGGCGCGAGCCGGGCCGGATCGCGGAAAGCGAGCTGGGCCATGCGCTGGCGCTGCTCCTGCGTTTCCGCCTCGAGCGCGCGCCGGGCGGCGTCGGCGGCACGGGTGGCGGCGGAAATGTCCTTCTCGATGCGCTCGACGAGATCGCGCAACGTCCTGGCTTGCGCCGCAAGCTCGCCGCCGGCGGCGCGTTGAGATTCGATGTCCTGGGCGGCGCTCGCCTCGCGGGCGCGCCGGGCTTCGATCAGCGAGGCGAGTCGCCGGCGCTCGCCGGCCAGACCCTCCATCTCGCCGGCGATGGCCTTGCGCTCCTCGGCGATGGCTTCTCGCAGGCGCACCAGCTCGGCGAGATCGGTGCCGAGGATGGTGATCTCCTGGCGCAGATCGGGGACGACCGCGCCTAGCAGCATGGAGGCGCGCACCGCTTCGAGGATGTCCTCAGGGCGGACCAGCACCGCCGGCGGCGGCCGGCGTCCGATTCGCTGCAGCGCCGCCAGCACCTCGCCGATCAGGCCGCGCCGGCTCTCGAGCGAGCGCCGGATCGCGGTCTCGCTGGTCTGCAGCAGGGAGAGACGCTGCTCGAGCCCGGCGATACGGCCTTCGGCGGCCTGGGTTCGGGAGGTGGTGTCGAGCAGCGCCTGGTTGAGCTTGGTCCGGTCGGCGCGGATGCCGGCGATCTCGGCTTCGAGCTTCGCACGGGCGTCGGCGTTGCCGGCGAGCCGTTCCTCGATCGCCTTGAGCTCGGCCTCGCGGGCGCGCTTTTCCTCACGCTTCTGCTCGGTGTCGCGGGCGGCCTGCTCGGATTCAGGGGCATTCTGGGCGATGGCATGGCCGGCTGCCAGGCAAGCGCAAAGCAGCGCCGGCCAGAGCCGGAGCAAGCGTGCGGTTCGAATCAGCCGGGAATGACGGGTCATGCGCGATGATAGGGGTGTCCGGCCATGATCGTCATCGCCCGATAGAGCTGTTCGAGCACGAGCGCACGGACGATCTGGTGCGGGATGGTCAGGGCGCCGAAGCAGAGCACCAGCGCGGCGCGCTCGCGCAGCTCGGTATCGAGCCCGTCGGCGCCGCCGATCAGCAGCGTCGCGGCCGGCGTGCCGGCATCGCGTGCGGCGGCGAGACGATTGGCGAAGGCATCGCTGTCGAGGCTCTTGCCGCGCTCGTCCAAAGCGATGATGAGCCCGGAGGGCGGCAAGCGCTCGCCGATCAGCTTCGCCTCCTCGCGGCGGCGTTCCTCGGTGCGGCGGCCTCGGCCCTCGGCGAGCTCGATGACCTCAGGACCGCTCAGACCGAGCCCTCGGGCAAGGCCCTGAGCTCGCTCCTGGTAGCGGGCGCAAAGATCACGCTCCGGCCCGTCCTTGAGGCGGCCGACCGCGATGACCGACAGGCGCACGGACGAAGAGGCTCAGCCGTCGAGACGCTCGCGCGGCCGGTCGGCGCCCCACATCTTCTCGAGATTGTAGAACTGGCGCACTTCCGGCCGGAAGACGTGGATGATCAGGTCGCCGGTGTCGATCAGCACCCAGTCGCAGGCGGGAAAGCCCTCGACCTTCGGTGTCTCGTGGCCGGCCTTCTTGAAGGCCTCGACCAAGCTGTCGGAGATCGAGGCGACGTGGCGGTTGACCCGGCCGGAAGCGATGATCATGGCGTCGGCCAGCGAGGTCTTGCCGACGAGGTCGATCACGGTGGCGTCCTCGGCCTTCATGTCCTCCAGGACCTGCAAGGCGAGCGCGATGCTGCTCGCGGCGGGGTTCTCTGTGATGGCAGCCGGGGGAAGCGGCTCGGTGCCGGCTTCGCCGATGGATTGACGGTTCAGTGCCGTATCCTCACGTGACGACGCGCTCAAGGCGCGACACCCCCAATTTAAGCGCCGGAGGGGGCGAGTTCAATTGCTTTCGGCGAGTTCGCGCAGATAGGTCGAGGACAAATCGGAGCGCCGGCCGTGCAGGAAGATCCAGGCCGGTGGGGTGCGGACCGGCAAAGCGGCGCCCTGATTCTCCGACAGACGCCAGCGCGCCATCCAGTTGGCGGCGGGCGAGGCGATCGAGCGATGGGTCGAGCCGGGGCGGTCGATCACCGCGATCGGCATCATCCGGGCGATGGCGCGCCATTCGTTCCAGCGGTGGAAATTGGCGAGATTGTCCGAACCCATGATCCAGACGAAGCGCACACCGGGGCAGCGGCGCTTGAGCTGGCGCAGGGTGTCGGCGGTGTATCGCGTGCGCAGGGTCGCCTCGATGCCGGTGACGTTGATGTGGCCATGGTCGGCGAGCGCGCGGGCCTGGGCGATGCGCTGGGCCAGCGGCGGCAGGGCGTGGTTGTCCTTCAGCGGATTGCCGGGCGTCACCAGCCACCAGACCCGGTCGAGCTGGAGCCGGCGCAAAGCGGTCAGACTCGCCATGCGGTGGCCGTCATGGGCCGGGTTGAAGGTGCCGCCGAACAGCCCGATGCGCAGACCGGGGGCGTGCGGCGGCAGGCGTAGCTCTTCGGCGCTCACGGGCGGACCTGACCCTGACCGTGGACCCGGTACTTGAAGGAGCAGAGCTGCTCGACGCCGACCGGGCCGCGCGCATGCATGCGGCCGGTGGCGATGCCGATCTCGGCGCCGAAGCCGAACTCGCCGCCATCGGCGAACTGGGTCGAGGCGTTGTGCAGGACAATCGCCGAATCGACCTCGGCGAGGAAGCGGGTGGCGGCGATATCATCAGCCGTGACGATCGCATCGGTATGATGCGAGCCGTAGGTCTCGATGTGGGCGATGGCGGCATCGAGGCCCGGCACGGTCTTCACCGCGATGATGCGGTCGAGATATTCGGTGCGCCAGTCCTCTTCGCTCGCGGGCGCGACGCGCGGGTCGACGGCGAGAGCCGCCTCGTCGCCGCGCACGGCGCAGCCTTCGTCGAGCAAGGCGGCGACCAGCGGTTTCAGATGCGTCGCCGCGCAGGCCTCGTCGACTAGCAGCGTCTCGGCCGCGCCGCAGACGCCGGTGCGGCGCAGCTTGGCGTTGATGAGGATCGCGCGGGCCATGGCGAGATCGGCCTGCGCATGGACGTAGACATGGTTGTTGCCGTCGAGATGGGCGAAGACCGGCACGCGCGCCTCTTGCTGCACACGCGCCACCAGGCTCTTGCCGCCGCGCGGCACGACGACGTCGACGTTACCATCGAGTCCCTTGAGAATCTCGCCGACGGCGGCGCGGTCGCGGCTGGGCACCAGCTGGATCGCCTCGCGTGGCAGGCCGGTGAGGCTAAGCCCATCCTGCATTGCGGCGGCGATCTCGCTGGAGCTGCGGAAGCTGTCCGAGCCAGCCCGCAGGATCGCGACATTGCCGCTCTTCAGGCAGAGCGCACCGGCGTCCGCCGTGACGTTGGGACGGCTCTCGAAGATCACGGCGACGACGCCGAGCGGGGTGGCGACACGCTCGAAGGCGAGGCCGTTGGGCTGCGTCCAGCTCGCCAGCACGCGGCCGACGGGATCGGGCAGGGCGGCGATATCGGCGACAGCCTGGGCGACCGCCTCCAATCGAGCCTCGTCGAGGGTCAGGCGATCGATGAATGAAGTGATCAGGCCGGATGCGCGCGCATCGGCGAGGTCCTGCTGGTTGGCGGCAAGGATCGCCGGAGCACGCTTGCGCAGGGCGTTGGCCATTGCGATGAGCGCACGGTTGCGTTGCTCGGCCGGCGCGGTGCCGACCCGGCGCGCGGCGGCGCGGGCGGCTCGGCCGAGCCCGCGCATCAGCGCGGCGACGTCGCCGTTCTCATTGTCGGGCGCTGGGGCGCGCCTTGCGCTTTCGCTGGTCATTATAGGCCCGAAGTTTCCTCACGCATCGGGATCGTAGCCGAGGCGCAGCGCCATGTCGTCCCGATGAATCATCTCGGCGCGGCCGGGATAGCCGAGCACGGCCTCGATCTCGCGCGAGGCCTTGCCGAGCACGCGCACGGCTTCGTCCGCGTCATAGGCGACGAGGCCGCGGCCGAGCTCGCTGCCGTCGCCGGCGCGGATCATCACGGCGTCGCCACGGCTGAAGGCGCCTTCGATCCGGGTGACGCCGACCGGCAGCAGGCTCGCGCCGCCGCGCAGCGCCCGGGCGGCGCCGTCGTCGACATGGAGGGTGCCGCGCGGCTCGAGCGAGCCGGCGATCCAGGTCTTGCGCGCGGTGGCGGGCGTCGAAGCGCTGAGGAACCAGGAGCAGCGCGCGCCCTCGCTGACGGCGCGCAGCGGATTCTTGGCCCGGCCGTCGGCGATCAGCATATGGGCGCCGCCGGCGGTCGCGATCTTGCCGGCTTCGATCTTGGTGCGCATGCCGCCGCGCGAGAGCTCGGAGGCGGCGCCACCCGCCATCGCCTCGATCGCGGGCGTGATCGCCGGGATCACCGGGATATGCCTGGCGTCCGGGCTCGACAGTGGCGGGGCGGTGTAGAGCCCGTCGATGTCGGAGAACAGCACCAGCAGATCGGCGCCGGCCATGGTGGCGACGCGGGCGGCGAGCCGATCATTGTCGCCATAGCGGATCTCGGAGGTGGCGACGGTGTCGTTCTCGTTGATCACGGGCACGGCGCGCAGGTCGAGCAGGCGCCCCAGCGTGGCGCGGGCGTTGAGGTAACGTCGGCGTTCCTCAGTGTCGGCCAGCGTCAGCAGGATCTGGCCGGCATTGAGGCCGTGATGGCCGAGCGCTTCCGACCAGTTGCGGGCGAGCGCGATCTGCCCGATCGCGGCGGAAGCCTGGCTCTCCTCGAGCCGGAGCGGGCCGGCTGGCAGCTTCAGCACGGTGCGGCCGAGCGCGATCGCTCCCGACGAGACGACGAGGACATCGGCACCGCGCCCATGCAGTTCGGCGAGATCCTCGGCCAGCGCGGCGAGCCAGGCATGGCGCAGGCGCCCCTGCGCCCGGTCGACGAGCAGGGATGAGCCGACCTTGACGACGATGCGGCGGAACTGGTCGAGGGCAGGCAAGTTCACGGGCGGGACCGGGCTTTGGCGGGCGGGATCCACCCGCTGCCGTTCCTTGGCTAAATTGCCGGCATTGTAAAGCAGTGCAGGCGCATTGCTGTTGTGCCGGGCGCGGTGCTTTGGGGCTCGGCGGCCTGGCGGCGCGCGCAGCAGCGCCACGGCGAGTTGCACGGTCTTGCGGGCGAAGAGCGAGACGAACGGCCGGTATCTGTGACTGATATCGGTTCAGGGGCGATTGGATCAGGCCGTGCCAAGAAACATGGGACGGGCAGGCTCGTCATGCGCTGTGCGCGATACGATTAGGGGTGGCGCCGGCCGCGGAATTCTGCTACCGCGGCGCACAAATCCCAAAGGGTCGGGCGTTGCCTGACCCTTTTTCCTTCCATCCTGCAAAGCTGGAGACACGGATGCAGGTTCTCGTGCGCGACAATAATGTCGATCAGGCCATTCGCGTTTTGAAGAAGAAATTGCAGCGCGAAGGCGTGTTCCGCGAGATGAAGCGTCGCGCTTCCTATGAGAAGCCGTCCGAGCAGCGCGCTCGCGAGAAGGCCGAGGCCGTGCGCCGCGCCCGCAAGCTCGCCCGCAAGCAGGCTCAGCGCGAAGGCCTGATCGCGGCGCCGAAGCCGAAGGTGCTCAAGCCCCGCGCTGCCGGCGCAGCTACCCCGCGCTGATTTCACTACAAAACTTCCGCGAGCTGCCCTATTTGCAGCGCGCGGGCGGCATTCTCGCCCGAGCAACTCCTGAAGGCCAACCTTGAAGAACCCGAACGACCGCCATTTCACCGATCGCCAGGCCAATTCCGCCAATGCGAAGAAGGCCCTGCTCGAGCGCTTCAAGAAGCGCCCCGGGCCAGACGATCCGGTGATGGTGCAGCGTCGGGCCGAGCGCGAGGCGATCGCCGCCGCGCGGGCCGAGCGCGATGCCAAGAAGGAAGCCGAGCGGCTGGAGGCCGAGCGCCTTGCCGCGATCGAGCAGGCGGCGCGCGAGGAGGCCGAACGCCTGGCCGAGATCGAGCGCGAGGTGCAGCGCAAGGCCGAGCAGGCCAAGCGCGATGCCGAGCGGCCGCGTCGCGTCTTGCTCGAGGCCGTGCAGTACATGGAGATGCGGGTCGCCGGTAAGCGCCGCTGAACACGAATTCTCGATCGGAATTGGTCGATCGATCGCGGCGCCGCACCTTGTGCGGCGCCGTTTTTCTTTGACGGATGGGCGCTCGCGGCACCCGTTCTTTCCACGTGGGAATAGCACTCGTTCCGTACGGGAACGGTATTCGTTTCACTTACAACTAAAGTTATAGTCCGTTCGGCTTGCCATCTCCCCGCACTGCCGAAACTCTCAGTCCGACCGGCCAGCAGAGCCGCAAACAATGCTCGCCGGCTTCAACGGCGCCATTTCTCTGGGGAGAGACCATGACGTCCAAAGCGACGAAGACGCCCGCCAATCGACGTAACTTCCTGAAAGTAGCCGGCCTCGCGGGCGCCGGCGCGATCGCCATGCCGCAGGTGAGCCGGGCGCAGACGCTGACCTGGAAGTTCCAGTCGACCTGGCCGACCAAGGACATCTTCCACGAATTCGCCGGCGATTTCGCCAAGCGGGTCAACGACATGTCCGGCGGCCGCCTGAAGATGGACGTGCTCGCTGCGGGCGCGGTGGTGCCGGCCTTCCAGATGCAGGACGCGGTCGCGGCCGGCATCCTCGACGGCGGCCATGGCGTCTCCGCCTATTGGTACGGCAAGAACAAGGCGTTCTCGCTGTTCGGCACGCCGCCTGCGCTGGGCTGGGACGCCACCAACTTCCTCGGCTGGATGAACCATGGCGGCGGCTACGATCTCTACAACGACCTCGTCCAGAACCAGCTCAAGCTCAACCTGGTCGGCTTCTTCTCCGGGCCGATGCCATGCCAGCCGCTCGGCTGGTTCAAGAAGGAGCTGAAGACGGCCGACGACTTCAAGGGCCTGAAATACCGCACCGTCGGCCTCGCCGCCGACCTGATGCGCGAGATGGGCGCCGCCGTCACCATCCTCGCCGGCGGCGAGATCGTGCCGGCGCTGGAGCGCGGCGTCATCGACGGCGCCGAGTTCAACAACCCGTCCTCGGATTCGATCCTCGGCTTCCAGGACGTCGCCAAGGTCTACATGCTGCAGAGCTATCACCAGGCGGCGGAGAGCTTCGAGCTGCTCTTCAACAAGACCAAGTTCGACGCGCTCTCGCCCGAACTCAAGGCGATCGTGAAATATGCCGGCGAGTCGGCCTCGTCCGACATGAACTGGAAGGCGCTCGACCGCTATTCCAAGGATCTGGAGCTGCTGCGCTCGAAGGGCGTCAACATCGTGGCGACGCCCGAGGCGATCCTCAAGGCCCAACTCGCCGCCTGGGACAAGGTGCTGGAGAAGCTCGGCGGCGAGAACGCCTTCTTCAAGAAGGTGGTCGACAGCCAGAAGGCCTGGGTCAAGCGCACCGTCTCCTTCGAGCGGCTGAATGAGCCCTCGCGCGACCTCGCCTTCAACCACTTCTTCAAGACCTGACGTCCGCTGCCTCGCCCAAGCCCGCGCCCGCCATCACCATGATGGCGGGCGTTCTTCGCCAATCCCGGAACAGCAGGCGACGGACGCGGATGAAACTGATCCTCGTGATCGACAAGTTCAACACCGCCATCGGCAAGCTCGCCGGCTGGACGATCCTGATCCTGACGCTGGCGATCAGCTACGAGGTGTTCTCGCGCTATGCGCTGCGGGCGCCGACCGAATGGGCCTTCGACGTCAGCTACATCCTCTACGGCACGCTGTTCATGCTGGCCGGGCCCTATGCGCTCGCCCGCAACGCGCATGTGCGCGGCGACTTCCTCTACCGCGAATGGAGTCCGCGTACGCAGGCCAGGCTCGATCTTGCGCTCTACATCCTGTTCTTCTTTCCCGGGATCATCGCGCTGGCCTGGGCCGGCTACAAGTTCGCGGCCTTTTCCTGGATGATCGGCGAGCATTCCTCGAATTCGCCGAACGGGCCGCCGCTCTATCACTTCAAATCGCTGATTCCGATCGCCGGTGCGCTGATGACGCTGCAGGGCCTAGCCGAGGTGGCACGCTGCGTCATCTGCCTGCGCACCGGCGAATGGCCGCCGCGACTGCACGACGTCGAGGAAACCGAGAAGCTCATTCTCGAACAGGCCGCCCAAAGCGCGTCAGACGCAGGGAGAACGGTCTGATGCTGGGCATGGGCAATCCGGAACTGGGCGTGGTGATGCTCGTCCTGTTCATCGTCTTCATCATGCTCGGCTTCCCAATCGCCTTCACGCTGATGGCGCTCGGCGTCGGCTTCGGCTACTGGGCGATGGGCGACACAGTGTTCAACCTCGTGGTCCAGCGCACCTATTCGGTGATGGCCAACGACGTCCTGGTCTCGATCCCGCTCTTCATCTTCATGGGCTACATCATCGAGCGGGCGAACATCCTCGACCGGCTGTTCCATTCGATCCAGCTCGCGCTCGGCAATGTGCCGGGCTCGCTGGCGATCGCGACGCTGGCCACCTGCGCGATCTTCGCGACCGCGACCGGCATCGTCGGCGCGGTGGTGACGCTGATGGGGCTGCTCGCCTTCCCGGCGATGCTGCGGGCCGGCTACGACGTCAGGCTCTCTGCCGGTGTGGTCTGCGCCGGCGGCTGCCTGGGCATCCTGATCCCGCCGTCGGTGATGCTGATCCTCTACGGCGCGACCGCCGGCGTCTCGGTGCCGAAGCTCTATGCCGCCGCGCTCTTTCCCGGCCTGCTGCTCGCCTCGCTCTACATGCTCTATGTGCTGATCCGCTGCTGGCGCGATCCGAGTCTGGCGCCCAAGCTGCCGAAAGAGCAGACAGAGGTCCCCTGGACGTCGGTCATCTGGGCACTCGCGACCAGCTTCTTCCCGCTCACCATCCTGATCATGTCGGTGCTGGGGGCGATCTTCTTCGGCTTGGCGACGCCGACCGAGGCAGCCGCGATCGGCTCGCTCGGCAGCCTGATCCTCGCCGCCGCCTACCGCTCGCTCTCCTTCACCAAGGTCAAGGAATCGGTGATCCTGACGGCGCGGACCTCGGCCATGGTCTGCTGGCTTTTCGTCGGCTCCTTCATCTTCTCGTCGATCTTCGCCATCCTCGGCGGTCACGAGCCGATCAAGAGCCTGGTCACGGCGCTCAACCTGTCGCCGACCATGTTCCTGATCGTGGCGCAGCTGATCATCTTCGTGCTCGGCTGGCCGCTGGAATGGACCGAGATCATCGTGATCTTCGTGCCGATCTTCCTACCGCTGCTGGAGTTCTTCAAGATCGATCCGCTGTTCTTCGGCATCCTGATTGCCCTGAACATCCAGACCTCGTTCCTGTCGCCGCCGGTGGCGATGGCGCCCTTTTACCTGAAGGGCATCGCGCCGCCGCACGTCACCATCAACCAGATCTTCTCGGGCGTGCTGCCCTTCCTCTGGATCGTGCTGGTGGCGATGGTCCTGGTCTACGTCTTCCCCGGCATCGCGCTCTGGCTGCCGAAATATCTCTACGGCTGAGCTCTCAGTCTTCGCTGCGGATGTCCTGGCCGCAGCGGAAGCCCGGCGCCTTCTCGTCGGCGAGGCGGCGGGCCGCGGCATTGGCGTCCGGCTTGCGGGCGTCGACGCTGCCGACGATGCAGGAAGTGCCGTCCGGCGCGAGCCGGTGGACGACGAGCCGGCTGCCGTCGAGCTTGCCGACATTCTGCCCGGTGGCGTAGCGCAGGATCGCCGCCTGCGGCTTGCCGCCCTTCGGCCCGCGCCATTCGATCGTCTTACCCGCCTCGAAGAAAGCGGCCTTGTCGGAGATCGTCTCCTGCAGCGCCTTGGTGCCGAACTCGACCGCCGATGAATCGTCGCCAGCGGTCCAGATCACCGTGATGCCGGCCTTGCCGGGGCAGCGATGCACCGAGACAGGATCGCCATTGCCCTGGTCCTTGCGGCATTTCGCGTAGTCGTGGCTGGTGTAGCCGCTGACCCATTGCTCGGCCCGGAGCGGCGCAGCCGGCAGGGTGGCGATAGCGATGGCGAGAGCGAGCTGGGCGATCGTCATGGCGTGGTTTCTCCGTCCAGAGATGCCGATTCGACGACATCCGGCGCCCGCCGGCAAGCCACCGTTGTCGGCTCGAATGGGAACCTCGCGACATTTTGGAAATTTTTTATGTGACCCGCGCGATTCCGGTCCAGCGACCGACAAGCCTGCTGCATGGCGAACAGTTCGCCACCCGGCTACCAGATCGGAGAACGAACATGACCCGTACCAAGAAGAGCTTCGCCGCCGCCCTTGCCGCCCTCGCGATCGGCGCTTCCGTTTTCGCCACCTCTGATGCCGAGGCCCGCCCGCGCTATCGCGGCGCTGCGATCGGCGCCGGCATCGTCGGTGCGCTCGCCCTCGGCGCTCTCGCCGCCGGCGCGGCCAGCGGCCCGGCCTATGGCTACTATGATGGCGGCTACGCCCCGGCCTATGCCTACGGCCCCGGCCCGGTTCGCCGCTGCCACCTCGTCGATAACGTCAACTATTACGGCGAATATGTCGGCACCCGCCGCGTCTGCCGCACCTATTACTGAGTTTCGAGTTTCCCAAAGGGCCTTCCTCCCCGGCCCGAAATCCTTGCCCGCCGGTTCGCCCGGCGGGCTTTTTCATGTGCCGGGGATCAGCCGCCGGTGGACATGGTCAGCGGCGGCTTCACCTCCGGAGGAACCGGCGAGACATAGCCGCCATCGGCGGCGACCCGCTTCTGGAAATCGGCCTTGGCCGCCGCCATCAGCTCGGGATCGGTCAGCACGGCGGCGCCGGTCGCGGCCATCGCCTTGGCGACCTGGACCATCGCCTTGTGCGCAGCCGGCATCTTGCCCTGCGCCACTACCTGCCAGGTGTGGAAGGGCGTGCCGATCGCGACGGTGGGCGCATGCGCCTGCACGGTCGGGACGACCCAGCTGACGTCGCCGACATCGGTCGAACCGATCGCCGGGTTACGCGGCGCGTCGAGCGGCACGGTGAAGTCGGCAAGCTCGGCATCGGTCTTCTGCACGCCGATCGCGCGCCAGACGGCGTCGATGTCCTTCTGCGACAGCGTCGCGCGGATCTGGCGGGCGAACGCCTTGTCGGCATCGTCGAAATGCGGCGGTCCGAGATCTTCCATGATGCCCTGCAGCGCCTGCTCCAGCGGGCCGTTGCCGACCATGTTGGAGACGGCGGAGACGATTTTCATCTCGACGCTGGTCTCGGTCATCAGCGCCGCGCCCTCGGCGATCTTCTTGACGCGGCCGACCAGCTCCAACATCCCCGGCAGGTCGCGAGCGCGGATCGAATAGCGCACGCGGGCATGGGCCTGGACGACATTGGGGGCGATCCCGCCCGTGTCGAGCAGGGCATAGTGGACGCGAGCATCGCTCGGCATGTGCTCGCGCATATAGTTGACGCCGACGCTCATCAGTTCGACGGCATCGAGCGCGCTGCGGCCGAGCTCGGGCGAGGCGGCGGCATGCGAGGTGCGGCCGGTGAAGATGAAGTCGGCGCGGGTGTTGGCGAGCGAGAGCGGCGGAGTGACCTCCCAGAAGCTGCTGGGGTGCCAGGAGATGGCGATGTCGGCATCCTTGAAGGCGCCGGCGCGGACCATGAAGGCCTTGGCGGCGCCGCCTTCCTCGGCCGGGCAGCCGTAATAGCGGACGCGGCCGGGCAGCTTGTTCTCGGCGAGCCAGTTCTTCATCGCGGTCGCAGCGAGCAGGGCGGCCGAGCCGAGCAGGTTGTGGCCGCAGCCATGGCCGTGGCCGCCGGGCTCGATCTCGCGGTGCTCGGCGATGCCGGCTTCCTGGCTGAGACCGGGCAGGGCGTCATACTCGCCGAGGAAGGCGATGACCGGGCCGCCTTCGCCGGCCTCGCCGATCACCGCGGTCGGGATATCGGCGACGTTTTGCGTGATCCGGAAGCCCTGGTGCTCGAGCTCGGCGACATGCTCGGCGACCGAGCGCTTCTCGGTGTAGCAGACCTCGGGAATGGCCCAGACCCGGTCGCTGAGTTCGATGAAACGCTCTTTGCTGGCGTCGACGTGACGCCAAAGGTCGTTGCGATTGTCCATGTTTCTTCTCGCTGGAGGGAACCTCTCGCGGCCCTTGTCGCAAGCGCGGCGCTTTGCGTCCAGCAACCGTGGGGCATGGCGGCCCTGCCTCGCGGCGGCAAACTCTCCCAGCCCTCATCCTGAGGAGCCGCGAAGCGGCGTCTCGAAGGATGCTCCAGATGTCTCCGGAGCCTCCTGGAGCATCCTTCGAGACGCGCTCCCTGGGGAGCGCTCCTCAGGATGAGGGCTGAGGGGGAAGAGCGGTTAAGTGCTTGACCTTCCCGCGCGGTTTTGCCTGATGCGCGCCATGGCCCGCCAGAAGCTGTTGTTCGTCGCCACCGAGGACTGGTTCTTCGCCTCGCATTTCCTGCCGATGGCTCGCGCCGCGGCGGAGATGGGGCTCGACGTCGCCGTGATCGCCAGGGAGCGCACCCATCGCAAGGCGATCGCAGCGACCGGGGCCAGGCTGATCGCGCTCGAGGCCGAGCGGCGCTCGCTGTCGCCGGTGGCGCTGGTCAAGCAGATCATGGCGCTGAAGCGGCTGATCGAGCGGGAAAAACCCGATATCCTGCATTGCATCGCGCTGAAGCCGATCGCGCTCGCCGGCCTGGCCGGAAGGCTCGCCGGGGTCGAGCGGCGGGTCTACGCCCTCACCGGGCTTGGCTTCCTCGGAGCGCGCGAGGGCGGACTTGCCGATGCGGCGCGGCTGGGCGCAAAGCTCTGGCTGCGCGAGGCGATCGACGGGCCGCTGGTGCGCTTCCTGTTCGAGAATCCCGACGATCCCGTCACGCTCGGGCTCGATCCGGCCGATGGGGCGAAGGTCGCGATCGTCGGCGGCGCCGGGGTCGATCCGCTGATCCTGATGCCGGAGCCGATGCCGCCGCAGCCGCCGCTCAAGGTCGCGCTCGTCGCCCGCATGCTCTGGTCGAAGGGCGTCGATCTCGCGGTCGAGGCGGTGACCCTGGCGCGCAAGCAGGGCGCACGGGTCGAGCTGACCCTGCATGGCGCGCCCGACCGCTCCAACCCGAAGGCGGTGCCGGAGGCGACCCTGCGCGAATGGTCGGCGCGGCCGGGGATCAATTGGGCCGGGCCGACGCGCGATATCGAGGGCGTCTGGCGCAAGCACCATGTCTGCTGCCTGCCCTCGCGCGGTGGCGAGGGTCTGCCACGCACCTTGCTGGAGGGCGCCGCCTGCGGGCGGGCGCTGCTGACTACCGACGTGCCGGGCTGCCGCTCCTTCGTCCGCACCGGCCAGGACGGCTTCGTCGTGCCGGCCAACGACATCGCCGCGCTGGCGCAGGCGCTGGTGACGCTGGCGGCCTCGCCCGGTCAGGTCGAGCGCATGGGAGTGAGCGCGCGCGAGCGCCTGCTCGCCGGCTATACCGAGCGCGACGTGATGGACGGGGTGAAGGCGCTCTATCGCTCGCTGCTCGGGCAGCGCCAGGCGGATCTGGTCGCGTGAGCGAAAGCGACGCCACGCTGGACCGGCTCGCCTTCATCCGCGCCCATACGCGGCTCTTGCCGGTGCCGCATGCGCCGGAGATCTCGTTGCATGTCGCCGAGGAGGCGACCGAGCTCTGGCAGAAGACCGAGGACGAGTTGGCGACGATCGGCCTGCCGCCGCCCTTCTGGGCCTTCGCCTGGGCCGGCGGGCAGGCGCTGGCGCGCTACATTCTCGACCATCCGGAGGTCGTGCGGGCCAAGCGCGTGCTCGATTTCGCCAGCGGCTCCGGCCTCGTCGCCATCGCGGCGGCCAAGGCGGGGGCGGCAGAGGTGATCGCGGCCGATATCGACGCCTTCGCTGGAGCGGCGATCGGTCTCAATGCAGGGGCGAACGGGGTGTCTATCGAGGCCCGGCTCGACGATCTCCTTGGCCTCGACCAGGGCTGGGACGTCATCCTCGCCGGCGACATCTGCTATGAGCGCGAGCTGGCGGCGCAGGTGATCGACTGGCTCTCAGGCCTGTCCCGGCGCGGCGCGACCGTGCTGATCGGCGATCCCGGCCGCAGCTATCTGCCCAAGGACAGGCTCGCCGAAGTCGCGACCTATCAGGTGCCGGTGACGCGCGCGCTGGAGGATGCCGAGATCAAGAAGAGCTCGGTCTGGCGGCTGGCGGGCGAGAGGCGGTAGGCGGTAGGCGGCGGAAGCTCGCGCTCAGGCGGGCCGGCTCGGCGCTTTCTCCGGGGGCATGCCGTCCTTGATGACGCTCTTGAGCATGTCCCGCAATTCGGGGGTATCCTGATGCCCGTGAACCTTGACGGCATGCTGGACGGCGGCCTCCAGCAATTCGCCCTCGCTATCGGCGCCGATCGCGATCGAGCAGTTCATCTCGCTGGGAAACTCACGGCAGTCGATGAATTTGCGTCCCATGGCGTCCTCCCGATTGGAAGATCAGGTGCCCTCACATCGAAGGGCTGCCTGGCTCACAATACGCCCGGGCACGATGGCCGCAAAAGCGATATGCAGCCGGGACGATGGCGGTACGCGTGACTATTCGGTCTATGCCGGTGGCGCGGGCGCTGAAGGATGCCGAGATCAAGAAGATCTCGGTTTGGGTGCTGAAGGGAGTTTGAGCGAGGGAGCCGCGCGCAGAACCCCTCTCCCCTTGCGGGGGAGGGTCGGGGTGAGCGACTGTCTTGTTGGTCAAGCGGTTTGTTCGCGCCATGGTTGTCTGTCCCGGATGACGGCGTTGAGGATTGTGACGAGCTTTCGGGC
>NZ_FOKP01000031.1 GCF_900112185.1 Allobosea sp. CRIB-10 | reverse complement strand
CGCGACCCGCTACGACAAGCTCGCCAGGAACTATCTGGCCTCGCTCTGCCTCGCCGCTCTCGTCGCCTACTGGCTGCGTTGAGTCTCGACCATAGTTCATTCCTTCTCGCGGTTCTTCCGTGATTCCTTCAGCTTCGAATACTACCGCCGTAAACTTGAAAAGAACGGCGTCGCCATCGTGTCGATGACCCAGACGGTCACAGACGATCCGTCGGGTGCGCTCGTCAGGCAGGTCTTTACCCTCTTCGACGAACACCAGTCGCGCGAGAACGGCAAGCATGTCGAGCGCGTGATGAAGGAGAATGCCCGTCTCGGCTTCTACAATGGCTCACCGGTCGCGCTGGGGTTCACGACGAGAGTCGTCGCGCGGCACGGTAATCGCGACAAGAAGGTTCTGGTCATTGATCCCGTGGAGGCTGAGCTCGTCCGGCGGATATTCACCTTGTATCGCGACGGCGACGGTCGCAGCGGCCCGATGGGCGTCAAGACGATCGCGACCTGGCTGAACGAGCACGGGTACCGGACCAAACGCGGTGGCCTTTTCGGGGTGGCCGCCGTCCACACGATCCTGACCAACCGCGCCTATATTGGCGAGACGACATTCAACCGACGCTGTTCCCGCACGCTGCGCCAGAAGCCGGTCGATCAGCACATCCATGGCACGGTGGAGCCGATCGTCGATGGCACCCTGTTCGAATGGGTTCAGCAGGCTCTTCCTACGCGAAGCCCGAAGGTCGTCGCACCGCGCGTCTTGACTGGACCGATCTTGCTGACGGGGTTGGCTTCATGCAGTTGCGGTGCCGCGATGACCTTGCGCACCGGCACTGGTGGCAAGGGTAAGGTCTATCAGTATTACACCTGCTCGGCCTGTGCCCGAAAAGGCAAAGCCGCCTGTCCCGGGCGCTCGATCCGCATGGACCGCCTCGACAGCCTCGTCGTCGATGCCCTGACGAGAAATCTTCTCCAGCCCGACCGCCTGGCCACCGTCCTGTCGGCGGTGATCGACGCCCGCTCGCGTCGCGCCGAAGAGGTCGAGGGCCGGATCAAGCGGCTCGAGCAGACCCGGTTCGAGGCCCGGGACAAGCTTCGGCGCCTCGTTGATCTTGTTGAGAGCAGCGACATCGTCGACGACGAGATCAAGAGCCGCATCGCGCTGCGTCGTGACGAGATCGCCAAGGTCGATGCCGAACTCGAACGGCTGCAGGCGCCGCGACCCGGTCAGGAGGGCTTTTCCCATGAGGTGCTCGCGCGATTCGGTCAACTGGTCGCGGAAAACATCGCGAACGGCCCGATTCCGTTCCGGAAAGGCTACCTGCGGGCGCTGCTCGATCGGGTGGAAGTCGACGACGGCGTTGTCCGTCTTGTCGGCAACACCCACGTGCTGGCGCAGGCCGTCAAGGACGGCCCCGCCAACGTGCAGGAAGTTCGCAGATCTGTACCGAAGTGGCGCGCCCGACGAGATATAGATGGGCACTGTGATCATTGGGAAATTCAACTTCGCCGAGAGGCATGATACAGAAGATGGTGTCCCAGTGTATCCGCCGCCGGGGCAGGCCAATGCCGCTCGGGCTGATCGGCGCGCGGTATCTCATCTCGATGCCGTGCTGCGGGACAGCCCGAGTGGGGAAGTTGAGCGTGCCTCCGCTCAGATCGCCATCCGGTGGGACAGGGTCTTCACGGTCATGTACTGGGCGAGGCCCTCGGCGCCGCCCTCGCGGCCATAGCCGCTGTCCTTGACGCCGCCGAAGGGTACTTCGGCGACAGAGGCTTCCAGCGTGTTGATCGAAACATTGCCGGCCTCGATACCCTGGGCAAGCTGGTCGGCGCGCGCCGCGGAATGGGTGAAGCCATAGGCTGCCAACCCGAAGGGCAGCGAATTGGCCTTCTCGATCGCTTCCTCGACCGTACGGACCGGGTTGATGATCGCCATCGGACCGAAGGGCTCCTCGCGCAGCGCGAGGGCATCGTCCGGCAATTCGGTGAGGACGGTGGGCGGGAAGAAAATAGCCGCGATTGCCGATGCGCTCGCCACCGGTCTGCACGCGCCCGCCACGGGCTCGCGCATCCGCGGTGAGCGCTTCCAATGCCTCGATGCGGCAGTGGTTGGCGACCGGACCCATCTCCGTCCCGGCGTCGAGCCCGTTGCCGATGGTCACGGCCTCAGCCTTCGCGACGAAGGCCCTGGTGAAACGTTCGTAGATGTCCCGCTGCACGAAGAAACGCGTCGGCGAGGTACAGACCTGCCCGGCATTGCGGACCTTGCGCGTGGCGGAAAAGATGGGCGGCGGCGAATCACCTGCGCGAGGCCTTCCGTCGCCTCTGCTCGGAGGCGCGGGCGCGGTGGAGGCGATCTTCTGCATCCTGGCGATCCGGCGGGCCAGCAGCGCTTCATAAGTCAGCGCAGCGCCGCTAAGCAGATTACCGAGCGTGAATAGGCCCATCAGCCCAACCGCAAGGCCCCGCGGGGGAGCCTACCGGCAAGGACCGTGACCGTCGGCGCACCAACAGCCACGGCCAAGGCGTAGGCAGTCAAAAGCAGACCGGCTTCGGTTATCGTTACCGTAGGATCGCGCGCGACATCCGGAACAACCCCCATCATGACGAATTCTGTCGTGTCGATGGCGAAGGCCGCGACGTCAAGCGCGATCAATGCAGGCGACATCGGCGTTGCTCTTATGCGTCGGCCACATCGGCAACGTGCGCGACGAGGCCAGTTTGCCCCGGCGCAACGTGGTCGGCCATGGTGTGGCGATCGGGGAAGTCGCCGCCATTTTGCGACCGGAAGGGGATCGGTTTGTCGGTGAATAGCCCGGCGAGACGCACACGCCATGCTGCCTTGATCGCCTCCACTTCCTCCGCCGTGGAAACGTGACCCGCGCCATAGACCGCGTGCGTCGGGAGCACGTCCATGCCGGGGTAGAACAGCGCGCCATGGGTCAGCGGGAACAACAATTGCTCTATCGGCCCGTTGATACCCCGCGGGCCATAGTCGGCCACTGGGCCGCCTGCCTGCGCGTTGACCAGCGCTCGCTTGCCCTTGAGGATGCCCTCGCCAAAGCGGAACTGGTTGGAGCCATTTTGATAGCCGTAGGCAAAACCGAAGGCATAGACTCGCTCGATCCAGCCCTTCAGGATCGCAGGCACACCGTACCACCACAGCGGGAATTGCAGGACCACAGCATCGGCCGCGAGCAGCTTCTGCTGCTCCGCGATCACGTCGGGCGTCTGGTGCCCGCTTGCGTAAGCATGGCCTGACTCCATAATGAACGACAGCCGGTCGGGATTATCACGCACTGGGAAGTCATCGGCGTCATACACCGCCTTCCACTTCATGCCATAGAGGTCCGAATGGACCACGGTGTGCCCCGCTGCCGACAACGTCTCAGCGGTCACGTCGACTAGCTGCCGCGTCAGCGAAGTGGGTTCAGGGTGTGCGTAAACAATAAGAACTTTCATGATGATCTCTTCTTGTTAATTGGGGGCTGTCAGTATTCGACGAGAATCTTGCCGAAATGGGCGCCAGATTCCTGGAGCCGGAAGGCGTCTGCGATTTCGGCCAGCGGAAAGGAGCGGTCGATCACCGGGTGGCCCTGAACGGCGTCGATACCGCGGATCAGGTCCAATTGATGACGGCGGCTGCCGACGATCAGCCCTTGGAGGCGCTGCTGCCGCGCCATGAGCATGGCTGTTGGCACGTCGCCCGCCATCCCGGTCAGCACTCCGATCAAAGAGATATGGCCACCAACGCGCGCGGCCTTGATCGACTGTGCTAGTGTGCCTGGGCCGCCTACCTCCACGAAATGGTCCACGCCCGTGCCACCCGTCAGGTCCCGCACCCGGTCGCCCCAGTGCTCGTCCTGGCGATAGTTGATGACATGCGCAGCGCCCATCGTGCGAAGCCGCTCCAGCTTCTCGTCGGAGGAGGAGGTCGCGATCACCGTGGCTCCCATCGCCCGCGCGATCTGCAGCGCGAAGATCGACACCCCGCCTGTGCCGAGGACCAACACGCTGTCGCCAGCCTTGAGGCCGCCGTTGACCACAAGGGCCCGCCAGGCCGTCACGCCGGCCGTGGTCAGGGTCGCGGCGGCGGCGTGGTTCCAGCCTGCCGGCGCATGCGTGAAGGACGTGGCGGGCGCCACCACGACCTCCCGGGCGAAACCGTCGATCCCGTCGCCTGGTGTGGTGGTGAAATCGGCAAGAGTGGCCTCACCGTTCAGCCAGGTCGGAAAGAAGGTGGATACGACATGGTCACCGGGCTCAAACTCCGTGACCTTGGAACCGACCGCCTCCACCACCCCGGCGCCATCCGTCATGGGGATGCGTCCATCAATGGACGGTAGCCGCCCCGTCACCACACCCAGATCGTGGAAGTTCAGGGAGGTGGCATGCACACGCACGCGGATGGCGGTCGGCCCGGGTTCGCCGGGGTCGGGGAGATCCAGCAGCGTCAGGCCGTCGAGCCCTTGGTGAGGATAAGCCTGGATAGCTTTCATAGGCGAACTGGTATCCGTGTCGTCGATTGTGGCGCCGCAGGATCTGACCTGCTCCCAGCTTAAGTAGCGCAATGATCTTGAGTATTGAAATCGAACGTTTTACGTGTTGTTATCGACATGATGGATACCAGGAACCTCGATCTCGGACTTCTCGTGACGCTTGAGACCCTGCTTGCGGAGCGCAACGTCACGCGCGCCGCGAGCCGGCTGAACCTCAGCCAGCCTGCTTTGTCGGCACGGCTGGCAAGACTCCGCGATGCATTCGGTGATCCGCTCCTGATACCGGGCCAGCGCGGGATGGTTCTGACCCAGCGGGCACTCGAGCTGATGGAGCCGCTGCACGAGGCACTGGAGGGTGTTCGCCGCGTCGTTGAGCAAGGAGCGCCGATCAATCCGGAGACCCTGCGTGCAACCGTGATGATCGCGGCGAGCGACTACGTCCAGTATGCGCTGCTGGCACGCTACTCGGTCGTTTTGCGGACCGAGGCGCCGATGGTCCGCATCGCCTGGCGGGCGCTCGACGTGATGGCACTCACGACACAGTTGGAGCGTGGCGAGGTGGACCTGGCCCTGGCAAGGCCCGAAGAAGCGCCGGCGGCGATGCGCCAGCGCCGGCTCTACGAGGAGGAGTATGTGGTCGTCGCGCGACAAAGGCATCCGGCAGTGCACGGTGTCCTTGATCTGGACTTGTTCTGCGCGCTGGACCACGTCGTCGTTTCGAAACTCGGCGGAGGCTTTGCCGGACCTACCGATGGGGCGCTTGAGGCGATCGGCCGCCGTCGTACCGTTGCCTTGTCCACGTCGGGCTTCCTGATCGTGCCGGAGATCGTGTCACGATCCGATATGGTCGCGGTGATTCCACGTCGGATCGCAGACGGTTGGTCAGACCGGGTGCAGGTGCTGAAACCGCCGCTCCACATACCCGGATTTGCCATCGCCAGTATCTGGCACGAACGCACGACCAACCATCCAGCACAAAGCTGGCTGCGTGACCGGCTCGCTGCGCTGGCTGTCTGCCGTCAGCGCCCTTGAGACCATTTAGAGCGTGCTACATTTACACGGCAGCATATCCTGCGTTTGCGATGTAGTTTGTGCACTCTTCTGGTGAGACGAGGTGGAGGAGATGTCCGATTTTTCGCCATGTCGCCTCGACGGTTCTGGCCTCGGCTGGCGAATTCAACCGATCGTCGCAACACCAACATCATACTGCTGAGCGAGGAAGTGATCGAGTACTTCGATCGGTGTTTTCCATCCGTGCGTTCTGCGTGGCCGGGTGTTCATCGCGTGCGCGACGGCAGCCAGCTCCCCGGTCGAGTGCCGGCTGAGATCAGTCCCTTTCGGGAAGTACTGGCGCAAAAGGCCGTTGGTGTTTTCATTCGAGCCGCGCTGCCATGGGCTTTGCGGATCGCAAAAGTAGATTTCCAACCCACTCTCGATGCGGAGCCGTGCGTGTTGAGCCATCTCGGCTCCTTGATCCCAGGTCAGCGATTGACGAAGCGTCGCGGGCAGCTCGCTCATGGATTGTACGATGGCCGTGCGAACGGCTTCTGCTCCGTGTCCGGCAAGTGGCGGACCGTTCTTGACCCGCTGTCCACGCAGATATCCCTCCTGGCGCGGCAGGTGCAGCAGCATCGTGCAGCGCGAGCTGCATTCGACGAGAGTGCCGATCGCCGAGCTGTGCAGGCCCAGGATGAGATCGCCTTCCCAGTGCCCCGGAACCGCCCGGTCTTCGACCGCCGGCGGTCGTTCGCTGATCATGATGGCATCACCCACGAAGGCCTTTCCACGGCCGCGGGTCCGCTCACGCGGAACACGCAGAGCTCGGCCCGAGCGCAGGCAAGCCGTCAGCTCTCGACGCAACGCACCGCGACCCTGGATATACAGGGACTGGTAGATCGCCTCGTGGCTGATGCGCATGCTGGGATCTTCCGGATAATCGATCCGAAGTCGATGGGCGATCTGCTCGGGGCTCCACGCGGTTGACCAGCGCCGGCTCTGCCGAAGCACGGCGCGACGCTTCTTCCATATCACCTTGGGACCTGCGAAGCCGGTGCCATCGATGTTCGTGACCGATCCTGTGAATCCGCCCAATACGCGGCTGGACGCTACCGGCAGGCACTCGCCGAACATGGCCTCGTCGGATCGATGGGGCGCCGCGGCAATCCCTATGATAACGCCAAGGCAGAGAGCTTCATGAAGACACTCAAGGTCGAGGCCGTCTATCCGATGGCCTACGAGACCTTCGAGGACGTCGCGGCCGACCTTCCGCGCTTCATCGATCAGGTCTACAACGCAAGCCGACTGCACTCCGCGCTCGGCTATCTCAGCCCGCAGCAGTTCGAAGATCAACACGCCCGGCTCACGGTCAAAACCGCGGCCTGATCCTGTCTATCCGCAGGGGCGCACTCCAGATCCCCCGCCTCAAGGGGTCAAACTTGCACGCCGAAACACAGCCCCGAGTTTCGTAGCCGCCATCGGGCCATATATCGTACCGTCTTTCGAACTCGACGGGTGAGCTTGGGAACCATCGGCCGAAGCTGCAACCGGCAGCCTTGCTGCCATTGCTGGCTGGCGACAGCGGCGTCATCCTGGACGAAGGCCGTGGCGACGAAGGCGCAGACGATACGCCGTCCGCTGCGGCCCGCATGAGCCAGGCATTGCGCATGAAGTGGACGCGGCAACACTGCCAGGTTGCGGTGAGCACCTTCGAGACGACTGAATGGCGCCTTGTCGAGCGCGAGGTGGATGTTCTGCCGAGCCGCGCATCCTGCGCTGATGTCGGCCGCGGCCGTCACCAGCGCAGGAGGCGCGGCAGGGCCACCGTCGCGAAGGCGGCGGCGATCAGCACGGCCGCAGTGTACCACGTCGCCAAAAAGGCGACCGTATCGTCGGGACAGTGCAGCGCGTAGGCCACGGCCGCGAGACCGGCCGAGGCGAGGCCGGCGAGCAGGCTCGTCAAACCGCGATCCACGGGTGCGCCGTGCCGGGCGAGCGAGGCGAGGATCGCAAGAGGGCAGAGCGCGAAGAGTGGGACGTAGACGAGGCAGTCGACCCAGTGGCGGCCGACGATCAGCATCGTGCGTTGTTCAGGAGGCGCCTGGAACAGCGTGAGCGCGGCCCAGGCGCCCACGAGGCCAATGGGGATCGCGACCAGCGGCAGCAGCCGACGCGTCGGCAGGCCCGGGCGCAGGCTGCGCTGGAACAGCGTCAGCGAGATCGCGGCGACGCTCGCGCCGAACACGAACTTGGCGATGACCGGCAGCGTCAACATAGCCTGAGAGAGATCGCGACGTGCGCCAATCGTCATGACGACGATCGCGGCCGTGAGGACGAGCGCCGCCAGCCCAGCCAGCCAGGTCATGCGTCGCAGTCGGGCGGTGTCGACCTGGCGATTGCCCGCACTCAAAAGGGAAATGAGCTCGTCTGTTTTCATGACTGCAGGTCCAGGTGAACGCCTTTTCTGGAGTTCGTCGGATTCGCGGAGAAAGTTACGGTTTGCACAACCGCAGGCCGCATCATGGCTTGTCGCTTTCGCTTCGAGACAGGAAACGAGCCATGGCTCGAAGGCCGCGGTGAATCGCGACCTTGGCGGCGATCTCGGTCATGCCGACATCGCGGGCTGCATCTCTGACGCTCGCGCCTTGCAGCTTGACGTGGTCGATCAGCCTGCGCGTTCGCTCTGGCACCGCGCCCAGGGCCCGTGAAAGGTCGAGATGTGCGTCGACGGCCGCACTTTCCGGAGCGGCGAGCCGATAGGCCTCATCATCCAGTGGCAGGTTGCCGACATGGCGACCGGTGCGGCGCAGATGATCGACAAGCTTGTAGCGCGCGATGGCATGTGCCCAGGCCGTGACCGGGCTGGAAGGCTCGTAGGTATGGCGCGAGAGGTGGAGGGCCAACAGCGTCTCCTGCAGCACATCCTCCGCCTCGCTCGGGTCGGGGCGGCCCGCCCGTGCCAGCATCCGCTGCAGAGAGCCGCGCAGTCGCATACTGATGGCATCGAGGAATGAGCGATAAGCCGCCTCGTCGCCAGCCAGTGCGGCAAGGAACGCCGGGCGAAGCTGCGCTTCAAGTTCGTCGAGTGACAAGGCTTGTCCGATTCCCGGGAGCTTCGCTGGACGAGGGGTTCCTCACTCGCACGCGCGTGCCGGGCTCACAAGCCTGGCGCGGCACCTTCCCCGCTTGCCCTGATGCGCCGCTCACGTCTCCGTGAAGATGTAACCAGGGCGGCGCCTGTCGCGATCTATCCCGCAAATCCGCCGGAGGGGCGGTGGGAGAGACAGATCATGCGCCATGAAACCATCCCCGTTGCTCCAGGCGTGAACGCAGTCGGTCCGGCTCATATCGACCTGCCGATCTCTGGGATGGAAGCGCCGACGCTGCCGCGTGCGGGCACGACGGGCTCGCGGTCGCATTCCTCGATCTCGCGGGCTTCGCCGGCATCCTGGCGAGCGCCCATGTCGCCGCCTGGTTCAAGCGCGCCCTGGAAGTCATCGCCGCCGCCCGCCGATGTGCACCGGCAGCATGCCTTGTCCGTGACGCCACGAGGCGCGCAGGCGGCCGCCCCGTCACGCCCCATCATGGAGACAATATAGATGTTCGAGGATCTTTCCGCTTGTCCGATCAGTGTCGCGAACGACGCCGCCAGGCTCGGTTGGAACGACACGCTCGAAGCCCTGATGGCGCATGCCGCCGCGACGCCGGACCATCTGGCGCGGACGCTCTCCGTCGATCCCGGCTTCGCGCTCGCCCATGCGGCGAAGGGGCTGATGTTGTTGTCGCTGGCGCGGCCGGAGCTGGTGCAGCCAGCTCGCGACTGCCTTGAAACCGCCCGTCTGGCGATGCAGCGACGCTCTGTCACAGCCCGCGAGCGGCAGGTCGTCGAGGCGTTGGCGCTATGGCTCGCAGACAAGCCTCGTCTGGCGGCGCTCAAGCTCGAGGACGTTCTCGCAACGCATCCGCTCGACGTTCTCTCGCTCAAGCTCTCCCACGGCATCCGCTTCATGCTGGGAGACCAGGCGGCGATGCTGGCGAGCCTGGAACGTGCCGCTCCGCATTTCGACGCCGCCCATCCGCTGGCTGGCTATGTCGCGGGCTGCCATGCCTTCGCGCTGGAGGAGCGAGGGTTCTATGGCGAGGCGGAGCGGCAGGGGCGGCTCGCGGTCGAGCTCGCCCCGCGCGACGCATGGGGGCGTCACGCCGTCGCCCACGTGCTCGAAATGACCGGACGGATCGACGAGGGCGTCGACTGGCTCGAGGACGGCCGGCTCTGGAACCACGCGAACAATCTCCGCTTCCACATGGTGTGGCACCTCGCCCTGTTCCGCCTCGAGCGCGGCGAAACACAGGAGGTGCTGAACCTATACGACAGCTGCATCCGGGCGGAGAGCACAGACGACTACCGCGACATCGCCAACGCGGCGGCGCTGCTTACCCGACTCGACCAGGCCGGCGTCGCGGTCGGCACGCGCTGGGAGGAACTGGCCCATCTCGCGGATGGCCGCGTCGATGATGGCCGGCTCGTTTTCGCGGACCTGCACTATGCCGTCGCCCTGCTCGGGGCCGGGCGTGAGGGGCGGGCCGTGACGATCGCGGCGAACCTCGCGCGGGACAGCCTGTCGCATGACAGCCTGGAGCGGCGCGAGGCGGCACGCTTCGGCTCGCTCGCCGCCTTCGGGCTGGTCGCCTTTCGCGAGAAGGACTACCGCGAGGCGGCGCAACTGCTCGGTGCCGCCCGTAGCGGGCTGGTCGCGATCGGCGGCAGCCACGCCCAGCGCGACCTGTTCGAGCAGGCCTATATCGAGAGCCTGATCCGCTCCGGCGCCCATGACCGGGCTGCCCGCGTCCTGACGGAACGGCTCGCCCGACGCGGCGGCAACAACCCCTTCGCCTCCCGCCGCCTCGCCAGGCTCGGCCGGGGCAAAAGCGGTCGCCTCGCCGCACTCGCCGTCGCGGCCACCCCCCTCGCCATCGCTCACTAGATCATCGGACCGAATATCGTATTCGATCCGATGATCTATCTTTTTGATTTTGCATCGGCTTTTCCGAAAACCGCAGTCCACTTTTCGGGCCGATGCTCTAGCCAAGCAGGAAAGGAACCTCGTCGTGATGACCGACACCATGCCGCGCAGCTATGCGCTGCCTACGACCCGAACATTGGGTAACCTCGTCCTCGGTGGCTTCGCCGGCCTGGGTTTCTGGGAACTGTTCTCGGCGGTGCCGACCGCCTGGTTCGCGGAATATCCGCTGGAGCCGCCGGAGCTGGTGAAGTCCTTGTTCTCACATCAGCTCGGCGTCTCGCTCTCGACCCCGATGGCCAAGCTCCTGCACTTCGTCACGGGCTTCCTGTTCTATCCGCTGGGCTACTGGATCCTGACCCGCTGGATGAAGAGCTTCGGCATGCCTGCGGATGGCTGGATCTGGGGCGTGATCACCTACTTCATCGCCCTGGCGTTCTTCGCTCCGCTCGCCGGCCAGCAGTTCCTGCTCCAGGACGTGCCGCGCCTGTCGCTGATGAGCCTCGTCGGACACGCGATCTATGGCTGGCTCGCGGCCCATGTCTTCGAGGCGCTCGAGAGCAAGGAGGGCGGACGGTGATGGAGAATTTCATGCTCAGCAGGCGCGGCCTGCTCCTGGCGACCGGCGCCGTCGGGCTGAGCGGGGTCGCCCGGGCCGTTGCCCCCGACAGCGTCAAGACGACGCCCGTCAACACGCTGGGATCGGACCAGACCCTGGCCATCCGTGGCTACGATCCGGTGGCCTATTTTCGGGATGGCGGGCCGCGCAAGGGTCTGAAAGAGCATTCGGTGATCCGCGACGAGGCCGTCTGGCGCTTCGCCAGTGCCGAGAACAGAAAGCTGTTCGAGGCCGATCCAGGCCGCTATCTGCCCGCATATGGGGGGTTCTGCGCCTACGGCACGTCGCGCGGATACCTTGTCAAGATCGAGCCCGAGGCTTGGTCGATCGTCGATGGACGGCTGTTCCTGAACTACGATCTCGGCGTCAGGGCGACATGGCTCGGTGACACCACGACCTATATCGCGCGCGCCGACGGGCTGTGGCCGAAGCTCATGGATCGTGACATCCGCTAAACCGCCAGGGACACCATCGCCGCGCCCCGCGCGGGCGACGATGGCGCCTTCCCTGCGGTTTCGAAGCGGCCGGCTCTCGGGTCTTCGTCACCGCGGCGTTGGGTAAGGCAGGTGGCGGGGCACTTCTCGTGCCACCTGATGCGATCTGAATGCAAATAGAACGCCTGCGATGATGACGGTCGTGGCCATGGCCTCCTGCAGGCTCGCGACTTCGCCGAGAACCAGGATCGCGAGCGCGGAAGCCACAGCCGGCATCAAGGCGACGACGGTGCCTGTGGCCAGGGGAGCCGAGTAGCGAGACTGCGCGTTTGAAGGAGAGGATGGAGGCGCCGCCCATCAGGACACCCCGGTAGAAGACCGGGTCAACCGAGGCCGGCAAGCGTCCCGGGTCGTCGCGGCCGACTGGGCAATCGCGCCGCCTGCGAGACGGGATCGGCGGGCTGTCGCGTGATCACGGCATTTCGGGCGCCGCCGAAGTGCTGGCGCTTCGGCAGCCGTGGCGAGGCAACGCGGCAGCCGAGCGCATTGAGTTTTAATTCATATGCTATAAAACCATTCCTGTCAGGATCCCGCCGATCCACGGCCCGTGCTTGACGTGTCGGTGCCGATGAGCGGCGCCGGCCATCGCATGCTCGACGCCGCCTCGCAGCGAACGCTGGTTTTCGTCTGACTATGAACATGAGCGACAATCGCCTCTCCGCTCCGTCCGCGCTGCGCAATCGCGATCCGATCCTAGCAGTGCTGCGCGAGGCCTTGCCCGCCTCCGGGACCGTGCTGGAAATCGCGAGCGGATCCGGCGAACATGTGATCCATTTTGCCAAGGCGCTGCCCGGACTGTCCTTCCAGCCGAGCGATCCTGCCGAAAGCGCGATGGCGAGCATTGCCGCCTGGTCGGAAGAGAGCGGGCTTCTCAGCATCCTCCCGCCGCTGCAACTCGACGCAACGGCGCCATGGCCGGTCGATGCAGCCGACGCGATCATTTGCATCAACATGATTCATATCGCACCCTGGGCGGCCGCGCAGGGACTCTTCGCCGAAGCCGCGCGCATCCTGCCGCCGGACTCGCCCTTGTTTCTGTACGGACCCTATCGGCGCCCGGGACGTCCGCTCGAAGCGAGCAATCTCGCCTTCGATGAGAGCCTCAAGGCGCGCGATCCGGCTTGGGGGCTGCGCGATCTCGACGCGGTGACGACCCTTGCCGAGGCCACCGGGTTTGCCGAACCGGAGGTCACCGAGATGCCGGCGAACAATCTGGCCCTGGTCTTCCGGCGGCGCCGAGTTCGTGACTAAAGTCCCGCCCGTTTCGTTCCACCCGCGGTATCTCACTGCGCGACCCTGAGCAGAGCATGGCAAGACCAAGGGAGTTCGACGAGGCGGCCGTGCTCGATGCCGCAATCGGCTGTTTCTGGAACCGCGGCTACGAGGCGACATCGGTGCGCGACCTGGCCACCGAGATGCGGATCACCGGCGCAAGTCTCTACAACGCCTTCGGCGACAAGCGCTCGCTCTACGAGAAGGCTCTGAGGACCTATGTCGAGCGCCGGGTCATCAACAGGATGCGGCGCTGCGAAGGCCTGGCGCCGCGCGCCGCCATAGAGACGTTCTTCGGCGAGATCGTCGACCATTCGCTCACGGACGAGGAGCGCAAGGGCTGCATGCTGGTCAACGCTGCGCTCGCGGGCCTTCCGGGCGATCCGGCCTTCGGCGCCTATGTGGCGGAGGCGCTCGGCGAGATCGAAAGCTTCTTCCGTCGCATGGCCGAACGCGGCCAGGCCGACGGTTCGATCAGCGCCGCGAGCGCGCCGGAGGATATCGCTCGGCTGCTGCTCGGCGCGCTGATGGGGATGCGCGTGCTGGCGCGCTCGCGTCCCGAACGGGCATTGCTGGAAGGGCTTCTGCGGGCGGCGCTTGTAACGCTCGACCGTTCACCAGGGACGCAGCCCTAAAGCCTCCCTCGACATCGTGCCCGTGGCGCCGATCGAGTGCGCGCACGCCGGACAGCCGCAGTAAGCCGACCCGCTCTGTGGCATTCCCGGACGATTGCCCTTCGAATCGTCTCCGCTCCCGCTGTGGGATTTGGTCCCGGACTCGGTTGGATCGGTCAGGCTCGCGCTTCCGAAACAGCCGAGTGCGAGGCGTTTCAAGGTCGACAGCGCGCTCATGGGGTCCTCGACGCTACATGACACGAGATCTGATCTCGCAGAAACGGAGTTCGTGGCAGCACAGCTCGGCGTTACACGTTCACGGAGCAATGATCGCTTTGGCAGCCGCGTGCAGGTCAAACTCAGCGATTGTCCATCATCCCCATCCCCATCATTGCAACCGATGCCGGGTTGTCGATCTGGATGCGGACGCTCGTCCGCAACGAGCTGGCGTCGATTGCGTGAGGCCTCGCATCTGCCGGTGCGACGCGCACTGGCTAGCCAAGCTCGGAATTCCCCACGCAGCAGGCCGATCAAACGCAGATCAACTCGCTTCGCGGACCCGCGTCGGCACGGCCGAAGCGGTATCGTCCTTGCGTTCGTCCCGGCGCGGCGCGGGTTTCGGCGCCGCGCCCGCCCAGGGCGCGCTCTTGAACCAACCGACAACGAGGGCGGTGGCGAGGATGAGCGCAAAGCCGGCAAGGTTCAGCAAGGCGACGACGGCTTCGCCATGCCCCGCCGCATCGGCCGCGACGCCCGCCAAGCGAGACAGCACGACGCTGGCGAGAAAGGTCGCAAGCGACTGCCGGCCGATCAGGACGAGGAGATGCCCAGCGCCCTTGTCGAGCCGCTGCCGCCATGGTTCGATCAGGCTGAGCACCAGATAGGCCAGCGCCAGGAAGTGCAGCACGCGCAGGATGTGCATGTCGTTCTTCTCCCGCTCCGGGAGGATAAGGTCGCGCAGCGCCTGCGCGGCCGGCCAGTGATCCAGGATGCCCCAGAAGGACAGCGGCACGGAGAGGGCGACGAAGCAGCCTGTGAGCACCATCAAGCGCGGATCGCCAAGAGGTGGCACCGGCAGCCACTTCATCGCGATGAAGAAGCCGATGAAGAAAACAATCTGCCAAGCGAAGGGGTTCAGGAACCACCCCGCCCCGGTCCAGGGATCGCCGGGCAGGTTGAGCCCCTGTGTCCAGACCAGCGCATAGAGCAGCGCCACTAGCAGAAATGGCAGGGCGCTGTGAACCAACCTGAGCGCCATGATCGCAGGAATGAGCGCCAGAATGACGAGGTACATCGGCAGGATGTCGAGATAGGCCGGCTGCCAGCTCAGGGTGACGAGGCCGAACAACGCCGGCTCCGGCTCGGTCAGGAGAAGCGGGAACCAGTTCGCCAGCACGGAGAGGCCGAAGCTTCGGTCGAGCGTTGTCGCGATTGCAATCAGCGCCAGCACGAGCGCGATCTGGGCCCAGTAAACCTGCCAGATTCGGTGGGCGATGCGCGCCGTGCCGAGCAGGAGGCCGCGGCGGACGAAGATGCCGCCGAAAGCGAGCGCGCTGGCGATGCCCGAGCAGAAGACGAAGAGTTCGGCGCCCGAAGAGAAGCCGAAGCGGGCCGGGATCCGAGCGTTCCAGCTGTTGGACGGCACATGCGCGACGAAAATGATCAGCATCGTCAGGCCGCGGAAAAAATCGAGGCGCTCGTCGCGGGGCCGCTTCGCGGGCTTGCCGGGCTGGAACTCGGCCATCAAAAGGCACCTTCATAGCTCGCCGCGTCGATGCGGCATGCGAGCAGGCTGAAGCCCCGCCTTCCGAAGGCGGCCTTTGCTTCGCGCCGAAGCGTGTCGCGATCCCCGATCGCGACGCCGTGGCCGCCCATCGCGAGCGCCACGGCAGCGAAATCGGTCGCGCCGAGATCGACGCCGGTGCGCTTGAGCCCCATCTGCTTCTGCTTGAGCGCGATCAGCCCGAGGCTCTCGTCGACGAGGACGACGATGACGACCGGCAAAGCGAGATCGCGCAGCGTCGCGAGTTCGCCCAGCACCATCTCCAGCCCGGCATCGCCGACGAAGCACAGGGCAGGCTTGCCCGAACCCAGCACGGCGCCGATGGCGAGCGGCAGGGCGCAGCCCATGGTGCATAGTCCCGTAGACTGCAACAGGCTGCGGGCGCCGTCGCAGTTCCACATCTGGCTGAGCAGGATGCGATGTGCGCCGGAATCGGCGGTCGCGACGGTGCCGGCCGGGGCGACCTCGCGCATCGTCTCGAACACGGCGTGCGGCCCCCATTCGGACGGCGCGGCGAAGGCGGCCCGAAAGCGGCTGCGGACGATAGCCGGTGTTCCGTCGGGCCATGCGGGCTGCGGAGCCAGACCCTCGCAAAGCCTGGCCAGGATCGCCTCGACATCGCCGGCGAGCAGCAGGCTCGCGGAGTGCATGCCGTGCTGCACGGGCTCTGCGACGATGTCGATCACCCGTTTGTAGGCCGGCCACGGTTGGCGCCATCCCTGTCGCATCTCGATCGGGTCGTAGCCAGCCAGGATGATCAGGTCGGCTGCGTCGACCAGCGGACGGACGATCGCGTCGGCCTTGGGCGACAGCCCGACGGCACCGATCACGCGCTGGTCGCTCTCCGGCACCAGCCCCTTGGCCTTGTAGGTGGTGAGAAGCGGCGCGCCGGTCTGCGTCAGGAATCGGTCGAGGGCTGCGCTGCCCTGCTGGTTGACGAGATCGAGCCCGGCGATGACCAGCGGCCGGCGCGCCGCCGCGATCATCACGCTCGCCTGCGAGAGGTCGGCGGGAATGGAAGGCTGCGCCGCCGGCAACGAAACCGGCCGACGCTTCGTTGCCGGCGCCTCGGCGACAGAGATCGGCAGGTCGATATGGACTGGGCCGGGCCGCCCTTGCCGCGCCAGCGCCACGGCCTTCTCGACGACGAGTGCCTCCGTTCCGGGCGCGACGCGGAAGCTCGCCTTCACCAGCGGGCGCAGCACGGCCTGATGATCGAAGACCTGATGGGTGTAACTCTCGGCCAAAGCCTCATCGACACAGCCGGTGACGAAGACCAGCGGCACCCGGTCCTGCTGCGCGTTGGCGATGACGTTGACCGCATTGGCGACGCCGGGGCCAAGCGTCGCCACGAGCACCGGCAGCGCACCCGTGGCGTGCCAGAGCCCCTCGGCCATGAAGCCGGCGGCGTTCTCGTGCCTGGCGAGCCGGAAGCGGATGCCGGCCCGCTCCAGCGCATCGACCAACGCCAGCACCTCGCCGCCGGGAATGCCGAAGGCATGCGTTACGCCGGCCGTTGCGAGGCGCCCGGCCATGAGATCGGCGCCGCGCATGTCGTCTCTCCGACGAGCCGCATGAACGGCGTCGAAGGAAAGATCGCTTCCAAGGCGGGATTTGTTACGGCTTCACAGAAACGTGAGCTGGGGCCGGAGGTGCTTGAACTGTCGCCGGCATGGCGACGCGCCATGCGCGCTCGACCCAAGCCGGATCAACATAGTGTCCGCCGGCGTGAAGGCAGAGCTCGAGCAGAGATCCGCCGCAATCCTGAGCCCGCCGGCAGAGCAGGCCCTGCACGGGCACCCGGGCGACCGTCGCCGGCCAGGATGCAGTGCAGGTCGCCGGAGCGAAAACTGACAGGCTCCTGAAGAGGTCGCCCTGCCGAATGTCCGCGCGCAGAACGCGCCCCGCCAGCGGGATGGTGACATCGGCTATGCCATGGACGTGTGTCAGTTTCGGCCGGGGCGCGACACAGGATTCCGGCAGCGGCTCCCAAAAGCTCCCCGCGATCGGCGCAAAAGCTGCGAATCGCCGTGGCATGCGGCAAGCAAGATACCAGACGAGAGAGCCGCCCTGCGAAAAACCGCTCGCCATCACGCGCTCGGCGTCGATCGCAAACCGTGCCGCAGCATCGTCAAGCACTTGCTCGACAAAGGAGAACTCGTTGCGATTCCGCGCCGGCGAGCCCGGAAAGGACCAGGATTGGCCGATGCCGTCCGGCGCTATGAGCGCGACGCCGAGTCGTTCAGCCGCCGCCGCGAGGCCCGCATCCGCGACGACCTCCGCCGCCGAGGCTCGATAGCCATGGAAATAGACGATGGCACCGATCCGTCCGTTGTTGGGGCGTCGTGGCAGCCGGATGCGATAGCTTCCGTCGGCAACAACACAGGCGCGATCGACCCCACAGGCCCACCCAGCATCGACTCGCGCCTGCTTGGCTTCCATGGCGGCAACTGGATCGCTGGTCGAATATATCGCCAGTACCACGCCTGTCAGGAGCTTGCGCCACATCCTCTGCTCCATGAATTTGTCGTTCGCATACGCGTATCGAAAGCGCCGCTCCGATGTCCCGCCAGTCGCGAGTTTGTAAGCAAGTGCCTCCAATGCCGGTTGCATTGGCGGAGCCGGCGGGGCGGCTCCTCGGTTCTGCCATCGGAGTGGGCGTAGGGCCGGGCATAGGCGCATTTGCCCAGGGCGGTTTGGATGAAGCGCTCGGCTTTGCCGTTGATATCGGGAGTGTAAGGGCTTTGTGCGGATGTGGCGCAGGCCGAACTCGCGGCAGGCGTCACGGAAAGCGTGGGCGTTATCGCGGGAACGGTTGTCGATCTGCCCAGCGGACGGGTGTTCTTGTGGACGTTTCATCCGGTCTTCGCCCGAGGGCTCCGAGGCTTCGCAACCTCAACTTCCTCGCTCGGGACCGGATGGACAACCTGTTGAGAGCTCACAGCAAAGCGGCGCCTCCCGCTCGCCGACGCGTCAGACTGCCGGCTCAGGCGTATGTCGACCTCGCGATCGACATAATGCCATTCGGGGGACAGACGCAGGCGCGAGACCATTGTCTCGAAGGCGGCTGCATCCTCAGGCGCGTATTCGAACCAGGTGAGAAAGTCGAACGGCTCGCCCAAGTCGCGCGCATGATGGAGGCGACGCGCGACGGCGGGCAGGTATTCGAGCCCGATGGCGACGTGACGGGACTGTTCCTCGAAGATGGCCCGCCGCTCGTCCTGGGCTAGCGCCCACCACGCCTCGCTCTTGCGGATCGCAATCAGGGCCGCCCGCGTCGCGCTTGAGCGGCCCAGCCCCTCCTGGACAAGGGCAAGCCGGTCGAGCTCGACGCGATGCGCGTAGCGGGCATTGCTCGTCATACCCCGGAGAATCCAGTCGGCGCCGTCGGCCGACGGAAGCACCGGCGCCTCGACCAGGTCGAGGCGCATCGCCGCAGGCAGGGAGGCGCCCACCACCCCGGTGATCGCATCGACCCTCCAGCGGCCCGAGGCACCGGCCCTGAATGCGACATGAAGTGGAGCCGACATCGTCTCGCCCAAGGACCTGGACCGTCAGCTATCTCTCGACGCGACCGCCGGACCCGGGACAGCCCAGGCCGGGACGGGCAGGCCAAAGCGCCGGGCGATCGCGGCGATCTGCTCCCTCCGCCACCAGATCAGCACCACCGAGATGATCCAGACCGAGCAGGCCTCTTTGAACAGGACGCCACCATCATTGTAGGGATCGACGCCCAGCGGCGTCACCAGATGGAAGAAGATCGCGCCGGACATCAGCATGAAGGCGCCGACGGCACCGAGCCCTTGGAGCGCGGGTATCAGGATGAACACCGAGGCGACGATCTCGAACAGCCCCACGCCGATGCGCATGACGGCCTCGTGACCGTGAAACCCGAGCCAGTCGGTCAGGGTCGTGAAGAGGTCCTTGCTGCCCGGATTGCCGAGCAGCTTGTACTGCTCGTACCAGAGGAAGATGAAGGCGACGTAGACCGCACCGATCCAGCGGACGCCCGTCAGAAGAGGCAGACCACGGGAGCGGGTGACGATCAGCGCCAGCGCGATCAGGACGAGCGGCAGGAGGATCCCGATCAGTCCCACTTTCGCGATTGCCGGATTGCCGGTCGCCACCGCCGCGCCGATCAGGAAAACTCCAGGCAGATCGTGTTCGCTGGTGCGGGTGTCCATCGCAGCTATCCTTTTCGAAATCAGCTGAAGCCGAGGCGCAGCGGCCGTGTTGGTGTGTGACAGGCGGCCTGTCGGAACCGGGGCGTCTCTCGTTCGCCCTTTCGACATGGAGCGTGAGCCTGCCATCGCGAACTCACTGTTTATTCGCCACGATGCCGGAGAAGGTTACACGCTTGGGCGCCGCTGTTTGCTCGCGGCGACCTCCGGGCAGAGGGCTGTTTGGAGCATCGGCCCGAAAAGTGGGGCGCGGTTTTCGGAAAAGCCGATGCAAAAACAAAGAGCTGGACCATCGGACCGAATACGATACTCGGTCAGATGGTCCAGGCCGTGGCTCGCCCGTTCTTTATCGCCATGATTCAGACCGGGGGCCGGCTGGGGAGAACTCATCTCGGCGCATGGGAGCATTGTTCGGATACGTCGACCCGGTTGGAGCAATTGAAGGGGGATTTCGGCGTGGTCCAACCCCGCACTCGATCACGCTGTCCGCCATCGGTTTCTCATGCTTGCGCTATCAAATCCCGCGCGCTGGCGGCCCGGCGAGGGCCTGATGCGTCCTCGCGCCGGCGAGGATGAATCGTCTCACGCACCGAACGGCAGCGGTCCTTCCGGGAGCTGGAGCGGCGATAGCGCGGCCGAGACGACGGCCTCGAGCCGCTGCCGAGAGGGCTTTGTCTTCGCGATGACGTTGAGGCCCTGGACGACGCAGACGAGATAGGCTGCCCAATCCTCCGAGGTGTCCTGCGAGATTTCACCGAGTTGCCTCGCACGGTCGAGCGCGCCCGAAAACGCCGTTTCGAGCCGTCTGAGATGGCCGTCCGCCTTCTCCTTGATCTCGGGGTCGCTTTCCGCCAGTTCGACGATGGTGTTGGTGACCAGGCATCCCCATTTGCGCTTCCCGTTCAGGATGCCGTCGATCAACTGGGCGAAGTATCGGCGCACGGCCTCAAAGCCATGCTGGCGCTGGTCCAGCACCGCGAGACCTTCGGCGGAGCATGTCGCCATGTAGCGGTCGATGGCCTTCAGGAACAGCGCCCGCTTGCCGCCATAGGTGCCGTAGATGCTTCCCGGAAACAGATCCATCGCCTTGCCGAGCTGCTGCATCCCGACGCCTTCAAAACCGCCTTCCCAGAAAGCGTTCAGAGCGCGCTCCAGGCGCTCTTCCGGATCGAACTGCCTCGGCTGTCCCATTCCCAAATCCTTTCGGCTGCAGCCGAGCGTCTACTCCGTGTGGCCGAGCGTTGGCAGCGGGCCGCCGACATCGTGGCTTCAGTCCAGCTTGTATTTGGTAACAGCCGACTCGACCCAACGCATCCCGTGGCCGGGCCGATCCGGCACGATCGCCATGCCATTCTCGATCCGAAGCGGTTCCGCGATCAGGACATCGGCCCAGTCGACATATTCCAGCCAGTGCCGCGTCGGCGTTGCCGCGAGCAGATGGACGCTGACCTCCGGAAACAGATGGGAGGAGACCTCCCGGTCGTGGCTCGCGGCCAGTCCGGCAGCGCGCTGCCAACCGGTCACGCCGCCGATGCGGTCCAGGTCGAACATGACGTAATCGGAGGCCCCGGCCGCCAGGGCCGCCGCCATCGGCTGGACGCCCGTGAAGTTCTCGCCGATCTGCAAGGGTGTTTTCACCGCCTGGGCGATCAGGGCGGCGTGTCGGTAGTCGTCGTGCCTGAGCGGCTCCTCGATCCAGTAGATGCCTTCGCCCTCCAGGGCGGAGCAGCGCCGCATCGCCTCGGCGAAGCTGAGCGCCTGGTTGAAGTCGACCATGAGATGGATGTCATCCGGCAGCCTTTTGCGAACCGAACGCACGACGGCGAGGTCACCGTCGAGATCGGCGCGTCCCAGCCGCAGCTTCACCGCCTTGAAACCGCCCTCCAGCAGCGCTTCCGCCTCATCGGCGGCAGCCTCCGGCGTCATCAGGCCGAGTCCGTTGCTGTTATACGCCATGATCGGTTCGGTTGCGCCGCCCAGCAGCCTGGCGAGCGGCAGGCCCTGCGCGATGGCGAAAGCATCCCAAGCCGCCGTATCGACCGATGCGGCGACCATGGTCAGCGGGCCGGCGACGCCCGGCAGCTTGAAATGCCGGCTGATCCGGCGCGCGATGTCGACGGGGACCAGCGGTTGTCCGGCGAGCGCTTCGCCGAGCTCCTCCACCACGGGAACCAGCGCGCGCGCCACGGAGGGCAGATAGCAGAAGGCGTAGGCACAGCCCTTGATGCCTTCTTCGGTCAGGAGATTGACCAGCAGCAGGGACGCGTCCTTGATCGTCTGCGCGCTGGTGCCGAGCGGACGCTTCATCGGCACCGTCACCGGCGTCGCCGACAGCGAACGGATCGTCAGCCGGTCCGCCATCTCAGCGCCTCCCCAGGACGTGGGGTTCCAATGCGTCGCAGATGTCCGCGTTCACCGGCGTCGCCACGTTGAGCTCCTTGCCGAGCGAGACGACGGCTCCGCTCAGCCAGGGTAGTTCCAGCCGGTTGCCTCGTTCCAGATCGACCTGCATCGACGAGGTCATGGTCTCGGGAATGGTGTCGCAGAAACCAAGACGGTCCTCGGCAAAGCCGGCAGGCAGCGGCACGCCCTTGGCCTGTCCCACCGCCACCACCTCCTGCATCGTCCGCAGCAGGATCTCGCGCTTCTGCGGATCGTTGCGGATCGGCCCGATCGGCACGTTGTATCGGGCGGTGGTGCCCGAAAGCCCGACGAGGAAGACGAATTTTTCCCAGATCGACCGCTCGATCGAGGGGCTCAGCTCGGCGGTGATGCCGGCTTCAAGGCACGCGGCCAGGAATGTCTCCGCCCGCGCCGACGTCTCATTCCCATATTCGCCGATGACCAGCCGCTGCATCGGGCCGGCATGGTTGATGATTCCGGGACCGGCGATCGTGGCGGCGATATAGCAGACGCCGCCCATGACCGAGCCCGCTGGAACGTATCGGCGCAGAATGTCGTCCTTCTGCACCCCGTTCTGCAGGGAGATGATGGCGGCGCCATGTTCCGCAATCGGAGCGAGACTGGCGGCGACCTGCTCGGTGTCCCAGAGCTTGACGCCGACCAGGACGAGATCGACCGGGCCAAGCTCGGCGACCGTCTCCGCCAGCTTGACCTGCGGGAGATGCAGGTCTCCGAGCGGGCTCACGATCCTGAGGCCGTCATCGCGCATGGCTGCGAGATGAGCGCCTCGGGCGACGAAGGTGACATCGCTTCCTGAAGCCGCCAAGCGGCCACCGAAATAGCCCCCGACCCCTCCCGCTCCCAAAACAGCGATTCGCATGATCGGACCTCAATTCGTGGCAAGGTTGGGCTTTTCGGAGTGTGAGCCCGGTTCCCGGAAGCAGATCGCACCGCACGAGCCCCGTGACCGGACGTGATCTTGAATGATCATTCAAGATCATTAGTCGGCCGTCCCGGCGCCGTCAATCGCTTGGTTGGAACTCTTGCAAGTGGCCCGAAACCCGGTGAAGCGGCGGGCCTGGGAACCGTCGAGGGCAGACGGGTTCCGCCGCCGGCGCCGATCGAACCGGGGTGCGGACAAGAATGGGGAGCGAGTCAGGCGCGCGCCCGGACGGAGGGCGCGGCAAGCCTCAACCGGGCGAGCCTCCCGACGGTCGTCAGGATGCGTAGGCTCTCTCCAGCGCTGCGGCCGCTCGGTAGAGAGTCATCTCGTCGTTGTACCGCCCGATCAGCATTCCGCCGATCGGTCGACCGTCCGACGTTCGCCCGACCGGAACGGAAATCGCCGGGTGGCCCGTGAGACAGGTCGGCGCAGTATTGCCGATCATCTCGAAAGCCCGCGCGATGATTTCTTCCCTTGGAGACCCGAGGGCAGGAAGACGCGTCGCGGCCATCGGAGTCGTCGGCATCAGGAGAACGTCCGCCTGAGCGAGAGCGAGCTCGTAATCGGCAGTGAGGAGTCTGTTGAGATTCTGCGCCTTTCCATAGAATCGACCGCGATGGCGCGACGACATGTAGTGCCCCGTCAGCAAGCCGAGCTTCATTGTCTCCGACAACTCATCCGCCCGATCCCGCCACTGGTATTGCGCATCCAGCAGGCTCTCCAGGAAAATGCCCTTCATGTTGGTGCCGTAGGCATTGTGGCGCATCATCAGTTCGGTCGCGCCCTCCAGGAAAATCGGTGTCCAGATCGCCGCGCCGGCCCCATGCAGGGGTACGGACACAGTCAGAAGCTGGGCTCCGGCTTCGGCGAGCCGATCGCCCGCCTGCCGAACGCGATCGTCCACCTCCCGCTCGGCGCCGGCGGTACCGAATCCCTCCGGAACGATGCCGACCTTGAGACCAGCGATGCTCTGGTTCAGCGCCTGCGTGTAAGGCTGCGCCGGTGCTCCGTGCTGGCGAGGATCGACGCCGTCCGGGCCCGCGATGACTTCCAGCATCAGCGCGTTGTCGGCTACCGTCCGGGTGATCGGCCCGGCATGGTCCACTGTGAGCTCGACGGCGAAAATGCCAGTGTAGGGAACCAGCCCGTGGGTCGGTTTGAGCCCGACCACACCACAATAGGACGCGGGAATGCGAATGGAGCCGCCCTGGTCGCCGCCAGTGGCCATATCGACGATGCCAGCTGCGACGAGCGCAGTCGAGCCCGACGAGGAACCTCCGGCGTTGTATCCGGGCGCGGCCGGATTTTCGACTGCTCCATCGGCCGATGTGTGGCTGCCGCCGGACGCGCAATAGTACTCGCATGTAGACTTGCCGAGGATGACGCCCCCCGCGTCCAGCATCCGCGCTACGATTGTGGCGTCGATCTCGGGCACGTAACCCCGCAGGATCGTCGTACCGTTGCTCATCGGCACGCCGGCGACGCAGACATTGTCCTTGATCGCCAGGAGCTTGCCAGCAAGCTTCCCGTCTGGCGCGCCGGCAATGGTCGTCCTGGTCACCCAGGCATTGTAAGGGTTGTCCTCGGGAGCAGGCTTGTGCCCCGGCCCACGGGGATAAGCGACCGGCGGGAGAGGTGCCTCCATCTCCTCGACGAGATCGTAGGCATCGAACTGAGCCTGCATCAGTGCGTGGAACGAGCGGCTGTCGGATTCGCTAAGGTGCAGGCCGATTTCGAGCGCCGCGTCACGGAGCTCTGCGGGCGTTGGGCGGGGAACGGTCATGCGAACCTGCTTTCTCTCTGGAGAACCCCGCTACCTGGGCAGCGCTGCTCGTTTCCCTCTATGCGATCGGCATCGGACGGCTCCACCATGTGCCGCGGCCATGATCGTAGGTACTTCAGACTTTTGGGCAAAATAACTTTAGGCGATATGGAATATCGAATAATCCGATATTGAAGGATCTTTCTGAGATAGAATTCGATACAGACAGCCGCGGTTATGCCACGGCAACTTCTGTTCCGGCTCGCATGAGATTGTCTGTCAAAAAGCTCGCTAGCTCCTTGGTGACGCGCGCGTTGCACGGACTGCTTCCGGAATAGGCGAGTTCGATGGCGGGCAGGCGCGGAAGGTCGACATCGTGAAGGATTTGCAGCGGCGGCGTTACGAGTGGGCGAGCGAGAACCGAAATCCCCAAGCCCTCGGTGAGAGCCGACCGCAAGCAATCGAAACTGGGCCCCACGAAGCTGATATACCAGCTTCTCCGAACAGCTTCGAGCGCCGTAATCGCGAAGCTCCGGTATGCACAACCATCCGGGAACAAGATCAGTGGGATCGACTCGTTCGCCACAGGCACGAATTGTGGTCCTCCGACCCACACCATCTGCTCCGTCAGCGCGACGGTGCCCTTCCGAGCTCCGACTTCCTGCTTGAAGAACGCAAGATCGAATTCGCCGCGTCCGCTGCGTCGCAGGAGCATGTCCGATTGGCTTGCCTCGACCTCAAGCGCCACCATCGGATGTCGCTTCTTGAAGCGCGCGAGCCATGTCGTGATGCCGCGCCCGAAAAAATCGAGGCGCAACCCTATGCGGACCGAACCGCTGAGCGTGTCCTGGCGCAGCGACGAATAGGCCTCATCGTTGAGTTGAAGAATGCGCCGCGCGAACTGAGCCAGCTTGGCACCTTCTGCGGTCAGTCCCAGTACCCGGCCTTTTCGCCGGGACAGCAATTCTTCTCCAACGACGGCCTCGAGCTTGTTGATCTGTTGGCTGATCGTCGACTGCGCGCGACCGACGCTGTCGGCTGCCTGTGAGATGCTCATGGCGTCGGCGACCGCCACGAAAGACCGGAGGCAATTGATATTGAAATCCATATGCCACGCCTTTTCTGCCAAAGATCATTACAGGTATCGTCGTTATATATGTTGCTATCGACTGGGCAGCCATAACCGATGCCCGCCAAGCAGACGCCCCTCCGAAGGCGATCAGAAATCGAGATGGATTCAATCTTCGACCGACGAACCGGGATCCAATTCTAAAAAACTCCGCATGACAGGCAACGGATAACGGGTTGCCTCCTTCCTTTCGACCGCGAGACGCGATCGCATCGATCGGAGATACGCGCCGCCCTTTACGGCCGCACCTGAGTTCAGAACGAAGCGTGTCCGAGCGTGATCGGCGACGGCTTGGCCGTATTGACGTGCAGGCGCACCACGTCCGGCCGTGCGTAATGGCCGAAGGAATCGACCATCTGCTTCCAGCGGCCGATCTCGGCCATGTCGAGCTCGGCGACGATCAATTCCTCGCCGCCGCTCTCGGAACGGGCCAGCACCTTGCCGCCGGGCGCGACGATGGAGGACACGCCGCCGCCGGCCTGGAAGATGCGGCCGGCCGCCTCGCCCATCTCGTCGATAAACTCCTGAGACAGTGCGCTCGTCACCGAGACGACGAAACACTGGGCCTCGAAGGCGTATTGCCGGACCGAGGCGTCGATGATGTCGTTGGTCCATGGCAGGCCGCCGGGCCAGTTCGCCACATGGATCGCTTCGCCCTGCGCTTGGATGGCGTAGCGGAACAGCGGGTTGGAATGCTCGAAGCAGACGAGAGCGCCGAGCTTGCCGACGGCCGTGTCGAAGACGCGCAGGTCCTCGCCGCTGCCGAAGCCGTAACTCATCCGCTCGTGATGTGTCGGCATCAGTTTGCGGCGGCAGCCGAGGATCTCGCCGTCTGCGTCGATCACGAGCTGGCTGTTGTAGAGTGTGCCGCCCTCCCGTTCGGTCAGGCCCATCACCACCACCATGCCGTTGTCGCGCGCTGCCTGGCGCAGCTTCTGGGTGGTGTCGTCGCCGAGCTCGACAGACTGGTCGAATAGGCGCGGGTAATAGGTCTGCCGGGCATGGAACGGATCGATCGCGAGCGTCCAGTAGGGATAAGCGGGCAGGAACGTCTCGGGAAAGACGACCAGACTGGCGCCCGCCGCTGCGGCCTGCCCGATGATAGCGACCGATTTCTCGGTGGTCGCGCTCCGGTCGAGATAGACCGGAGCGAACTGCGCTGCCGCAACCTTCTTGCGTGTCATGGAAAATGCCGTCCCGTATCAGTTGCCGGTATTGATCTTTACCGATGCGATGTCGAAGGGCTTCGCCGAGGCATCCCCGTCGACCGCGCCGGCGATGTCGAGATTGACGAAATCCGGTACCTTGGGTACGCGCGGCAGCAGCTTCTCGCCGAAGCCCCAGTCCGCCATGCGCTGCATGCTGGCGAGGCCCGTGTCGGAGATGGCGCTGCGGACATCGGTGAAGCTCTTGGCCGTCCAGCGTGGATCGAAGGTCGAGGCGGTCTCGATCACCTCGGCCGGGATGCTCTTGGCGGGCTCCAGCGACCGGAACCACTTGTTGGTCAGTTCGTGGTTCTGGCTGGCGTAGAACAGAGCCTCTGAATGCGCCCGCAGCAGGCGCTTGAGCACGTCGCCGCCCTTGCGTTCGACGAGTTCGTTGCGGGCCAACAGCACCATGGCCGGCGTCACGCTCTGCGAGATGACCTTGGCCAGGCCGGCATGCTCGAAGAGGGTGACCCAGGGATCCCACATGAAGAAGGCGTCGATGCGCTGCGAGCGCACCGCGTCCGCCAGTTCCGGCGTGCCGATGTTGACGAAGTTGACGTCGGTGCCGACCTTGAGCCCGGCCCCGCGAACCGCCTCCTGCGCGTTGAGATAGGCGGTGATACCGAACAGGCCGTAGACCTGCTTGCCCTTGAGATCAGACAGGGATTTGATGCCGGACTTGGTCGTGGCGAGCACGGCCGAGCGGAAGCTCGACTGGTGCGCCACGACCTTGAGCGGCGCGCCGGCCGCCATCATGATGACCGCGCCGAAATCGGCAACGCTGCCGATGTCGGCCGCGCCCGAGACGAGCGCCTCGTTGATCGGCGGCCCGCCGGCGAACTGGATCATCTCGATATCGAGACCGTTGCTGGCGCCGATGCTGGTGTTCTTCAGCGTGTGCTGCGTCTGTGCCGACACCGTGACTGTGTTGGTCCAGCAATAGCGGATCTTGTCGGCGGACTGCGCCCGGACGATCGAGGGAGCGGTGATCGCGGCACCGGCCGCGCCTGCAAGCAGGCCGTTGAACGTTCGGCGTGTCAGCATGGTCATTGCTTGTCCTCTTTCTGCCATTCGGGTTTGAGGGATTCCCACAGCTCTTTCACCGTCGATGTGAACCAGGGGTCGGCACGCATCGCTGCGGTGCGTGGGAAGGAAAGGTGGGACGTGACGATCTGCCGGATGCGGCCGGGCCGCGGGCTCATCACCACCACGCGGTCGGCAAGGAACACCGCCTCGTCGATGCCGTGGGTGACGAATACGACCGTCTTGCCGGACTCGGACGAGAGCCGGGAAATCTCTTCCTGCAACAGCACGCGGGTCTGCGCGTCGAGCGCGCCGAGGGGCTCGTCCATCAGCAGGATCTCGGGATCCGGCGCCATGGCGCGTGCGATCGCCGCGCGCTGCTTCATGCCACCGGAGACCTCGTGAGGGAGTTTGTCCTCGAAGCCTGAGAGCTGGACGCGGGCGAGGAAGTCGCGGGCGATCTGCGCGCGCTCGCGCTTGCCGACGTTCTTGGCCTTCAGGCCGAACTCGACGTTCTTCTGCAGGCTCATCCAGCCGAACAGAGCGTAGTCCTGGAAGACGACGGTCCGCGAGGCATCCGGGCCGGCAATCGCGCGGCCGTTCTGGACGATCGCGCCGGAACTCGCCGTCTGGAAGCCGGCAATCAGGCTGAGCAGGGTGGACTTGCCGCAGCCGGACGGCCCCAGCAGCGCGATGAACTCACCCTTGTTGATCTTGAGATCGACATCCTTGAGGGCGGTTACCGCGCCCTGTTCGCCCGCGCCGAAAACCTTCGAAACGCGCGATATGTCGATGTGTGCGGTCGATGTCATCGTGGGCTCCTCAATCGCGTTCCGAGGGCGCCCAGGCGTTGATCCGCCGTTCGATACGTTCGACGGCGGCCGACATCACGTAGCCGACGAAGCCGATGGCGACCATGCCGGCGACCACGTTCTGGATCTGGAACAGCATGCGGGATTGCTGGATCAGGTAGCCGAGGCCGGTCTGCGCCGCGATCAGCTCGGCGGTCACGACGCACATCCAGCCGATGCCGAGTGCCAGCCGCAGATTCGGCATCATGATCGGCAACGAGGCCGGGATCAGTACGCCGCTGAACAGCAGCCAGCGCGAGGCACCAAGGCATTTGGCGGCGTTGATCTGGTTGCGGTCGATCGAGCGCACTGCAGTGTAAGCGCCGAAGAACAGCGGGAAGACGCAGCCGAGGAAGACGAGGAAATAGGCCGAGAGGTCGCCGAGGCCGAACCAGAGGATGGCGATCGGTACCCAGGCAAGTGGTGGCACCGGGCGCAGCGCCTCAACGATCGGCCTGACGATCTCGGCCATCACCTGCGACGAGCCGCAGACGAATCCGAGCGTCAGCCCGACGACGCAAGCCATCAGGTAGCCGACGCAGACACGCTTGAGGCTGGCCGCCAGGTTCACCCACAAGCTGCCGTCGTTCGACATCTCCCAGAGCGCCGCGACGACGTCGACCGGCGAAGGCAACAGGAAGGCGTTGATGATGCCGGCCGAAGCGAGCCCCTGCCACAGGCCGAAGAACAGCCCGAGACCGATGAGATTCAGCGCTAGCATTCTGCGCGACGCGCTCCGCATCCGGCTAGGCGCCGGTGCGGACAGGGTGGCCGGCGAACTGACCGCCTGAGCTGTCATTGTCCTGATCCTCGATATAGGGAACGGGCTCGCTCACGGCCCAGATGGTCGTGAACATTGCGAGCAGCAGGGACGAGAACTCGGCGCTCTCGATGATCAGCCCGTAGCTCTCGTTCTTCGATGAGACGATCGCGACGCGGGTGTCGTAGATCAGCATCGTCATGCCGAGTACGGTCTCGCCCGGAGCGAAGCGCAGTTCGCGGCGCTCGGCGCGACTGCAGGCCCAGATGTCGCGCCGGTCGTGCTGGCGCGAGCGAATAACCTTCATGTCGATGCCGCGCGCGAGCCGCTCGGCCTGGAATTCAGCCATTCGCGCAAGGCCGGGAACTTCGATGATCTCGGCCATGGCAAAGGTGCAGTACATGACGCCGGAGGTGGCGGTGAGCGAGTCCCACAGCGCCTTCTCGACACCCTCCAGCCCCTCGTAGAAACGAATGCCGGGCTTCCCCTTGGCCGCGTTGTAGAGCGAACGCAGCTGCGGCAGCAGCGCGCCCAGCATCTCACGGCGCGCCTCGACCTGTTCGAGAAGGATCGCGGGGTCGTAGGCGACGACGCGGCGCCGGCCGGGCTTGCCCCAGTCCGCGATCAGCCCCTCCTGCTCGAGGCGGACGAGTGCGTCATAGACCGTGGCCTTGGGCAGGCCCGCGCGCTCGATGACCGCAGCGACGGGAACGTCCCCGAGCTCTATCGCCGCGCGATAGACTTTGTAGAGGTTGCCCACAATGCCGAGGCGCGCCAAGGCCTTTTCGATGTCCACCGTAAGCCCTCTATCTCGCCCGCTTCCATAGGTCGGAATATTCCGACTAGGAATTTTATTCAGGCGCTAGATCAGGAATCAATGCAGAATTTTGTGCATTTATTGCTCAATTATGAAGCATAATCTGCCAGGTATGCCTAATTTTCTGAAGTCGATATAATCCGACTAACGACCAGCCGGCGGATTTGAGCACAGCATTGGAAGCCCCGCTGTTGCGCAGCAGAACCATCGGCTCCGGGGTTTGAGATCGTCACGCGCAACAGCCCGCCGGGACTCGGCGACAAGGCGGCTCAGCCGTGCGGCTTGCTGCGGCCGAACGGCATCGTCGCGTCCTTACCGGCGAGCGATGCGCCGATCATGGCATCGCGCGTGACCAGTTTCGCCAGCGCCGCTTCATCGAGCGTCCCGCTGTCTGCCGGCGCCATCGGGAGCACGAGATAGCGCATGTCGGCATTGCTGTCGTGCACCCGCAGTTCGACCTCGGGCGGGATGACAAGCCCGAGTTCCGCGAGGACCCGGCGCGGCTCCCGCACGGCTCGCGCCCGGTAGGATTTGGAGATGTACCACCAGGGCGGCTGGCCCAGCAGCGAGCGCGGATAGCAAGAGCACAATGTGCAGACGACGAGATTGTGCAGGGTCGGACTATTCTCCACGACGACGAGTTGCGCCTCCTTTATCCTGAAGCCCATCTCGGCCGCCGCGCCGGATCCATCGGCCAGCAACCTGGCGCGATAGGCGTCGTCGCGCCAGGCCCGCGCCACGATCATCGCGCCCCATTCGGGCCGAGGCGCCTCCAGCGATGCGATCACCGCATCGATGTCGCTCTGGATCAGAAGGCCGCGCTCGATCAGAAGCTGACGCGTCGCCTCGGTCATGAGCGCATAGTAGTCGGCGCCGGCATGGCCCTCGATCACCGTCGCGTCATCGTCCGGATGGCTGACGAAGCGGCCCTTGCGATCGTTCACGGCTCGTCTCCTGCCGGCTCGAGCCAGTGATCGTAGACCTCGATGTCGAGGGTATCGCGCTTCTCGCCGTCATAGTCCGGCCAGAGATCGGTCTGGCGGAGCCTGACGCGATAGAGATCCACCTTCGGTCGGTCGTGACGTGCATAGGCCAGATCCTCGGGATTGGCATAGGCGCCGCAGTAACGTTCGATCTCGCCCTCCTTGTAGCGGACATACCATGGAATCCGGACGTGCCCGGTCTTGCCGAGGTCGACGATATAGACGCGGGCACCAGCGGAGAAACGCGGCATGGCCATGGCTCACCGGACGGTGCGGGTCGCGAAATCGACGGATTGGCCGCGTCCGGCCGCGATCTCACGCATGCGCGCGACGATTTCGTCCCGACGCAGGACCCCCTTTTCGTCGAGCAGAACGGTCAGCGCCTCGGCACGACGTTCATAGAAGCCGAGAGAGGAGTACAACTCCGCACCGAAGGATTCGAAGCCGCGCCGCAGCTCGTCGAGCGAGACCAGACGTGACTTCAGCTCCAGCGCCACGCGCATCGCCTCGCCGGTCTTCTGCCATGGCTGGAATGGATGGGTCGTCTTTTCGACCGGCCCTGCCGGACGACCGCCGACATCATGATAGCCACGCAGCAAACCGCTCACCATCACCTCCTGCTTGCCGAATACGATCATCGTTCACGACTGGCGCCTGCCCAAGAGCGCTGGGCCAGAATCTGCGGTGCGTCGACGGGCCAGATCACGGGCAATCCGTGATGCTCCGCGGCGGACAGGCACAATCGCTGCCCGATGATGGCCGCCGCGAGCCGCATAGGCCAGCCCTCTTCCGCCTCGATAGCGATATCGGGCATGTAGCCGCCGCCGATCACGATGCAACCGAGCCCGAGTCGACGCAGCCCCGGCAAGAGCTGCGCGGCGCGCGCCGCCGCCGGCGGGTCGAGCGCCAGCAACAAGGCGACATCGCCGGTCCGGAAGGACAGGTGCTGGCCATGCGCCACATCCTCGAGTTCGGCTGCGATGGCGGCACAGCCAAAGGCCTCTTGGAATTTCGCGACGATATAGCGCGCTGTGGCGAGACCAGGCCCGGCGCCCAGCACATAGAGGCATGCCGTCGGCGACCAGAGCCGTGCGGCGGCGTCGATCTGCGCCTCCGGCAAGGCGAGCGTCCGCTCGACGATCGCGGGCAGGCGCTGGACGCCGGGACCGGTTCCAAGCGCTTCCCCGGTCAATGCCAGCAGAGCCGCCACCGTCATGGTGAAGTCGAGGGTGTGCGGCGTGAGCCGGCTGATCGGCTCGTAGGGCAGCGCCACGACGTGCCCGGCCTCGCGGGCGAGCGGCGACGCCGGCGCGGCGGTGATGGCGCAGCACCGAGCGCCGGCGCGTCGTGCAGATGCGGCAGCGGCGACCGTTTCGGCGGTGCTCCCCGAGATCGAGGCGGCCACGACGAGATCCTCGGCGGCGAGCCGGAGATAGGACGCAACCTCCAGGGCCGAGGCCACCAGCACGTGATGGCGTGTCTTGCCGGAGGTTGCCGCGACGATCCCGGGTGCCGTCAGGGAATCTCCGCAACCGCAGAATATGATCCGCGTCGGCGAAGACGGCCACGGAATGGCGGCGGCGGCCTTCCGCAACTCCGGGATTACGGCGCGCAAGATCGCGGGCTGGGCGGCGATCTCGGCGCGCATGATCGCATGAGACGCGTTCACGGAAAGCTCGTCAGCATTGCGGGCCGCATCGGGCCACGCTCGGTGAGATGAAGCGAGATCAGTCCGGGCGGAACATGTTCGAGTTCGGCCTGACGGCAATCGATCGCCCAGTCCGCATCGAGACCGGCGAGAAGCGTGGCGCTGAAATCGCGTGGCTCGGGCAGGCGTTTGCCCGGCGTGCGGTCACGTTTGATCAGTTCCGCACAGCCGAGTACCGGCACGCCATGCGCCTGCGCCAGCCGGGCCGCGCCTCGGCTGCCCAGCGTGTTCACGAGACCGCCATCCGGGCTGAGGCTTTCGGCCCCGAGGAGCAGAGCGTCGACGCCCACCAACTCGCCATCGAGCGCCGCGTCGAAGACGAAGCGCGTCGGCAGCGCGAGCGGCGCCAGCCGTTCGAGATAGCGCCGCCCGCCGGCAATCGCGCGGCTCTCGGGGATGATCAGGGCGGGTCGCCGACCGCTGGCGGCGAGGCCCGCGACGACATCGGCGACAGTGCCCGAATAGTCGAACAGCACCAGCACGCGAGCGTGCCGCAGATGAGACACCGCTGCGTCGACGAGAGCGGTCCGGAGGGACGCGATCATCGTCGTCCAGCCTGCTGCACGGGCCGCAAGCGCCGGTTGCGACGTCTCGCCGGGCTCGAGGAGCCAGTTCATCGCAAAATCCACGATCGGCGCCTCTGCGCCGCGGGTTGACGCGATGAAGTCGACGATCATGGCACGTCTCGCGCTCGAGCCGCCTGCGCCATGGACGAGCACAGCCTGGGCGAGCTGCGCATGTCGACTTGCACCGAGCTCCTCCCCGTCGACGATGCGCGCCAGGTGATCGAGCTCGGTCGCGTCGAGACGGGGCTCGTCCGCTTCCACCAGCCTGCGATCGAGTACGAAACGCCGAACGCCGGTCATGGCAGCGCGCCCGGGGGCACGGACGCGCAGGTCGCCGACTGAGACACGCCTTCAACGCGGAAGCCGGTCTGAGCGCCGATTCCGCAGGTAGAGTACGCAGCGATACGATTGGCCGTAGCCAGCGAGCTTTCCGGATCGGCCTTGTCGACGAGCCACGACGTTAGGAAGGCGCCGGCAAAGGCATCACCGGCGCCGGTCGTGTCGCGGACATCGACCCGATGACCGGAACTGTCGACCGCAATACCGGGGGCCTCGAAACGAGCGCCGTCCGCTCCGAGGGTCGTAACGAGCGCACCACCGAAGTCCCGAAGCGCGCCGTTCCGCTCGACCGCGCGGCGCGTGCGCTGATTCAGGAAGACCAGGTCGACGCCGGCCAGCAGCGATCTCAGATCGTCCGGATCGCGCGGCAGATCGGTCTCCTCGATGTCGATCGAGATCGAGAACCCCAGGCGGCGCGACAGCGCGACGACATGGGCGGCCACCTCGGCATCGGTGCAGGTCAAGTGCGCATGGTCGCAACCGGCGAGGTTGGCATCGTCGATGTCGTGCACGTTCGGAACGACCAGCTTGCTGGGCAGCCGGACCAAGGCACGGTCGCCCGCCGGCCCGATGAAGACGAGACACTGGAAGGTGCGCTCGCCATCGACGACCACGACGCCGCCGACATCAATCCCCTCGTTTCGAAGATGGAGGAGGAGCTCCCGCCCCTCCTCGTCGGCGCCGACGCGCCCGATCAACCTGCTCTCGCCGCCGAGCCGCCGCACGGTGAAGGCAACGTTGGCGGCCATGCCGCCAGGGCGCCTGACCAAACTGCGTGCGGGCAATTTGTCGTCCTGCGAAGGAAGGCGATCGACCTGCATCAGCCAGTCGATGTCGATGTCGCCTATGCAGGCGATCACCGGCGCTCCGGCCGGGCGGCTGAACGACGGAGGCGTCATGGCGCCGCCCGACGATTTGCGGGTGCCGGGGAAACCGCACTTGCTCCGGCGCCGTCCGGTCGAACCTCGCTCCGCATACGCCCGGAACGCATTGCATCGGGGACAACAGAGGCAGGCATTGACAACGCTCCGTAGTTGAACGAAAACTCGGCTATTGAACCGGTTCAATATCGCATCATCATGAGCAACGCAACAGATCCAGCTTCGCCCGCGACCACGGCGCCCAACCGCGAAACAGCGGATCGAGCCCTCCTGCACGGCGGCTTGAGCAATGATGCTCTCGACGCGATGCTGCTCGCGACGGCCGAGACGATCCGACTGGATATCCCTGCCGAATGCCTTGCGGGCGTGCGCGACAATCTGCGCGCAATCCTTGCTGTAGCGGCGACGCTCGCCGAGCCGGAGGCACCCTGCTCGCAGGTGATGGAACTCGCACCGGTCTTTCGCGCATGACGGATTCCGCGCACGTCATCGCCACGGCCGTTCAGGCCGGTCGCAGAACGGCAGCCGACACCGTCGAGGCGGCGCTCTCGCAAATCGCGACCGGCGATTCGCGAATCAACGCCTTTACGCTCGTCACGGCCGAACGGGCGCGAAAGCGCGCGGAGGCGATCGACCGGACATTGGCTGCAGGCGGAGAGGCAGGTCCGCTCGCAGGAGTGCCCTTCGCGGTCAAGAACCTGTTCGACATCGCGGGCGCAGCCACGATCGCCGGCTCCCGCATATCGGCGGAGGATGCGCCGGCGCAGCGGGACGCCACGGCCATTCGCCGCCTGGAGGCGGCCGGCGCGATCCTCGTCGGCGCGCTCAACATGGACGAGTACGCCTCGGGCTTCACCACCGAGAACACGCATTACGGAGCGACGCGCAACCCGCATGACCCGACGAGGCTCGCGGGCGGTTCGTCCGGCGGCTCGGCAGCGGCGGTCGCGGCCGGTCTGGTCCCGCTGAGCCTGGGCAGCGACACCAACGGCTCGATTCGCGTGCCCTCCGCACTTTGCGGCGTCTTCGGTCTCAAGCCGACCTATGGTCGCCTGTCCCGGGCCGGGACGCAGATCTTCGCCGAGAGCTTCGACCATATCGGTCCGATCGCCGGATGTGCCACGGACCTAGCCCTGGCCTATGACGCCATGCAGGGGTTCGACGCGACGGACGCGGTCTGCGCACCAGTCGCGCCCGAGCCCGTCACCGCGCTTGCCGAAAACGGCATCGAGGGGCTGCGGATCGCGCTCGGAGATGGTTATTTCGCGAGCAGGGCGGATGAGCGCGCCCTTGCTGTCGCGGCGGATGTCGCCCGGACGTTGGGCGCGACCCGGCGTGCCGACCTGCCCGAAGCGGCCCAAGGCTGGGCCGCCTCTCTGGTGATCACCCTCGTCGAAGGATCGAGCGTGCATCTGCCGCGTCTGCGGACACGGGCTCACGATTTCGACCCGATGACGCGGGATCGATTTCTCGCCGGCGCATTGGTCCCGGCGGAGTTGTATCTCCGGGCCCAGCGTGCGCGCAGACATTATCGCGAAGCGGCACTCCGGGTGTTCGAGGCGATCGACGTGCTGGTCACGCCCGCGGTTCCGTTCGAGGCGCCCGTGATCGGGACGGACCGTATCTGCGTGGCGGGCGAAAGCATGGATCCACGCGGCGCGCTCGGCCTGTTCACGCAGCCGGTCAGCGTGATCGGTTTACCGGCGCTCGTCGTTCCGATCCGGACCGGCGACGCGTTGCCGCGGGCCGTCCAACTGGTCGCCGCCCCGTGGAACGAGGCGGCGCTGTTCCGCGTGGCGCGTGCGCTGGAGATAGAGGGCGTTGCCGGCGCCTGGATAAAAGAGAGCTGAGTTCATGACAGGATTGGCGGATATCGACGACGAAACCGTCATTGCGGAGGTCACCGCCGCGTTCGTCGGCTATGAGCGCGCGCTCATGGACTATGATCCAGTCGCTCTCGACGAGTTCTTCTGGCGCGACGAGCGAACCATTCGCTTTGGTGTGGCGGAAAACCTTTATGGCCACGCTGCGATCGCCGCCTATCGCCGAACGCGCAAATCGGTTCCCGGACGCGTGCTCGCAAATACGCGCATTACCGCAATCGGCCGCGATGCCGCCGTCGTCAATACGGAGTTCGCCTATCCGGGCGATCCGCGTGTCGGGCGTCAGAGCCAGATTTGGGCGCGTCGGCCGGAAGGATGGCGTGTCGTCGCCGCCCACGTGTCGTTTCGGGAGGAATTCGAGCGCTGAATGGTTGCGAGCCTCGCAAACGAACGCGGCCGCAGCACAACAATTGGGGAACCTGTCATGCCAATCGAAATTTCATCGCCGAGCCGGCGCGACCTCGTACGAGCCGCTGCCGGAATGGCAACTTTTGCGGTCGCGGGAGTCTCGAGCCAGGCCATCGGTCAATCGGCTCTGCCACGAAAGGGCGGCGCGCTGACGATCGGGGTCGTGTCCGATCCCGTCACGTTGGACCCGGCGTTCTTCTCGTCGTTCTTTGAGATCTACGCGCAGTATCTCATGCACGAGCCCTTGCTTTCGATTACGCCGGACCTGGTGATCGAGCCGGGGCTCGCCTCCTATGAGATGAAGGACGAACTGACCTACGTCTTCGCGCTGCGCCCGGGCCTGACCTTCCATGACGGCTCCCCCTTCGACGCGAAGGCCGCGAAGTGGAACTTCGAGAGGATGCTGGATCCGAAAACGGGCTCGCCGCGCCGGTCCGATCTCGGGCCCGTCGACGCCGTCGAGGTTATGGGCGAGCGCGGCTTCAGCGTTCGCTTTAAGCGGCCCTTTGCGCCTTTTCCGCATGCGCTGACCAATCGGGCCGGACTTTTCGCCTCGCCTGCGGCGGTCGAGCGCCTCGGTGCCGATTTCGCCACCCGGGCCGTCGGAGCAGGTCCGTTCAGGGTCGTCAGCTGGACCAAAAACGCCGAACTGGTTCTGGAGCGTTTCGACGGCTACTGGCGCGAGGGCATGCCCTATCTCGACCGGGTCACGCTACGGCCGATGCCGGACGAAACGGTGCGTCTGGCGAATCTGCGCAGCGGCACCGTCAACCTCGTCGACAGCGTGCCGCCCCAAAACTTCAGAACGCTGCAACGCGAGCGCGGATTGAAGACCGCGGAAAAAGGCGGCGTCGGCTTCAACGCGTTCTCGCTCAACCTTACCCGGGCGCCCTTCGACGACAAGCGCGTGCGCCAGGCATTGATGTGCGCGCTCGATATGGAGGCGGTGCAGCGCGCCGCCTATTTCAACACGGGGCAGCCGGCCTACGGCGCCATATCGCCTCCGCTGCGTTCGACCTTCGACCCGAACTTCAAGCCTTACACGCGCGATCCTTCACGCGCCAAGGCGCTGCTCGCCGAGACCGGCAAGCCAGCGCCCAGCTTCGAGATAACGGTGATCAACTCGCCGGTCGTCATCCGCATCGCCGAGATCATTCAGGCACAGGCCGCCGAAGCCGGCTTCAAGGTTGCGATCAGACAGATCGACGGCACCAGCCTGATCTCCGTCCTGCGCGGCAAGGAGTTCGACCTGTGCTACTCGCCCTGGGCCGGGCGCTCCGATCCCGACGGCAACATGTTCAACTGGTTCACGATCGACGGCCCCAATAATTTCATGGGCTACAGGAACGAAAAGGTGGATCAGGCCCTGAAGGAGGCTCGCAGCGCGGCGGTGCCCGGCGCGCGCCCGGCGCTCTATCGCGAGGCGGAGCGGTTGATCGCGGACGATGCGCCGATGCTGTTCGTCCATTTCGACGCCGCGCTCCAGTGCGGCACCGACGAGCTTCACTGGACGCAGCATCCCGACGGCTCGTTCCGGCTGTTCGACGCCTGGCTGACGGCCTAGCGGCACTTTACCGAATGGAACTGAGCCGGAGAATTTGACACGCCCGACGATACCGGCAGCGATCTTGCTGCCGGTATCGATCAACGGCTCCTTTGCCGTGCCGAACTCGACCGCAGAGCTTCGAAGCCATGTCTCGGGCCTTACCAAGGGCGAGATCGCGTCGAGAACCACGCCCCGCTTCTCCGAGATTATCCTGCTTCAACCCGGCGAGGCGTCGCGCGGGTCGAGCTTGTCCCTCAGGCCATCGCCCAGGACGTTGAAGCCGAGCACGACCAGGAAGATCGCGAGGCCGGGGAAACAGGCAAGCCAGGGCGCAAGGTCGAGAAAGCCGATGGCATTGCGTAGCATATTGCCCCAGGTCGGCGTCGGCGGCTGCACGCCGAGCCCGAGGAAGGACAGGTAGGATTCCGTGATGATCGCGGAGGCGAAAAGCAGCGAGCCTTGCACGATCACCGGCGTCAGGATGTTCGGCAGGATGGTGCGAAACAGGAGACGCGGTGTCGTCGCGCCGATGGCACGCCCGGCTTCGACAAAGTCGAGGCGCGCGACGATCAGTGTTTGCGCCCGGGCGATCCGGGCGAAGACCGGCAGGTTGACGATCGCGATGGCGAGCACCGCGTTGGTCAGGCTTGGGCCCAGCACGGCCGTGATCGCCAGCGCCAGCAGAATGCTCGGGAAGGCGAAGATCACATCCATCACGCGCATGATCAGCGCGTCGATCCATCGACCGAAGAACCCGGCAACGAGTCCCAGGATCGTACCGAAGACGAAGGCAGCGGCAACGCTGAGCACGCCAACGAGGATCGATGCCTGGGCACCGTAGACGACACGCGAGAAGGTGTCGCGGCCGAGATCATCGGTACCGAAGACATGGTCGAGCGACGGCGCGGCGAGCGTCGCGACGAAATCGGGACGGTTGGGATCATGCGTCGCGATGAGCGGCGCGGCGAGAGCCATCAGTACGGCGAGCCCGACGAACAGGAGACCTGTGGCCGAGCGCCGGTCGGCGGCGAGCTTCGTCAGCATGGCGCCCAGCCTCGGCGTCGGCACGGGAATCGGGATCTCGCTCAACTCACCCTCACGCGTGGGTCGACCAGCGTATAGATCAGGTCGGTGATGAAATTGATCAGCACGAACAGAGTGGCTGTCAGTAGGACCGCACCTTGCACGACCGGGTAGTCGCGAGCGAATATGGCATCGACCGCGATCTTGCCGATGCCGGGCCAGGAGAACACGGTCTCGGTGATGACAACGCCGCCGAGCAGTTGCCCGATCTGGATGCCGATCAAGGTGATGATCGGAATCTGCGCATTGGGCAGGGCATGGCGCATGACGACCATGCGCCCGGCCAGGCCCTTGGCCCTGGCGGTGCGGACGTAGTCGCTGCGTAGAACCTCCAGCATCGTCGCACGGGTCATGCGCATGGTCGCGGCGGCGAGCGCGGCGCCCAGCGTCAGCGCAGGCAAGACGAGATGGCGCAGGAACTCGGAAGGCGAGGTCAACGGCGAGACATAGCCGGATGAGGGAAAGACCGGAAACCAGATCGAGAAGGCGAGGATCAGCAGAATGCCGAGCCAGAAGCTCGGCATTGAAAGACCACACAATGCCAGGAAGGACGCGGAATAGTCGGCGGCGCTATTGCGCCGGGTCGCGGCGACGATCCCCGCCGGTACGGCGATCGCCAGGGAGATCACGAGGGCGGCGACGGAGAGAAGCGCCGTCGGTCCGAGCGCGCCGATCAGCAGCGGGAAGACTTCGCGCCCTCCCTGGATCGAGCGTCCGAAATCGCCGGATAGCACGTTGCCGAGCCAGGTGAAATACTGGGCCGCCAGCGGTTGGTCGAGCGAGAGTTTTTCTCTGAACGCCGTGATCGCCGCCTCGTCGGCCTCCAGTCCGAGCAAGGCGAGCGCCGGGTCGCCCGGCACGAGCCGGATCAGGAGGAAGGAGACGAGCGACGTCCCGAACAGGACTGGCATCAAGCTCAGGAGGCGCGTCGATATAACCAACATGGCGTAAATCAAGACCTTGAACCGGTTCAATTCAGGTGTTATCCCTTAGTCATGACGCATCTGTCAATGCTCGGCCCGGCCAGGCTCTTCACTGTCCGCAGCGTTGAAGGCACTGTGTCCGTGGGTGAACGGAGCCATTTCCTGTGACTGCCAATGCCCCCGGAACGGCGCCCCGAAACGCGACGATCGACGATGTCGCGCAAGCTGCGGGCGTTTCGAAGGGCACCGTCTCCAACGTCATAAATGGGCGCATCCCGGTTGCCCCGGAAACTCGCCGCCGGGTCGAGCAGGCGATCACCGACCTCGCCTTCCGGCCGGCGGAATCGGGCCGGGCCTTGACCGCACGCAAGCGCATGGCCGAGCCGAAGCTCGACGCGAGCGTGCCGAGGCTGACGACGATCGGTTATGTCAGCGTCGATTATTTCGCCCGTCTGGACCGGCTGCCCGAGCGGGACGAGCGCCTGCTGTCGCGGGAGATCGTCAAGTCGATAGGTGGGCCGGCCGCCAATGTCGCCGCCGTCGGTGCGGGGCTTGGAGCGCCGCTGCCGGTGGCCGCCTCGCTCATTACCGTGATCGGGGTCGATCAGGAGAGCGACTGGGCGGCGGCAGAACTCGCAGCCCGGCGCGTCGATCTGATCATGCCGCGCGAGCGGCGCAGCGGACGGCTCAGCCGCGCGATCGTGATGGTCGAGGCCGATGGCAGACGCACCATCATCAACGAGCCGTCGAGCCTCGCGGCTGTCGATGTCCGGGACTTTATCGAGACCACCGACTCTGCCGGCCTGCGCTGGTGCCTGCATTTCGAGGGGTATCAGGTGCCGCGCCAGATCGGGCTCCTGCCGATAGCGCGCGCCAAGGGGTTCTGCACCAGCATGCAGGCGACGGGCCTTCCACCGAACTGGCTGGCCGAAAATGCGGCACAGGTCTTTGCCGGCTTCGACATCGTCGTGCTGCACCGCGAATCGCTGGCGATGATCCCCGGCTGCCCGACGGACCCGACAGAAGGGTTGCGCCATCTCGCGAAGCTCGGCAGGGGCAGTGGGGTCTGGCCGGAGGTCATCGCGGTGACACTCGGGGCGGAAGGGGCGGCGGTGCTGACGCGCGAAGGGCTGATCGAACGCGTGCCTGCGCCGATGGTCCCGGTCGTCGATACGACGGGTGCGGGCGATGCCTTCGTCGGGACGTTTCTCGCAGCCTGGCTGAACGGACGGCCGGCACGCGAGGCGGCGAGCCTCGCCTGTATGGCCGGAAGCCTCGCGATCACACAGGTCGGCGCCCAGGTGGTCCGCCCGTCCGTCGCGGAGCTGATGAGCCGCTTCGAAGGCGTCGAGTATCGCAATGTCATCAGCGCCCAGACGGAGTAAGCACCGTGTCGCAGTCGATCTACCGCAGCAAAGGCAATGTCGTCAGGAGCCTGTTCGGGCGGACGAAGGCCGTTATCGGTGTGATCCATTCGCTGCCGCTGCCCGGTTCGCCACACTATGAAGGCGATCCGATGGATCGCATCTACGCCTATGCCGAGGCGGAGGCCCGACGCTATCGCGACGGCGGCGTCGATGGGCTGATCGTCGAGAACCATGGCGATATCCCTTTCGCCAAACCCGATGAACTTGGTCCCGAGACGGCCTCGGCGATGGCGGTGATGAGCCACCGTGTCGCGGAGGCGAGCAAGCTTCCGATCGGCATCAACGTGCTTGCCAATGGCGCGGTCCAGGCGCTTGCCGTTGCCAAGGCAGCCGGAGCCGCTTTCGTCCGCGTCAACCAGTGGGCCAATGCCTATGTCGCCAACGAGGGCTTCATGGAAGGCAAGGCGGGACAGGCAAGCCGCTATCGCGCCTGGTTGCGGGCAAAGGATATCGCGATCTTCTCGGACGTGCATGTGAAGCACGGCGCGCACGCCATCACAGCCGATCGGACGCTGACCGAGCTGACGCGCGACAGCGAATTCTTCGACGCCGACGCGGTGATCGTCACGGGTCAGCGCACCGGCGACAGCGCCAGGCTCGACCAGCTCGAGACGGTCCAGAACGCGACGAAGCTGCCGGTCCTGGTCGGCAGTGGCGTCACCGCGGAGAATGTGGCGTCGATCTTCGACTTCGCCGATGCGGTCATCGTCGCGAGTTCGCTCAAGCACGATGGCGGCTGGTGGAACGAGGTCGATCCCGCACGCATCGCGCATTTCATGGACGTGGTGCGCCAGGCGCGGGCATGAAGCGCGTCCTTGTAATCGGCAACGCGACCGTCGACATCGTCCTTTCGGTCCGCCATTTGCCAATGCCGGGCGAGACCATGCTTGCCGACGCGGTTCTGCGCTGCGCCGGAGGCAAAGGCCTCAACCAGGCCGTCGCGGCGTCACGCGTCGGCGTTCCGACCGTCCTCGTCGCGCCGATCGGGGACGATGCCGATGGTCGTTACCTCCGGGACGGCGTGAGGACCGAAGCGCTGGAAACGGCTTGGCTGGCCTCTCCTCACCAGACCGATACATCCATGATCACGATCGCAGGAGACGGCGAGAACGCGATTGTCAGTACCGCAGCCTGCGCCCGATGGCTTGCCCCCGAGACAGCCGCCGACGCGGCTTCCCGTCTGAAGCCCGGCGACATTCTTGTCGTGCAGGGTAATCTCGGCGAAGCGGCGACCCTGGCAGCACTTCGAGCAGCGCGCGCGACAGGCGCCACCACCATGCTCAACACCGCTCCACTCGCATGGGATCAACGTCACGCCGTGGCGGAAGCCGACATCGTCGTCGCGAATGCGGGCGAGGCCGAAAGCCTGACCGGCCTGGCGGACGACGGCGCCGCTCGCCGCCTTGTCGACTTCGGCGCACGCACCGTGATCGTCACGCGCGGAGGCGATGATGCCATACTCGCCAATGCCGCACATTCCGAGCGCCTGCCGATTCAGGGCACTGACGTTGTCGATACCGCCGGCGCGGGTGACGTCACCGTCGGCACCCTGGCGGGTGGACTCGCATTGGGGCTCGGCATCCGGGAGGCGCTCAAGGTTGCCTTGGCGGCGGCGTCGCTTTCCGTCTCTCGACCCGGAACGACACCGTCTTTCCCGACCGCCGATGAATTGTCGCGCATCGTTGCATCGAGGAGAGCTGTGTTTCGCGAATCCTGACCAAGCGGCAAAGAGGGGCGTGACCGTAATCGCACGCGCGGCATTTGACGCTTAGAGCAATTACGGCGAAATCAGGCTCCCCGGAATTGCTATATCTCTTTGTCTTGTCGCGTTTTCTTTACAATAACAGATAATCACTTCGCTCGAAAATGCTTTAGAGGTATATGGTGCATGCCTAGATCCTTGCGTTGCTTGTTGTCGGATCGCCGCTTCCCTCACTCGATCGTCCCGGCAGCTCGATGCCTATGGCGGCCTGCTCCTCCGGGCCGGCGTTCTAGAAGCCGTAGGCGGCGACGACATCGCTGAAGTGGGCGAGGCGCGCCGGAGTCATCGCGGCGTCCGCGGGTGGCACGCTGACCTCTGTGAAGAATTGCGCCATGCGCCGGGTCGAGACAAGGACCAGCGCCACTTCCTCCTCGGCGTTGTTGCGCAGTGCGTGCGGCACGTTCGGCGGGACGTCGATGATCTCGCCAGGCCCATAGTCCGCCCAGGCACCGTCCAGCCAGGCGCTGAACATCCCATCTATGATCACCATCGTCTCACGCTCGGCGTGGCTGTGCAGCGGAACGACGATGCCCGGCGGGGCAATGCTGCGAATAACCGCGAAGTCCGCGCCGCCGGCTTGGCTGGCGAGCTCAAGCAAGGGACCGGAAATCGTCTGCATCGCGTGACATTGCGCGTCAAAGATTTTCGTAGTGATCATTTCTGCCTCTCTGGATGATCCGCTTTCGCCGACTAACCGTCCGGCCTCGACCCCACGGCCCACCCAATCGCCGGCGCAGAAGCGGCCGCTCGCGTTTCAACCGGTTGGTTCCCGCCAATCGCCTAGTCCACTCCACCAAAGGGGAGCCGGCCGGCAGGGAATCAGATCAATGACGGCCTAAGACGGCAGCAATTCCGTCTTTTCAGTCGGATCGCTGGCCTGGGCTGGTCGCGCGAGATCGATGTCACGACTCGAAGAGCTCGATAACTTCCCCATTAGGCCCCATCACATGCGCCGCGCGGACCACGAAGGACCGTTGGAAGGGGGGGCTCGCCTTGAGCTTGATCGTCGCTGGCCCGTCCCAGACCCCGCCCGCCCCATCGCGGATCGGGTAAGGCTTGGCGCCGTTGGCAAGCGCCCGCGCATAGGTCTCATCGAGGTTTGAGACGCGTAGACCGATATGGTTGAAGCTGGACGCGAGTTCGCTCGGGCGGACGGCCTTCTTCGGCGCCGGGATCAGCTCGAGGATCTGCCCGTCGCCGATGTCGAGCTGGGCGCCCTGCAACGGGTTGCGGAAGAAGACCTGCTGTCCACGCATCCCATCGACGCCGTCCCAGCGGAAGAGAAGGCGAAAGCCGAAGGCCTGCTCGTAGAACGAGATGGTCTCGTCCAGGTCGAACGCTCGCACGTTGATGTGGTGCAGGCCTGAGCCATGCAGGAGATGGATCGGCTTCTCGTTGTCGGGCGCCACTACCACTTCGTTCGCCAGCACTTGTTTATCTAGTCTCACGCTTACCCTCCCAAGCAACGGCGCTTGCAGTCACGAATTGCATGGCGCCTTCTCTTGAGATATTTCGCGCGCCTCCGCTGATCGGTTACATTCTGATCGCAGGTCCCTTGCGATCCATCCGAACCCTCCGGCATCGTCACTCGCCGTCTGACAGACATCAGGATGCGGGATCGGCCGGCCGTCTCGTTACCAATGGCCCGCCACTATGCTCACGGCACGCTTGCCGCCAGCAGGCCTGCTCCCCAGGGCGGGATTTGGGATGCCGGAGCGATCGACTGGACGGCGTCGGGCGGCTTGCCAGACATCGTCGCGTTCCAACGTTTTTCTCCGTTCCGAGCGCCCCCCGAGGCGAGCGATTGAAGGATGCGTTTGTTCCAAGCCACCAACCGGCGCCCGCAAGATCGGCCCCGCCTCTCACACCCTCGTGTTTTGCATTTTAGAACAGTCGAACTAAAACGCGAGACAGGATGACGGGCCGGTGGCTCGCGGGAAAGGTTTGGGATCATGAAGCTGGAGGAGCAACTGGCGGCGGTCAGGGCGGATTTCGCGCGGAACACGCCGGCGGATCGGGCCGCAGTGTATGAAGCGAAGCTCGACGAAATCCGCGCTTCCTTCGTCTCGGAAAGGGCGGTCGGCGTCGGTCACAAGGCTCCGGGTTTCGATCTTCCCGGAATCGACGGTCGCCGGCTCATGCTCGACGATATCCTGCGCCAGGGCTCGGTCGTACTGACTTTCTATCGTGGCGGCTGGTGTCCCTACTGCAACATCCAGTTGCGCGCCTACCAGGCGATCCTTCCCCAGATCACCGCACTCGGGGGCAGGCTGGTCGCCGTTTCCCCGCAACTGCCGGATGGCTCGCTCAGCACCGCGGAGAAGAATTCGTTGACCTTCGACGTGCTCAGCGATGTCGGCAACGAGGTCGCACGTCGCTACGGTCTGGTCTTCACGTTGCCAGCAGAACTGCGCGACGCGATGCGCGCGAGCAACAAGGCCTTGCCGGCGATCAACGGCGACGACAGTTGGGAACTTCCAGTTCTGGCAACCTTCGTCGTCGTCCGGGACGGCCGGGTCGCGTTTGCATCGCTCGATATCGACCATAGGGCGCGTCCCGAGCCCGAGGCTGTCCTCGAGGGCCTGCGGGCCGCTCAGCTCTAGATTCACGATGGGATCGCGGTGATTTCGACGGCGCCGAGGAGATCGATGTTGCCGCCCGGCAGGTGGCGCCGTGTCACCGGCATCGCCTGGGCGGCGCTCGCCGTCCTGATCCTGTCCGGCTGGTTCGTGGTCACACGTTTCGGCATGACGCGGGAACTCCGCATCTGGGACGTCGCGGCGCTGCGCTTCGGGATCGGTGCTTTGCTGCTTGCTCCGATCCTGGTTCGCAGCCGAGCCAGACTGTCGCCAGCCGTTTGGGGCACGGGGTTCGTGTTCGCCATTCTCTGGGGATTGCCGTTCGTGCTGCTTGTCGCGTTCGGTCTCAGTCTCACATCCGCTGCGCTGGCTGGAGCGATCACACCGGCGCTGATGCCGCTGTTCGCCGGAGACTTTGCCTGGATATTCCTCGGCGAGGTGCAAGGCTGGCGTCGCTGCAGTGGATATGCAGCCATCCTGGCCGGATTGTCCGTACTCATGCTTGCGGGCGCGGCGACGGCCGGCTTGCCGAGCGTGGCAGGCGTCGCCGCCCTCGTGGTCGCGGCGGCGATGTGGGCCACTTATACGCTTCTGTTCGGCCGAAGCGGGTTGACCCCGATCGAAGCGGCGGCGCTGATCTGCTTCTGGTCCGCGGTGTTGTTCCTGCCGGTGTATTGGCTTGCAGGGCTTGGCCGTCTCGAACAGGCGGCCATCAGCGAGTTGGCGCTGCAAGCCGTCTACCAAGGCGTGCTGATGAGTGGCGTCGCGATCTTCACTTTCAATAGCTCTGTCGCGATGCTCGGGCCCGCCGCCGCCACCGCGATCATAGCGCTCTTGCCTGCGGTCGCCTCGCTCCTCGGAGTCCCTATCCTTGGCGAGCAGCCCTCGTTGGCGGAACTTGCCGCGACCGCGATCATCGTCGGCGGTGTTCTGCTTGTAGCCCGTCCGCAGAAACCGCTCGAATCGACGCATGAAGGGAGAGAGGTGCCATGATCCGCTTTTATTTCCATCCTACGCCCAATCCAGCGAAGGTAGCGCTCTTCCTAGAAGAAGCCGAACTGCCTTACGAAACGATTCCCGTCGATACGAGCAAGGGCGAACAGCACGCGGCCGCCTTCCGAGCTATCAACCCAAACGGCAAGGTGCCGGCCATCGTCGACACGCAGGGACCAGGCGGCAAGGAAGTGCGAGTCTTCGATTCCACGGCAATCCTGCTTTATCTTGCTGAGAAAACTGGGAAATTCCTCGGAGCGCCGGAGGAGAGGGCGGAACTGCTCTCCTGGCTGCTGTTCATCGCGTCCGGCCTCGGCCCGTTTTCCGGGCAGGCGGTCCACTTCCAATTCGCGGCGCCCGAAGGGCTCGACTATGCGGTGAATCGCTACCGCCGCGAGGCGGAGCGCCATTACCAAGTGCTGAACGACCATCTCGCGGGACGCAGCCACATCGTCGGAGAGACTTATACGATCGCCGACATGTCGGTCTGGGGGTGGCTCGATCGCGCCTCGCGCGTTCGCAAGGGCGCGGAAGATCCACTCGCCCCATTTCCACATCTCAAGCGGCTGTTCGAGACCGTCGACGCCCGGCCCGCCGTCGCGGCCGCCCGTGCAGTCGGCAAGGATTACGACTTCAAGAAGACCAACGACGAGGAGACGAAGCGCGCCTTGTTTCCGTCGAACTACCCGTCAGTGGCGTGAAGCCGGAGCTGGAGGCCATGAGCATGACAGAAAAGACCGATTACCTGCCGCCGAAAGTCTGGTCCTGGGACAAGGAGAGCGGCGGAACTTTCGCCAACATCAACCGTCCGATCGCCGGCCCAACCCATGACAAGGATCTGCCCGTGGGCAGGCATCCCCTGCAGCTCTACTCGCTCGGGACGCCCAATGGTATCAAAGTCACGGTGATGCTCGAGGAACTGCTGGCAGCCGGATACGAGGGCGCCGAATACGACGCTTGGCTGATTCGGATCAACAATGGCGATCAGTTCGGCACCGGCTTCGTCGAGATCAATCCGAACTCGAAGATCCCGGCATTGCTGGATCGCAGCGGTTCTACACCGATCCGGATATTCGAATCGGGTGCCATCTTGGTACATCTCGCCGAGAAGTTCGGCGCCTTTCTGCCGCGGGAACAGCCGGCGCGGGCCGAGACATTGTCCTGGCTGTTTTGGCAGATGGGATCGGCTCCATTCCTGGGCGGTGGTTTCGGCCACTTCTATGCTTATGCGCCAGCAAAGCTCGAATACCCGATCAACCGCTATGCGATGGAGGTCAAGCGCCAGCTCGACGTGCTGGACAGGAGGCTCGCCGGCAGCGAGTTTGTCGCGGGCTCCGAATACACCATCGCCGACATGGCGATCTGGCCCTGGTATGGCGGACTGGTGAAGGGCTGGCAGTACGGTGCGGCCGAGTTCCTCGCCGTGCACGAGTACACGAACGTCAGGCGATGGGCCGAGCAGCTATTCGCCAGGCCGGCCGTGAAACGCGGACGCATGGTCAATCGCGTTGTCGGGGATCCATCCGAGCAGCTTCACGAGCGCCACGACGCCGATGACTTTGCGACGAAGACCAGGGACAAGCTCGCCGCAACACAGTCGTGATGCCCAACGGTAGGTCGGCGCTCGCGCAGGCGGGCGGGGGCATCGGCCCGCGTCAAGACAGCACGATAAGAGCCTGGACAGCGTCGTACCTCGAAGGACCGTGGGATTGCTCCAAGGTCATCGCATGACGACGATGGCGCGAGCTTCAGCGCGTCACTGTCGAAAAGACGCTGGCCGCCTCGCAGTCCGCCGTGTGCCGACGCGCGGACGCAGCCACGAACGCCGACACCGTAACCCGCCGCCGCCGTCCTGCGGACTGGAGGATATGCCATCGACCACAGCGGATCCGCTCGGGTTCGGCTTCCGCGAAGCTATCAATTTATTATCGCGACGGAATTCTCCCAAAAATGTATGGTCGAAGGCGATTGCCAGCCAGGCCGGCGTGTCGTCTGGGTCCGCCAAGCGGACCCAGACGACAGCGCGATCAAAAGCCGAAGAGCTCGCGGGGCGTCTTGTCGTGTATCTTCGCCCAGTTGTCGCTGGCCTTTTGCGAGTTCCTTGCAGGGTCCTTCAAATAGCTATCGAGGGCCGCCTTGTACGAGAACAGGGCAAGCCTGCCGTCTACAACCTGAAAGATGCTCGGGTCACCATCGAGCTTCCTCCCACCTGCCGCGCCCTGCAGGCAAAAGCCACCGTGAACTGGCGCATACTTCGACGGCATGGCTTTGAAGAGCTTCAGATTTGCCTCCGACGAAAATCGATAGATGGCCCCCTCGTATTCTGCTGAGAACCGGTCAAAACCCAGAATTGGCTTCCCGACGGTTTGATAAGCCACCGGATCATGGCTCTGTAGCGCGACTCATGCCGAAGTGACATTGATCGGAGCCCGCGATGTGATGTCGTAAGCCTGCGCCACACTGACGTCGACCATTACCGCGGCCGCAGAAACGGCTGCAGTAAGCATGGCTAGACCGAAGAGGCGAGGAACAGAAGCGAGCTTCAACGACATGTAATTTCTCCGAAGGTGAGGTTTCCTTGGCTATACCAAGGGTGGATGCCCAGCTTGACATCAAGGATCGATAGTTCGTCGTATCTCATGCAACGGTTACGGCAGGGCCGAGCTATTTTGGTTTGCTCTTCGTTCGATCCCAGCGGCCAGATCCGAACATGGATCGGCTCGACATGGGCCATGCGATAATCCTGTCGTCAGGAATCCTCCGTCGAGGACTTCGGTCAGAGCTCGCTTCGAGCTTGGTCCGCCCCTCGAGAACGAGAACGCCCGATGCGAAGCGGAAGGCGGTGGCTCATGCCTGCTGGAGTTGCCCCGCTTCCGTGGACTGTTCACGGCTTGGGCGGCTCATTTCAGCTCAAGATGTTTCCTTTCGTATTCGATGGGTGAGAGGTATCCCAGCGCCGAATGGCGGCGTGACGGGTTGTAGAAGCCTTCGATGAAGCTGAAGACGGCCATCCGTGCCTCGCTGTGCGAGCGGAAGCGGTTCCGGTCGAGCAACTCACATTCCAGCGTCGCGAAGAAGCTCTCGCACATGGCATTGTCGTAGGCGTCGCCAACGGAGCCGGTTGAGGGCCTGACGCGGGCGTCCTTGCAGCGACTGCCGAAAGCCAGCGAGGTATATTGGGCGGATTCAACCGGTCGTCGCAACACGATCATCATACTGCTGAGCGAGGAACTGATCGAGCACCTCGATCGGTGTTTTCCATCCGTGCGTTCTGCGTGGCCGGGTGTTCATCGCGTGCGCGACGGCGGCCAGCTCGCCGGTTGAGTGCAAGCTGAGATCGGTCCCTTTCGGGAAGTACTGGCGCAGGAGGCCGTTGGTGTTTTCGTTCGAGCCGCGCTGCCACGGGCTTTGCGGATCGCAAAAGTAGATTTCCAACCCACTCTCGATGCGGAGCCGAGCGTGCTGAGCCATCTCGGCTCCCTGGTCCCAGGTGAGCGATTGACGAAGCGTCTTGGGTAGTTCGCTCATGGATTGGACAATGGCCGTGCGAACGGCTTCAGCACCGTGGCCCGCACGTGGCGGGCCGTTTTTGACCCCCTGTCCACGCTGATACCCCTCTTGGCGCGGCAGGTGCAGCAACATCGTGAAGCGCGAGCTGCGTTCGACGAGAGTGCCGATCGCCGAGCTGTGCAGGCCCAGGATGAGATCACCTTCCCAGTGTCCCGGGATCGCCCGGTCTTCGACCTCTGGCGGCCGTTCGCTGATCATGACGGCATCGCCCACGAAGGACTTTCCACGGCCGCGGGTCCGCTCACGCGGAACCCGCAAAGCTCGGCCTGAGCGTAAGCAAGCCGTCAGCTCTCGGCGCAACGCCCCGCGACCTTGAATGTACAAGGACTGGTAGATCGCCTCGTGACTGATGCGCATGGTGGAATCCTCCGGGTAATCGATCCGAAGTCGATGGGCGATCTGCTCGGGGCTCCACGCGGTTGACCAGCGCCGGCTCTGCCGAAGCACGGCACGACGCTTCTTCCATATCACCTTGGGACCCGCGAAGCCGGCGCCATCGACGCTCGTGACCTGACCGGAGAGACGCTGCTCGACATAGGCGCGTAGAGCGGGGTTGCTCGCCAGCTTGCCCGGGCGAGGTCGTCGCGCCGCGCGGTCGGCATGCCATTGCGCCGCGATGGCGCGATAGTCGAGGTTGCCACCGTGCGTGGCGGCGTTGCGGCGCACTTCGCGTGAGATCGTGCTAGGCGAGCGCGCAAGCTTCCGTGCAATCGCACGGATCGCCGTGCCCTTGACAAGCTCGATCGCGATCTCCTCGCGCTCACCGAAGGACAAATATCTTCCGGTGGGCACAGGCGCCGAAGGCGCAAAGTGGGTTGGCGGCATCCCTCCCGAACTCCGAAACCAGCGCGGCCCCAGCGGCGTCGAAATGCCGGCGTCGACGGCCGCCTGCTCGCTCGTACGTCCGCGCGCGATAGCCTGCCAGAAACGGCAATAATGCTCACGCTGCCAGGCAGGTGGTCGTCCTGGCGAACGCAACTTCCCCCGTGTGCATCGTTCCGAAGCTCGTCGACCAGCCATCGTCACAACCTCCAATCTCTGGGTGTTGCGACGACCGGTTGAATCCGCCCTCACCGTGGCGGAGGATATAAAAAAACGGAGCTTGCGGTCACTGTCGCTGCCCAAGGGCACTTTGCCATGAGCGCCGTCGCCGCCACGCTGGGCGTGGCCCGTTCGCATCTCGCCGTGCGGGTGGCGCAGCGGACGGCCGGGCGCTCGCCACAGCGCAGAGGCCGTCCGCCCCTGCCGGAAGTGGCGCTGCTCGCCGAGATCGAGGCGGTCATCGACGACATGCCGACCTACGGCTATGCTCGCATCTGGGCCCGGTTGCGCCGCAAGGCCCTGGCCGAGGGCCGTTCGCCCGCCAATCGCAAACGGGTCTATCGTGTGATGAAGGTTCATGGCCTTCTGCTCGACCGTCATGCTGGCGGGGTCGAGCGCCGTCACGACGGCCGCATCAGCGTCGATCAGTCCAACCTGCGCTGGTGCTCCGATGGCTTTGAGATCGGCTGCGACAACGGCGAGAAAGTCCGCGTCGCCTTCGCGCTCGATTGCTGCGACCGGGAAGCCATGGGCCATGTCGCCACCACCGAAGGCATAAAGGGGGACGATGTCTGCGACCTGATGGTCGCTGTCGTCGAGCACCGCTTCGGCAGGGTCAACCGCCTGCCGCAGACCATCGAATGGCTGACCGATAACGGCTCCTGCTTCATCGCGGGACCGACCCGCCGCTTTGCCCGCGAGATCGGCCTGGAGCCGCTCACCACCCCGATCCAGAGCCCGCAGAGCAACGGCATGGCCGAAGCCTTCGTGCGTACCTTCAAGCGCGACTACGTCTCGGTGAACCCCGTCCCCGATGCCAGAACCGTCATGCTCGCCCTGCCGGAATGGTTCGACCACTACAACGAGCTTCACCCCCATCGGGCGCTCGGATATCGTTCACCCCGCGAGTTCATCGCGGCTCATGCAGTACCGTGAGACTTGTCCGGGCTTTTGGGGGCTACAACAGGTTTCGAGCTTTAAAAAAGCCGAGGGAACGTCAGGCCATATCTCCCGCAGCAGCGAGTGCAGTTGCCTGGCTCGCCGTGTTTTCGATCTGCGCATTGATTTGTGCGAGGAGCTCAAGGCCTTTGGGCGTCACCTTGATCCTATGGCGGCGCAGCTTTTTATCGTACGCCTTGACGAGAAGTTCATGGCCGGGAACGCGCCGCGTTCCTTCGGCGAGCACGCTGATATGCCGCATCATACGATCGTACGGAATCCCCGACCGCTCGGCTAGCGCTTTGGCTGGCGGCTCGTCCGCGCTGTGAAGCGCGACATCCAGAAACGTCGTCAGCGTCGCGATCGAGACGTCGGGCATGACGTCCCGTGCTGCGCCGATGGCGTTGCGAAAGCGCTGCGTCGGCTCGGGGTCGGGTAGCGGGAAAAAGAAAAAAAACAAATCGGGCTCTCCGAGGTTAACGACATAGGAGCGCACGGAAAGCGTCCGTTGGCGGACTCTTGCAAAAAAGCGAATCTAGCTCAATAATTTTTCCGGTTTTGTAAGGAGTATCGTTATGAGTGAAGCTGACCTGAACGACTGGAAGGCGGCCTATCGGGCTGGCCGCCCCGACACCGCCGACACCGGCCTGATGACGAACGGCATCGCCGTCCTCATCTCCGACAGCGAATTCCCCGAGCGGGGGCAGCTGCCTGATGACAGCGACATCCCCTGGGAATACATCCGCTCGCTGCGCGACGATCTGAGGCGGATCCGTCGTGGCTGGCAACCTAGCGAGGTCGACCTGGCCGATGCGCCAGAGCTGACCGATTTCGCGCAGATCATCGGCGAGGACGAGCATCTTCCGGTGCTGGTCGGCTTCGTCGATGGCGAGTTCTTACGCACGGAGCATGTGGCTGCCATCGATACGGGGCGCCGGCGCTGGGCGCGGACGCTGACCCACTGGCTGCGTCTTGCTGGCGCCAGTGCGCTGCGGGACGGCGACGAGATCCCGCCCGCGATCCTGCATTATCTTGAGAAAAGGCGTTGAGCATGGCTGACGAGGTCAAGGACGGCCCCAGCGTGAATGTGCCCGACGCATCTGCCGGCATCGCCGCGCCGATGAGGCCGCCGGTTCCGATCCGTCGGCCGATCGTGCCTGCTGCGGTGCCGCAGCAGATCGAGACCCAGGTGCGGCATGGTGCTGATTTTGATTCCGGCAGCTTCGATCCCGCACAGCTCGACGATTCTGCCCTGGCGGCCGAGATCACGATGTTGGCCGAGGGCTACAATGTCGCTCCGACGATGCCGTTGCTCAGCCTCTTGGTCAGTGCCTCGACCGCGTTGGGCTCTCAGGTTCAGGTGCGGATCGGCGCGGTCTGGCACGAGCCTCCGATCCTGTGGGGGATGATCGTCGCCCCACCGGGATCGCGGAAGAGCGCCATGGTCGCTCTACCCAAAAGTCTGCTCGGGGCGGTCGCCGCCGCCGAGCAGGAGGAATGGCGCCTCCGCCACGAGATCGCGGCGCGCGAGCGGCGACAGCTCGAGCTCGAATGGGCAGTGCACGACGCCGAGCGCCGCAAGGCCATCCGCGATCACCTCGACGATCCGGCGCCGCCGGCACGCAGGCCGGATGCCGTCGTGGTGCCGATCCGTCCCGGGATCGTCGTCGAGGACTCCAGCATCGAGGAGATGACGGAGCGGGCAGCGGGCTCGCCGCGTGGAATTCTGGCGCTCTCGGATGAGGCGAGCGCGATGTTGGCGCGCGGCCGGTCCACGCGAGCGCTGATGCTGCAGGCGACGAGCGCCGGATCGCTGCGGGTCGGGCGGATCAGCCGTGAGAGCCGGCAGCTCGGGGTGTTCGCGATCAGCGTGCTGTCGGCGACGCAGCCCGACCGTGTCGGTGCCTTTCTCGGCGGCGAGGACGATGGTCTCGCCGGCCGCTTCCTCTGGGTCTGGGTCGGGGAGGCGCTACCGCCCCGGATCGCCATGTCGCAGCTCGCGCTCGACGGGATGCTGGACATGATGGCCCGTCTGCGCGAAATGGGGCGCGTCAACTCTATGACCGCCATACCGGTGAGTGCGGATGGCATCCAGCTCCTCCAGCAGGCGATGCAGCGCTGGCATGGTGAAGCCAACCGGCACGGCGGGCTGGTGCGCAGTTGGTTTGAGAAAGCCCCCGGCCATGCCGGGCGGCTTGCGCTCGTGCTCGAGGCCATGCTGGCGGCCCGCAGTTCAGGCGAATTGCCCGATGGCATCTCGGCTTCCCGGATCGGGGTCGCGATCGCCCTGATCGATCGGGTTTTCGCACCGGCGATGATGACGGTCGCTGGCCATGTCGGTCAGGGCCGGCGGGAGCGCATGAGCCAGGCGCTCGTTGATCACCTCGTCAGCAACGAGCTCGACGCCTTCCGCCTACGCGATCTGCGGCGGGAACACGCCGGCCGGTTCGGGGATGCCCGCCTGCTACAGGAAGCGATCAGAGAACTCGAAGCCGATGGAACACTCGTGCGCGCCGATCGGCAGCCGGGCGCCCGTGGGCGCAGGCCGGGTGACTACGTTGTCGACCGGTCGCTCCTGGGCACGGCTCAGCGTGGCTGATCGGCCTACCGTTACCTCCGGAGTAACAGGAGTATTCGATATGCGGATGCCTGGGCCTACGCGGACTGCCAAGACCGAAAAGCGTTACATGCAGCGGTTTGGGCAACTCTGGCGGCGGGCTGCGGAGGAGCTCTCGCGTTCGATCGGCGTCGTCGATCTCGTGCGCCGATTTCTCGTCTGGTCGCGAGATTTGCGCCCCAACTCGATCAGACAATACAGAGCTGCGTTGGAGTTCGGGCTTGCTCGGCTTGCCCAGCAGAATCCTCATCTGCGCGCTGAGGTGGCCGAAGCACTGAGTCTCCTGGATAGCTCCCGGCAGAAAGACCCGGCTGCGCCGAAAGTCAGGAAACCGAAGGCCGCCATGCCGCTGCGCACCTCGGCGAGCAAGGCCAAGGCGATCAGCGACCTGGATTTCGACCGTATCATCGCCGCCGCGCCACTGTCCCGATCGCAATACGCCGATGATCTCGTGGCCTCTATGAATGCAAACATCCTGCCGGGACTACGTCCGATCGAGTGGCACGGGACTAGGATCACTATCTCGGGCGATACGCTGATCATGATCGTCCCCAACGGGAAAAACAGCAATGAGCGGGCGCATGGCGAGACCCGGACCATAATCTTTGAAGCGATCGATCCCGTCAGTCTCGAACATCTGGTTGCGTGGGCCGAGCGGGTCAATCGGATGACGCTGGAAGCCTATGAGACGCTGCTCACTCGGATCGAGGAGCGCATGCGCGTCATCGCCAAACGTTTGTTTCCGCGGCGCAAGCGGCGCCCCACGCCATACTCGGTCAGGCATGCCGTATCGGCGCGCCTGAAGCGCCACTATATTGGCAATGCCAGAACGCGGGACGAGCGCGACCTCGGTGCAGCGATCGTCGCGGCGCTCATGGGCCACGCTGCCGACGACACCGCCAGCCGGCATTATGGCAATGCCTCCGGCAAGGGCGGCCGCGGCTATCCCATTCCGAAGGCAGACCCGGTCGAGGTCGCGCGCATCCGGCCGAAAGTCGCCGAAAGTCGTAGGAAGATGCACGCGATGCTCGACGCGCGCAGGTCTGTTGCGCCCCGCTGACGGTCGATGCCGGAGAGCCGCGGCATTTTGGCATTTTGGCAGTGGGGCATGCGGGCAGAGCGCCCGATCATCGCGGCGGACGCATATCATCGACCTTAAGGCCGATCCGCGCTTGGTGGTCCAAGGGCCATTTGCTGAGATTTGAGTAACTCAGATCACGAGACCCGCCAGAAGCGCCAATGGACTAACCCGCTCTCGCGGGAGGGCGCTGCGGCGCGGTCATCGCTGAGATTTCGCCATGTGAGGCGCTGCATCCGAGGATTTCGGGGTCGTTTCCCCTGATCCTCGGAGGCCTCCATGACCGATCCCGTCACCGTCACTCCGCTGCGCCAGCGGATGATCGAGGACATGACCATCCGCCGGTTTGGCGAGCACACGCAGCGCGACTATGTCCGGCAGGTGCGTGAGTTCACCGCCTTCCTCGGACTGCCGCCGGATCGAGCCGAGCCCGAGGATCTGCGGCGCTACTAGCTTCACCTGGCCTCGCTCGGCGCGAGCTACTCCCGGATGAACCAGGCCTGCACGGCCCTGCGGTTCTTCTTCCATGTCACGTTGGGCCGGACCGGATTCGGTGACCGCATGGCGCGGATCCCGACGCCGGAGCGGCTGCCGGTCGTGCTGAGCACCGAAGAGGTCGCGCTGCTGCTGGCCCATGCGCGTAGCCTGAAGGACCGCGCGGCGCTCAGCATCGCCTATGGCTGCGGCTTGCGGGTCTCGGAGATCGCCAACCTCAAGGTCGCCGACATCGACAGCGCCCGCATGCTGATCCGGGTCGAGCAGGGCAAGGGCCGCAAGGACCGCTATGTCATGCTCGCGCCCGACCTGCTCGACCTCCTGCGGCAATGGTGGCGGGTGAAGCGGCCGCGCGGCTGGCTCTTCCCCGGCCAGCAGCCGGGCCAGCCGATCACGACGCGCCAGCTCAACCGGGCCTGCCATGCCGCAGCCGTCGCGGCGAAGCTCGACAAGCGGGTGTCGATGCACACGCTGCGGCACAGCTTCGCCACCCATCTGCTGGAGCGGAAGACCGATATCCGGGTGATCCAGGTTCTGCTCGGGCACAGGAAGCTCGACACCACCGCCGTCTACACCCGCGTCGCGCTCAAGACCCTGCGCGAGGTGACGAGCCCGCTCGCGCTGCTGGCGCCACCGCCACCGCCATAACGGTCCCGCGCCGATCATGGCGCGGCCTTCGCTGGAGGTCGCGGATATCCTGAACCGGCACGGCGAGACCTATCTCGCGCGTCATCGGCTCAGCCGCGGCCAGCTCAAGGTGATGGGAGCGATCCGGGCCTGCCGCACGGCTGCGCTCGGCGGCCATGTCATGGCCTGCGGCGACTGCGATCACGCGACGATCGCCTATAACTCCTGCCGCAACCGGCACTGCCCGCGCTGCCAGGGTGCAGCGGCGAAGGACTGGCTCGCGGATCGCCAGGCCGATCTCCTGCCCGTGCCTTACTACCATCTCGTCTTCACCCTGCCGGCGCCCATCGCAGCGATCGCCTTCCAGAACAAGGCCGAGGTCTACGGCCTGCTGTTCAGGGCCGCGGCCGAGACGCTCGCCACCATCGCGAGCGATACCCGGCATCTCGGCGCCCGCATCGGCTTCACCAGCGTGCTGCACACATGGGGATCGGCGATGACCCATCATCCCCATCTCCACGTCATCGCGCCCGGCGGTGGACTCTCGCCGGACGGCGCTCACTGGATCGCCTGCCGGCCCGGCTTCTTCCTGCCCATACGCGTGCTCTCGCGGCTGTTCCGCAGACTCTTCCTCGCAGGGCTCACGGCCCTGCACGTGGCAGGGCAGCTCGCCTTCCATGGCGAGCTCGGCCATCTGACTGAGGCCGATGCCTTCGCCGCCATGCTGGTGCCGCTACGGCGCGTCGACTGGGTCGTCTACGCCAAGCGGCCCTTCGGTGGACCCGACGCCGTGCTGGCCTATCTCGCCCGCTACACCCATCGCGTCGCCATCGCCAACAGCCGCCTCGTCGCCATGGATCAGCGCGGGGTCACCTTCCACTGGAAGGACTATCGCGCCCGCTCGGTCGGCAAAACCTGGCGCAAGACCATGACACTGACGGCCTACGCGTTCATCCGCCGCTTCCTGCTCCACGTCCTGCCCGACGGATTCCACCGCATCCGCCACTATGGCCTGCTCGCCTCCAGCCGGCGTGCGGGCATCATCGCCCGTATCAGGCAGATCATCGCGGCGACGACACCGGCGGCAGCGCCCCAAGAACAAGACGCAGACGGTCGTTCCGGGACAGACGAGCCGCGGGATGACCATCGTCCACCATGCCCATGCTGCGGTGGCCGCATGATCATCGTCGAGCGCTTCGCGCCGGGCGCGGCGCCACGCACCATCGTCGCCGTCAGGATCGACACATCATGACGATGGCGATGCGGCGACACCCTGAGAAAGCACTGCCGGTCTCGGCCAGAGAGCGGGCGATCCTGTTCGGCCCGGTGGCGGAAATGGAGATTGCGACGGGCCCGAATCCATTCCATGCGCAGCAAACCGCAGGTTGCCGGGCATCCCGGGCGGACCATAGCGCCCCCGATCCACGCCTCGCACGATCCCGTGGACCACGCCGCGCGGCGAAATCCCCATAACGCAAGGCCCCGGGCCGCGGGTTCTTCCCCTGGAGGCTCTCAGACGCGGGCCCAGGAGCCACGCCATCAACGCTGCGCAAGGGCCCGCGTCTGAGACCCTTCACAGTTGCGGACATTGGCTCCTCGCCCGGAAGCGGACGTCGAGCGTCACGCTCAGGCACAACACGAGACGCAAGCGAGATTGTCAGCGAACGAGCTAGGCTCGCTTTTTTGTCTCGTAGATCTGCGGCCGCCTGCCTCGCCATTCCAATTGCATCAACGATCTGTATAAGAACATATAGAGAACATTTAGCAACATTGTCGACGGATATGAATTTGATGCCCCTGGGAGGTCAATCCATGGCGCTTTCCTGCTAGGAGGAAATGGATGACAATTTTCGCCGAAAAGTTGGCAACCTTGGCTGACACCGTTCGCTTGGTTGCGGACGGTCCCATCGAGGCTGTGGCGGCGGCCCTTCGTGAAGGGGCTGGTCGCCCTGCGATCGCCATTGGTTCGGGCGGCTCTGCAATCATGGCCGAATATTTTGCGTCGTGCCGGTCGTCCCTCGGCCTTGGTCTGACGCTGGTGCAGACCCCTTTGGAGTTTGTGCTCGCACCTGAAAGCTGCAACGGGTTCAGCATTTGGCTTTTTAGCGCAGGCGCGGATAATCCAGACGTCGAGGGGGCTCTTAAGGCTGCCGTCGCTTCCGACGCCGCCAATGTGCGGCTGGTCACGGTCAATGAATGGGGCTCAACCGCTGTCGCTGCCGCCAACAATAGTCGGGCGGAGTTGATCGTCGTTCCGGTAGCCGAACGAAAAGATGGCTTCCTGGCAACTCACTCGCTGGTCGGAATGGTCGCCTGCGTTCTCGCGGCCAGCGACCTCGTTGCAAATCCTTCTGAAGGATCTCGTTCGGCACACAGTCTCGCCGAGTCGGTGGGGCGCGCTGTTGCTGACTTGCGTTCGACTGTGCCTTCGTTCCGCCAGGGCGATACGCTCTGCTTACTCTGCGACCCGCAATGCCGAACCTTTGCGAGGCTCATCGAGACGTCGCTCTGGGAGACTGGGATTGCTCCAGTCCAGGTCGCTGATTTTCGGAATTTCGCGCATGGTCGGCACGTTTGGGCGGCCCGACATCCGCACTCGATGTTCGTGCTAGCAGTGACCACGGCCTTAACCCGCGATCTCTGGGAGAACATTAAGAGAGCGCTTCCGAGCACCATCCGCATCTCGGAACTGGACCTTGGCTATGCCGGCCGATTTCGGACCGCGTTGTCGGTCATAGAGGGGCTGATCGTTGTCCATTTTCTGGGGGTGGCAACCGAGATAGACCCGGCCAAGCCAGGCCGAGGCGATTTCGCAGAGGCGATCTACGGCGATCGCGGCCTTGCCGATGTCGTCGGTCGACTAAGCCCGGCCGTCCAGCACAAGCTGGAGGCGATAAGGCGTCATGACGATCAATCGTGCCTCCCCTGTCCTCCCGATGCTATCTGCGCTGACCGGCTCGCCGATCTCGAGAAGGCGCGTTTAGGCGGGATCGTGCTCGATTACGATGGCACTGTGGTGGCAACGGAGACGAGACTGGAGCTCCCAGCGTCCAGCTTGGTCGACGAACTCATCCGGCTCGCAGACGGGGGGATCGCGATCGCATTTGCAACCGGTCGTGGTGGGTCAGCCGGGGATGCCCTGCGCCAATCACTGCCGGTCCGGCTGCATTCTTCGATCACGATGGGCTATTACAACGGCGGCCATATCAGATCACTCGATGTCGATATTGATGACGATCCGCCGTTCGCCGACTCCTCACTGGCCCGGGTTGCGGACTGGATTGAATGCAGAGCACTGCTGAAGCCGAAATGCCTGCTCAAGCGCGGAAATGTCCAGATCAGCGTGAAGCATCATGACGTCGTGGAGCTCCATCGCTTCAAGCATGAATTGGCCATGTGCCCCGATATAGCGAATGGGAAGATCCGCGTTCTGACCTCTCATCACAGCTTCGACCTTCTTCCTCATGGAACGAGCAAGACCGCCGTGCTGCAGGAGATCCGACGCACCATGTCCGACGGGCTCCAAGTGCTTTCCATCGGAGACAGCGGCGAGCCAGGCGGCAATGATGTGGAACTGCTCGCAAACCGCCCGAGCATTAGCGTTGATGGGGTCTGCGGCGATGTCCAAGGTTCTTGGTCGCTTTTCGGCCGGGCGTCCTCGGGGCCCGCTGCGCTGCTACGCATTCTTCGTGCGTTGTGCATCGAGAACGGCCGTGGTCGAATGGACTTCGATAAGCTTGCGGCGAGCCACGGATGAGCGAAGAGCGTCAAAATTCTGGGTTCGACCAGAAGCAGGTGGTGGGCACCGGCCTCGTCGCTCTCGATCGCATTCACATTGGTTCGTCCCGTATGGCCTTTGAGGAGCTTGGCGGCTCCTGCGGCAATGTCCTAATCTCGCTTGCCATGCTTGGGCGCCCCGTTGCACCTCTGCTGCGGCTTGGAAGCGACCTCGTTGGTGGCAAGCTGGAACGCGACTTGCGCTGCGCAGGTGCGGATATGCGGTGGGTGTCGAGGAGTCAGGACGTTCTGTCGCCGGTCATCGTCGAGCTTCTGGATCCATCCTCCCGAACTCACCAGTTCTTGTTTTCTTGCCCGGATTCGGCTGAAAAATTCGGCCGATTTCAGTCAATCACGCCGTCCGAGCTGGAGCCTGCCAGGCCAGTCCTGGCAAATTGCCGGATTTTCTACGCGGACCGCCTCTCCGAGACGATCTGCGACGCCATGGAGGCTGCGGCTGCAGGCGGTGCAATTATCCATTTTGAGCCGTCGAGAGTGGGCGATCCGGACTTGTTCGCTCGCGCACTCGCGGCCGCTCACATCTTCAAATTCTCGGCAGACCGCCTTGCGCCAATAACGGCGGCCCAACTCCGACCCGATGGGTTCAGCATCGTGACCAACGGCAGTATTGGGTTGGAGTTGCATCATCGCGGAAAGACTTACAACTGCGCTGCGGCAGCAGCTGACGTCGTTGTCGATACCTGTGGTGCGGGCGATATGGTGACCTTGGGATTGATCGATACGGTCCTTCAGTCAGGCACCGACGGTCCGGCCTCCCTCGACGTCCGCACCGTTCTTGCCGGCATCAAAGCTGGTCAGCGACTCGCTGCAGCAAACTGTGCGCATGTCGGAGCACGTGGACTCTTCCGCGAGAGGGGCACCGCACATGTGCGGTCGATACTTACGGGCGACGCGAGTGCTACGCAGCCCGCGAACTAACGTCGTGACCATCCTTGCGCAGCTTGGCGCGCAGCTCCATCAGCAATTCGCCCAGCATGTTGCGCCCCACGCCGTTGACCTCGCCCCAAAGTCGATTGACTTCGTTGTCGACGGTGGTGCTTTCGACGAGCCTAGCCTCGCCCGTTGCAAGCAGCAGTTCCCTCAGATCCTGATGCTGGGTGAACTTCGCCTCTAGCACGCCGCGCATACGGTCAAACTTCACTCGCGACCAACCGGGAACAATGTCCCAGTAGTAGAGACCGTGAGCCGCCATAGCGACCAGCGCGGGCGATGGCGCGGAGAGCACCCAGTTCTTAACCTCGGGCTTGCGGGCCTTGCCTGCCTGATACGCATGTTCGCTCGTCGCAAACGTCTCTCCCTCGAATTTGATCGTTCGACGAAAGAGATTGCTGAAGGCGCCGTAAGGCTTCTCACTCGCGCGGTAGAAACGGATCTCGTCTGCGACCACGAATCGCCTCCTTGCAAATTTGCATTTAACAAGCATGTTGCTAGCATGAAACCGAATCGCAGAGAAAGGGAGAAATTGAGCCAGCGCATGCGAATAGCGCAGGCAAAGCGCTCGCTTTTGATTAGCGAGCTAGCGAGGATGGCGAGAGTCGACCAAGGCCAAACCTCGCGCATTCTGGATGGTCAATTCAAGACGCTCAGTGGCAATGTCATGCTAATTTGCATGGCATTAGGTGTTGACCCACACCAGTGCGACTTGGACGATCGCCCGTCCGAGCAGGCGATCGTTGATGCTGCTTGGGCTCGGCTAGAAGCGTCTGTGCGGCGGGCATGGGACCAAACTCCTCAGGGTGCAGACCGCCTGGCTCGCGTTATCGATGCGGTGGCCGAAGTGGGCCGGCGAGCTTCCTGAACTGATTAATGCGTCCAAGGTACTATGACCGAAGGAGAGTGCATTCTATCGATCGCTATGCATTCATACCGCAGGTTGAATTGGCCGATTCTGCGACAGCGGCTCGAACCGATGGAGGGCGCTGTTGAAGAAGGAGTTGGCCGAGACCCTTCTGGCCAAGATCATGGATTGGTCGGACGCTGATAAGGCCCGCGAACGCGCAAGGCTGGAGATCTTCGCGAGCTACAAGTATGACGAGTATCAGCAGTTCTCTCCTGGGCGCCGCTTCATCGAGAGCCTTGCGCTTTGGTTGGCTCAGTTTCGGCCCGGTGTTGAACGCCGCGTCGCCTACGATTTTGTCTGTGGCAGGCTGATCTTCTTTACGGCCAGCGAAATCAACCACCTTGTCGAACTAACGTTTCCCACAATTGTCCGGCCGAAATTGATTGCGGCCGCCTGCGAGCAGAGCGGTCTCCCGCATGTCAGGGTCAAGGCTGCGGTGGCCACGACGGCATACCAAGCGCTCCGCCGGCGGACGCTATTCCTGGGGATGAGCGACGGAGCTCGCACAGATTGGTTTCGGCGAGCGAACCCCGAGATCTCCAATGAGCAAGTATTCCACGCTTACGACGTCTCGGGCGTCAAAACCGCTGACCTGCTGAAGAAGCTAGAGGAGGATTTGAGTGAAATTTTGGGCGCTCCTCCAGAGGGAGAGGTCGCGCGATTTGAGAATGTCGTCCTGCTGGATGATTTCACCGCCAGCGGCACGAGCGCCATCCGCTATGATGAAAAAGCGGGCAAGTGGCGTGGCAAGATCCCGACAATCATTGAGCATTTGGAGAATGGGACGGGCGTTGGCGAATGCGTATCTTCAAACGCTAAAGTCATTATCATCGCCTACATAGCGAGCTCTCAGGCGATAAATCATATCAAAGGGAAGCTAAAAGATCTGCCATTTAGTAAAGGGACAGTCGAATTTTACGTGGTTTGCGAACTTGGCCCGCGCGTTCCGCTCGACGAAGAGACAGATGCTGCATTTTTTGCGCTAATGAACGACGACCAATACTTCGACGTTAGCGCCGATGACAAGCACGGTGAGGTCGGCAAGACAAGCAAGAGATATGGCTACGCAAACGGCCGCCTTCCGGTCGTCCTGGCGCACAATACCCCGAACAACTCGGTATACATTCTTTGGGCGGAAGACGTGCACCGGGTGCGCGGACTCTTCCCACGGGTCAGTCGCCATCGAAAGCTGCAGCAACTGTGAGGAACCCATTCCGCATTAGGGCATCGCAACGCGCCATCAGCGACGACGAGTTCGTGCGTCTCTTCGGCGCCGGAGCCCTTGATCTCATGCAGAGCATGGAAGATCCGTGGGGAAGCTTGGTCTTTCTGCGGAGCGCCCCGGGCGGTGGCAAAACGACGTTCTTGCGCCTTTTGACGCCTCGCCCCCTTCGCCTGGCGGACAACCTCGCCAGCGGCAACGCCAACGTCAAAGCGACTCAGGAGGCTTTGCGCGAAGTCGGCGCGATTGGACCGAACGGACCGGAACTGCTCGGGACAATGGTGGAGTTCACCAGCGAATACAGGGAGCTGGCGCAATTCGACCGGGGCAATTCGCTATTTCGCGAGTTGGTCAATTCGCGGATTGTCATCGCCACTCTGCGGGCCGTTCTGGAGCGCGTGGACCGCCCGTTTCCGCGGGACCTGGACAAGATCCGGGTCGAATGGGAGCCGGAATCCGACAGTACCATCCCTGCGAATGCGACCGGAAAGGAACTCTTCGCTTGGGCTTCGCAGATCGAGACGGACTTTTATGGGCGCATGGACGCGCTCGGCGATCCCGAACCAATCCAGGGCGGCCATGCCCGGCTTGATGGCCTCAAATGGTTTGCCCATGCGCACATCAGTACCCCTGAAGGTGAGGTCATCGTCAAACGTGCCTTGCTTCTCGATGAGGTTCAAACCCTCTCGGCGACGCAGCGCAGATCCCTCATCGACTTTGTGGCAGGAGCTCGGGAGCAATGTGGCGTTTGGGTCGCCGAGCGCCTGGAGGCTTTGACGCACAAGGATCTGCTGTCCCAGGGTGCGCTGGAGAACCGCGATTACGACGGCATAATCCAACTCGAAAGGCGTTGGAGCGACAAGAAGGCAAGCACCTTCGAGAGATTCGTCGAATCGATTGCAAAGTTGCGTGCCGCCAAAGCAGACAATTTCGGTGATCGTGACCTCTTCGCGCTGATCGGCGAAGGAGATGACCTCGTCAAATGGGGGCCGCTCTTCGACGAAGCGTGCGCTGCCATCGAGAGCAGGATCCGAACCGGGATCGGTAGCAGCCTTCGCTATGACGACTGGATCGCGCGAGCTAGGAGCGCGCCAGGCAATGCCGTTGTCCGAGCCATCAACTGGCGGGCAACTGAAATCCTTATCGAGCGTGATCGGAAAAACGATCAGCACGCATTCGACTTCCTCGCGCTCTCCAACGATGAATTCGAAAAGCGTCATAGCAGCGGCCTTGTTCGGGCTGCCGAGCATTTTGTCCGATCCGAGGTTCAAGCACCGATCTATTTTGGGCGAGAGTCGCTGGGAGGCGCATCGTCCTACAACGTGGATCAATACCTCGAGGTGGTCGGAGAGCTATTTGAGGAGATCTCGGCCAAAATCCAGTACCCGCGCGACATCCCTGTGCCTCTTTCCGCGGAGCGACAGGACAGCATCGTCCGCGCTGTTGCGGCAAGCCGCTGGGACGGGCTGACACGGCGACTGCCACGCGGCCGCGAAGCAAGGAAACTCCTTGAGGGCATTGGGGTCTTTTGTCAGCGCCAGACGTTCCGCGCGAGCGCTCCCTATCCGCCGGGTGTGACCGGGATCGCCATTTCGATGGCGGACAGGGAAACGCTGATCGACTCACCCGACGACAAAATTCGACATCTTCTCGGCCTTCGGGACGTCCTCACTTCACTGGTAGCGCACAATCTCTTGGTTCCCAGGCTCGATTATCGGAACAAAGGCAAAAATTTTGTCGTGTTTTATTTGAACCGACTCCTCTGCGTCCATTTTGGACTTCCTCTTGGCTATGGCGGCTGGCGCGAAAAGAAACTGAAGGACCTCATTGCCTGGCAGCAGCATGGTCCTGACGGAAAGGATCCGACCTTTGTCTGAGAGCGATGCCGTCATGCGGTGGGACCCGTACTCGCTGACGGTCGCCAGCGAATTCGATGCATTCTGGGGCAGGCAACTCAAGGGTAGCGAGCGCCGTCTTCTCCTCGTTCTGGGAAGGGGCTTCGATGTCCGCGCGCTGGAGACGGCTCGCCGTCTTCACGCTCTGGGTGCCGATGTCAGTGTCTGGCTTCTCGCATTTCACAACGGCCAGGACGAAAGCTCGCTACGCCGCGGCCGTACGGAGCAGAATGTTTCGGGCCTGCAGGGCCTGTTTGGCGCGGCACGAATAAAAGAGGTCGATATCGATATTGGCGGGCCGTCCACGGAGCCCGTGGCTTCGAAGAATACCTACGACGCCCTGCGACAGGCCGGAGATCCGGCCGAGTTCACTGATGTCATCGTCGACATCAGCGCGATGCCGCGAATGGTCGCGATGACCAGCGTCGCCGTTTTGCTCAGGAATCTGGACGAGCACGCTCAGAAGTCGGCGATATGCGTTAATCTGCATGTGACGACCGCGGAGAGTGTCTCTGCCGATCTGACTGCAGGGCAAGGGTCGCTAAGGGACCAGGTTTCATTCGTCCGAGGCTTTTCAGGCGAACTGACGGCCCAAACCAGTCGGGACTTGCCCCATGTCTGGTTTCCCGTTCTCGGGGAAAATCAGATCGACCGGCTGGACAGGATCCATCAGCGACTAACGCCAGATGAAATATGCCCAGTCGTGCCATTCCCGTCCCGAGAAACCAGGCGCGGCGACGAAATCATCTATAAGCATCGAGAGATTCTTTTCGATACGTTCCAGGTCGAACCTCGCAATATTTTGCTCGCTTGCGAGTACAATCCCTTTGAGGCTTACAAGCAGGTTTTCGAAGCAATGGACCGTTATCGCCGTGCGCTCAGCGAGCTCGGTGGCTGCAAGGCCTTTGTGTCACCGCTATCGTCCAAGCTACTTTCGATTGCGGTCCTGTTGGCATGTTATGACCACCTGTTCGGCGACGTCCCGGGGACGCGCCTCAAGGTCGGAATTCCGTATATTGAAACTGCGGTCTACGTTGATCCGGAGCAAAGCCCGGATGCGCCGTTCGAGCTGTACTCTATGTGGATCCGGGGGGAATGGGAGTTGCGAGAGGCCGTTTCTACCGAGCCCGCATCTGACGGATTGTTATAATGACTTCAAGGCATTTAGCACTGTCAATAGGGTTGCCTCAAAGAGGGCGTGGTGAGCGTCCCCCAAGCGCCTCCTCGGTTTTGGGCTGCTAGCTTCAGGAGGCTGCCCTGAAGCAGACATTCCCGAGGTCGGCTGTGGGCCAAATTGACCCGTTGCCCAAAGGAAGTGGCCTGCTCTCGGAGGGATGATCGAAGCCGCGCTAAGAATTCCTACGCGCAGTTTTTAGCGATCCGGATTTTTCACAATCCTAATTCCAGTCCCCACGCCGCCCTCGACGATGAATTCCACGCCAAGCGCTTCGAGCGCGGCCTGAATGTCTCGGAGCGTGCGCTCATGTGGAACAGTCGCTTCAGCTTCGATCCGCGCGATAGTGCGTTTTGCTACTCCTGTGATCTCCGCAACCTGGTCCTGAGATAGATTAAGCCAGGCACGGGCAGAGCGGAGTTGCGGACCGTTAATCATAAAATGGCATCTTTGATGACATATGGCATCTATAGTGCCACATTGATCCTCGTGGACACGCCGTCCACGGACCGGAGCATATGTCATGGCCAAGGCCGAAACCAACCTCGCTGTCACCACCACCGCACAGCTCTCCACCGAGAATATCGTCCGGCGCGGGGTTTTGCCCGCCGAGCTGAAGGCGCGCATCGATACGACCGTCGCCGGCGCGGCGGGGTGCACCTTCGCGGTTGATCCCCTCATGGGAGACGACCTGAGCAGGCTCAGCTCCTTCCTGTCCTCACTGGTCAAGCGGGACGGGGCCATTTTGGAAGCCGGCATCTGCATGGCGTTGCGTCGCCACAGTCACATGACGGTGATGCCCCAGGTGCGCATGCCGATCACCGTCTCCGCCGAGACGCTGGTCCAGGCCAATGACGGCGGCGAGCTGCGCCGCATCACCCTGCCGGCCGACGGCGCCGCGACCAGGATCGCCCATTTCGACATGATCGTGGTCGACCGGCGGGAGCGGATCGCGAGGCTGGTGGAGGTCAAGAGGGGCGGCGGCGAGACCGAGGTCCGCAAGCGGCGCACCACGGAACGGGACCTGCTCTGCGGTAGGCTGCAGCTCAAGGCGTTCCTGAAGACCCTGGGCATTCCCGTGCGGCGCTGCGAGAGCTGGATCGTCGACTACTACGGGAGGTCGGGCTTCCGGCCGGACCTCACCGTGACGCGCGAGGGGCTCGATCAGCTCTTCGGCGTGCCGGTCGTCGCCACGACCGATGCTGCGGCCCGCGCCATGCGGGCCGGCATGCTCCAGCGGCTGCCGCGGTTCCTCGACCGCGTGCGTGAGCGGCAGGATGTCGATCTGCCGCTCGGTGTGCTCCGCAACGACGATCAGCCCCTCGGGGCAGAGCTGCACTAGGCGCTTCGCCGCCCCACCGGCTTCCCGCTGCACCGACCAATCCGGCTGCTGCATCCGTTCCCACCACCAAAGCCGTATCCCGCCGGAGCGTCCTCCGGCGGATCGGCGGAGCTATGTCCGATGGCCGTACCCGTTCTCAACTTCCCGCGCCGGCAGATGCCTCGCCCGCCCGTCGTTTCCGACGAGGCAGGCAGCGATGCCGGCATCGGTCATGTCCCCATCTGGCAGCTCTGGCGCAGCTTGCCCGCGCATGCGTTCGGCTTCCCCGAGCAGGCTGAGCTGAAGGAGCTGCTCGGCAGGGTCCGGCCGCTGCGTGTCGAGCACTGGGATGCCGCGCTCGCCGGCGACGCCGCTGCGTCCGTCGCCCTGGCGCTGCGGATGTCCGGTATCGATGTGCTCGACACTACCCGGCACGATCTGGTCATGAGCATGGTGCTGTTCCATGCGCTAGCCGGATCGGCCGCGGCCCGGACAGTTCTCGCCTTCACGCTCGATCGCAGGCGCTATCTCGGCGAGAACGTCGATCCTTTGGCGCGCTCGTGGCGTGGCCCGTCGCGGACCGAAATCCGACGTGCCTCGGTTCAGGCTCTGATGGAGGCGCTGTCATGAGCGAAAGCGATCTCTCCGACGACAAGAGCGGCGACGAATTTCTCCTGAACTTCGAACCGTCGGCTAATGCCGATGAGGAGCACGAGGCTCGCCCTGCCTTGTCGCCGGTCGGTCTTATCGTCGAGCTGTCGTGGCAGGCGATCGACAAGCGCCGGGACCTTAGGACGCTGCCGAGAGGCGCGACCATGGCAGTCATCGTCCGGGTTCCGACCGATAGCTGGATCGACCCCATCCACGCCTTCGTCCACGAGAACGACAATGGGATCCTGATCATCGACGGGAAGGCGAACAAGCGCGACTGGCGCACGACCGAAGCGCTGATCGTCGATGCTCTCGACGAGGGTAAGACGGTCTGCGGCATCGCCTCCGACCCCGACGGCCAGCTTCCCGCGCTGCTGCGTTGCGCCGCCGATCTGGTGCTGGCGGTGCCGGCTCCCACGCCGGAGTTGATGCGCCGGGCGATCAGGCGCCATACCGGTCGCTCGGCGCCCAAGTTGTCTGCGACCGATATTGCCGGCCTCGACCTCATGGACCTCGGCGCGGCGTTGCGGCCGTCGGCGACACCGCAGGCGTGTGTGGCGCGGCTCAGGACTGCGAGCGCCGCGCGCAGCGTGACGACGAGCGACGACCGGACGCCGCTGCTCGCGGATCTCGCCGGCTATGGCGCGGCTCGTGACTGGTGCCTGGCGACGCTCGCCGATATCGAGGCCGTTCGGGCGGGGACGCTGTCCGCCGGCGAGCTCGAGTCCGCCCTGTTCCACGGCCCGCCCGGGACGGGCAAGACCACGCTCGCGAGGTCGCTTGCGAAGTCGGCTCGCCTGCCACTGGTCCAGACCAGCGTGAGCGGGTGGTTCCAGAAGAACAGCGGCCATCTCGGCGATGTTCTCCAGCAGGTGTCGGACGTGTTCGGCCGCGCCCGGGCGAGCGCACCGAGCATCCTGTTTCTCGACGAGCTCGATGCATTGCCTGATCGCGCCACCCTGGATTCGCGCAACCGGGATTGGTGGACCAGCGTGATCACCGGCCTGCTCCTCCATATCGACGCCTGCCGCACCGACCGCCGTGGCGTCATCCTGCTGGCGGCCACCAACCACGCCGAGCATATCGATCGCGCCCTGCTCAGGCCCGGCCGTTTCGATCGGCAGTTCCGGATCGACCCGCCCGATGCGGCGGGGCTGGCCGGGATCCTGCGCACCCATCTGGGATCGGACCTTCCGGGCGCGGACCTGACCGCGCTGGCGAAGCTGATGCCAGGTCGTACGGGCGCCGACGTCACCGGGATCTTGCGGGAAGCCCGCAGGATTGCGCGCAGCCGCAACGGCTTGCTGACCGAGGCCGATCTGCGAGCGGTGATCATGCCGGCGGATCCGCGACCGCCGAGGGAACGGCTCCATGTGGCAATCCACGAGGCCGGCCATGCGGTGATCGCGTACAGGCTCGGATTCCAGGTCGAGACCGTAACGATCCGCTCCGCCGGCGACGCCGGCGGCTGGACCGACATCGTGATCGCGCCGACGCCGGATCGCCGCCAGATCGAGGACCGCGTCCAGATCCTGCTCGCCGGCAGAGCGGCTAACGAGGCGTTCGGAGCCCC
>NZ_FOKP01000043.1 GCF_900112185.1 Allobosea sp. CRIB-10 | reverse complement strand
CGACCCGCTACGACAAGCTCGCCAGGAACTATCTGGCCTCGCTCTGCCTCGCCGCTCTCGTCGCCTACTGGCTGCGTTGAGTCTCGACCATAGCGGAAAATGTCGATCGCCGAGACGATTTGGATCAGGAGCTTGATATCGTTAATGATATTAAAGTGCTTCAGATCAATCTAACAGAAACGCAACTCGCCGGTTCATCGCTGTCGAATCAGAATAATTACTACTATAATAATACAACTGCCTCGGTGCTCAGATGCGACGATCTGATCGGCTCGTTGGAGGCCGGCAAAGCGGCCGACATGGTCGTGCTCGACGGCAGCGGGCCGCACATGATGTCCTCCCAGCATCTGTCGAGCGAGCTGCTTCGCTATGCCTCACGGGCCGAGGTCAAGACGACGATCGTCGCCGGAAAAATCCTGTATTCCGACGGAGAGTTCCCGACGATCGACATCGACAGGCTGCGCGAGGAGGCCGCTGCCGGCGCCAGCTTCGTCAGCGACCTCGTCGCCGAGCGTCGCTACCGCCCGCTGCCCGCCTGGTAGCCCATCCGTGCGAGCCATGCGATCCTCGCCTCTCCGGTGACCGCCTGGCCGGCTTTGGGAGCTGCAATCTATCTTGCGGTCGTGCTGATCGGCCTGAATCTCAGGCCCTTCCTCGCCGGTGTGGCGCCCCTGGCTTCGGACATCCATGCGGCGACCGGCCTCAGCGACCGGGGCATGTCCCTGTTCGCCGGCCTGTCCATGGCCGCAATGGGCTTGTGCGCCAAATTCGGCTCCTGATGCACTCAGCCTCGGATGTTCCGCAAAAAGCTCGCCAGCCGCGGATAGGCTTCGGCATCCGCCAGTTCGGCCGGCCGTCCTCGCTCGATCACCTTGCCGGCCTCCATGAACCAGATCTCGTCGGCGACCTCGCGGGCGAAGCCGATCTCATGGGTGACGCAGATCATGGTCATGCCGCCCGCCGCGAGCCGCTTCATCGCGGCCAGCACCTCGCCCACCATTTCCGGGTCGAGTGCCGAGGTCGGCTCGTCGAACAACATCACCTCGGGATCCATCGCCAGGGAGCGGGCGATGGCGACGCGCTGCCTCTGCCCGCCCGAGAGCAGGCCCGGCATCTCGTTCGCCTTCTCCACCAGCCCGACGCGGGCGAGCTCTTCCATGGCGCGCTCGCGTGCCGCGGCCTTCGACAGGCCGCGCAATTTGGTCAGGCCGAGCGTGATGTTGCCGAGCGCGCTGAGATGCGGGAACAGGTTGTAGGCCTGGAAGACGAAGCCGACGCGCTGGCGCAGCCGGTTGATGTCGAGCCCGCGGCCGGCGATATCGGCGCCGTCGACCAGCACGCGCCCGCTTTGGATACGCTCCAGGCGCGTGACGGTGCGGATCAGGGTCGACTTGCCCGAGCCGGACGGGCCGACCAGCACCTTGACCTCGCCACGGCCGACCTCGCCGGAGACGTCGGCCAGCACCTGCAGCGGCCCGAACCATTTGTCGACGCTCTCGAAGCGGATCATGCTTGCCTCACGCCGCCACCACGATGCCGGGCGTGCCGCCACGGCCGGCCGAGATACGCCGCTCGATCAGGCGCGCCAGCGAGGTCAGCGCGAAGCAGAGCGCGAAATAGGTCAGCGCCAGGATGCCGTAGACCTCGAAAGGCTGGGTCAGCAGCACGTTGTTGACCTGGGCCGCCGCGAAGGTCAGCTCGTGCGCGCTGATCACATAGCCGAGGGAGGTCTCCTTGATGGTCGAGACGAACTGGCTGACCATGCTCGGCAGCATGTTGTGCAGCGCCTGCGGCAGCACGACCTTGATCGTCGTCGGCCAGTAGCGCAGGCCGAGCGAGGTCGCCGCCTCGGTCTGCCCCTTGGGCAGGCCCTCGATGCCGGCGCGGATGATCTCGGAGAGGTAGGCGGCCTCGTAGACGACGAGCGCGATCACCAATGTCTCGACCCCGCCGACCGCCCGGCCGATGATCAGCGGCGAGACGAAATAGGCCCAGAAGATGAACATGACCAGCGGCAGGCCGCGCACGGTGTGCACGATCGCGGTCGCCGGCAGGCGCAGACAGCGATAGGGGCTGAGGCGCGCCAGCGCCAGGCCGATCGCGAAGGGGAAACACAGCGCCAGCGAGATCGTGGCCATGAACAGCGTCATGGCAAGGCCGCCGATCGGCCCGTGCGGGTACTGCCCGATCAGGAAGAGCAGCCAGTTGTTCTGGAGTATCTCGAGCATCAGCGCGTCTCGAGCTTGAGGCGGGTACCGGACCAGCTGCCCAGCGCCATGATGGCAAAGGAGATGGCGAGATAGACTGCGGTCGCGACCGCGAAGGCCTCGAAGGTCTTGAAGGTGTAGCTGTCGACCTCGCGGGTTCGATAGGTCAGCTCGCCGACGCCGATCGCCATGGCGAGGCTGGTGTTCTTGAACAGCAGCAGCGTCTGGTTGATCAGCGGCGGCACGGATATGCGCAGCGCCTGCGGCAGCACGACATAGCCCATCGCGCCGAGATAGCCGAAGCCGATCGAGCGGGCCGCCTCGTATTGCGCCTTCGGGATCGAGCGGATGCCGCTGCGGATATCCTCGGCGACATAGGCCGCCGCAGCGAGGCCGAGCGCGATCGCCGCCAGCAGGAACTCGCCGTGATGGGCGTTGATCCACTGCCGGGCCGGGCGCGGCAGCAGCGAGGGCACGCCGAAATACCAGAGGAAGATCTGGACCAGCAGCGGGACGTTGCGGTGATACTCGACATAAAGCGCCACGAACCAGCCGAGCGGCCGGAACGGGATCATCCGGACGAGCGTCAGGATGATCCCCATCGCTATGGCGAGGCACCAGGCCACAACCGTCAGCGCCAGCGTGGTGGCGATGCCGATCAGGAACCAGTCGAGATATTTCCCGCTCAGCACGCTGCCGAGATCGAAGACGTAGCCCATCGACCGGCTCCCGATGCCCCGCTGTCAGATCAACCCTTGCAGATCAGCCCTTGATCTCTTCGATCGGATAGTCGCGCTTGATGTCGAAGGCCGTGCCCGGGCCGAACCATTTCGAGAAGGTCTTGTCGATCTCGCCCGAGCCGGTGGCCTTGGCGAGGGTCTCGTTGACCAGCGTCTTGAAGGCCGGCTCGCCCTTGCGCAAGCCGAGCCCCCAGGGTTCGACGAAGAGCGACTTCTCGATCACCACCATCGGCACCTTCGACTGCTTGGCGAGCTTCACCAGGATCAGCTCGGAGGCACAGAAGCCGTCGACCTTGTCCTGCGCCAGCGCCAGGAAGGCGGACGAGGTGTCCTGGAAGGTCACGGTCTCGGCCGTCGGGATCAGCCGGCGCACGCCCTGCTCGGAGGAGGAGCCCTTGATCGCGGTGATCTTCTTGCCGGCGAACCCTTCGGCGGTGGTGATGCCGGTTTCCTTGGTGGTCAGCAGCTTCTGCTGGCTGACGAAATAGGAATAGGAGAAGTCGATCTGCTGGGCGCGCTCGGGCGTATAGCCGAGATTGGCGGCGAGGATGTCGACCCGGCCCTGCAGCAGTTCGGGGATGCGGGCCTCGACGGCGATCGTCTTCAGTTCGAGCGGGACGCCGACCGCATCCGCGACCTTCTTGCAGATGTCGACGTCGTAGCCGACGATCTCGCGGGTCTGCGGGTGCTGGAAGGAGAACGGCTCGGAAGTGCCGAGCGTGCCGCAGATCAGCTTGCCGCGCGCCTTGATGTCAGCGAGTTGGTCCGCCCGGGCGACGCCGGAGAGGCCGGCTGCGAGAGCGGCCGCAAGGCCGAGAACCGAAAAGAGCTTCATCGTCATCCCCTGTTGTTATGATCGTTGCAGTGCATCGCAAGCCGTCCTGATGCGGGCGCAGGCGTCCTCGATCGCCCCGAGCGAGGTCGCGATCGACAGGCGCAGATAGGGCGAGAGCCCATAGGCCGAGCCGTCGAGGACGGCGACGCCGGCCTCCTCCAGGAAGTAGAGGGCGACATCGAGATCGCTCTCGAGCGCCCGCCCATCCGGCCGGCGCCTGCCGATCAGCCCGGCGCAGCTCGGATAGACATAGAAGGCGCCGTCGGGCTTGAGACAGCTCATCCCGTCGATGGCGTCGAGCAGCTCGACCGCACGGTCGCGCCGCCGGCGATAGGCGTTGCGCGCCTCGCCGACGAAGCTCTGGTCGCCCTCCAGCGCCGCAGCCGCGGCCGCCATGCACATCGAGGCGGCGCCCGAGGTCGTCTGCGACTGGATGACGTTGATCGCCTTGACCAGGGCTTTCGGCCCGGCGCCGTAGCCGATGCGGAAGCCGGTCATCGCATAGGTCTTGGAGACGCCGTTGACGAGCAAGGTGCGCTCGCGCAGCTCAGGCGCGATCGCGACCGGGCAGACCGGCTCGCCGCCATCGAAGCGGATATGCTCATAGATGTCGTCGGTCATCAGCGCGACATGGCGGTGGCGCTTCAGTATCTCGGTCAGCGCCGTCATCTCGGCGGCAGAGTAGAAGGCGCCTGTCGGGTTCGAGGGCGTGTTCAGGATCAGCCAGCGCGTGCGCGGCGTGATCGCGGCTTCGAGCGCCTCGGCAGTGAGCTTGAAGCCGGCATTCTCGCCGCAGACGGAGATCACCGGCGTGCCGTCGCAGGCCAGCACCATGTCGGGATAGGACACCCAATAGGGCGCGGGCACGATGACCTCGTCGCCCTCGCCGATCGTCGCCGCCAGCGCGTTGAAGATCACCTGCTTGGCGCCGCTACCGACCACGATCTCGTCGGCGGCATAGGTGACGCCGTTCTCGCGAGCGAACTTGGCGATGATCGCCTGTCGCAGGCGGGGCGTGCCGTTGACCGGCGCATAGCGCGTCTCGCCGGCGGCCATGGCGGCGGTCGTCGCGGCCTGGATATGGGCGGGCGTATCGAAATCGGGCTCGCCGGTGGTGAGGTCGATGATGTCGCGCCCCTGCGCCTGCAACTCCTGGGCGCGCAGGCGCGCCATCATGCTGGGCGAAGGCTTGATCCGGTTGACACGCGCGGAAAGCGGAATGGCCGCGATCGTCATGACGCGGCCTTTCCGGCGCCGATGTAGAACGTATCGACCTTGCCCTCGGCAATCGCGGCGAGCGCATTCGCCTCCCGCTCTTCCTGCTGGCGGACGAGATCGAGGAGTTCGGCCGCGTCGGCCCGGTCGAAGGCGACGACGCCGTCCGCATCGCCGACCACGACATCGCCCGGCATCACCACCATGCCGTCGATCGCGACCGGCACGTTGATCTCGCCCGGCCCGCTCTTGTATGGGCCGCGATGAGTCACACCGCGGGCGTAGCAGGGGAAGTCCGACTGCAGGAAAGCGTCGACATCGCGGATCGCGCCGTCGATGACGAAGCCGGCAACGCCCATCTTGCGCGCGCGGCTCATCATGATCTCGCCGACCAGCGCCTGGATCAGATCGCCGCCGCCATCGACGACGAGGACGTCGCCGGGACGCAGCAGCTCATAGGCGCGGTGCAGGGTCTGGTTGTCGCCGGGCCTGGTCTTGACCGTCACCGCCGTGCCGATCAGCCGGCCGGAGCGATGATAGGGCCGCAACGCTTTGGTCCCGTGCAGGCGGTTCATCACATCGGAGATGATCGAGACCGGAGCGGTCCGGAAGCCGTCGAGGACCGCCTCCGGGACGGCAGGGCTGTTCGGATTGATACGGTGGCCGATCAGCGGCATGGAATATTCCGTCCCAGGGAGCTTGGTTTCGGAAATTATGTGACATAGTGCTAATGACAGAAAGCGAATATATTTCTCGCTAGCCATCGCTTTTCTTCATCTCGAAAGATGATGGCGGGCGGGGAGAATGCGATGCCGGCGAGCCTGAGGCAGATAGAGGCCTTCTACTGGACCGCCAGGCTCGGCGGCTTCACCGAGGCGTCACGGCATCTCCACCTGGCGCAATCGACCGTGTCGAAGCGGATCATCGAGCTCGAAGCGGTGATCGGCGGGCCGCTCTTCGACCGCACGAGCCACGCTCTGCGTCTGACGCGGGCCGGCGAGGCCAGCCTGCCGATCGCGGCCGAGATGCTGGCGCTGGAACCGCGCTTCCGTGAGGCGGCAGGCGGCGCGGCGACCTTCTCGGGCCCGTTCCGCTTCGGCACGACCGAGCTCGTCGCCCTGACCTGGCTGCCCAAGTTGATCGTGGCGATGAAGCGCGATTATCCGAATGTCGTTCCGGTGCCGGAGGTCGCCGCCAGCGTCGACCTGTTCGGCAAGCTCGGCACCAACGAGCTCGATCTCGTCATCGGACTCGATCCACCGCAAGCGACCGAGTTGACCAGATTGCCGCTCGATGCGGTCCAGCTCGAATGGGTCTCGGCGCCGGGTTTCGGCCCTGAGGAGGAGACGATCCCGCTCGGAGAGATGGCGAAATACCCGATCCTGACCCAGACTCAAGGGTCCGGCCTGCAGAAGCTGGTACTGGACTGGGCGGTGGCGAACGGGCTCGACATCAACCGCGCCGTGCAATGCAACAGCCTGAACGTGCTCGCCGGGCTCGCGGCCGCCGGGCTGGGCGTCACCTTCCTGACCGCCAGCTATTTCGAGCCGGAGATCGGCCGCGGCCATCTGCGCGTCATCAGGACCGAGCCGCCGATCCCGCCGCTGCGCTATTACGCCGTGCACCGTAAGGACGATGTCTCGCCGCTGCCCGAGCGCGTCGCCGCCATTGCCCAGGAATCCTGCGATTTTACCGCCCGTAGCCTGCCGCGAGACTAGAGCATCGGACCGAAAAGTGGAATCCGCTTTTCGGAAGAAGGCGCGCGGCACACGTCTCGCCCTGGCCTCAACCCTGCCCGACACCAACCGCAGCTTCGGCGCGAAGGCGCCGATCGCCCCCGTCCGTCGCCTGAGCTGGTGGCGCTCCCATGGTGAACCTGGCGCATAGTGCCTCCTTCCACTCGATAGGCCAGGTTCAGAGGCATCGCGCCGCCCTCAGCCAGGGCGACCGAATCACGACTTCACACCCGCAGCAACGCCGACTTTTTCGACGATATCGGCCAGAAGCAGATGTCGGCGCTCAGCCCGAAAGTCAGCGTCAGGCGCGGGCCGCGGTGACGACCACTTCGATCATCGCGCCGCCACCGAGATCCGTGACGCCGACCGTGGCGCGCGTCGGCATGTCGTCGCCGAAGAAGCCCGTCCAGGCGGCGTCCATCTCCTTCTTCTGCGAGAGGTCGGTGACGAAGATCTGCGCGGCCACGATCGCCTTGCGATCGAGGCCGACCTCGCCGAGATAGCCCTCGATCTTGGCGAGGATGTTCTGGGTCTGCGGCCCCATTGACTGCGTCGTGTCGTCGGCGATGACGCCGCCGACGAAGACGAGGTTGCCGGTCTCGACGATGCGGTTCTGGATCGGCGTGCGGATGGAACGCTTGATGGCCATGGTGTTCTCCTGGGTCGAAAGGCGCTAAGGCGCCTGCTGAGTGAAACGGGCGATGCCGAGCCCGTCGATCGGCACGTTGCTCCGACCGGTGGCGATGATCTCCGCCATGACCGCGCCGGCGCCGGGGCCGAGCTGGAAGCCATGGGCCGAGAAGCCGAACTGGTGGTAGAGGCCCTCATACCTTGCGCTCGGCCCGAAGACCGGCAGGTCGTCGGGCATGCGCGCCTCGATGCCGGCCCAGGCCCTGACGATCGGGACGCCGCGCATGAGCGGGAATAGATCCCAGACCGTGCCGGCATTGGTGGCGAGCTTGCGCCAGTCGAGGACCGTGCGGTTCTCGTCGCGCAGCGCCCGGCCGCTATAGCCGCCGCCGATCAGCACCGTGCCGTTGCCGAACTGCTTGAACGAGAGCTTACGCCTCACCATGATCACGACCGGCTTGATGAAGGCCGGCAGCGGTGCGGTGATCATCAGCATCGGCGCGATCACCTCGAGCGGCACGGGCTCGCCGAGATCCGCCGCGATGCGATCGGCCCAGGCGCCGGCGGCGTTGACGAGGCGGGGGGCGAGGAAGTCACCGACATTGGTGGCGACGCGCCAAGTCTTCCCGTCCCGCGACACCTTCTCGACACGCACGCCCTCGCGGATGCTGGCACCCTGCTCCTGCGCCTTGCGCTTGAAGGCCTGTGTCGCGCGTAAGGGGATCGCCGCCCCATCCCGTCGCGAGATCACGCCGCCAGGGCAGCTCTCGGACACGGCCGGCACCAGCCGGCGCAGCTCCTTGCCGTCGATCAGCTCTTCGTGGTGGAAGCCGCGCAGCGTCAGGTCGTCGACCCGGGCCTTGCAGTTCGCCAGATCCTCTTCGGTCTCCGCGACGAGCACCTGGCCGTCCGAGGTGAAGCCGCAATCATCGTCGACCAGCTCGCCGATCCGGTGCCAGAGCGCCATCGAGACGTTGGAGAGCGGAATTTCCGCGACATGGCGTGCGAGCTGGCGGACACCGCCTGCATTGACGCCGGAAGCATGACGGCCGGCATGATCCTTCTCCAGCAGGATGACCGACGCGCCGCGCAGCGCACAGTGCAGCGCCGTCGAACAGCCATGGATGCCGCCGCCGATGACGATGACGTCGGCGCTGGTCGGCGCTGCGCTCACCGGACCACCGCCTTCACTGCGGCTTCGGTCTGCTGCAGGGCCGCGAGCTCGGCGAGCGTGACCGGCTTAACCGGCGGGCGCAGGCGGTAATAGCCGACCTCGGCTGGCGTGGTGCCATTCGCCTGCGCGATCAGTTCGACCACGGTCGGTCCGCAGAGGCGGCCCTGGCACGGCCCCATGCCGCAGCGCAGGAAGGCCTTCATCTGGTTGGGGCCGGTGACGCCGAGGCGGGTCGCGGTGTCGCGCACCTGGCCGGCCGTGACCTCCTCGCAGCGGCAGATGATCGTTTCGTCCTGCGGCGGGGCGAGGAACTGCGGCGCCGGCTTGTAGAGCAGATCGAGGAAGCGCCGGCCGCGCAATGCGCGCTCGAGCTCGCTCCGCAGCGGAGCGGCCTGCCGATCGCCCTCGGCCAAATCGATCTGGCCGAGCCGCCGCACTGCCCCGAGCGCCGCGATCTCGCCACGCAAAGCAGCACTTTCGGCGCCGCCGATGCCTGCGCCATCGCCGGCGATGGCGATGCCGGGCACGGACGAACCGAACCAGTTATCCAAGCGTGGCACCCAGCAGTGCTGCGCCTCGTCGAAATCATGCGCGCAGCCGGCGGCGTTGGACAGGTTCACGCTCGGGATCACGCCCTGATGCAGCAGTAGCGTATCGCAGGCGATAATCTCGGCAGCATCGCCGCGTGCAACGCGGGCCGAAGCCAGCCTGCCCTCGCCTTCCGCGGCAAGTCCGGTGACGCCGCCGACGAAACGCAGCGAGCGCCGCGCCTTGGCCATCAACCTCAGCCCCTTGGCGAGATAGGGCGAGCGCAGGAAATTCGGCAGCGCCCCAGCTGCTTTCAGCCAGTTGCCGCGCGGGGTGGTGTCGAGCACGGCGACGATCTCGGCTCCGGCCGCCGCGAGCTGGCCGGCGAGCAGATAGAGCAGCGGGCCGCAGCCGGCGAGCACGGTGCGGCCAGCCGGAACGATCGCGGCACTCTTCAAGGCGATCTGCGCCGCGCCGGCCGTCATCACCCCGGGCAAGGTCCAGCCGGGAATCGGGAAGGGCCGCTCCTGCGCGCCGGTCGTCAGGATGAGCTGCCTCGCGCCGATCAGCCGGGCGCGGCCATCCAGTGACAGGCCGATCTCGAAGGCCTCGCCCTCGGCTGCCGTTTCGTCCGGCCCGATCGACCAGAGCGTGCAGCGGGCGGCGTAGCCGGCCTGCGCGCGTTCGAAGCGCGCAACGATCTCCGCGCCGCGCCAGTAATCGGCGCCGAGCACCTCGCGATCGCCGACCGGCGTTGTCGTGATCGCGCGGTAGATTTGTCCGCCCGGCGCCGGGTTCTCGTCGACGAGCAGGACGCCGATGCCGAGTTCCGCCGCCCGCGCGGCGGCCGAGAGACCAGCCGGACCAGCCCCGACCACGACGAGGTCGTAGCTCTCTTCGAACTGGTCGATCGCAGTCACGGCTTTCATCCGAGCACCTCCTCGGCCTGGCGCCGACCATGCTGTGTCTCGATGCGCATGCCCTCGCGCAGCGGCACCAGGCAGCCCTGCCGGTTGCCGACGCCGTCGATGACGACGAGGCAGTCGAAGCAGACACCCATCAGGCAATAGGGAGCGCGCGGCGCGCCGGAGACCGGCGTCTCGCGGCAGATCGCGATGCCGTTCGCCAGCAGAGAGGCCGCGACCGTATCGCCCTCGCGCCCGGACAGCGGCCTTCCGTCGAAGGTGAAGCTGAGCCTGGTGCCGCCCCCAGCGTCACGCATGGACCGGAACATGGAACCTCCGTGCGGAAAAGCTCGCGACCGCTGCCGGCAGCTCGCCGGCGAGGATGGCGGGGGCGAGCGTCAGGACATGGTTTGCGGCGAGCGTCACGCCGGAATGGCAGGTGGCGACGAAAGCGCCGGGATGACTCTGCGACTGCTCGTAGATCGGGAAGCCATCCGGGCTCATCACGCGCAGTGCCGACCAGGTGCGCACCACATTGAGGCCGGCGAGCCGCGGAAAGGTGCGCACCGCGCGCTCGGCCATCACCGAGATCACCGGCTGGCCGACGATCGTGTCGAAGCCGCGATCCTCCTGGCTGTCGCCGATCATGATGCCGCCCTCGTCGGTCTGGCGGATCGTCCCCATCGGATGATGCAGGAACGGGGCGGTCTTCTCGGTGACGATGATCTGCCCCTTGCTCGGCCTCACCGGCGCCTTGAGCCCGACCATCGGCGCGAGCCGCGCATTGCCGAGCCCGGCGGCGAGCACGATCTTGCCGGCACCGACCTCGCCCCAGGCACCCGATACGCGAAAGCCTCCGTCACGAGGAGCGATCGTTGCGACCGCATGATTGGGCCGGTAGTCGACCCCGTGCCGCGCGCTCGCCTCGCGCAGGGCCCGGAACAGCTTGAGCGAGTTCACATGGCCGTCGAGCGGACTGTAGAGGGCGCCGACGACATCCTCGCCGATGTCGGGCAGGCGACGCTTGGTCTCGGCACGGTCGAGGATCTCGTAGGGAAAATCCGAAAGCCCCGGCTGATTGTGCAAACGACGCATCGCGGTGACGCGCTTCTCCAGCTCGGCCTCGGACAGGCAGGGTACGAAGCCGCCTGGCTGGCTGTGGGCGACGTCGATGCCGGCCTCCTCCTTCAGGATCGCCGCGAGCTCATGCCAGTCCTGCGCCGAGCAACGCGTCCAGAGGGCGTATTCCGGCAGGCCGAGGCCCTTGGACTGGACCCAAACCAGCGCGAAATTCCCGCGCGAGGCCCGGAACGCGACATCGCCCTCGTCCAGGACGATGACCTGCGCGCCCGAGCGGGCAAGGCCGAGCGCGATGGCGCCGCCGACCACTCCGCCGCCGATGACGACGACGTCGCCCTCGTTTCGATTGCCGTTGATGGTCATGAGTCAGCCCTTTCCGGATCCGACGAAAAGGCGGTCGAGCCCGTAGAGTCTGTCGAGGGCGAAGAGAAGCCCTGCCGTGAGCACGATGAGACAGGTGGAGACGGCCGCGATCAGCGGATCGATATTGTCCTGGATGTAGAGGAACATCCGTACGGGAAGCGTGGTGGTGGCCGGCGAGGCGATGAACACGGTCATCGTGACCTCGTCGAAGGAGTTGATCGCCGCGAGCAGCCAGCCCGAGACGACGCCCGGCAGGATCAGCGGCAGCGTCACTCGCCGGAACACCGTCATCGTGTCGGCTCCGAGCGAAATCGCTGCGTGCTCGATCCGGCGGTCGATGCCGTAGGAGGCGGCGAGCACAAGTCTCAATGCGAAGGGCAGGATGACGATGACATGGCTCAGCACCAGACCGGTGAAGGTGCCGGACAGGCCGATCTGCGAGAAGAAGCGCAGGAAGGCGATGCCGAGCACGACATGCGGCACCATCAGTGGCGACATGAACAGCGCGGTGATCGCCTCCCGGCCCGGGAAGCGATAGCGCGCGATGGCTAGCGCCGCCGGTACCGCGAGGGTGATCGCCATGGTCGAGGACAATGCTGCGAGCCAGAGCGAGGTGTAGAAGGCGCGCAGGAACTCCGGATAGTCGAAGATCGCCTTGAACCAGCGCAGGCTCGGGCCCCGTGTCGGCAGCGAGAGATAGCCCTCGGGCGTGAAGGCGACGATGCAGACGATCGCCAGCGGCGCCAGCATGAACACCACGAACAGGAGGTGGAAGAGAACCGCGAAGGAGCCGTTGCGTCTCATTCGAACACCTGTGCGTAGCGGCGCTCGATCAGCCGGTTCGAGCCGACGATGATGGCGACGAGCGCGACGAGCAGCAGCGTCGCGACCGCGGCGCCGAGCGGCCAGTTCAGCGTGTTGAGGAACTCGTCATAGGCCAGCGTCGCCGCGACCTTGAGCCGGCGCCCGCCGATGATCGCCGGCGAGGCGAAGGCGCTTGCAGCGAGAGCGAAGACGATGATCGCGCCCGAGAGGATGCCCGGCACGATCTGCGGCAGGATCACGCGCCGCCAGATCGTCCACCAGCCGGCGCCAAGCGACATCGCCGCATTCTCGATCTGCGGATCGAGGCGCTGCAGCGAAGCCCAGACCGCAAGGATCATGAACGGGATCAGGACATGCGTCAGCGCGATGACGACGCCGGTCTCGGTGAACATGAACTCCAGCGGCGAGCCGATCAGCCCGAGCGCCATCAATCCCTGGTTGACGAGGCCGGTCGAGCCGAGCAGCAACGCCCAGCCGAGCGTGCGCGCCACGACCGAAACGAGCAGCGGGCCGATGACCACGAGCATGCAGATGCTGCGCCAGGCCGGCGACATCCGGTTCAGGATATTGGCCTCCGGCACGCCGATCAGCGCCGTCGCGAGGGTCACCACGATCGCGATGCGAAAGGTGCGCAGGAAGACTTCGAAGAAATAGGAGTCGGTCGCGATCTCGACCCAGTTCTTCAGGGTGAAGGTCGGTACGATGCCCTTGTACTGCCCCCAGTCATAGAAGGAGAGCAGCGCGGTCATCCCGAGCGGGATGATGACGAGGCCGAGGAAGACGAGCAGCCCCGGCGCCGTCAGCCAATAGGGTGCGTTGCGTTCGCTGACGGCGAGGCTCATGACGCCGCTCCGTCCTTGAGGAGCGCAGCGTCGCCGGTGGCGAAGGACAGGCTCACGGCCTCGCCCTCGACCGGCACTGCAGTCCCGTCATTGCCGCGCATCACGATCAGCGGCCCGGCGGCGCTCTCGATACTGAGCAGCCAGTACGAGCCTTGGAAGACGCGGCCCTTGACCCGCCCGCCGAAACCGGCGGTACCGGCCGGCATGACGACGAGACGTTCCGGCCTGACCGCCAGCGTCAACGGGCCGGCGCCCGCGCCCTCGACCGCAACGGCGAAGCCGTCGATCGAGACCTGCCCGGTCCCGGTGCCTTGCCCCTTCAGCATGTTGGTCTTGCCGAGGAAGTTGGCGACGAAGGCGCTGCTCGGCCGCCCATAGACGGCATCGGGCGCGCCGATCTGCTCGACGCGGCCCTGGTTCATCAGCACGATGCGGTCGGACAGCGCCATTGCCTCGTGCTGGTCGTGGGTCACCAGGATGGTCGTGGTGCCGATCGTGCGCTGAATCTGGCGCAGTTCGCCCTGCATCTCCTCGCGCAGCTTGGCGTCGAGATTGGAGAGCGGTTCGTCGAGCAGCAGCAGCGCGGGCTTGATGACCAGCGCGCGGGCCAAAGCGACACGCTGCTGCTGGCCGCCCGACATGCGCCGCGGATAGCGATCGGCGAAGCCCTTCAGCCCGACGAGTGCCATCGCCTCCAGAGTGCGCTTCTCGCGTTCGTCCCTGGCGATGCCGCGCATCTCGAGGCCGAAGGCGATGTTCTCGGCCACGGTCATGTGCGGAAACAGCGCATAGCTCTGGAAGACGATGCCGAGGCCGCGCCGGTTGGGGGCGACGGCGGCAAGATCGCCGCCGTCGAGCAGGATGCGTCCGCGATCGACCGGCACGAAGCCTGCGATCATCTGCAGCGTCGTGGTCTTGCCACAGCCGGAGGGGCCGAGCAGCGAGACGAACTCGCCGCGCTCGACGGCGAGGTCGAGCCCCTCCACCGCCGTGACGGCGCCATAGGACTTGCCCAGTCCTTCGAGGACGAGATGCGACATGGCTCTGACCCGATCGACCAACGCGCTCAGCGCTCGATCTCGCGGTTCCAGCGCCGCGTCCATTCCTCGCGCTTGTCGTTGGCGACATCCCAGTCGACCGCCTTCAGCGCCTTGACCTGTTCGCCATAGGGCAGGCCCTTCTGCTGTTCGGGCGTCAGCGTGACCTTGGTGTTGGCCGGGCCTGAGCCGCCGCCGACCGCCATGATCACCTGCACCGGCGGGGTCAGCATGTATTGCAGGAAGGCATTGGCCTCGGCGGTGTTTTTCGAACCTTCGACCGGGCAGCCGGCGATGCCGAGCGCATAGCCGCCCTCCTTCGGGTAGACGAACTCGGCCGGGAAGCCCGTGTCGGCGAAAGCCTTGACGCGGCCCGATCCCCAGACGCCGACCACCGCCTGGCCGTTCTGGAAGAGCTCGGTCATCTTGGCCGGTGATGGCTCATAGGCCAGGACGTTGGCGTTGACTTCGTCCTTGATCGTCTTGAAGCCCGGCTCGATCTTGCTTTCCCCGCCGCCGCCGAGCTGCGCGAAGGCGATCAGCGCATGCAGGCCGTAGGTGTTGTTGATCGGCGGGATCACCAGCTTCTTGCGGAACTTCGGGTCCTTGAGGTCGGCCCACGAGGCCGGGGCCGGCCACTTGTTCTCGTCGAAAACCTTCTTGTTGTAGAACAGCCCGGTCGCGACCATGCCGAGGCCGACCGCCTTGTTCGACTTGAACTTCATCACCGGGGCGACGTCGGCATAGATGGCTGCGTCCGCCAGCGTGCCGCAAAAACCGAGCGAGACGGCCTGATAGGCCGGACCGTCATCGACGATGATGACGTCGATCTGCTGGTTGCCCTTCTGCGCCTGCAATTTGGCGAGAGTGTCGGTCGAATTTCCCGCGACATACTCGACCTTGACGTTCGCCTGCTTCTCGAAGGCCGGGATGACATCCTTGCGCATGACCTGCTCATAGGAGCCGCCATAGCCGGCGACGTAGAGCGTCTTCTGCTGAGCGAATGCAGCGGTCCCGGCGAGAGCGGTACTGGCGACGAGCGCAAATGTGATGGTCGATTTCATGGCTTCCCCTCCTCGTTTTCGAGTGATGCGCCAAGGTCGGGGCAAGTTTCGAACTGGTCAAATCGAATGATTCGCGCAATTCATACCGAAATGTTATGTTTCTGGCGGGGACGGGAACGATGCTCAATCCACGCCAGATCGAGGCTTTCCGAACGGTGATCGTGACCGGGGGGGTGACGGCCGCCGCTCAGGCCCTGCACATCAGCCAGCCGGCGGTGACGCGCCTGATCCATGACCTGCAATATTCACTCGGCCTGAAACTGTTCGCGAAGCGCGGCACGCGGCTCGTGCCGACCAGCGAGGCCTTGTCGCTCTACCGCGAGGTTGAACGCCAGTTCGTCGGACTGGAGCGCATCGAAAGGGCGGCGAAGAACCTGCGCGAAGGACAGTCCGGGCGGCTGAGGATCGCGGCGCTACCGACCTTCAATGTCGGGTTCCTGCCGCGTATCCTCGGCCGCTTCATGCTGGACAGGCCAGGGCTGGAGACGGCCATCTATGGCAGCATCTCCTCGCAGGTGGTCGAATGGGTCGCCAGCGGCTTTTGCGATGTCGGCTTTGCGCAGGGCCCGCTCGATTTCCCCAATATCGAGGTCGACATGCTGACGCCCGTGCCGGGTGCCGCGGTCCTGCCCGAAGGCCATCGCCTGGCGGAGAAATCCGTGTTGGAGCCGGAGGATTTTATCGGAGAACCTTTCGTTTCGCTCGAGCAGACCACGCCGATGCGGTACCGTATCGACGCAATTTTCTCGTCTGCCGGCATCACGCGGCAGACGCGCGTGGAAACGCCGCTCTCGATGATCGCCTGCGGGCTCGTCGCCGCCGGAGCGGGCGTGGCGATCGTCGACCCGTTCACTGCCTTCGAGTTCAGCGGCCGCGGCGTCGTGGTGCGGCCGTTCCGGCCCGCCGTCCTCTACGAGATCGGCGTGGTCTGGGCGAGCGGCCGGTTCCGGTCCGCTCTCGCGCTCGACTTTGCCGACGAAATGCGCGCAGCCGTTGCCGAGCGGGCCGACGACAACGCCGCTTCTGAGGTTTGACCTTCACAAATGGCGAGATTGCTCTCTGTAGGGTCCAAAGCGCCGATCCCATTGAAACAGTCGGCGTTGTCGGAGGTGTGACGTCCTGATTCAGTCGTCCTGGCGGAGGGCGGCGCGATGATGGGCGGGTAACGGGTGGCGCAGGAGGCGCTGTTCCACGAGTGGCAGCTCGTCATCGGCTCTTCATCGTCCGCAGGGACAAGTCGAGCAGCGCGCCGCCATTCAGTCCATCGAGCATGCTGAAGTGATGGCCAGGGCAGATCAGCGGCGCCGGCGCCTGCCAGGCCGTGGCCAGCGTCGCCGATTGCCGCTTGAACGCCTCGCTTTCGCCTTCGCCGACCGCAAAGGCGAGGCGGGTGCCGGTGGGCTGCGGCCGGCCGAGCGGGCTGAGGCGCGTCGCACGCTCGACATCGTCGAGACCGAGCAGCCGCCCGATCGGCAGATGGCCGAGCGGCTTGAGATCGTAGAGGCCGGAGAGCAGCAGCGCCGAGGCAACCGACGGCGACGCAGGGTCGCACAGCGCCATCGCGGCCAGATGGCCGCCGGCGGAGTGGCCACTGATGTGCAGCTCGGCAGGATCGAGCCCGAGTTCATCGGCTTCGCGGACGAGGAAGTTCAGCGCTGCGACGGTCTGGCCGATGCTCGCTTCGAGCGGTGTATCCGGTGCCAGCCCGTAATTCGGCTGGGCGACCGCGAAGCCGGCATCGAGCAGCCCCTGCGAGAACTGCGCGTGCTGGAGCTTGTCGGAGGCCTGCCAGTAGCCGCCATGGATGAAGACGAAGATCGGAGCGCGCCGCACACCAGCTGGGCGATAAAGGTCGAGCGTCTCGAAGCGGCCTGGGCCATAGGCGAGGTCGAGCCCGGTATGGCCGGCGCGGAAGGCCGCCCCTTCGCGGCTCCATTGCCGAAACAGCGCGGTCATGTCGGCCTGCAGGCGCGGGCTGTACTGCCGGCCGAGCTCGCGCAGCGGATAACCGTCGACCTCAATGTCCGGCAGCGGCTGCGGCGGTGCGAAACGGGCGCGGACCGTCAGGCCAGCTTCGGTTCCGGGCCGCAGCCGGATCGGCGGCCGGAAGCCGGCGAAGACCTCGCGATAGGCCAATTCGACTGTATAGCGCGAGAGATGGAACGCGGCGGGGTTGGAGCTCTCCCACGCCATGCCAGTCAGGTGATGTGGGCCGCAGCCGGCGGCAACCAGGCCGACGAGGATGTCGCTCAGCGTGTCGCGCAGGGCCTCGACGGGGTCGGCCGCGAGGCTGCGCGCGACGATCTCGTTCTCAGACGCCGACATAGCGATGCACCAGTTCCGCATTGGCCGCGAGATCGCTGCTGGAGCCCGACCAGACCGTGCGCCCCTTCTCGATGATGTAGTGCCGGTCGGCGAGGCGCTTGAGCACGGCAATGTTCTTGTCGATCAGCAGGATCGACTGGCCCTGCGCCTTCAGCGCCTCGATGCAGCGCCAGATCTCGGCGCGGATCACCGGCGCCAGCCCCTCGGTCGCCTCGTCGAGGATGAGGAGCTTCGGATTGGTCATCAGCGCCCGGCCGACCGCGAGCATCTGCTGCTCGCCGCCCGAGAGCGTGCGGGCCGACTGTCCCGCGCGCTCCTCAAGGCGCGGGAACAGGGAGTAAACCCTTTCCAACGTCCAGGGCGAGGAGCGCCCGAGCCGGTTCGCGGCGGTGGCGACGAGGTTCTCGCGCACGGTGAGCGTCGGGAAGACCTGCCGCCCCTCCGGCACGAGCCCGATGCCGCAGCGGGCGATCGCCTCCGGCGTGTTGCCCTTGAGCTTGCGGCCGTCGAAACTGATCTCGCCGCCCTTGGGTGATAACAGCCCCATCAACGAGCGCACCGTCGTGGTCTTGCCCATGCCATTGCGGCCGAGCAGCGTGACGACCTCGCCCTCGCCGATGTCGAGGCCGACATCGAACAGGACCTGGCTGGCGCCATACGCCGACTGGAGGTTGCGCACGCTCAGCATCAGGCGTCTCCCTCGCCGAGATAAGCGGTGCGCACGTCGGGATTGTCGCGGATCTCCTGCGCCGTGCCGGTGGCGATGATGCGGCCATAGACCAGCACCGAGATCCGGTCGGCCAGCGCGAAGACGGCGTCCATGTCGTGCTCGACCAGCAGCATGGTGACGCGGCCCTTCAAGCCGGAGAGCATCGCGACCATCTGCTCGCTCTCGGCATGGCCTAAGCCCGCCATCGGCTCGTCGAGCAGGAGCAGGCGCGGCTCGCAGGCGAGCGCGATGGCGAATTCGAGCTGCTTCTGCTCGCCATGCGAGAGATCGGCGACCTTGACCTCGGCGCGATGGGCGAGGCCGGCGGTGGTCAGATGCTCGCGGGCGCGCTGGCGCAGGCCCTTGTCTCGGCGGGCATCGGCAAGGAAGCGGAAGCTGTGACCCTGCCGCGCCTGTACGGCGAGCGCGACATTGTCGAGCATGCTGAAATCGGGCAGCAGCTGGTTGATCTGGAAGGTGCGGGCGAGACCGCGCTGGACGCGCTGCGGTGTCGCCAGCGCATCGATCGGCTCGCCCTCCAGCCTGATCTCGCCTTCGTCATGGCTGAGCTCGCCGAAAAGCTGGGTCAATAGCGTGGTCTTGCCGGCGCCGTTGGGGCCGATCAGCGCGTGGATCTCGCCCTCGACCACGTCGAGATCGACATTGTCGGTGGCGATCAGCCCGCCGAAGCGCTTGCGCAGGCCGCGGACACTGAGAAGCGGCTGGCTCATCGCTCGCTCCTGCCGATTCCGAGACGGCTGAACAGCCCGTTGAGCCCGCCTTGCGTGAACAGGACGACGAGCAGCAGAATCGGCCCGAGGACGAGCTGCCAGTGTTCGGTCCAGGAGGTCAGCACGGTCTCGAGGATGACGAGAGCGGCGGCGCCGAAGAGCGGGCCGAGCAGGGTGCCGACGCCGCCGAGGATGACCATGATCATCAGCTCGCCCGACTTGGTCCAGTGCAGCATGTCCGGGCTGACGAAGCGCAGATAATTCGCCATCAGCGCCCCGGCGAGGCCGGTGCCCATGCCGGAGATGACGAAGGCGGCGAGCTTATAGCGATAGGGCGCGATCCCGATCGCCGCCATGCGCCGCTCGTTCTGGCGGATACCGGCCAGCACCATGCCGAAGCGCGAGCCGACGATGCGCCAGAGCACCAGGAAGACCAGCGCGGCGACGGCAAGGCAGATGAAATAGAAGGTGATGTCGTCGCGGGTGTTGAGGCCGAAGAGCTCGTTGCGGCGCCGGATCGTCATGCCGTCATCGCCGCCATAGGCTTTCAGCGAAACGAACAGGAAGAACAGCATCTGCGCGAAGGCGAGCGTGATCATGATGAACTGCACGCCGCTGGTGCGCAGGGACAGCGCGCCGATCAGCAAAGCGAGCAGCCCACCGACGAGGATCGCGGCCGGCAGCGTGATCAGCAGCTGGCTCGTGCCCGGGATCAGGCCGAGGAAGAGGCTGTCGTCGACGTAATTGCGGTAGAGGATGCCGACGACATAGCCGCCGACGCCGAAGAAGGCGGCGTGGCCGAACGAGACCATCCCGCCGAAACCGAGCGCGAGGTTGAGGCTGGCGGCGGCGATCGCGTAGATCAGCACGCGGGTCGCCAGCGGCACCAGCGCCGGCTGGCCGAGCGCCTGGACGAGGAAGGGCAGCGCGATCAGCCCGAGCGCCAGCGCGAGCAGCATCAGTGCACGGCCGGTGCTCGGCGCGGGGGAGCCGGTGTGGGTGATGGCGTCCTCAGACATTGGCGGGGAAGAGTCCCTTGGGCCGCACCAGCAGCACCACGGCCATCAGCATGTAGATGCCCATCGAGGCGAGGCCGGCACCGAGCGCATCGGCCTCCGAGCCGGCCATGACCTGGCGCAGCAGGCCGGGCAGGAAGGCACGCAGCACCGTATCGACGAGGCCGACGAGCAGCGCGCCGAAGAAGGCGCCGCGGATCGAGCCGACGCCGCCGATCACCACGACGACGAAGGTCATGATCAGGATCTGCTCTCCCATGCCGACCTGGACGGCAAGGATCGGCCCGGCCATCAACCCGGCAAGGCCGGCGAGCAGGGCGCCTAACCCGAAGACGGCGGTGTAGAGCAGGCGGATGTCGACGCCGAGCGCGCGGACCATCTCGCGATGCGTCGCGCCGGCCCGGACCAGCATGCCGATGCGGGTGCGATTGATCAGGAGGTAAAGCCCGAGCGCGACGAGAAGGCCGACGGCGATGATGATCAGCCGGTATATCGGATAGGTCAGCCCCGGCAGCAGCTGGACCGAGCCATTGAGCACGGATGGCACCGAGACGAAGAGCGGCTGGCGCCCGAACAAAAGGGTCACGCTCTGATTGAAGATCAGTATCAGCGCGAAGGTCGCCAGCACCTGGTCGAGATGGTCGCGGGCATAGAGCCGGCGCAGCACGAAGAGCTCCATCGCCATGCCAACCAGGGCTGCCGCCGCAAGCCCCGCAATGATGGCGATGATGACCGAGCCGGTCTGCGCCGCGGCGAAGGCCGCCGCATAGGCGCCGACCATGTAGAGCGAGCCATGGGCGAGGTTGATCACACCCATGATGCCGAAGATCAGCGTCAGCCCGGCCGCGAGCAGGAACAGCATCACGCCGAACTGCAGGCCGTTGAGCAATTGTTCGAGAACGAGGGTCATGGTTGCGGGAACCGGACAGCCCCGACAAGGGCGCGGGGAACCCTCTCCTGTAAGGAGAGGGCAGGGTGAGGTGTAGGCCGTTTGACCAGTGACGCGAGTGGCGTGATTGGGTTCAGGCTCATGATGTCTCTCCCGAACACCTTGTAACTCTCATTTTGCCTCATCTGCTATACCAGCGGTTGCGGTGGCAGGTGGAAGACCGACAGCCCTGAGGGACACCAAGCCCG
>NZ_FOKP01000028.1 GCF_900112185.1 Allobosea sp. CRIB-10 | reverse complement strand
GGCCGACTGCGAGCCCTCCAAGCCAGCCGCTGAAGACCGCCCACCAAACCAGCACCCCAAACAATCGGCCTCAGCCGCGTTTCGCAGAGGAATCCACAAGGGGGAAGGGAGGTGCCTAGGCGATGAGCGTCTCGCCGAGCAATGCACGAACGTTCAAGACCTTTCGGCCTTGCCTTTCTATCCTCCGATCCGGTAGACAGCCCAAGTCGTCGAGAGGATCGTTCGTGGCCGCATCTGCCACCCATGCCGAGAGCCTGAACCGCGCTGCTGCGCGGACGGCCGGCGTGTGTGTCCGGTCGCGCGCTCCCTCGCTCCTTGGTCAGCTGCTTCTTCTTACCAGCCCCTGAGGGCCGGCCGGGCACGTGTGCCTGGGCGCTCAGGGGATGACGGGAACCAAGCCTCAGACCTCGCGCGCCAGCCCGAAACCGAGACGCGGCGCGCCCCGACCAGGGACAAGCCCATGAGCAATGCAAGCAATACCGTGTCCGTCAAGGACCGCGTCCTGATCTTCGACACCACCTTGCGTGACGGCGAGCAATGCCCCGGTGCGACCATGACCTTCGAGGAGAAGCTCGAGGTCGCCGACATGCTGGACGCGATGGGCGTCGACATCATCGAGGCCGGCTTCCCGATCGCCTCGGACGGCGATTTCGAGGCGGTCTCGGCCATCGCTTCCCGGATCAAGCGCGCCACTGTGGCTGGCTTGGCGCGCGCCATTCCCGCCGACATCGCCCGCGCCGGCGAGGCGGTACGCCATGCAGCCAGGCCGCGCATACACACCTTCGTCTCGACCTCGCCGATCCATCTGCAGCACCAGATGCGCAAGAGCGAGGAGGAGGTGCTGGAGATCATCACCCGGACGGTGACGCAGGCGCGCAATCTGGTCGAGGACGTCGAATGGTCGGGCATGGATGCGACCCGCACCCCGATCGACTATCTCTGCCGGGCGGTCGAGACCGCGATCAAAGCCGGCGCGACCACGATCAACCTGCCCGACACGGTCGGCTACGCCACGCCGGACGAGTACCGCGCCATGTTCAAGGCGGTGCACGAGCGCGTACCCAATGCCGACAAGGCGATCTTCTCGGCGCATTGCCACAATGATCTGGGCCTCGCCGTCGCCAATTCGCTGGCGGCGATCGAGGGCGGGGCGCGCCAGGTCGAGTGCACGATCAACGGCATCGGCGAGCGCGCCGGCAATGCGGCGCTTGAGGAGATCGTGATGGCGCTGCGGGTGCGCGGCGACGTGATGCCCTACGACACCGGCATCGACTCGACCTATCTGATGCGCGCCTCGAAGGCGGTCTCGAGCGCCTGCTCTTTCCCGGTGCAGTACAACAAGGCGATCGTCGGCCGGAACGCTTTTGCTCATGAAAGCGGCATCCACCAGGACGGCATGCTGAAGCACCAGCAGACCTACGAGATCATGACTCCGGCCTCGGTCGGCGTGACCAAGACCTCGCTGGTGATGGGCAAGCATTCCGGCCGCGCCGCCTTCCGCTCGAAGCTGACCGAGATGGGCTACACGCTCGGCGACAACCAGCTGGAGGACGCCTTCACCCGCTTCAAGGCGCTCGCCGACCGCAAGAAGCATGTCTATGACGAGGATATCGAGGCGCTGGTCGACGAGAACCTCGCCACTGCCCATGACCGCGTGAAGCTGGTCTCGCTGACGGTGATCGCCGGCACGCGCGGCCCGCAGCGCGCCATGCTGAAGCTGGACATCGACGGCCGCGTCGTGGCTGAGGAGGCCGAGGGCAACGGGCCGATCGACGCAGTGTTCAACGCGGTCAAGGCACTGGTCCCGCACGAGGCGGTGCTGGAGCTCTACGACGTCCACGCCGTCACCGAAGGCACCGACGCGCAGGCGGAAGTCACCGTGCGCCTCGGCCAGAACGGTGCGGCGGTGACCGGCCGCGGCGCCGATCCGGACACGCTGGTCTCGTCGTGCAAGGCCTATCTCGCCGCGCTCAACAAGCTGGTCGCCCGCGGCAGCCGCATGCATGCCCAGGCGGCGGAGTAAGGGCGCCGGGACCCTGTCCAATCCAACACCGCCGTCATTCCGGACAAGCGCCAAAGGCGCGCGGTCCCGCAATCCATCGCAGAGCGTCGAGCCGACGATGGTTTCCGGCGCTCCGCTTCGCCGCGGCCGGAAAGATGGTGTGGGTGAAATCGGCCGACGCGTATCGACAAGAGCCCGGCGCACCCTAGATACTCTTCGCAGCGTCCGCTGGCCGGAAGCCTGCACGCAGCGCATCCCGGCCCCTCCATGGGAACCGGGGTGACGGCGCGGTGATCCTGCGCCAGTCTTTCTCATTCGAGTGATCCGAAGGAAGTTTGCCGATGCGTCCGATGAAATTCGGGATGGGCCAGCCGGTGCGGCGGGTCGAGGATCAGCGCCTCACCACCGGCACCGGCCGCTATACCGACGACACCGCCGTCGAGGGGGCGTTGCACGCCTATGTACTGCGCTCGCCGCATGCGCATGCGACGTTCAAGATCGTCGACAAGCAGGCAGCGCTTAAGCGCAAGGGCGTCAAGCTGATCCTGACCGGCGAGGATGTCGCCCATCTCGGCGACATCCCCTGCAAGGGGCTGATCAAGGACATCGACGGCAAAGACGTGAAGCCGAACCCGGTGCCGGTGCTGCCGGTCGATACGGTGCGCCATGTCGGCGAAGCCATCGCCTTCATCGTCGCCGAGACGCTCGACCAGGCGCGCGACGCGGCCGAAGCGATCGAGATCGAGTTCGAGACGCTGCCCTCGATCACCGGCATCGCTGAGGCGCTGGAGAACGGGGCGCCGCAGGTCTGGCCGGACCGGGCCGGCAATGTCGCCTTCGAGGCGGAGCAGGGCAACCGCAAGAAAACGGAAGACGCCTTCGCCAAGGCTGACCGGACAGTCTCGGTCACCATCGTCAACAATCGCCTCGCCTCCAACTACATGGAGACGCGCGCCTGCATCGCCGAATACGATAAGGCGACCAAGCGCTGGACCCTGACGCTCGGCAGCCAGGGCAGCCACGGCACGCGCGAGATCCTGGCCGACTACATCCTCAAGGTCCCGCAGTCGCGCATCCGGGTGATCACCCCCGATGTCGGCGGCGGCTTCGGCACCAAGATCTTCATGTACCGCGAATACCCGCTGACGATGGTCGCGGCCGAAAAGCTGAAGCGGCCGGTGCGCTGGGTCGCCGACCGGACCGAGCACTTCCTCGCCGACACCCATGGCCGCGCCAATCTCAGCACCGCGACGATGGCGCTCGACAAGCGCGGCAAGTTCGTCGGCCTCAAGGTCGACCTCGCCGCCGACATGGGCGCCTATCTCTCGCAATATGGGCCCTTCATCCCCTGGGTCGGCACGACGATGACGCCGGGTTGCTACAATATCCCGGCGGTTCATGTCCGCTTCCGCGGCGTCTTCACCAACACCACCCCGGTCGACGCCTATCGCGGCGCCGGGCGGCCTGAAGCCGCCTATCTGATCGAGCGGCTGGTCGATGCGATCGCGCGCGAGACCGGCAAGACGCCGGATGCGGTGCGCGCCCTCAACTTCGTCAAGCCAGGGGAGATGCCCCACAAGACGCAGACCGGCCCGGTCTACGATTCCGGCGAGTTCGAAGGCCATATGCGCCGCGCCATGGAGGTGGCGGACTGGAAGGGCTTCAAGAGCCGGCTGAAGGCCTCGCAGAAGGCCGGCAAGATCCGCGGAATCGGGCTCGCCTGCTATATCGAGGCCTGCGGCGGCGGCGGGCCGGAGAGCTCGACCGTGATCCTGGAGAAGGACGGCACCGTCACCGTGCTGATCGGCACCCAGTCGAACGGGCAGGGGCATGAGACCGCCTATTCTCAGCTCGTCGCCCAGCATCTCGACATCCCGCTCGACCGCATCAAGGTCGTCCAGGGCGATACCGATCGGATCGCGACCGGCTCCGGCACCGGCGGCTCGCGCTCGATCCCGGTCGGCGGCGCAGCTCTCAACGCGGCGACCGGCATCCTCGCCGACAATCTGAAGAGCATCGCCTCGGACGCACTCGAAGCTGCTCCCGGCGACCTCGAGATCGTCGACGGCGCCGTGCGCGTCGTCGGCACCGACAAGCAGCTCGACCTCAAGGCGATCGCCAATCTGCCTGGCGCCAAGGCCGAGCAGCTCAGCGTCCACCAGAGCTGGACGCCGCCGGAGGCGACCTATCCGAACGGCACGCATGTCGTCGAATTGGAAGTCGATCCGGCGACCGGCGGCACCGAGATCCAGAACTATGTCGTAGTCGACGATTTCGGCGTGACGCTGAACCCGATCATGCTGCAGGGCCAGGTCCATGGCGGCGCGGCGCAAGGCATCGGCCAAGCGCTGATGGAGGAGATCCGCTTCGATTCTTCCGGCCAGATGCTGACCGCGACCTTCATGGATTATGCCCTGCCGCGCGCGATCGACATCCCGAACTTCCATTTCGAGACGCGCAATGTGCCTTGCGTGACGAACGCGATCGGGGTGAAGGGTGCGGGCGAGGCGGGGGCGATCGGCGCCTGCCCGGCGGTGATGAACGCCATGGTTGATGCATTGAACCGCGCCGCCGGCATCAAGGCGATCGACATGCCGGCGACCCCGGCCAAGGTGTTCGCAACGCTGCGGGCGGCGGGGTATCCGCTCTGACGCAAGGATCTCATTGCGATTTTGCAATGAACTTCACGACAATGCGACTTGGCGCTGTCGTGTGCCTGCGTTGATCTGGAAGAGTTCAAAACAGCGCCGGGTCCGGCGCTGCCTTCCGGAGGATTCCCACGCATGCTTCGCACTGCTTTCGTCGCCCTCGGCCTCGCCGTCGGCGTCTCCGCCGTTCTGGCTCAGGCTAATCCGATCGCCGAGCGGCGCGATGCCATGAAGGCCGTCGGCGCCGCGACGCGCGAGGGCGCGGCGATGGCCAAGGGCGAGGCGCCGTTCGATGCCGCCAAGGCGCAGGCGGTGTTCAAGGCCTATGGCGAGGCTGCCAAGAAGATGCCGGCCCTCTATCCCGAGAATACCAAGACCGGTGGCGAGACCACGGCGGCGCCGAAGATCTGGGAAGACCAGGCCGGCTTCAAGGCCGCCTTCGCCAAGTTCGAGGCCGATGCCGCGAAGGGCGCGACCGCGACCGATCTCGCCGGCTTCCGCACCGCCTTCGGCGACGCCACCAAGAACTGCGGCGGCTGCCACGAGGCCTATCGCATCAAGAAGTGACCGGCAGCCTTCAGTCGGTTCTCATAGCCGTCATTCCGGACAAGCCGCGAAGCGGCGCAGCTCTGGAATCCATCGTAGAGCACCGAGCTCTATGATGGATTCCGGCGTTTCGCTTCGCTCCAGCCGAAATGACGGCTCGTATTTTTCATGATGCGTGAGCCTATTTCCGCCTCGGCGGGCTTTCCCGACTGAACTTTATTGGCCAAGAATGCGTTGGGCACGACGGGCAACTTGATGAGGAACCGATGCGCCGCCTGCTGATCACGCTTCTGGTCTTCGTCGCGCTCGGCATCGCCGGCTTCTTCGTCCTCACCGATCCGCGCGTGGTCTCGCCAGGGCCGGAGGTCGGCACGCTGCCGGCGCCGGACATCGAGAACGGCAAGCTCCTGTTCGCCGCCGGCGGCTGCGCCTCATGCCATGCAACGCCCGGCCAGGACGACAAGACCAGGCTCGGTGGTGGGCTCGTGTTGGACTCGCCCTTCGGCAAGTTCCATGTGCCGAACATCTCGCCGCATACGCGCGACGGCATCGGCAACTGGGGCACGGCCGACTTCATTCAGGCGATGACCGCCGGCGTCGCGCCCTCGGGCCAGCACTATTACCCGGCCTTTCCCTACACCTCCTACCGCCTGATGCCGGCCAAGGCGGTGGCCGATCTCCTCGCCTATATCCGCACGCTGCCGTCGGTGGAGGGCAGGGCGCCCGGCCATGAGCTCGGCTTCCCCTTCAACATCCGCCGCGCTGTCGGCGGCTGGAAGCTGCTGTTCTTCGACGGGACGCCGTTCAAAGCCGATCCCAGCAAGAGCGAGGAATGGAATCGCGGCGCCTATCTGGTGAACGGGCCGGGCCACTGCGCCGAATGCCATTCCAGCCGCAACCAGTTCGGCGCCATCGTCCAGGCGACGCGCTTTGCCGGCGGGCCGGACCCGGAAGGCAGGGGCTGGGTGCCGAACATCACCCAGGCCGAGGACGGGCTCGGCAAGTGGTCGAAGTCCGAGATCGCCGAACTGCTGAAGAGCGGCTTCACACCGAGCTTCGACAGCGTCGGCGGCACGATGGCCGCGGTTGTGCGTAACATGGCGCAGCTGTCGGATGCCGACCGGCTGGCTATGGCGGAGTACCTGAAGTCGCTGCCGGCGGTGCAGGGGCCGCCGCGGCCGCAGAAGGCGGCCGGCGGGTAAGGCTATCAGCCAAACAGGCGCCGGTCCCAGAACACGGGCTCGTGCAGGCTCGCTTCGATCAGGGCAAAGTCGGGATGGGCCGGATTGATCAGGACGTTTCTGTCGAGCCGCGCGACGACGCTCGGGACCAGCAGGATCGCGCTGCGGCGGTCCCGGCACCAGCGCTCGCCATGGGGTTTGCTGACTGTCGCGGGCATCGTGTCCCAGCCAGGCAGGGCAGGGACCGAAAAGATCTCGTAGCTGACGCCGCGCGGGATGCTGATCCGGACGAAGTGCAGGTTCGGCGGCAGGTGGCCGCTGCCGCGCACGAGTTTCTCCAGCAGCGCGGTTGAATAGTGCTCGCTGCTGTAGATCACCGGGCTGCCGGCCGTATTCCAGCGCCCGGGCGCGATGGTGGAGCCGGTCGCGTCGAAGATCGGATAGAGGCCGTCCGGATCGCCGATGCGGTAGGCCGTCAGCGTCCGGTCCAGCCGCTGTGGCGTCACGCGGCGCTGCCGTATTTCAGGCCGGCGAGAACGTCGCGTACCAATTCGCCGCCGATCTCGTTCTGGAGGACGACATCGATCGGGCGCCGGTCGTCGAGCATGGCGTGAGATCTGAATAGGAAGTCTCGCGCGGCCTGCTCGGTCTTCCAGACATCGAGGGCCAGTTCCCAGACGCCGACGACCCGAGCCAAGCGTGTACCCTCTTCGGCCGACAGGCGATGCGCCGCCTTGCGCCGCTCATAGGTGGCCTTGGGGACGAAGCGGAACTTGAACTGGGCGTCGTTGGGCGACAGCAGATGGGAGACGCGCTCGAGCGCGGCTACGGGAAGCCCGCTCTCGATCGTCGAGATCAGCTCGAACGGCGTGCGTGCTGCTCGGGCATCGCCGGGCAGGCCGAGCACGCGGGCCATTGCCTCATAAGACACCATGACTCTTGCCTCATATCACTTGAGGCAAAATATAGTCTCTGTTGGGATTCGCTGCAAGCAAAGTTCCGGCAGAGGCGAACCCAGCCTTCAATCCATCACTGCTGCCTTGAGGATACAGACCATCAGGGCCGTGCCCGGCTGGCCACTGACGCAGCGGACGATGTGCTGACGGTCGCAGCGATAGCGCAGGGTCTCGCCGGCCTTGGCGCGCTGGGTGATGCCGCCGACCTCGACCTCGAACTCGCCGGCGCTGACCGAGAGCGATTCGATCGAGCCGCGCTGATGGCCTTCGGAATCGAGCTCGCCGCCGGGCTCGGCGCTGACCTCGTACCATTGCAGCCATTCGACGGTCTTGATCCAGCCGATGATGGCGAGGCGCAGCTTGCCGTCCTCCGAGACCAGGATCGGCGTGTCGGGCCGGGCGATCTTCTCGATGAAGGCCTCTTCCTCATTGGTCGAGAGCACGCGCTCGATCGAGACGTCGAGCGCCTGAGACAGCCGCCAGATCGTCGCCAGCGTCGGATTGGTCTCGTTGCGCTCGATCTGGCTGATGATCGACTTGGCGACGCCGGACTGCTCGGCCAGTTCCGAAAGCGACAGATTATAGGCCTTGCGCAGCCGCTGGATCGTCTTGCCGAGCTGGCCGGAGATCACCTGTGCGCCGGATTCCAGCTCGCGCCCGCCACGTTCCCTGGTTTCGATACCCATTGCGCTCTTGCCTGCCGTCGCGCCCGATCCGTTTGGGATAGAGAACGATTGTTTGTCCTAGCGGACAATGCCCCGGATCGCTCCAAGCGGCAAGTCGAGGGCGTCAGACGGAGCGGGACGGACCGGCCTCGCGCGTCTCCTTCTTGAGCAGGCCGAGTTGCTGCTCGCGCAGGATGACGTAGATGCCGGAGGCGATCACGATCAGCGAGCCCAGGAGCACGGCCAGCACCGGCCATTCGCCGAAGACGAACCAGCCGAGCGCCGTCGCCCAGATCATCGTCGAGTACTCGAAGGGCGCGATCAGCGAGGCGTCGCCATAGCGATAGGCCTGGACCAGCAGCATCTGGCCGAGGCCGCCGAGCACGCCGATGGTGACGAGCAGGATGAAATCCTTCAGGTCGGGCACCGTCCAGCCGAGCGCCAGCGTCAGCAGGCCGAGCAGCGAGGTCAGCGTCATGAAGTAGAAGACGATGGCGCCGGTCTTCTCGGTATGGGTCAGCAGCCGCACCTCGATCGAGGCGAAAGCGGAGCAGAAGGCGCCGGCGAGCGCGAGCAGGGCGCCGATCGCAGGGCCGCCCGAGAGCCCGTGCCCGAAGGCCTGCACGCCCATATGCGGCGAGAGCATCAGGAGCACGCCGAGGAAGCCGACGGCGACGGCGGTCCAGCGATAGACGCGCACGCGTTCCTTCAGGATCAGCGCCGCGAGCACCACTACGATCAACGGCGCGGCATAGCCGATCGCGACCGCGTCGGAGAGCGGCAGCAGATGCAGCGCGGCGAAGCCGAGGAACATGCCGGTCGAGCCGATGACGCCACGCTTGAGATGGCCGCGCAGATTGCTGGTCTTGAGCGCCTCGGGGAACTCATGGCGCCAGGCAAGCCAGATGATCAGTGGGATCAGCGCGAAGAAAGAGCGGAAGAAAACGAGCTCGCCGGTCGGATAGCGCGAGGCCAGCGTCTTGATGCCGGCCGACATCAGCGTGAACGACAGGGCCGAGAGCAGCTTGAGGCTGATGCCGAGGAGCGGTGACAAGGGGACAGGTCGGGCGCGAGGACTGGAGGTCTTGTGCAAGACGTCCAGTCCTTAGACCACGAGCTTGTGGCCGTTCCAAGCACCGATCTTGCAAGTCGGACCGGCGCGGTGCGGGAGGCCGTCCAGAACGATCAAGCGAGGCGGTATTCGAGGATCTCGTCGCCACGATCGTCGAAGCTGCCGGTCGAGCGCCAGCTCAGATGCCGATAGAAGCCATAGGAGCGCGAGGCCGGGTCGGCGGAGCAGCTCAGGAAAAGCCTGGCAAAGCCGAAAGCCTTGAAATCGGCGACGACAAGGTTCAGCAGCGTCCTGCCGACGCCCTGGCCCTCATGGCTCGGCAGCAGCGCCAGCACGGCGATCTCGCCGGTCTCGCGTTCGCCGAAGCAATAGCCGACGATCCTGCCGTCTTCGGTCGCGACATGGCCCGGCAAGCTGCCGTCGGCGATGGCGGCGCGCCAGCTTTCGAGCGTGATGCCGAGCGCCGCGAGCCGTTCGACCGAGAAGGCGTTCTCTCGCGTCATGCCACGCAGCACGATGCAGGCGGGCGTGTCGTCGGGGGCGGCGCGGCGATAGGCGATGGTCATGGTGGGCCTAGGCTGGGGGGCGTTGGCCGGGCTGCGTCTGGCGCCGCCCGGCCGGTTTGCGGCTGCGTCAGAAATTCGCCCGGAACGAGCCGCCGTCGATCAGGAAGTTCTGGCCGGTGATGTAGCCGGCATGGGCGCTGGCGATGAAGGCGCAGAGCTTGCCGAACTCGTCAGGCGTGCCGAGGCGGCCGGCCGGGACGGCGGCGAGCCGCCGCTTCGTCGCTTCCTCGATGCTGATGCCCTGCATCTCGGCGACCTTGTTCGTCGCGGTCTTGATCCGGTCGGTGTCGAACACGCCGGGCAGGATGTTGTTGATGGTGACGTTGGCATGCGCGATCTCGCGCGCCACGCCGGCGAGGAAGGCGGTCAGGCCGGCGCGGGCGGCTGAGGAGACGTCGAGCCCGGTCAGCGGGGTCAGCACGCTCGCCGAGGTGATGTTGACGATGCGGCCGAAGCGCCGCTCGATCATGCCGTCGACGACGCGCTGCACCAGCTCCAGCGGCGTCGCCATGTTCTGCGCCACGCCTTCGAGCAGTCCCTCGCGCGTCACTTCGCGGAACGGCTTGGGCGGCGGGCCGCCATTGTTGTTGACGAGGATGTCGGGGTTGGGCGCGGCGGCGAGCAGGGCATCCTGGCCGGCCTTGGTTCCGACGTCGGCGACGACGGCGATCACGGTCGCGCCGGTGCTGGCACGAATCGCGGCCGCGGTGTCCTCAAGCGTCGCGGCGTCACGGCCGTTGACGACGACGGTGCAGCCCGCTTCGGCCAGCGCCTGCGCGCAGCCGCGACCCAGCCCCTTGCTCGAGGCGCAAACGATGGCCGTGCGGCCGGCAATACCCAGATCCATGGTCGTCTCCCGGAAAGGTCCGTTCCTGTGCAGGCAGGCAAAGCACGGTTTCGCCGCCGCGTCATCAAAGCGTAGTGCAAATCAGACACACGCCGCAGGCATCGCAACAGTTGGACTGGCGAGCATGAGCGACGACAGCGACGCCAAGCAGGTTCGCAGCATCTTCATATCCGACCTGCATCTGGGCACGCGCGGGGCCCAGGCGGATCTGGTGCTGGAGTTCCTGCGCGCCTATGACGCCCCGACGATCTATCTGGTCGGCGACATCATCGACGGCTGGCGGCTGAAAAGTGGCTGGTACTTTCCGCAGGCGCATAACGACGTGGTGCAGAAGCTGCTGCGCAAGGTGCGCAAGGGCTCGAAGCTGATCTACGTCACCGGCAATCACGACGATTTCCTGCGCGACTATACCGGCCTGCAGTTCGGCGGCATCACGCTGGTCGACGACATCGTCCACGAGACCGCCGACGGCAAGCGCATGCTGGTCATCCATGGCGACCTGTTCGACCTCGTGGTGCGCAACGCCAAATGGCTCGCGCTGCTCGGCGACTGGGCCTACACGATCGCGCTCTTCCTCAATCACGGCATCAACAAGGTGCGCCGGGTCCTTCGCCTGCCGCACTGGTCGCTCTCGGCCTGGGCGAAGCACAAGGTCAAGAACGCCGTGAACTATATCGGCGAGTTCGAGCAGTGCCTCGCCGACGAGGCGCGCCGGCACAAGGCAGATGGCGTGATCTGCGGCCATATCCACCACGCCGCCCAGCGCGACATCGACGGGCTGACCTATATCAACACCGGCGACTGGGTCGAAAGCTGCACGGCTGTGGTCGAGCACGACGATGGCCGCTTCGAGATCGTGCGCTGGCCGCAGCACCGGCTGAAGGGCGAGAAGCCGGCTGTTCCCGCGGCGCGGCCAACCCCAATGCCGAGCCTCGTCGAGGCCGCGTGATGCGCGTCCTGATCGCGACGGACGCCTGGCGCCCGCAGATCAACGGCGTCGTGCGCTCGCTGGAGCGCATGGTCGAGGCGGCGCCGGAGTTCGGCGTCACCCCGCAGATGCTGACGCCGGAAGGCTTCTGGCAGGTCGGCCTGCCGTCCTACCCCGATATCCGCATCGCGCTGGCGACGCGCCGACATATCGCCCGGCGCATCGCTGAATTCGGGCCTGACCACATCCATATCGCGACCGAAGGACCGATCGGCTGGCTGACGCGCGCGGTCTGCCTCGCCCAAAAACGGACCTTCACCACGAGCTACCACACCCGCTTCCCGCAATATGTCGCGGCGCGCTGGCCGATCCCGGAAAGCTGGAGCTATCGCTTCCTGCGCCGCTTCCACGGGCCGGCGGCCGGCGTGATGGTCTCGACCGCCACTGTCGAGGCCGAGCTGCGTGCGCATGGCTTCGAACACATCCTGCGCTGGGGCCGGGGTGTCGACCTCTCATTGTTCCACCCGCGCCCCGAAAGCGTGCTCGATCTGCCGCGGCCGATCTTCCTCAGCGTCGGCCGCGTCGCGGTCGAGAAGAACCTCGAGGCCTTCCTGTCGCTGCGCCTGCCCGGAAGCAAGGTCGTGGTCGGCGACGGGCCGGCCCGTGCCGACCTCAAGCGCGCCTTCCCCGACGCGCATTTCCTCGGGGCGCGCGAGGGCGAGGACCTCGCTTCGATCTATGCCTCGTCCGACGTCTTCGTCTTCCCGAGCCTGACCGACACCTTCGGCATCGTGCTGCTGGAAGCTGCTGCGAGCGGGCTGCCGGTCGCCGCCTTTCCGGTTCAGGGGCCGAGCGACGTTTTCGCCGGCAGCGAGGCTGCCGTGCTGCACGAGGATCTGCGCCAGGCGGCGCTCTCGGCCCTGCGCCTGCCGCGCGAGGCCGGGCTCGAACTCGCCCAGCGCCATAGCTGGCACAGCAGCGCCGAGCAGTTCTACGGCCATATGCGCCGGGCGATGCAGGCTGCCGCTGCGGCGGGCAAGGCGACGCGGGCCGAACTGGCGCCCGTCTCGAACACGCTCTCCGTGCGGCTGGAGCCGGCAGAGCGGAAGGAGTTCGCGTAGAGCCCGGAAGTCTCTCTCAGCCCTCATCCTTCGAGACGCAGCCTATGGCTGCGTCTCGAAGGATGAGGGCTTCATTTGCTTCACAGCAAGTTCCAGTCCCTTCACAGCCTCCGCGAACGAGCATGACGCGGCAGCGCCGGCTGCGGTGCGCTCGCCGGCTTGAGCTCGCTGCGGAAATCGTCGCGGCGCTGGTGCACCGAGGCGATGACGAGGCCCATCGGCACGCCGAGCCCGACCAGCGCCGCTTCCGACAATTGCAGGCTGGCCTCGATCGTCTCAGGCACGGCATCGTTGACGCCGATCTCGTAGAGATGCCTGGCATGCTTGGCGTCGCGGGCGCGGGCGACGATGACGAGGTCCGGCCGCATGCCGCGCGCCGCTTCGACGATCTCGTCGACGGCACGGGGATTGTCGATGGTGACGATCAGGGCTGTCGCTTCCTCCAGGCCGCAGAGCCGCAGGAAGTCAGGCCTCGTGGCGTTGCCGTAGAAGGCGGGGCGGCCGGCCCGGCGTTGCGTCGAGACCAGGGCGGCGTCGGCGTCGACGGTGATGTAGGGCACCTTGTGCTGCGAGAGCATCTCGCCGACCAGCCGTCCGACGCGGCCGAGGCCGACCACGATGGCGCGCGGGGCATGGTCGTCCGGCGGCAGGATGCTGGCTTCATCGGGCAGCTTCACCGGCGGGGCGAGGCGGGCCGACAGTGTCCGCGCCATGCGGGCGGCGAGCGGCAGGAAGATCATGGTCAGCGAGACGCCGGCGAGCACGAGCGAGGCGGCCTTCTGGTCGACCAGCTTGGCCGCGACCGAAGCGGTCAGCAGCACGAAGGCGAACTCGCCGCCGGGGCCGACCATGATCGCGGTTTCGAGCGCGGTCGGCAGCGAGAGCTTGAAGTAGCGGGCGAGCAGGAAGGTGATCGCGACCTTGGCGAGGAAGAGGCCGGCGGCGATGCCGAAGATCGCGACCGGCTGGGCCGCCAGCGCCGCCGGGTTCACGCTCATGCCGACGGTCAGGAAGAAGACGCCGATCAGCAGCGACTTGAACGGCTCGATCGTCACCTCGATGGCGCGGCGATACTCGGTTTCCGCCAGCAACAACCCCGCGATGAAGGCGCCGAGCCCCATGGAGAGGCCAGCCCCGGCCGCGATCAATCCGGTGCCGAGCGCGACCAGAAGCGTCGCGGCCATGAAGCTCTCGGAGGAATCGGTCGAGGCGACCAGGCGGAAGAGCGGGCGCATGGCGAGGCGGCCGATGACGATGATCGCGGCGACCGCCGCGATGGCCTGCAGCAGCGCCTGGGTCAGGCCGGCGAGCAGCGAGCCGCCGTTCTGCGCCCCGAGCACGCTGACCAGGAAAAGCAGCGGGATCACTGCGAGGTCCTGGCAGAGCAGGATGGCGAAGCTCGACCGGCCGGCCGAGGAGGTGATGCGGCGATGGGCGGAGAGCAGTTCGACGACCATCGCGGTCGAGGACAAGGCGAGCGCCGTGCCGATCAGCAGGGCAGCGGCAGCCGGTTGCCCGAAGGCATAGGCGATGGCGCTGATCGCGGTGGCCGAGAATGCGACCTGGCCGAGGCCGAGGCCGAAGACCAGCCGGCGCATGGTCTTGAGGCGCTCATAGGACAATTCCAGCCCGATGACGAAGAGCAGGAAGGCGACGCCGAGCTCGGCCGGGCCGGCGAGCGCCTCCGCGCTCGATACGGTGACCGTGCTGAGGATGGGGATCTTGGCGACGAGGCCGCCGAGGCCGTAGGGGCCGAGCAGGGCGCCGCAGGCCATGAAGGCGACGACGGAATTGACGCGAAAACGCTTGGCGAAGGGCACGATCACGCCGGCCGTGGCGAGCACGACCACGGCGTCGCGATAGGCGGAAGGATCGATCGTCCCGGCCACGTCACCCTCGAAGAATCAAGCGAAGCTGCTGATCTCTCAGCTTTGCGTCCCAGGGCCTTGCAACACAAACCAAATCACGCATCGGGCTGACGAAAACTTGCCCCGCCGCCGGCTGACCTCTAATCACGATGCCATTCGCGGCGGCAGCATGGCCGCGATCTCGCCACGCGAAGGGTTCCGCATGCGCTTTACTGGCACCGCCTCCTATGTCGCCACCGAGGACCTGACCGTCGCGGTCAATGCCGCGATCCGGCTGGAGCGCCCCCTCCTCGTCAAGGGCGAGCCCGGCACCGGAAAGACCGTGCTGGCCGAGGAGATCGCCGCTGCGCTCGGCGCGCCGCTGCTGACCTGGCACGTCAAGTCGACCACCAAGGCGCAGCAGGGGCTCTATGAATACGACGCGGTCAGCCGCCTGCGCGACAGCCAGCTCGGCGATGCCCGCGTCTCCGACATCGCCAACTACATCAAGCGCGGCAAGCTCTGGGAGGCCTTCGTCTCGCCGGTGCGCCCGGTGCTGCTGATCGACGAGATCGACAAGGCCGACATCGAGTTCCCGAACGACCTCCTGCTCGAGCTCGACCGCATGGAGTTTCATGTCTACGAGACCGGCGAGACCATCCGCGCGGCGCAGCGGCCGGTGATGATCATCACCTCGAACAACGAGAAGGAATTGCCGGACGCCTTCCTGCGCCGCTGTTTCTTCCACTACATCCGCTTCCCCGACGCCGAGACGATGCAGAGAATCGTCGAGGTCCACTTCCCCGGCATCAAGAAGCGCTTGATGGAGGAGGCGCTGCGCCTGTTCTTCGAGGTGCGCGAGGTGCCCGGCATCAAGAAGAAGCCCTCGACCTCCGAACTGCTCGACTGGCTGAAGCTGCTGGTGGCCGACGATATCGGTCCCGAGGTGCTGCGCGAGCGCGATCCGCGCAAGCTGATCCCGCCGCTGCACGGCGCGCTGCTCAAGAACGAGCAGGACGTCTCGCTGTTCGAGAAGCTCGCCTTCATGGCGCGGCGGGAGAGCCGCTGAGCTTGGCTTCAGGCATTGTGTCGCAGGGCGGGATCGCGGTGGCCAGGTCGACCTTGGGATCGACTTGTCGGACCGCTTCCTTCAGGTCGAAATCGCGCATCAGCAGAACATAGTCCTGCGTCTCCGAGGTCTTGAGATAGCCGGTCATCGTGATCGGCTTGCCCGAGAGCTCGCCGAGCCGGCAGGCCTTGTCGGTGCCGAGCGCCAGGCTGCCGCGATTGCCGCTGTTCTGCGGTCCGGCGAACATCTCCTCACGGAAGGCGCTGAGCCGCGCCGCGTCGCTCGGGCTCAGCCTGAACACGATGAAGCGGCGTCCCGGTGAAGCCATCGTTGGCAGCTTCGCCAGCCCCACCGCATCGCGCACCTCCTCCAGCACGACCTTGCGCTCATGCCGGCCCCCATCCTTCGGGAGGGCGACTAGCGTCATGGTGACGCCGCCGGGAAGCGTGCGGATGTCGGCCGGCAGGCTGATGCCGGCGCGCAACTGGGCGAGATCGGTGGTCTTCATGTCGATCTTGGACAGCTTCGGCAGCGAGGTCAGCGGTACGTGCCCGCAGCCGGCGAGAAGGCCGCAAACCAGGACTGTAGCGGGCAGGGCGGTGCGCATCGGGTTTCCCGTGGGAAATGGCTTTGACATTTATAAATTCATCTCTTAGTTTAATTTTGTCAATCGCGGAGTGAAACGATATGTCGTCCCTTGCAAACTCGATTCAGGGCCGGTCCGCCATGGCGCGGTTGCGCCGTGTCAGCACGGTGGCACGCATCCTGTGCGTCGCGGCGGCCGCGTTGATGGCCATCGGCACGGTCTGGCTCTGGCGCGATCCTGAGCAGCTCGCCGTCTATGCCCGCGGCACGGTCGGCGTCAGTGCCCCGATCGGCCCGCTATCGGAGCGCGGCTACTGGATCGCCCTCACCATCGGCCTCGTGCCCGCCGGCCTGTTCGTCGCGGCGATGCTGCGGCTCGCCAGCCTGTTCGGTCGCTTCGGCCGCGGCCAGGTGCTGGAGGAAGAGAACGCGCAGCGGCTGACGCGCGTCGGCTGGCTTCTGACGGCGATGGGCGTGGCGACGCCTTTGACGCGCGGCTTGCAGAGTGTGGCACTGACCTTCGACAACCCGTCAGGCCAGAAGCAACTGGCGATCACGCTCGATCCTGGGACTTTCGGCGTGCTGGCGGCGGGAGCCGCGCTGGTCGCCTTCGGGCTGGTGCTCAAGGAGGCGGTTCGGCTCGCGGACGAGAATCAGAGTTTCGTGTAGGAGTTGGGCGATGCCGATCGTCGTCGAACTCGATGTCATGCTGGCGCGTCGCAAGATGCGCTCGAAGGAACTGGCCCAGCGCATCGGGCTGACTGAGCAGCAGGTCTCGCAACTGAAGTCCGGCAAGGTCCGCGGCATGCGCTTCGATACGCTGACGCGGATCTGTGCGGTGCTCGACTGCCAGCCGGGCGACCTGCTGCGCTATGAGCCGGCCGCGGAAGACCTCGCGCTCGCTTCCGATTCAGCCGAGGCGTAGCAGGCTCAGCCGAGCCCGAGCAGCGGGCGTGCCTGCAGCGCCGCGACGAGCGCGGTCGCGGTGACGGCGGCATAGGCGGCGGAGACCGTGCCGAGCGCGACGAGCCCGGCTCGGCTCTGCCGCGTCGCAAACCAGAGAGCCACGCCGATCGCCGGGATGATCTGCAAGGCGTGCAGGCCGAGGAAATGGGCGATGCGCAGATCCCCGATCGTCAGCGACCAGCCGAAGAAGGGGAGCGTCCGGTGCGCGTCGGGGATGATGCCGACATAGTGCCCGGTCGCACTGGCGCTGAGGATCGCGCCGCTGGCGAGGCCGAAAACGCAGGTCAGGGCGAGCCCGGCGATCAGCGACCAGCGCACGACCTCCGGCATGGGGGCGGCGTCGCGGCGGGCGAGGCCGTAGGCGAGGAAGCCCGGCGCGATCGTGAACATCACCGCGCCGACGCCCATCAGGCTGTAGAGCGCGATGCCGGTCCAGTCGTCGCGATTGTAGTGCGAGGCTTCCACGCGCGAGGCGCGCCAGGCGATGTAGAGAACCTCGAGAACGATCGGCACGATCACCGGCCAGACCATGTAGCGCCCGAGCCAGGAGGCGCGAAAGCGCTCGCCGGCGAGCGGCAGGAACAGCGCCAGCGTCAGCAGATAGAAGGCGACCGAGAGCTCGAATTTCAGCGGCTTGATCCAGGTATCCACCCCTTGGAACTGCCTGCTGTCGATCAGCCAGGCGAAGACGGTCGGGACCGCCAAAGCGAGCATGGCGAAGGCCGCCGCGGTGAGCCGCGGCTCCAGTTCGAGATCGGGCAGCCAGGCCGGGAGGCGGGCCTGCAGGCGGGCGATGCGGTCTTCGCGTGCGAGGCGGAAGCAGGCCTCCAGCAGCAGATAGGTCACGAAGCCGAACGGGCCGAACAGGAAGGTCAACGGCAGCACCGGCAGCATCAGCCAGTGCGGGATGCCTTCCGCCTGCGAGCGGCGCAGGATCCAGTTGCCGAGGACGAGGTCGAAGGCCAGGTAGTGGACCCAGCCGGCTAGCAGCAGCGGCTTCGATGCGAAGAGCGCCGCCACCGAATCGAGCGAGGAAAAGCCGCCCTTGGCGTCGTGCCAGTACACGGCGATCAGCACGGCATATCCCAACGACAGCAGGGCCGGGATGATCCAGCCCGCCAGCGCCGCCGAGACGCGGCGCCAGCGCGGCAGCAGGATCAGCGCTGCCCAGCCGAGCATGGCGAGCTGGCCGGCCCGGGTAAAGGCGTCATCCAAGGTGAAAGGCATTGCCCATTCCAATCTTGACGCTGTTCAGTTGCGGCTCTGTCCTATTGCGTTATCTTGACGGCGTCAAGTTTGATGATGGCGGCGTTCGGGCAGGGCGTGCGATGGATACCAAGGTCAGCAAGCGGGGCGGCTACCATCACGGCGATCTGCGCCAGGCAATGATCGACGCGGCCGAGGCGGTGCTGGCCGAGAAAGGCGTCGGCGGCTTCACCCTGCGCGAATGCGCCCGCCGGGCCGGGGTTTCGCCCGCCGCGCCGGCACATCATTTCGGTAATCTCGTCGGCCTGCTGACCGCGATCGCGACGCTCGGCTTCGACGATCTCTCGCAGGAGATGGAGACGGCTGTCGCTAAGGCGCAGGCGTCCGGCGGCGACCGGCTCGCTGCAATCTGCGAGGCCTATCTTGCCGTCGCCCTGGCGCGGCCCGGCCGCTTCCGCGTCGCCTTCGGCCGGCTCGGCCTGAAGAACAACGATGAAGAGCTGCGCCGCGCCGCGATCCGCGCCTTCGGTATCCTGGTGCGCGAGACGAAGCTGGCGCTCGGGCATGAGATCGACAGCGATGTCCTGACGCGCCTGCCGTCGAGCTATGCCGGCGACCTCGATCTTGCCGAGATCCTGTTCGTCTGGTCGGTCACCCATGGCTTTTCGACCATGCTGATCGACGGCCAGCTCGCCCCTCTGGAGATGCAGCCGGGCGGGCGCGGGCGGCTGATCGCGCTGTATTCGGGCCGGCTGATGGAGATGCTGCTCGCCGCCGTGCGAGCTTCCGCGAGCCTGACACTCGCAAATCCCGCCAGCCATGGTTAGATGGCGGCCATGCGCCGCCTCATGCTCCTGCGCCACGCCAAATCGGCCTGGCCCGCCAACACCGCCGACCGCGACCGGCCGCTCGCCACCCGCGGGCGCGAAGCCGCTCCGGTCATGGGCCGCTATCTCGCCGAGGAGCTGCTGCTGCCTGATCTCGTCCTGATCTCGCCGGCCAAGCGCACGGCCGAGACTTGGGAGCTGGTCAAGCCGATGCTGCCGGAAAAGCCGGCGACGCATTACGAGCCGCGCATCTACGAGGCCAAGCATGAGCGCCTGCTCAAGGTCGCGCAGGAGACGGAGCCTGAAGTCCGCACGCTCCTGATGATCGGCCACAATCCCGGCTTCGAGGAGCTGGCCGCCAGGCTCACCGGCCATGGCGACCGCTATGCGGCGGCAAGGATGGCGCAGAAATATCCGACCTGCGGCCTCGCCGTGATCGATTTTTCCATCGAGGACTGGCGCGATCTCGCCGCGCAGGGCGGCCGGCTCGACCGTTTCGTCACGCCGGCTTCGCTCGGCGAGGGGCCCGACGAATGAGGCGGATCGCCTGATGGCGTCCGGTTCCTATCTCGACGAGGCGCGCAATGCCGCGCTCGCCTTCGGCGACAGCTTGCTGGGCTTCGCCAGGCCGCGCCTGCGTATCGGCGTCACCGGCCTGTCGCGCTCGGGCAAGACGGTCTTCACCACCGCGCTGATCCAGAACCTGGTCGAAGGCGCCAGGCTGCCGGTGCTGAAGGCTTCGGCGGAAGGGCGTATCGCCCGGGTCCGGCTGGTGCCGCAGCCCGATCCCGAAATCCCACGCTTTCCCTATGAGGCGCATCGCGCGGCGCTGTCGGGGCCGGATCGGCGTTGGCCGGACTCGACCCGCCGCATCTCGGAGCTTCGGATCGAGATCGATTATGAGCGCGCCGAAGGCTGGTTCAAGGGGCCGGCGACGCTGACGCTCGACATCGTCGACTATCCCGGCGAATGGCTGCTCGACCTCGCTTTGATCGGTCAGGACTATGCGAGCTGGTCGGCGCAGGCGGTCGCGGATGCGCGCAAGGCGCACCGGCTCGAGATCGCCGGCCCCTGGCTCGACGATCTCAGGCAGCGCGACCCGACGGGGCCGGCGGACGAGCTCGCGGCCGAAGCGGCGAGCGATGTTTTCAAGGCCTATCTCGCCGCCTTGCGCGCCGATCCCGAGGCGGTGGCGGTGACGCCGCCCGGCCGCTTCCTGATGCCGGGCGATCTCGAAGGCTCGCCGGCCCTGACCTTTGCGCCGCTGGATCTGCCGCCGGGTGCGCAGCCGCAGGCCGGCACGCTCGCCGGGCTGATGGCGGAGCGCTTCGAGGCCTATAAGCGCGTCGTGGTCGGCCCGTTCTTCCGCGAGCATTTCGCCCGGCTCGACCGGCAGATCGTGCTGGTCGACGCGCTGGCGGCGCTCGATGCCGGGCCCGCCGCGCTCGCCGATCTCGAAACCGCACTCGGTCAAGCGCTCTCGGCTTTTGCGGTCGGCCGCAACAGCCTGTTGTCGAGCCTGTTCGCGCCGCGGATCGAGAAGGTGCTGTTCGCCGCGACCAAGGCCGACCATCTCCATCACACCAGCCATGACCGGCTCGCCGGGGTGATGTCACATCTGGTCGCCCGGGCTGCATCACGGGCGCAAGGGGCGGGGGCCAAGGTCGAGGCGATGGCCTTCGCCGCGATCCGCGCGACGCGCGAGGTTCGCATCCGAGAGGGGCGTGAGGAATTGCCGGCCATCGCCGGCGTGCCCGAGGCGGGCGAGGCCGTGGACGGCGAGGTCTTCGACGGGCACGCGGAAGCCGCGATTTTCCCCGGCGACCTGCCGAATCGGCCCGAGGCGATCTTCGATCCCGATGCGCCGCGCTGGCATGTCCGGGCGCCGCGCTTCCGGCCGCCGCTGGTCAAGCCGGATGCGGGCGGGCGCCTTGCGCCGCCGCCGCAGATCCGCCTCGACCGCGCGTTGGAGTTCCTGATCGGGGACAGATTGGCGTGAAGGAGGGCTGAGCATGAGCAAGGCACCGCGCGCCATCCGTCTCGATCCGCAGGACAGTTCCTCCGACGATGCCGTCTTCGGCGGACGCGGCGATGTCGCCGTCGTGCCGGAGGTCGAGCCGATCGAGCCGGAAGCCACTCCGATTCCGCAGCCGAGGCGTCGCCGCTTCAGCTGGGGCAGCCTGTTCGTCGCGGCGCTGTCGGGCCTGCTCGCTCTGTCCGTCACGGTCTGGGCCGAGCAGACGATCCGCTGGCTGCTCGCCCTCAACCCGGCCGTCGGCATTGCTGCATTGGTCTGCGCCGGCATTGCGGCGCTGGCGCTGCTGGTCATCCTGATGCGGGTGCTGCGCGACATCCTGCGCGAGCGGCGGGTCGAGGCGCTGCGCGAGCGCGCCGTCGCGGCGCTGGCCGAGAGCGACCTTGCCAAGGCGCGAGGCGTCGCTGCCGATCTCGACAAGCTCTATGCCGCCCGGCCGGAAACCGCGAAGGGCAGGGCGGAGCTCTCGGCGCATACGCCGCAACTCCTCGCCGCTCGCGATCTGCTCACGGTCGCCGAGCGCAGCCTGCTCGCGCCGCTCGATGCGCTCGCGCAGGCGCAGGTGGCGCAGGCGGCGCGGCGCGTCTCGCTGGTGACGGCAGTGAGCCCGCGGGCGCTGGTCGACGTCGTCTTCGTCCTCGTCGCCTGCGCAAGGCTGCTGCGTTCGATCGCGACGATCTATGCCGGCCGCCCCGGCGCTCTCGGCTTGTTCCGGCTGGCGCGGCAGGTGCTCGGCCATCTCGTCGTCACCGGCGGGGTCGCGGCGGGCGATGCCGTCATCCAGCAGGTGCTCGGCCAGGGGCTGGCTGCGCGGCTGTCGGCCAAGCTCGGCGAGGGCGTGCTCAACGGGCTGCTGACGGCACGGATCGGGCTCGCGGCCATCGCGGTCTGCCGGCCGCTGCCCTTCGTCGAGGAGAAGCCGCCGGGTCTGTCCGATGTCGCCGGCGATCTTTCCGGCTGGGGCGGCAAGGACAGTTGAGCCCGGCAGAATTTGCCGGCAGCGGACGATTCTGCCCGGTCGGAACCGTCGGTAAACCTTTCGAAAACCATCCAAGCTCTTGAAATATCTCAGGCATGGCCGTGGCACAGGCCGTGCAAACTCAGCCTCGGTTCGACATGCCGCCCATGGGGGGCGCTGTCCAGGTCTGACGACCAGGTGAGGTTGCGATGGGTGTTTTCAGTGCTCTGACGACGGCCGTGACGGGCATGCAGGCCCAGTCCTATGCCCTTGAGAATATCTCCGGCAACATCGCGAACTCGCGCACCGCCGGTTTCAAGCGGGTCGATACCAGTTTCTCCGACCTCGTGCCGGATTCAGCGCTGAACCGCCAGATCGCCGGCTCGGTCGCCTCCTATAGCCGCGCCACCAACACGATCCAGGGCGACCTCAACGCCACCCGCATCGACACCAACGCCGCCATCAACGGCGACGGCTTCTTCGTGGTCGACCAGCGCCAGAGTGGCGTCGGTGCCTCGACCCAATTCGCCAACACCAATCTCTACACCCGCCGCGGCGATTTCGACTTCGACGCCGACGGCTATCTCGTCAACGGCGCGGGTTACTATCTGAAGGGCCAGAAGATCGACCCCGTCACCGGCCAGGTGATCGGCAGCCAGCCCGATGTGCTGCGCATCACCAAGGACCAGTTCCCGGCCAAGGCGACGACCCAGATCGAATACAGCGCCAATATCCCGGCCTATCCGAAGACCAACAGCGCCGTTTCGACGACGCCGGGCTCCGAGCTGCTGAATGCGGGTACGGGCTTCGGCACGAACCCCGGTACGACGGCATCGGGCGGCACCGGCACGGTGATCGGCACCGACCTGACGACCTTCCTCAACCGCTCGATCCCCGGCGGTTCGGTCACGGTCTACGATACGCTCGGCAAGGCGACGAGCGTCGAACTGCGCTGGGCCAAGGTCTCCAATGCGACGACCACTCCGGCGCCGGGAACGCCCGACACCTGGAACCTGTTCATCGCCGAGAACACTGGCGCGACCGGCGCGACCGTCGCCTATCGCAACGTCAACGTCGACGTCACCTTCGACAACACCGGCAAGATGACCTTCCCGGTCAACGGCAACATCACCATCCCGCCCATGACGATCGGCGGAAACGCCATCTCGCCCGCCACCGCCCCCATCAGCATCGTCACCAACGGCACCAGCCTGACCCAGAACGGCGATACCAGCGGCCAGATCGACGCCCGCAGCATCCGCCAGAACGGCTACACCGCCGGCACGCTCGACCGGGTCTCGATCTCAAACGAAGGCCAGGTGATCGGCACCTTCAGCAATGGCCAAGTCGTGGCGCTGGCCCAGATCGCGGTCGCCCGCTTCAACGCAGGCAACGCGCTGAAACGCCTCGATGGCGGCGCCTTCGAGGAGACGATCGAGTCGGGCGCGCCGATCGTCGGGCTCGGCACCGCGGCGCTGATCGGCGGCAATGTCGAGCAGTCCAATACCGACATCGCCGACGAATTCTCGAAGATGATCGTCACCCAGCAGGCCTATTCGGCCAACACCAAGGTGATCTCGACGGCGCAGGAGATGCTGCGCGACGTCTTCAACATCATCCGCTGAGCGGCTGACCGAGGCCTGGCCCGACGGCCCAGAAGGGCCGGGCCGAAGCAACGAGCCAAAGACGACAGGAGTTGACGATGGGTCTCAACACCGCGCTCGGCACCGCCATTTCCGGTCTGCACAGCTCGCAGATCGGCATCGGCGTCGTCTCGCAGAACGTCGCCAATGCCGGCACGCCCGGCTATGTCCGGCGCACGACGTCGAGCGTCGATTCGGTCTCCGGCGGCACCGTTGGGGTCAGCAATCCCAATGTCCAGCGCCTGCTCGACCGGATCGTCCAGCACCAGCTGCTGCAGGAGAGTTCGGGCGCGGCCTACACCTCGACGCGCGCGCAGGTCTTCGCCAATCTCGACAAGCTCTACGGCGCCCCGGGCAGCGCGACCGCGCTGGACTCGATGTACAGCAAGTTCACAAGCTCGCTGCAGGCGCTGCAGAACGATCCGTCGTCCTATACCAACCGCACCGCCGTGATCGATGCGGCGAGCCAGCTCGCCAACCGGCTGCGCGGCCTGTCGGACGGCGTGCAGCAGCAGCGCGCCCAGGCGGAAGCCGGCATCGGCGCGGCGGTGACGCGCACCAATGAACTGCTCGAGCAGCTCACCAACGTCAATGCGCGCATCGTCAACGCCCAGCAGAGCGCGGGCACGGCGGATCTGCGCGACCAGCGCGATCGGATCATCTCCGAGCTGTCGCAATATGTCGAAATCCGCACGGATGAGCGGCCGAACGGGTCGGTCAGCATCACCACCGCATCGGGCACCCAGCTCTTCGACGGCCGTCCGACGGTCACGTTCGAGTTCGACGCGCGCGCCAATATCGGCCCGCAATCGAAATGGAGCAGCGATCCCGCCCAGCGCACCGTCGGCACGATCGTCGCGCGGGACCTCTCCGGCAACACCTCTGATGCCATCGCCAACAACAGCTTCCGCTCCGGCGAGATCGGCGCGCTGATCGAGTTGCGCGACAAGACGCTGGTGCAGGCGCAGGCCCAGCTCGACGAGATCGCCGCCCAGCTCTCCAGCGCACTCTCGGACCGCGAGATCGCCGGCACGGCGGTGACCGCGGGCGCAGCGACCGGCTTCGATGTCGATCTCGCCGGCTTGCAGTCCGGCAATTCGGTGACGCTCGACTACAAGGTGACGCCCGGCGGTCAGACGCAGCGCTTCACCTTCGTGCGCGTCGAGTCGGCGGCATCGCTGCCGCTGCCGGCCTCGGCCCAGGGTGATCCCAACAATCGCGTCATCGGCATCGATTTCTCCGGCGGCCCGGCTTCGGTCGCGGCCCAGATGCAGGCGGCGGTCGGTCCCGGCTTCACCGTCTCGAACACCGGCTCGGTGCTGCGCATCGTCGATGACGGGGCGGCCGGGACGCGCGACGTCGTCGGCCTGACCGCGCGCCCGACCCAGACCTCCCTGACCGGCGGCACGAGCGAACTGCCCTTCTTCGTCGATGGCCGCAACAATGGCGCCTATACCGGCTCCTATGAGGGCGGGGCGCAATCGGTCGGCTTCGCCTCGCGCATCGCCGTCAATCCGGACCTGATCGCCGATCGCTCGCGGCTCGTCATCTACAACACCAGCCCGGCGACTCCGCAGGGCGATACGACCCGGCCGAAATTCCTCTATGACCGGCTGACCTCGAGCCAGCGCAGCTTCACCAATTCGACCGGCTTCGACGGCTCGACCGCGACCTCGACCGGCACGGTGTCGAGCCTGGTCCAGCGCGTCGTCGCCGGCCAGGGCCAGGCGAGCGAGCAGGCCAAGCGCCTCGACGAGGGCCAGCAGGTCGCCTTCGCCTCGGTGCAGAGCCGCTTCCTCGAAGACACCAAGGTCAATGTCGACGAGGAAATGTCGAACCTGATCGAGCTCCAGAGCGCCTACGCCGCCAACGCACGCGTCATCTCCACGGTCAAGGAGTTGCTCGACGTGCTGATGAGACTGTGAGGAGATCGTCGATGACCATCACCGCCACCGGCACCGGCGCCTATCGTCTCGCCAATCCGCACCAGTTCGTCTCGATGCGCGGGCAGCTCGACGACCTGCAGCGCCAGCTCGCGACACAGAAGAAGTCGGAGACCTATGCCGGCCTCGGCATGGATCGCGGCATCAGCCTCGACCTCAACAACAAGCTCTCGACGCTCGACGGCTACCTGACCGGCATCCAGCGCGCCGACGTCAACCTCAAGCTGATGACCAAGGCGGTCGAGAACTTCACCAAGCTCGCCGGAGAGACGCGCGCCGATGCCCGGCCGGACAGCTATGTCGAGACCTCGACCGGCCGCACTTCGCCGCAGGTGCTCGCCGAGGAGAAGTTCAAGCAGACGCTCGACCTGCTGAATTCGCAGGTGAACGGCCGCTATTTGTTCTCCGGCCGCACCTCCGATGTCGAGCCGGTGGTGGATTATTCGCTGATCATGGATGGTGATGCCACTCACGCCGGCCTGAAGCAGTTGATCTCCGAGCGCAAGCAGGCGGATCTCGGCGCCGGGGGCATGGGCCGGCTCGTCACCGGTGGCGCCGGTACGAATGCGACCATTGCCGAAGAGGCCGCCGGCTTGCCCTATGGCTTCAAGCTGACCAGTGCCTCGAGCAGCACGGCAGCGATGACCACGGCCTACAATGCCGGGCCGCCCGCCGATATCGCCGTCAACGTCGCTGCGCAGCCGCAGCCGGGAGACACGCTCAAGATCGCACTGACGCTGCCCGACGGCACGACGGAGGAGATCACCCTGACGGCGCGTGCGGCGGGCACGACCGGCGATCCCGCCGAAGGCTTCGTCATCGGGGTCGACGCCAACGCGACCGCCGCGAACCTGCGCACGGCGATCGGCGCGGCGCTGTCGCGCGAGGCGAAGACGTCATTGTCGGGTGCTTCGGCTCAAGTGGCCGCCAAGGACTTCTTCGCCGGCAGCCCGGGCGACCCGCCGCTCCGGGTGCCTGGGCCGCCTTTCGACACCGCGACCGCCGCGCCCGCGCCCGGGACCGCCGCCAATACCGTCATCTGGTATCAGGGCGACGATGCCGCCGGCTCGGCCCGGGCGACGGCCAGCGTCCAGGTCGACCAGGGCCAGCAGGTGGCAGCCGGCGCCCGCGCGAACGAAGAGGCGTTCCGCACCGGCCTGGCGCAGTTCGCCATCATGGCGGCCGAGACCTTTCCGGCAAGCGATGCGAACTCGAAGCTGCGCTACGAGGCGATGACCGAGCGGGTGCGCAGCAATATCGGTTTCGCGCCCGGTACGCAGAACCCGTCGGAGATCATCGTCGAGCTCGGCTCGGCCCAGACCGCGATGGCCCAGGCCAAGGAGCGGCACACCGCGACCAAGGACTATCTGAGCACGACGCTCGCAGGGGTCGAGGACATCACCAAGGAGGAGGTGGCGATGCAGATCCTGGCGCTGCAGACCACTCTGCAGGCGAGTTATCAGACCACCTCGATGCTGTCGCAGCTGCGCCTGACGAACTACCTCTGACGTTGCCGCCCGGCGGCAAAAGAAAACGGCCCGGGGCGATCCGGGCCGTTTTCCTTTGTCCGAGATGTCGCCTGGTTCGCGGTCAGCGGCCGCGCAGGCCGGCAGCGATGTCGCGGTTGATGTTGACGAGGATGCCGATGGCAGCCGGTTCCGGCGCGGCGGCGATCTGGAACGTCCGGTTGAAGATGAAGTTGGCGAGGCCCAGGATGTTGCGCTTGATCTCGACCGGCAGCGGATTGTCCTCGGCGATCACCGCCGAGACCAGAAGGGTCCAGAGCTTGCGGTTATACGCCAGGGCGCCGTCGAGATCGCCGGAACGGCCGGCCCAGTCGTCGACGATCATCTGGAGACGGGCGCCCGCCTTGAGCAGCAGGCCGGCTTCGAGTTCTCGCGGCGACTGGACGTTCTGAGCCGTCTTCGACGCCGCGGCGTAGGCATTAAACCCGCTTTGCATGCTCGAGCAGTTCCGCCTCGTAAGAGATCAGCTTCTTGGCAGCCTTGAGAGCTTTGTAGAGCTCACCGCTTAAGATGCAGTTATTGATTTCGGACATATGCGGCAAAGCGCTCGGCGCCGCCTGCATGAAGTCGCGCACGAGCTGGAAGTAGACCTCATGCTCCCCCGTCGGATCGCCGGCGAGGTACATCAGCTGGATCGCGAGGTAGATCTTCTTGGCCGGCGTGTCGGCGCTGGCCGCGGTGAGGATGTCCTTCTCGCGCAGGATCGGCGCCTCGCCCTCGATGAAGAAGCGCGTGCGCTGCTCGTCGTTTCGGATGACGACCGAGCCGATGATGATGCGCTCGTTCGGCTTGAGCTCGACCTTGAGGGCCATGTCTGTCCCGCCTTCTGGCTATAAGGGGAGGGGCGTCAGCCGAACAGGCGCAGCACGCCCTGGTCGGCCTGGTTGGCGAGCGAGAGGGCGGTCTGCGAGAGCTGCTGGCGGGTGTTGAGCGCGAGCAGGCTGGCGCCTTCCTCGTTCGGGTCGGCGAGGACAAGGTTGCCCGCGCCTGTGATCAGAACGTTCGACAGTTCCTTGGTGAAGTCCTGCCGGGTCTGGGCGACCGAGAGATTGGAGCCGAGCGTCGAGGCCAGCGACTTCAGCGATGTCAGCGAGCCGGTCAGGGCCGTGGTCGCCTTCTCGAGGTCGGCATCGTTCTGGAAGTTGATGAAGCCGGCGAGCTGGGTGTTGATCGCACGCGGAATGCCGAGATTGTCCGCCGTGATGTTCGAGCCCTGGATGTCGAGCTTGGTCTGGTTGCGGCCGGTCTTCTCGTTGAAGACGATCGAGAGACGGTCACCCGAGAGCAGGTTGATGCCGTTATAGCTCGAATCCTTGGCGAGATCGTCGATCTTGTTGCGCAGGTCGTTGAACTGATCGATCAGGTTCGAACGCACCGCCGACGTGATGGCGGCGCCCTTGATCGTCGTGGTGGCGGCGGCGTTGTCACCGAGCGCGAAGCCGATCGCGGCGTTCTCCGAAGCAGCGCTCTGGGCGTCGGTGATGGCGGGCGTCCCGGCCGCGGCGTATTCCGCCGCCGTCGGGGAGCCTGCGACAGCCGGGGTGAAGGTCGCCTGGCCGAGGCCGAACTCGACATCCTCCGAGCCCGCGCCCTTGATGTTGAGCTGGCCTTTCTCGTCGACGAAGGCGCTGGCAATGCCGGACTTGTTGATCTCGTTGACGAGATCGCGCACCGTCGTGTTGGCGGCGTTGAAGGACGCCGTGTAGGTGTTGGAGCCCGACTTCACCGAGATGGCGAGCACCTGGTAGTCGCCGGCAGCCGGAGCGGTGATGCCAAGATTGCCCGAATAGGTCGCCGTGGCGGTGTTGGCGACGCCGGCATTGTCATCGACCAGTTTCTTGTCGAGCGCGAGGTCCTTGAGGCTCTTGCTGGTCAGAACTACCTCGGCCTGTGTCGCGAGCGCCCCGCCGGCCTTGGTCGGGCGGTTTTGTGCCGCGTCGGCCTGCGCCTGCTTCACGGTCGACTGCAGCGACTGGACCAGCTTGGTGATGCCGTCGATGCCCTTGGAGGCGGCCTGGATGGTCTGGATGCCGTTCGAGATGCCGTCGAGCAGGTTAGTGAGCTGGCTCGACCGATCGTTCAGCGACACGGAGGTGAAGTAGTTCACCGGATTGTCGATCGCCGAGTTGACCTTGCGGCCGGTCGCCAGGCGGTTCTGGATGACGCTCTGCTGGGCCGTGGTCTGCTGAAGGGTCAGCAGGTTGTTGCGGACGCCGTTCGACAGGATGGTGTTGGCCATTTCAGGTCCCTCAGACAGCGCGATTCGGCGCTCAGCCAGGTTGGTCGGGACCGACAATCCTTTGTTAAGGCTAATAAACGGTTAATCCCGCTACAGGGCACAAACGAAAAGCGGCGGAGCCATTGGCTCCGCCGCTCTTTTGCTTCGTCCCGCGTTCTGCGGGGTGATCCGCTCCTGCGGACCGAAGATCAGCCGAGGAGACGCAGGACGCCCTGGTCGGCCTGGTTGGCGAGCGAGAGCGCCTGCTGCGAGAGCTGCTGACGGGTCTGCAGTGCGAGCAGGGAGGCGGCCTCCTGGTTGAGGTCGGCATTGACGAGGCTATCGGCGCCGCTGGTCAGGACGTTCGCCATGTCCTTGGTGAAGTCCTGGCGGGTCTGGACGACCGAGAGGTTGGCGCCGAAAGTCGAGGAGAGCGACTTCAGCGAGGTCAGCGCGCCGGTCAGCGACTTGGTCGCGGCTTCCAGATCGGAGTCGTTCTGGAAGTTGGTGGTGCCGGCGAGCTGGGTGTTGCCAGCCTTGACGATGCCGAGGTTGTCGGAGGTGAGCTGCGTGCCCTGAACGTCGAGCTTGGTCTGGTTCTTGCCGGTCTTCTCGTTGAAGACGACCGACAGACGGTCACCGCCGAGCAGGTTGATGCCGTTGAAGCCGGCATCCTTGGCGAGATCGTCGATCTTGTTGCGCAGGTCGTTGTACTGGTCGATCAGGTTCGAGCGCACCGCCGAGGTGATGCCCTGTCCCTTGATCGCGGTCGCCGCGACCGCGTCGGCAGCGAGGAAGCCGACATTGGTGTTGGCGCCGCCGCCCTGGGCGTCCGTGACGGCGAGCGTTCCGGAGGTATCGGAACCGATACCGAACTCCAGATCGTCGGAGCCGGTGCCCTTGACGTTGAGCTGGCCCTTCTCGTCGACGAAGGCGGTGGCGATGCCCGACTTGTTGATCTCGTTGACGAGGTCGCGGACCGTCGCGTTCGCCGAGGAGAACGAGGCTTCGTAGGTCGTCGAGCCGGCCGTCAGCGAAATGCCGATGAAGGTGTCGCCGGTGGCGATGCCGATGTTACCGGAGCTGGTCGCGGTTGCGGCGTTGTTCGCGGCGGAGGCGTCGTCGTCGTTCAGCTTCTTGTCGAGGGCGATGTCCTTCAGGCTCTTGCTGGTGGCGACGACTTCGGCCTGGGTGGCCAGGGCCGTGCCGGCCTTGGTCGGGCGGTTCTGAGCTGCGTCGGCCTGGGCCTGCTTGATCGTCGACTGGAGCGAGCCGACGAGCTTGGTGATGCCGTCGATGCCCTTGGAGGCAGCCTGGATGGTCTGGATGCCGTTCGAGATGCCGTCGAGCAGGCCGGTGAGCTGGCTCGAACGATCATTCAGCGAAGCGGCGGTGAAGAAGTTGACCGGGCTGTCGATCGCCGAGTTGACCTTCTTGCCGGTGGCGAGACGGTTCTGGATCAGCGCGGACTGGGCGGCGGTCGACTGCAGCGTCGAGAGGTTGTTGCGGACGCCGGCAGAGAGCGAAACGGCCATGATTTGATACCTTCCTGGTATGGTGCCTTCTGGCATCGAGACCATTCTGGCCCCGACCCGCAGACCATGCGGCCGAACTCGTAACGAGGGGTAAATCCGGGCCGGCGAATTGCTCGGAAATTGAGCGGGGTCGCGACATGGTTAATGGATGTGAAACGGCTCGCAGGCCTATGTGAGATTCCCATCCAAGACATCCGCAAACGAAAAGCGGCGGAGCCTTTCGGCTCCGCCGCTCTTTTTTGCTTCGTCCCGCGTTCTGCGGGTTGATCCGCTCCTGCGGACCGAAGATCAGCCGAGGAGACGCAGGACGCCCTGGTCGGCCTGGTTGGCGAGGGCGAGCGCCTGCTGCGAGAGCTGCTGACGGGTCTGCAGCGCGAGCAGGGAGGCGGCCTCCTGGTTGAGGTCGGCGTTGACGAGGTTGTCCGCGCCGCTGGTCAGGACGTTCGCCATGTCCTTGGTGAAGTCCTGGCGGGTCTGGACGACCGAGAGGCTCGCACCGAAGGTCGAGGAGAGCGACTTCAGCGAGGTCAGCGCGCCGGTCAGCGACTTGGTCGCGGCTTCCAGATCGGAGTCGTTCTGGAAGTTGGTGCTGCCGGCGAGCTGGGTGTTGCCAGCCTTGACGATGCCGAGGTTGTCGGAGTTCAGCTGGGTGCCCTGCACGTCGAGCTTGGTCTGGTTCTTGCCGGTCTTCTCGTTGAAGACGACCGACAGACGGTCGCCGCCGAGCAGGTTGATGCCGTTGTAGCCGGCATCCTTGGCGAGATCGTCGATCTTGTTGCGCAGGTCGTTGTACTGGTCGATCAGGTTCGAGCGAACAGCCGAGGTGATGCCGGAAGAAGGAATGCCAGCGCCTGTGCGATCAGCGGCCGCAAAGCCGATGTTGGTGTTGGCGCCGCCAGTGTCGGCATCCGTGATCGCGGCTGTGCCGCTGACCGCCGAGGCGCCGATACCGACCTGCAATGCATCCGAGCCGGTGCCCTTGACGTTGAGCTGACCCTTCTCGTCGACGAAGGCGGTGGCGATGCCCGACTTGTTGATCTCGTTGACGAGGTCGCGCACCGTCGCATTGGCGGCGGAGAACGATGCCGTATACGTGGTCGAGCCGGCGACGATCGAGATGCCGATGTCGGTCGAACCGGCGGTGATGCCGATGTTACCGGAATAGGTGGCAGTGGCGTCGTTCGCAGTGCCGGCGTTGTCGTCGACCAGCTTCTTGTCGAGGGCGATGTCCTTCAGGCTCTTGCTGGTGGCGACGACTTCCGCCTGGGTGGCGATCGCCGTGCCGGCCTTGGTCGGGCGGTTCTGAGCCGCGTCGGCCTGGGCCTGCTTGATCGTCGACTGGAGCGAGCCGACGAGCTTGGTGATGCCGTCGATGCCCTTCGAGGCAGCCTGAATCGCCTGGATGCCGTTCGAGATGCCGTCGAGCAGGCCGTTGAGCTGGCTCGAGCGATCATTCAGTGAAGCGGCGGTGAAGAAGTTGACCGGGCTGTCGATCGCCGAGTTGACCTTCTTGCCGGTGGCGAGACGGTTCTGGATCTGCGAAGACTGGGCGGCGGTCGATTGCAGCGTCGCGAGGTTGTTGCGAACGCCGGCAGAGAGAGAAACGGCCATTTTATACTACCTTCCTGGTATGGTGCCTTCTGGCGTCGAGACCGTCCTGGCCGCGACCGAGAGACGATGCGGCCGATTTCGTAACGAGCGGTGAATCCAGGCCGGCGAATTGCTCGCAATACGGGTGAAGTTGCGAACTAGTTAACGAGTGTAAAACGTCATTTCGTAGCGACCGGAGCGGTCGAATTCGCTGGGATCAACAAAGAAAAAGTCGCCGGCGGGTACCGGCGACTTCAGAAATTGAAAGCCGTTGATATTCTCAGGCGAGACGCTCGATCTCATGGCTGCGGGACGCTTTCGCCTCGCGGCTACGCTCGAGGATCTCGCGCGACCAGGTACGCAGTTTCAATAGCGTCTCGTCGGGAAGCTGCTCGACCACTTCGCCGGTGTCGCGATTGGTCTTGCGCAGGATGACGCTGCGCGTCTTCGGGTCGATGTCGAGGCGCCGCTCGATCACGTCGCGCAGCTCCTGCTGGCGGCGCTGCTCATCGAAGCGGCGTTGCTGGGCCGTATCGTCCTGGGCGCTCTGCTGGCGCTGCGCGTCGGAGCGACGCTCCTCGGCCCGGGCGCGGATGTCGAGCTGGACCGGCTCGCCGGCCGGAACCGAGCGGACAGTCTTTTCCGGGGGGAGCTCGACCGGCGTCGCGCCGTTCTGGACGGAAATATCGGTGCGTACGGTCGCCTGGACGGCACCGGTCGCGAACGTCTTGGGTGTCGCGCCGAAATCCATTCTGGACTCCTCTCGCAAGGGCGGACTTCTTCCAAGAGCGAGAATATGCGGCAGAGAGTTGAATCCGCCGTTATGGAAATTGGTAAATTGCAGCGCATCTCGCGCTTTTTCTGCGTGTAGATAGCGTTAATGTGCGATCGGTCGAGTCATGGCTCAGATTAACCATGGCGGCTCTTGCTTCAGGCTCGCTTTGATCTCGCAATGCCGTAGCTGTCGTGAGATTGTTCTTGCCTATGCGATTTCACAGACTCTTCGAGATCACCAAGGGGCCCGCGTTCGGTCGAGCGAAGACTCCAGCGCCCACCGTCGCAGTCGGCCCGTAGCCGGGCGCCCTGTTCTGCCTGTTGGTGTCGACGGCGAGGTCGCGCATGATCGATTCCGAGATCGCGCGCGCTGTCGCCAGCACCGTCTGGTTGAGATCGATCAGCTCCTGGAAGGCGAGATGGGCGCTCTTCAGGCGCTTGATCTTCTCCGGGGCGAAGCGGGCGAGCGCGACCGCGTTCAGCTTGATCTGCTCGACGCCTTTCATATAGGTGCCGGCGAGTTCGGCCTTGCGCGCCTCGCGCTCCATCGCATCCTTGAGACGCCCGGCCTTGACCAGCCCGGTCTCCTCGCCGACGACATGGGAGAGGGCGCCGAGCGTTTCCATCACGGTCTCGATCAGCTTTTCGGCCTCGACCGAGTTCGAGATGCGCGGGCGCTCGTCGACGACGCGCATCCGGTCAAACATTGCCGGCTCCTGCCGACGCTTTCGCCTGGACCTGGATCAAGTCGCGCAGGATCTGGTCGGAGAGGCCGACGCCGCCGGCCTTTTGGATCTGCTTGGCGTATTCCTGCGTCAGCATGGAGCGCCAGACGTCGCCGCCGACGCCGTTCTCGCCGAGCGGCCCCTCGGTCCCGTTCGAGCTCATCACGCTCTGGGTGAAGTTCTCCAGGAAGACGGCTTCGAAATCATCGGCGGTCTTCTTGGCCTTGTTCTGCGAAGAACTGAGCGCGTCGGCGATGCCGCCGGCCAGATTGACGGCGGCGCCGATGGCGAGCTTGGCGGCGGGGGCGGCGAGGATGGCACTCATTACATCACCTCGATATCGGCTTGCAGCGCGCCGGCTGCCTTGATGGCTTGCAGGATGGTGAGCATGTCGCGTGGGCCGATGCCGAGCGCGTTCAGCCCGTCGACCAGCTCGCGCAGGGTCACGCTCTCCTTGACGAGGGCGAGCTTGTTGGTGCCCTCGGTGTCGACCTTGACGTTGCTGCGCGGCACAACGACGGTCCGGCCGTTGGCGAACTCGTTGGGCTGGCTGACCTGCGGCTCCTCGGAGATGGTCACGGTCAGGTTACCCTGGGCGACCGCGACGGTGGAGACGCGCACGTCCTTGCCCATGACGATGATGCCGGAGCGCTCGTCGATGACGACGCGGGCGCCCTGGTCAGGCTCGACCCGGAGCTGCTCGATATCGGTGAGCAGGCGGATCATGTTGCCCTGGAAGCGCGGCGGAATCTGCAGCACCACCGTCGAGGGGTCGGTCGGTTCGGCCGAGTCGCCGCCGATGAAGTCGTTGATCGCGGCGGCGATGCGGCGGGCGGTGGTGAGGTCGGGGTTGCGCAGCGACAGGCGCAGCGTCTTCAGCTTGTTGAGGGCGAAGTCGATCTCGCGCTCGACCAGGCCGCCATTGGCGATGCGGCCGACGGTCGGGACGCCGCGTGTGATCTTGGCCGCATCCGCCTCGGCCGAGAAGCCGGCGATCGCAACCGGGCCTTGAGAGACCGCATAGACCTCGCCATCGGCGCCGAGCAGTGGCGTGGCGAGCAATGTGCCGCCTTGCAGCGATTTGGCGTCGCCGAGCGCCGAGACGGTGACGTCGAGCCGCGTGCCTTGGACGGCGAAGGGCGGCAGGTTCGCCGTGACCATCACCGCCGCGACGTTGGCGGTCCGCATGCTGGCGCCGCGGGTGTTGACGCCGAGGCGCTCCAGCATCGCCTGCAGGGATTGCTTGGTGAAGGGGGCGTTGTTGAGCGTGTCGCCGGTGCCGTTGAGGCCGACGACGATGCCGTAGCCGAGAATCTGGTTGCTGCGCACGCCCTCGACCGAGGCGAGGTCCTTGATGCGCGACAGCGCGGTGCCCATGCCGCCGCTGCCGGCGAAGGCGGTACGGGAGACGCCGGCCTCGGCGGCGCCGCTGCGCGTCGGCGCATGGCTGCTGACGCCGTTGCCGCCGCGGGCCGGCGGGGCCGCCGGGGCGAGATCGGCCGCCATGGCGGCGCCGGCCAGCAGCAGCGCTGCGAGCGGCGTCAGCAGATGGCGGAGGCGGAAGAGGCGAGGCATGGCACACCGGGTGAATCTGATCTCCCCACCCCGGTGCGAAGAGCGTGCCAGTTTGGGAGAAAGTGAAAACGCTTTTTAATCAGGCTTTTAGAGATCGGTGGCCTGATCGGGCAGGGCGCCGCAGCCGGCGCAAAGCTGCCGCCCCCGGCAAATCCTGCCGGGCGATTTACCGCTCGTTAACCACGTTGCCGGCACAAGGATATGGGTCGGGCAGCGTCCATGCAGCGCCTTTTCAGGCCGACCTTGCGAGAGCGTGATGATCCGCATCGACCAGCGCAGCCCGATCTCATCGACCACGTCGACAAGCCGCAGCGCCTCTACTGGCGGTTCGACCTTCCGCCTGCCGGCGCGCGAGAGCGCGGCGTCGGCGCAGGGCGCGGCCGTCAGCCATGCCGGCTCGCTCGACGGGCTGCTCGCGGTCCAGGCCGAGGAGGACGGGCAGGAGCGCAAGCGCCGCCAGGCGCGCCGCGGCCACGACCTGCTCGACGGGCTCGACCGGCTCAAGGCCGCCCTGCTCGCGGGACGAGTCTCGCCGGCCGAGCTCGAGCGGCTGAAGGCGATGCTGTCGGCCCGGCGCGAGGCGACTGACGATCCGCGCCTCGACGAGGTGCTCGCCCATATCGAACTGCGCGCCGCGGTCGAGCTGGCGAAGCTCGGGCGCTGAAACCCATATCTCGATAGCCCTCATCCTGAGGAGCGGGCGAAGCCCGCGTCTCGAAGGATGCTCCAGTTGTTTCCAGAACCTCCTGGATCATCCTTCGAGACGCGATCCCATGGATCGCTCCTCAGGATGAGGACTGTTGGGTGGGTTGCTCGGCCTCAGCGGATGAACTGGTCGGCGTAGTCAGCCCCGAGCCCGTTCGTCGCATAATGCGCCCGGCATTTGTCGAGCCGGGTGAAGACGTCGTCATAGCCGAGGCATTTGCCGTCCGGGTCGACATAGATCATCGCGCCATTGACCTGGAACATGGTGATCATCTCCTCGACATCGGGATCGACCACCAGCGTATGGGTCTCGCCGGGCGCCTCGTAGACATAGGAACCCTCCGTCGCGACCCAGTCATGTTCGAGATAGCGCCACTTGCCCTTCAGCACATAGCCGTGCACGGGCTGAGGATGGCGATGGCGCGAGAGCACGCCGGCGCGGCGCACGCGCAGCAGGTTCATCCAGTAGCCGCGCGTCACGCAGAGGCATAAGGGGCGGAACCAGACATTGTCGTCGACCGGAACCCAGATGCGCTCGTCGTCGGGGATGACGTTCGGCACGATCAGCTCCGGCGGGGAATCCTTCGGCTGCGGATGCCGATAGGGAGTCCAGCGTTCTTCGGTGCTGACCTGGACCGGGACCGGGCTGACCTTGTTCATCGCGATTTCCTCCGGTTGAGCTTCTGATTCAGCTGGCTGGGCGATCGATTCAGGAAGCGCCGCCAGGTCGTTGACATCTTTAGGGTCTTTCAGACGGCGAGGTAGCCGCCGTCGACCGGCAGGATCGCGCCGGTGATGAAGCGGGCGGCATCGGAGAGCAGGAACAGGACCGCGCCGCCGACATCGCCCGGCTCGCCCCAGCGGTTCATCGGCGTGCGCGACAGGATCGGGGCGGAGCGGGTGGCGTCCTCGACCAGCGGCCTGGTCAGTTCGGTCGCGATCCAGCCGGGCGCGACCGCGTTGACGCGGATGCCGTCCGGCGCCCAGGCGGCGGCGAGCGATTTGGTGAGCTGGCCGACGCCACCCTTCGAGGCGGCATAGCCCGGCGCATAGGCCGAGCCGTGGAAGGTCAGCATCGAGGCGGTGTTGACGATCGCGCCTTTGCTCGCGGCGAGCTTGTCCTTCGCCGCCAGGCACATGCGCATCGTGCCGGTGAGGTTGACCTCGAGCGTGAGCCGGAAGGCCTCGATCTCGAACTCCTTGCCGCCGCGCTGGATCATGCCGGCGCAATTCACCAGCGAGTCGATGCGCTCGCAAGCCGCGACGACGGCGGCGACCTCGGCATCGCTGGTGACATCGAGCCTGGCATGGCGGATCGCGGCATGGGCGGGCGTCGCCGCGACCTCGTCCTGCGTGAGGCCGGTGGCGAGGACCTGGTAGCCGGCTTGGGCGAGCGCCAGCGCCACACCCGCGCCGATGCCGCGGGTGCCGCCGGTGACGAGGGCGAAGGGGGAAGAGGAGGAGGCCATCATCCCTCCAATCTAAATCGGTTCGCAGGCTTGCCAACTGCGTTGGCGGCGGGGCGCCCTGCATCGGCAGAGGTGAGACGGCGGGCCAGGTCCTCGCACGTTGCACGAAAGGCCGGCTTCCCCATGGAAGCGGAACCCGCTAGGAAGCGCGCGGGCGGCTGCGGCGAGGTCGTTGCAGCCCGGAAACGTTCCAGACTGACCAGAGCAGGGGTCGCATCACATGAGCAAGATCAAGGTCGCCAACCCGATCGTCGACATGGACGGCGACGAGATGACCCGCATCATCTGGCAGCACATCAAGGACAAGCTGATCTTCCCCTATCTCGACCTCGAGCTCGATTACTTCGACCTCTCGGTCCAGAACCGCGACGCGACCAACGATCAGGTCACGATAGACGCCGCCCACGCCACCAAGAAGCATGGCGTCGCGGTGAAGTGCGCCACCATCACGCCGGACGAGGCCCGCGTGAAGGAGTTCAGCCTCAAGGAGATGTGGAAGAGCCCGAACGGCACGATCCGCAACATCCTCGGCGGCGTGATCTTCCGCGAGCCGATCATCTGCAAGAACGTGCCGCGCCTCGTCCCCGGCTGGACCCAGCCGATCGTCGTCGGCCGTCACGCCTTCGGCGACCAGTACCGTGCGACCGACTTCAAGTTCCCCGGCAAGGGCACGCTGACGATCAAGTTCGTCGGCGAGGACGGCCAGGTGATCGAGAAGGAAGTGTTCAAGTCGCCGGGCTCGGGCGTCGCCATGGCGATGTACAATCTCGACGAGTCGATCCGCGACTTCGCCCGGGCGTCGCTGAACTACGGCCTGATCCGCAAGTACCCGGTCTATCTCTCGACCAAGAACACCATCCTCAAGGCCTATGACGGCCGCTTCAAGGACATCTTCCAGGAAGTCTACGAGGCCGAGTTCAAGGCGGAGTTCGACAAGCTCGGCATCATCTATGAGCACCGCCTGATCGACGACATGGTCGCTTCGGCGCTGAAGTGGTCGGGCGGCTATGTCTGGGCCTGCAAGAACTACGATGGCGACGTCCAGTCCGACACGGTGGCGCAGGGCTTCGGCTCGCTCGGCCTGATGACCTCGGTGCTGATGACGCCGGACGGCAAGACCGTCGAGGCCGAGGCCGCCCACGGCACGGTGACCCGCCATTATCGCGAGCACCAGAAGGGCAAGGAGACCTCGACAAACTCGATCGCCTCGATCTTCGCCTGGACCCGCGGCCTGTCGCATCGCGCCAAGCTCGACGACAACCAGGCCCTGGCCGATTTCGCCAAGCTGCTGGAGAAGGTCACCGTCGACACGGTCGAGGCGGGCGATATGACCAAGGATCTGGCGCTGCTGGTCGGCCCCGACCAGAAGTTCCTCTCGACCACCGGCTTCCTCGACAAGGTCAGCGACAACCTGCGCAAGGCGATGACCGCGTAAGCACGCCATCGGTTGCCTGAAATGGGAGCCCGGCCTTCTGGCCGGGCTTTTTCGTTGTGCAGTCGCAGGGCACCCGCCCGCAGCTCACGCTGCAATTTTGATCGCAACCTTGCCGCGATGCTGACCACTGCGCAGCCGGTCGTATGCAGCTTGGGCCGCCATGAAGGGGAATGCCTCGTCGATCAGAGGCTTGACGCCCGTGGCAACCGCGGCGCCAAGATCCGCGACGGAGCCGACATAGACTCCTCGAACGTCGATCGCCTTCATCAGGATTGCACCGGTGTCGATTTCACCGGAGAACCCGGTCAGAACGCCGACCAGAGCAACTTCGCCTCCGGGCCGGGCTGCGCGAAGCGCCTGGTTCAACGTCCCCGAGCCGCCGACCTCAACGACGAGATCGACACCCTCGCCGCCGGCCATGTCCGCGGCGACTTCACCCCAATTGGGCGTGGTGCGATAATTGATCGTCGCTTCCGCGCCGAGCCTGCGCGCCCCAGCGAGCTTCTCGTCCGAGCTGGAGGTGACAATCACGCGCGCCCCGGCGGCTCGGGCCATTTGCAATGCGAAGGTTGAGACGCCGCCGGTGCCCTCGACCAGGACGCTGTCGCCGGGACGCAGGCCGCGGCCCCCGAACAGGCAGTTCCAGGCCGTGACTCCGGCGCAGGGATAAGCGGCAGCCTCTTCAAACGTCCAGGTTTCCGGAAAGGTGATGGCAGCGGCAGCTGGAAGGACGATCTGTTCACGGAGCACGCCGTCGACGAAGCCGCCGCCGAGTGCGGTCGCCTGCTTGCGCGCCGAGAACGCCCCGTCCAGCCATCCTGGCATGAAGCCGAGCACGACGCGCTGGCCGAGCCGGTCGCGGGACACGCCGTCTCCAATCGCGGTGATGATGCCCGCGCCGTCGGAAAGCGGGACGAGATCGTGCTTCTGCTCTCCGCCGTAGCGCCCCTCCTGCACGATCAGATCCCGGTAATTGAGGGTGGCTGCCTTGAGATCGACAAGCACTTCCCCCGGGCCCGCCTTGGTGGCCGGTTGGTCGAGCAGCGTCAGCGGGGCATTCGTTCCGTTCAGTCGATAAGCGCGCAATGTCGTCTCCTTGGTCGGGGTTGGCGCGCTAGACCTAGGCAGATAAGGATGTGTTCGTAAGTACGATCAAAAGGAACATGTACTATCATGAATGATAGTGTCAGGCAGGCCCGCCGCAGGGCGACCCGGACAGGGTGTGCGGTTGAAGCGACGCTCAGCGTCCTGGGCGGGATCTGGAAGCCCGTTCTAATGTTTCATCTTCTGGAAGGGCGATTGCGCTTCAATGCGCTGTGCCGTCTGACACCCAACGCAACGCCCCGGATGGTGACGATCCAGCTTCGCGAGCTCGAGGCCGACGGCGTCGTACGCCGGATCGTCTACCCCGAGGTGCCGCCGCGCGTCGAATATGAACTGACCGATTTCGGCCGCACGCTGGAGCCGGTGCTGATCAGCCTGCGTGATTGGGGCGAAGCCTTGCAGGCCAGGGACAATGCCGAAGCAGCACTGCCACTGGCGCCTCCAGGCGGGGCGCATTCGGCGGCGTTGATATCGAGCAACATTTGATCGCTTCATCACCTGGGTGCGCGAACTGGGACGGCAAGCCGACATGACCGGAACAACGCCCTCTCTCACCGGCGGTTGCCAATGCGGCGCGGTGCGCTATCGCCTGCTGAAGCCGCCGCGCAAGGTTTCGGTCTGCTTCTGCCGGATGTGCCAGAAGGCGGTGGGCAATTATTTCGGCGCCTTCGCCTCCTCGCGCATCGCCGACGTCGTCTGGACGCGCGGCAGGCCTTCCGTCTTCTACTCCTCCGAGGTGGCCGAGCGTGGCTTCTGCCGCGATTGCGGCACGCCGCTGAGTTTCAGCTATCCCGGCATGGGCACGCTCTCGCTCGCGGTCGGCAGCCTCGACGATGCGAGCGCCTTTCCGCCTAGCCATGCCTATGGGATCGAGGGCAGGGCGCCCTGGTTCGACGAGTTCTGCCGGCTGGAAGGCACGCGGACCGAGGACGACATCCCGGCGGATGAACTGCCGGCCTATCGCTCGCGCCAGCATCCGGACCACGACTGAGCGCTATTCGACCACGACCTCGCGCCGCGCCAGCACGCGCGGGCCGGTGAGCGGGGCGTCCATCACATAGCGCAATTCGTAGGTGCCGGGCTCGGCCGGGGCCTCCAGCGTGCTCTCGACATTCTCGGCCGGGAAGAAGTTCGGCCCCTGCGCCTCCGGCGGCGCATCCGGCTTCACCAGCACGACGCGGTCGCGATCGCCATTGGGGCCGATGCCGCGCACCGGCAGGGGATTGCCGCGCGCGACGCGGGCGGGGGCGGCGAGCGTCGCAGCTGGAGCCGTCGTCGCCAGGGGCTGGCGCAGCAGAATGACCGGCTTGCCGTCGACCTCGCCGAGCAGACGCCATTCATAGGTGCCGACCTCGCCCGGCGCCGGCAGTGACAGCACCGTCGCCTGGCCGAGCGGCGAGGCGACGATCGCCGCTTCCGGCGGATCGGTCGGCCGGCTGATGGCGAGGCGGGCATTGGCCGGGGCGCGGCTGACGAAGGCGGTCGCCATCGCCCCGGCCATCAACGTCCGCGGTCCGGACAGGCTCGGGCCTTGCGGCGGGCGCTGCGGCCGCGGCTGCTGGGCCAAGACGGGACTGCCTGCGCAGAGGAGCAGGGCAAGGGCGGTGCGGCGGGTCGGCATCATACGGCTGCAAGTCGGTGGAGATGGCCGGCGAGTTCCGGGTGGCGCAGCATGAGCAGGCGAAAATCGGCAGGATCAAGGACGAGCAGCTTGGTCGCGACCGTGGCGCGCGCGGCGATGCCGCTTTGCGCCGGCGCGAGCTCGGTCAGGCGGAGCTCGCCGAAATAGCAGCCTTCGTCGAGCCGCCGACTGCCGTCGGGCTCGACGAGTTCGACCTCGCCGCTGGCGACGAAATAGAGCGACTGGGCCGGCTCGTGCGGATGCAGCACGACGCCGCCGCCGCGCACGGTCTGGGCGCGCAACGCGTTCATGATCTCCGCGATCTCGGCGGCGCTGAGGCCGCTGAACAGCGGCACGCGCGCCAGCATGCTCCAGGTCACCACGAATTCGCGGCGATGGATTTCCTGGGAGAAAGCGGTGGCGATGATGCCGACCGGCAGCGCCAGCATGACGAGACCCATCACCGCGGTCAGCGACGCCACGACCTTGCCGAGCGGGCTGATCGGGAAGGCATCGCCATAGCCGACAGTGGTCAGCGTCACGATCGCCCACCACATCGCGTCGGGGATGGTGCCGAACTTGTCCGGCTGGACATCGTGCTCGACGAAATGCATCGCGGTCGCCGAGAGCAGCATCACGCCGACCAGAATGACGACGCAGGCAGCGAGCGCCTTGCGCTCGGCATGGAGCGCTGCGCCGAGCGAGGCCATGCCGGGCGAATAGCGCCCGAGCTTGAAAAAGCGCACCAGCCGGAACAGCAGCAGGATCTTGAGATCGCCATAGCCGAGCAGCGCCGCATAGAGCGGAAAGGTCGCGAGAAAATCGAGCAGTGCCGGCGGAGACAGCGCATAGGCGCGCCGCGCTGCCCAATCGCTGAGGCCGCGATAGCGCGCATGTTCGGGCGCGGTCCAGAGCCGGACCGCATATTCCAGCGTGAAAAGCACGGTCGAGACGAGCTCGATCCAATGGAACGCTCGACCATGAGCGGCGGCGAGGCTGGGCACCGATTCCAGCACCAGCGCCGCGATATTGATCACGATCAGTGCGACCAGCCCGCCATGGACCAGCTTGGCCGAAAGATCGTCGCCGGCGCCGCGGTCGATGACCAGATGCGCCCGCCGCCGCCAGCTCAAGCCAGGCTGCGGGGCGGCGGACATGGTCGCGTCAGCCCATCGCTTCGGCGACGGCATCCAAGGCCGCCTGCGCCTGGGAGCCATCCGGGCCGCCGGCCTGGGCCATGTCGCGGCGACCGCCGCCACCCTTGCCGCCGAGGCGCTCCGAGGCCGCGCGCACCAAAGCGACCGCATCGAAGCGCTCGGTCAGATCGGGCGTGACGCCGACGACGACGCCGGCCTTGCCGTCCTCGGCGACGCCGACGATCGCGACGACGCCGGAGCCGACACGGGCCTTGGCCTCGTCGGCCAGGCTCTTCAGGTCCTTCATCTCGACGCCGGTGACGGCGCGCGCGAGCAGCTTGGCGCCGGCGACCTCGCGGATCGGATCGCTGGCCTCGCCGCCGCCGCCCATCGCAAGCTTCTTGCGGGCTTCGCTGAGCTCGCGCTCGAGCTTGCGGCGCTCCTCGACCAGCGCGGTGACGCGCGCCGGCAATTCGGCGATCGGCGCCTTCAGAACCCCGGCCATCTCGTCGAGCGCGACGCTTTCCTCACGCAGATGACGGCGGGCCGCCTCGCCGGTGAGCGCTTCGAGCCGGCGCACGCCGGCGGCGACGCCGGCCTCGGACAGGACGGTCACAAGGCCGATGTCGCCGGTGCGGCTGGCATGGGTGCCGCCGCAGAGCTCGACCGAGAAGGCTTTTGGCGTGTCGGAATCACGGTCGGTGCCCATCGACACCACGCGGACCTCGTCGCCATATTTTTCGCCGAACAGGGCGCGCGCGCCGGAGGCGATGGCGTCGTCGACCGACATCAGCTTGGTGGTGATCGGCTCGTTCTGCAGCACGAGCTTGTTCGCCATCTCCTCGACCCTGGCCAGTTCCTCGCGCGAGATCGGCTTGGGGTGGCTGAAATCGAAGCGCAGGCGCTCGGGCGCTACCTGCGATCCCTTCTGCGCGACATGGTCGCCGAGCACGCGGCGCAGCGCCTCGTGCAGCAGGTGGGTGGCCGAGTGGTTGGCGCGGATGGTGCCACGACGGCCATGATCGACCGTCAGCTCGGCCGGCTTGCCGAGCTCGATCGCACCGGAGACGACCTTGACCTGATGAGCGAAGACGTCGCCGAGCTTCTTCTGGACGTCCAGCACCTGCGCCTTGAAGCCGTTGCCGGCGATCGTGCCGGTGTCGCCGACCTGGCCGCCGGATTCGCCGTAGAACGGCGTCTGGTTGAGGATGACGATGCCGCTCTCGCCTTCCTTCAGCGACGCGACCTCGGCATTATCCTTGACCAGCGCGGTGACCACGCCCTCGGCGCTCTCGGTGTCGTAGCCGAGGAACTCGGTCGCGCCGACGCGCTCGCGCAGCGGGAACCAGAGCGTCTCGGTCGCGGCCTCGCCGGTGCCGGCCCAGGCGGCGCGCGCCTTGGCCTTCTGCTGCGCCATCGCCGCATCGAAGCCCTCGATGTCGACGCCGACGCCGCGGGCCCGCAGCGCGTCCTGGGTCAGATCGAGCGGGAAGCCATAGGTGTCGTAGAGAGTGAAGGCGACGTCGCCCTTGAGCTTGTCGCCGGAACCCAGGCTCTGAGCTTCCTGGTCGAGGATCGACAGGCCGCGCGCCAGCGTGGTGCGGAAGCGGGTTTCCTCCAGCTTCAGCGTCTCCGAGATCAGCGCCTGCGCCCGGATCAGCTCGGGATAGGCCTGGCCCATCTCGCGCACCAACGCCGGCACCAGCTTGTGCATCAGCGGGTCCTTGGCGCCGAGCAATTGCGCATGGCGCATGCCGCGGCGCATGATCCGGCGCAGCACATAGCCGCGCCCCTCGTTCGAGGGCAGCACGCCATCGGCGATCAGGAAGGCGGAGCAGCGCAGATGGTCGGCAATGACGCGGTGGCTCGCGCTCATCGGCCCGTCCGAGGGGACGTTGGTCAGATCGGCGATGGTGCGGATCAGCGTCGCGAACAGGTCGATCGAATAGTTGTCATGCGTGCCCTGGAGCACGGCGGCGATGCGCTCGAGGCCCATGCCGGTGTCGATCGAGGGGCGGGGCAGGTTGGTCCTGATGCCCCCCGCGGCCTCCTCGTACTGCATGAACACGAGGTTCCAGATCTCGATGAAGCGGTCGCCATCCTCGTCGGGCGAGCCCGGAGGTCCGCCGGGGATGTGGTCGCCGTGGTCGTAGAAGATCTCGGAGCAGGGGCCGCAGGGACCGGTGTCGCCCATGCGCCAGAAATTGTCCGAGGTCGCGATGCGGATAATCCTCGAGTCGGGCAGACCGGCGATCTTCTTCCAGAGCGCATGCGCGTCGTCGTCCTCGGAGTAGACGGTGACGGTCAGCTTGTCCTTGGGCAGGCCGAATTCGCGGGTGACCAGGGTCCAGGCATGGGTGATCGCCTGCTCCTTGAAATAGTCGCCAAAGGAAAAGTTCCCCAGCATCTCGAAGAAGGTGTGGTGGCGGGCGGTGTAGCCGACATTGTCGAGATCATTATGCTTGCCGCCGGCGCGCACGCATTTCTGCGCCGTTGTGGCACGGGCATAGGGGCGCTTCTCCTGGCCGGTGAAGACGTTCTTGAACTGCACCATGCCGGAATTGGCGAACATCAGGGTCGGGTCGTTGCGCGGCACGAGCGGGCTCGACGCCACCACCTCGTGGCCGTTCGCCTTGAAGTAATCGAGGAAAGTCGACCTGATCTCGTTGACGCCGCTCATCGCAATCTTGGCTCTGTTCTGGTGGGGCCGGCCGGCCCGGCGCAGTGGTTCTAGTCAGCCCATGTGCGCCTGTCCAGAAAGCGCCCGCAAGGACGCCATACCGGCAAGCTTCTGACCACAAACGGAAACGGGCGACCCGAAGGCCGCCCGTCGACTTAATGGCTGAGTGCCCTGGTTTGAAGGCTCAGGCTTCGCCCTCGTCGAGGTCATCGGCGGTCGGGTCGGCGTTCTCCAGGATGCGCTCGGCGACGAGGCCGGAGTTCTGGCGGATCGTCGTCTCGATCTTGGCGGCGACGTCGGGATTGGCCTTGAGGAAGCTCTTGGCGTTCTCGCGGCCCTGGCCGAGGCGCTGGCTGTCGAAGGAGAACCAGGCGCCGGACTTCTCGACGATGCCGGCCTTGACGCCGAGATCGACCAGCTCGCCGGCCTTCGAGATGCCCTCGCCGAACATGATGTCGAACTCGACCTGCTTGAAGGGCGGCGCGACCTTGTTCTTGACCACCTTGACGCGGACCTGGTTGCCGGTCGCCTCGTCGCGCTCCTTCAGCGTCGAGACGCGGCGGATGTCGAGGCGAACCGAGGCGTAGAATTTCAGCGCATTGCCGCCGGTGGTGGTCTCGGGCGAGCCGTACATCACACCGATCTTCATGCGGATCTGGTTGATGAAGATGACCATGCAGTTCGAGCGCGAGATCGAGGCGGTGAGCTTGCGCAGCGCCTGGCTCATCAGGCGGGCCTGCAGGCCGGGCTGGTTGTCGCCCATCTCGCCTTCGATCTCGGCACGCGGCGTCAGCGCCGCGACGGAGTCGACGACGAGCACGTCGATCGCGCCGGAGCGGACCAGCGTGTCGGTGATCTCGAGCGCCTGCTCGCCGGTGTCGGGCTGCGAGATCAGCAGGTCGTCGAGATTGACGCCGAGCTTGCGGGCATAGACCGGGTCGAGCGCGTGCTCGGCGTCGACGAAGGCGCAGACGCCACCCTTCTTCTGGGCTTCGGCGATGGTGTGGAGCGCCAGCGTGGTCTTGCCCGAGGATTCAGGGCCGTAGATCTCGACGACGCGGCCGCGCGGCAGGCCGCCGACGCCGAGCGCGATGTCGAGGCCGAGCGAGCCGGTCGAGACCGTCTCGATCTCGATCGCCTGCTGGTTCTTGCCCAGGCGCATGATCGAGCCCTTGCCGAAAGCCCGTTCGATCTGCGAGAGCGCCGCATCGAGCGCCTTGGCCTTGTCCATCGAAGAGCCTTCCACGAGCCTGAGATTTGCCTGATTCACGACGTGCGCTCCTTATGGCAGGGGCGCGACCACATCTCAATCCGCGCCATGGGAATGATCATGGTCACGGTTTGTTCTCTCGCGCAAGTTCTTTTTTTGTTCTCGCCTCGGCGCGTGCCGGTTGTGCTAGGACAACATGAAAGCAGCCTGATTTCAGAGCTCCGAAGCCGATGCGCAAGACCCTGATCAAGCTCCTTCTGATCCCGCTCGACCTCGTCGTCGGGCTCGTCGTCCTCCTAGACGAGCTGCTGCGGCCGCTCTACCGGCCACTGATCGCCTGGTTCGCCTCGCTCAGGCTGGTGGCGCGCTGCGAGGAGGCGATCGGGCGGTTGCCGCCCTATGGCGCGCTCGTTGCCCTCGCGATCCCCTTCGCCATCGTCGAGCCGCTGAAGCTGCTCGGCCTGCTGTTCCTGGCGCGCGGGGCGTTCACGGCGGGTATCGTCACCACCGCGATCGGCCATCTCGCCGGCTTCCTGCTGGTCGAGCGCGTCTACCATGCCGGACGGGCGCAGCTTCTCACCATCCCCTGGTTCGCGCGGATCATGGGATGGATCGACGCGATCCGGCAGGCGGTGATCGGGCGGATCAAGGCGAGTGCCGCTTGGCAGCGGGCAGTCGCGCTAGTGCGAGCGGCGCGGGAGCGCTTGCGTGGCGTGAAGCTCTGGTTCGCCCGCCGGCGCGCCTGAACTGGTTTGGGTCGTCGGCACAGGCAGATCGACCTCATCCTTCGGCTCGGCCTGCCAAGCCGCGGCTAGCCGTTCCAGCTCCAGCGTATAGCAGTAGATCGCGAAGACGACCGCGAGGAGCAGGCTGGAACGCCATGCGAGGGTGAAGCCGTCAGCGATGCTCGTCATCTCCGGCAGATGACGCAGGAAATAGATCGAGGCCAGCGCGCCGCCGACGATCGCTCCCAGGCGGGCACCGAACGCCAGCAGATGTCCGAGCGGCAGGCTGTGGAAGCCCTGCGGCACGGGCACGCGGTAGAGCCGCGTCCAGTAGCAGATCTGCCCGAGCAGCGCCGCCACGCAGATTTGCGCCAGGATTCCGGTCGGCAGCGTCTGCTGCTCGCCGATATGTGCGACCAGGACGCGGAAGGCGATGTGGATGTGGAACAGGACCAGCAGCGCGCAGATCGTCTGCACGATCAGCAGCAGCGTGTAGACGAGAACCGGCCTTTGCGTCATCGGCGCAGGATAGAAGGCGGCGGTACGCTGATCAAACGTGGGGGCTCGGGCGCGCTCCGGCGGCCAGCGCAGCGGCGGCGCGGCCGGCGGCCTCGACATAGGCGGGGTCGCGATGGACGAGCATGACCGAGAAGGCGCCGTCCATCAGCAGCACGACCTGGCGGGCGAGCTCTTCGGGGGCGATGACGCCATGGCTGGCGCATTCGCCGGCGAGCCAGCGCTCGAAGCCGGCCTTGTGGCGCGCGCCGATTTTGATTGCGGGGTGGCCGGGCAGGTTGGCGAGCTCGGCGGCGGTGCGCAGGAAGCCGCAGCCCTTCCAGCGCGGATGGCGGGCGGAGCGCGCGAGGTTCTGGAAGATCGCCTCGATCTTCTGCGGCAGACCGCCCTCGGCCTTGTCGAACCAGCCGGCCATCAGCTTGAGATTGGGCTGGTCGCGCGCCTCGAGATAGGCGGCGACGAGCTCGTCCTTGCTCTCGAAATGGTAGTAGAGCGTGCGCTTCGTGACGCCGGCCTTCTCGGCGACGGCATCGACGCTGACGGCGCGGATGCCCTCGCCATAGAAGAGCTTGCTGGCAGCCTCGATGATGCGAGTGCGCGTCGGCTTGTCGGGTTCGGCCATGCCTCGATGTATACCGTACAGTGAGTATACATCGTCAAGCCTAAGGCGCAGCCTTCCGCCACCTGAAACCGGAAGAAGGCCAAGGCCATGCCCGACAATGATCCCATCCTGATTCAACAGCGCGAGACGGTCGCGACGCTGACGCTGAACCGGCCCGAGAAGCTGAATGCGCTGAGCTACGGACTGATCGACCGCCTGCTCGAAGTCCTCGACGTGATCGAGGTCGACCCCTCCATCCGCGCGGTGATCCTGACCGGCGCCGGCGAGCGCGCCTTCTCGGCCGGCGGCGACATCCATGAGTTCTCGCAGAGCGTCGCGGCCGGGCCGGAGCAGGCTGTGCGCGATTTCGTCCGCCGCGGCCAGAAGCTGACGGCGCGGCTGGAGGCCTTCGGCAAGCCGGTGATCGCGGCGGTGAACGGGCTCGCCTATGGCGGCGGCTGCGAGGTCACCGAGGCGGTGCCTCTCGCCATCGCCAGCGAGCGGGCGATGTTCGCCAAGCCGGAGATCAATCTCGGCATGCCGCCGACCTTCGGCGGGACGCAGCGCCTGCCGCGCCTCGCCGGCCGCAAGCGCGCCATGGAGCTGCTGCTGACCGGCGATCCGTTCACGCCGCAGCGGGCGCTCGATATGGGGCTGATCAACGCGGTGGTGCCGCATGAGGAGCTGCTGCCGGCGGCGCAGGCGCTGGCGCAGCGTATCCTCAGGCATTCGTCCCTGGCTGCGGCGACCATCCTCACGGCGGTGACGCGCGGCATCAACGCCAGCATCGCCGAAGGGCTGCTGATCGAGAGCGAGCAGTTCGCCCGCATCGTGCCGACGGCCGATCTGCGCGAGGGGCTCGACGCCTGGATGGCGCGGCGCCAGCCGGTCTATTCCGGCGACTGGTCGCAGGTCGCCAGGGCCGGCTGAGGAGGTGATGATGAGCGACCATGCGAGCTTCAGCCGCGAAGCCTTCGCCGCCTTCCGTGCCGACGACCGGCCAGGGCCGGTGCAGATGCTGAACCTGATCCGGCTCAATGGCGAGGCGCAGTATCCGGACGGACCGCATGGCGGCGGCCGCGAGGCATTCGCGGCCTATGGCCGGATCAGCGCGCCGGTGCTGACGCGGCTCGGCGGGCGGATCATCTGGCGCGGCGGCTTCGAGCAGATGCTGATCGGCCCGCGGGGCGAGCGCTGGGACATCTGCTTCATCGCCGAATATCCCAGCGTCGAGGCCTTCGCCGCGATGCTTCGCGATCCGATCTATCGCGAGGCGATGATGCATCGACAGGCGGCGGTGAAGGATTGCCGCCTGATCCGGCTGGCGGCGTGGGAGGCGGGGGTGACCTTCGCCGGATAGGGCAGGGCGGCTCGGGGCGGTCGCTGGGACCGAGCTGGCACGCGCGGGAGCCCTCTCCCGGAACGGGGGAGGGTTTGGAGGGGGCAGCGCCAAACTGGACGACTAAAGCGCCGGCCCCCTCAGCATCTCTCCCCCGTTCCGGGAGAGAGAGAGAGAGAGAGAGAGAGGCGCCAAGGCCGGCAGCGGACAGGATATGTCAGGCCGCCTTGCCCGTATCGGTCTCGACTGGCGTTGAGACCGACCCGGACCCACCGAGTCTCCGCGAAAGCCCTTCCATGAACAGGAAGATCACCGGGGTGATGAACAGCGTCAGCACCTGCGAGACGATCAGCCCGCCGACCACGGCGAGGCCGAGCGGCTGACGCAGCTCCGCGCTCGCGCCGGCGCCGATCGCGATCGGCAGGGCGCCGAGGATCGCCGCCAGCGTCGTCATGATGATCGGCCGGAAGCGGCGCAGGCAGGCTTCGCGGATGGCGGTGTCCGGCGGCTCGCCGGCGCGCTGCAGTTCGAGCGCGACGTCGATCATCATGATCGCGTTCTTCTTGACGATGCCGATCAGCATCAGGAGCCCGATCACGGCGATGACCGAGAGGTCGAGGCCGAAGAGCTTCAGCGTCAGGAGCGCGCCGAGCGCCGCCGCCGGCAGGCCGGTCAGGATCGTCAGCGGGTGGATGAAGCTCTCATAGAGGATGCCGAGGACGATGTAGATCGTCAGCACCGCACCGGCGATCAGCAGGCCCTGATTGCCAAGCGATTGCTCGAAGGTCTTGGCGACGCCGGCGAAGCTGGTGCCGATCTGGGCGGGCAGGCCGAGCTCGGCCTTGATCGCGTCGATGCGCTGCACGGCCTCGCCGAGCGCGCGGCCGGCCGGCAGGTTGAAGGAGAGGGTGACGGCCGGGAGCTGGCCGAGCTGGTTGACCGTGAGCGGGCCGGCCTTGCGCTCGATCCTGGCGAAGGTGCCGAGTGGAACGAGCGCGCCCGAGGAGGAGCGGAAGCGGACCTGGTCGAGCCGGTCGTTCGACCACTGGATGTCGGGATTGAACTCGATGATGACCTGATAGCTGTCGCTGGTGGTGTAGATCGTCGAGATCTGGCGCACGCCGAAGCCGGAATAGAGGCTGGAGCGCAGCACGTCGGCGCTGATCCCCAGCGATTGCGCCTTGGCCCGGTCGACGACGAGGTTGGCGAGCAGGGCCTTGTTCTGCAGGTCGGTGGTGACGTCGACGAAGAGCGGGTCGTGCTGCAGCGCCTCCAGCATCTTTCCCGACCAGTCCGACAAAGCGGCCTGGTCGATCGACTGCATCACGAACTGGTACTGGCTCTTGGAGGAGCGCGCGCCGATGTTGAGGTTCTGCACCGGCGACATGTAGGTCGCTATGCCGGGGATGGCGGAAAGCTCACGGCGCAGGTCGGCGAGCATCTGCTGCAGCGGCGGGCGCTGGTCCTTCGGCTTCAGCTCGACGAAGAGCCGCCCGGCATTGAGGCTGCTCGACTGGCCGCCGGAGCCGATGGTCGAGGCGACATGGGCGACATAGGGCGAGCTTCGGAAGACCTCCTCGACCTTCTGCTGCAGGCCCGACATGGCGTCGAAGGAGATGTCCTGGCGCGCTTCGGTTGCGACCTGGAGCTGGCCGATATCCTCCTGCGGGAAGAAGCCCTTGGGGATGGTCACGACCAGCCAGGCGCTGGCGGCGACGCTGGCGAGGAAGATCATCAGCACGGTGCGGCGGTATGTCAGGCTGAGGTCGAGTCCGGCGCGATAGGCGCCGAGCAGGGCGTCGAAGCCGCGTTCGAGGAAGGCGAGCCGGTCCTTGCCGCCACCGGCGCCATGACCGGCGGCGCTGGCGCCGAGCCGGGCGCACATCATCGGCGTCAGCGTCAGCGAGACGAAGGCCGAGGCGAGGATCGCGACGGTGACGACGACCGCGAACTCGTTGAAGACGCGCCCGATCACGCCGCCCATCAGCAGCACCGGAATGAAGACCGCGACCAACGAGAGCGAGATCGAGATGATGGTGAAGCCGATCTCGCTCGAGCCCTTCAGGGCCGCGTCGAAGGCGGAGAGCCCATCCTCCTCCATGTGGCGGACGATGTTCTCCAGCATCACGATCGCATCATCGACGACGAGGCCGACCGCCAGCGTCAGGCCGAGCAGCGAGATGTTGTCGATCGAGAAATCGAGCAGATACATCGCGCCCAATGTGGCGATCAGCGAGATCGGCACGGCGACCGCCGGGATCAGCGTCGCGGTGAAGCGGCGCAGAAACAGGAAGATCACCGCGACGACCAGCACGATCGTCAATCCGAGGGTGAACTGCACGTCCTCGACCGCCTGGCGGATCGAGGCGGAGCGGTCGTTGAGCAGGCCGAGCGTGGTCGCCGGCGGCAGCAGCGACTGCATCTGGCCGATCGCCGTCTTGACCCGGTCGACGACCTCGACCGTGTTGGCGTCGGGCTGGCGGAAGACCGCGACGACGAGGGCGCGCGAGCCGTCATACCAGCTGGCGAGCTGCAGGTTCTCGACGGAGTCGATCACCTTGGCGACGTCGCCGAGCCGAACCGGGCGGCCGTCGCGGGTGGCGATGATGATATCGGCGAAATGGCGGGCGTCGGCGAGCTGTGTCTGTGCCTCCAGCGTCAATTGCTGCGGGCCTGACTGCATGGTGCCGACGGGGGTGTTGACGTTGGCGGCGGTGATCGCCGCCTGCAGTTCGTTGATGCCGATGCCGCGGGCGGCGAGGGCGGTCGGATCGACCTGGATGCGCACCGCGTATTTCTGGCTACCGAAGATCTGGACCTGCGCCACGCCCTCGACAGTGGAGAGGGTGGGGGAGAGCACCTGCTGGACGAAGGCGTCGATCTTGGAAAGCGGGGTGACGTCGCTCTTTAGCGCCAGCAGCAGGATGGGGGCGTCGGCCGGATTGAACTTGCGGTAGCTCGGCGGCGTCGTCATGTCGACCGGGAGCTGGCGTTGGGTGCGGGCGATCGCCGTCTGGACGTCGGCCGCCGCCGCGTCGATGTCACGGTCGAGCGCGAACTGGATCGCGATCGAGGTCGAGCCCAGCGCGTTGGTGGTCGAAATCGAATCGATGCCGGCGATGGTGGCGAACTGCTTGATCAGTGGCGTCGCCACCGAGGTCGCCATGATCTCGGGCGAGGCGCCCGGCAATTGCGCCGAGACATTGACGACCGGGAACTCGGCCCGCGGCAGCGCCGCGACCGGCAGGGAGCGCCAGGCGAACAGGCCGCCGAGGATCAGCGCGCACGACATCAGGATCGTCGCGACGGGATGGCGGATGCAGAAGGCTGAGACCGACATGGCGCGCCCTCACGGCCTGGCGGTTTGCGGGGCGGCGAGCCTGATCTTCGTCCCGGGCGAAAGCCGCGACTGGCCTTCGGTCACGACCTTCTCGTCCTGCGACAGGCCCGAGGCGAGCGCGGCGATGCCGTTCTCGTTGGAGGCGACCTTGACGCTTCTGGCCTCGACCGTGTCGTCGGGCTTGGCGACGTAGACGAACGGGCCCTTCTGCCCTTCCTGCAGCGCGACCGAGGGCACGGTGACCGAGCCGGGCAGCATGCCGAGCTGGATGACGACGTCGACATATTGCCCCGGCCAGAGCCGGTGCGGCTCGTTGGTGAACAGCGCTTTCACACTGACGGTGCCCGACGGGATGTCGACGGCGGAATCGATGAAGGAGAGATCGCCGGTGGCGAGCTCCTCGCGCGTGCCGGAAGCGTAGGCGGTGACCTTCGCTGGAGTCTGCGCCTTGGCCGCCGCCTGCAGCAGGGTCAGGTCGCGCTCCGGCAGTGTGAAGGTGACGCGGATCGGGGCCAACTGCGTCACCGTCACGAGATTGCTGCTGGCATCGTTGGCGCGCACCGCATTTCCGGGCGTCGCGGCGATGGCGCCGAGCCGGCCGGAGATCGGAGCGGTGATCGTGGTGTAGCCGAGCCGGACGCGATCGAGCGCCAGGGTCGCCTCGTCCGCCTTGACGGCGGCGGTGGCGACGGCCTCGTCGGCGGTCGCCTGGTCGAGCGCCTGCTGGGTGCCGGCGCCCTTGTCGACCAGGCTCTTCTGGCGGGCGAGATCGGCGCGCTTTTGCGCCACCGTCGCCCTGTCGCGCTCGACATTGGCTTCGTCGCGGGCGACTTGCGCCTTGAGCTCGCGATCGTCGAGGGTGAAGAGCAGGTCGCCCTGCCTGACCTCCTGGCCTTCCTTGACGTGCATGTCGGCGATGACGCCGTCGAGGCGGGACTTGACCGCGACGATGGCGACCGGCTCGGCGAAGCCGATCGAGCGGCGCGTCACGGGCACATCGGCGCGGCCCGCGAGCACGGTCGTGACCGGGCTCGCGATCGGACCGGCGCGGCGCTCGGCATGGGCTTGCTCAGGGCCGTCCTGCGGTTTCAGCACGCGATAGATGGCGAAAACGGCGACAGCCGCCAGAAGGGCTATGATCCCGTAACGTTTCATTGGTCACCACGGCGCAGCGCTGTCGACGTGGTGTCACCTTACAACCGGCGTACGCCTGCCGCCTGTCCGCCGCATGAATTCTTGGTAATGCCAGGCGGCCACCGGGGTGTCCGATGCGCTCAGGTCATCGCCGCCTTCACCGTCTCGACGAGCTGCTTCATCGTGAACGGCTTGGGCAGGAAATGGAAATCCTCCCCTTCAGGCAGGTTCTTTCGGAACGCCTCTTCGGCATAGCCGGAAACGAAGACGACCTTGGTGGCGGCGTTGCGCTTGCGCAGCTCGCCGAGCAGGGTCGGCCCGTCCATCTCGGGCATGACAACGTCGGAGATGACGAGGTCGATCTTGCCCTCGTGCTGCTTGAACAGCTCGAGCGCCTCGACGCCGGAGGCGGCCTCGTGGACGGTGTAGCCGCGCGAGACCAGCATGCGGGCGTTGAGGGCGCGAACCGCGTCCTCGTCCTCGACCAGGAGGATGACGCCGGCGCCAGTATGGTCGGCGGCCGTCTTCTTCGGTGCCTCCTTCGCGGCGGCTTCGGCGGCGATGTCCTCCTGCGTCGGGATGTAGCGCGGCAGGAAGATGCGGAAATTGGTGCCACGCCCGACGACCGAGTCGCAGAAGACGAAGCCACCGGTCTGCTTGACGATGCCGTAGACCATGGACAGGCCGAGGCCCGTGCCCTTGCCAACCTCCTTGGTGGTGAAGAAGGGCTCGAAGATTTTCTCCAGATGCTCCTGCGGGATGCCAGTGCCGCTGTCCTCGACCTCAAGCAGGACATAGTCGGCAGCGGGCAGACCGTCATGGCCGAGCTCGCCGACCTCGGCCGCGGCCACGTTGCGGGTGCGGACCTGCAGCTTGCCGCCGCTCTGCATGGCGTCGCGGGCATTGACGGCGAGGTTGACCACGACCTGCTCGAGCTGGCCGAGGTCGGCCTTGACCGGCCAGAGGTCGCGGCCCTGGCGGACGTCGAGCGCGATCTTGTCGGCGACGACGCGCTTCAGCATCAGCGACAGGTCGGAGAGCACGTCGCCGAGCGCCAGCACTTGCGGGCGCAAGGTCTGCCGGCGCGAGAAGGCGAGCAATTGCCGGACCAGCGAGGCCGCCCGATAGGCGTTCTGCTTGATCTGCATGATGTCCGGGAAGGACGGGTCGGTCGGCTTGTGGCTGGCGAGCAGGAATTCCGAGGCGTTGATGATGACCTGCAGCACGTTGTTGAAGTCGTGCGCGATGCCGCCGGCGAGCTGGCCGACCGCCTGCATCTTGCCGGCCTGGTCCATATTGTCCTTGAGCTTGCGCTCGGCCGTGGTCTCCAGCGCATAGACGATGGCGCGCTCGCCATCGCCATCCTCGCTGGCCGGGACCGGCGAGAGATAAAGCCTCGCCGAGCGGCCGTCCTCGCCAGCGAGCGCGACATCGAGCGGCGCGATCTCGCCCTTGCCGGCAAGGGCCGCGTCGAAGGCCTGGGCGAGGGCGCCGTTGCCGTTGACGAGTTGGTGAATGGTTGCCGGCTGAGCGCCGCCTTGTGTCAGCCGGGTGAAGGCGGCGTTCGAGCGCAGGATCGTGCCGTTGCGGTCGATGGTGGCGATCGCCATCGGCGTGGCGTGGAAGAAGCGGGCGAAACGCGCCTCGGCGTCGGTGTGGCGGTCAGCGCCCGCCTCGCCGGCGGCCCGGTTGAGCACGAGGGTGCGCGAGGCGCCGGCGCGCCCGTCCTGGCCGAAGGCGACCTGGTGATGCAGCCGCACGGGCAGCGACTGGCCGTTGCGGCGGCGCAGGTCGACGTCGAGCACCTCGATGCGGACATCGCCGGGCTGGCCGCGAATGGCCTGGATCAGCGCGGCGGCATTCGGCGAGGCGATGTCCTCGAGCTGCAGGCCACCGGAGCCGAAGCGGGCGAGGTCGTAGTCGAGCCAGCCGGCCAGCGTGGCGTTGAGATAGGGCACCTCGCTGTCGGCATCGATCGAGAGGAAGCCGGCCGGCGCATGGTCGAGATAGTCGATCGCGTGCTGCAGTTCCTGGAAGGCGTTCTCCTGGCGCTCACGCTCCGGGGTGACGTCGGTGACGCTCCACAGGCAAGCCGGGCGGCCGGCGCGGGTGATCGGCGAGACGCGGACCCGGTACCAGCCGACGGCGCCGCGCTCGTTCAGCGCGGGCTCCAGCCTGATCTCCTCGGAGAGGCGGCGGCCGGCGCGGGCGGCGGTGGCGAGGCGGTAGATCGCTTCGGAGACCTCGGCGCGGCCCTTGAACAGGCGCTCGACGGGGGCGATCTCGCTGGCGTTGCGGGCGCCGGCGAAGGCGAGATAGGCCTCGTTGGCGTAGACGATGCGGTTCTCGCCCTCGGTGACGACGACGCCGTCCTCGGCGCTGTCGACGATCGCCTTGGTCAGGTCGTTGCGGGCGGAGCGCCCGGCGAACTGGATCAGCCCGATCGCGAAGGCGAACAGGCAGAAGACGCCGACGACCGAGAGCAGCGCGAGCAGGCCAAGGATCAGCGGCTGCGCCCATTCATTGGCGATGAAGCCGAGCGCGATGGCGGCGCCGACCAGGAGGCCGGCGACCAAAAGGATGATGCCGACATGGCCGGGCCGGTCGGAACGGTCGATCGCGCTCGGTGCCGTGCTTGCGCTCATTGCAGCGGGTCCGTTTCCTTCAGTCGCCCGTCAGCGGTGGGCCCGGGCCGGCATATAGCAGAGAGGCCTGCCCAGCCAGCGAGTTAGGCGCGCCGGCGCTTCAGGCGCAAGACGTATCCGATGACTTCCGCCACCGCCTGATAGTGTTCGACAGGAATTTCATCGTCGACGTCGACGGTGGCGTAGAGCGCGCGCGCCAGAGGCGGGTTCTCGACGATCGGAATGCTGTGCTCGCCGGCGACCTCGCGGATCTTCAGCGCGATCGCGTCGACGCCCTTGGCGAGGCAGAGCGGCGCGCCCTGACCCGACTCATATTGCAGGGCGACGGCGTAGTGGGTCGGATTGGTGATGATCACCGTCGCCTTGGGCACCTGCGCCATCATGCGCGAGCGGGCGCGCTGAGCGCGCAGTTGCCTGAGCTTGGCTTTCACCTCGGGATTGCCCTCGGTGTTCTTGTACTCGTCCTTGAGCTCCTGCTTGGTCATGCGCTGGCGCTGATACCAAGTGAAGCGCTGGTAGCCGAAGTCGCCGATGGCGATGATGGCGAAAATGGCGAGCACGCTGGCCATCAGCTTGATCGTCAGCACCAGCACGGCCGGCAGCAGAGCGTGCACGTCCATCTGGGCGAAGCCCTGCAGGCGGTCGCGCTCGCCCCAGAGCACGATCCAGACGCCGACGCCGACCAGGGCGATCTTGGCGAGGCCCTTGGCGAAGTTGACCCAGGCCTCCTTGCCGAAGATGCGCTTGGCGCCGGCCATCGGCGAGATCCGGTCGAATTTCGGCATCAGCGGCTCGGTCGTCCAGAGCGGCTTGTGCTGGATCAGCGCGCCGGCGAACGCGGCGACAAGGATGAAGCCGAGCGGCAGGGCCATGATGGCGAAGCCCGTCATCACGCCCTTGCTGGTGACGTGGAAGAGGGCGCTGGCATCGTCCGAGACCTGATGGGCGTTCATCAGGAAGGCGCGCAGCGAGAGCGCGGCGTCGCGGGCCGAGCTGCCGGCGGCGACCAGCAACGCGAGCGTGAAGCCGCAGAGCACGAAGAAGGTGCCGATCTCCTGTGACCGCGCGACGTCGCCCTTTTCGATCGCCTCATCGAGCTTTCGCTGGGTCGGTTCTTCTGTGCGATCTTCGTTTTCGACGTCTCCCGCCATCGCCCTGTCTCCTTACAGGCCGATGAACTGGCGCAGGAAGGCGCCGAGATCGTCGAGGAAGACGCCCATCATCACGCCGACGGCGGCGAGGAGCACCAGCATGCCGCCGAGGATCGAGGCGGGGATCGCCAGGAAGAAGACCTGGAGCTGCGGCATCAATCGCGCCAGCACGCCGAGGCCGAGATTGAACAGCAGGCCGAAGACGATGAACGGCGCCGAGATCTGGACCGCCAGCGAGAAGCCCTGGGTCATTGCCTTGACGGCGAGGGTCATCACGTCGCCGATCTCGGGGAAGCCGCCCGGGGGCAGCAGCCGGTAGCTCTCATGGATGGCGGCGAGGGCGAGATGATGCAGGTCGGCCGCCAGGATCAGGGTGATGCCGAGCATCGAGAGGAAGTTGGCGATCGACGGGTTCTGCAGGCCGCCGGTCGGATCGACCGTGACCGCGAAGCCCAATCCCATGGTCTGGGCGACGATGAAGCCGGCGGTCTGCAGCGCCCCCATCAGCAGGCGCACGCTGGCGCCGATGACGAGCCCGACCAGGATCTCGCTGATCAAGAGCCCGCCCAGCGCCGCCGGGGTCTGCGGGATCGTGATCGCGCCGCGCGCCATCGGCAGGATCACGAGCGCGAGGAAAAAGGCGAGGGAGAGCCGGCCGCGTGCTAGGATGAGACGCTCGCCGATGCCAGGCATCAGCATCACCAGCGTGCCGACGCGCGCGAAGACCAGCACGAACAGCGCGCTGATCTCGGGCAGGACGGCGATCTGCATCGGGTGGACCCGGCTCCCGCGCCAGAAAGGCGCGCCGGCCGGACTCCGCAGCAAGGAGGCGCTGGCTGGCGCGAAGCTCATTCGCCCGTGGCGATTCGGACGGCGACCCTGCCCATATAACCCGCCAGGGCATCGCCCATGAACGGCAAAAACAGCAGCATGGCGGCGAAGACCGCGATGATCTTCGGGACGTAGACCAGGGTCTGCTCCTGGATCTGCGTCAGCGCCTGGATCAGCGAGACGACGAGGCCGACGACGAGCGCGATCAGCATCAGCGGCGCGCCGGCCTTGAGGAAGACGACGATGCCGTCGCGGGCGACGTCGAGGATGGCTGCGGAGGTCATCGGGTTCTGATCCAGCAGGAGGTCGGTGGGATGGCGGCCGTCATACCGGCATCCGCATGATTTCCTCATAGGCGGCGATGACCCGGTCGCGAACCGCGACCAGCGTCTCGATCGCCGCTTCGCTCTCGGCGACGGCAGTGACCACGTCGACGACGTCGGAGCGGCCGGCGGCGACCTTGCCGACCTGAGTATCGGCCTGACGGGCGCTCTGCGCGGTCGATTCCAGCGCCTTGCTGACGAGCGAGGAGAAATCGGGCAGGCCGGCGCCGGCGCCGTCGAGGCCGCCGACCGAGGCCGGCTTCTTCAGCAGGGCGCTCGTGCCCATCCCCTGCATCGAGGCATAGGCGCCGGCGGCGAAACTCGAGGTTGTCATGGGTCTGGCTCCGCTTCAGCCGTGAGAGGTCAGGCGCGCAGAATGTCGATGGTGCGCTGGATCATCCGGCGCGTGGACGAGATGACGTTGAGGTTGGCCTCGTAGCTGCGCTGGGCCTCGCGCATATCCATCGTCTCGATCAGCGAATTGACGTTGGGCATCTTGACCTGGCCGCTGGCGTCGGCAGCCGGGTGGCCCGGATCGTATTTCGTCTTGAAGTCGCTCCGGTCGCGGCTGACGCGGCCGAGCTCGACGACTTTCGCGTCGAGCTCGCGGTCGAGCTTGCCCTGGAAGGTCACGATCTTGCGCCGATAGGGATCGACGCCGGCGCGTTCCGGCGAGGAATCGGCGTTGGCGAGGTTCTCGGCGATGACGCGCATGCGCCCGGCCTGGCCCTTCAGGCCGGAGGCGGCGACGGCGAGGCTCTTGAGCAGATCCATGATGCGGCTCCTTACCGGCCTTTGCCGATCGCGATCTTCATCAGCCCGAGGCTCTTGCTGTAGAGCGAGGCGGCGAGCTGGTAGTCCGACTGGTTCTGCGCGACCTTCATCATCTCGTCCTCGAGATTGACGCTGTTGCTGCTCGGCGTCGTTTCGAAGCGCTTGGGATCGCGCGAATCGAAGCCGCCTTGCTGGCCGGAAAGGCCGAGATGCATCGGCGAGGTCTGTGCCAGCGTCATGCCGCCACCGGCCGGTGAGGGGGCACGCAGATCGTGCGGCTTGAAGCGCGGCGTATCGGCATTGGAGACGTTCTCGGCGAGCAGCTTCTGGCGCGCCTGATGCCAGTGCATCCGCGTCTTCAGCGCTCCCATAAGGCCAAGGCCGTTGTTCGCCATGCCGCAATCTCCCGTCGGCTCCTGCCGAAGTGGGAAATTATTGCCGGGTGCATGGTTAATATCGGGTTAATTCACAGGGATCTGCAGGATGGTGTTAACCATCCGCTAACCATGTTTCTCGAACTGGCGGGGCTTATGGTATAGCCAACTCCGTCTATCCGCCTGATCGCCCTTACAAAGAGCGGTCGGCGGCTGTCGCGTCGCTTCATGAGGCAGACCTTGCAGACTCTGTTTGGCTTCGAACTTTCCTCCGGCCTGCGTTGGATCATCGCCTTCGCAGTGGTGCTGCTCCTGGTCGCGCTGCTCGGCTTCTTCCTGCGGCGGATGAGCGGCGGCCGGCTGAAGTTCAAAGGGCAGGGCGGAGGACGCACCCGCCAGCCGCGCCTCGGCGTGGTCGACGTCTACGACCTCGACCGGCAGCGCCAGCTGATCCTGGTGCGGCGCGACAATGTCGAGCATCTCGTCATGATCGGCGGCGCCTCTGACGTCGTGGTCGAGACAAACATCGTGCGCAGCGGCGGGCGCGTCGCTGCGCCCCTGCCGAGCGAGGCCCTGGGGGAACGTCCGCTGGCGCTCGAGCCGGAGCCGCGCCCACAGACTTTCGAGGAGCCGCGCCCGCTGCCGCCCTCGCCGGTGCCGGCCCCGGCCGTGCCGGTCGAGCCCGTGCCGCCGCCGCGGCCGCTCACGCCGCCGGCCCCGCCGCCGCGCGCGGCCGTCCAGCCCCCGATCCCGCCCCAGCCGCCGCGCCCGGCTCCAGCTCCGCAGGCCCCGATCCCGCCGGCCGTCGCCGCGAGCACTGTCGGCATCGGCGCGACCCTGGCGCGCGATCCGGCTCCGGCGGCCAGCGCCAGCGAGCTCGGCGACATGGCCCGCCAGCTCGAGGAGGCGCTGAAGCGGCCGTTCTCGGCCGTGCGGCCCGGCTCGGCCGGCTCGCGCACCGAGCCGGACGTGCCTCGGGCTCCGCAGCCCGTCACGCCGCCGCCGGCTCCAGCCGTGCCGCCTGCTCCGCCTGCCGCCGCCAAGCCGCCGGCTCCGACACCGACGCCAGCGCGTCCCGCTCTCGACATGGAGGCCGAGCTCGAAATGGCGCTGGGCCTGAAGCCGGCGCCGGCTCGGCCAGCCGCTTCCGAGGCGCCTCTGGTCGCGCCGCCGGTCTTCGCCCCGCCGAAGCCGCCCGTATCCGCACCGGCGAAGGCCGAGGAGAAGAAGCCCGAGCCGGCGAAGGAGCAGGCCCCGCCAGCTCCGGAACCGAGCAAGTCCGCCAAGTTCGCGCCGGTCTTCGACGACGTGCTCGACGAGGTCGAGACGGCCGCCAAGGCCGAAGCGCTGGCCAAGAACGAGCCTAGGCCGGGCGAGCCCAAGCCGAGCGAGCAAAAGCCGAGCGAGCCAAAGCCTGCCGAGGCAAAGCCCCAGGACGCCAAGCCGGCTGACGTCAAGCCCGCCGAGTCGAAGCCTGCGGACACCAAGCCTGCCGAGGCCAAGACTGCCGACGCAAAGCCGGCCGAAATCAAGCCGGACGAGCCGAAGCCGGCTCCCAAGCCGCCGGAGGACGACCCGTTCTCGGTCGATGCGATCGAGGCCGAATTCGCCCGCCTGCTCGGGCGCGATCCCAAGAAGGGCTGAACTTCGCTCTCCCGGCGTGAAGGCGCCGGGGGATAGCCGCCGAAAGCCTCTTCGCCCGCCCCCGAGCCTTGCTCTAGCGTTCCCGCGAGCCCGCGCCTTGATTCGGGCGGGGACGAGCGATGGGTAGGCTGAGACCGACCGGACGGAGATTGCGCGGGCTGGCGGGATTCGCCGCCGGGCTCGGCGTGGTCGGGATCGCCGCCGTCGCACAGGCGCAGACGCTCTCGCTCGATCTCGGCCAGGGCGGCGTCACCGAACGGGCGCTGCAGCTCATCGCGGCGATCACCGTGCTGTCGCTGGCGCCGTCGATCCTGATCATGGTGACCTCGTTCACCCGCATCGCGGTGGTGCTGTCGCTGCTGCGCTCGGCGATCGGCACCCAGACGGCGCCGCCCAATGCGGTCATCATCGGGCTTTCGCTGTTTCTGACCGGCTTCGTGATGGCGCCGACCCTGAAGGAGGCCTATCGCGTCGCCGGAGCGCCGTTGATCGCCGGGCAGATGCAGCCGCAGGAGGCGTTCGAGCGCGGCATCGTGCCGTTCCGCGAATTCATGCTGAAGCATGTGCGCGAGAAGGATCTGGCGCTGTTCATGGAGATGTCGCGCGAGCCGAGGCCGGAGCGGCCGGAGGACATCCAGATCCAGGTGCTGGTGCCGGCCTTCATGATCTCGGAGCTCCGGCGCGCCTTCGAGATCGGCTTCCTGCTGTTCGTGCCGTTCCTGATCATCGACCTGGTGGTCGCCTCGATCCTGATGTCGGTCGGCATGATGATGCTGCCGCCGGTGACGGTGGCGCTGCCGTTCAAGCTGATCTTCTTCGTGCTGGTCGACGGCTGGGGGCTGGTCGCCGGCTCGCTGGTGAAGAGCTACGGAAGTTGATGGACCAAGACTGATTCCAACCGCCAGCCCTTATCCTGAGGAGCGATCGATAGGATCGCGTCTCGAAGGATGCTCCAGCTGGCTCCGGAGCCTCCTGAAGCATCCTTCGAGACGCCGCCAACGCGGCTCCTCGGGATGAGGGCTGTGGGGGCCGGCTCAGCCCTGGCCCGGCTTTGCCCCGGCATTGGCGGCGTCGGTCTCGGCCGGCTTGCGCCGCTCACGCACGGCGCTGGAATAGGCTGGGTAGCGCTTGCGGTATTCCTTGAGGAAATCGGTCATCGTGTCTGAGCCGGCGGCAGCGCGGGCGGCCTCGCGAATGTCGGCGGCGCTGGCGCGGCTCGCGCCGGTGACGAAGCCGAACAGCCGGGCATCGGCGCCCTGCGCCATCTTGGCGGCGAACTTGGTTCGCAGCCGGTCGAGCGAGAGCGCCTCGTCCGACATGACATAACCGATCGCGGCGCGCATCACATCGGCGCGCTCGCCGTCGCTGAGCGGCGCCTGGCCGCGCCAGCTCTCGCCGAGGATGCGTTCCAGCGCCTCGCCGGCCTCGCGCCAGCGCCGGCCGCTCCAGAGGATGTCGGCGTTGAGACGGTCGACCTCCGGGCCGCTCTCGCCCTCCAGCAGGTCGAGCCCCTGATCGGTGCGCGACAGGTCGGACAGCGCCTTGGCCTCCAAGAGCAGGCGGGCGCGCTTGACGTCGGCCGGCAGCTCGGCGAGCCGGGTCGAGACGAGCGCCTGCAGCGCCTCCGCCGGCTTGCCGTTCATCAGCCGGATCATGGCGAGCCGCGTCGCGACGGTGGAGCGCGCAGCGCCGGTCAGACGCCGGTCCATCTGGTATTGCAGAATCTCGCTGGCCTGATCGAGCAGGTCGAGCTCGACCAGCCGGTCGGCAAGCAGGCGGGTGATCTCGTCGCCACGCCGGCCGATCGGCAGGAATTCCTTGAAATCGTAGAACAGCGCCAAGGCGTCGAGCCGCGGCAGCTTGTCGAGGTCCGGATCGCTGAACAGCGCCTCGAAGCGTTGGGCGGTCTCGTCGTGCAGCAGGCGTGTCGCCGGGTTCTCCGGGAAGACCTCATTGGCCCGCCGCGCCGTCTGGAAGGCATCGCGCCAGCGCTGCTGCTCGACATAAAGTCGGCCGAGCTCGGCCAGGGCCTCGATCTCGATCTCGCCGCCCCGCCAGATCGCCGAGACGGTCTCGAGCCGGGCGATGGCCTCGTCGGCCGAGAAGTCCGCGCGCTTCTCGGCGCGTGCGAGCTTGACCGCGCGCAATTGCGCCTCGGCAGCCACCGGCCGGGTCTTCGCCTCGAACAAGGGCTTGTAGCCGTTGATCGCTGCTTCCGGCCGGCCGCCGACATCGTCGAGCCGGGCGCGCAGCAGCGCCAGTTCCTCGGGATTGACCAGCTCTTCAGGCATCTCGGCGAGCCGCGCGATCTGCTTTTCCGCCACGCTCGTCTCGCCGGTGGCGAGCGCCGCGCGCACCATCGCCGGGCGGAACTCGGCCTGGAGATCCGCGGGATAGCGATCGAGGATGCTCTCGGCCCGGCGGAAGCCGGCGAGGGCCTGGGCGTTCCGGCCGAGCCGCTGCTCGGAGAGAGCGCGCCAGAGGCCGGTCTCGGCCTCGTCGCGGATCGGGGCGGCGTCGAAGGCCTTCAGCGCCTCGGCACTGTGCTGCATGCGGGTGGCGATCAGGCCGCGCAGGAAGAGCGCGTCGCGGTTGCCGCGCATCGCGGGGTCGTCGGCGAGCAGCGCGTTCAGCGGCCCGGCCGCTTCCGGCATCATGCCGTTGGCGGCGAGGAAGCGGGCCAGCGCCAGCCGGGCTTCGGATTTGCGGCCACGCGAGGCGCCGGTGACCTCGCGCAGCAGGGCCGCGGCGCGGTCGCGGATCTCGTTGGTATGCAAAGCGGACCAGGTTTCGCTGTCGAGCAGCGGACGGGCGGCCGCGACTGTGTCCTTCTTCTCGGTGTCGTCCGACTTCTCGGCGTCGAGGCTGACGATCAGGCCGTTCTGGCGGCCGATCCGGACCGCATCGGCGTCGGCGCGCACGGCCAGATCATCCGCCACGGCGCTGACGACGACACCATGGGCGCTCTGCGGCAGGCCGAACTCGACGAAGCGATAGGGCTTGGAGACGGCGCGCGTCGGCCCCAGCGCGGTCGCGACGGCAAGGTTCCGGCCGCCTTCGGCGTTATCGAGCCAATGCACGCCGGTCAGGCCCGACACCGGAACGGTGACGATGGTCTGGCCGCGCTCGTCGGCCTCGCGGCGGGGCGTGAGCGCGCCGGCCGGCTTGCCAGCCTTGTCGCCGAAACTCAGCGACCATTTCGGGCCGTCATCGGAGAGCCGCACGATCTGCTGGCGGCGGGTATTCAGCCTGACGAGCGTGACCTTGGCCTCGCGGGTGACGGTGGCGCCCTCGACCAGCGCCGGCAGCACGCCTTTGAGCTTGTCCGGGTCGAGCGTGTCGCGCGTGTCGAAGACGAGTGTGACCCGGCCCGGTTCGGTGAAGGCGGCGGCGCCGGTCGGGCGCGAGAAGCGGAAATCGATGCGCCCGCCATCGCCGTCGGCGGCGGAGGCGATCTCGACATCCCGGGGCGGCGCGTCGGCGGCGACCGTGGCAACCGGCCTGGGCAGCGTCTGCGGTGCCTCGGCTTTCGGGGCAGGGGACGGGGATGCGGCGACGGGCTTCTGCTCGGGCGCCTTGGCCTCCGCCGGCTTCGGCTCGGCGGGCGCGGCCGCCTGCAGATCGGCGAGCGAGAGCGGGGCGGCGGCACCGGAATGCGCGAGGTCGACGGTCCATCCACCCTCGTCACGGAAGCTGCGGAGCTGGCGCTCCTTCGGCACGGTGAATACGAGCTGGGTCGCATCGCTCCGGATCGTCGCCTGCTCCAGCGTGAAATCGGCCGGCAGCAGGCTGCGGATCTGCGACGGCGTCACTGCCAGCGCCTGGTCGAAGCTCAACGTCAGCTTGCCGTCGTCCAGGCTGGGGGTGAGCAGGGCCTCGGGCGGCGTCGAGAACATCAGCCGGTCGAGCGTTGGCAGGCGGGCCGCACGGAAGCCGAGCGGCTTGGGGGCTGGCGCCGGCACCCGGGCGATCTCGCGGGCGCGCGCTTCGGCGAGGCGCAGGCGCTGGGTCAGCTCGGCAAGGACTTCGGGCGGCAGGCCGGGCAATTGGCCGGTCCAGTTCTCCGGCAGAAGGTCGACGAAAGCCTTGTCGCCCGCTTCGAGCAGATTGGCGCGATAGGGCCGGGCGAGCGCGAGGCGCAGGCCGCGACCATCGGGATCGATCCTGATCACCGAGACATAGTTCGGCAATTCGGCCACGAGGCGGCTCGGATCGAGCTGCACCGGCTGGCTGAAGCCGATCACGACGACGCCGTTGGCAACCCGCACCCTTGTCGTCACCGGCTCGTCGAAGGTAAAGGCGAGGCGGCCGAAGCCGGCGCGCATGGCCTCGCCGCGCAAGGTCGCGGTGGCGGCCGTTGCCGGCGCAGCAAACCCGGCAGCAAGGCTAAGCGCCGCCAGGCCGATGCCGAAGCTCAGAGACCGCAGGATACGCACGACCGCTACTCAACTCGACGCGTTTGGCCAGAGCGGCGACAGGCTGCTCCAACCCGTGTGGACGCTAGCCCGTCAAGGATAACGGCGGGTTAAGAAGAGCTCTCTGCGCTACGCGTGGCCGGTGGCGTATTTCCTGGCGCTGCGGGCGAGGTGGCGCGACAGCGCCCGCGCCGCCGGGGATAGGCTTCGCCCCTTGCGGACGCAGATCTTGAGACAGGCCTTGCGCAGGTTGCGGCCCTGGAGCGGAACGGCGACCAGGCGCCCTTCGGTGACGTCTCGCCGCGTGGCGCAGCGGGTCAGGACGCTGACGCCGAGCCCGGCCCGCGCGAAGGAGCGCAGCGTCTCGATCGAGTTCGCGACCAGAGCCGGCTTGAGCTCGATGCCGGTGGTCGCGACCATGTCGTCGACGAGCCGGCGCAGGCCGAAGGTGCGATCGGGCAGGGCAAGGCGCATTTCGCCGATCTCCGTGATCCGGACCGACTGCCGCACAGCGACGGCATCGCCCGGATGCGCGGCGACGACCAGCGCGTCGGCGATCTCGGCGAGCGAGAGCACGCTGCGGTGCAGGATCGGGTTGAAGGCCACGATCACATCGGCCTCGTCGTCGAGCAGGCGCTGCACGAGCTGGTCGGAGCTCGCCACCATGATGTCGAAGCTCACCGAAGGGTGGGCGGCGGAGAATTCTGCGAGCGCGGGATAGACGAAATCGTCCATCGCGCCCTCGACCGTCCAGGCGCGGACATGCCCGCGCTTCATGCCCTGGAGCTCGTCGATGGCGGAGCGCGCGCTCTGGACGCTGTCGAGGATGGTGCGCGCCGTCTCCAGCACGGCCGCTCCCGCCGTGGTCAACCGCATGCCGCGTGCCCGGCGCTCGAACAGGGCAGTGCCGTACTCCTCCTCGAGGCCGGCGATCTGGCGGCTGATGGCGGACGGCGCGACGCGCAGCGCATCGGCCGCCTCGCGGACCGAGCCGTGATCGGCGACGAGGGCGAAATAACGGTAGCGGGTCAGCGACATGGCAGGGGATCGCGGCCGGGGCGAGGGTTTCGAAGAGTAGGTGAGTGTTGCCGGATCGGCAACGAACTCTCCGCGAATCCGTGCTGGCTGAGCGCCCGGCCCGCCCTCTACGACTAGGAAAACCAGCGAGAAAGCGATCCGATGTACTCCACCCGAACCAGTCAGGACGGCAGCTACAGGTTCATTCCGGCCGTCTACCAGTACTCCGGCGGGGTCGCGGCCGAGCCGGGCTTCCGGATCGAGCGCGCGCAATTGGCGGTTGCGGTCGCGCTGGATCGCGGCCTTCAACTGATCGAAGCGCATCTGAAGCAAGCGGGCAGGCCGTTGACTGCGCTCTGCGCCTGCGAGCTACGCTCGCCCGAGCCCTTCTCGGAAGGCGGGTTCGATGCCTTCAACCGGCTCTATGCCTCCCGGCTCGACCAATGGGGCGTGTTGCAGGGAGAGGTGAACCCGGTCGCCCGCACCAATATCTGCCCTGAGATCGGCAAGCCGGACGCCGTGTCGCTGCATGCCTTCAGCTATACCGTTCCCGATAACGGCGCCCGGGCGAGCTTCGTGGTGGCGGGCAGCGGCGAGGCGCCCGAAGGCGGGCGAGCTATGCGCAGGGTACGATTCGGCCTGGCGATGCCAGCGCCCAGGGCGTGCGTGCCAAGGCGCAATGGGTGATGGGCGAGATGGAGCGTCGGCTCTCCGGGCTCGGCTATGGCTGGCGGGATGCCACGGTCGCGAACGTCTACACGGTGCGCGACATCCACCCGCTCCTGGCGGATGTTCTCCTGCCGATCACCAGCCTCGGCCGCGCCGTGACCTGGCACTTCTCCCGGCCGCCGGTGGCGGTGCTCGACTACGAGATGGATGTGCGCGGCCTGCCGCGGGAGATCGTGATCGAGGCGTCCGCCTGAGCGCGACCAGCGATGTGATGCGTTGCCGGAAATCGAACGGTCAAGTGGAGTTGGTCCCGATGTTGCTCGATCGACGTGCGCTTCTCCTGGCAGGATTGATTCTGCCGACGCTGGCCAAAGCGCAATCCAGCTGGAAGCCGGAGCGGCCGGTGCGGCTGATCCTGCCGTTCACGCCAGGCACTTCGATGGATCCGGTGGCGCGGCTGGCGCAGGAGAGCCTCAAGGAGACGCTTGGCCAGAGCGTCGTGGTCGAGAACATCGCCGGCGCCGCCACGGTCATCGCCGGGGCCGAGACGCTGAAGGCGCCGCCTGACGGGCACACCATGCTGATGATCGCCAACAGCTTCGCGGCGAACATCACCCTGCGGACGCGGACCGCAGACTGGCAGCGCGCCTTCGTACCGGTGGTGCAGGCGACGGTGGTGCCGCATGTCCTCGTGGCTGCGCCGGCGCTGAAGGCTGACTGGACCGGGCTCGCCAAGCGCCTGCGCGAGAACAATGGCGCGTTGACCTACGGATCGCCGGGCATCGGAACCTCGCCGCATCTCGGCGCCGAGCATTTCCTGCGGCTCGTCGGCGGCAAGGCCGTGCATGCGCCCTATAACGGGACGTCGCAGCTCTTCGTCGACCTCTATGCCGGCCGGATCGATTTCGCCCTCAGCAACCTGCCTGATGTCGTCCAGTCGATCGAGGAGGGTAAGCTCACCGCACTCGCAGTGACAGCCGAGCAGCGGGTGAAGGAGTTGCCCACCATCCCGACCTTCGCGGAACTCGGCTTGCCCGACCTTCTCTCCGACAGCTGGTTCGGCATCATGGTGCGGCGCGACACACCCGCGGCTGCCCGGGATGCGCTGGAGCGGGCCTGGCTCACCGCCCTGGCACGGCAGGATGTGCGCGAGCGCCTGCAAGCCTTGAGCTTCACGGTGCTGGCGCGGCCGGGCGCCGAGTTCGAGAAGGTGATCGACCGCTATGTCGCGACCTATGCGACGATCATCAAGGAGAACGGCATCGCCGTTCAGCAATAGGGCAGCCGCGGATTTCTCTAGCCCTCATCCTGGGGAGCGCTCCTCAGGATGAGGGCTTGCAGGGCATAGGCGATTGTCTGGGATCAGCGCTTCGGTGTGGGCTCGATCGCCGGCAGTTCGGTCCCGGCGGGCGTCGGCGCCGGGGCGCGCTCGGCGGCGACGGCAGGGCGGCCGCGCAGCGAGAGCGCGACGGTGAGACGCTCGGCCGCCTCGGGCGACATGGCGGCGAGCACGTCCGACATCTTGCGCGGGCTCATCTGCTGGACGACGGGAACCAGGATGTCGAGCGCCAGCCGGTCGAAGACGCGGGCGGCGTCCTTCGGCTTCATCGTCTCGTACATGATCACCAGGTTCTTGACCGCCTGATTGGCGTCCGCCTCCTGCTTGCGCGGGGCATCGACCTTCTCTTCGAGCGCCTTCAGGTCGTCGACCCGGCCGCCGAGCTTTTTCTCAGCCGAATCGAGCAGCTTCTCGCGCATGTCGAGCTCGCGCATGCGCGCCTCGATCTCCTCGCGGCGCTGCCCGAGACGCTCCAGCAGGGCTTTCTCAGCCGGCGAGACGGGCTGGGCGGTACCGTTCATCAAGCCGGCCTTGTTGTTGGGGGCGGCGTCGCGCTTGGCCTGCTCTTCGGGCGGTAGCTTCGGCTTCGGCGGATCGATTGTCCCGGTGGTCTCCGGGTCCCAGAAGGCGTCGGGCTGATGAGCCTTGGCGATGATCTTGGCGAGGCCCCAGGCCTCTTTCTGCTCCGCTGCTGGTTTCGCCGCGAAGACCGGCGCATAGGCGGGCACCTTGCCCGGAGTAGGCTCCGCCGACCAGGAGAGCAGCTTCAGCGCCAGGAGACCCATGGCGCCGAGGATGACTGCCGGAATGAGGCGGGGCGTCTGGATCACGCAGCCTGGCCTTCGAGCCTGCGGGCGGCGCGGGCGCGGATCGCGGCGGCGGCATCGGCGGCGCTCGCCATGCGCGAGAGCGCGGGCTTCTCCGGCGCGGGCTCGGCCTTGGGCGCGACCATGCTGGCGGCGCTGACGATCTGGCCAATGCGCTCCATCACGACCTGGCCGGCCTCGATCTGCTGGGCGAGATCGGCGGCATAGCGCTCGGCGGTCTGGAGGCGTTCGGCGAGGGTGCGGTCGCAATCGCCGAGCGTCAGCTTGAGGCCGGCGATGGCGCGCTCGGCCGTATCGGTCGCGGAGATCAGGGCGCCGATGGTCTGGCGCATCGCGCTCTCGTCGGCCTTCAGCCGCTCGATGCGCTTGGACAGCACGAAGCAAGTGATGATGGTGGCGACCAGCAGGCAGGCGACCAGCGCGTCGGCGATCAGGGTGATGGTCATGGGGCAGGTCTCCCTGGTCAGGACGCCGGGTTGAGATGACTGGTGTCGAAGGCGGCCATGGTCGTCTTCGAGCGCCGCAGCGGGCTGACGACCTGGACGGCGATCTTGTCGTCGACGCGGCCGATCCGGCCCTCGCTGACGATGAACTCGCCGCAGCGCAGCGAGGCGACCGAGTCCGGGCGGGCGTCGAACATCAGCGTGTCGCCGATCTCGAGCTTCATCACCCGCTTCAGCGGCATGGTGCATTCGTGCAGCACGCATTTCACGGCGACGTCCGCCTGCCAGACTTCGGTGGCGAGGTGGTTCTCCCAGATCGGATCGCGCCCGAGCTTCTCACCCATGAAGCTTTCGAGGAGCAGTTCACGGATCGGCTCGATGGTGGCGTAGGGCAGGAGCAGATGGAGCGAGCCGCCGCGGCCTTCCATGTCGAAGCGCAGTTCGACGCGGATCGCGGCATTGGCCGGTCGCGAGATCGAGACGAAGCGCGGATTGGACTCGATCCGGTCGATCCTGAAATTGACCGGCGAGAGCGGCCGGAACGCCGCTTCGGCATCGCCCAGGACGACGCCGATCACGCGGCGCAGCAGGCTCATCTCGATCGAGGTGAAGGGCCGACCGTCGACGCGCGCCGCCGCCTGGCCGCGCTTGCCGCCGAGCATGGTGTCGAGCACCGAATAGGTGAGGGCGGACTCGATGGTGACGAGCCCGAAATTGTCCCATTCCTCGGCCTTGAACACCGCCAGCATCGCCGGCAGCGAGATCGAGTTGATGTAGTCGCCGAAGCGCACCGAGCGGATGCCTTCCAGCGTGACCTCGACATTGTCGCTGAACAGGTTGCGCAGGCTGGTGGAGAGCAGGCGGACCAGGCGCTCGAAGATGATTTCGAGCATCGGCAGGCGTTCATAGGTGACCGAGCCGGAATCGACGATCGCCTGGATGCCGTTGCGGCCGCCCTTGCCGTCATCTCCGATGGAGAAGCCGAGCATGGTATCGATCTCTTCCTGATTCATCAGGCGATCGATATTGGCTTCGGTCTCGCCGCTCTCGTCCGAGACGACGTCGGACATGGTGGCCCATTCCGCTGCCATGCCCTCCGGCGTCAGCGGGGTCTTGTCCTTGTCTTCGAGATCGTCGTTGGCCATGGCGGTCTGCTTTGCGCGATCGGGCTGCCGCTATTGCAGCAGCAATTCCTTGAAGAGGACGGCGTCGACCTTGGCCGGGTAGACGGTGACGTTGACCCGGCGCAGCAGCTCTTCCTTCAGCCGGTACATGCCGGCCGAGCCATCGAGGTCGGAAGGACGCAGTTCGCGCATGAAGACCTGGAAGGCGTCCTCGACGCGGGGCAGCAGCGGCTTGACCTGGTCGGCGGTCTTGGGGTCGGCGATCTCGAGCGCGACCTTGATCTTGAGAAGCGGCTGGCGGTCCTGCTGCGGGCCGGCGGTGATGCCGATCATCATGTCCTTCATCTCGACGAAGGTGATCAGCTTCTTGGCGGCTGCGGCGGCCTGCTCGGCGCTCACCGCATCGGCCGGCTTCGTCTTCATGAAGAAGAACCAGCCTCCGCCGCCGAGCACGGCGACGAGCCCGAGGGCGGCGCCGATGATGACGAGCTTCTTCTTGCCGGGCTTCGGCGCCGCTTCGGCGCCCTCGGCGGCTTCCTCGTCCTTGTTCGCCTTCTTCGCCATCTGGCCAACCTGCCTAGAACGGGCGCCGCCCCGGCCCGTCTCTCTGTCGTTAACCCTTGCCCAATTACGGTTAACGGCTCGTTAAGGAGGGCAATTTTTGCCGGGTCGTTTCTGCCGCGCAGGCGGGTTCGATCCAGCGATGGTGAAGGCGGTCTTCCGATCTATATTCAATGATATCAATAATTTGTCTGGATTAACCATGTTGGCATGTCGCTTGCCACCTGTTTGCCGTGGCCACCGCGCTGGGGAGCGTCGGGGCGGCCACGGGACAGATCGGGAGCAGGAGCCGTGGAAAACGCGCTTCTCGTCAGCCTGTCGCGCCAGATGGCTCTGGCGCGCGAGCTCGACGTCATCGCCAACAACGTCGCCAATGTCGGCACGAACGGCTTCAAGGCCCGTTCGGCCCGCTTTGCCGAATACGTCTCGCCGACTGCGCGGGCCGACACGTTCCAGACACAGGATCGCCGGCTCTCCTATGTCATCGACAAGGGCACGCCGATCGACCTGTCGCTCGGCATGATCGAGCGCACCGGCAACCCGCTCGACGTCGCGGTGCAGGGCGACAACTACCTCGTCGTCCAGACCGCACAGGGCGAGCGCTACACCCGCGCCGGCTCGCTCGAGATCAACGGGCAGGGCCAGCTCGTCACCCAGGCCGGCCAGCCGGTGATGGGCGATGGCGGCCCCATCGTGTTCGGCTCGACCGAGAGCAACCCCCGCATCGCCACCGACGGCACCGTCACCTCCGACCAGGGCCAGCGCGGCAAGCTCCGGATCGTGCGCTTCGACAATCCCCGGGCGCTGGCCAGCGACGGCACCAACCTGTTCTCCTCGACCGCCGCCGCCCAGCCGGCGGGACCGCTGGCGCGGCTGGAAACCGGGGCGATCGAGCGCTCCAACGTCAAGGCCGTGGTCGAGATGACCCGCCTCGTCGAGGTCCAGCGCGCCTACCAGACCCTGTCGGCGATGATGGGCAAGACCGACGAATTGCGCGCCAAGGCGATCACCCGCCTAGCCGACCAGCAAGCCTGAACCGGAAAGGAGCCAGATCCATGCGCGCGCTCTACACCGCCGCCACCGGCATGATGGCCCAGGAACTCAACGTCCAGGTCATCTCGAACAACATCGCGAACGTCCGCACCACCGGCTACAAGCGCCAGCGCGTGCATTTCCAAGACCTGCTCTACGAGCATTTCCGCCGCGCCGGCACGCAGACCTCGGACCAGAACACGCAGGTTCCGGCCGGCACCTTCGTCGGCTCGGGCGTCAAGACCTCCTCGACCGGCCGGGTGATGAGCCAAGGTAACCTGACGCCGACCGAGAAGCAGTACGATGTCGCGATCCGCGGCGAGGGCTTCTTCCGCATCCAGATGCCGGACGGGCGCACCGCCTATTCGCGCGACGGCTCCTTCGACCTCGACAGCCAGGGCCGGCTGGTGACCCGCGACGGCTATGTCGTCCAGCCCGGCATCACCGTCCCGAACAATGCGACGGGCGTCTCGATCAACGCGCAGGGCACGGTCGAGGTGACGCTGCCCGGCCAGACCGCGCCGCAGCAGCTCGGCCAGATCCAGCTCTCGCGCTTCATCAACAAGGTCGGCCTCGAATCGATCGGCGACAACCTGTTCGTCGAGACGGCCGGCTCCGGCCCGGCGATCGACGGGCTGGGCGGCGAGGAAGGCTTCGGCACGATGCAGCAGAACTATCTGGAAGAAGGCAACGTCCAGGCCGTCACCGAATTGTCCTCGCTGATCGCGGCGCAGCGCGCCTACGAGATGAACTCGAAGGTGATCTCGGCTGCCGACCAGATGATGCAGTCCACCTCGCAGATCATGCGCTGAGGAAGGATGAGCCAGATGATCCGCTCCGTTTTTCTCATCGCCGCCCTGACCGCGATCCCGGCCATGGCCCCGGCACAGACAGCCGCCCCGGCCGGCGAACGCGCTCCGGCCGCGACGCCGGCGACCGCAACCAAGCTCAAGCTCAAGACCGATCTGACGCTGTCACGCGACATCGTCGGCTTCGGCGACCTGATCGCCGGCCTGTCGCCGCAGGATGGGGCGCTGCCCGCCTTCCGCGCTCCGGCGCTCGGCGAGACCGGCACCATCCAAGTCAGCCGCATCGTCGAGGCTGCGATGAAGCAGGGCCTTCTGCGCGACGCCCTCGATCTCGACAGCCAGGGCGTCGCCCAGGTGGTGGTGACGCGGGCGGCGCGCCGGATCACCGGGCTCGATGTCGAGGCTGCGGTGAAATCGGCGCTGCTCGAGCGTTTCGGCTTCGACGGGCGCGCCTTCTCGCTGCTGCTCGACGGCGGCGCACCGTCGGTGGTGGTCGAACCGGAACTGACCGGCGACCTCACCGCGCTCGACCTGAACTACGATGCGCGCTCGCGTCGCGTCACCGGCCGGCTGAGCATGCCGGGCAGCGCCGCGACGCGGCTGAAGCCGGTGCGTGTCTCGGGCCAGCTGGTCGAGACCGCCGAAGTCGTGGTGCCGCTACGCACGATCGCCCGCGGCGAGACCCTGACCGCCGCCGACGTCACGCTCGAGCGCCGGCCGCGCGATGCGCAGTTCAACGACGTGCTCGGCGAGATGAAGGCGGCGGTCGGCAAGGTCGCCAAGCGGATGCTGGTGGCCGGATCGGTGCTGCGCAACAGCGATGTCCAGCGCGAGGAGGTCGTCGGCCGCGGCGAGATCGTCACCATCGTCTACGAATCGCGTGGCGTCGCCATCAGCCTGCGCGGCCGGGCTAACGAGGCCGGCGCGGTGGGCGACGTCATCTCGATCACCAATCCCCAGTCGAAGCGCGTGCTGCAGGGAACCGTCACCGGTCCCGGACGCGTCAATGTCAGCCCGCAGGGCGGCGGCCAGATCGCGGCTGCGCGCTGATGGCGATCCTTTTGCTCCAGTTGCGGACCGTTCCCATGACCCGGACCAACCCTTTCGCCATCCCCGCCGCGCTTAGCCTCAGCCTGCTGCTCGGCGCCTGCGGCGCCGCCGACCGGCTCGCCAATGTCGGCCAGGCGCCGGCGCTGTCGCCGATCGAGGATCCCACCGCGACCAAGGGCTACAAGCCCGTCCAGATGCCGATGCCGGCCGTGGAGCACGCTTCCTACGCGCCGAACTCGCTCTGGCGCACCGGCTCGCGTGCCTTCTTCAAGGACCAGCGCGCCCGCCTCGTCGGCGACCTCGTCACCGTCAAGGTCAAGGTCACAGACCGGGCGCAGCTCGACAACACCACCAAGCGCAGCCGCAAGAACGGCGAGGAGTTCGGCGCCGAGAATGTCTTCGGCCTCGAGACCAAGTGGAAGCCGAAGGCCGATCCGAGCTCGCTGCTGAAGCTGGACTCCGACGCGTCCAGCGAAGGTTCCGGCTCGGTGCGCCGGGCCGAGCAGCTCGCCACCAACGTCGCGGCCGTCGTCACCCAGACCCTGCCGAACGGCAACCTGGTGATCGAGGGCAAGCAGGAGATCAGGGTCAATTTCGAGGTGCGCGAGCTGATCGTCGCCGGCGTGATCCGGCCGGAGGACATCGAGTCCGACAACACCATCGAATCGACCAAGATCGCCCAGGCCCGCATCGCCTATGGCGGCCGCGGCCAGATCACCGATGTGCAGCAGCCGCGCTACGGCCAGCAGGTGATGGACATCCTGCTGCCCTTCTGAGGCATGTCCCGGACAAGTGGAAACCGGTTTTCCGAGACAGGACATGCCTGAACGATAGCTCCCACCCGAGTTTCCGGCGCGACGGCAACGCTCCCCACGTTCCAAGCTTTCGCGCCGGACCGGCGGTCTCTCCCGAGCCGCCATTCCTCCCGGCCGCCCGCCACGCTCCCCAGCCATCCAAGGCTGGCGGCCAGAAGCCCCGCGCCTCCCGCGCGGGGCTTTGCCATGCGAGGCGGACGTCGCTGGTTTGAGTGCCGGAGATGCGTCAAAAGTCGACGGGATCGGGAAGCCTCTCTCAACGAAAAAAAGGCCCCGCAGTTGCCTGCGGGGCCTTCGACGAGAGGCGATATCCTGGCCGCGTCTCAATCGTCGCGGAAGACCCGCTCATTGCGTTCGTGGCGCTCCTGCGCCTCCAGCGAGAGCGTCGCGATCGGGCGGGCTTCCAGGCGCTTGAGCGAGATCGGCTCGCCGGTCTCCTCGCAATAGCCGTAGGAGCCGTCCTCGATGCGGGAGAGGGCGGCGTCGATCTTGGAGATCAGCTTGCGCTGGCGGTCTCGGGCGCGCAGCTCGATGGCGCGATCGGTTTCCGAGGAGGCGCGATCGGCGATGTCCGGGTGGTTCTCGCTCTCGCTCTGCAAGGTGACCAGGGTCTCCTTGGCCTCCTTGAGGATCTCCTCCTTCCAGGCGAGCAGCTTGCCGCGGAAATATTCCCGCTGCCGCTCGTTCATGAACGGCTCGCTGTCGGTGGGCTTGTAGTCAGGGGCAAGACTGATCTGCTTCGACATGGCAGGCCTTCTGCATGAGCGTCCGAAGGCCTCGCCGGCTTTGCCGTGTCGAGGCCGCCGATTTGGCGCCCTTATAGCGACTGGTCACATCCGGAACAATCGCTTTCGCGCAGCCGTGAACAAGCTGGCAAAGCGCTGGAAAATCAGCGCAATCGGCTGATCGCCGCGGCAATGTCGGCCGCGAGCGGCACGGCGATCGTCCGGCGATAGTGGGTATGGTCGAAATAGTTGTCCGGCTCGCGATTCTCCGGACGGTCGACGCGCCAGTCGACGAGGGCGGTGCGCGGGCGCTCCGCGGCGAGCCTGGCATAGGCGCCTCGGCAAGCGGCGTCGGCCTCTGCCTCGGGCGTGCCGGGCACGGGCAGGGCGGTGACGAGGTTCGGCGGCCGCACGAGCACGACCGGCACGCCGGGAGCGGCGCGCTCGAGCAGTTGGCGCAACGCAACGGCCGCGGGGAACTGCCCAGTCAGGTTACCGCCGCTGATATCGAGATGCTTACGCAGTTCGTCGCGATGCTTTTGCACGGCGACATAGCCGTGGGCCTCGTAGCCGGACTCGTAATCCCAATAGCCGTCCGGGCGTGCGCGTTCCGGCGAGCGTGTCGTGAGATAGCCCAGGCGGCGCAGACTTTCCTCGACCGCATCGAAGCGTAGCAGCCCGCGCAGATAGGCGAGGTGCGAGCGCTCGTACAGCCAGAACGGGAACGGATGGTCGACCGGTCGGTTTGGGTCCGCAAAGCACCATTGCCGGTCGATGCCGATCACCAGCGCCTTCGCCGGTTCCTTGCGATTGCGCAGGAACCAGTCGAGCAGGACGAGCGTCTCGCGCGCGCCGGTGGCGGGAGCGATCAGCGAGACGAAGGGGATGCCGGTCTGCTGCGTCAACTGCTCCGGCTGAACCAGCTGGATATGCGAGTTGCCGAAGACTGCGCCGGCGAAGGCGGGATCGCGGCCGCGGCTCGCGGCGGCGGTGCGCGGGCCCTGCGGCCTGACGCCGGTCTTGAGCGCGAAAGGCGAGCGCCCGCTGTCATAAGGGTCGATCAGCAGGGAGAGCGCCAGCAAGGCCCCCGCGATCGCCGCGCCGGCGATCAGGAAGGTCCGGACGAAGCCGCGCCAGCGCGCTTCAGAACTGGAAGTAGATGAATTCATAATTGGCGTCGTCGCCGATCTTGAACAGGATCAGTACGAAGAGAATGGCGGTGAGGACGGCGAGCCAGCGTGCCGGCGTCGCCTTGTGCACCGCCGCCCAGGCGGTCGGGCCGATCACGGCGACGGCGATCGCGGGCAGGAAGGCGCGCCATTTGAAGCCGGTGCCGATGGGGCCGAAGCCGAGCATGCCCTTGTAGACGGCGAGCGCGGCGTCGAAGGAGGTGGCGCGGAACAGCACCCAGCAGAAGGCGACGAAAAGGAAGGTCAGGGCCCAGCCTAGCAGCTTCGGCATCGGCAGTCCGGCGCGGCGCCAGAGCACGCCGATGGCGAGCACGACGCCATGCGCCGCGCCCCAGGCGACGAAGTTGAGGCCGGCGCCGTGCCAGAGGCCGCCGAGCGCCATGGTGGCGAACAGCGCCCAGAGCTGCAGCGGCAAGCCGTGCCGCGAGCCGCCGAGCGGGATGTAGAGATAATCGCGCAGGAAGCGCGACAAGGTCATGTGCCAGCGCCGCCAGAAATCCTGCAGGCTGGTGGCGCGATAGGGCACGTCGAAATTCTGCGGCAGCACGATGCCGAAGAGCAGGGCCAGGCCGAGCGCCATGTCGGTGTAGCCGGAGAAGTCGAAATAGATCTGGAAGGTGAAGGCCAGCGTGCCCTGCCAGGCCTGCGCCATGCTCACCACCTCGCCGGCGGCGGCCGCGGCGAAGACCGGATTGGCATATTCGGAGAGCGGGTCGCCGATCAGCACCTTCTTCGCCAGGCCGATCGTCAGGAGCATGATGCCGCGGGCGACGCGCTCGGCGGCATCGGGGCGCAGATAGGGCCGCTCCTCGAACTGGTGCATGATCTCGCGCCAGCGCACCAGCGGCCCGGCCAGCACCTGCGGGAAGAAGGCGATGTAGAGCGCATAGCGGACGAGATCGTAGCGCGGCGCTTCGCCCCGGCGCAGATCGGTCAGGTACATCACATGGTGGAAAGTGAAGAAGGAGATGCCGAGCGGCAGCGCGAGATCGAGCTTCGTCGTCGGCAATCCCGGAATCATCGCAGCGAGACCGGCGAAGAAGTTGAAGTATTTGAACAGCGCCAGAATGGCGAGGTTGATCGCGATGGCGAGCGTGATCAACATCCTGCGCTTGGTCTTCAGGAAGGCTTCGGCGATCAGCCAGTTGAGCAGGATCGAGAAGGCGAGCAGCGGCACGAAGCGCCAGTCCCACCAGCCATAGAAGGCGAAAGAGAGCGCTGCCAGCAACGGCAGCCGCCAGGCCGGCGCAAAGCGCTCGACCAGCCAGTGCAGGGCGAGCGCGAGGGGCAGGAAGCCGAGCAGGAAGACGAAGGAGTTGAACAGCATCAGGCGGGCGAGGGCGGCGATAGAGCGCCGCCTTAGACGATTATCGCCGCCCTGTCATGGCCGAGAGGGTCGCGTTCGCTGCGGTCGCTTGCCCCATGGAGCAGTGCGCTCCACGCAGGGATCAGCCGCCGGTTCTGTTCCGGCGATACGATGACGGTCTAAATGTCCGTCCTCCGAGGCAGGATCACCAGGTCGCGGATCGTGACATTGCGCGGGCGGGTCAGCATGACGTGTACGGCTTCGGCCCGCCACGACGATGATGTCGCCTGCAAGGCGAGCGGCCTGCGACGGCTCCTCCACCCGCCGAGCCGCCTGCGCCGCAAGCCAATCGGGCAAGGAAAGGCCCTCGGCTTCAGCGAGGCGCCGGCGCGATCCCTAATTGAGCGACATCGACCGGGGCAGCCAGAGCGCCAGATCGGGCCAGGCCAGCAGCATGGCGATCAGTGCGAAGGGGGCGACCAGGAAGGGCAGCACGCCGCGATACATCGCGCCCAGGCTGATCTCCGGCGCCTGTGTCCGGATCATGAAGAGGTTCATCCCGACGGGCGGGTGGATCAGTCCGATCTCGACGACGATGACGAGCAACACGCCGAACCAGATCGGATCGTAGCCGCTCGAGAGCACCAGCGGCAGCAGCACCGGCACCGTCACCAGCACCATGCCGATGCCTTCGAGGAAGCAGCCGAGGAAGATGTAGAAGGCGATCAGCAGCAGCATCACCGCGAGCGGCGACAGGCCGAGCGCGGCGATCCCCTTGACCACGGATTGCGCCATGCCGGTCTGCACGACGAAATAGGAGAAGATCGTCGAGCCCAGCACGATCAGAACGAGATTGGCGGTGATCCGCGTCGTCTCGGTGAAGGCGGTGGTGATGTCGCCGCGAGTAAAGCCTTTGCGCAGCAGGCCGAGCAGCAGCGCGCCGAAGGCGCCGACGGCGGCGGCCTCCGTTGGGCTGAACCAGCCGAGATAGATGCCGCCGAAGGTGACGAGGAAGAGCGCCGCCACGTCCCAGATGGTGAGGATGAGCCGGAAGGCCTGCGCCTTGCCTTCGCTCGGCAGTTTAGGCGCCGCCTCGGGGCGAATGCGTACCCAAATCCAGACGGTCAGCAGATAGAGCGCAGTCAATACGAGGCCGGGGATCAGCACGGCGGCGAAGAGCTTGATGATCGAGAGCTGTGCGATGATGCCGTAGATCATCAGGATCAGCGAGGGCGGGATCAGGATGCCGAGCGTACCGCCGGCCGCGACCACACCGGCGGCGAGCGCCGGCGAGTAGCCGGCCTTCAGCATCTGCGGGATCGAGATCCGGCTCATCGTCGCGGCCGTCGCCAGCGAGGAGCCGCAGACCGCGCCGAAGGCGGCGGAAGCGCCGACCGCGGCCATGGCGAGCGAGCCGCGCATCCCGGCGAAGATCGCATTGCTCGCGCGGAACAGGTCGCCCGAGAGGCCGGCCATCGTCGCCAGCGCGCCCATCAGCGTGAACAGTGGCAGAACGGAGAGCGTATAGGCCGAGGAGAGCTCGAGCGGCACCGCTCCGAAGACGAGGCGGGCCTTGGCGAAGCCGTCGATCGCGGCATAGCCGACGAAACCGACGAGGCCGAGCGCGACGCCGACCGGAATCCGCGCCAGGATCATGCCAACCAGTGTCGCCATGCCGATCAGGCCGATGGAGGTCGCGCTCATGAGGCGGCTCCGTTGTTGCCGTGCAGGGCCGGAGGAGGAGAGACAGCTGCGTCGGCGGCGCGTGGTAAGGCACGGACTTGCCCGATCGCGCGGCCGAGCACGACGAAGACCGAGACGACCAGCGCCAGCTCGATCGCCAGCAGCAGCAGGAAGATCGGCACCGGCAGATCGGGCTTCTGGTCGCCGAAGCGATAGGCGTCGGTGAGCGGCTGGAGCAGGGTCACGGCCAGCAAGGCCAGGAAGCCGAGCGTGGCCACCTCGCCGGCGAGCCGCATCGCCGCCAGGGTCCGGGGACGAACCATCGTATCGAACAGATCGACCTTGATCTGCTCGTCGCGGCGGAAGCATTCCGGCAAGGCGAGGAAGGCGACGAGCACCAGCGTGACCTCGACCAGGTCGAGCGTGCCGTGCAGCGGCTTGTTGAAGGCAAGCCGTGCACCGATATCGACCATCGTCCAGAGCACCATCACCGCGAGCGCCAGCGCTCCGGCGATGGTCAGGAGACGCACCGGGTCGAGGCGGCGGAGCTTGCCGGGGCTCATTTGGCGGCACCGACGGCGGCGCGCAGCTCGTCATAGAACTGCCTGGCCTTGAGGCCTTTGGCCTCGACCCTGGCGATGAAGTTCGCGGTGATCGGCTTGGCGAGCTGCTCGAAGGCTGCGCGTTCGGCGCCGGAGAGCTCAGGGATCTCGGCATTGGCGGCGCGCAGATAGGCGCGGCCTTCCGCCTCGGCCTGGTCGTAGATCGCGCCGACCTTGCGGGCGGCGGCCGGACCTGTGGTGTCGTCGATCAGCTTGCGCAGGTCCTCGGGCAGCGATTTGTACCTCTCGGCGTTCATCACCAGCGCGAAGGTGCCGGCGGCGGCGTCGAGCTGCGTCACCGATTTGACGCTCTCGGCCATCTGGAAGGACTTCGCCGCCTCGTAATTGAAGAACATGCCGGCGATCGTGCCCTTGGAGAGCGAGTCCGACAGCTCGGCCGGAGGGACGGCGGCGGGTGTCGCGCCCCAGGCTTCCAGCATCGCCGAGGCGATCGGGCCGTTATGGCGCATGCGCAGGCCGCGCATCCCGGCCGGGCTCTTCACCGCCGGCCGGTTGAAGAACAGGCTCAAGGTCGGCGTCGCGATGAAATAGAGCGGCCTGGTGCCCTCGTGCTCGGCCGCGAGCTTGCCGGAGAGCTCGGTCAGGATGCCGGAAGCCTCGGCCGTGCTCAGCGCCTTGGCGCTCGCCCCTTCGCCGCGATTGAAGGCGTAGGGCAGATGCGAGATCTCGGTCAGCGGGAAGCGGCCGGGCAGGGCGCCATGCAGGAAGAAGGCGATGTCGGCGACGCCGGTGCGGGCGAGATCGTATTGCCGCGGCATCGGCCCCATCTGCGCGGCCGGGAAAATGGCGAGCTTGAGCCGGCCATTGGAGCGCTGCGCCAGCTCGGCGCTCCAGGCTTCCAGCTGCTTGTGCATCTGGTGGTTCGGCGGCAGGTAATGCGAGACCTTCAGCTCGATGGTCTGCGCGAGGGCTCCAGCGCTCGCCAGCGAAACCGTCAACGCCGCGCCGAGCAAGGCACCGATCACTCCCTGTTTCATCGTATCCTCCCCGTTCTGTGGTCTTGTTTCTTGTGCTTTGGTCCTAGGCGGCCGTGGCCGGTATCCCGATCGCGGCCTCCAGCTTCCTGCCGCCGGTGACGATGGCGAGCAGCGCCTCGCAATCGGCCGGGAGCGCATCGCCGCGCCAGGCGACATGCTGGTCCGGCCGGATCAGCGCGAAGCGCGCGCCATAGCGAGCCGGCAGGCGCTTATCGCCCGGCAGCAGCAGCTTCACCGGCACGCCGAGACGGGTCGCGGCAGCGAGCAGCGGCGCTGCGTCCGTCCCGTCGCCGGCGGTGGCGAGCAGGGTGAAACCCTGGCCGAAATGGTCGTAGAGCGAGGAGCCGTCGGCGAGCCAGAGATGCGGCGCGAGGCAACCCGGATGGGCCGAGGGCACATAGAGCATGAAATGCTCGACCGGCGGGGCGCTGCCATCGGGCACGATGATCGGGGAATCCTCGTAGCGGGTGCCGAGCACGATCCCGAGCGTGCGGAATTCGCGCAGCTTGGTCGCCTCGATGATCTCGCCGACCTCGCGCCGCGTGGCGTCGCCGAGCGGACCGGGCTCTTCCAGCCCCGGCCGGACCAGCTGGTTGCCGACGGCGCCGTAATTGATCACGGCTTCGGCGATGGTGCGCTCATGCACCTTGCGGCGCTCGGCCGCATAGCTCGCGAGCAGCTTCGGCCCACCCCAGCCCTGCAGCACCGCTGCCAGCTTCCAGCCGAGATCGACGGCGTCGCCGATGCCCATGTTCATGCCGAAGCCGCCGAAGGGCGGATGCAGATGGCAGGCGTCGCCGGCGAGGAAGACCCGGCCCTTCTCGTAGCGGTCGGCGACCAGGCGATGCGCGACCCAAGGATCGCGGCCGACGATCTCGATGGCGAGGTCGGCGAGACCGGTGCCGCGGCGGATCAGCTCGACGGGATCGACGCTGGCCGGGTCGACATCATTGGCGAGCTTGGTCGCCATGAAGAACCAGAGGCCCTCGCTATCCATCGGCCCGAGCAGCGAGGGCACCTCCTCGTTGACCATCCAGTACATGATCGCCGGCCCATGGGCGTGGCGCGAGGCCAGCGCGGGCGCGCGGAAGATGATGTTGTAATTCCTGGAGAAGGCGCCTTCGCCCTCCATCCGGGCGCCGATCGCCTCGCGCACCGAGCTGCGCGCGCCGTCGGCGCCGATCAGATAGGCGCTGGATACCTCACGTTCCGCGCCGCTGGTCACGTCCCTCAGGCGCGAAACCACGCCGCTTCCGTCATCGATGAAGGAGGCGAGCTCGGTGTTGAAGCTTATCTCGACGCCGGGCAGCGAGGCCGCATGCTGGCGCAAGACTTCCTCGAGCACATATTGCGGCACCCATTGAGCCTCCTCTGAATAGAGGTCGTTGCGGGCGCGGCTGCCGTTCAGCGCATTGCCGAAGCGGGCGAGCTCGGGCCCGTTCATCCGCGTCGCGAACACGACGTTTGAAGGATAGTCGGGCGGGATCGGCGAGGCCGCGCGCAAGGCATCGGCGATGCCCCAGCGGCGCAAATGCTCGCGGCTGCGGACATTGGTGGTCTTGGCGCGCGGCGAATAGCCGACGCGGTCGTTGCGCTCGACGACGAGGCAGCGGATGCCGCGCTGGCCGAGCTCGATCGCGGCCGCGAGGCCGACCGGCCCGGCGCCGGCGATCAATACGTCGATGTCCTTGCCGGTCCTGGTCATGGTTGCCGCTCCGCCAAATGCCGTCAGGCCGCGGCCCGTTCGGCCGCTTCCTGCGCGATCGGGTTGACCAGCAGGCCGATGCCCTCGACCTCGACCTCGCAGAGATCGCCGGGCTTCATGAAGAGCTGGGGCTTGCGCGCGACGCCGACGCCGGCCGGCGTGCCGGTGACGATAACGTCGCCGGGCTCCAGCGTGATCGCTTCGCTGATGATCGCGATCAGGCTCGCGACATCGAAGACCATGTCGTCGGTGCTCGCGCTCTGCACGGTCTCACCGTTCAGCCTTGTCGCGATCTTGAGGCCACGCGCGCCGGGCGGCAGTTCGTCCGCGGTGACTAGGGCTGGGCCGAAGGCGCCGGTGCCGTCGAAATTCTTGCCGACGGTCCATTGCGGCGCCTTGAACTGGTAGTCGCGCACCGAGCCTTCGTTGAAGACGGCATAGCCGGCGACATGGTCGAGCGCGTTCGCCTTGGGGACATGCTTGCCGCGCCGGCCGATCACCGCCGCGATCTCGCCCTCATAGTCGAGCTGATCCGAGAGATTGGGCCGGATCAGCGGCGCCTTGTGGCCGATCAGGCTGGTCGAGAAGCGGCCGAACAATGTCGGATAGTCCGGCTGCTTGAAGCCACTCTCGGCCGAGTGATCGGCATAGTTCAGACCGACGCAGATGATCTTGCCGGGGCGCGGCACCACCGGCAGGAAAATCGTGCGCTCGGGGTCGAGAACGGCCGCGGCCGGCGCGCTGTCGAGCGCCTTGGCAATGGCTGCGCGGGCGGCCTCTCCGCCGGCGAGGAAGGCGAGCATATCGCCCGGCAGGCCCGGGTCGGCCTTGGCGAGATCGATCAGCTCCTGGCCGCGATAGGCAGCGAGAACAGGCTTGCCGTCGCTCTGGATGGTGGCGAGACGCATGGGTTTTCTCCTTGGCGCCTCCAGCCGGCATGGCGAGGCGGTGAACGTCGGGATCGTCAAGCGGCGCCGAACAGGACGGCGAGCCGCCGCTCGGCGAAGAGCCAGGTGCCGTCCGGCTCCATGGCGTAGCGATCGGCGTATTCGGCGATGAGCAGCGGCGCGGCCGAGCCTTCACTCGGCCCGTCATGGCGGTAGAGCGTCAGCACGACCCAGCCGCGCGCCGCATCCGGAGCGACGGGCTCGATCAGGATGTTGCTCTGGACATGGCGCGAGCGGCGCTCGCTCATCGCAGCGCGCTGGCGGCCCCATTCGGCGATGGCCGCGCGGCCGATCTTGTCGGGACCGACCCCGTAGAGCGCTGCATCCTGCGCGAAGAGTTCGCCGACCTTGTCCGCCTCGCCATGGTCGATCAGCCAGGCATGGCGCTGGATCAGCTGCTCGATCGCGAGCCTGTCCTGCGGGGCGAGCACGGCGCTGCTCACGCCGGCAGTCCGAGATCGGGCGTAGTCGCCGGCTGATAGTCGCCGCGCCGCATCGCGACATGCAGCTCGTCGAATCCCTGGCCGCCCTTGTGGGCCTGATAGACCCGCTCCGGATCGAAGAAGGTGCCGATCGGATTGCTGGCGAAGTCCGGCGAGGAGCGCATCCATTCGCTCGACTGGCGCCAGTCGCCATAGCTGTCGCATTGCAGCTCGACGAAATTGCCCTCGGGGTCCTTGTAGTAGATCGAGATCGTCATGCCGTGGTCGAGGCTGAAGGCAGGCGCGATGCCCTCGTCGCGCAGACGGGCATAGGACGACATCAGGTCAGCGAAGCTCTCGTATTCGAAAGCGCTGTGGTGGATGCCGTTATGGCTGCGCTTGTCGGGATCGTCGCCGAGGCCAGGCGCCGACAGGAAGGCGACGCGGTGATTGGCTTCGTCATTGGTCGTCCAGGCATTGTTGGCGTCCTGGAAGGTCGGCCGGGCCCCGACGACCGTGCCGTACCACGCCACCATCTCGGCGAGCCGGCTCGTCTTGAAGGTGACGTGATGGAATGCGGGCTTGATGATCTCCATGGCGTCCTCCCGAAAGGGCCGTCTCCCGGTTCTCCGAGGCGGCCGCTGCTTGTTCGTGAGGAATGGCTATCGCTGCCAGAGATACCCGAATAGATGGAAAAATTGCAGGAGCGATAGCAAATCGGTATCGTTCGAGCGATACGCAGGGGGCGGGTCGATGAAGCTCGATCACTTCGAGGAGGTGGTGGCGATCGCCGAGCGCGGCAGCATGCGGGCTGCGGCCCGGCATCTGCAGATCGCCCAGCCGGCGCTGACCCGCAGCCTCGCCTTGCTGGAACGCGAGCTCGGCGCCCCGCTGTTCGAACGCCGCGCCCGCGGCGTGGTCGCGACGCCTTTGGGTGAGGCCTTCATTGCCCGCGCCCGGTCGATCCTGACCGAGATCAGGCGCACGCGCGAGGAGGTCGAGCAGCTGAGAGGCGCCGGCACCGGGACGGTCACGGTCGGGCTGTCGATCGCGGCGCACCTTGCTTTGCTGCCGCCGAGCCTGCGCCCGTTTCGCACGCGCTATCCCGACATCAGGCTGCACATCATCGAGGGCTTTTACCCCACCCTCGAAGAACGCCTGCGCGACGGCACCGTCGATTTCTACATCGGTCCCGATGGCGGCGCGCAGCCGGTCCCGCAATTGAGCCGGGAGGTGCTGTTCCACAATCGCCGCATCGTCCTGTGCCGGGCCGGCCATCCATTGGCCGCGGCGACCTCTTTGCGCGAGCTCGTCGGCCAGGACTGGGTCACGACCTCGATCACCGCCGATGCCAGCGACGAGATCAACGACTTCTTCGCCCGCCACCATCTGCCGCCGCCGCGCCTGGCGGTCCGCAGCCAGTCGGCCCTGACCTTGCTGACCTGTCTCGCCAACAGCGACCTGCTGGCGATGGTCCCGGCGCAGTGGGAGCGTTTCGAGATGACTGGCAAGGCCCTGAACACGATCAGGGTCGAGGAAGAGCTGACGGCACCGCCGCTGGTTCTCGTCAGGCGTTCCGACCTGCCCCTAACCCCCGCCGCGCTGCACCTGCTCGACCTGATGCGCCGGGCGACATCTCGCCTGGCCGCGGAGAGCTAGCTGTTGCAGCAGCGGCGCACGACCATGAACGCCGGCCATCGGCCATCAAGGTGTCCGAGCCCCGATAGCGGACCATCTTGCATAAGCGACTCGTATTTCGCCGGCTGGGTCGCTAGCGTAATCGATGTGTGTTGCGTAGCGATGAGGTGGTGCCATGCCGAACGCCGACGCCGTGACGATCTCGTCTTATGAAGAGCGGAAGGCTGCGGTGCTGCGAGCCGCGCAGCTGATCTCATCCGCGCGGGGCTCCGAGGGGGAGCGGGAATTCGAGATGCTGACCGAGGCTATCGCAGAGTTCGACATCTGTCAGGACGCTCTCGACTTCATCGAGATTCCACCGGCTTTCATGCAGTTCCTATCCAGCGGGCATCGAGGCCAGGTTTCAAGCAGTCGTCGCTGAAAAGGGCTGGCCGGTCGGCAACGCGGTCGAAAGCGGTTTTGCGTGCATCACCGAGGGCGCGCGGTGGTCTGGCATCAGGCCGATATTTGGTACCCGTCATAGACGATCTTGTCAGAGTGGACTGCCCCCGGTCCGTTAGACATCGCCGACCTATCCTTTGAGCATAGGAGGTTGGTCATGAGTTCGCAGAGATTTGCACCGGAATTC
>NZ_FOKP01000027.1 GCF_900112185.1 Allobosea sp. CRIB-10 | reverse complement strand
GCCCGAAAGCTCGTCACAATCCTCAACGCCGTCATCCGGGACAGACAACCATGGCGCGAACAAACCGCTTGACCAACAAGACAGTCGCTCACCCCGACCCTCCCCCGCAAGGGGAGAGGGGGCAGGTCGCGGCCCGATCATGACGACCAAGAATGAGAGGATACGCCTGCGATGACCGCCTCCCTGCTGCTCCGCAATGTCCGCCCCTATGCCGGCAAGGCCGTCGACCTGCTGATCGAGAACGGCAAGATCACGCAGGTCGGAGAAAACCTCCCGGCACCCGCCGGCGTCGCGATCGAGGACGGCAAAGGCGAGATCGTCATCCCCGGCCTGGTCGAGGCCCATACCCATCTCGACAAGAGCCTGCTCGGCCTGCCCTGGTACACCAACGAGGTCGGCCCCAAGCTGCTCGACAAGATCGACAATGAGCGGGAGAACAAGAAGCGGCTCGACATCGATCCCGAGCGCCAGTCCGCCCGCCAGAGCATCCTCTCCTCGCTCAAGGGCACGACCCATATCCGCAGCCATGTCGATATCGACACCGAGCATGGCCTATGGGGCGTCGAGGGCGTGATGAGGACGCGCGACGCCTATCGCGACATCGTCGACATCGAGCTCGTCGCCTTCCCGCAATCGGGGCTGCTGCGCCGGCCGGGCACGCTCGAGCTGATGGACCAGGCGATGAAGGCCGGCTGCGAGATCGTCGGCGGGCTCGACCCCTGCACGATCGACCGCGATCCGAAGGGCCATCTCGACGCCGTCTTCGACCTCTGCCAGCGCTATGGCAAGCCGCTCGACATCCATCTGCACGAGCCCGGCGAGGTCGGCGCCTTCTCGCTCGACCTGATCATCGAGCGCACCCGCGCGCTCGGCATGGCCGGCAAGGTCACGGTCAGCCATGCCTTCTGCCTTGGCACGCCCGACCCGGCCCTGATCGACCCCTTGATCGAGGAACTCGCCGCGCTCGACATCGCGATCATGACGACCGCGCCGGCGAGCCGCCCGGCTCCTCCCGTGAAGAAGCTGCTGCAGGCTGGCGTGCGCGTCTGCTCGGGCTCCGACGGCATCCGCGATACCTGGAGCCCCTATGGCAACGCCGACATGCTGGAGCGGGCGATGTTCGTCGGCCTGCGCAACAATTTCCGCCGCGACGACGAGGTCCGGCTGGCGCTCGACGTCTGCACGACCGAGGGCGCGAAGGTGATGGAGATCGAGGGCTACGGGCTCGATGTCGGCTGCGTCGCCGATCTCGTCCTGCTGCCGACCGAGTCGATCGCCGAGGCCGTCGCGACCCGTCCGCCGCAGCGCCGCGTGATCAAGCGCGGCAAGGTCGTCGCCCGCGACGGCGTCTCGATCAGGACCGCGCCGTGACCCTGCGAGCCAAGACACGACCGCAAGGCCGCATCCTGATGACCGCCCGCTGGGTGGTCGGCCACAAGGACGGCCGCCATCGCCTCTATGAGAACGGCGAGGTCGTGTTCGAGAACGGCGAGGTCGTCTTCGTCGGCCACGGTTTTCCGGGCGAGGTTGCCAGGCGCCTCGACTACGGCCACGCCCTGATCGGGCCGGGCTTCATCGACTGCGACGCGCTCTCGGATCTCGACACCACCATCCTCGGCTATGACAACCAGCCGGCCTGGAAGAAGGGGCGCGTCTGGCCGCGCAGCTATCTCGAGGCTGGTCCCTACGAGATGTATACGCGCGAGGAGCTGGCCTTCCAGAAGCGCCATGCCTTCTCCCAGCTGATCCGCAACGGCATCACCACGGCGCTGCCGATCGCCTCGCTGTTCTACCGCGCCTGGGGCGAGACGGTGCAGGAGTTCGAGGACGCGGCGGAAGCGGCCGCCGATCTCGGCCTGCGCGCCTATCTCGGCCCGGCCTATCGCACCGGCAACCAGCTGGTCGAGGCCGACGGGCGCATCGCCACCCATTACGACGAGCCCCGCGGCCTCGCCGAGCTCGACGCCGCCATCGACTTCGCCGGGCGTCATGATGGCGCGGCTGGCGGGCTGATCCGCGCGATGTTCGCGCCCGACCGTATCGAGACTTCGACCGCCGAGCTGCTGCGCCGGACCGCCGCCGCTGCGCGCGAGCTCGACGCGCCGGTGCGGCTGCACTGCTGCCAGTCCAAGATCGAATACGACCTCGTCCTCGCCCAGCACGGCATGAGTCCGCCGGAATGGCTGGAGAGCCTCGGCTTCCTCGACGAGCGCTGCCTCTTGCCGCATGGCACGGTGGTCTCGGGCAGCCGCCTGATCGACCGGCCCGGCCGCGACCTCGAGATCATCCGCGATTCCGGCGCCAGCATCGTCCATTGCCCGCTCGTCTCCGGCCGGCATGGCGGCGCGATCAACCATTTCGGCAGCTACCGCGCCATGGGTCTCAACATCGCCATGGGCACCGATACCGCCCCGCCGGACATGGTGATGAACCTGCAGACGGGCATGATCCTTTCCCGCACCATGGCCGGCAATGTCGGCGCCGTGCGCTCCGAGGACTATTACGACGCCGCCACCATTGGTGGCGCGAATGCGCTGCGGCGGCCCGATCTCGGCCGCCTCCAGCCGGGCTCCCGCGCCGACATCACCGTCTTCGCGTTCGACCGGCCGCATAGCGGGCAGATGATCGATCCCATCCAGACGATGATGCTGACCGGCCATGGCCGCGATTTCTCGACCGTGGTGATCGACGGCCGCTTCGTCATGGAGGACCGGGCCATCCCCGGCCAGGACGAGGCCGCCGACAACATCCGCGCCCAGAAGCAGTTCGAAGGCGTGATGGCGCGCTATCCGGAGCGCACCTTGGGCCATCCGCCGATGAGCGAGATCTTCTCGTCCAGCTACCCGATCGAACGCAAGGAGGACGCCGCGTGAACGCCCAGTCAGCGCTGCTTTCGGTGCAGGATCTGCGCATCGTCTTCGACGGGCGGCGCGGCCCGCTGACGGCGCTCGACGGCGTCTCCTTCGAGATCGCGCCGGGTGAGATTTTGGGCGTGGTCGGCGAGTCCGGCGCCGGCAAGTCGCTGACCGGCACGGCGGTGATCGGCCTGCTCGATCCGCCGGGACGGCTGGCCGGCGGCGAGATCAAGCTGTCTGGTCAGCGCATCGACAATTTACCGGCCGAGGCGATGCGCAAGCTGCGCGGTCGCCGGATCGGCGCGATCTTCCAAGATCCGCTGACCTCGCTGCATCCGCTGCTGACCGTCGGCGAGCAGCTGGTCGAGACCATCATCACGCATCTGCCGGTGAGCAAGAGTGAGGCGCGCAAGCGCGCGCTCGACCTGCTCAAGGAGGTCGGCATCCCCGCCGCCGAGACGCGGATCGACCACTACCCGCACCAGTTCTCCGGCGGCATGCGCCAGCGCGTCGTGATCGCGCTCGCGCTTTGCGCCGAGCCCATCCTGATCATCGCCGACGAGCCGACCACGGCGCTCGATGTCTCGATTCAGGCGCAGATCACCACGCTGCTGAAGCGGCTCTGCCGCGAGCACGGCACGGCGATCATGCTGGTCACGCACGACATGGGGGTGATCGCCGAGACGGCCGACCGGGTCGCGGTGATGTATGCCGGGCGCGTCGTCGAGATCGGCCCGGTCGAGGAGGTGACGCGCCGGCCGCGCCATCCCTATACCGCCGGACTGATGGCCTCGATCCCGAGCGTCCATCGCCGCAATGCGCAGCTCAACCAGATCGACGGCTCGATGCCGCGTCTGAACGCGATTCCCGCCGGCTGCGCCTTCAACCCGCGCTGCGGCTTCGCCACCGATCTTTGCCGCGAGCACAAGCCCAGCCTGCCGGTCTCCGGCCATGCCGCCGCCTGCCATTTCCCGCTGCGGGAGATGGCCCATGGCTGAGGCGAACATCATTCTCGAAGTTACCTCGGCGTCCTGCCGCTTCGACGTCTCGGCGCCGGCCCTGTCGCGGCTGTTCTCAGCTGAGCCGCGCCGCATCCTGCGCGCGGTCGAGAACGTCTCCTTCAGCGTCGAACGCGGCACCACTTTCAGCATTGTCGGCGAATCCGGCTGCGGGAAGTCGACGCTGGCGCGCATGGTCGTCGGCCTGCAAAGGCCAACGCAGGGCATGCTGGATTTCAAGGACATCAAGCGCGCCGACGGCTCGGTCGGGCCGCCGCGCGTGCAGATGATCTTCCAGGACCCTTACGCCTCGCTCAATCCGCGCTGGCGCGTCGGCGACATCATCGCCGAGCCGATCCGCGAACTGAGGCTGCGCAAGGACGAGAGCGAGACGGGAACCCGTGTCGGCGATCTCCTGGAGATCGTCGGTCTGTCGCGGGCGGATGCGAGCCGCTTCCCGCACGAGTTCTCCGGCGGCCAGCGTCAGCGCATCTCGATCGCCCGGGCGCTGGCGACCGAGGCCGACTTCCTGGTTTGCGACGAACCGACCTCGGCGCTCGACGTCTCCGTGCAGGCACAAATCCTCAACCTGATGGTCCGCCTGCAGAAGGAATTCGGGCTGACCTATCTCTTCATCAGCCATAATCTCTCGGTGGTCCGGCACATGTCCGACCATCTTGCCATCATGTATCTCGGCCGTTTCGTCGAGAGCGGGCCGGCGGAAGAGGTGTTCGGCCGGCCGCGCCACCCCTATACGCGGCTCCTCCTCGACACGATCCCCGATGTCGAGAAGCCGAACCGCCAGCGCCGGCCGATGTCGGGCGAGGTGCCGAGCCCGATCGCGCCGCCGCCGGGCTGTGCCTTCCATCCGCGCTGCGTGCAGGCGGTCGAGCGCTGCCGGAGCGAGGCGCCGGCACTGCGCCGGGAGGGCGAGCTGGAGATCGCCTGCCACCTGGCTTGAAGGTCGTCGGCACGGAACCATGCCGTCTTTCGGGGGCGGCTTTCAGGGGCGAGCCCGGAACTCATGACCACGACGCTGTTCCAGCTCGTCATGCTCGCCCTTGTGGCGAGCATCCACGTCTTGGACGCCACCTTGCCTGAACGAAGACGTGGATGGTCGGGACAAGCCCGACCATGACGGAAAGGGCTGTGTTCATGGGCTCAGGGCTCTTCGCAGCGCGAAGCCTCGGAAAGACGGTGAAGGTTCAGCAGAAGTCGAAATCGACGCCTTCGTCGGCCTGGAGCACGTGCTCGTCGTAGAGCCGGTCATAGCCGCGGCGCTTCTTTACGGGGCCGGGTGGCAAGGCAGCCCGCCGCGCCTCAAGCTCGGCCGTATCGACCAGCAGATCGAGTCGGCGCTCACGCACGCTGAGCCGGATCCGGTCGCCATTGCGCACGAGCGCCAGCGGACCGCCGACTGCCGCCTCCGGCGCGACATGCAGCACGATCGCGCCATAGGCGGTGCCGGACATGCGGGCGTCGGAGATGCGCACCATGTCCTTGACGCCCTTGGCTGCAAGCCTGCGCGGGATCGGCAGATAGCCGGCTTCCGGCATGGCCGCGGCGCTCTTGGGACCGGCGTTCTGCAGGACGAGGATATCGTCCGGGCCGACATCGAGATCGGGATCATCGATGCGGGCGGCGAGGTCCTCTAGCGAGGAGAACACGACGGCGCGGCCTTCATGCTCGAGCAGGCGTTTCTCCGCCGCGGCGCGCTTGACGATGGCGCCGCGCGGGGCGAGCGAACCGAATACGGCGACGAGACCGCCATCGGGGTCGACCGGGTCGGCGCGCGAGCGGATGATCGTGCGGTCGAGCTGGTCGAGCAGGGGCTCGTCGATCAGTTCGCCCAGCGTCCGGCCGGTGATCGTCAGGCAGTCGAGATGCAGGAGGTCGCGGAGTTCCTTCAGCACGGCCGGCACGCCGCCGGCGGCGAAGAAATCCTCCATGTAATTGTTGCCGACCGGCTTCAGGTTCACCAGCACCGGCGTCTCGTCGGAGAGCCGGTTGAGGCGGTTGAGGTCGACCTTGATGCCGGCGCGGCGGGCGATGGCGGTGAGGTGCACCACCGCATTGGTCGAGCCGGAGATCGCCAGCAATACGCGCCAGGCCTTCTCGATCGCCTGTTCGGTGACGATCTGGCGCGGTAGCAGGGCTTTCGTGCCGATCAGTTCGACCGCGCGCTTGCCGCTTTCCTCGGCGCAGCGCAGGCGGTCGGCATGGACGGCCGGGATCGCGGCCGAGCGTGGCAGCGACAGCCCCAGCGTCTCGGCGATGCAGGCCATGGTCGAGGCTGTACCCATCACCGCGCAGGTGCCGGCGGTGGTGGCGAGCCGGCCTTCGACCACGTCGATCTCTTCCTGGTCGATCTCGCCGGCGCGGAAGCGCGCCCAAAAGCGGCGGCAATCGGTGCAGGCGCCCAGCCGCTCGCCCTTGTGGCGGCCGGTCGACATCGGCCCGGCGACGAGCTGAACGGTTGGGACATTGGCCGAGAGCGCCGCCATCAACTGGGCCGGCACGGTCTTGTCGCAACCGCCCATCAGCACGACGGCGTCGATCGGCTGGGCCCGGATCATCTCCTCCGTGCCCATCGCCATCAGGTTGCGGAACTTCAGGCTGGTCGGGTTGAGGAAGACCTCGCCGAGCGAGATGGTCGGGAACTCGACGGGCAGGCCGCCGGCCATCAGCACGCCGCGCTTCACCGCCTCCAGCAATTCTGGGAAGTGGCGGTGGCAATTGTTGAAGCCGCTATAGGTGTTGGCGATGCCGACGATCGGCCGCGCCAGGGCCTCGTCGGAATAGCCCATCGAGCGGGCGAAGGAGCGGCGCAGATAAGCTGCGAAGTCCGGGTCGCCGTAATTGGTCAGCCCCCCGGCGATGCCGCGCCCCTTAGGCTTGTCGTCTGCCATGCCCGCTTCTCCCTCGACTTGTTCTGAAGAAGAAGCTTGCCGGGATCGCCGGCGCTGTCGAGGCCGCCTCATGCAGGGCGGTCTCGCACTGGGGGTAGCCTTCCAATGCGGTGCTCGCCTGGACTCCTCCCTTCCCCCTTGCGGGGAAGGGTTTGGGGATGGGGGGCGAACGACCGGGTGACCGGCGGATCGTAGAGGCGGATCCGCCCGATTCCCGGCGAGTTCACTTCGACTTTCCGCCCCCCACCCCTGCCCCTCCTCACAAGGGGAGGGGTTCTCGCGCGCTCAATATCCCAGCGCGCAGCCGTCCTTGCGCGGGTCGGAGCCGCCGGTCAGCGTGCCGTTCTCCCAGTCGATCCAGATCGCCTGGGCGCCGCCCATCGGCGATTTCGGCGGCTGCACGTCGAAGCCGCGCGCCGTAAGCGCCGCGCCGACGCTGTCGCGCAGGCGCGCTTCGGCCTCGACCGTGTTCGTGCCCGGCAGCGGGAACAGGCGCGGCAGGTCGATCGCCTCCTGCAAATCGAGGCCGTGGTCGAACAGCTTCGCCAGGAAATGGGCGTGACCCATCGCCTGGTAGTGCCCGCCCATCACGCCGAAGGGCATGACGACGCGGCCGCCCTCGGCGAGCATGCCGGGGATGATGGTATGCATCGGGCGCTTGCGCGGCGCGATCGCGTTGGGATGGCCCTGTTTCAGCACGAAGCTCTGGCCGCGATTATGGAAGAGCACGCCCGACTTTTTGGTCATCAGCCCGCTGCCATAGGGCGAGAAGATCGAGTTGATGAAGGAGACGGCGTTGCGGTCCTTGTCGACGACGCTGATGTAGACCGTGTCCTTGTGCTCGGCGCCGCCGGGGATGACCGGCAGCGGATCGAGCGCGCGCTCGGGATCGATCATCCCGGCGAGCTCGTCGGCGAGTGCATCCGACAGCAGATGCTCGATTGGAACCTCCGCCTTGGCGGGGTCGGCGAGGAAGCGGTCACGGGCGGCATAGGCGAGACGGGTGGCTTCCAGCTCGATATGCAGGTTCTCGGCCGCGAGCGGGCCGCCCTTGGGCTGGAAGCGCTCGAGGATCTTCATGATCAGCAGCGCGATCACGCCCTGGCCGTTGGGCGGGCACTCATAGACGGTGCGGCCGCGGAAGGTTGCGCTGATCGGCGTGACGTATTCGCCTTCGGCCGCGGCGAAGTCCTCCAGCGTATGCAGGCCGCCGGCGGTCTGGAGGTAGTCGACCATCTCCCGGGCGGTCTCGCCGCGATAGAAGGCGTCGCGCCCTTCGCGGCCGATCGCTTCGAGCGTATCGGCGAGCGCCGGCTGGCGCTGAACCGTCCCGGCCGGCGGAGCCTTGCCGTCGACGAGGAAAGTCGCGGCGGCATTGGCATCCTTGATCAGCAGCTCGTACTGGGCGGCGAGGTCGTAGGCGACGCGCGGGGTCAGCGCATAGCCGTCGCGGGCATAAGTGATGGCAGGCGCGAAGACTTCCGCGAGTGGCAGGCGGCCATGATCCTTGTTCAGCCGGGTCCAGGCGTCGATCGCGCCGGGCACGGTTACGACATGCGGCGAATGCCGCTCCAGCGTGGTGATGCCGGCCTTCGCGTACCAATCCAGCGTCGCGGCGGCGGGCGTGCGGCCCGAGCCGTTATAGGCGATGACATCGGTCGATCCGCCCTGCGAATAGAGCACGAAGCAGTCGCCGCCGACGCCGGTCGAGCCGGCCTCGACGACGCATTGCACGGCGCAGGCGGCAATCGCCGCATCGATCGCGTTGCCGCCGGCCTTCATGATGTCGAGCGCAGCGAGCGTCGAGGCGGGGTGCGAGGTCGCCGCCATCGCATTGCGGCTGATGGCGAGGGAGCGGCCGGGAAGCTCGAGATCACGCATGGGAGGGGCTTTCGTGGGAACATGGCCGGCGTTGATCGCCGGCCATCTGGGAAGGACGCGACGGGCGCTCAGCCCTTGCGCAGATTGGTGAAGACCGGGACGCCGTTGAGCATGCCGGTCAGGTTCTTGCGGTAGGCGACCGGCTGGAGGTACTGGCCGGCCGGAACATAGGGCACGTCCTGCATCGCCTGCAGCTCGATCTCACGGGCAATCGCCTTCTGCTCGGCCGAGTCGCCGGCGGTCAGGAAACGGGCACGCAGCGCCTCGATCTGCGGGCTGTCGGGCCAGCCCGGGCTGCCCTTGGCGCCGTTGCCGCGCAAGGGCGAGCTCGTCGCCGGCGAGCCGAGATCGAGCCCCGCCCAATAGGTGACGTAGCAGCTCCAGCCGCCCTGCTCGACCGGATTGCGATTGCTGATCCGCTGCAGGACGGTGCCCCAGTCGGCAGCGACGAAGTCGACATTGACGCCGATCTTGCGCAGCGCATCCGCGGCGACGTCGCAGACCAGCGAGATGCGCGGCACGTCCTGCGCCGCCAGGAAGACGGCGCGCTCGCCCTTGTAGCCGGCGGCGGCGAGCTCCTGCTTGAGCTTGCCGAAATCCTTCGGCCCCTTCAGAGCCTTGGCCGCGACGTCGGACGCCATCGGCGAATTGTTCGGGAAGAAGCCGATGCTGCCGCGCTCGACCTGCGGGTCGCCGCCGCAGACCGCGTTCATGCACTCTTCCTGGTCGATCGCCTGGAGGATGACGCGGCGGATCGCCGGGTTGTTGAAGGGCGGCTGTAGATGATTGAGCCGGAGCTGCCCGGCCATGCCGGTCCGGTCCTTGACCTCGACCACGATGTTCGGGTCCTTCCGCAGCAGCGGCAGGAGGTCGATGATCGGCTGCTCGACCCAGTCGACCGCGCCGGTCTGCAGCGCCGAGACCGCGGTCGCGGCATCGGGCATCACGGTGAACTCGATGCGGTCGAGAAAAGGCGTGCGCGGCCCGGCGGTGAAGCTCGGTGTGCCCGGGCGCGGGACGTAACCCTCGTGCCTGGCATAGACATGGCGGGCGCCGGCGATGCGCTCGGCCGTGAGATAGCGATAGGGGCCGCTGCCGATCGCCTCGGGGATCTGCTTGAACGGATCGGTCGCGGCGAGGCGCTCCGGCATGATCGCGGCGACGAGCGCGCTCGGGCGGGCGAGTGCCGCCGGCAGCTGCGGGAAGGGTGCCTTCAGCCGGAAGACGATGGTGCGGTCATCCGGCGCCGAAAGCTCGTCGGTCGCCGCCATCAGCGCCTGGCCGAACGTATCGCGGGCGCCCCAGCGCTTGATCGAGGCGACGGCGTCGCGCGCCAGCACCTTGCTGCCGTCATGGAAGACGAGGCCGGGCCGCAATGTCAGCGTCCAGCGCTTGCCGTCCTCCTCGACGACATGGCCCTCGACCATTTGCGGCTGCGGCTGGAACTGGTCGTCGAGCCCGTAGAGCGTGTCCCAGACCAATAGGGCGTGGGTGCGGGTCGAATAGCCGTTGGTCCAGATCGGATCGATGATCGCGACGTCGGAATAGGGCACGAAGCGCAGGGTCTTGGCATCCTGGGCGCTGGCGAGATGCGGCGCGGCTGGCAGGAAGGCCACTGCGGCCGAGGCTTTCAGGAACTGGCGTCGATCCATCGTTGATCCCCTCATTGTTCTGGCTGAGCCTCGGGCGTCCCTCGGCAGTGCGGCCTTCTGGCGAGCCGCTGCATGGTTCGGTTCAGATCTGCGTGCTGGCCGGCAAGGTCGATGGAACGCCTGCTGCTTGGCCGCGCTTGCGCAGGAACTCGGCGAGGCGCGGTGCCGTACGCAGGACGTGGTCGCGCATCACCGCTTCGGCATGCTCGGCATCGCCGGTCCTGATCGCCTCGACGACTTCGTCCTGGCGCTCGGTGGCATGGGCGGGCTGGGCGACATGATGGAGCCAGACCCGCATAGAGGGCTCGACGGCGATGTGCAGCGCCGCGATCTGGGCGATCAGCTTGGGGCGCCGGCTGAGGCCGCAGATATAGGCGTGGAATTCCTGGTGCTTGGTCAGCCAGTCGGCGCCGCCGGCTGCACCGGCACGGTGCATGCGGGCGACATGGTCGTCGAGTTCGGCCAGCGCCGCTGCATCGAAGCGCGGCATGGCCAAGCGAACCGCGAGCCCCTCCAGCACGGAGCGGATCTCGAACAGCTCGTAGATCTCGTCGATGGTCAGGCCGGAGACGACGCAGCCCCGATTGGGGCGGATCAGGACGAGGCCTTCATTGGCGAGGCGCTGGAAGGCTTCGCGCACCGGCATGCGGCTCATGGCGAGCTCGCGCGCGATCGTCTCCGGGATCAGGCGCTCGCCCGGCTGATAGCGGCCACTGCGGATGTCCTGCAGGATGGCGCGGTAGGCTTCGTCCTGCGCCGTCGCGGCCATCCCCTTGGAGGCGAAGCTCATCCCATTACCCCTCAGCTGGCCGGCGCGCCGTCAGCTATTCTGTATGAGTGTATCCACTATTACAAAGGCAGAAGCCGGCGGCGCGCAAGGGTTTCCTTGCGCGAGGGCAGTGCGATGACGTCGAGGGTCAGAGCGCCGCGGCGTAGAACTCGAGATAGCGGCGGGTGACCTCGTGCCAGGAGTAGGATGCGAGGTCGAAGAGGCGCGGGCGCGTATTGCCGGGATAACGGACGAGATCGGCATAGGCCTGCTCGACGGCCGAAGCAGCCTCGTCCGGATCGGCGAAATCGACGGTGCGGACGACGGGAAACTTGCTCGCCAGGCCGGCGAAGGCGGCATTGGGCTGGACGACCGGCACGAGGCCGGCGCTCATCGCCTCGACCAGGGCCAGGCCGAAGCCCTCGAATTCCGAGGCCGAGACGAAGAGCGAGGCGCGGCTCATCACCTGTCTCGCCGCGGCGTCGTCGAGGCCGAGATGCAGCGTCACGTTCCGCTCCATGCCGGCATCGGCGACCGCCTTGCGCAGCGCTTCCTCCGTCCAGTCCGAGGCGACGCCGAGCATGTCGAGCTGCCAGGACGGCTCGCGCCGCGCCAGCGCCGCCATCATCGCGATCAGCCGGTCCGGCCGCTTGTTCTTGGAGAAGCGGCCGATGCTGACGAGGCGCCGCTGCGGGTCGGGGCTTGAGGCGCCGGCGAATTTGTCGAGGTCGACGCCGTTCTCGATGACCCGGACCTTGCCGGGCGCGAGCCGCTCGAACATGCGGGCATCGTTGGTGCTGCAGCCGGCGATGCCGCGATAGACCTGCGCCGAAAGCCGGGTCGGGCCGTTGAACCAGAGCTTCTTCAGGCCGGCGAAGTCGGCGGTGTGGAAGAAGCCGCCATGGGTGGTGGCGACGAGCGGCTTGCGGTGGAGCAGCCACCCCAGAGCGAGCGCGTCGAAGAAGAAGTCGATCGCGTGGACATGGACGAGATCGGCCTCGCGCAGATGCTTGAAGACCTCGGGCGCAAGCGGATAGCGCGTCGAGCCGCGGAAGGGGATGCGGGTGATCGGGATGCCGTCGATCTGCTCGCTCGCCGGCAGGATGAGCTCGGGCCGGGAGAACAGGCGATCGAGCGTCACCACGGAGGGCTTGAGGCCGAGCGCCAGCTGAGCCCGGCAGAGATTGGCGACGACATCTTCCAGCCCGCCGCGATTGGGCAGGAACTGACGCACGACATGGACGATGCGCGTGCCGGCCGGCAAGGCAGGCGTGGCGCGATGGGAGAACGGGGCAGTCACGGTTTGGCCTCCCGGCCGCAGATGGCGGTCGACCGCTTCGCCTTCAAGCGTTCGATCAGCACCTTCATCTGGGGGCGCTCGCCGGCCTTGGTGGGCTCGAGATTGAAAAGATAGTCGGCCGGCCACCAGGGCCCGGCGCCCCAGGCGGTCCAGCCGAGCCATTGCTGCGGGTTGGCGTCGAGCTTCGCCGCCATCTGCCTCAGCGCAATGAGGCACTCCGGCTTGTCGGAGGCGGCGAACTCGCCGAGGAAGCCGCGGCGGCCATTGGCCTTGAGCCAGGCGGTGACGTCGTCGATCGCCTTGAGCGCATTGGCGGCCGCGGAACATTCCGGGGCGCGGCCGGAATAGTCGGCATCGAGATATTGGTGGAAATCATAGGCGTAGCGATCGAGCGGATCGGAGACGCCGAGGAGGTCGCGGCCGTTATTGCCGACCGGCAGGTCGGAGGTCCAGCTATGGGCGCCGCCGAAGGCCGTGCCGGTGACCAGCAGAAGCTGCCTGGCGCCCGCCTTGCGGATCGCGGCGATGGCCGCGTTCTGGATCTTCGCCCAGTCGGCGCTGTGGATGTCGTGGGGCTCGTTCATCAGCGAGAAGACAAGCCTGGGCCGGTCGCGGTAATGCTCGGCGAGCCGGCGCCAGACATCGGCGAGCGCCTCGGCCGGGAGGTCCTTCGAGCCGAGCTGCTTCTTGGCATAGTAGCCGTAATTGTGCAGGTCGATGATGGCGATCAGCCCGGCCTCGTTGATCCGGCGGACGGTCTGGTCGAGATAGGCCAGTTCCATGATGTCGAGCCCGCCGTTGAGCCGGGGCTGGATGCGCTCCCAGCGGAAGGGCAGGCGGATGGCGCTCGCGCCGAGCTTGCCGAGCCGCTGGATCGTCTGTTCGCCGGGATAGGTGTAGTCGGTGTCGATCTTGCCGGGCGTCTCGCCGAACTCGGCGCCCGACAGGTTGACGCCGCGCAGGCAGGTTTCCGCCTGCGCCGGCAAGGCGGTGAGCAAGGCCAGAGCGAGTGCGGCCAGCCTCACGGCGCGACGATCCGCAAGAGCGCATCGAGCAGCCGGCGCCCGGCGGCGAGATGGGTGAAGTTGTGGTCGGCGTTCGCAATGATCGTCAGCGAGGCGTTGGGATAGGTGGCGAGGCGTTTCCCGCCCTCATCGAAATAGGTTTGGAATTCTGCGATGCCGACATCGCCATCGGCATAGATCAGCGACAAGTCGACCTCGCGCGCGGCGAGCCTGGCAAAATGGCGATGGCATTGGTGGTAGAGCCGGCCATGCTTGGTCAATCGTCCGAGCACGGGCGCGAGCTTGATCGAGAGCTGCTTGCGGTAGCGATAGATCAGATAGCGTCCCGCAGCTCCGACGCGCAGCTTACCGGTGAGCAGGCGGCGCAGGCCGTCCTTGCGAGCCAGCGTCGCGCCGAGATCGCCCGTGCTGCGATGGGCATAGCGGATCGCGTCCTCGACGCTCTCGTCGGGATCCCAGACGAAGCGCTCATTGTTGACGATGACGAGGCGGCGTATGCGCTCGTCGACCACGGCGGCATGGAAGGCGGCGTAGGCGCCGCTGCAACGCCCGATCAGGACGGGCGCGTCGAAGCCGCGCGCCTGCATGGCGTCGATGGCGAGGCGGACATCGTCGATCTGCGCCTGCGAATAGAGGGTCTCTTCCGGTTCGTCGGGAGCCGTGCCGCTATCGCCGACGCTGCTCGCGTCGAAGCGCAGCGAGGCGATGCCGCGCGCCGCGAAGGCGCGCGCCTGGTTCAGGGTGACCCGGGCCCAGCCGATATGGTAGTCGCGGCCGGCATTGACGAAGAGGACGGGTTCCCGCGCCGCCGGCCCGAGCGGTTCGCAGAGCACGCCGAACAGGCGCCCCTCCGGGCCAAAGCGGATCGGCCGCTCGACGAAGCCGTCGCCGAGGAGGCCTTGTGCCGGGCCTGGCGGCTGTGGCGTCCTGGCATCGGGCGCGGAGCCCGCCGCCTGAGCGCGCGCGACGATCCAGTCGACGATACCGGCGATCGTCGCCTTGGGTGGGCGAGCCGTGACCGAATCTGTGGTCAGCGTGTCGTAGCCCTCGTAGTCGCGCTGCGTGACGGTGGCGCCGAGGCCGGAGAGCATTTCGGCCAGGGTCGCGTCGCCACCATGGCCGGGCCGCGACAACAGCAGCACTTGCTTGGATGGCGCCTGTCGCAGCGTACCTGTATCGAGCGTGGCGAACGCAGACAGGCGGCCGGGTGCGATGCGCAGGCCGGCCACGGCGCAGCGCGTTTCATCGTCGGGATCGATACCCATGCCGATCCGATCCGAGACGATGCGCGACCAGACCGAGAGTTCCCGCACATAGCGCTTGCCGTTGCCGACGGGCGCCAGCAACACGCTTGCCGCGACAGGCGCGAGTTCCTCGGCGAGCTTGAGCGCCAGGGCGCCGCCAAGTCCTTGGCCGAGCAGGACGAGGCGCTCGCAGCCGCTGGCGCGGCGCAGAAGGTCGGCGGCGGCGCGGATCGTCTCGAACCAGTCGTCAAGCCCCTGCGGATCGGCGGCTTCATGGGCATCGCCCTGGCCGGGGTAGTCGAAGCGCAGGCAGGCGATGCCCTTGTCCGAGAGCGCTTGCGCCAGGCTGCGCCAGGTCGCGCGCAGGCAGAATTCTTCATAGCCGATGGCGCTGAGCATCAGCACGGCGATCGGGGCGTGGCCGGAATGGAAGACGCCCATGCTGCTACCGAACGTGACGGGCTCGCCAAAAGGCGAGGTCGTGGCGGCGGCGGCCAAAACGGGATGCAGCGCACTCCGAACCGGTGTCTGCATCGATGATGGACCTGCTTCGGCGTAAACGAGAATGGGCTGGGATGTCATTTCGCCGCTTCCGAAGTCACCGCGCCGGGCGCGACGAGGCCCAAGAACCGCCTGGCTAGTCGCCCGGGCTCGGATGGCAGGCGCTCCAGCAGATGGTCGAGCATCTCGGCATCCTGTTTCGGCACTGCCGTCAGCAGGCGCAGCATCGCGCCGTAAACGACGGCCCCGGCGACAATGCCGGCAATCAGGCCGCTCGCCCCAGGCAGCATCCGCGTCGCGGCCAGCGCGGCGAGGCCGCAGAGAGCGCCTGCTGCGGCGATCTTGACGATCGCCACCGTCAGCCCGCGCGACTCTCTCTTCAGGTTGATGCTCCACAGCAGAGCCAGGCTCATGGCCAGGAACACCAGATCACGGATCACGGCGGCGCCGATGCCACCCCATTGCGGGACGACCAGGAAGCAGCCGCAGACCATCAGGACCGCCCCGAGACCGCTGATGGCAAGGCGGTACTTCATCCGGTCCATTGCGTAGAGATATTGCGTGACGAGTTGAATGAAGACGGCCGCAGGAGCGCCGACAGCCATGATCGCGACGATGACGCCGGCCGGCTCAAAGGCCGGTCCGTAGACGGAGAGGACGAGCGGGGTGGAAATGGCGGCAAGACCAAAGCAAAGCGGAAACGTGATGTAGGCGAAATTTCGCACGACGCAGGCGAAGATCTCTGCCGACGCATCCTGCTCCCCGATGTGTTGCCTCTCGACATAGAAGGGTATGAGGCTGCCCGTCAGCTGAATCGGTAGTTGCAGCGCCAGGTTGGTAAGGGTCAGCGCCACCGCATAGAAGCCGACCAGCTGCGCTCCGTGGAAATTCTGGAGGAAAACCAGCTCCGGCCGGGTCAGGAACACGGAGGTGAGCACAAACTCGAAGAACAGGATCATCGAGCTTCCCGCCAGCGTCCGCGGGCTGTGGCCGGCGTTGTTGGGCGCCGTCAGCATGATTCGAATCGAATACAGAAATAAGACGGATTGCCCGGCGATATAGCCGATCAGGGCGCCCTCCACGCCATGGAGATAGGCGCCTGCGAGCACGACGCTGATCTGAAGCGCGGAGACGATGCCGGTGAAATAGAAGAATGTGCGCAGGCGCTGCTCGCCGATGAGGTAATTCTTGGTGAGCGAGCCTATTGATTGAACGAACAGCAAGACTCCCGTGAGCGCGATCGCCGCTGGCGTGGAATCGATCCACTGCGTGCCGCCAAACCAACAGAAGCTCCAGAAGAGCCCGACCAGAATCGTGGTGGCGAGCGCGACCGGCAAGGCGAGATAAGCGGCAAATCCGCGCCGCGCCCTGTCGTCCGCGCCTTGGGCCTTCAGCTGCGGCAGCAGACGCAACAGCAGGACGCCGGTACCGAACTCGGCTATCAGCGCCCCCGTTGCAGCGATCCACAATGCGAAGGCGATCGTTCCGTTCGCCTCCGGTCCCAGCAGGCGCGCCACGATCACCGATGAGCCGAACCCGCTCACCAGCAGCAGCAAGCCAGCTGCTGCATTCATGACCGAGTTCGACATGATGCTGCTACCGCGGGTCATCGAGACACCGGTCCATCCTGCATCTGGCCGTCAGCGCCGCGCGATGTGTCAATGTTCGCCAGGTCCGTCCTCATGTCTTGCTCGATTCAGGCAGCGGGCCGCTTGTCCAGCCGGACCCGCGGCCGGAGCGTATTGCCCAGAACCGCCTCGCCATCGTCAACCGACCGGTCAAGGCGTGGACAGCCACGCCTGCCAGGGGACGTAAAAGCCGCGGCAAATGGACCAGAATGCCGTAGCCGTGCTCGCGCATTGCGCATCAGATGTCCACGCATGCTGTCTGGACCTGTTCCTCGTCACGGCGTGCCTGCCGAGCCGGCCTTCGCGAGAGCAGGAATAGCTGGCACGAGCTAAGCAATGGTTGGCGTGGCCTGGGGATTTCTTCCTGTTGTAAACGAGACGTGAACGGGATGGCCTGGATCGCCGGCGTATCGGCGCAAGGCGAGGCCGATCAGGCTAATTTTCGTCAATATTGAACTATCATCGACGCGTTTCGAGTGAAATATTTCTTTGCTGGCCTTTGATCGATTAGTTAATTTTTGGAGAGTTGATCACTTGAATATTTGAATAGAATTGTAATTATTCCGTTGCCGAAATGTTAACCACGCACCGGCAGGATGCGCGGTGGAATTCCAGCCGAGTCCGTCGGCGCGTCCGGCCGCGGATGCGCCGTGCCGGGCCGGATCGAGGAGGCTTGTGGTGTCGGCTGCGTTGGAGGCGGGAGGAAGGGAAGAGGCGTCGGCGCAAGGCCGCGCCTCCGCTGCTTTCAGCCTGTCCGAACTGCTCCAGCTGCTGCAACGCCGCCGCCGGCTGGTGATCGCCAGCGCCGGCGTCGGCCTGCTGCTGGCGCTCGCCTATCTCTCGGTTCAGGTGCCGGTCTACCGCGCCACCGCCGAATTGCTGGTCGACCCGCAGGCGCTCCAGGTCGTCGGCAAGGACATCGTGCGCACCGACACCTCCGCCTCGATCGACTTCGCCAATGTCGACAGCCAGGCCCTGGTGATGACCTCCACCGGCGTGCTGCGGCAGGTGATCGAGGAACTCAACCTCGAGAACGACCCCGCTTTCGTCAGGCCGCCGGGGCTGGTCTCGCGGCTGCTCGGCAAGCTGGCGCAGCCGACGCCGGAGCAGCGCCTGGCGCAGGCGGTCGACACGCTGAAGAAGGCGATCGTGATCCAGCGCGTCGACAACTCGCTGGTCTTCCGCATCACCGTCTCGCATCCGCAGGCCCAGAAGGCCGCGGATGTCGCCAATGCTCTGGCCCAGGTCTATTTCCGCCAGGGCAATGACGGACGCCGCGCCGTGGTCGAGCGCGCCAACACGACGCTGATCGAGCAGATCGCCGGCTTGAGGACGCAGCTCGACACGGCCGAGCGGGCCGTCCAGGCCTTCCGCAGCCAGCACAGCCTGGTCAGCACCGGCGAGGGCGGGCTGATCATCTCGCAGCAATTGCGTGACCTCTACGGCCAGATCAGCCTGGCGGAGGCCGAGATGGCGCGCCAGCAGGCGCGGCGCGACCAGCTCGCCCGCTATCGCAATGGCGATCCGCTGTCCGACACGCTGCCGGAGGCGCTCACCTCGTCGGTGGTGACCTCGCTCAGGGGGCAATATGCGCAGAGCGCGCGCGAGGCGGCGAGCCTTGCCCAGACATTGGCGCCGCAGCATCCGCGCCTGATCGAGATCCGGGCCGAGCTCGCCGAGACACGTCGGCTTCTCACCGGAGAGCTGGCCCGCCTGCGGGCCACGGTGCAGGAGAGCTATCGCCAGGCCGAGGCCAATCTCGCCAATCTCAGGAAGCGGGCGACCGAGCTGACAAAGTCGCAGGAGGTCAGCGGCGCCGCGCAGATCAAGCTGCGCCAGCTCGAAAGCGAGGCCGAGGCGGTGCGGGTCGTCTACAGCGCCTCACTGCAGCGCGCCAAGGAACTGGAGCAGCAGAAGCGGATCGAGACCAATAACTCGCGCATGCTCTCGGAAGCGGTGGCGCCGGCGACGCCGACCAAGCCGCCCGCCCCGCTGGTGCTGGCTGCGGCCCTGCTCTTCGGCGCCTGTGCCGGTCTCGGCATCGCCTATCTGCTGGAGTGGCTGCCGTCCTCGCGCATCCTGCCCGAGCGGCTGAAGCCGCTGGCGCCGCTGACGCCGGAGGCGGCCGGTCAGGCGATCGGCGTCGGGACCGTGGTCTCGCTGCCCGCCGCGGCAGCGCGCCGCGAGGATGCGCTCATACCGGTGACGCGCCTGCTGCAGAAGACGCTCGGCCCGCATCTGCCGGCCTCGGTGATGATCGCCGGCTCGGTCGACGAGGCCACGCAGAAAGCTCTCGCCGAGCATCTCGCCAACAGCCTGGCGGCGCATGGCGAAAGCGTGCTGCTCTGCCAGGACGGCTCCGGCCGCGACATGAACATCCGCCGGATCGAGCCGGCTGCCGCGGCTACGGCCCGACCGGGACGGAGGCGCAACTTCATCGTCATGCGGCAGGCCTCGCCATCGGACGGTAAGGCAGGTGCGCGACCGGACGCGATCGTGCTCGCCTCGTCCCTCACCGGCGAGACCCCGCGCAGCCTGGTCGACCAAGCGGCAGCGATCGACCCGGTCGGCGAGCACATCATCGCGCTGGTCGTTCCCGAGGATACGGGGGGCGGTGCGCGCGGCCTGGCGTCGCGCTGGCTGCGGCGCCCGGCGCGGGCCGCGGCGTGAACCCGCGGGCGGGACGCGCGGGCGGCATCGACCCGGCTCGCCCGATGCCGATCCTGCCATTGGCGCTGCTGATCGGCGCGCTCACCTTCAACTTGGCGTTGTGCTTCATCAACACCAACGTCATGGGCATCAACGACACCATGGTGATGGGCTGCGAGGTGGTGCTGGTCGCGACCGCGCTCTATCTCGGCCTCGGCCGCAACGCCGCGCCCTATCTGCTGCTGGCGATCTTCCTGTCCTACGCCGCCATGCTGATGGCGATGCGTCCGCTGATCGACCCCAAGGCAGTCCGCGACTTCCTGATCCCGGTCGCCTTCTATCTGCTCGGCAAGAGCTGCGACGATCCGCGCGTCGCCGATCGCGCCGCCTGGCTCTGCGGGGTCATCGTCGTCGCCTTCGGCCTGTTCGAGTTCGTCGCGCTCGACGTCTACGTGAAATATTTCAACATCATCAAATACTATGTCGCGCGCGGATCGGTGGCGCCGGGCGACATCAGCAACCAGACAGGTGCGCTCTTCACCAGCGGCCTGCGTCCGGATGCGCGCACGCTGCTGCCTTTCCTCGGGCCGCATCGGGCCTCATCGGTCTTTCTTGAGCCGGTCTCGACCGGTAATTTCGGCGCGATCCTCTATATCTGGGCGCTCAACCGCCCGGCGATGGCGAAGCGCTGGCTGACCATGGCGGCAGGCATGGCGGCGATCGTGCTCAGCGACTCCCGCTTCGGCGCCAATGTCTGCATCGTTGCGACGGTCGCCTATTTCGCGGCGCCGATCACGCCGCGCTTCGTCTGGCTGGCTGCGCCTTTCATCCTGTTGAGCGGCTTCGCCGTCTACGGCTTCATCAGCGCCGAGGTGAAATGGGAGAACAATTTCGCCGGCCGCATGCTCTGGACGGCGCGGCTGATCACCTCGCTCTCGCCCGCCGCGGTCTTCGGCCTGTCGCCGGACAAGCCGTTCCTGGCGGATTCCGGCTATGCCTATTCGCTGAACCAGATCGGGCTGCTCGGCGTCATCGGCTTCTGGAGCCTGTTCATCTTCGCGCCGGAAAAGTCGCCGCGGGCCTGGCGCTTCAAGGTCTGCGTCGCGACCTATATCTGCCTTTTGATGATCGTCAGCGACTCCGTCTACTCGATCAAGACGGCGGCCCTGCTCTGGTTCATGACCGGATCGAGCGATGGCGATCCGGGAACCGAGTCTCAACCGGCCGTGCGACCTAACCCGGCCCCAAGCTTTTCTGCTGCTCCGGCTGGTTGAAACCCCGACCTATCTGATCGGATCAGGTCGTCATCCCGGAGCTGTGCCGCTTCGCTGTGGCCGGAATGACGGAGCAGGATGATCGAAAAATACTCTAAAAACCGAGTATTCGTAGCAATCTGCTGTTTACCACATCTCCAGACGCCAGGACCTGAAGCACATCAGTCAGTCTTTCTGCTGCGGGTGCAAGGTAACTTTAAATTTTATGCGTTAGCCCTGACGCAACGAACAATACGGCGTCAAATCAGCCGACCGAAGCCCTCTGACGGCGATCGCGAGCGCCCTGGCGCGAGCGCCTGCCGCAGCATGGCGAGGTCGCACCATGGCGGGGCCGCGAGGCGGCACCGGTCGATCAGACAGGGCAGGACCGAAAGATGAAGACCAGGATCCGCGAAATCCTCAAGACCACCGGCAAGCTGCCGGTCGATGTCGCAACCCTCGCCGACGAGGCCGATCTCTATAATGCCGGCCTCACCTCCTTCGGCACGGTCGAGCTGATGATGGCGCTCGAGGAGGCCTTCGAGGTCGAGTTCCCCGACAACATGATGAACCGGCGCAACTTCGCCTCGATCGCCGCGATCGAGAGCGCGATCCGCACCATCCAGAGCGAGCACGTCTGATGACGACGCTCGCCCGCCTGGCCGAAGCCGGCTACCAGCTCACCTCGGAGACCTCGGGCGCCAGCGCCGAGGCGCAGAAGGCGATGATCGCCAAGGCGCGCAAGATCGCGAAGGTCGCGGCCGAGCACGCCGGCGATGTCGATGCCAGGTCGCGCTTCCCGCACGAGGCCTTCGAGGCCCTGAAGCGCGAGCGGCTGCTCGGCATCATGATCCCGGCGGCCCATGGCGGCGAGGAAGCGAGCCATGCGACGATCGCCGAGATCTGCTCGGTGCTGGCCCAGGCCTGCGCCTCGACCGGCATGATCTACGCGATGCACCAGATCAAGGCGTCGAGCCTGGTCGTGCATTGCAATGACGATCCCTGGCACGCCTCCTTCATGGCGCGCATCGCCCGCGAGCAGCTGCTGCTCGCCTCGGCGACGACCGAAGGCGGCGGCGTCGGCGGCGACCTGCGCTCGTCGATCTGCGGCGTGGTGCGCGAAGGCGACGACTTCACGCTCGACAAGGAAGGCTGCCTGATCTCCTACGGGGCGCAGGCCGACGCCATCCTGATCACCTCCCGGCGCACGCCCGAAGCGCCGCCTTCCGACCAGGTCATGTCCGTCCTGACCAAGGACCAGTATACGCTGGAGCGCAGCGCCGCCTGGGACACGATGGGCATGCGCGGCACCTGCTCCGACAATTTCACCTTCGCCGGCCGGGCTCCGGCCGAGCAGATCATCCCGGTGCCCTTCGCCGAGATCGCGGCGCAGTCGATGCTGCCCAACGCACATCTGCTCTGGGCCTCGGTCTGGTACGGCATCGCGGCCGAGGCCGTCGCCCGTGCCGAAGGCTTCGTGCGCAGCGAGGCGCGCAAGCGCCCGGGTTCGACTCCTCCGAGCGCGCTGCGCCTGGCCGAGCTACTCGCTCGTCTCCAGCAGTTCAAGGCGCTGGTCGTCGCCGGGCTCGATCGCTATGAGCGCGCCCGCGGCGATGCCGACGAACTCTCCTCGATGGGCTTCGTCGTGGCGATGAACAGCATCAAGGTCGTGGCCTCGCAGAGCGTCGGCGAGATCGTGATGCAGGCCTTCCTGATCTGCGGCATCCAGGGCTATCGCAATGACAGCCCGGCGAGCCTGGCGCGCCTGATGCGCGATGCGCTCTCGGCGCCGATCATGATCAACAACGACCGAATCCTCGGCAACACCTCCAACCTGCTGGCCGTCTACAAGCACGACCCCAGCCTCTCCAGGTGATCGCATGTGCCAGAACTGCCCCCAGCCGCAGGGTTTCCTCGCGGAACTGATCGATAGCGGCCTGCTGATCGACACCGGCGTCGACGGCCTCTATGGCCGCAGCGGCTTGTTCGAGGAGGTCATCGCCCGCTTCGACGACCTGATCACCCGCCATGGCGGCCAGGACGGCGCCGAGATCGTGCGCTTTCCGCCGGCGATGAGCCGCAAGCATTTCGAGAAGAGCGGCTATCTCAAGAGCTTCCCGCAGCTTGCCGGCACCGTGCATTCCTTTGCCGGCGACGAGCGTGCCCATGCCCAGTTGCTGCACAATGTGGCCGATGGGGTGGACTGGACCGACGGACAGATCTCGACCGAGGTCGTGCTGACCCCGGCGGCCTGCTACCCGCTCTATCCGGTCGTCGCCAAGCGCGGCCCGCTCAAGGCGGAAGGCGCGCTGTTCGATCTCCAGTCCTACTGCTTCCGGCATGAGCCCTCGAAGGACCCGGCCCGGATGCAGCTCTTCCGGATGCGCGAATATGTCCGCTTCGGCACGCCCGAGCAGGTCACCGAATTCCGCGCGACCTGGCTGGAGCGCGGCCAGGAGATGATGGCCTCGCTCGGCGTGCCGCTCAATCTCGACGTCGCCAACGACCCGTTCTTCGGCCGCGCCGGGCGCATGCTCGCCAACAACCAGCGCGACCAGCGCCTCAAGTTCGAGCTGCTGATCCCGATCGAGAGCGAGGAGAAGCCGACCGCCTGCCTCTCCTTCAACTACCATCAGGACCATTTCGGCACGACCTGGGGCATCGAGACCGCTGCCGGCGAGACCGCGCACACCGCCTGCGTCGGCTTCGGCATGGAGCGGGTCGCGCTCGCGCTGTTCAAGCATCACGGCTACGACGTCGAGCGCTGGCCGGCTTCGGTGCGCAACGTGCTCTGGCCGTGAGCGCGATGACGGCCCAGCAAAAGATCGCCGCGCCTGCCGCCATGGCGGGCCGGCTCCTGCCGGTCGATCCGCTCGCCTATGACCGGCATGCCATGCATGCCGGCGAGCGGCATTGGCCGCAGACCAATTGCTATGCCGATCTCTGGATCGAGATCCTGCATGCGCTCGGACTGGAGCCGGCGGCGGCCTTCGGCTTCACCGTCACGCAGGATTTCGAGGGCGACCAGTTCACCTTCTTCAAGCCGCCGCTCGACGACCTCGAAGCGCTCTACGGCCTCAAGGTGACGGAGCTTGCGCTCTATGACGATCTGATCGGCCATATCGAGCAGCAGATCGGGCTCGGTCGCCTCGTCCTGCTCGAACTCGATTCCTTCTACATGCCCGATACCCGCGGCGTCTCCTATCGCGACAGCCACGGCAAGACGACGATCGCGGTGAACCGGCTCGACCGCGGCGCTCGCGAGCTCGACTACTTTCACAATGACGGCCTGCACCGGGCCGAAGGCCAGGATTTCGATGGTTTGTTCCGGTTGCTGCCGGGGCAGATGCGCGAGGACACGCTCTTCCCCTATGCCGAGATGGTCCGCCTGCCGCAGCGCCGGCCGGACGAGGCGGCCTTGCGCGCCACGGCGCTGAAGCTGCTCGCCCGCCATGTCGCGCGCCGGCCGACCGACAATCCGGTCGCGGCCTTCCGCGTTGTCGCCACTCAGCAGGCGGAGGCGCTGGCCGAGCGGCCGGGCGCGGCCTTCCATCACTACGCCTTCAACACGCTGCGCCAGCTCGGCGCCAATTTCGAACTGCTCGCCAGCCATCTCTCCTGGCTTGGCCAGTCCGTCGATGGGCTGGAGGCCGCCCGCGATAGCTCCCTGCGCATCGCCGAGGGTGCCAAGGTGGCTCAGTTCCATCTCGCCAGGGCGATGAAGCAGAAGCGTTTCGAGCGCTTCGACGCGACGCTGGCCGGCCTCGTCGGCGAGCACGACCAGGTCAGCGAGGCGCTCGGGCAGCGCTTCCCCGGCTGAGCCATGGCCCGCATCGTCGCGCGTAGCGGAGAACGGGCCGAGCCGCTCGCGGGATGGTCCTGGCTGGCGACGGCTGCCGATGCCGTCGCGACGCCGGCCGACCTGCCGGAAGGCGGCGATTGGCAGGCGGCCGCAGTGCCTGGCACGGTCGCCGGGACGCTGCGCGCGCTTGGCCGGCTCGACGATGCCAGCGCCAATGCAATCGGCCAGCAGGATCACTGGTATCGCACGCGATTGGCCGAGCCCCTGAACGGGGGCCTGCGCTTCGAGGGGCTGGCGACCGTCACGGAAATCTGGGTCGGCGGCGTCAAGCAGGCCGACAACGCCTCGATGTTCGCCCCCGTCGAGCTTACCGTCGATTGTCCGGCTGGGACGGAGATCGCACTGTGCTTCCGTGCGCTGGCGCCCAAGCTCGCTGCCGCGCCGCGCCGTTCGCGCTGGCGGCCCGCGATGATCCAGCCTAATGGCCTGCGCTGGTTCCGGACCAGTGCGCTCGGCTCAATGCCGGGCTGGTGCCCACCCGGTTTGCCGACTGGGCCCTATCGTCCTGTGCTGCGGATCGAGAGCGAGGCGGATGCGTCGAAGATCGAATCCGTCGATCTGCGTACGAGCTATGACGGGAAGAGCGGCACTGTCGCGCTCTCGGTCACGCTGGCCGCGAACTCGCGGCTGCCGTTGAGTGCGGTCATACGCTGTGTCGGCGGCGAGGCGGCTCTGTTCGCGGGTGGCGATAATCGATTAGCCGGCACATTGTCCCTGCCCGGCGTCGCACCCTGGTTCCCGCATACCCATGGCGAGGCGGCGCTGCACGATCTCACTCTCCTGCTCGATGGCGAGACGATCGAACTCGGCCGCATCGGCTTCCGCTCGCTTGAGGTTGATCGCGGCGACGATGGCGAGGGCTTCGGCCTGGTTGTCAACGGCGTGCCGGTGTTCTGCCGCGGCGCCTGCTGGAGCAATGCCGACGTCACCACGCTGGCCGGCGGCCGCGCGGCCTACGAGCCCTGGCTCCGGCTGGCGCGCGAGGCCGGCATGAACATGATCCGCCTGCCCGGCGTGATGACCTATGAGGACGACGATTTCTTCGCGCTCTGCGACGAGCTCGGCATCATGGTCTGGCAGGAGATGATGCTGGCCAATTTCGACTATCCGCAGGGCGATGCCGGCTTCCGCGCGGCGATCAAAGCGGAGGTCGAGGCGCTCTTGAACCGCACGCAGGGCTCGCCCAGCCTTGTCGTGCTCTGCGGCGGCAGCGAGGTCTTCCAGCAATCGGCGATGCTGGGCGCGCCGCCCGAGGCCTGGTCCGGCCCGGTCTTCGACGAGGTCCTGCCGGAGGCGGTGGCCGCCTACCGGCCCGACATCGCCTATGTCCCGAACTCGCCCTCGGGCGGGCCGCTGCCCTTCGTCGCCGACAAGGGCGTGACGCATTATTACGGCGTCGGCGCCTATATGCGCGGTCTCGACGATGCCCGCCGCGCCAATGTGCGCTTCGCCGCCGAGAGCCTCGCCTTCGCCAATGTGCCGGAGGAGGTCTCGCTACGCGGTGGCAGGCCGCCGGCGATCACGCATCATCCCGACTGGAAGCGCGCCGTGCCGCGCGATGCCGGCGCCTCCTGGGATTTCGAGGACGTGCGCGACCACTACCTCGAACGGCTCTACGGGCTCGAACCGGCGCGCCTGCGACGCGAGGACCCGGAGCGCTATTTCGCTCTGTCGCGCGCGGTCGTCGCCGAGGTGATGGAGGAGACCTTCGCCGAATGGCGCCGACCGGGCGCGCCGACGCGTGGGGCGCTGGTTTGGTTGCTGCAGGACCTCCAGCCCGGCGCCGGCTGGGGCGTGATCGCCATTGACGGAGAGCCTAAATCCGCCTGGCACGGGCTCGCCCGCGCCTTCAGGCCGGTCCAGCTCGTGCTGACCGATGAGGGCGTCAACGGGCTCGCTTTGCATATCCTGAACGAGCGTCCGGAGCCGCTGGCTGCGACGGTCGAATTGACCTGCTGGCGCGCCGGCGAGATCGCTGTCGTTCAGGCGAAGCGCGAGGTCGCGCTCGCGCCGCGTTCGGCGACGACACTGTCTGCTTTTGAGCTGATTGGCCTCTTCTTCGATATCGCCTATGCCTACCGCTTCGGCCCGCCCGGTCATGACGTGACCTCGGCCGTGCTGCGCGACACCGCGAGCGGCGTGGTGCTGGCCGAAGCCTTCCACTTTCCGCTCGGGCGCGGTCATGAGCGCCATCAGTGCGGGCTTGCCGCAAAGCTGGAGCGCGAAGGCGACGACTGGAGCATTGTGATCTCGACCCAGCGCTTCGCGCAATCGGTCGAGATCGTCGATCACGGCTGGCGGCCGGAGCGGAGCTGGTTCCATCTCGCGCCGGGCGAGCCGCGCCGGGTCCGCCTGCATCGCCGCGTAGGCGCAAGCGGCGAGCCGTCAGGCGAGGTCCGCGCGGTCAATGCGGTCGACCGCGTGAGTTGTACTGCGCGAGCGTAAAGGCTCAGTCGTCCGCGCCGACCAAGGCCTCGATTTCACCGCGCCGGGCTTCGACATGCCGCAGCAGCGGATCGAGATGCGGGACGCGATCGCCGGCCGCGGCGAAGGGGACGGCCTCGCGCAGCAGAGCGAAGAGCTTGCCGGTGACCGCGCCGAGCGGCGTCGCCTTGCGGCTCTCCACGGCCTGGGCCGCAACCATCAGCTCGACCCCGGCGATCGACTTGCACAGGCCTGCGACCTCAATCGTCTTGCGCGCCGCGAAGGTCGCCATGCCTGCCCGGTCGAGATTGCCGTTGGAATGGCTGGAACTGGCGAGTTCCTGAACCACGGGCGCCGTTGCCAGCCGCGCCTCAGAAGTGATCGCCTTGTGGAACTGGGCGAGGCCGTTGAAGCCGGGTAGGCCGACGCCGTCCTCCTCGATCAGCCCGACGGTCAGGCCCGACCAGACGGAATCGACCTGCTTGGCGACGCGCTCGGCTGAGGCCGTCACCACCGGCGCGAAGGCGAGGCGGGCGATGTCGAGCGCCATCGACAGCGAGATCGTGTCGAAATTAGCGACCGAGACCAGCGAGCGCTCTTCCAGCGAGACGATCGGATTGTTCTGGCTCGACCGGAACTCGGTCTCGATCTGGCGCCAGGCGAAATCCAGGCTGTCTGCCGCCGTGCCGTGCAGCAGCGGCAGCGAGCGGAAGCTGAGCGGGTCCTGCAGATGGCGCGGTCCGCCTTTGACGAAGAGGTAGCTGCCGTCGAGATAGCCGCGGATCCGGCGGCCATGTCGCTCCAGCCCGGCGAAGGGGCGCGAGCGCAAGGCGGCCTCCGAGACGATCGAAGGGTTGGCGGCGAAGCCCTCCATGCTCAGCGCGCCGATCAGACTCCAGAAGTCGAGGCTGCGCTGCAAATCAGCCATGGCGAGCGCGGCGATGCCGAGGGCGAGAGCGCTGGAATTCAGCATCGCCAGCGCCTCGCCGGCCTGAAGGTCGAGATCGCCATAGAGTGCCAGCGCGAGATCTGTGATCGGCGCCATGTCGCTCTGGCCCATCGAGCCCCAGACATGCACCTCGATCCGCCTGTCGCTATTGAGGGCCTCGGTCAGCCGCTCGGCCAATAGCGGGCGCACGCCGAGGCGCCCGCTCGCCATCGTGTTGAGCAGGACGAGCATCATCGCCCGGACCGCTTCGGGCGAGGCGAGGGGGCCGTGCGCGACATTGTGGGTGAGCAACAGGCGGCGGTTGAACTCGCCGACGCGCTCAGGCGCGAGCGGCACGCCGGTCTTGGCGCCGACGCTGGTGGTGACGCCGTAGACCTTGTCGCCGCGCGCCACGGCCTCGTCGATGATGGCGCGGGCGGTCTTCATCCGCTCGATCGCCTCCGCCGTGACAGCGACGGGCACCTTCTGCCTGGCGACGCGGACGATCTCGTCGATCGTCAGATCGAAGCCGGTGATGTCGACATGGCTCATCATCGCTCGTCCTGTCCCTGGGCGTATGTCTCGCCGATCCCGTCAATAGAGCGAAGCCGCGAGGCGGGGAGGGGGACGGCCTCGATTTCACCTCGCGAAACGCGGCGCGGGGACGCAGCCGGCTTCTGTCATTCGACTAGTTTCACGCCGTCGAACGGGCGGGGCGCATGGCAATCACCTACGAGCTGGTCAAGGAGGTCACCGCCAATCTCTATGATTGGTCGCTGCGCCGTATTCCTGAATCCTCCAAGGCCGAGTTCCGCAAGGCGCTGGCGAGCGAAACCGAGCCGCAGGCGCGCCAGACGCTCGCCTTCATGCTCGACAGCGCCGAGCGGGCCGAGACCACCGGCAAGTTCCTCTGCTCCGATGCCGGTGTGCCGAGCTACTCGATCAAGATCGGTTCCGGCGCGCGCATGGAAGGCGACATCCGACAGGCGATCGTCGACGGCTTCGCCGAGCTCACCCGCACGATCCAGCCGCCGCTGCTGCGCTTTGTCACCAACCCCCTGACCAATGAGCGCAGCTTTCACGGCAAGGACATGCCGCTGGTCTCCTGGGATCTTGTCGGCGAGGGCGACTATCTCGACATCACCTGCGCGCCCAAGGCGCTTGGCGGCGGGCGCTGGGCCGCTGTCGAGATCCTCGTCAGCCCGAGCCTCGACGAGATCGAGCGCTGCATCCTCGAGATCGTGCTCAGGGCCGGCGGCCAACATTGCCCGCCGGTGGTGATCGGCGTCGGCATCGGCGGCACCTTCGACCATGCGGCCAAGCTCTCCAAGGACGCGACCCTGCGCCCCTTCGGCGCACGCAATCCCGAGCCGAGGGTCGCGGAGATGGAGGAGCGCCTGACCCGCGCCGTCAACCAGATGGGGTTCGGCCCGATGGGCGTCGGCGGTTCGACCACGACCTTCGGCGTCCATGTCGAATACGCCTCTGGCCACGGCTTCACCCCGGTCGCCGTCTCCTTCAACTGTTGGATCAACCGGCGGACGCGGGCGCGAATCTACAATTCCGGCGTGGTGGAGCGGATCGAATGACGACCCCGTCTCCCATTCGCCTGACCCTGCCGCTGACGCCCGAAGCGGCGCGCGTGCTGAAAGTCGGCGATGTCGTGCTGCTCGACGGCGATGCCGTCGCGACCGTCGGCATGCCCACCCAGAAGCGCATGGTCGCGGAGGTCGAGGCCGAGCGCGAACTGCCGCTCTTCCTCCGCGACGGCACCTTCTTCCATATGGGCGTCAGCTATGAGGATAGCGACCGGCGGCCCGGCGCGGTCCATTATGTCAACCCGACGACCTCGAGCCGCTTCAACCATCTGATGCCGACGCTGATCCGGGGCCTGCGCCTGACCGCGACTGGCGGCAAGGGCGGGCTGTCTCAGGAGAGCGTCGACGCCATGCGCGAGGTCGGCTGCGTCTATTTCTCCTTCGTCGGCGGCGCTTCGGCCCTGCTCAGCGAGGGCGTCGAGGCGGTGACCGATTGCGCCTGGCGCGACCTGATCATGCAGTTCCGCCTGAACCGGCTGCGGCTGAGCGGCTTCGGCCCGGTGATCGTCGCGATCGATGCCAACGGCAACTCGATCTATGAGCGCCTGATGTCGTCGGCCCGCGAACGCCTGCCGGAGATCATGCGCTCGCTCCGCCCCTCACAGAACAACGAGACCGACTGATGCAAGCGATCGAGATCACCAAGCCGGGCGGCCCCGAGGTCCTCGCTTTCTGCGACCGCCCGATGCCGGCGCTCGGTGCCGGCGACGTGCTGATCCGCGTGCGCGCGGCGGGCGTCAACCGGCCCGACATCCAGCAGCGGCGTGGCCTCTACCCGCCGCCGCCCGGCGCCACCGACCTGCCCGGGCTCGACGTTTCCGGCGTGGTCGAGGCCGTCGGCGCCGAGGTCGCCTGGCCGAAGGTCGGCGATGCCGTCTGCGCGCTGGCCAATGGCGGCGGCTATGCAGAGCTCTGCGCAGTGCCGGCCCTGCAATGCATGAAGCTGCCGAAGGGCTTCTCCTTCGCAGAGGCGGCGGCGCTGCCGGAGGTGTTCTTCACCGCCTGGAACAATGTGATCTGGCTCGGCCGGCTGGCCGATGGCGAGACCCTGCTGGTCCAGGGCGGCACCAGCGGCGTCGGCATGGCCGCGATCCAGATCGCCAGGCAATTGCGCGGCGCCCGCGTGATCGCGACCGCCGGGTCCGCTGAGAAACGCGCCGTTTGCCTGGAGATCGGCGCCGATTTTGCCGTCGATTACCGCGCCGACTGGGTCTCGGAGATCGAGGCGGCGATCGGCAAGGAGAAGGTCGATGTCGTCCTCGATGCGCAGGCCGGCCCCTATACCGAAAAGCAGCTGCAATTGCTGGCGCCCGATGGCCGCGTCGTGCTGATCGCCAGCCATCTCGGCCAGATGGCCGAGGTCAATGTCCGCAACATCGTCCGTCGCCGGCTGACCCTGACGGGCTCGACGTTGCGGCCGCGCGATGCCGCCTATAAGGGCCGGATCGCCGAGAAGCTGGTCGAGAAGGTCTGGCCGCTGCTGGAGAGCGGGACGATCCACAGCCATGTCTGCGCGAGCTTCGACTGGCGCGACGTCCGCGATGCCCATGCGCTGATGGATGCAGGCGACCAGGTCGGCAAGGTCGTCCTGACCATGCCGGAATAGTCCTGCGGGCTGCGCGAATAACTACCCCGTCGCGGGAATTCTCATCTAGAAGAGCGGTTCGTGCTCGCTTAGCCGGATCCGCCGCGTGTTCTCCTTCGCGCCCGTCCAGTCCGTTCTCAAGGCGCTGCGGCTGCTGACCGAGGTCAACCGCTGCAGCGTTGCGACCGTGGGCGAATTGCATCGCCGCACCGGCATGCCGAAGCCGACGATCGTGCGCCTGCTCGAGACGCTGATCGAGGCCGGCTATGTCACCCGCGACGAGCGCATGCGCGGCTATCTCGTGACCTCGCAGGTGGCGCATCTGAGCTCGGGCTTCCATGGCGCGCCGCTGGTGATCGAGGCGGCGCGGCCCTGGGCGACGGCCCTGACGCGCCAGATCAAATGGCCCTGCGCCGTCTGCCTGCTCGACTATGATGCCGTGGTCGTGCGCTTCTCGACGATCCCCGACAGCCCGATCTCGCCCTTCCATGCGACCCTCGGCTACCGGCTGAATCTTGGCGGCCGGGCGCTGGGCCGCGCCTATCTCGCCTTCTGTCCTGACGAGGAGCGCGAGGTGCTGCGCGCCGCGATGCGGACCTCGACCGAGCCGGAGAACAGCGGCCTTTCCGACGAGGATGTCGAAGGCATGATCGAGCAAGCGCGCCGGCGCGGCTATACCGAGCGCGATCCTGCCGCCGAGCCGACAAATTCCGCGACGATCGCAGTCCCGATCAAGCTCGGCGAGCGCGTGCTCGCGACCTTCGGCGTCACCTTCTTCCGCGCCGCGGTGCCCAATCCCGAGGATAAGGCGCGGATCATCCACCCGCTGAAGAAGGCGGCCGCCAATATCGAGGCGCAGTTGGAGGCGCTCTCGCAATCCATGGGCGTCGCGTTTCAAGGCGAGAAATAGCGGCGCTTTCCCAAGGGGAGGCGGACGAGCCGTGCCTAGTGTCCGGACAAGAGCTGCAAAGCGATCTTGTCCGGAGGAAACCTCAGATGATGTGCCCGATCTCACGCCGTGGCTTCATGGTGTCCATGGCAGGCGCCGGTGTGCTGGCCGCCGGCGGGCCGGCCTTCGCCGAGACCTGGCCGAGCCGGCCGGTCACCATCGTCGTGCCGTTCCCGGCGGGCGCCTCGACCGACGTCGTCGCCCGGCTGCTGGCGGAGAAACTGCGCAGCGAGCTCGGCCAGGGCTTCGTCGTCGAGAACAAGACCGGCGCCGGCGGCAACATCGCGGCGACCGGCGTCGTCCGGGCGACGGCTGATGGTTACACGCTGCTGTTCTCGTCCTCAGGACCGCTCGCGACCAACAAGCTGCTTTACAAGAAGCTGACCTTCGATCCGCTCGCCGATTTCGCCCCGATCGCGCTTTTGGGCGACGTCCAGGGCATCGTCGCGGTCCATCCCTCGCTGCCGGTCAAGTCCTTCGCCGAGCTCGTCGCCTACGGCAAGGCCAATCCGGGCAAGCTCACCTTCGGCAGCCCGGGCTTCGGCCTGATGGGGCATGTCACCGGCGAACTGATCCAGCGCAAGGCCGATTTCCGAATGACGCATGTGCCCTATCGCGGCTCGGCCCCGCTCTCGACCGATCTGCTGGCGGGGACGGTCAATGTCGCCATCGACTTCATCCCGGCCTATATCCCGCATGTCAAAAGCGGTGCGATCCGGGCGCTCGCTGTGACCAGCGACCAGCGCGCTCCGCAATTGCCTGAGGTGCCGACCCTGTCTGAGGCCGGCCTGCCGGGCGTCAACGCGACCGGCTGGTTCGCCATGGTCGGGCCGAAGGGGCTGCCGGAACCGATCGTGACGCGCATCGCCGCGATCACCCGCGCCTATGTCGAGAGCGCGGACGGGCGCGAGAAGCTCGCGACGATCGGCGTGCGTTCGTTCAGCGGCGATGCGGCGGCGGTGAAGACGGCGCAGACGCAGGAAGTGGCGAAATGGGCGGACGTCGTGAAAGCTGCGGCGATCTCGCTGGATTGATCTGAAAGTTACGAATCAGGAGCCTGGCCTGAGGTTCGCCCACGCCAGGCTCCCGCTCTCCATTCGGCTATGGCTAATCGTGTCGCCTGAAATCACGAATGTCGCGATTGGCCCAGAAGCCGGCGTTCGCAAGAGTCGCTGCTCACTAGACGATCCGTGGGCACTCCGATTTCTTCCCCTGGGCCAATTTGTCGCCCCAGCCCTGCCATGTCTCTAACTCGCCCTTAACCTTGATCCGTCATTTCGTTGGATGGGTAGTGGCTTCGCGCGGGCTGTAGCTGCTGTGGTGCGAGGGTAGCAAGCCATGCGGCTGATCGTCGGCGCAATCATCGTCTTCGTCTGCGTCTTCGGCAGTTACGCGGCCATGGGTGGCCACCTCGAGGTCCTCTGGCAGCCGTTCGAGTTCGTCATCATCCTCGGTGCAGCGATCGGCGCCTTCGTCATCGGCAATCCCCCGCCGGTGCTCAAGGCCGTGCCGTCCATGCTCGGCACCATCCTGAAGGGCTCGAAGTACAAGCAGGAATGCTATGTCGAGCTGCTGGGGATGCAGTATTCATTGTACAAGCTCGTGAAGCAGAAGGGCATGCTCGCGGTCGAGCAGCACATTGAAAATCCGAGCGAGTCGACGCTGTTCAATGCCTTCCCGACGTTTGCTGCGAACCATCATGCGGTCGAGTTCGTCTGCGACTACATGCGCATGTTGACGCTGGGCGCCAACAACGCTCACGAGATCGACGCTCTCATGGACGAGGAGCTGGAGACGCACCATCAGGAGCAGGAGCGTCTCGTTTCGGCCATGCAGTCGATCGCCGACGGAACACCGGCGCTCGGCATCGTCGCCGCCGTGCTCGGCGTGATCAAGACGATGGGGGCGATCAAGGAGCCGCCGGAGGTGCTGGGACACCTGATCGGCGGCGCGCTCGTCGGCACCTTTTTTGGCGTCTTCGTCGCCTACGGCTTCTTCGCGCCCATGGCGGCGTCGCTCAAGAGCACCTTCGAGGCGGAGGCAAAATACTTCCTGTCACTCAAGGCGGGTCTCCTCGCTCATATCAGCGGCCAGCCGCCGGTGATGGCGGTCGAATTTGCCCGCAAAGCTCTGATGAGCGACGTTCGCCCGACCTTCAGCGAAGTGGAAGCGGCGACCGCCAAACTGGCCGCCTAGGCCCGGTCCAATCTCCAGCAGGGACTTAGATGACCAAGCCCGCCCAGACGATCATCGTCAAGAAGGTCAAGAAGGCCGCGCATGCGCACCATGGCGGCGCCTGGAAGATCGCCTATGCGGACTTCGTGACCGCGATGATGGCGTTCTTTCTGCTGATGTGGCTGATCAGCATGACGACGCAGGAGCAGAAGGAAGGCCTGGCGGAGTATTTCGCGCCGGGCTCTGTCAGCCCCAGCACCAGTGGCGCTGGCGGCATGCTGTGGGGCACCTCCCTCGACAAATCAGGCGGCAAGCCGTTGGCGCCACGCGAGGTGGCGAGGGGGGCCGCCAAGCCGGAGGACAGCGCGCAGCAGACAAACTCGGGCCGCACCGGCGACCGCGAGGTCAACCGCTCGGCTGCCGGCCAGCAGGCCAGCCACAGCGCCATAGCCAGCCTCCGGCAGGCGCTCCAGAGCATGCCCGAAATTGCCGATCTGTCGCGCAACATTGTGATCGAGCCGACCAAGGAGGGGTTGGATGTCGCCCTCATGGACGAGTCGGGCCGCTCCATGTTCCCCGAGGGCTCGGTCCAGCCCTATCCGAGCACCCGTCGCGTGCTGGAGACGCTCGCGCCCACGCTGCGCCGCCTGCCCAACCGCTTGGCTATCACCGGCCACACGGCCGCCGCACGCCCGGGCTCGGTGGCGGGCGTCGATCCCTGGGGCCTTACCACCGGGCGCGCGCTTGCCGTCCGCGAGATCCTGTCGAGCGCAGGGTTCCCCAATGACCGCTTCGCTTCTGTGGTGGGGCGCGCCGACACTGAGCCGGTCTTCCCCGACAATCCCTACATTTCGCCAAACCGCCGGGTGAGGATCACTCTACTCAATGAAGAGCCGCCATTGCCCCCGACTCCCCTTCGCTGAACACATCGCCTTGGCCGCCTCACGGTCTGCCCGAGATTGAGCTCAAGGCTGACAAGACGTGAGAGGCTGATCATTGCGACGCGGAACATGTGCGTCCGGCGTCGGCGCTGGTCGATCGCGAAACGCCATCCATCACGTCAGGCTGTTTGCCAGCCGGGCCTTCGAGTCCGGGCACTGCACATGTCCGCGATGGGGCACGAGCGGACCGTCGCGCCGGTCTCTGGCTTTTTTATCTGGCGGCGGCCTCCAGCCCCAGCAGCTCCGCCGCATGCCCGCCGGTCAGGCGCTTGATCTCGGCCTCCGTGAACTGCAGGTCGAGCAGGTGGCCGACGATCTCGCGATAGCCCTCGATCGGGCGCGGCGAGCCCACCAGCCCGAGATCGGAGCAGAGCACGGTGTTCTCGACGCCAGCGACCTCGATCACCCGGCGCAGCTCCGGCGGCTCGAACTTCTTCGACTTGCCCTCGACGAACATGCAGATCGAGTGCTCCATCACCGCGCCGAGGCTGACGAGGTCGCGGATTTCCGCATCGCTGCAATTGTTGACCATGTAGGTCGGGTGGTTGACCAGGAGCTTCCTGACGCCGCGGACCTTCGCCTCCTCGAACACCGCGAAGAGCTCGGCCGTCGAGAGATGCCCGCCGGCGAGGATGATGTCGCCGGCCGCGATCAGGTCGAGGATCAATTTGACGTCGTCGGTGAGCTTGCCGTCGGCGCCAAAGGGCGTCAGCGGCACGGGGTCGAGCATCTTCTGCGCCGTTTTCGGGAAGGTCTTCACCGCGCCGGAGGCGAGCACATCGATATGGTTCTTGGCCGAGAGCGTCGGCATCCAAACGATTCTGCCGCCGAGCTTGATGGCATGGTCGACCGCATGCGGGTTGAAGCCGCCCGAGGCGTTGTTGAGCGCGATGCCGGAGAACAGCCTGACGCCGGTGTCCGGCACCAGCTTCTCGAGCAGGATCGAATGGGCGGTGCCGAGATAGAAATGGTCCTTGTAGACGACGGCGCGGAACTTGGCCGCGGCGGCGTCCAGCATCGCCTCGTGATGGTCGAGGATGCGCGGCATCGCGGCGGGGCCGCTATGGCAGTGCAGATCGACGGCGCCGACCAGGAGCTCGGCGATCTGGCGGTTGCGCGTGTCGATGGTCGCAGTGTTGGCGGTCATGTCGCTGGCTCTCAGGCGGTTTCGCCGGGCATCGGATAATCCGCGGCGTTGATGACCCAGCCGGGCTTCTGCGAGAAGTCGAGGCGGGGCGGCGAGAAGATGTCGATCATCTGGTTCAGCCCGGGCAGGACCGAGCGCGAGGTGTGGATCGCGGGCGGCGGGATCACGGTCAGCGAGGGCGCCGCCATCAGTTCGTGCTCGTCCTCGCGCCAGATCCGCATGTCCGGCGTCCAGGGCCAACGGATGTCGTGGATGTAGCCGCCGTCGATCACCAGCGAGCCCTGCTCGAAATCGTCATGGTGATGCGGCGAGAGCGCGGTGACGTCGCGCAGCCCGAAGCGCGGGTCGAGGATGTTCACCATCAGCGTGGTGCAGCGGAAGATGCGGCCGAAACGGCCCTCGCCGCCGCCGGCATCGAGGCTGTAGGCGCGGATTTTGAAGCCGCCACGCGGTTCCGGCCAGGGTGTCAGCAGCGCGACATTGGCATGGGGCTGCGCATAGGAGTCGGCGTTCGAGCACGCCGCCGCCAGATCGGCCGCGACGCTGGAGAAGATGCGGATGACACGGCCGGCGCCCTTCAGCGTGATGCGCGAGGCGCCCGGCGGCACGAAGATGATCGAGTTACCGGCGACCTCGACGATCTCCGCCCCGGCCGTGACCGTCGCGCCGAGCTCCTTCTCGGGCAGGATCAGGCAGTACTCGTCCGGCTGCGCCACACGCGCCAGCACAGCGCCTGCCTTCACATCGGAATAGGCGGTGATGAAGTTCTGCCCGCGCGCCAGCCAGGTGCGCTCGCTCTCGGTCGTCTGCTGCGGTTCTTCTGCATAGAAACGGGCATAGTCGGCGCCGGCATAGGCCTTGACCGCAGGTGCCTTCGTCGCTGCCGGAGCGGCGAGCTTCGAGCGCGGATCGCTGGAGGGATAGCTCACGGGTCTTCGTCTCCTATCGCGCGCCGGGGGGGCTCGACCCGGCTCCTGGCTGTCTGCATCTGGCCCAGCGCTTCGCTCGCCGCCTTGCGCAAAAAACCCTGGTCGGAAGAGAGGATGAAGGCGCTGGCGCCGCGCTCGGCGAACCCAGCGGATTCCTCGCCATTGTCGGTCATCACGCAGACCGGCTTGCCGGCCTTCTTCGCAGCCCGGAGGATCGTCTCGACGGCATCGCGGACCTCAGGCGCATCGCGGGTCGGCGCCCCGAAGGCGACGGTGAGGTCGCCGCGGCCGATGAAGACGGCGTCCAATCCTTCGACCGCGAGGATGGCGTCGATCTCAGCCAGCGCCGACGGATCCTCGATCATCGCGATCGTCGCCACCGCCGCATCGGCGGCGTCGACGAGGTCCCACATCTTGCTGCCGCCATAACGGCCGGCGCGGGTGACACCGGAGAAACCACGCTTGCCGCCGCGATAGCGGCAGGCGGCGACGAGCGCCTGCGCATCCGCGACGCTCGCGACATGCGGGGCGAGGATGCCGACCGCGCCGCAATCGAGCGAGGCCTGGATCGCGTCGCTGGTCAGGGTCGGCACGCGCACGACCCCGGCAACGCCTGCCGCCCGTGCGGCCAGCAGCACGAGGTCGGTGGTGACGCGGTCGAAGGGGGCGTGCTCCTGGTCGACGACGATGAAGTCGAAGCCGTTATTGCCGAGGATCTCGGTTGCATGCGGGCTCGGCGTCTTGACGAAGCTCCCTGCCAGGAAGGCACCACTGACGAGGCGCTGACGGAAGCTGGACTGGGCGGATGTCTGCATGGTCTGCCGTGCCGATGTCGATGACCCGATGATGGCACCGCCTCTCCGGGATATGGCTGGAAGTCCCGGCGTTTCACATCTCGAAATCAGTCGAGGTGCGCGCCCCCTGCGTCGGAAAGCCGTCAGGATCGCGCTGGGATCCGACGGGGAAACGTCGGTCATGACACTCGGGGGGAGAGAATCCGAATGAAGACACGCCTGTTGCTGATCGCCGGCCTGATGGCCGCCTGCGCCTTGCCGGCCGCTGCCGGCACCCTGGAGACCGTGCGGGGCCGCGGCGAGATGATTTGCGGCGTCAGCCCGGGCGTCGCTGGCTTCTCGGTGCCTGACGAGGCCGGACGCTGGGGCGGCTTCGACGTCGACATCTGCCGGGCCGTTGCCGCTGCCGTGCTCGGTGATGCCGGCAAGGTTCGCTATACCCCGCTGAGCCCGAAGGACCGCTTCGTCAGCCTGCAGAGCGGCGAGATCGACATGCTCTCGCGCCAGGCGACCTGGACCCTGTCGCGCGACACCCAGATGGGCCTGCGCTATGTCGGCGTCGGCTATTATGACGGCCAAGGCTTCATGGTCCGCAAGGCGCTGAACATCAAATCGGCGAAGGAGCTGAACGGCGCCTCGGTCTGCGTGCCGACCGGCACGACCACCGAGCTCAACATCGCCGACTATTTCCGCGCCAGCGGCATGAAATACGAGGGCGTCGCCTTCGAGGCCGGCGATCAGGTCGCCAAGGCTTTCGAGTCCGGCCGCTGCGACGTCTTCAGCAACGACGTCTCGGCGCTCTCGGCCTATCGGCTGAAGCTGGTCAACCCGACGGAATATGTGATCCTGCCGGAGCTGATCTCGAAGGAGCCGCTCGGCCCGGTGGTGCGCCAGGGCGACGAGACCTGGACCAGCATCGTGCGCTGGTCGCTCTATGCCATGCTCGTCGCCGAGGAGCTCGGCGTCATCTCGGCCAATGCCGAGGAGCAGAAGCGCAGCGGTTCGCCCGAGGTCCAGCGCCTGCTCGGCGCCACCGGCAATCTCGGCAAGTCGATGGGGCTGAAGCCGGATTGGGCACTGCAGATCATCAAGCAGGTCGGCAATTACGGCGAGGTCTATGAGCGCAATGTCGGCTCGGGCTCGAAGCTCGGCATCGAGCGCGGCCTGAACAAGCTCTGGACGAAAGGCGGCCTGCAATACGCGCCGCCGGTGCGCTGATGCCGGCGTCGGGCGGCTATCCCGCGGAGGTGCTGAGCCGCTTCGCCGCCGCCCTGCTTGAGGCGGCCGGGACGCCGCCCGACAATGCCAATTTGGTGGCTGAGGCCCTCGTCGATGCCGATATCGAGGGCCTTGCCTCGCACGGCCTGCTCCAGCTGCCGATGTATCTTGAGCGGATCGAGCGAGGCTCGGTCGATCCCACAGCCAAAGGCGAGATCGTCGTCGATGTCGGCGCGCGCTTGACGCTCGACGCTCAAAACGGGCTCGGCCATGTCACGGCCGAGCGTGCCTGCGAGATCGCGATCACCCGCGCGGCTGAGTACGGGGTGGCCATCGTCGCCGTCCGCAACGCCTTCCATGTCGGCGCGGCCGGGCGCTTCGCCCGCAGGATCGCGCTCGCCGGCAAGATCGGCATCGTCATGGCCAATACCCGCCCGATGCTGCCGGCTCCGGGCGGCGCCGAGGCGGTCGTCGGCAACAATCCGCTCGCGATCGCCGTCCCGACCGGCGGCGAGCCGATCGTGCTCGACCTCGCCATGAGCGCTGGTGCGATGGGCAAGGTCCGGCTCGCGGCGAGCAAGGGCGAGCCCATTCCCGAGGGCTGGGCCCAGACCGCCGAGGGACTGCCGACCCGCGACGCGGCCGAGGCGATCAAGGGCGTGCTCCTGCCGGCGGCGGGGGCGAAGGGTTTTGGCCTCGCCGTGATGGTCGATCTGCTTGCCGGCGGCCTGTCGGGCGGCGGGATCGGCGCCAAGGTGCAGCCGCTCTATGGCGATCTCTCGCGGCCCTATGGCAGCGCCAACTTGGTCATGGCGATTGAGATCGAGGGAATGCGGCCGCTCGCCGAGTATGAGGCCGCCGCTGCCGGCTTCGCCGAGCGCATCCGGCAGTCGAAGACGGCTCCGGGCACTACTCCGATCCGCCTCCCCGGCGACCGCGCCGCCGAAGCGCGAAAGCGTTTCGGCGGGAACTGCGCATTGGCGGCGGAGACGCTCCGCCTGCTGCATACGCATGCCGGCCGCCTTGGAGTCGCGATTCCGGAGGCTCTCGGCGGCTGAAACCGGCCTGTGGTCGACAGGGCAAGGTCAAAGAGGGTTTGTTGATATGCAAAACTAGTTCTTGTATATCAAACGAAAGAGTCGACCAAAGGTCGATTGCCGTGAGGAGAAGGCTGCATCATGACATCGCTATCGTCCCGTGCTCCAGCCCTCTCCGGCAAGGTCGCGATCGTCACCGGCGGCGGCACCGGCATCGGCCTGGCGATCGCCGGGATGTTCGTGGACGAAGGTGCGCAGGTGGTGATCGCCGGCCGCTCCCAGGCTTCGCTCGACAAGGCGGCCGCCGGGATCGGCGCGCAGGCCATCGCCGCCGATGTCTCGCAGGAAACCGATGCCGCAAGGCTCGCCCGGGAAACGGCCGCGCGTTTTGGCGGCGTCGATATCCTCGTCAACAATGCCGGCGTGACCGGGCAGGTCGCCAATGCCGAGGATCTCGACATCGCCCAATGGGACGAGACCATGGCGATCAACATCCGCGGCACGATCCTTTGCATCAAGCATTGCGTGCCGTTGATGCGGGCGCGCGGCGGCGGCTCGATCATCAACATGTCGTCGCTGATGGGCCTGCGCGGCTATCCGATGCGCAGCGCCTATACCGCGACGAAGTTCGCGGTGATCGGCATCACCCAGGCGGTGGCGCAGGAAGTCGGTATCGACGGCATCCGGGTCAATGCGCTCTGCCCGGGCGCGGTCAATGGCGAGCTGATGCAGCGCGTCATCGCCGCCCGTGCCGCCAAGGAGAACCGGCCCGCCGAGGAGATCATTCGGGTCAACTACACCGACAAGGCGGCGCTGAAGCGCTGGGTCGAGCCGGAGGAGGTGGCGCGCGCCGCCCTGTTCCTGGCGAGCGATCAGTCGTCCTCGATCACCTCGGAGCGCATCAAGGTCGACGCCGGCCGGATGTGATCCGGCCGGAATGGGGCTCATGCCGCCCGGCTGCGCTGCGCGGGGGCCATGGCGGACGGCCTGGGATCGCCTTGCGTGCGGAAGGTAGCAACGAGCTGGCTGAGACGCTCGATCTGCGTCAGCAGCATGCGTGCCGAGGTCGCGCTCTGCTCGGCGAGCACGGAATTCCGCTGCGTGATCTCGTCCATATGGCTGACGGCCTGGCTCATCTCCTCGATGCCGCTGGCCTGCTCGCCCGCCGCAGTCGCGATCTCGCCGACCGTCGCCGAAACCCGGCCGGACGCGCCGACGATCTGCTCAAGCGTGTCGCCGGCGAGCCTGACCAGCCGGACGCCCTCGGTCACCTCGGCGCCGGAGGTGCCGATCAGGCCGGTGATGTCCTTGGCGGCCTCGGCCGAGCGCTGGGCGAGGGCGCGGACCTCGGCGGCGACGACGGCAAAGCCGCGCCCGGCATCGCCGGCCCGCGCCGCCTCGACCGCGGCGTTGAGCGCGAGCAGGTTTGTCTGGAAGGCGATGCCGTCGATCACGCCGGTGATCTCCGAGATTTTCTTCGAGGCATCCTCGATCCGCGCCATCGCCGCGATCGCCTCGCGGATGATGCCGCCGCCGGTGCGCGCCACCGCCGTCGCCTCGTCGGCGAGGGCCGTCGAGGCGCGCGAGGCCTGGGCCGAGCTCTTCACGGACGCCGCGAGTTCCTCCGTCGTCGCCGCCGTCTGCTCCAAGGCGGAAGCCTGCTCCTCGGTGCGCTCGGAGAGATCGGCCGCGCCGTCGCTGATCTCCTGCGAGGAGGCGGCGATGGCGGTCGAGCTCGTCTTGATCGTCGCGATCATTTCGCCGAGGCGGGCCATGGCGTCGTTGAAATGCGTGCCGATCTCGGCGTACTCGGCCGGCATGTCCTTGGCGATGCGGACGGTGAGATCGCCCTTCGCCAGCGCCGCCATGCCTTCGCTCATCAGGGCGATCGCCTTGTCGCGCTCGGCCGCCTTGGCCTGCTCGCTGGCGCGCGCGCCGGCCTCCGCTTTAAGACGCGCCGCCTCCGAAGCTTCCAGATAGACCGAGATGGCATAATCCATGTCGAGCAGGCAGGCCTTGACGATGGCGCCGATCTCGGCCGTCCGCTCATCTGCCCCCGGCAATTTGGCGCCGAAACGGCTCTTCGGCCAGCGGGCTTCCAGCACCTTGCCAATCAGCTGCGAGAGCAGCAGCCCGTAGCCGCCGATATACCAGCGCGGCTCGAGCCCGATCCGGGCATGGACCTGGCCGACACGGGTGACGGCCGCGACATAGGTCTCGTCGAACTGGCCCTTGGCGATCCCAGCCCAATGCGAGAGCTGCCTCGTCTTGGCGCCGCCGAGCTGCTCCTCGCTGCGGAACAGGGCCATGGTCTCCGGAAAGGCCTTGATCTGCGCATAAAAGGCGTCGAGCGCGCCTGGAAGCGCCGCGGTGATCGTCGACTCGACATTGCGGATCCGTTGCCGTGCGGTTCCATCGAGTTGCAGGAATTCAAGCCGTCGGGCGAGATCGTCGGATGCAGACATCGGTTCTTTCCTCAACGTATCGCCGCTCTCGCGCGGTCGATGTGAGGAGCTCTGGAGGACCCAGGATTAAGATTTCACATCTGTCACAGGGGCAGCCGGACCGTGTGGCAGCTGCATCGATGCCGATTTGATCTGGATCAAATCGTGCCGACATGGCCGTGCCTCCGGCATCACCTTCGAGCGAGCCGGAGCAGCGATCTGCAATCGGCGGATGAAAGACCGGGTTCGCTTCCTCGGCCATATGCAAATCCTGCAGGTCGGGCAGCTCGGACCTGACCTCGACCAAGCCGGCATATTCTCCGAAGACCAGCGCAAGCCGATGGCGCAGCCGAAGACTGCTGCACCGACGTGACCATGCGGCGAAGGCGCTGGGAGGATGTGTTTTGAAGCTGCCTTTGTGGGGGAGCGCCCTGAGCGCGACGCTCCTCGTGCAGGTCGTGAGTTCCTTCGCCGCCGCAGCCGTTCCGCTGCTCGGCCCGATCCTGATGCAGCGCTGGAACCTGCCGCCGGAAAGCATCGGCTATGTCTCCGCGGCCGTTTCGCTGGGCATCTGCTGGTGCCTGGCTTGTGGCGGCCCGATGCTCGACCATCACGGCCCGATCCGCACCTTGCAGCTCGGCCTCGCGGCGATCTGCCTGGGCCTGGTCCTCCTCTCGCAGCCTGCCGCCACGCTCGGCTTCGTCGGCGCCCTGGTGCTCGGCCTCGGCACCGCGCCGAACAATCCGGCGGGCAGCACGATGCTGATGCGCACGGCGCCGCCCCGGCATCGCAACCTGATCTTCTCGATCCGGCAAGCCGGCGTCCCGCTCGGCGGCGCGATCGCCGGCGTCTCGGTGGCTCCGGTCGTTGTCGCGCTGGGGTTTGCCCAGACGATCTGGCTGATCGCAGCCATCGTCGGGCTCAGCCTGCTCGCCGTCCAGCCGTTTCGGAGGCGTCTCGACCTGGAGAGAGGGCCTGCGAACCGGCGCTGGCCCCGGATGTTCCTGTCGCCCTCGGCGCTGCGCCGGTCGGCCGAAGTCATCCGGTCCCACCCTTTGCTGCCGCTGGTGACCGGCATGGGCATCTCGTTCTCGATCGCGCAAGCGAGCGTCCAGGCCTTCACCGCCACCTATCTGGTAACGCAGCATGGCAAAGGGCTCGCCGAAGCGGGGTATTTCGTGGCCGTCCTGCTCGTCGCCAGCACGTTCTCGCGGATCGTCCTGGGCTGGCTGGCGGACCGCTGGCGCCGGGGCCTGCTGCTGCTGTGCCTGCTCCTGCTGGCCACGAGCGGAGCGCTGATCCTGTTCGTCTGGTCAGCGGCGGGGCCGCCCTGGGCCCTGTATGGCTGCGTCGCCTTGATCGGAGCGACGTCCCTGGGCTGGAACGGGGTCTATATGGCGGAGCTGGCGCGGCTCGCGCCTCCCGCGCGGATCGGCGACGTCACCTCGGCCGCGAACCTCTTCGGCTTCGCCGGCTCGTTCTGTGGCCCGCTCGTCTTCGCGCTCATCGCCGGCCGGACGGGGAGCTTCGACTGGCCCTATCTGCTGGTCGCCGGTCAGTTGGCCGCATGTGGCGTCTTCACATTGTGGCGCCGCGGCTGGCGCTGAAAAGCAGACCCTCGGCAATATCTACGACCTTGGCAGTAGATCGGCCTGTGCTAGCCTAGATTTAGAGCGGGATAAAAATCCGCCATCGGCTCCGCCGTTGGACACCTTCGGCGCGGCCGTTCACGCAGGGAGGTGAATGCAATGCGGAAGGCACTGATGGCCGCCGTCGCGGCGTGCGCTTTGATTGCGGCCGGAGGCACCGGCCAGGCTCAGGAAAAACTCAAGATCGGCGTGCTGGCGACGCTCTCGGGCGCGCTGACCTCGGGCGGCGAGGACGGTGTCCGCGGCGCGCAGATCGCTCTGAAGCAGCGCGGCGGCAAGATCGCCGGGCGCGAGGTCGAGTTCATCATCGCGGCGACCGACGCCAGTCCGGACTCGGCGCTGCGGGCGGCGCGCAAGTTGGTCGAGCAGGACAAGGTCCAGCTCATCCTAGGCCCGCTCTCGGGCTCCGAGGGCATCGCGATGCGCGACTACTCGAAGACGGTGCCGAACGTCACGGTGGTCGATGCGTCGTCGGGCGCGCTCGAGACCACCTATGTCAACCCGTCGCCGAACTATTTCCGCTTCAACAGCAACGGCGCGATGTGGATGGCCGGGCTCGGCGAGTACGTCTTCAAGGACAAGGGCTACAAGAAGCTCGCCGTGATCGGCGAGGACTACTCCTTCCCCTATACCCAGGTCTTCGGCTTCGCCCTCGGCTACTGCAAGGCCGGCGGCCAGATCGTGCAGCGTCAATGGGTGCCGCTCGGAACCAAGGATTTCGGTTCGGTCATCGCCAACATCCCTGATGACGTCGACGCCGTCTTCCTCGGCCTCGGCGGCGGCGACTCCGTCAACTTCCTCAACCAGTACGGCCAGACCGGCGGCAAGGCGAAGTTCGTCGGCGGCTCGATCATGGTCGACCAGACGGTGCTGTCCTCGCGCGGCGCCGCCAAGCGCCTGCTGGTCGGCACGCCCTCCTCGGGCGGCGTCGCCGATGCCTGGGACGATCCGAAATGGAAGGCCTGGGTGAAGGCCTATCAGGACGCCTTCCCGGCGGACAAGCGCTTCGCCAGCCCCTCGCTGTTCGCGACCAATTACTACAACGCCTTCAACGGCATGGCGACGGGTCTGGAGAAGGTCAATGCCGACCTCTCCGACGGCGGCGCCAAGTTCCGGGCGGAACTCGCCAAGGTCGAGCTCGATGCCCCGAACGGGCCGATCAAGCTCGACGACGACCGGCAGGCGATCGCGACGACCTTCATCACCGAGGTCGTCGAGACGCCGAACGGCGAGCTCACCAACAAGTTCGTCCGGACCGTCCCGAATGTCTCGAAGACGATGGGCCTGTCTGCCGAAGCCTTCAAGGCGGTGGGGCTGCCCTCCCGGACCAATCCGGAATGCAAGCCCTGACTTCCACTGACTGACTCCCCGGACGGGACGCGACAAGGATCGTGTCCTGTCCGGTCAGCCGTCCCGCTCCGGTCAACGACGTCGCGCGCGATCAGCCTGCGCTGTCGGGCAAGGCTCACCTGATGAGGCAGCCTTAGGTCCACCGGGCATTGCTACGCGAGGAGCCATGAGTCGCGCAGTCGCGGTCTGCCACGGTCCCTTCGGACGGGTGTCGATCTACAATCTCGATCGCCCGATGGTGGTGCATGCGCATCGCGAAGCGCATCTGATCTTCTTTCTCGAGGGCTCGCGGGGCCTCGTGACCGTCAATGACCACATGGTCCGGGTCGATCCGTTCATGGGTGTGGCGATCAACCCCTGGGAACCGCATAATTTCCAGCCGGAGCAGCCGGGCGCCTTCGGGCTCTTCCTCGTCATCTATCTCAAGCCGGAATGGCTGGCGGCGCAGGCCATGCCGTCGGCCGGTTCGCTGGTCTTCCCGTCATCCGAACTGGTCATAACCCGCGAGCTCGCCGCCTGGCGCGACCAGGCGGTCGAGATGCTGCTGTCGCAGCACCGCGAGCTCAATCTCGCCCCGGTGCTGATGGCGCTGGCGCAGGCTTCCAGCGAGCCGATCGGACCCGAGCTCGTCTCTTCGCTGCTACACGACACCTCGGCAGGCGCCCTCGATCGGCGGGTGCTGCGGGCCTGCCGATTGCTGGAACAGCATACCTCGTCCGAAGGCGCGCTCGCCCGGATCGCGCGCGAGGCAGGCCTGTCGCGCGCCCATTTCTTCAAGCTCTTCCGGCAACAGGTCGGCGTCACGCCAAACATCTTCGCCAATACCGCCCGGATCGACGCGGCGCTTGAGCGGATCGTGTTGTCGAGCGATCCGGTGACCAGCATCAGCCACCGCCTCGGCTTCTCCGGCCAGAGCGTGTTCACCCGCTTTTTCAGCGCCCATGTCGGCATGGCGCCGCGCGACTATCGGCGGGTGCTCCGCACCGTCGGCCTCCCGCCATCGCAGGCGAGCCATGTCTGATTTCATCGGCCGCCGCCCGATCTGGTCGCTGGTGATCCTGATCGCGGTCGCCCTGCTCCTCTTCCTGATCTTTGCGGTCTGGACGCCGTGGATGGAGCTGACCTTCGGCCGCAAGCGCGTCTTCCTGAGCGCGCTGTTCAATGGCATCACGCTCGGCGGGCTCTATTTCCTGGTCGCCAGCGGCTTCACGCTGATCTTCGGCCTGATGCGCAACGTCAACCTGGCGCACGGTTCGCTCTATCTGTTTGGCGGCTATGTCGGCTACAGCATCGGCAACCTGACGGGCTCCTGGTTCGCCGCGCTGATCGGCGCCTTCGTGGTCGTCGCCCTGGCCGGTATCCTGATGCAGGTGCTGCTCTTCCGCTGGATGGAGGGCCAGGACCTGCGGCAGACGCTGGTTACAATCGGGCTCTCGATCATCGTCGCCGACCTGCTGCTCTGGGGCTATGGCGGCGATACCTTCCAGGTGACGACGCCGGACTGGCTCTCCGGGCCAGTGCAGCTGCCCTTCATCGTCGCACTGCGCAGCAATGGCGAGGCGGTGATGATGATGTACCCGCTGGTCCGCATCGCCATCCTGATCGGCGCGATCATCCTGGGTGTCGCGATGTGGCTGGCGCTCAACCGCACCCGCATCGGCATGCTGGTGCGCGCCGGCGTCGACGATCGCGACATGCTCTCCGCCACCGGCGTGCGCGTGCAGCTCGTCTTCATCATGGTCTTCGCCTTCGGCGCCGGGCTCGCGGGGCTCGCCGGCGTCGTCGGCGGCACCTTCCAGTCGCTTCAGCCAGGCGAGGACACCAAGATCCTGCTGTCGTCGCTGGTCGTCGTCATCGTCGGCGGCATGGGCTCGATCCCGGGCGCGGCGATGGGGGCGCTCATCGTCGGCCTCGCCGAGCAGTTCGGCTCGGTCTACATGCCGACCTATGCGGTGATGCTGACCTTCGTCATCATGGTCGTGGTGCTGGCGATCCGGCCGCAAGGCTTGGCCGCGGTGAGGCGCTGAGATGGCGCTGGCCGAACCACGCCTCGCGATCGCGACGCCGCGCCCCCGCGAAGGGCTCGCCGAGGTGATCGCCCGGCAGGGCACGGGCTTCTGGATCGTCGCGGCGCTGCTCCTGGTGATGCCGCTGATCGCGAGCCCGTTCTGGCTCGTCCAGATCCTCGCCTATGCGATGATCCTCGGCATGATCGCGCTCAGCCTGATGTTCCTCGCCGGCTATGGCGGCATCGTCAGCCTGATCCAGATGACCGTCGCCGCCTTCGCCGCCTATCTCGTCGCCATTTTCGGCGAGAGCGCGATTACCCAGATCAGCCTGAAATGGCCGTGGTGGACGGCGGTGCCGGTCGCGATCCTGCTCGCCACCTTGTTCGGCACGCTGGGCGGCGCGCTTTCGGTCCGGACCGAGGGCATCTACACGATCATGATCACCCTCGCGATCGGCTCGGCCTTCTATTACCTGACGCTGCAGAACTACACGATCTTCAACGGCTTCAGCGGCTTCAACGGCGTGATGCCGCCGGTCTTCCTCGGCATCGACTGGGGCAGCACCGTGCCGTTCTATTACCTGACGCTGGGCTGCGCTGCGCTGGCGTATGGCGTGGTCGTCTATGTCTCGCGGGCGCCTTTCGGCCTTGCCCTGCAGGGCACGCGCGATAATCCGCGGCGCATGGCGGCGCTCGGCTTCGATGTCGTCGCCCATCGCATCGCCGCCTATGCCTTCGCTGCGGTGATCGCCGCCTTCGCCGGCGTGCTTCTGGTCTGGTACCAGCGCCAGGTCTCGCCGGGGACGGGCGGCGTCGGCCCTGTCGTCGACATGCTGATCATCGCTGTCGTCGGCGGCCTCAGCCGCCCGATCGGCCCCTTCATCGGCGCGCTGGTCTATGTCCTGCTGCGCACATTCGCCCTCGATCTGCTCGACTGGGTCGGGCTCGAAGGCAAGCGCTATCAATTGCTGATCGGCTTCGGCTTCCTCATCATCGTGCTGTTCTCGCCGGATGGGCTGATCGGCATCTGGCAGCGCCTGCGCGAGCGCTATCGCAAGAGCCGCGAGGCGCAGGATGCACAAATGCGGACCGGCGGAGGCGCGCCATGAGCGCCGTGCCGAGCCTGGAGCGGCTGAATACGGGCAGCTCGGGCAATGCGCTCGAACTGCGCGGCGTCTCGCGCCTGTTCGGGGCGCTCGCGGCCCTGTCCGACGTCACGCTCTCGGTCCGCCCCGGCGAGCGGCGTGCCGTGCTCGGCTCGAACGGTGCCGGCAAGACCACGCTGTTCAACTGCGTCACCGGCGATTTTTCGCCGAGCTCCGGCGTCATCCGCTTCTTCGGCGAGGATGTGACGGCCTTTCCGCCGCATGAGCGCATCCGGCGCGGCCTCAGGCGCACCTATCAGATCTCCTCGCTCTTCACCGGGCTGACGGTGATCGACAACGTCTACCTCGCCTGCCGCGGGGTCTCGCGGAACCGCTTCTCGCTGCGGCGGCCGCGCCGCGACGACACGCTCCAGCATGCCGCCGAGAGCCTAGTCGACGCCGTCCACCTCACCGCCGTCAAGGATCGGCTGGTCGGCGAGCTGGCCTATGGCCAGCAGCGCCAACTCGAGATCGCGCTCGCTCTGTCGGGCGCGCCGCGCTTCATCCTGTTCGACGAGCCGGCGGCGGGCCTGTCGCCGACCGAGCGGGCCGACCTGGTCCAGATCCTGACCTCGCTGCCGGGCCATATCGGCTACATCATCATCGAGCACGACATGGACGTGGCGCTGCGCGTCGTCGAGAGCGTGACGATGATGCACAATGGCCGCATCTTCAAAGAGGGGCGGCCGGACGAGATCGAATCCGATCCGGAGGTGCAGGAGCTCTATCTCGGGGGCGGCCATGGCTGAGCGCCTGAAAGCTCCGCCCCCCGCCGGCGTTCCGATCCTGCAGATCGCCGGCCTCAACGTCTTCTATGGTCGCTCGCACGCCGTGCAGGGCGTCGATCTCACGCTGCAGCACGGCGTCCTCTCCGTCGTCGGTCGCAACGGCATGGGCAAGACGACCATGTGCAAGGCGATCATGGGGCTGGTGCCGATCGCGTCCGGCTCGATCCGCTTCTTCGGCGAGGAGATCGCCGGCCACTCGCCGGCCGAGGTGGCGCGGCTCGGCATCGGCTATGTCCCGCAGGGTCGCCGGCTCTGGCGCTCGCTGACCGTCGACGAGCATCTGCGGCTGATGCAGCGCGGCAAGCGCGGGCCCTGGACGCCCGAGCGCATCTACGAGGTCTTCCCGCGCCTGGCCGAGCGCCGCAACAATGGCGGCGCCCAGCTCTCCGGCGGCGAGCAGCAGATGCTGGCGATCAGCCGGGCGCTGCTGCTCAACCCGCGCCTGCTGATCATGGACGAGCCGACCGAGGGGCTGGCGCCGGTCATCGTCGCCCATGTCGAGGAGATGCTGGTCCGCCTCGCCGAGCAGGGCGACGTCGCGATCCTGGTGATCGAGCAGAACATCGGCGTCGCCACGCAGATGTCCGATCCCGTCGCGATCATGGTCAACGGCCGGATCAACCGCATCATCGCCTCGGCGGCGCTCGCCGGCGACCGCGACCTGCAGCAGCGCCTGCTCGGCGTCGGCCGCCACGGCCATGACGAGACCGATGCGGCGTCGGACATGACCCCGGCCGCCGGAAACTCCGGGCCTGCCGCTCCGGCCCCAACCGGGCCGATTCGCGTCTATGTCTCGAACCCGGTCATCCCGAACCGCTGGTCGCAAGCGGTGCCCGCGGCGCGGATCGAGGCGCAAGCCCGCACCATCTCGCGCCCAACATTGGCGACGCGCGATGGCCAGCCGGTCGGCGCGATCCGGCCGCTCGCGGCCGCGGCGAGGAGCGAGCCTTATGTCGTCATCGCCGGCACGCTCGACACCAAGGGCGAGGAGCTGCGCTTCATCCGCGACCTGATCCGGGCCGAGGGCCTGCGCACCCGCCTCGTCGATCTCTCGACCTCGGGCCGCAGCGCCGGCGGCGACGTCACTCCGCAGGAGATCGCGCTCGCCTCGCCGAAAGGTTCGGCCGGCATCTCCTCGGGCGATCGCGGCACGGCAGTGGCGGCGATGACCGAGGCCTTCAAGGCCTGGCTGCCGCGCCAGCAGGGCCTGCTCGGCATCATCTCGGCCGGCGGCTCGGGCGCGACCGCGATGGTGACGCCGGCGATGCAGGCGCTGCCGGTCGGCCTGCCCAAGCTGATGATCTCGACCATGGCCTCCGGCGATGTCAGCGCCTATGTCGGCGCCACCGACATCGCCATGCTGCATGCCGTCACCGATGTGCAGGGCGTCAACCGCGTCTCGCGCCTCGTGCTCGGCAATGGCGCACACGCCATCGCCGCCATGGCCAAGGCTCGTCTCGTTGAGCTCAAACCCGAGCCCTCGCGCCGCCGCGCGCCGGAGAAGCCGTTGGTCGGGCTCACCATGTTCGGCGTGACCACGCCTTGCGTGCAGCAGGTCTCCAGGCTCCTCGCCGAGGACTGGGAGCCGCTCGTCTTCCACGCCACCGGCACCGGCGGGCGCTCGATGGAGAAGCTGGTCGAGTCCGGCCTCGTCGGCGCGGTGATCGACGTATCGACCACCGAGATCTGCGACCTGCTGATGGGTGGCTTCCTGCCGGCGACCGAGGATCGCTTCGGGGCGATCATCCGCACGCGCGTCCCCTATGTCGGCTCGGTCGGTGCGCTCGACATGGTCAATTTCTTGGCGCCCGAGACGGTGCCGGAGCGCTATCGCGGCCGGCTGCTCTATCCACACAACCCGCAGATCACGCTGATGCGGACCACGGCGGAGGAGAATGCCCGGATGGGCCGCTGGATCGGCGAGCGGCTGAACCAGATGGAAGGGCCGGTCCGCTTCCTGATCCCCGAGCTCGGCGTCTCCGCGCTGGATGCGCCAGGCCAGGCCTTCCACGATCCCGCCGCCGACGCCGCCCTGTTCCAGGCGCTGGAACAGACGGTGCGCACCGGGCCGAACCGGCAGCTGATCCGCCTGCCGCACCACATCAACGATCCCGCCTTCGCGTCCGCCCTGGTGCAGCAGTTCCGCACGCTGCATGCCGGCCGGCGTCGCGAACGCGTGGGCGGAGGCAGGCCATGACGGCTTTCGACAAGAAGACCCTGCTGAAGCGCTTCCGGGCGATGATCGCCAAGGGTGAGCCGATTATCGGCGGCGGCGCCGGCACCGGCCTCTCGGCCAAATGCGAAGAGGCCGGCGGCATCGACCTGATCGTCATCTACAATTCCGGCCGCTACCGCATGGCCGGCCGCGGCTCGCTCTCCGGGCTGATGCCCTATGGCGACGCCAATGCGATCGTCATGGAGATGGCGGCCGAGGTGCTGCCGGTGGTCCGGAACACGCCGGTGATCGCCGGCATCTGTGGCACCGACCCGTTCCGGCGCATGGATGTCTTCCTCGACGATGTCAGGCGCCTCGGCTTCTCCGGCGTGCAGAACTTCCCGACCGTCGGTCTGATCGACGGCACCTTCCGCGCCAATCTCGAAGAGACCGGCATGGGCTATGGGCTCGAGGTCGAGATGATCGCGCTGGCCAACGCCAAGGGCCTGCTGACCACGCCTTACGTCTTCTGCGAGGACGATGCACGGGCGATGGCCAAGGCCGGCGCCGACATCATCGTCTGCCATCTCGGGCTAACCACCGGCGGCTCGATCGGCGCCGAGACGGCGCTCAAGCTGAAGGACTGTCCGGCGCTGGTCGAGAGCTGGGCCAAGGCCGCGCTCGCCGTGAAGAAGGACGCGATCATCCTCGTCCATGGCGGGCCGGTCGCCGAGCCCGCCGACGCCGACTTCATCATGAAGAACACGACGCACTGCCACGGATTCTACGGTGCGTCCTCGATGGAGCGCCTGCCGGTCGAGGTCGCGATCCGCGACCAGACCCGCGCCTTCAAGCAGATCGGCCGCGAACCGAAGACCGAGAAGCCGGCACGCAAGGCCGGCAAGACGAAATGACCCGGGCACGGGCGGGAGGATGCTGACATGACCGGGCAACTGATCGGATCGCTGATCCTCTGGCTGATCGTGGCGGTGATCGTCATCGCCATCGTTGTCTATCTGGTGAACTGGCTCTATCGCCGCTCCTCGAAGGAGGTCTCCTTCGTCCGCACCGGCCTGTTCGGCGAAAAGGTCGTGATCAATGGCGGCGCCTTCGTGCTGCCGATCATCCACGACGTCACGCCGGTCAACATGAACGTGCTGCAGCTCGCGGTGACGCGGGCGAACAACGATGCGCTGATCACCCGCGACCGCATGCGCGTCGACATCGACGCCGAGTTCTATGTCCGGGTGAAGCCGGAGCGGCAGTCGGTCTCGGTCGCCGCCGCGACGCTCGGCCGGCGCACCCTGCAGCCGGACCAGCTCAATGCGCTGCTCTCCGGCAAGTTCATCTCGGCGCTGCGCACCGTCGCCTCCGAGATGACGATGGAGGAGATGCATGAGAAGCGCGGAACCTACGTCCAGCGCGTCAAGGACGCCGCCGCCGAGGCGCTCGACCAGAACGGCCTCGTGCTGGAATCGGTCGCGCTCACCGACCTCGACCAGACCGACCTGCAATATTTCAACCCGTCCAACCGCTTCGACGCCGCCGGCCTGACCCGGATCATCGAGGAGATCGAGGACAAGCGGAAGCTGCGCAACGACATCGAGCAGGACTCGATGATCCGCATCCGCACCCGCAATCTCGAAGCCGAGCGCCAGGCGCTCGACATCGAGCGCGAGAGCGAGGCGGCCCGGCTGGAGCAACAGCGCGAGATCGAGATCAAGCGCGCCATGCAGCGCGCCGAGGTCGCCCGCGAGCGCGCCGTCCGCGACACCGAGGCCGAGCAGGCGCAGATCACCTCGCGCGAGGAGATCGAGAAGTCGCGCATCGCCAATGAGCGCGCGATCAGCGAGGCGCGCATCGCCTCGGAACGGGAGATCCGCCAGCAGGAGATCGCACGGACACAAGCCGTCGAGGAAGCCGAGATCGCGGCCCGCGAGCAGGTCGAGAAGGCGCGCATCGCCAACGAGCAGGCGATCAACGCCGCCCGCATCGCCTCCGAGCGCGAGATCCGGCAGAAGGAGATCGAGCGCACCAGGGTGCTGGAGGCCGCCGAGATCGAGGCGCGCGAGGCGACCGAGAAGGCCCGCATCCTGCAGGAAACCGCGGTGAATGCCGAGCGCATCGCCCGCGAGCAGGAGGTCCGCAACCGTGAGATCGAGCGTACCCGCACGCTCGACCAGGAGGACATCGCGGCGCGCGAGGCGGTGGAGTCGGCGCGCATCGTGCAGGAGGAGCGCGTCCGTGCGCTCCAGATCGCCCGCAACAGAGCCCTGGACGAGGCCGAGATCGCGGCACGCGAGGCAGTCGAGAAGGCCCGCATCGCCCAGGAAGACGTGATCACGGCCGACCGGATCGCGCTGGAGCAGCGCAAGCGCCTTCTGGAGATCGGGCGCACCGAGACGGTCGACGCCGCCGAGATCGCCGCCCGCGAGACGGTCGAGAAGGCGCGGATCAGCCAGGAACGGGTCGTCTCGGCCGAGCGCATCCGCCGCGACGAGGAGGTCCGCAATCTCGAGATCGCCCGCAACCAGGCGATCGACACGGCCGAGATCTCGGCGCGCGAGGCGACGGAAGCCGCCCGCATCGCGCAGGAGAAGGTCGTTGCGGCCGAGCGCATCGCCGCCGAGCTCGCGACGAAGGAGCTCGAGATCCGGCGCAATGCCGATCTCGACGCCGCCGAGCTGAAGCGCCGCGACGCGGTCGAGCGCCAGCGCATCGCCACCGAGCTCGGGCTGGAGAAGGAGCGGATCGACTCCAGCAAGACGCGCGAGATGCTGCAGATCGCCCAGAAGAAGGCGGTCGAGGTCGCCGAGGAAGAGCGCGCCATCGTGCTCGCCGCCAAGAAGGTCGAGCGTACCGACGCCGACAAGGCGCTGCGCCAGGCCGAGATCACGGCGCGCCAGCAGGTCGAGACCGTCGACATCGCCCGCGAGCAGGCGCTGGAAGCGGTCCGGATCGAGCGCCGCCGCGCGCTTGAGCAATTGGAGATCGCCCGCAATCAGGCGCTGCAGGAAGCGCAGATCGCCTCGAACGAGGAGGTCGAGCGGGCCCGCATCTCCTCTGATCGCGGCCTCGACGAGGCCCGCATCGGCCGCCAGCGCGAATTGCGCAAGCTCGAGATCGAGCGCGAGCGCGAGGTCGAGTCCGCTGCCATGGACAAGGCGATCGCGCTCTATGCCAAGTCGCTGGAGGAATCGGCGGCGCAGGCCAATGCCGAGATCGCCCGCGCCAAGGCGGTCGAGGCCGAGGAGAAGGTCAAGACCGTCCGCGAGAGTGAGAGCGCCCAGCGGCGCAAGACTGTCGAGATACTGCTTGCCGAGAAGGCTGCTGAGGAGGCGCGCATCGCGGCCGAAGCCGAGAAGGTGCGCCGCGCCGTCGAGGCCGAGGCGCAGAAGCTGCTCTACGAGGCCGAGAACGTGCTCAGCGACGGCGCCCGCTACGGGCTGTTCCGTCGCCGCCTGCTCGACAAGATCGAGGGTATCGTGCGCGAGAGCGTCAAGCCGATGGAGAAGATCGAGGGCATCCGCATCCTCCATGTCGACGGGCTCGCCGGCGGGGCGGGAGCGAGCGGCACAGGCGGGGCGGCACGCTCGCCCACCGACGAGGTCATCGAGTCGGCGCTGCGCTACCGCGTGCAGGCGCCGATGATCGACCAGGTGCTGAAGGAAATCGGCATCGAGGGCGGCAATCTCGCCAAGATGGGCGGGCTGATGCGCGAGGCCTCCGACATGCAGCGCGTCGCCAAGGAAGCGCAGCCGGCCAAGCCCAAGGATGGCGGCGATCCCGCTCCCGACGGTGGCGGCGGCAACCGCTCCGGCTCCGGCAAGAAGTCGTGAGGCGCTGACAGATGGCCCGCGTCTACGTTTCCAGCGTCATCGCCGCCCCGGCCGCCAAGGTCTGGGCCCGGGTGCGCGACTTCAACGGCCTGCCGAACTGGCATCCCCGCATCGCCGAGAGCCGGATCGAGAATGGCGAGCCGGCCGACAAGGTCGGCTGCATCCGCGCCTTCTCGCTGCGCAGCGGCGATCGCTTGCGCGAGCAGCTGCTCGGCCTCTCCGACTACGACATGTTCTGCACCTATTCGATCCTGGATTCGCCGATGCCGCTGACCAACTATGTCGCGACGCTCAGGCTGACGCCGATCACCGACCAGGAGCGCACCTTCATCGAATGGTCGGCCGATTTCGATTGCGCGCCCGACAAGGAAGCCGAGCTCGTCGCCGGTATCGGCACCAATGTCTTCCAGGGCGGCTTCGACGCCCTCAAGCGCGCCTTTGGGGGATAGCCATGCCCCATGTGGTCCGCAGCACGATCATCGATGCGCCGGTGGACCGGCTCTGGTCGGTCCTGCGCGACTTCAACGGGCATGACCGCTGGCACCCGATCGTGGCGAGGAGCGAGATCGAGCGCGCCTACCCGTCCGACCGAGTAGGCTGCATCAGGCGCTTCGTGCTGCGCGACGGCAGCGAGCTGCGCGAGCAGTTGCTGACCCTCTCCGACCTCGAGATGACCTTCAGCTACTGCCTGCTCGATACGCCGATCCCGCTGTTCAACTATGTCGCCCATGTCCGTTTGCTGCCGGTGACCGACGGCAATCGCAGCTTCTGGCACTGGGAAAGCCGCTTCACCACGCCGCCCGGACGCGAGGCCGAGCTCGCCCGGCTCGTCGGTGACGAGGTCTACACCAACGGCATCGAGGCGGTGCGCCGCCTGCCGGCGATCGTCGGCGAGGAGGCCTGACATGCTCGATCTCAGAACCTGCGCCAGCCTCTCGGAAGCCGCCGGCATCCTCTCCGGCGACCGCCAGGCGCTGCTGATCGGCGGTGGGACCCTCGTGATGCGCGACGTCAACGAGGGCCGTTTGACCGAGGGCACGCTGGTGCGTGTCACCGACCCGGCCTTCCGCCAGATGAGCGCTGGCGGCGCCCGCGTCGAGCTCGGCGCCGGCGTGACCATGGCGATGGTGCTGGCCAATCGCGATCTCGCTTGCCTGCATGCCGCGGCGCGCGCCATCGGCGGGCCGGCGGTCCGGACGATGGCGACGATCGGCGGCAATCTCTTCGCGGCAGCGCCCTATGGCGACTTCACCGTGGCGCTGCTGGCGCTCGATGCGCAGGTCGTGCTGCAGTCCGGCTATGGCTCGGGCCGGGCGGTGGCGCTGGAGGAGTTCCTCAGCGCCCGCGAGCGCGGCGGCCAGGGGCTGGTGACGGCGGTGCAGTTCGCTCGGCCGCAGAACCCGGCCGAGTTCCAGTTCCGCAAGATCAGCAGGGTCAAGCCGAAGGGCATCTCGCTGCTCTCGATCGCGGCGCATCTGCCGCTGTCGGGCGGCCGCGTCGCGCAGCCGCGCGTCGCCTATGGCGCGATGGCCCCCACACCGATCCGCGCCCGCGGCGTCGAGCGGGCGCTCGACGGCAAGCCGCTCGACCACACCGCGATCCAGCTGGCGAAGCAGGCGGCGCTCGAAGGCTGCCGCCCGGCCACCGACGCGATCGCCAGCGAGTGGTACCGGCGCGAGATCCTCCCCGTCCATCTCGGCCGGCTGCTCGCCGGCGAGCCGCGCTGAGGAGGCGCCGATGGCCAAGCTCCCGCTCCAGTTCCGCCTCAACGGCAGCGACCGTGCCACCTTCGTCGACCCGGCGAGCAACCTGCTCGACACGCTCCGGCGCGGGCTCGGCGATTTCGGCCCGAAATATGGCTGCGGCCAGGGCACCTGCGGCGTCTGCACCGTGCTCGTCGACGGCGAGCCGCAGCTCGCCTGCCTGACGCTCGCAGTGTCCTGTGAGGGGCGCCAGATCGAGACCGCATCCGGCATGGCCGATGGGCCGAACCTGCACCCGCTGCAGGACGCCTTCATGGAACATTTCGCCGCCCAATGCGGCTTCTGCACGCCGGGCATGCTGACCGCGGCGCGGGCGCTGCTGGCGAAGAACCCGCAGCCAAGCCGCGAGGAGGTCGTCGAGGCGATCAGCGGCAATATCTGCCGCTGCACCGGCTACGAGCCGATCATCGCCGCCATCCTCGCCGCGGCGAACGCGCCCGGCGCGCGCCGAGCCTGAGGGAGGTCGCCATGACAACGATGGAGATGCGCAAGGACCTCTTCGCCGACGAGCGCGACGACAATCTCAACGTCGTCGGCAAGGGCGTGCAGCGCCAGGACATGCCGGGCCATGTCACGGCGCGGACCCGCTTCTTCGACGATCACGCCTTCGACGGCATGCTGCATCTCAAGGTGGTGCGCAGCCCGCATCACCATGCCCGTATCCGCGCGATCGATACCTCGGCGGCCGAGCGCGCGCCGGGCGTCAAGCGCGTGCTGCGCGGCGCCGATGTGCCCGTGAACAAGAACACGCTGCTCAGCCTGATCAATTTCGGCAAGGACGACGAGCCGTCGCTGGCGGTGAACAAGGTCGCTTACAAGGGCGAGCCGGTCGTCGCGATCCTCGCCGACAGCGAGGCGCAGGCGCAGGCGGCCCGCAAGCTGGTGCGTATCGACTATGACCCGCTGCCGGCGGTGTTCGATGTCGAGGAGACGCTGAAAGCCGGCGCGCCGGTGGTCAACGAGACCTATCCCGGCAACTACTTCGAATATCACGAGCGCTTCGACCATCAGAAGCTGCGCTTCGGCGATGTCGAGCGCGGCTTCGCCGGCGCCGACATCGTGATGGAACATCGTTACCAGATGTCGCCGATCGAGCATGCGCCGACCGAGACCAACGGCTCGATCGCGGCGCCCGAACAGAACGGCCGGTATGTCGTGCACTCCTGCGCCCAGGGCCTGTTCTTCGCGCTGGGCACGACCGCCAAGATCGTCGACGTCGAGTCGAACCAGCTGCATTTCATCGGCGGCACGGTCGGCGGCGGCTTCGGCGGCAAGGTCGACTCGCTGACCGAGCCGCTCGCCGTGCTCGGCGCCATGCTGACCGGCCGCCCGGTGCGCTTCGTGCTCGATCGCGAGGAGGAGATGCTCTACGGCTCGCCGCGCGGGGCAGAGCGCATCTACATCAAGGACGGATTGATGCGCGACGGGCGGATTGTTGCCCGCCATATCCGCAGCTATTTCGACGCCGGCGCCTATACGCGCCTGTCCAGCTACGCCGCGATCAAGTGCACGGCGCATGTGCCGGGGCCGTACTGGATCCCCAACGTCGCCTCCGACATCTACGTCTCCTACACCAATCGCTGCCCCTCGACCGCGATGCGCGGCTTCGGCGTCACCGCGGTCGACTTCGCGCTCGAGGTCCAGATGGACCGCCTCGCCGAGGCCGCGAACATGGACCCGATGGAGTTCCGGATCCTCAACGCTTATCGCGACGGGGACATGAAACCGCATCGGCGCGCCGCCAAGAACACGGCGCTGGTCGAATGCGTGCAGGTCGCGGCCGAGAAGGCGAACTGGCCGCTCTCCGAGCAGGCCAAGCGGGCCTCCTCGCTGCTCGGCGGCGGCGCCGGCGAGCGCTCGCAGATCCCGGCGACCCAGCTCGACGCCCGCGGCCAGATCGGCCGGCCCGACTCGCGCAATGGGCCGGTGACGCAGGTGCTGCCGGCCGGCACGACAAGGATTGCGCCGAGCAAGCAGCCGGTGATGGAAGGCGCCCGCGACGGCCGCGCCGCGCCGACGCAGGTGCCGCGCTACGAACCGCAGCGGCCGGCAGCGCCGCCACCTCCGGCTTATCAGCCTGCGCCGCCGCCCTATCAGCCGCCCGGTTCGTATTCGCCAGCGCCCGTCCATCAACCGGCGAGCCCGCTGCCTGCCTCGCCACCGCCGGCCGCACCCGCGCAGACCCAGCATGGCGCGGTGCGGTTCTCGTCGGTCTTCGGCACGAGGAGGCGCTGAGATGGCCCGTCACGAAGGCCGCGGCATGGCCTCGGTCAACTACCCGATCGGCATGAACCTGGGCGGCGATCCGAGCCAGGCGCTGATCCATTCCAACCCGGACGGCAAGTTCACCGTCGCGCTCTCGGCGATAGATCTCGGCCAGGGCATGAAGCAGGTCTCGCGCCAGATCGCGGCAGAGACGCTCGGCGTGCCCATCGAGGATGTGTATGTCGACACCGCCGACAGCGACACCGGCCCGCACGACATGGGCTCCTTCGCCTCGCGCGGCACCCACCGCATGGGCAACGCCATCATCGTCGCCGCCCGCGAGGCCCGCGGCGTGCTGCTCGAAGCCGCGGCCGAGGAGTTGGAGGTCAATGCCGCCGACCTCGTCACCGACGGGCGCGGCAACATCCATGTCCGCGGCGCGCCCTCGCGCAGCATCACGGTCAAGGCGACGGCGCAGGCGGCGCAGTTCAAGCAAGGCAAGACCATCGCCGGGCGCGGCATCTTCCTGATCCCGCTTTCGGCCGTCGATGCAGAGACCGGCGAGATGAACCCGAACACCGCCTTCGCCCATGCCTGCCTCGTCGCGGATGTCAGCGTCGACGACGAGACCGGCGAGGTCGAGGTGCTCAGGATGACCAGCGCCTACGAGCTCGGCCGCGTCATCAACCCGCGCATGGTCGAGCAGCAGCTGGTCGGCGGAGCCTGGATGGGCATCAGCCACGCCCTCTATGAGACGCCGGAGCCGTACTATCCCAGCCCCGACCACGGCCCGCGCGACTTCAACGAGTACCTGATGCCGGGGCCGGGCGACATCGCGCCCTATCACGTCACCGTGCTGGAGCGGCCGGCGCCGGACGGGCCGTTCGGCGGCAAGGGTCCGGGCGAGATGTGCGCCAACCCGGTGCTGCCGGCGATCGCCAACGCCGTCTACAACGCTGTCGGCGTCCGGGTCGACGAGTTGCCGATCACGCCCGAGAAGATCCTGCGTGGGATCAAGGCCAATGGTGGCGCCAAGCCCGGTCCGCGCCGCGGCGGCCCGGTCAACTGGCGGTGACGCGATGGCGCTGAGGACGACCGTCGCCGGCATCTCCAGCCCCGAGGACCTCGCCGAGGCCCTCCAGGCGGCGATGTATCTCGCCGATGACGGCATCGCGACGGCCGGCTACCTCTCGCTCGCGCTTGGCAAGCCGTTGCTGCTGGAGGGCGCGCCCGGCGTCGGCAAGACCGAGGCCGCCAAGGCGCTCGCCGGCATCCTCGGGCGCCAGCTCATCCGCCTGCAATGCTTCGAGGGCATCGATGCGGCCGCCGCGCTCTACGAATGGAACTATCCACGCCAGATGCTCGCCATCCGGCAGGCGAAGGACGGCGAGCAGCTCGACATCTACCGCGACGATTTCCTGATCGAGCGGCCGATGCTGACGGCGCTGCGGCGGCCGGACCAGGTCGTGCTGCTGATCGACGAGATCGACCGCTCCGACCATGAATTCGAGGCCTTCCTGCTCGAATTCCTCTCGGATTTCTCGATCTCGATCCCCGAGCGCGGCACTTTGCGCGCGCCCGAGCGGCCGGTGGTGATCCTGACCTCGAACCGCACCCGCGAATTGCACGAGGCGCTGCGCCGCCGCTGCGTCTACCACTACATCGCCTATCCCGAGCCCGAGCGCGAAGCGCAGATCATCATGCTGCGTTCCTCGGCCGTTGCCGAGAGCACGGCTCGCGCAGTCGTCCATGCGGTCGGCCTGCTGCGGCAGGAACCGCTGGCCAAGCCGCCGGGTGTCGCCGAGGCGGTAGACTGGGCCGAGGCCGCGACGGCGCTGGCCCAGAGCGGGGCACCCTGGCCGGAAGCCTTCCGCCGCTCGCTCGGCGCGGCGATCAAGGACGAGGAGGACCTCGCCCATTTGCGCCCTCGCCTGCCGCTCTTCATCCCGGGGCTGGCGGCATGATCGCGCCACTTCCTGCCGCAGCCCGGCTTTTCGTCGCTTTCCCGGCGCTGCTGCGTGAGCACGGCATCGCGGCCGCGCCCGAGCAGACGACCAGCTTCCTGATGGCGATCGAACTGCTCGGCCCGCGCAGTGTCGAGCACATCCGCAAGGCCGCGCTTGCGACGCTTGCGCCCCATCCCGAGCAGCGCGCGCTCTTCGATGCCCTATTCGACTTGCACTTCCTCGGCGGCGCCCTGGCCGAGCCCGGCGACGATGATTTCGCGCCGGACGAGGACATGTCCATCCAGGAGGATGCCGGTTCGCGCGAGGTGCTGATCGGCGAGGAGGCCAACGAGACCGGCCAGGCCGCGACCGGCGCGGAAGCCCTGTCGATCCGCCAGCTTAAGCCGCTTGACGACAGCGAGACCTTGCGCCGCTTCGGCCGGGCGCTGCCGGCCGCCCTGCCCCGCCGGCGCGGCTATCGCCACCGGGCTGCGCGACGCGGGCCGATGGTCGACCTCGCCCGCAGCCTCAAGGATGCGATCCGCCATGACGGCGAGGTGATGAGCCTGAAGCGGCTCAAGCGCGAGACGCGGCCACGGCCGATCCTGCTGCTGATCGACGTCTCCGGCTCGATGAAGCAGCGCAGCGACGCCAATCTCGCTTTGGCGCACACCATCGTCCATGCGACCCGCCAGGTCGAGGTCTTCACCTTCGGCACCCGCCTCACCCGCGTAACGCGGGCGCTCCGGCGCAAGCGCCGCGAGCAGGCGCTTGCGGAAGCCTCCGGACTCGTCGCCGACTGGGATGGCGGCACCCGTATCGGCGACGCGCTGCAAGCCTTCCTCGCCGTGCCGCGCTTCGCTGCTTACGCGCGCGGCGCGGTCGTCGTCGTGCTCTCGGATGGCCTCGAACGCGGCGATCCCTCCGCGCTGGTCACGGCGATCGCGAGGCTGGCGCAGCGCGCCCACCGCATCGACTGGCTGACGCCCTTGGCGGCCGATCCCGGCTACCGGCCGGAGACCGAAGCGCTCCGGCTGATCGCGCCGCGCCTTGCCAGCCTGTCGAACGGCGGCAGCACGGCGCGGATCTGCCGGCACATCCTGTCACTCGGAGGCTCGCTGGCGGCATGACCGGTCTCGTCGATTCCCATTTCCACATCTGGCGGCAGGCCGATCTGCCCTGGCTGCTCGGCCCGATGCAGCCGCGCATCTTCGGCCCCTACGAGCCGATCCGGCGCGACTATCCGATCGCCGAATATCTCGGCGACTGCCGGCCCGCGGGCGTGACCGAGGCCGTCTATGTCCAGGCCAATTGGGCGACTGATCGCTATCTCGACGAGGTGGCTTACGTCTCGCAGGCCTCGGAGGAATCGGGCTTCCCGATCGCCATCGTCGCCTATGCCGACATGCTCGCAAACGATGTCCGCCCGCAGCTCGACCAGCTCGCCCGCAATGCCCGCGTGCGCGGCGTGCGCATGCAACTGCACTGGCACGAGAACACGCTCTACCGCTTCGCCAGCGGGCCCGATCTCGCCCGCGATCCCAGACTGATCGCCAATGTCGTGCGGCTCGCCGACTACGGCTTCAGCTTCGACCTCCAGGTCTTCGCCGGCCAGATGGCGGGCGCGGCAGAGCTCGCCGCCGCCTGCCCGAGCGTGACGTTCGTGCTGCAGCACGCCGGCATGCTGGAGGACCTGTCGCCGGAGGGCATCGCCGCTTGGCGTGAGGGCATGACGCTACTCGCGGCGCAGCCCAACATCACCAGCAAGCTTTCCGGCCTCGGCACCTTCCTGCGCCGCAACGATCCCGAGCAAATCGCCTTCATCATCGGCGAGACGCTTGCCCTGTTCGGCCCCGAGCGCTGCCTGTTCGGCTCCAATTTCCCGATCGAGAAGCTCTGGACGAGCTACGCCGAGCTGATCGCCGCGCATCGCGCCGCGGTGCCGGAAGCGGCGCAGGAAGCCGTGTTCAACGACACCGCGAGGCGGGTCTACCGCCTCGGCCAATAATCAAAAGGGGAGGACGTTCATGGCCCTCGAAATCAAGATTCTCGACTACGGCGACATCGAGCTGGAATCGAGCTTCCTCGTGCTCGGCCGCGATTGCGGGCGCACCCGCCGCGTGCCGACCTATGGCTTCCTGATCCTTGGTGGGCCCTGGCCGGTGGTGGTCGACACCGGCTACCGCCACAACCAGATCATGGAGAGCCTCGGCATGCGCGGCCTCCAGTTCCACGAGAACATGATCGAGAACCAGCTCGCCAAGCACGGCGTGCGGCTGGGCGATGTGCGCTATGTCATGCACACCCATCTCCATATCGACCATGCCGGCAAGGACGAGCTCTTCCCGATGAACACGACGGTGCTCGTCAACCGGCGCGAGCTCGAATACTCGGTGTCCGGGCTGATGCACCCGCAATATCCGGCGCCCGACATCAAGCACCTGATCGACCGTTTGCACACGCGCGATGCGCTGCGCTTCGAGGACCTCGAACTCTCGGGAATGATCGAGCTCTTCCCCGGCTGCTACCTGGAAGCCGCCGGCGCCCATACCGAGGGTTCGATGAACGTCCATGTCGACACCAATGAAGGGCGCGCCATCATCTGCGGCGACGTGATCTACGATTTCAACGACCAGATCGTGTCGCCCTTCCACGAGCTGCACGCCAACGAGCCGCGCACCACCGGCAACCACGGCGTCTCCAAGCGCGAGGAGAAGTCGGCGATCAAGAAGCTGCTCGCCAACGGCGCCTTCCTGCTGCCGGTGCACGACAAGCCGGCCAAGATCGCCCATGGCCAGGTCGTCGGCCGTATGGACATGGCGGTGCCTGGCCCAGTCGCGCAGTCGCCGCCGGCGCGCAACTGGTTCGCGGCCTGACGGGGGCCGGCACCATGACCACGCATGTCGCTGTCCAGCCCGGCTTCGCCGACCTGATCGACCTCTGGGCGCCGGTGCGCCAGCTCGGCACCGGCTTCGAGTTCTGCGAGGGTCCGATCTGGCATCCGCAGGAGCAGCATCTCCTGTTCTCGGATATGCCGGGCGATGTGCGCCGCCGCTGGGACAAGAACGGCGTGCGCGAGGTCAGGCGGCCGGCGAACAAATGCAACGGCATGACCTATGATGCCGCGCTCGACCTGATCGTCTGCGAGCACGCGACCTCTTCGCTGGTGCGCGAGCGGCCGGACGGCCGGCGCGAGGTCATCGCCTCGCATTTCGAGGGCATGGAGCTCAACAGCCCGAACGACGTCGTCGTGAAGTCGGACGGGTCGATCTACTTCTCTGACCCCTGGTATGGCCGCATGCCGGTCTTCGGCGTCGAGCGGCCGCGCCAGCTCGGCTTCCAGGGCGTCTACCGCATTCCGCCGGAAGGCGGAGCGCCGCAGCTCCTGGTCGATCGCTATCTCTTCGACCAGCCGAACGGGCTCTGCTTCTGCCCCACGGAAGACCGGCTCTTCGTCAACGACACCGTCCAGCACAATATCCGCGTCTTCGATACCCTGCCGGATGGCCGGCTCGGTCCCGGCCGCATCTTCGCCACCGGCATCGTCGGGACCGAGCCCGGCGTCCCCGACGGGATGAAATGCGATGCGCAGGGCAATGTCTGGGTCACCGGCCCCGGCGGCGTCTGGGTCTACTCGATCAGGGGCGAGCTGATCGGCAAGCTGCGCGTGCCCGAGCTCGTCGGCAACCTGACCTGGGGCGGACTGGACTGGCGCACGCTCTTCCTCACCGCGAGCCATTCGCTCTACGCGGTCGAGACCAAAATCGGGCCGCGCATCGAGCCCTATATGAAAGCGAGCAATGCCGGCGCCGGGACGTCGAGCCGTGACCGCGCAGCCGCAGCGCGGTCAGACGTCGATTCCGCCGCCTCCATCTCGGCAAACGGCACGAAGAAGGCCGCCGGCGGCTACCGGCTCGATCCGTCGCGCTGCGCCCTGATCATCCAGGACATGCAGAACGACGTGGTGATGGAGGGCGGCGCCTTCGCCAGCTCGGGCTCGCCGGAGCATTGCCGCCAGCAGAACGCGATCGCCAACGGCGCGCGACTGGCGCTGGCGGCGCGGGCGCGCGGCATCCCGGTGATCCATGTCTGGTTCATCGTCGAGGCCGGCGCGCCCGGCGTGACCATGAACGCACCACTGTTCGAGGGTCTTGCCGACGCCAAGGCGCTGGTGCGCGGCACCTGGGGCGCGGCGCCTGTCCCCGGCCTGGAGGCGCAGCACGGCGACCATATCGTCGAGAAGCAGCGCATGAGCGCCTGGGAGGGCACCCGGCTGGAGACGGTGCTGAAGGCGCTTGGCCGCGACATCGTCATCGTCACCGGCGCCTGGACCAACATGTCGATCGAGCACACCGCCCGCACCGGCGCCGACAAGGGCTATTTCATGGTGGTGCCGGAGGATGCCTGCTCGACGATGAACGCCGAATGGCACACGGCCTCGGTCAACTACGCGCTGCAGAATGTCTGCGTCGTCACGGATGTGGCGGCGGTGATCGCCGCCACAGACGCTGCAGGGCATTAGGCCCCGGGCACGGCGGAGTCTCAGGCCTTCAGCGGGATGCCGAGGATTTCCCGGGCTTGCTGCCAGGTCGCGACCGGGCGGCCATAGGTCCGGCAGAGATCAGCGGCTCGCTCGACCAGCGCGGCGTTCGAGGGCGCGAGCCGTTCACGGTCCAGCCTCACATTGTCCTCCAGGCCGGTGCGGGCATGGCCGCCCGCGGCGATCGCCCATTCGTTCAGCACGATCTGGTTCGAGCCGATGCCGGCGGCGCACCAGGGCACATTCTCGCCGAACAGCCGCTTCACGGTGTGGATGTAATAGTCGAACACGTCGCGATCGACCGGCATCGCGTTCTTCACGCCCATGACGAACTGGACGTAAGGGCGCTCGACGATCTGGCCGCGCTTCCACATCTCGTGCGCCTTGAGGATGTGCGAGAGGTCGAAGGCCTCGATCTCCGGCTTGACGCCGTGGGCCGCCATTTCGGCGGCGAGCCAGTCGACCAGATCCGGCGCGTTCTCGTAGACCCGGGTCGGGAAGTTGTTCGAGCCGACCGCCAGCGACGCCATGTCCGGCCTTAGCGAGAGCATCGCGCCGCGCGCCTGCCCCGCGCCCGAGCGGCCGCCGGTCGAGAGCTGGACGATCATGCCGCGGCAGTGCTTTTCCAGGCCTTCCTTGAGGCGGCCATAGCGCTCGGGGTCCGAGCTCGGCTTGCCCTCGTCGTCGCGGACATGGCAGTGCGCGATGCTGGCGCCGGCCTCGAAGGCCTCATGCGTGCTCTCGATCTGTTCGGCGATGGTGATCGGAACCGCCGGGTTGTTCGCCTTCGTCGGGAGCGAGCCGGTGATGGCGACACAGATGATGCAGGGTTGCGACATCGCTCAGACATCCATGAAGACGGTCTCGCCTTCGCCCTGGAGGCGAATGTCGAAACGATAGGTTCCAGGGGCGGTGCGGCGGGCGATCAGGGTCTGGCGGCGGCTCTCCTGCTCGACCAAGTTCAGCACAGGGTCGGCAGCGTTGTCCTCGTCCTCGAAATACATCCGCGTGTTGAGGCCGATATTGATGCCGCGCGAGACCAGCCAGAGGTTGATGTGCGGCGCCATGATGCGCTTGTTGCGCCCGGGCACGGGCCCCGGCTTGATCGTCTCGAAGCTCCAGAGGCCGCTGTCGAAATCAGTGATGATGCGGCCCCAGCCGCGAAAACCCGGCGCGACCTCGCCATGGCGCGGATCCTCGGGGTGGGGGTAGATGCCGTTGGCGTCGGCCTGCCAGGCTTCCAGCAGGATGTCCTTCACCGGCGCGCCGGTGCCGTCATAGACGAGGCCCTCGATGCGGATGCGCTCGCCGGGCACGTCCGGGCCGGCGATCTCCCAGCCGAGCTCGCGGCGATAGATGTCGAAGCCGGCCGCGCCCGGCGCCAGGCCGATATGGACATAGGGGCCGGCGGTCTGGGAGGCGGTTTCCTTCAGATAGGGCAGAGGCTGGACCATGATCAGTTGCCCTCCAGGCGGTTCTCGAACAGGGTCGAGCGGCGGCCGCGCAGCACGATGTCGAATTTATAGGCCAGGCAATCCAGGGGGATGGCCGCGTTGGTGTCGAGCGGCGCGATCAGCTGTTCGATCGCGTGCGGATCCGGGATCGTTGCGATGATCGGGCATTTTGCGATCAGTGGGTCGCCCTCGAAATACATCTGGGTGATCAGGCGCTGGACGAAGGCGGTGCCGAAGACCGAGACATGGATATGGGCCGGGCGCCAGCTGTTGACCCAGTTGCGCCAGGGATAGGCGCCGGGCTTGATCGTGCGGAAGAAATAATAGCCGTTCTCGTCCGTCAGGGTCCGCCCGCAGCCGCCGAAATTCGGATCGATCGGCGCGAGATAGCTGTCTTTCCGGTGGCGGTAGCGTCCGCCGGCATTGGCCTGCCAGATCTCGACCAGCGTGTTCGGCACCGGGCGGCCGTTCTCGTCGAGGACGCGGCCATGCACGATGATGCGCTCGCCGATCGGGTCGCCAGATTGGGCGTAGTTCTTGATCAGGTCGTTGTCGATCGGGTCGATGTCGCTGTGGCCGAAGGTCGGGCCGGTGATCTCCGACATCGAGCTCTGGAGGGAGAGCATCGCCAGGCGCGGGCTGCGCCCGACCGAGGTCTTGTAGTTCGGCGTCAGCGCCGGCGGCTGCCAGAGACGGTCGCGCTGGTAGAACTCGGCGGGTTTCATGGCTTCCTCCTTCAGGCCTGTTCTTCCTGGGCCATGGCGGCGAAGATGTCCTTCGCGATCTTGATGGCGTGATTGGCGCGCGGGACACCAGCGTAGATCGCGACGTGGAGGAGGGCCTCCATCACGTCGTCCTGGCTGGCCCCGGTGTTGCGCGTGGCGCGCAGGTGCAGAGCGAGCTCCTCGTAATTGCCGAGCCCGGCCAGCAGCGCGATCGTCATCATCGAGCGCTCGCGGGTCGGCAGCGTGTTCCTGGCCCAGACATGGCCCCAGGCGGCGTCGGTGATCAGCGCCTGGAACGGGGCGTCGAAAGCGGACTTGTTGGCTTCGGCGCGGTTCACATGGGCCTCGCCGAGGACGCGGCGGCGGATCGACATGCCCTTTTCGGCGAGCTCAGTCATGCGCATGGGCCCTCAGGAACGGGGAGAGGATGGCGGCATAGGCCGCGGGATTCTCGACGCAGGGCAGGTGCCCCGTGCCGGGAATGATGTGGAAGGCGGCGCCGGGGATCAGCGCGGCCGTCGCCTCGACCAGCTCGGCCGGGGAGGCGCCGTCGGTATCGCCGGCGATCGCCAGGGCCGGCAGGCGCAGCGCTGCGGTGGCGGCGGTCTGGTCGGCCTTCGACAGCGCCCTGCAGGCGGCGATGTAGCCGGCCGCCGGGGTCCTGGTCAGCATGTTGCGCCAGAGCGCCAGCTCGGGTTTCGCGCGGAAGGCCGGGGCGAACCAGCGCTCCATGACGGCGTCGGCGATATGGTCCAGTCCATGGCCGGCGATCGCGTCGATGCGGGCCTGCCAGCTTTCGACCGTGCCGAGGCGGGCAGCGGTGTTCGAGAGCACGACCGCGCGCACGAGGTCGGGACGCCGGCTCGCCACGGTCTGGGCGATCAGGCCGCCGATCGAGAGGCCGACGAAGACGACCGGCCTGTCGGCGAGCGCCTCGATCAATGCGATGGCGTCGTCGGCGTGATCGGAGATGTCGGTGCCGCCCCCCAGCGTCGAGAGGCCGTGGCCCTGCTTGTCGTAGCGGATGTAGCGCAGAGTGTCGGGAAGGAGCGGCAGGACCGGGTCCCAGAGCCGCAGATCGGTGCCGAGCGAGTTGGCGAAGATCACCGTCGGCGCATCGGAGCGACCATCGACGCGACAATGGAGGGCTCCATAGGGACGGGTCAGGGCTTGCACGATCTTTCCTCCTGCTCATAACCTATCAGCACGAATTCGCGGCGAACAATGCAAAGACTGCTTGGAGTCATAATCAAGTGATTATGCATCCTGCCATCAAGCTGCGACATATCCGGGCCTTCCTGGACATCGCAGTCGAGGGCAGCCTGTCATCGGTCGCGCGTCGCCAGGGCATCACCCAGCCGGCCCTGAGCCGTACCCTTGCGGAGCTGGAGACCTTGCTGGCGACGCCATTGTTCCGACGCGAGAAGCGGCGTCTGGTGCTGACCGAGCAGGGCGCCCTGTTCCGCCGCCATGCCAGTGTGGGATTGCAGGCCTTCGAAGCCGGCGCTGCGGCAATGCATCCGGGCGCGCCGGGCAGCACGATCCGCGTCGGGGTCCTGCCCACGGCGGCGACGCGCCTGTTTCCACGGGTGGCGCTGCGCTTCCGCGAGATTGCGCCCGAAACCGTGCTGGCGATCGAGACCGGGCCGCATTCCTATCTCGTCGGGCTGCTGCGCGAGGGAGCGATCGACCTGATGCTCGGCCGCATGCCGGTGGCCAGCGAGATGGCCGGCCTGGTCTTCACGCATCTCTATGAGGAAGAGATCGCGCTGGTCGCCCGCCATGATCATCCGCTGCGCGGCGAGCCGGTGGCGCAATTGCTGGCGCGCGTGCCGGTGCTGCTGCCGCCGGCCACGGCGATCATCCGCCGGGCGGTCGACGACTATCTGCTGACGTTCAATCTCGCCGGCCTACAGCCCGCCTTCGAGACGGTGGCCCTGCCCGTCGGGCGCGCGATACTGCTCGGCTCGGATGCCGTCTGGTTCATTTCGCGCGGTGTCGTGGCGGACGACCTGGATCGCAATGATCTCTGCGAGATCTCAACCGGCGCCCGTTTCCTGTCGGGCGCGGTCGGCCTCACCCGCTGTCAGGGCGGGCCGGCGGTGCCCGGCCTCGATCTGCTGGAGAGGCTGACCAAGGAGAACGCCGACCGGCAAGGGTAGAGCCTTCCCGGCAGCCATGTGCGGCAGCGTCGCCGGATGGCCAGCGGCTCTGGTCGCGCGCACCAGCATCTCGGCAACACGATGATCTACGGTCTCGGCTGCCGGGCAGCGGGCTGAGTACGCGGGTTTGACAGCTCTTTCCCGCTCTTATAAGTAACTAACCACTGAGTTATAAAATGGCGTGCCGGCAGCGATCGGCATCGCGCAAAGCCAGGGAGGATAACTCGTGCCAGTCCAGACACTCGGCGTCGTCATGAATGGCGTGACCGGCCGCATGGGGATGAACCAGCACCTGATCCGCTCGGTGGTCGCGATCCGTGCTCAGGGCGGCGTTCCGCTCTCGGACGGCTCGCGCGTCCAGCTCGACCCGATCCTGATCGGGCGCAACGCCGAGAAGGTCGAGGGGCTCGCCAAGGCGTATGGCATCGAGCGCTGGAGCACCGATCTCGACGCGGCGATCGCCGATCCGCGCAACCAGATCTTCTTCGACGCGGCAACCACCCAGATGCGGCCGACCCTGCTGCAGAAGGCGGTCGCGGCCGGCAAGCACATCTATTGCGAAAAGCCGATCGCGACCAATCTCGAGGAGGCGCTGAGCATCTGCCGCTTCGCCAAGGAGAAGGGCGTCAAGACCGGCACCGTGCAGGACAAGCTTTTCTTGCCCGGTCTGATGAAGCTGCGCTCACTGCGCGATTCCGGCTTCTTCGGCCGGATGCTCTCGGTGCGCGGGGAGTTCGGCTATTGGGTGTTCGAAGGTGACTGGCAGGCGGCGCAGCGGCCGTCCTGGAACTACCGCGCCGAGGATGGCGGCGGCATGATCCTCGATATGGTCTGCCACTGGCGCTACGTACTGGACAATCTGTTCGGCGAGGTCGAGGCCGTGAGCTGCCTGGGCAGCACAGGCATTCCGGAGCGCGTCGACGAGAGCGGCAAGCGCTACAAGGCCACCACCGACGACACCGCCTATGCCACGTTCCAGCTGGCTGGTGGCGTGATCGCGCAGATCAATATGAGCTGGGTGACGCGCGTCTATCGCGACGACCTCGTCACCTTCCAGGTCGATGGCACCCTCGGCTCGGCCGTGGCTGGCCTGCACGATTGCGTTATCCAGCCGCGCAACGCCACCCCGCGCCCGGTCTGGAACCCCGACCAGCGGCAGAGCATCGACTTCCGCGACACCTGGATGACGATGCCGGACAACGCGACCTACGACAACGGCTTCAAGACGCAATGGGAGATGTTCATCCGCCATGTGGTCGAGGGCCTGCCCTATTCGCATACGCTGATCGAGGGCGCGAAAGGCGTGCAGCTCGTCGAATGCGCGTTGCAGAGCTGGAAGGAACGTCGCTGGGTCGACGTGCCGAAGCTCACGCTCTGAGAGGACGGGATCGGAACACGCCATGCAGGACACGCGCCGCCTCGCCGCTGCGGTCACGCTCCCGAAGCCTGATCGCTCCACCGAACTCTATCGGCTCGGCGAGCCGATGCGGCAGGCGCCCCGTTCGGGCAAGCCATTCAACCGGCTGGCGCTCGCCGCCGCCCATGTCGTCGCCGATCCCTGGGCCGCGAGCGACCCCTGGCTCAAGGCCGCGCCGGATTGGGAGCGGACACTGGCCTATCGCGAGCATCTCTGGGATCTCGGCCTCGGCCTGGCCGAGGCGATGGACACCGCCCAGCGCGGCATGGGGCTCGACTGGCCGCTGGCCTTGGAGCTGATCAAGCGCTCGACGGCTCTTGCTCGGACCAAGCCTGGAGCCGTCATCTTCTCGGGGGCCGGCACCGATCATCTCGACCCGGCCGAGGCACGCTCGATCGACGACGTGGTCAGGGCTTACGAGACGCAATTCGAGGCGATCGAAGGCGCCGGCGGCCGGATCATCTTCATGGCATCGCGCGCGCTCGCCCGCGTCGCCAGGAGCCCCGACGACTATGTCAGGGTCTATGATCGCATCCTGTCGCAGGCGAAGGAGCCGGTGATCATCCACTGGCTCGGCGACATGTTCGACCCGGCGCTGGTTGGCTACTGGGGCACGCGTGATCTCGATGCCGCGATGGATGTCGCCGTCGGCGTCATCAATGCCAATGCGGCCAAGGTCGACGGCGTCAAGATCTCCCTGCTCGACAAGGAGAAGGAGATCGCCATGCGACGCCGGCTCGACGAGTCGGTGCTGATGTATACCGGCGACGATTTCAACTATGCCGAGCTGATCGCCGGGGACGAGCAAGGCCATTCGCATGCGCTGCTCGGCATCTTCGATGCGATTGCTCCCGCCGCCGCCGCGGCCCTGGCGGCGTTGGCCGACGACGACCTGCCGGGATTCCATGCAGCCTTCGGGCCGACGGTGCCGCTCTCGCGCCATATCTTCCAGGCGCCGACGCGGTTCTACAAGACCGGCATCGTTTTCGTCGCCTATCTGAACGGTCATCAGGATCATTTCACCATGCTCGGCGGCCAGGAGAGCACCCGCTCGATGTTGCATCTGGCCGAGCTGTTCCGCCTCGCCGACAAGGCCGGGCTGTTCCACGATCCGCACCAGGCGGCAGCCCGCATGGCGCGCGTCATGGCGATCTACGGCATCGGAGCCTGAGCCATGCGCGACTTCTCGCGTGACCACGCCTGGCTGTCGATCAACACGGCGACGATCCGCAAGCAGGGCGATCTGCTGCAGATCTCCGAGGCCTGCGCCAGGCACGGGATCCGCGCGATTTCGCCCTGGCGCGACCAGGTCGCTGCCGTCGGGCTGGAAGCGACCAAGGCCGCGGTCCGGCGGCATGGCTTCAAGCTCTCAGGCTATTGCCGCGGCGGCATGTTCCCGGCCGACGCGTCGAGGCGGCAGGAGGCGCGTGACGACAACCGCCGTGCCGTCGACGAGGCGGCTGCGCTCGAGGCGGCCTGCCTCGTCCTCGTCGTCGGCGGGCTGCCGCAGTATTCGCGGCCGGGCTCGGCGGTTTCGCTGGACATTGCGCTTGCCCGCAGCCAGGTCGAGGACGGTATCGGCGAGCTGCTGGACTATGCCAAATCGGTCGGGATGCCGCTCGCCATCGAGCCGTTGCATCCGATGTATGCGGCCGACCGCGCTTGCGTGAACACGCTCGGCCAGGCGCTCGACATCTGCGATCGGCTCGACCCGGCCAGAACAGGGGCGCTCGGCGTCGCCCTCGACGTCTACCATGTCTGGTGGGACCCGGAGCTCTATGCCGGCATCAGGCGCGCCGGCCTTGCCCGTCTGCTCGCCTTCCATATCTGCGACTGGCTGGTGCCGACGCGCGATCTCCTGCTCGATCGCGGCATGATGGGCGACGGCGTCATCGAGATCAGCAGGATCCGCCAGGCCGTCGAGGCCGAAGGCTTCGCCGGCTTCTCGGAGGTCGAAATCTTCTCCGAGACGGATTGGTGGACGCGGCCGATGGACGAGGTGCTGACGACCTGCATCGCGCGGCACAGCTCGGTCGTCTGAGTCGATACTGCAGCGGCATTCAGCCCGCGTGCGGCCGCACCGCGTTCAGCACGAAATCGACGACATGCGCGCGCCTGGCCGCCAGAACCTCCGGCTCGTCGAATTTGGTCTCGAGGATGACGGACAGCGTGTAGATGTTGGAGAAGAAGAAATAGCAGGTCCCGATCATCGTGATCCAGAGCTGCAGCGGATCCAGCCCCGGGCGAATGGAGCCCGCGGCTTCGCCGCGCGCGATGATCCGGCCGACCGCCTGGATGATCGGCGAATTGAAGCTGCTGACCTGCGCCGACTTCTTCAGGACCTTGGCCTTCTGCAGGTTCTCCGTCGCCAGCAGGTTGATGAAGGTCCGGTCCCGCACGAAGGAATCGAAGTTGAACTCGACGAAGCGCTGCAGTGCCTCCAGCGGCTCCAGGCTGTCGAGCTCGAGCTTTTGCTCGGCGACACGAGCCCTGCGATAGGCCTCTTCGAGCACAGCCAGGTAAAGCAGCTCCTTCGACGAGAAATAGTGGTAGATCATCCGCTTGTTGATCGCCGCTTTCGCCGCGATCTCGTCGGTGCCGGCTCCCTCGTAACCCTTGCTGGCGAATTCGCGAGCGGCGACGCGCATGATGCGGGCGCGTGTCGCTGCGCTGTCGCGGCGACGGACAGGCTTCTCCGAAACCTCTCCGGCCGCCGTCACGCCATCTGCATCCTTCTTTTGCACGTCGTCACAATCGCCTGGGTTGGATTTCCTCTCCTAGGCCATGTGACAAGAAAGCGGGGCCCGGACAAGCCGGAACGCGTCATTCGATCGTGACATTGGCCGAGCGGATGACCTCGCCCCATTTCGTGACATCGGCGGCATGGACCTGGTGCAGCGCCTGCGGCGAGCGCTGGTTCTCCGGCGGCGGCTCGGCGCCCAGCTGCAGGAATTTCTCGCGCGAGGCGGGATCGGTGATGGCCTTGACCAGGGCGGCGTTGAGCTTCTCGATGATCTCGGGCGGCGTCCCTTTCGGAGCGAACAGCGCGTTCCACACGACCATGTCGATCCCGCTCATACCCGCCTCGGTGGCCGTGGGTACGTCGGGCAGCACCGGGGAGCGGGTCGGAGCCAGCACGGCGAGTGGCCTGACGGCGTTGGCCTTGACCTGCGACATCAGGCTCGTCACCTGGTCGCAGAGATAGCCGACCTGGCCCGAGACGACATCCTGCAAGGCAGGCCCGGTGCCGCGATAGGGCACGAGGGTGACCGACGCGCCGGCGCGGTTGTTGAGCAGCAGGCAGGCGAGGTGCGACGTCGAGCCGACGCCGGCATTGCCATTGGTCAATTTGGCCGGGTTCGCCTTCAAATAGGCCGCGAACTCTGCGAGCCTGGTCGCCGGCACCGCCGTGTTGGACACGAGCATGATCGGCGCGGAGGCCGCGATGCCGATCGGCTCGAAATCCGTCAGCGGATTGAAGGTCAGCTTCGGATAGAGCGCCGGCGAAAAGCTCATCGTGCTCATCGGCCCGACCAGAATGGTGTGACCGTCCGGGGCCGCCTTGGCGACGCGGGCCGCTCCGGTCGTTCCGGCGGCGCCCGCGGTGTTCTCGATCACGATCTGCTGGCCCAGCGTGCGCGACATGTGGTCCGCCACGATGCGGCCGACGATGTCGGTCGGTCCGCCTGCGGCGAAGGGCACGACCATGGTGATGTAGCGGTTTGGATAAGTCTGCTGCGCATGTGCCTGGTGGCTGGCGAGCGCAAGCAATGCAGCGGCTAAGAGCGCTGCCTTCCATGGGGACATGGCTTCCTCCTCCGGTTGGTGTGTTCTTTTCCGGAAGGCTAGCGCGCGCTCCCAATCGCGTCAATTAAGTATCTAACCGGTGAGATACAAAACTGCGCGCGACGCGACGCACGCCATTGATGGACGGCGTCCTCGTCAAATCACGCAGGAAAGGGAGTCTAGGCGCGATCAGGCCGTGAGATCGGCGTCTGCGAACTGCGCGCCGCGCTGAGCGCCAGTCGATCATCTTGGGGGGCGTTTGAACTGGTCCTCCGATCGACTTCGCCCACTGGCAGGCGACGGACCCTACTCCCCCTGCGGCGGCGTGGATGAGCACCAGTTGGCCGCTTGCGCAGAGAAGGTAATAGCCCAGGCCCCGCTCCGCGGCGACGAATTCGGCAACCACCGCCACGACGACAGCCAGACTCATGCCGATCTTCAGGCCCGCGAAATATTGGGCAGGGCCGTCGGGAGCCTTAGCTTGAAGCAGGTGTCCAGAGGACCGGCGCCCATCGAGTGGAACAGCTTCATGCTGTCGCGCCCGGCGGCGTCCAAGCCCACCATCGTCGACAAGGTGATCGAAAAAAGCGCGATCTGGAACGCGATCAGGACCTTGGCTTCGAGGCCCGTCCCGAACCAGATGATCAGCACCGGGGCGATCGCAACTTTCGGAATCATCTGGGACGACACCAGGAGCGGATAAACCGTCTGCCGGGCGATCGTGCTGAACGAAACCAGGACGCCGAGCAGGACACCGATCAGGCCCGCGCAACCGAAACCCAGCAGGATTTCGACGAGAACCGGAATCGTGAAGTGAGGTACATCGCCCGCTTTACGACGATGTGGAGAAGATGTCGCTCGGCGACGGGAGGATCAGATTTGGAACGCTGAACAGATCGACCGAAACCTGCCAGATCACCAAGCACAGCACGGTCGACGTCAGCGGCAGCAGGATTCCGCGCAGCCGACCGGCGAAGTGCCTCGCGAGACGTGTCATCGTCGGGCCTTCGGGTGAGGTCTGTGTCGTGGCTGTCATGAGTGGTTAAGTGCCGTGTTTCATGAGCAGGTCGCGGATCCGGCCTGTATAACTCGAATACTCTGACGATGTTCGTGACTGCAGGGTCCGCGGCCGAGGGATATCGATGTCGATGATTTCGGCGATATGGCCCGGGCGAGCCGTCATAACCATGACGCGGTCGCCGATGAAGACTGCTTCATCCATGCTGTGCGTGATGAAAACGACCGTTCTGGCGTCAGCTTTCACGATATGCTGGAAGTCCAGCGCCAGCTGATCACGCGTGATCGCGTCCAGCGCCGCGAAGGGCTCGTCCATCAGCAGCAGTTTCGGCTCACGGAGCAGGGGCCGGCATATCGCAACGCGCCGGCGCATGCCGCCGGAGAGCTCGTGCGGATAGTGGTTCTCGAAGCCTTTGAGGCCGACAAGCGCCAGCAGGTCGCGGGCCCGGTCGGTATAGGCTTTTCGCGGCAGCCCGCGCACTTCCGCTTGCAGGAGGACGTTGTTCAGTGCCGTGCGCCAGGGCAGCAGCAGATCCTTCTGGAAGACGATCCCCAGATCGTCATAGGGATCGTGCAAGGTCTGCCCATTGATCTGGATCGAAGGGTCTATTCGGTCCGATGCGACATACGGACTGTCGGCTCTGGAACAGATATCCACTGCGACAGAAACGCCCCGCATTTGTCGGACGGCGCCAACTCCGATGTCGGGCAAGATCGGCTGCACGGCGCAGACACCGAGCGAGTGGCTGAAGACGGCTTAAGGTCGGCAGCGGCCGCAAGCCCGGCCTGACGACAAATAGGGCGGCCAAGCTCAAGGCTCTCGAACGCGAGAGCTACGGCAGGCGAACGAGATCCTGCGCAAGGCAGCGGCGCATCTTGTCCGGGCCCTTTCGGCGAATGCATGCATTCGCCTGTCGGGTAAGAGGAACTCGACCGCCGACACCGGTCATGATCGATCCTAGACGACCACCAGTGCCGCGATCACCGCCGAGGGTGCCACGCCGAGAGGGCGAGGATGTCCGGGCTGCATCAGGCCTTGGCGAGCCAGGCTTCGGCGAGCTGCCAGGCGCCGCCGGAATCGAGCACGATGTTCTGCAGCTCCTTGCGCGCGACATGGCGCGCCTCGCGGAAGAACAGCCAGGAATAGTAGTCGTTCCTGTTGAGCGCGGTCTGGAGCTCCTTGTAGATCGCCTTGCGCTTGGCCTGCTCGGTCTCCTCGCGGCCCTGGTCGACCAGGCGGAAGACCTCCTCGTCCTTGATCCCGGACCAGTTCTGCGCCGCCGCACGCCCGAAGAACGGGCCGAAGACATGGTCCGGGTCGGCGCGCGGAACATTGACGCGGCCCATCGCCAGCTCGTGCTGCAGGCCGAGCACCTTGGGCACCCAGGCCTGCCGCTCCAGGATCTCGATCTCCATGTTGATCTTGAACGGCTTGAGCTGGGCCTGGACGATCTGAGCGACCTGCGTATCGGGATCGCGCTGGATGATCGAGAGCTTGCAGGTGAAGCCGTTGGGCTGGCCGCCCTGCTTGAGCAAGGCCTGGACCTTGGCGGGGTCGAGCTTCGGCTGCGGCACGCCGGCGTCATAGGACCAGTCGCTCGGCGGCACCCAGGTCGGCGTCACTGCGCCGAAGCCGCGGGTGATGCCCTTCATCAGGACGTTGCGGTCGATGCCGTGATTGACGGCGGCGCGCAGGTGGGGATTGGCGAAGATCCCCTTGGAGACGTTGAAGGTCAGCCATTGCGCGATGCCGGGCGGCACCGCGACCAGCCTCAGCGCCGGGTTCTTCTCGACCTCCTCGAAGTCGCGCGGCGTGACGCCGTCGACGAGATGCACCCCGCCCGACTTGACCTCGACCATCTTGACTGCCGTGGTCGGGATGATCCGCAGCGTCACGGCATCGGCATAGGGCAGCCTCTTGCCGTCGGCGCCGTCGCGCCAATAGCGCTCGTTGCGGGTGAAGCGGATCTGGCTGCCGCCGACCCATTCCGCGAACTTGTAGGGCCCGGTCCCCACAGGCTGGCGCCCGAAATCCTGGCCGAGTTTCTTCAACGCTGCCGGCGAGCACATCATGCCGGCCTCCACCGCGAGCGAGGCCAGCGCCGCGCCGGAGGGCTGTTTCAGGCTGATCTTGACGGCCATCGGCCCGGCCACCTCGGCACCGGCGATATCGGCGAGATCGGGACTGCGCGGCGCGGTCGAGTTCGGCGCCACGACGCGCGCGATGTTGAACACCGCCGCCTCGGCGTCGAAGGGCTCGCCGTCATGGAAGACGACGCCCTCGCGCAGCTTGAAGACGATGGATTTCTTGTCTTCCGACCATTGCCAGCTCGTCGCCAGCGAGGGTTTGAGATTGCCCTGTACGTCGAACTTCAGCAGCCCCTCGAACATCTGGATCAGGGCGTAGCGATCCGAGGTCGGCGCATCGCCCATGATCGGATCGAGGCTCTTCGGCTGCAGATCCATCGAGGCGACGATGGTGCCGCCGCGAAGCGGAGCCCCCTGCGCGAAGGCCAGGCCGGGCAATCCAGCGATGAGGCCCGCGCCCGAGGCGCCGAGCAAGAGACCGCGACGTGAAATCAGGGTCATTGGCGTGATCTCCTCCCAGGGCGCTCTTGGTCCGGCGCCGGCGGAGCATTCACCTATCAGATATGTTATAAGATACGCAACCCGGTTTTGCATGACCCGCCGAGCTACCTTGGCATGAGCAGCACAAGCCGGCCTGCGACGCGCAGCCACGATGCTGGCCAAGCTGCAAACACCGCCCGAACGCTTGGAAAGCTCTGTTGACGGCGCCGGCGGTCAAAGCTATCTGATATGTTATGAGTGAAATCGCCGCCATCCAACCCGACAAGCAGCGCCTGACCGAGGCGGTGACGCAGTTCGTGATCGACCGTGTCGCCGAGCGCGTCTATCGTCCGGGAGACCAGCTGCCGTCGGAATCCGACCTCGCCAAGCGGCTCAACGTCTCGAAGCCGGTGGTACGCGAGGCGCTCGGGCGCCTCTCGGCGCTCGGCATCGTCCAGATCCAGCAGGGCAAGCCGACCACGGTGAAAGGGCTCTCGGTTGCTCCGCTCGACCAGTTCCTGCGCCTCGCCGTCCGCGTCACCGATAATGGCCTGCGCGAGGCCGTCGAGCTCAGACGCGCCATCGAGGTCGAGGTCGCGGCGCTGGCCGCCGAGCGCGCCACGCCGCTCCAGCTCGAACCGGTCGAGGTTGCGCTGGAGAAGATGCGCGCCAACATCGACGGCGATTTCGAGCGCTGGCTGCAGGGCGACCTCGCCTTCCATGTCGCGCTGGCGCGCTGCTCGGGCAATGCGCTGCTGGAGCATCTGGTCAGCGCGCTCGTCGACACCATCAAGTTCACCCAGCGCGCGCTCGGCCTGCAGCGCGATCTGCGCGATCCCACCGCGACGGTCGCCCGGCACCAGGCCATCGTCGATGCGATCAAGGCCCGCGATCCCGCGGCGGCGCGCCTCGCCATGACCACCCATTTCGCGGTGTCCGACGCCGTCATCGCCGAGATCGCCCGCGACCACCGCCGGCTCGATCGCTACTGAGGGATCGCGACCGTGCTGCCCTATCTGGCCAAGAAGCTTGCGCAGATGCTGCCGGTGGCCTTCTTCGTCACGATCATCGTCTTCGCGCTCACCAACCTGCTGCCGGGCGACCCGACCGTCACCATCCTCGGCGAGCAGGCGAGCCCCGAGCAGCGCGCCGCGGTGCGCGTCGAATACGGTCTCGATCAGCCGGCCCCTGTCCGGTACGTCACCTGGCTCGCGCGCGTCGCCCAGGGCGATTTCGGCCGCTCCTTGCGCACGCGGGAGGATGTCGGCGAGATGCTGGCGGCGCGGATCCCGGTGACGCTCGAGCTCGGCTTCCTCTCGATCCTCATCGCCGTCGCGATCGGCATGTCCGCCGGCATCCTGGCCGCGCGCTTCCGCGGCAGCCTGATCGACGTGGCCGCGAGCCTCATCGCCATGTCCTCGGTCGCAGTGCCCTATTTCTGGATGGGCGTGCTGCTGATCATGCTGTTCTCGCTCAAGCTCGGCTGGCTGCCGCCCTCCGGCCATGTCCGCTTCCTCGACGATCCCGGCGGCAACCTCAGGCTGATGGTGATGCCGGCGCTGACGATCGGCACGGCCTTCGCCGCGCTCGTCATGCGCCAGACCCGCGCCTCGATGCTGCAGGTGCTGTCGATGGACTATATCCGCACCGCCAGGGCCAAGGGCCTGAGCGAGCGCCTCGTCCTCATCCGGCATGCGCTGCGCAATGCGCTGATCCCGATCGTCACCGTCATCGGCCTGCAGATCGGCGCGCTGCTCGGCGGCGCGGTCGTGACCGAGACGGTCTTCGCCCTGCCTGGCCTCGGCCGCATGCTGGTCGACGGCATCTTCCAGCGCGACTTCCCGGTCATCCAGGGCGCGATCCTGTTCATCGTCATCGCCGTCTTCGCTGTGAACCTCCTGACCGACCTGCTCTACCGGGCCTTCGACCCGCGCGTGAAGGCGTGAGGCGATGGCAGCGGTGACCGGACCTATGCCCTCCGCCGCCGCATCGACGCGGCGAGCCCCGCTCTCGCCCGGCGCGATCATTCTGCGCCGGATCCTCGCCTCCTGGCAGGGCCGGTTCGGCACGATCGTGCTCGCCGTCATCGTCGCGCTCGGCCTGCTGGCGCCCTGGCTCTCGCCCTATTCGCCCGTCGACATCGACCCGGACGCCTTCTCGATGCCACCGAGCGCGGCGCACTGGTTCGGCACCGACGAGATCGGCCGCGACGTGCTCTCGCGCGTACTGCACGGCGCCACGGTCTCGCTGCAGGTCGTGATCTTCGCGATCGGGCTCGCGCTGATCGCCGGCTCGCTGCTCGGGCTGGTTTCCGGCTGGCTCGGCGGGCGCTGGGACGCGCTGATCATGCGCGTCATGGACGCCTTTCTCGCCTTCCCGCTGCTGGTGCTGGCGCTCTCGATCGTCGCGGTGCTCGGCCCCGACCTCGTCAACGTCATGCTCGCCATCGCGATCACCAAGCTGCCCGGCTTCGCCCGGCTGGTGCGCGCGGAGGTGCTGACGCTGCGCGAGGCCGACTATGTCGTGGCGGCGCAGGCTTCCGGGGCGCGCCCGCTGCGCATCATGTTCAAGCACATCTGGCCGAACGTCTCCGGCAACGTCATCGTCTACGGCTCGCTCTCGGCCTCGCAGGCGCTGATCACCGAAAGCGCCCTCTCCTTCCTCGGCCTCGGCGTCCAGCCGCCGACGCCGAGCTGGGGCTACATGGTCGCGACCGGCATCCAGTTCTACCAGTCCTGGTGGATGAGCTTCTTTCCCGGGCTCGCCATCTTCCTGACCGTGCTGGCGCTCAACTTCCTCGGCGATGCCGTGCGCGACGCCTTCGACGCGAGGCTCGGCGACAGCCATGGCTGAGCCGGCACGCCTCCAGGTCGATCTCACGGGGCGCCGGGCGCTCGTCACCGGGGCGACGCAGGGCATCGGCCTCGCCATCGCGACCGCGCTGGCGCGCTCCGGCGCCACCATCTGCCTCAACGGCCCGGCGGCCGGTGAGGAACTCGATGCAGCCTGCCTCGCAGCAGCAGCGGCGCTCGGCGTCGCTGCCGACCTGACGCAGGCCGCCGACGTCGAGCGCCTGATCACCGAGGCGACGGACCGGCTCGGCGGGATCGACATGCTCGTGCTCAACGCCGCCTTGCAGGAACGAGCGCCCTGGCACGGCTTCGAGCGTGCCGCGCTCGACCGGCAATGGAAGCTCAACCTCGCCGCCAATTACCGGCTGATGCAGGCCTTCGTTCCGGCCATGGCGGAACGTGGCTTCGGCCGGCTGATCGCGATCGGCTCGATCCAGCAGGTCAGGGAGCATCCCGAAATGCTCGCCTATGCCGCGAGCAAGGCGGCGCTGGAGAGCATGGTCCGCAACATCGCCCGCCAGGTCGCGGCCAATGGCGTCACCTGCAATGTGCTGGCGCCGGGTGCCATCGCGACCGCGCGCAATCGCGAGGCCCTGGCCGACCCCGCCTATCGCGACGCCGTGCTCGCCCGCATCCCGGCGAACCGCTTGGGCACACCGGAAGAATGTGCCGCGGTCGCGCTGTTCCTGGCCTCCGACGCTGCCCGCTACATCACCGGCACGACGCTTTTCGTCGATGGCGGCATGCACCTTTGAGGGAGTGAACAGGCCGATGAAGATCGTCGACATGAGGGTGCGCTGCGTGGCGATCCCGCTCAATGCGCAGCTTCGCCACAATACCGGGGTCCATCCCGGCTATTTCCTGCGCACCATCCTCGAACTGGTCACCGACGAAGGCCTCATCGGTCTCGGCGAGGTCGGCGGCGGCGACCAGCGCGGCGCCCTGATGAAGCTGAAGCCTCGCATCATCGGCATGGACCCGTTCCATCTCGAGCTGATCAAGCTCAAGACGCTCAGGGCGATCTATTATCTCTCCAACGCCCGCCTCTATGCCGCGATCGAGATGGCCTGCCTGGATATCCAGGGCAAGGCGCTCGGCCGCCCGCTCTGCGACCTCCTCGGCGGGCCGGTGCGCGACCGCATCCCGATGATCGCCTATCTGTTCTGGCGCTACGACCGGCCGGGCGGCGGCCATGACGAGCATCCGCAGGACATGGCCGATCTCTGCCAGGAATTGCACGAGACGCTCGGCGTCAGGGCGATGAAGCTGAAAGCCGGCGTGCTCTCGCCCGAGATCGAGGCGGCGGCGGTCGAAGCCTGCCGTGAGCGCATGGGACCGGATTTCGGCCTGCGCATCGATCCCAACGGCGTCTGGTCGGTACCCACCGCGATCCGCATCGGCCAGCGGCTCGAGGCCGTCGGCATGGAATATTTCGAGGACCCCGCCTGGGGGCTCGAAGGGAATGCCGCCGTGCGCAAGGCGGTGCGCATCCCGATCGCCACCAACATGTATCCCGCCAAGTTCGACGATCTCGGCCCGGCGATCCGCCTCGGAGCGGTCGATATCGTCCTGACCGACATCCACTACTGGGAAGGCCCGCGCGGCGTGAAGGACCTCGCCGCGGTCTGCCGCACATTCGCGCTCGGCGTCGCCATGCATTCGGGCGCCGAGTTCGGCATCGAGCTCGCCGCCATGCTGCACACCGCCGCGACCATCCCCGAGATGAGCTTTTCCGGCGACGCCCACTACCACTACCTGACCGACGACATCATCGAGGGCGGGCTGATGCCCTATGAGGACGGCGCCATCCGCGTGCCGACCGGCCCAGGCCTCGGCGTCGCGCTCGACGAGGACAAGATGCGCCATTACGGCGCACTCTACGAGGAGAAGGGCGACTACTACGCCCGCTTCCACCAGGACCCCTACCGCCCGGACTGGCATCCGGTCGTCGGCGGCCTTTGAGTAGCCGGCTTACTAACTTGAAGAAGCGCAACGCCCCGGTCACGCCGGCAACCATCAGGAACGACCCATGTTCGACATCCCAACGATCAACCGTCCCGCCAAGGCGCTTCTCGACGGGCTCGCCAGCATCGGCACGGCCACCGCGTCGAGCGAACTCTACAAGATGGGCATCCGAAACCCGTTCATCGTCGGAGCCGTGCCGCACTCGCGTGGCAAGGTCATCGCCGGCCCGGCGCTGACGCTGCAGTTTATGCCGAAGCGTGAGGACCTCTATGGCGACGACGAATATGCCGATCGCGAGAAGCAGCTTCACCGGCATGCGCTCTATCACGTCGAGGCCGGCGACGTCGTCGTTGTCGACGCCCGTGGCGACATCCAGAGCGGGATCTTCGGCGAGATGATGCTGACCTATTTCGCCGGCAAGGGCGGTGCAGGCATGGTCATCGACGGGGTGATCCGCGATGCCGCCAAGGCGTTCGCGCTCGACATCGGCTACTGGATGCGTGGCACGACGCCGAATTTTCACACGCAGACGACGCTGATGCCGCATGCGGTCAACGTGCCGATCGCCTGCGGCGGGACTTATGTCAGGCCGGGCGACATCATCATCGCCGACGATGACGGGGCGATCTGCGTCCCCATAGCCTATGCCGAGAGGCTACTCGAAGCCGGCAGCCATCATGCCGAATGGGAGGATTTCTCGCGCATCATGCTGTCGAAGGGCGGCGATCTTAGGCGCTACTATCCGCTCGCCCAGGATGCCGAGGCTGAGTATTTGGCGTGGAAAGCACAGCAGGTGTAGAGATCACGGGCGTGGTCATAGGCGCGCACGTTTGGCATCCGCCCGAAACCGGACGTTGCAGTAGCGAGCACTGGCTCCAACCGCATCCACCTGGTCCCGCGGTGACGATGTCTTGAAACCGCCGGCCTTCCTAGAGCATTCCCGCGGCATTTTCAGCCTCGTGAAGCTTCGGCTCTTCGCACACTGTTTGGTTCCGGCCCTGTTCGTCACGGCCACCGTCCTGGCTGGCGTCGTGACCCCGGCCTCCGCTGGCTTTGGCCGGACGGATGCCATGAAGTGGCGATGCCCACCACCTCCGGAGCCGAGTTCTCCCGGCCGCCGGCAAGGACGGAACGATCGAACAGGTCATAGGAAACGACGCGGACAACTCCACCTCAAAGCGGTCCAGCTTCAAGGGCTCACATCAAGCTCATTCGGTCGAGTCGAAGTCGTCTTCTCCTGCGTGCAGCATCGCCGCCAGCGTGTGCAGCCCGCTATCGAGTTGGTCCATCGACGGCGTCGCCAGGGCCAGCCTGACGGCGTTCGGCGCATGTCCGGGCGTGACGGCGAAGGTGCTCGACGGGGTCAAGGCGATATCGCGCCGGGCCGCGGCCGCGACGAAACTCTGCGACCGCCACTGCGCCGGCAGGGTCAGCCAGAGATGATAACTGTTCTTGTTGGCCTGTATCTGGAAACCGGCGAGCCGGTCAGCCGCGAGGTTCTGACGCGCGCGGGCATCGAGGCGCTTCAGCCCGACGAGCTCGGCGACGGTGCCGTCCTCCATCATCCGCTGTGTGGCCGCGAAGGCAAATCCCGATGCTGTCCAGCCGCCCGACCGCACGGCGGCCTTGACGCTCTCGTGCAGGCGCAGCGGCACCGTGATGAAGCCCAGCGTCAGTCCCGGCGCCACCTTCTTGGACAGGCTGTCGATGACGAGGCAGGTGTCCGGCGCGAGTGCGGCCAGCGGCGGCTGATCGTCGAGGAAGCCATAGACATTGTCCTCGATGATCGGCAGGCCGAGCTCGCTGGCGACCCGCAGCAGATCGGTGCGCCGCGCCGCAGGCATCGTCGTGCCCAGCGGGTTCTGGACCGCCGGCTGGATGTAGAGCCCCGAGAGATGGGCTTCGCGGTGGGCCTTCTGGATCGCGTCGGGTCGCATGCCGTTCTCGTCCATAGCGAGTGGCACCAGCGTGATCCCGAGCCTTGCGGCGATGCCCTTGATGAAGGGATAGGTCAGCGCCTCGACGCCGCAGCGGCCGCCGGTCGGAACCACGGCTGCGAGCGCCGCGGCAATGGATTGTCGTCCGCAACTGGTGAAGACGAGCTGTTCAGGAGCCGGCGTCCATCCGCCCTGTGACAGGAACGCGGCTCCGATGCTGCGAACGGCAGGCGTTCCGATGCTGGTCGCCTGTCTCAGCGCGGCATCCAGGGCCGTGATCTCCTCCAGACCTTTCAGACTCCGCGCGATGAGTGCCGTCTGCGTCGGAAGGATCGGATAGTTGAACTCGAAATCGATCCGGATGCCGCCCGGCTCACCAACAGACACTCCACCCTGCTTGGCCTCGCCGGAGACGAAGGTGCCCCGGCCGACTTCGCCGACGACAAGGCCCCGGCGCAGCAGCTCTGCATAAACCCGGCTCGCCGTCGAAACGGCGATTCCCCGTTCATAGGCGAAATTGCGCTGCGGTGGCAGGCGGTCTCCCGGCTTGAGCGCTCCGCCAGCAATATCCGCTGCGATCGCGTCAGCCAGTCTCAGATAGTCGGACTTCGACATCATTGCACCGAGAGCAATGTTTCGATTGGTCCGATAGATCTATCGGATCATTCTGCTTCCATCAACCCGCTTGCACCGGAGAAGGGGGACGTTCTGATGTCTGGCACCGACGCCGGTGCCAGACGCCTTACGACGAATTCATACGGTCCGCAGCATTCTTTGGAGGCCGGAAATGTCTGGATTCGTGCTGCTCGTCACCTGGCAGACCGTCATAGGGCGGGATTGCTCCGTGTCCTTCGCGCTTTGTCAAGCCATGCACGCGGGCTGCCGAATGCGAGTAGCGCCCGGCGACAGATAGGATTGGGTGGTCTAAACCTTGATTTACCAACCGGCGTGGATGCGAGCTGTCGTCTCAGAATGGGGGCCGGTTGCGCCGGGGGCACGCTGCTCAACCCGCGCGGCGAGATCGGCGATCGCGTGACCATGCAGGCGGCGATCCGGCATGTCACCGCCGGCGCCGCCTGGGTCAGTCTCTAGAGCATTTTCGAGCGAAGTGGGCACCGGTTCGCGTCAAGAAAATGTGATAAAACAAGAAGCTAGAGTATTTTCGCGATTCGGAGAAACGCGGAAATACTCTAGCGGTCCGATGCCCGCGACAGGTTCGGGGGCGACCGGAGCGAGCTCATCTGACAGTGGGTTCCTGCCAGATGGCGCTTGTTGCGTTACGGCGGATATCGCAGCGATGCAGAACGCCGAAGCCCTTGAGAAGCGTCGAGGCGCAGGAATGCTTCCGACGAGCGGCTGGCGATGGTCATCAGTCTAGAGCTATGTTGCTGCTCGCGATGATGTCGCCCCAGCGCTTGCGGTCCGCTTCGAGAAAAGCTGCGATGTCGGCCTCGCTCATCGCGCGCTGCATTGTCCAACCCTGCTTTTCGAGTGTCGCTCGCAGGTTGGTGTCGGTATAGAAACCGGCAAGGCTGCGCTGAAGCCGCTCTACGATCGCTTCAGGTGTCGCCTTGGGCAGCGCAAGTGCGAACCAGACCGCCGACTCCTGCCCGGGATAGCCTGCTTCCGCGATCGTGGGCACATCGGGCAACGCCGCAAGCCGCGACGTCGACGTCACAGCCAACCCGTTCAACGCGCCGGCCTGGACATGCGGCAGGGACGTGCTGACCGTATCAAACATCAGCTGGACCTGACCGCCAACCAGATCTTGGAGCGCTGGCGCGCTGCCACGATAGGGCACATGCGTCATCCGCGTACCGGTCGCTGCCGTGAAGCGCTCGACCGCTAGATGCAGGGGATTGCCGATGCCCACGGATGCGAAGTTCAGCTTGTTGGGGTTGGCCTTGAGGTAGGCAACCAGCTCGGCGACCGATTTCACAGGTACCGATTTATGCGTGGCGACGACGAGCGGGACTTCGGCCAGCAGACCGAGTGGGCGTAGATCGCGCCTCGGATCGTAGCCCAGCTTTTTGTAGAGGAGCGGGTTGAGCACGAGGTTTGCGCCACTCGCCATGAGCAGGGAGTAGCCATCGGGCTCGGCGCGCGCGACCGTTTCGGCGCCAAGATTGGTGTTGGCGCCAGGCTTGTTCTCGACGACGATCGGCTGCCCGAGATCGCGGCTCATGGTCTCGCCGAGGCTGCGCGCCAGCTGATCGGTCGCGCCGCCTGCCGGATAGGGCACGACGAGTTTGATAGGGCGCGTCGGATAGTCGGCCGCAACGCCCTGGATCGTGCCGAGCGCGAGCAGAGACGCGCAGATGGCGCCTTTGACGGCAAACCGAAAACTCATGGTGTTTCCCCTCTTTTCTTTCTGGTTGTGGCCTGCTTTGGCTTGTCAGATCTGCCGTCCGCTTCTGTCCCAATACGGGGCGCGCAACGCCTTCTTGGCGATCTTGCCGTTGTCGTCGCGAGGCAGCTGAGTCACGAACTCGATGCGCCGCGGCACCTTGTAGCCGGCGATCTCGCGCCGCAGCGCTTCGGTCAGTGTCTCGGGCTGGGGCGCCTGACCGGGCTGCAGCTGAACCAGCGCGTGCAGTTGCTCGCCGAATTCCGGATCGGGAATGCCGAAGACGGCGCAGTCGAGAACGCCGGGACAGCGCACCAGCGCATGCTCGATCTCAGCCGGATAGATGTTGACGCCGCCGGAGATCACCATGTCGGATGCCCGATCGCAGACATAAAGATGACCGTCGGGGTCGAGATAACCCATGTCGCCGAGCGTGATGCGGCCGTCGCGCTCGATTGCGGCACGCGCCTCGGGCTGGTTACGATAGGTGAAATCCGGATAGGCGGGCTGACGAACATAGATCAGACCGATCTCACCCGCCGGCAATGGCCTTCCGTCCGAGTCGAGGATCGCAATGCTGGCGTCGCCGATGGGCCTCCCGCTGCTGCCAGGCCGGCGAAGGGCCTCCTCAGCTCCGATGGCGGTGACCATGCCGGCCTCGCTGGAGGCGTAGGTTTCGTGCACGATGGGCCCGAGCCAATCGATCATGGCGCGCTTGAGCGTGGGTGCGCAGGGGGCGCCCGTCGAGGCCACGAAGCGAAGACTCGACAGATCGTACCGCGTCCGGATCTCCACGGGCAGCTTCAACAGACGCACATACATCGTCGGTACGAGGTAGACGGTCTCGATTCTGTGTTCCTGGATCAGCCCGAGCAATTCCTCTTCCCGAAAGCGCGGCATCACCACCAGGAGCGAGCCGACCAGCAGGGACATCTGCGCGAACAGGCTAGGCGCGCTGTGATAGAGCGGTGCGGGCATCAGAGCGCGCCCGCCCGGCCTGATGCCGAAGGCGGCCTCGACCACAGCCATGGTGTTGCGCTGATGGTCGGCGATGTCGGCGAGTGGCGGGGCCGCGCGCACCACCCCTTTCGGCCGCCCGGTCGTGCCTGAGGTGTAGGCCATGTGGCCCCGCGGCGAAACGGCCGGGCCGTCATAGGCGCTTTGCCGGCTTAGCCATGCCTCGTAATCTGGTGCCTCCGAAGGACCGGTGCCGACAGACAGGCAGTTCAGGCCAGGCGGAACGGCGTCCCCGGCGGCCGCAAGCAGGTCGGCATGGCCGACCAGCGCCCTCGCGCCGCTGTCGGCCAGCAGGAAGCCGATCTCGACCGGCGCGAAGTGCCAGTTGATCGGACAATAGACGAAGCCGCCGATCCTGCAGGCCTGAATGATGTCGGCGTAGACGGGATCGTTGCGGAGCAGCACAGCAACGACGTCGCCCTCGCGCAAGCCGAGCGCGAAGAGGCCGCCGGCAAGGCGGCTTCCTCGCGCTGCCAACTCGGGCCCTCTGACGATGCGGGTATTGAAGATCAGGTCTGCCGGCACGGGGGGCTCCTCAGGCGACGCTCAAACGTGCTTCCAGAAACGATTGTAGCCAGTGATAACTTGTCTACAATTCCAGATTTCCAGACATCATTGTTTAGGAAAACAGGACAATTGCATGGATCTGAATCTGCTTCTGCTCTTCGCCGAGATCGTTGAGACGCCCAATCTCAGCGAGGCGGCACGAAGACTCGGGCTGTCGCGGTCCAGGGTCAGCCAGCAGCTCAAGACCCTCGAAAGGCAGATCGGCGCGCAGCTGATGCGGCGGACGACCCGGCGGGTCGACCTGACCGATGCCGGGCATACAGCCTACGAACATGCGATCCGCCTGCGGGAGGATGCGGGGGCGGCAATGGCGGCGATCGCCGGGCATCGGCAGCATCCGCGAGGCCATGTTCGGGTCAGTGTGCCGACGGGGCTCGGGCGGCTGGTGCTGGCGCCCGTCCTGCTCGATTTCCTGCGCGAGCACGAGGAGATCACGCTCCGGGTGACCTTCGGCAACCGCATCGACGATCTCGTCGCCGACAACATCGATGTTGCAGTCAGGGTCCTATCGACACCGCCCGATACGGTCGTCGCCCGCGAATTGCGCCGTATCGCCTGGCGGCTTTGCGCGACGCCCGAGATCGCGGCACGATTCGACGATACCAGCCCCGAGGGGCTGCGGCGCTTTCCCTTTGTCGCTCCCCCGCCATCGGGACGCGACTATCCCGTCCGCCTGTCGCGGCGTGGCGCGGTGAAGGTGCTGGCGACATCGCCACGGTTGCAGGCTGAGGACTTTCTGTTCATGCGCGAGGCGTTGCTCGCCGGCATGGGCGCAGGATTGCTGCCGGATTACATGGCGGACGAACTGATAGCGGCGGGCCGGCTCGTCACCTTGTTGCCCGACTATGAGGTGCTCGGCCCCGGAGATCGCCTTTTCTTGCTGACGACGCCGACGCCGCATCCGGCGCCCGCCGTGCATGCCCTGGTGGCCCATCTTCGTAAGTTCGCCGCGTCCTGGCCTCACTGATGCGGGTGAACGAGGCGAGATCCTGGCAGGCCCCGTGCCGGGGGTTCGGGCGGTCGCGGCAGGCGCTCGATCGGCGAGGCCTCGGAACAGCCGAAACAGTCGACGCTACGTCGAAGCGCCGGACGCGACGCCGGAGGGATGAAGCGCTTTACGATCCCAGGATGCCCGTCAAGCTGGAGGCCAGGGCCCTCAGCTTCGGTCTGACCTCCTGCAATAGGAAATCTCGCTCGAGGATCACGGTCGGTGCACCGCAGTTGATCGACATGATCGGCAACCCGCCGCCGGGATCGAACGCGACCGCGATCGCGTTGACCGTGGGCTGCCAGTCGCCGAACGAGAGCGCGCAGCCATACTGATCGTAATCGAGCAGCGCTTGCTCGATGCCGGCCTTGAGTTTCGGCCAGGCAGCTTCGTCGATGGAATGAATGTCCTCCATCAGCGCCTCGCGCTCGTCCCTGCTGCACAGCGCGATGTAGGCCCTTCCCATGGCGCTGCGCGAGATCGGTACGCGTGACCCGGTATCCATGTTGAGAGCGATCGCGACATCGGCACGGCAGCACCCGATGTAGCGCATGCTGAGCCGATCCCGGACGCCAAGGGCGACCGACGCCTGCGAGAAGGTCGCCAGATCCTGCATTCCCGGCTGGGCGAGCTGGCGAATGTCCAGGCCGGCGAGCGCCTTGGCACTCAGCGCGAGCAGAGCCGTGCCGCGCCGATAACTGATTCTGCCCGGCACCTGATGGAGATAGCCAAGAACCGTCAGCGTATGGGTGATGCGTGAAACGGTCGATGGCGGCAGCTTGCAGCGGGCGGCGATTTCCGAGTTTCCAAGCGCGCCCTCGCCTCGGCCGAAACAGGCCAGGACGTCGAGTCCTCGCGCCAGCGCGGTCACGAAATGACGATCGTCGTCCGGCCCATTCGCATGGCCGGTTGGGGCCGGCCCCGGCGCTTTGCGCAAACGCATGATACCCTCCTGGCTATCGGCTGTTCGCCTCTTAACATCGACGGCTCTGGGTTGCCCCAAGATCACGAACCGTTAGCGCTTCAGGAAGGCGGCGAAGGCGGCCTTGGCCTCGGCCGACAGCAGACGCTCGCCGAAGTGACGGCTTTCGGTCGCGATCGTCTCGGCGATCGCCTCGGTCGCGCCCCGCTTCAGGAGCGATTTCGTCAGCGTCACGGATTGCGGCGGCAGGGCGGCGAGCGCGCTCGCCTTGTCCAGCGCCCTTGCCAGCGCCTCGCCTTGCGGCGTCACGGCATTGATCAGGCCGGCATCGACCGCGATGTCGGGGCCGAAGGCCTCGCCCAGCATCAGCAATTCGGACGCACGCTTCGAACCGGCGAGCAGCGGCAGGAGGTAGGACGAGGCGCCTTCCGGACAAAGGCCCATTGTCACGAAGGGCAGGCGGAAGCGCGCGCCGGTGCCGGCGAAAGCGAGGTCGCAATGCAGAAGCATGGTCGTACCTATGCCGACGGCGAAGCCCTCGACCGCCGCGACGATCGGCTTCTTCGCCGTCGAGATCGCGGTCAGGAACTCCATGGCGACACGCGGGCCAGAATCGGTCACCGCGACGAAGTCCTCGATGTCGTTGCCGGAGGTGAAGCATTGGTCGGCGCCGGTCAGCACCATCGCGCGGATCGCGTTGTCCGCTTCGGCCATGGCGATCGCGTCGATCAGCCCGCGATAGCTCGCCCGGTCGAGCGCGTTCTTGCGCTCGGGCCGGTTCATCGTGATCTGACGGACGCCGGCGGCCGGGGTCGTGGTCAGGATCGTATCGGTCATGGCCCGTCCTCCTCAGCGCGCGCAGAGCGCGGCCTTGGCCTGCGCATATTCGGATGTCAGGCGGGCGATCACCTCGGCGACTGGCGGGCAATCGTCGATCAGCCCGACGGCCTGGCCCGAACCCCAGATGTCGCGCCAGGCCTTGGCCGTGCCCGAGCCGAAGCTCATCTTGGTCTTGTCGGCATGGGGCAGATCGTCGGGGTTCAGGCCCTGCGCGACGATCGACGGCTTAAGGTAGTTGCCGGGCACGCCGGTGAAATAGGGCGTGTAGACGATGTCGGAGGCGCTCGTGCCTACGATCATGTCCTTGTAGGCGTCCGCGGCGTTGGCCTCCTTCGTCGCGATGAAGCGCGTGCCGATATAGGCGAGATCGGCGCCCATCGCCTGCGCGGACAGGATCGCCGAGCCGGTTGCGATCGCGCCGGAGAGGATGATCGGCCCATCATGGAAGCGGCGCACCTCGCCGACGAGCGCGAAGGGGCTCAAGGTGCCGGCATGGCCGCCGGCGCCGGCACAGACTAGGATCAGCCCGTCGACGCCGGCTTCCAGCGCCTTCTGTGCATGGCGGATGGTGGTGACGTCGTGGAAGACGAGGCCACCATAGGAATGGGCAGCCTTGACCACCTCGTTCGGCGCGCGCAGCGAGGTGATGATGATCGGCACCTCATGCTTGACGCAGGTTTCCATGTCCTGCTGCAGGCGGTCGTTGGAGGTATGGACGATCTGGTTGACCGCGAAGGGCGCGATTTTTCGCGTGGGATCGGCCGCCTTCGCCTGGGCGAGCTCCGCCTTGATCCGCGTCAGCCACAGGTCGAGCTGCTCCGCGGGGCGGGCGTTCAGCGCCGGAAAGGAGCCGACGACACCGTTGAGGCATTGCTGGATGACGAGCTCCGGCCCCGAGACAATGAACATCGGCGAGGCGATGACTGGCAAGGCGAGAGCGTCGGAAAGCAGGGCGGGCAGGGCCATGAGAGGTCTCGTCTGAAGTTTACGGGGGGCGGATGCGGATGCGATCGCGGAGTGGTCTCGACCGAGGTCGCGGGGAGGCTCGCAGATTGCGCGCGGACAATTCGGCGCCGTCGTTAACGAGAGAGCCGCAATGAAATTGCTGCAATCGCGCTCTGGCTAAGTCTTGCCTTCGAAGTGATGGGCGGGATCGGCCGCAGCCACGAGCTTCTTGCGACAAGCCGAACAACAGGAGCAGCGGCAGGTGCCGCGCGGCTTGACGGTAGCCGGCCTGCTGCGGGTTTGGCCGCGCGCACCAGCTATTGCCAGAAGCCCACTTCGAAGCATGGCGCCGAGCCTCCGTTTGTGTGTCGCCGGAATGAGAATGTCACGCCGACGCTCGCAAGCCTTCGCATGAGCCAGAACCGCACGTCAACATGCAGAATTATTTCTGCATTGCAGAATTATCACGATTGCTCGTTCTCCCGATATTTTGCTTTTATGCGGGTATATCTTATGGCAGAAGCAAATCTAAGAACTGCATATCAAAACTAATTCTGCATTGCAGAATTATAATGAGGGCCGAAGCTCCATGACGACGGTGCGACTTGAACGGTGCGGCAGAGTCGCCGTCGCGAGCCTCGACCATCCGCCGGTGAACGCATTGGCGGCGGCGTTGCGTTCCGACCTGTTGCAGGCGCTGACGCGGGCGATGGCCGACGG